>CAVYIF010000020.1:0-358404 GCA_963768585.1 uncultured Chloroflexia bacterium
CATAAATCCATCCTGCACGTATATATTCAAATTTTATTATTATATACAATATACTATCAAGGATGCAATGCGAAAACCAGCGGCATGCCCCAGCGTCAACGATCATTTCACTTCACGATCCAGTGCCCACTGCATGGCCCAGATGCATAATGGGCGCATATAAGTGTTTGACCGGTAGTTCCCACTTTCCACCCAGGCTTCGGGTGTTTGGAACCAGTACCCTTTATCTTCGTAGGTTACTTTGTAGATCCCATAAGCGGTCTGAAAAGCTTCCGATCGCATCCCCTCCAGGAGCATGTTCGCCGCGACAGCGTATGTGGTGCCAGTCCACACCTCCTGAGACTGCATCGTGCTGCGGTCCACCTGACCGCCAGGGCGCATACCGTTGACCGCCCCCATTTGTCCATTTTTAAACTTTTGCACATTATATTCGAAAACGGTCGCCAATGCCGAACGGGCTTTAGCCTGGTCAAGAAGGCTCGCCAACCCACACGACTGCGTGTACCAGTACCCGGCCAGCTGGTCGGCCATAATCGAATCATGCATCTTGCTGAAGCTGCCGTCATAAGAATAGCAGCGCCCGTTCCACAGTTTCCGGTCATACACCCCGCGCGCCTTTTCCAGCAGATCTCGATAATGCTGCGCCGCCTGGGGTTTTTCCAGGATCTCAGCCATGGCCGCTGCTGCGCTGAGCGCAGCCAGCCACAACCCGCCGGTATATGCGCTGGGGCCCTGCACCGCCCACACGTCATAGGTTTGGTCTGGAAAGCCGTCGTTTTCGACCATCCCATCGCCATCCCGATCGAATTTCATCTCCCAGTCCATGGCCGCTTCCACGGCGGGCCAGAGGTCAACTAAAAATGTATCATCCTGAGTGGCAACGTAATCGCGGTACACCTGAAGCACCAGTTTTGGGTTCAGGTCCTTCCAAATATTGACATCGTGCAGGTTGTACCCGTTTACCTTGAGCCAGGGATCCTCGCCGGGCAGGCCTATATCGTGGGGCACGGCCCCGCGCAGCTTGCGCGGCACCCATTTTCCATGCCACATCTCCTGCACCTTTTCAGCATCTTCAACCAGCGTGGCTTGCCCAATATCGCGCTGTATAGCCAGCTCAATTTTCGGCCAATTCATGATCAGCGCGAACGAGGCGTAAAAATGAACATCAACCGTGTTGTAAAAGCGGTATTCATGGCTTTCCAAATAGGCAAAACGGCCCATATCACCTTCCGTCGGGGTCGTTTCCGCCGGAAAGCACCACATCGTTCCGCCATCCACCAAATAATACAGTTCATTAAACAAAGCCGTCTTGTACCAATCCGGTAGACTGGCATCATCCAGGATCGGTTTTTGCCAGGTTTCAATGTCCGTCTCCCATGTCCCGGCTTTGTCCAAAGCATCCTGCGCCAGGGTCTGCGCTGCCTGGGGCTGCCTGCCGTAGAACAGCGTGTAGCGCCGGTAGTAAGGTGTGCCGAAACCACTGCGTATCACGGGCATGGCCCAGGCCAGGGAAAAAGCTACCTCACGACTTTCACCCGGCGGCACATCTACCGTCACTGCCAGCCCCGCGCCGATCACTTCGCCCGGCAGGCTGGGGCGGTCATCGCCAAAATTATCCAGGCGCCCATCACGGGCGAAATCGTTCCAAATACTGAGCCCATCGCCGTCAGCAGTGAACCGGGTGCGATACGTGACCTCGACCCCATTACCGGCCCGGGATGCGATCACAATAGATAAAGGATCCTTATAGGTTTGCTGGATTTCAGGGACCTGTCCCAGGGGATAGGACTTGGGCTGGCGGTGAATATGGCGCAGTTCCACCCCGGCCCCCAGGCCATTTTCAAACGAAAAAGCATGGTTTGAATGCCCCCCATCCTGGTCGTTGGGGGCGCCTATACCGTTCTGGAAGGTGAACATCAAACCCACCCGGGCCGGAACGGAAGCTGTATTCTCGATCTTCCACCGGAATTCACTCACCGGAAAACAGCTTTCGCGGTAATTGTGGCCGATTACCGGAGAGAGCTGCCGGCAGGTCAGGTTAACCCCTGGCAGCGGCTGTTCGTACCGCGTCCATGCTCGGGGAAAAAGCGCATGGTACGTGGCGCAGGCCGGGTCCATCGTCCAATCCCATCCTTCAAGCACGCCTTTCGGCGGATGCTCCGCTGCTAAAACCTGCAGTGCCGCCGGCTGATTTTCATGCTGCACAAACAGGGAAAATTGGTCAGCGAATACCTGGCCCAACTGAATCGTTCCGGGGCGCATCTGCCAGCGCAGAAAGCCCCCCCGCCAGCCGCGAGTGATGCTGCCGGACCCGATCCCGCCCAGGGGAACACCCATTTCTGGACCGGGAAGTTGGGCATTGATAAAATTGATCGGGTCAAATCCCGCCTGGCTGGATTTCTGTGCGTGGCGCATCATGCGCACGATCATTGGCATCATCGAAATCAGGCTGCGAAAATTATTCATCTGGCCCGGTTTACCGGGATTTTGCAAGCGCGCATCCAGACGGCGCTGCCAGGCAGCAGCAGGTATTAAAAAGGCATCGGTCATATCGGTCCCTCCATCTAAAATTATACATTTCTCTCTCATAAGAGTAATGTTACAATCATATTTTGTACCGGGTTGGTGAACATTAGAAAAACCGGCTCGAAGCGGCAGCAGATTCATAAAACCCGGTGATGTATATGGATCCCCTTGTCCAAATTTAGTGTTAGCGTTGTCCGAAACAAGAGGAAAAAATGAAGAAATCCCTGTATTTTGGCTTATTATTCGTCCTATTGCTCTCTTCCTGTGCAACCGCGCGAACCCAGGCACCCGCCGCTTCCACCCAGACTGAAGTCATCTGGTTGGTGCGCACAAATGAAGCAGAGCAAAATTGGGAGCTCGGGACGATCATTCCCGATTTCGAGAAACAGAACCCCAATATCCGCATTAACCTGGTCGTTGTTCCTTCTAGTGACTTCGACACCAAAATGCAGACCATGATCGCCGCCAATACACCGCCCGACATCTGGTCGCATTGGGGACCCAGTGGTTTTCAGGATTACGTCAATCGCGGTCTTGTGGCGGACCTGACCCCCTACATCGCGCGGGATAATTTCGATCTGAGCGACTTCCAACCTGAAGTTCTCGATATCTACAAAGTGGACGGCAGGCTGATGGGCCTGCCCATATTGTCCACCGGCTCATTCCTTTTCTACAACAAAGATCTTTTCGATAAAGCCGGCATCGCTTACCCACCCAGCAGCTGGGATGACAGGACATGGACGTATGACAAATTCCTGGAAATGTGCAAAGCCTTGACCAGTGTTACCGGCGATCCGGCGACTGACGTCTACGGCTGCAACCTCAGCCTCTGGCCCAATGACGCCTATGCATTAATGTGGGGGCAGGATATCTTCCCAGACAGCGCTTATCAGACCGGTTTCGCTGACAAATCTTTTCTGGATGATCCGAAAGTGATTGCGGCCTTCCAGGCCAGACAGGATATGCTCTGGAAGCTGAAATATATGCCCTCCCCCGCAGCATCCGACGCGATCAACACGACTGGCGATATCTTCATGACCGGCAAAATTGCCATGAACCTGACTGGCGGCTGGGGATGGTGGAACTATCCGGATATCCAGGATTTCAGATGGGCCGCGGCCGCCCTGCCATACGGCGCAGATGGCCGCCGGGATGTGCTCTTCACCGATCCCTGGATGATGTCTTCTAAATCGGCTCATCCCGATCAGGCCTGGACCTTTTTGAAATATTTGACCGGTGCTGCCCAGCAGAAAAGTTGGATGGAACTGACCGGTGCCCCGCCGGTGCGCCAGAGTCTGGCAGAGACCTGGTACCGGCAGTTCCCAGGCATGGCCCCCGAAGAGGTCAAAATGGTCCACCTGGGTGCCCTTGCGTACGGCCGCGAAAGCCCGCATCACCTGCTGGTGAAGTACAGCCAGCTCTTTCAAATTATCAGTACCGCAGTCGACCCAATCTTGAACAATCAGAATTCAGCGGCCGAATCGCTATCCTTCGCCAAAAAGACCCTGGATAATGCCCTGGGACAGATTCAAAACGAATTTAAGTAAATGAGAAAGATCTGGATTCTAAGAGTTTTCTTCATTGGGAGCGCTCTCTATTGACTCGCACTAGAGAGTTTACTATAATTGATATACATTTTAGTAAAAATGAGGTCGGGATCCCTGACCAAATCATCGTCGAATTGAAATCGAAGTGCTTATGTCTCAAAGCCGTTCGTCCCGTGTCAATATGTCTGATGTCGCGCGTGAAAGCGGTGTATCGCTGTCTACCGTTTCCATGGTATTCAGTGACAAACCCGGCCTCCCGGCCGAAACTCGCCAGCGTGTCTTAAAGGCAGCCCGCACCCTGGGGTATAATCCTCGCCGTTCCCAGACTGTAAAACAGAAGGGAAGCTTGCGAACGGTCGGTCTGGTGATAAAGTCCCAATTCAACGAGATTCCCCGCAGCGACCAATTTTACTCTCAGGTGGTTGTCGGCATTGAGCAGGCCTGCCGTCAGCACCATCTTAACCTGATGTATGCCACGATGAAAACCGATCAGGATAACTACTCGCTGGAGATACCCAATTTGATCGACAACGAACACACCGACGGACTGCTGCTGGTCGGAATGATGGTCGACGAAGAATTGAGCAAGATCCTCAATCAAACCGGCAAACCCGTGGTGCTGGCGGATGCCTATGCTGAGAATTGCGAATACGATGCGGTCCTTTCGGACAACGAAAATGGTGCTTTCCTGGCGACAGAATATCTGATCGAAAAAGGCCATCGCAAGATCGGCTTTATCGGCGGCGCCGATAAGTTTTTCCCCAGTTTTGTCGAACGGCGCTGCGGCTACCGTCGAGCGCTGCAAGAACACCAGATCGAGGAGCACTTTTTCGCCGACTGCTACAGCCGGCGCGAAGATTCGATCGATGCCGCCCGCACCCTCCTGGTTGAACATCCGGAACTGACTGCCCTTGTTGGAGTAAATGATATCATCGCGATTAATGCCATCCATGCCGCCAATCATCTTGGCCGGCGCGTGGGTGAGGATCTGTCGCTGATTGGCTTTGACGACATTCACATGTCTGAAAGCGTGTACCCTCCCCTGACCACCATGCAAATTGACAAATCGGCCATCGGGCGCATGTCCATTCAACTCCTGCTCAACCGGATGGAAGAGCCCAAATCCGGCCGGATTACCGTTGTGATCCATCCAAATTTAATTGAACGGAATTCGGTCAAGCAGATCCAATCGGAGCCGGCAGCCTCTGCTTCGGCTCATGTGGACCTCACCGCAAATGAAACGTAGGAATTATGGTTTACCACAGGTACAATTCTTTCTCCAAAAAATCCTGCGATCTGGCGTATGAGGCTATATCATGTTCTGGCTTTAGATTAATCAGATGATCGAAAAAAGGAGGATTTTCTCATAAGACGCCGCAAAAAACCACTTTTCCCCCAACCATTTGGTTCAAGCCAATTTTGTATTCACTCAAATTGTAAGAAGGAGATAAGTAAGCAATGGAAAAGAATAAAATAAGTCGCCGTAAATTCTTGAAAGGTGCCTTCTTCGCAGTTGGCGCCACCGCCCTGGCTGCTTGTGCGCCCACCGCCACCCAAGCGCCAACTACGGCTCCTGCCGCGCCAACCTCAGCCCCCGCCGCCACCACGGCTCCGGCCGCTACCAAGGCGCCGGCCGCTACCACAGCCCCCACCATGGCACCTGAAGCCACCGCTACGCCCGACGCTGCTACCGTGGCGCAGTCTCTGCCTCGCAAAGAAACCATGTACTTCAACGGCCAACAGTGGAATGCGGTCACAGGCTGGAATCCCTATTCATCTAACATGAACAACGCGATGGCGGTTGCCCAGCAAGATAACTGCCGCGTCACCATGTTCGAATCCGCATACCTGTACGACATGCTGGATGGCAAGCAGTATCCTCTGCTGGCGGATGGCGATTACAAATGGGACGATGCCCGCACCATGATCACCTTCAAGATCAAGAAAGCCGCCAAGTGGAGCGATGGCACCCCGGTGACCGCGGATGATTATGCTTATACCTGGGCCAGCCATATCAAGTACAGTACCCCTACCGGTGTTGCCAACAAAGATTACATCGATACCATCACCGCGTCTGATCCCCAAACGGTCGTAGTCAAGGCCAAGCTGGATGCGAATGGCAAAGCGGTCAACCCCCTGGTCGTCGCTGCTTATCTGAGCGGCACCTATGTGATCCAGCAAGCCTGGACGAAGACATTGGAAGCACGCGTTGGCGGAGATACAACCAAGTTCGGAGCCGATACCGCGGAAGACGTCGTCTGGTCCGGCCCCTACACCAAGTTCTTCTCGGATGACACCAAGGTTGTCCTGGTTCGCGACGACAATTACTGGGGCCAGGATGCTTCCATGTGGGGCAAGCTGCCCACGCCGAAGTACCTGGGACACTCCATCTTCAAGGATAACGCTGCCGGTACCGCCGCTTTCCAAGCCGGTGAGGTGGATGTTAGCCAGGAGTTCATCAGCAACGTTCAGGACCTGTGGCTGAAACAGAACCTGCCCATCTCCACTTACCTGCCCAATGCCCCCTACGGCATTGGCGCCAGCCTCCCGACCGCCTTCTTCAACCTGGCTTCTTACGGGCTGGACCAGCTCGCGATCCGTAAAGCCATCGCCATCGCGGTGGATTACGACACGATCATCGCCAACGCCATGACCAACCAGTCGGCGACCTTCACCCAGGTTCCACGCTCTATCATGAACCCGACCCCTGGTGAACAGGCCCTCTACGACCATGAGGCTGTCAAAGACTTGCAGTGGACCGGCAACGACATCGCCGGCGCCAAGAAACTGCTGGATGATGCCGGAATTACAGTCGGTGCGGATGGCTTGCGCCAGTACAAAGGCAAGACCCTGCACTATGTCGCCACCTGCCCCAATGGCTGGTCCGACTGGCAGGCAGCGGTTGAAGTGGTGGCTGCTGCCGGGAAAGCGATCGGGATTGACATCACGACCAACTATCCTGATCCGAACCCCTACCAAACGACCGTCACCAACTGGCCTCTGCCTGAAAAGTTCGATATCTTCGTGATGTGGACCGATGGCGTTGGCCCGACCGAACCATGGGGACGGGTTCATAAATTGATCGGCGGCGAGTACGCTGAAACCAAGAACAACTGGAACGGCAACTGGGGCGGCTACAAGAACCCTGATGCTGACAAGATCATCGCGTCGATCCCTGCCGAAACCGACCTCGCCAAGCTGAAGACAGCCTACACGGATCTCACCAAGATCTACCTGACCGATATTCCCTCCTTCACCCTCATGTATCGCCCGCAGTCGTTCCACACGGTGAACGAGAGTGTTTGGACGAACTTCCCCCATCAGGATGATGGTACCAATCCGCCCGTCCCGCCGCTAGACATGACGGACGGCTGGGGCGTCGCAGGCCTGTATAACGTCAAGCTTGTCGCCTAAACCATAATGCATTAAATAAGTGGGGCTGCTCAAAAGAACTTTTGAGCAGCCCCTCACCATTTTTATATGATTTGGAATTTTCCTGGTCGATTGGTATCTGCGAAAAAATCAAATAGTATATAATGATGTAAAGAATCCATGTACATCGACGAGAGGATCAAGTGGAGGTGCTGAGTTGAAAGGATATACCAAATATATCGTCAACAAGCTGCTTTGGTTAGTGGTTACCTTTATTTTCGCCTTTTTCTTGAATTTCTTCCTACCCCGATTAATGCCGGGCGATCCTGTGGCAGCCATCGCATCCCGTATGGCCCAGGGCATGACCAACACGAGCGGCATGCAGCAGATCTACCAGCAATACGCAGACCAATTTGGAACCAACAAACCCATATTACAGCAGTTTATACTTTACTTGGGCAATATGGCTCATGGCAACCTGGGCGTATCTTTCAGCCAGTATCCTCGCCAGGTGTCGGACATTATCGGTTCTGCCATCTGGTGGACGATCGGCTTACAGTTCCCGGCCATCATTGTGGGTTGGTTTATCGGGAATATACTGGGGGCGTTAGCAGCCTATCTCAAGAAGGGTTTTGATGCCGTCCTCATGCCCGTGAGTATTTTTGCGAGTAATTTCCCGGCCTTCGGCATGGCCATTATTTTGCTGGTGATATTTGGCGTCGGGTTAAAATGGTTCCCGGTCTCGGGCGGCTATGGGTATAACATGCTTCCCAACTTCAGCCTGAGCTTTATATGGTCGGTGTTTGTCCATTATCAATTGCCCTTCTGGTCGATCGTCTTGATCACCATCGGCGGACAGGCCATTGGCATGCGCTCCATGTCGATCTATGAATTGAACGCCGATTATGTCAAATACGCCCGCTTCCTGGGTATCAAGGACTGGAAGATCGTCGGCTACGTATTTCGCAACGCTATGCTCCCGCAGGTGACTGGTCTGGCATTGTCGATTGGCACTGTGGTTGGCGGTAATCTGGTGGCGGAGATCATCTTCAGTTACCCAGGATTGGGTACTACGCTTTTGAACAGCGTTACGGGACAGGATTACCCGCTGATCTCGGCAACTACTTTAATCATCACGATGATGGTGCTGATAGCAATGTTTGCCATCGAAATGTTATACGGCGTCATTGACCCGCGCATTAAAGCATCCCAGGCCGATTAAGAGAGAGACGGCATGAAATATTTCCTTTCAGAAGTTTTTAAATCAGGCAAATTCATTGTCGGCTTTGTCATTTTTACGGCAATGCTGTTGGTCGTGCTCCTTTATCCGATGTTCATCCCCGATCCACCGTTAGCCATCATCGGTCAGGGCACTTTCTTCCCACCCGGGATTTATGTCAACGTTTTTGACAGCGTAAATTCCACAACCTATATCCTTAACCTGCCGGATGCTGCCGCCAAGCGCATTGACAGCAAGCTGACTCAGGAAGATCGCATAGCAATCCAGCAATGGCTGGTGGCAGATGGAATTCCTGCAGACCAGATTGATATCACCAATACCAAGAGCCTCCTGGACCTATGGGAGAAAAATTTCAGCCCCACTGCCAATATCAATTTTCCCGGAATGACCAACGCCAAGCGCAATTACTATATCCGCCTGGATTCTTCGCTGAAAGGTCTTTTATCCGCATCAGGGCTGACGGTTTCCCAAACAGGCACCCAAACGGGCACCCAACAAGCGGATACTACGGTCAGCCAATCGGATTATGTCAACATTAACCAGGTTGCGAACGTGCGCCTGCTGCCGCTCGGTACCGATAACTTCGGCCGGGATGTGCTGACAGAGTTGGTTTCGGCGACCCGTACATCCATGTTGATTGGTTTTGTGGCGGGGTTAGTCGCCACCCTGATCGGGCTGACCCTGGGACTGCTGGCGGGGTACATCGGCGGTATGTTGGATGATGCCATTATGTTCGTCACCAACCTGTTTACCGTCATCCCCGGCTTTGTACTGTTGATTTTGATTTCCTTCAGCATCAGTCAGGAGCAGCGCGGAGCGGTTACGGTCGCCGTGGTGATCGGGTTCACCTCATGGGTATGGACGGCCAGGGCTGTGCGCGCGCAGGTGGTTTCCCTGCGCAATCGTGACCACGTCAACCTGTCGAAACTCTCCGGCCACTCCGTCACTCACATCATCATCTTTGATATTCTGCCCTACATCGCTTCCTATGTCGTGATGGCGTTTATCCTGCAAATTTCTTCGGGCATCCTGGCGGAAGCTGGCCTGTCGATCATCGGGTTGGGCCCCAAAACCACCGAATTTCCCACCCTGGGGCTGATGTTGAACTGGGCATTGATCTACCAGGCCCCCCTGCTGGGAAAATGGTGGGCATATGTCCCAGTGATTTTGTCCATTGCTTCGATCACGTTCTCGATGAATTTAATGAATACCGGTATGGATCAGGTGTTCAATCCGGCCTTGAGGGAATAGGTGAGTGACATGTCAAGAGTAATGTTAGAGGTTAAGGAACTGACCACCAAATATATCACCCGCTTTCAAGAAAATGTGTATGCCGTAGATCATGTTTCCTTGAAAGTTGAAGAAGGGAAATCGCTGGGCATTGCCGGCGAATCCGGCTGCGGCAAGTCGACCCTGGCGCTCAGCCTGATGGGGTATTACTTTGCTCCGCTGCACTATACCAGTGGCGAGATCATTATTGATGGGCGCAACATTACCAAAATGCAGCCGGATAACATTCGAAAATCGATCCTGGGGACGGAGATTTCCTATATCCCCCAATCCGCCATGAACGCGCTCAACCCCACTCAAAAGGTTATCTCTTTTATTGAGGATGTGATTCAAGCACATCAACCAGACAAATCCAAGAAAGAAATTTATGAGCTGGCCCGGTTCAGCTTCGAAAACGTGGGCCTTCCCGCGGAAGTACTGCAAAAATACGCGGTCGAGCTTTCGGGCGGCATGAAGCAGCGCACGGTGATCGCGGTATCCACCATTCTTTTTCCAAAAGTGCTCGTCGCGGATGAGCCTTCCTCCGCGCTGGATGTCACGTCGCAGAAGATGGTCATCAAGATGCTGCGGGATTTGATGGAAAAGGGCATCATCAAATCCATGATTTTCATCACCCATGAGCTTCCGCTGCTCTACAACGTGACCGATGACATCATGGTCATGTACGCCGGGCAGATCGTTGAGAAAGCCACTGCACAGCAGGCCGTGTTTGATCCACTCCACCCTTATTCCCAGGGCCTCATGGGTTCGATCATCGTGCCTGAAGAAGGGACAAGAGGCCACAAACTGGCTGCCATCCCTGGCGTGCCGCCCAACCTGAAAAACCCGCCTTCCGGATGCCGCTTTGCCGAACGCTGCAAATACGTAATGCCAGAATGCAGGGTGAATTCCATTGGTTTTAAAGAACTTGAGAACGGGCGCTCTTACCGCTGCATCCTGCCGGAAGATCAACTGAGGAGAGCATATAAAAATGCCTGACGAAAAAATTTCCATCCTGAGAGGTGAAGGTCTGACCAAGATATTTGGAATAGGCCGCCAGAAAACACTCGCCGTCGATCACGTGGATTTCGACTTCTACGCCGGCGAGATCGTCTCGATTGTGGGCGAATCGGGCAGCGGAAAGACCACGCTGGCCAAGATGCTTTTAGGTTTAATCAGTTCTACGGAAGGGGATATTTACTACCACGGGCAAAAGCGCGATATCAGCTCTCAAAAAAAGAAACAGGAGTACTGGCAGGGTATCCAGGCCATCTTTCAGGACCCATTCTCTTCATTCAACACATTTAACAAGATTGATTCTGTGCTGTTAGATTGCATCAACATGCGCGGTGGTCGCAGACTTCCTTACGAGAAAAAATTAGAGATGATGACCGAGGCCTGCGGCTTTGTCAATTTGAAGTTCGCAGAATTGACGAACAAGTATCCCTTCGAACTCTCCGGCGGGCAGATGCAGCGCTTGATGATTGCCCGTATCTTCCTGCTGGAGCCGAAGATCCTGCTGGCTGACGAACCCACCTCGATGATCGATGCCAGTTCACGCGCCACCATCCTGGATTATTTGATGAAACTGCGCAAAGAAACCGGATTGACGTTGATTTTCATCACCCATGATATTGGCCTGGCGTATTATGTTTCTGATACTGTATATATTATGGAGCATGGAAAAATTGTCGAACGCGGATCTGCTGATGAGGTGATTCTGAATCCAAAAGAGCCTTACACCAAGCGCCTGATCAACGATGTTCCCAAGATCTACGAAAATTGGGATCTCACGACGGTGTAATGTATTCCTCTTGAAGAAAGAATTAAACGAAACAGTAGTACATTTTACGAAATCTGGTGTTGAATGATAAAAAAGACCTCTTTGAAAGGCGCCTGGGAATTTCGCCAGGCGGGCACGGAAGAATGGCTGCCGGCAGTTGTGCCTGGCGGCGTGCATACCGACTTAATGGCCCTCGGGCGCATCCCGGACCCCTTCGTCGGTGATAATGAAAAACGCGTAATGTGGGTAGCCGAGGCCGATTGGGAATACCGGCGTTCGTTCTCGGCCCCGGCGGACGTTTTAAAAGAAGCCAATGTGTTCCTGGTCTGCGATGGCCTGGACACGATTGCCGAAGTTTATCTAAACGGCGTCCTGCTGGGTAAGGCCGAAAATATGTTCCGCCAGTATCGTTGGGATGTAAAATCGCTGCTTAAATCCAGGGCCAATATCATTGAGATAAAATTTCCGTCCACCGTTCGCTTCGCCCAGGCGCTTCAGGTAGAGCGAAAGATGCAGGGGGTAACCCAGGCCATCGAGGGCGGTCCCCATGTGCGCAAGGCGCCCTGCCAGTTTGGTTGGGATTGGGGCCCGATGCTGCCGCCGATTGGCATCTGGAAAGACCTGCGCCTGGAAGGTTACACCACCGCGCGCATCGAAGACGTTCACTTGCGCCAAAAACACGCTGGCGGCAAAGTGACCCTTTCTGCGCAGATTAATCTTAAGCGTTGGGGAGAGGCCCCCGTACGCGTGGCGATGACCGTCACCGCACCCAACGGCAGCGTGCTTCAGGTCAGCGAGACCGTCAGTGGTGAAAACCTGACCCTCTCCGAGGTCATTGATAAACCGCAGTTGTGGTGGCCCAACGGTTACGGCAGCCAGCCGCTCTACACCATCGAAATCACCGCCACGACCGGCAGCCAGGTGATCGACCACGCCCAATACCGCATGGGACTGCGCAGTGTTGAACTGCGCCGCCAGGCGGATGAATGGGGTGAGTCGTTCACCTTCGTGATCAACGGCGTGCCGGTCTTCGCCAAGGGCTCCGACTGGATTCCGGCCAATTCCTTCCCCACCCGTCTCAATCGCGCCTGGCTGGAAGGGCTGTTGAAGTCCGCTGTCGCTTCGCACCAGAATATGCTCAGGGTATGGGGCGGCGGCTTTTATGAGGATGATACCTTTTACGACCTGTGTGATGAACTGGGGATTCTCGTCTGGCAGGACGGCGTATTTGCCTGCTCGATTTACCCCCTGAACGATCCCGCCTTCCTCGAAAATGTGCGCGTGGAGCTGTTTGAGAATATCAAGCGCATTCGCCACCGCGCCAGCCTGGCATTATGGTGCGGCAACAATGAGATGGAATGGGGTTGGGAGAGCTGGGCCTGGAGCACCGCGGAGAATGCGCCCTTATAAAGAGGCCTATGACCAGTTCTTCCACCATACCCTGCCGGAGTGGGTCGCCCAGCTTGACCCGGACACCCCGTATTGGCCCAGTTCCCCCTCCTCCAACACGCCCTTTAAAGACGTTAACAGTCAGGCACGCGGCGACGCCCATTATTGGGATGTGTGGCACGGGCGCAAACCTTTTACCGCTTACCGCGGCCAATACCCGCGTTTCATGAGCGAATTTGGCTTTCAATCGTTGCCGCCCTTCCCCACGGTCAAGACCTATGCCCGCCCTGAAGATTGGAATATGACTTCCTACATCATGGAGCATCACCAGCGCAGCGGCAGCGGCAACGGCCTGATGATCGGACAGATGACCGACACATTCCGCATGCCCAAAGATTTTCCTGCCCTGGTTTACCTGTCGATGATCCTGCAGGCAGAAGGCATCCGCTACGGTGTGGAGCACTGGCGGCGCAACAAACACCGCGTCAGCGGCATCCTCTACTGGCAGCTGAATGACTGCTGGCCGGTCGCTTCCTGGGCCAGCCTGGATTATTACGGCCGTTGGAAAGCTTTGCACTACGCCGCCCGCCGCTTTTACAGCCCGGTAATGCTCTCGTTGTTCGACGACGGTCTGAAGGTCGGCATGCACGTGACCAGCGATATTGCCGAACCCGTGACCGGCATCGTAAAATGGCAGCTGCTTTCACTGGATGGCGCCGTGCTCCAGTCGGGCGAAGCCCCGGTTACGGTCGAACCTTACCAGTCCAAAGAAATCACCACCGTCACCTTCGATTTGGATGAAGAACAGCGCCGGCGGACGATCTTTGTTTGCAGCCTGTCCCGTGCCGGAAAAGTTGTCGACACCAAACTGGCAATTTTTGTCGCCAACAAGCACCTCGAACTGAACAACCCGGTCCTCAAAGTCGATGTCCAGGCCAAAAATGACCAGGCCATTTTCACCATCAGCGCCCGCTCGCTGGCCCGTTTCGTGGAACTCTCCCTGGAAGGTGCGGATCTGGTTTTCAGCGACAACTACTTTGACGTTCCCGCCGGCTGGCCCGTGACGGTGACCGCTCCCATCCCGTCCGGCTGGTCGCTGGACCAGGTCAAACAGGCCCTGCGCGTCGTCTCGCTGTACGATTCGTTTTAGCTCTATTTTATACCTCCCCCAAACCCCCTCCAGGTAAGAGGGGGTTTTTTACTTCAGGGCATGCGTCTGAAGCATGCCTCGTCAGAATAAAATTAACGCTGAGGATCAGTAAGTTGTTTTAGCCTTGACTGCTAAAATTAAGGTTATGAAAATCACGCAGTTCATCTTCAGGTTCTTTTTCGCAGGTGTTTTCGCAGTGATCGGAATCGGCGTTTTATTGTGGGGTATTCAAGATACCCGCTCTGCCTTTAAGAGCGCTGCCTGGCCGTATGTGAGCGGGCAGGTGATCACTTCCGATGTCAGCGAATCAAGCGACGATGACGGTACCACATACAGCGCCAATATCCAATACACCTATACTGTCAACGACCGGGAGTATACCGGCAGCCGGGTCAGCCATGGCGATATCGGCACCTCGGATTCCAGGGATGCGGCAAAAATCGTCGCCCGCTACCCGGCACAGAAGACGGTCAGCATATATTACGACCCGGCCGATCCATCCCAGGCCGTGCTGGAGACCGGTTTTACCACCGGGCTGCTGCTGCCGCTTGGCCTGGGTACCGTCTTCACCCTGGCGGGCGGCTTGATGCTGATTGGTTTTACCTTCCAATTTATCCGCAGCCGGAATCAATCCAATTAGTTCTTAATCACCGCCACCCCGTTGTTCGGCAAGATCAGGCTGCCGGAGATCGGGCGCTGGCTGACCAGGTCCATCCCGGTAGGCACCGGCACGGATACCTCTTGCCCGGTGGAATTGACCAGGAACCACAAATTCTTCTTGCCGTCGGTACGCAGCGTGACCTCCATGCCCAGGGGCATATGCGGCAGCAGCGGCTGCAGCCCGCACAACGGTTGCAGCATCGGCCACATACCAGCCATCACCTGGTGGGTGAGATAAGTCCCCACGTAAACCACCACCCCACGTCCCACATGGCGCAGGGTCGCCGCCGGCTGCCCGCTCAGGTAGCGCCCTTGCCAGCGCGCCAGCACACCCGTTTCGCCTTCCGGCTGGAGGATTTCATACCAGAATTCGGACTGAACCCGGTTTCCGGCAAAATCGATTGCCAGCGACCGGCTTTCAGGATAGTTCTGGTGGCCGTATTCCTCCACTGTCATCCCCGTCAGGCCGCGCAGCACACCTGGCAGCGTCTCGGCGACGACCGCATTATCCAACCCGCGCGTGGCGCTGCGCGCGCCGATGACCAGCAGCCCGCCCCGTTCCACAAAGGCCTGCAAGTTTGGCAGCCAGACCGGATCTACGACTTCCCAGTGCGGCAGAAAATATACCTGGAGGTCGCTCAAATCATCGTCCGGATGCACACAGCCCACCGCATAACCACGCCGGAAGAGCGAGCGCCACACCGCCTCCGCAGTCTGGCGCGGGCCAGGCAGATCAAATGGCAGCGTGTCGTGCGCCTCGGTGGCATCGAAATCCCCTGCCGCAATCCCGGCCGAAATTTTTACATGAGTTCCCAGGACCTCCGCTCCAACCCGCTCCAATTCGACCCCTAACTGGGCCGCTTCGTGCAGCCTCCGGCGCGGCACATTGTCGTGGTCAAGCACACCGCACCAGTATTCTTCCGCGCCAAAGCGCGCCGTGCGCCAGCGGAAAAAGAGCACGCTGTCCGCGCCGCGCGAGATGGATGTGTAAACCATGCGGCGCATCTCGCCTGGTTCGGGGTTATCGTGAAAATAAGGCGCCTGACCGCCCGGACCAGATTGGTGTTCGGGGATGATAAAGTTTCCCGTCAGGCTGCGCATGTAGTCCAGGTTGAAGCACTGGTTGAGCACGCGTTCCATCGGATCATGTGTGAAAAAGGGATAAACATCGTAACCGAGCACATCCAGGTCACGAGAAAACTGCCCGCGGTAATCGATATGCCGGAAAATGCCGTTGTGCGTAATCAACCAATCCGGGTTGGCCTGGCGCAAGATAGCGATTTGCTCACCCTGAAAACGTGTCACCGCCCAGGACAAAAAGCGGGCATAATCCAGCTTCTGGCCAGGGTTGGGATGGGTCGGCAGGTTGTTGCGCGGGGTTTCAATTTCCTCAAAGCTGCCGTAAGTCTGCGACCAGAAAGCTGTCCCCCAGGCCTGGTTGAGCGCATCCAGATTCCCCCCATATTTTTCAACCAGGAATTCTCTAAAACCGGCCTGGCAGGATTCACAATGGCATTCGCTGAACTGGCAGTTTAATTCGTTATCGGTCTGCCAACCAATCACATCCGGGTTCCCGGCATAATGATCCGCCATGGCGCTGGTAATGCGGCGGGAATGTTCACGGAACAGCGGGCCAGTGGTGCAGGCATGCTGGCGGGAACCGTGCGCCATACGAACGCCGCGATCATCTACGCGCAGTATTTCGGGGTGGGCTCGCGTCAGCCATACCGGCGGGGTAGCGGTAGGTGTGCATAAAATCGTTTTAATTCCCAGTTTTCCCAGGCGCTGGATGGTTTCATCAAACAGCGAAAAATCAAAGCGGCCCTCCTCTGGTTCCATGCGGTCCCAGGCAAACTCGGCCATGCGCACGCAGTTCCACCCGGCAGCCTTCATCCGCTCCGCATCCTGACTGAGCACAGATGCATCCCAATGTTCGGGATAATACGGCGACCCATATAGAAACTGCTTTATGCTTGATAAGCGTTTGTGGGATAAAGCTCTGTCAGACATCTTCCCTCCGGAACATCTCAATGAAACATCAATGTGGAATAATCAACCCCCCAATTAATTTTCTGTGCCCTGCACCACCCCCCCACAGTAATTGCATTCGGCGCTGTGCTGGTCGATCCATTCGACTTCATCGCGCCGCATCGGCCCCCCGCACTGCGGGCAGAGCGCCGGCAGGTGTAAATTAGGCAAGGGCTCTGGTCTTTCGGCTTGCAGGCGCTCGGCCCGGCCAAACTCGATCCGCAGGGATCCCACCGCGGCCGTCATGCCGTGCATTTCTAGTTTGCGGGAAATATTACCTAAGAATCGTTCCCGGCGTTCTTCCATCCCCAAATTGGTAAACACCCGCAGGGCCGCCTGGGCTTCACTCAAGCCGGTCTGTTCGGCACCCCCATCCACGAAACAATGCGCCGCCCGGCTGTGCAGTTCTGCCGCCACCTTACGGCGTTCGAGATGCTCCGATTCCCGAGCCAGCCCGGAAAGGATCATTCCAGCCTGGGCAAATCTACCGTTCCTGAGGAAGCGGCGAGCTTTAATCAGGGCCAGTTCTGCCGGGGAAATTTGTTTGGCAGGCCTGGGCCGGCGAAAACGACGAAACAATTTTAGCGTCCTTTCTTTTAATAAAAACCGATTTCAGGATTCACCAGGCGGGCATAGGCATCGATGCCTCCGGCCAGGCTGGCGACATTCTGCCAACCCAGGTCCTGCAGCCAGAAGGTTACCTGGGCGCTGCGCTGGCCGACATGGCAAAATACGACCAGGGTTACCGCCTTATCCGCCACCTCAGGAGGCAGGGCCTCGGTCTGTTTACGCGCCAGTTCGCTCATCGGAGCATAGACCACCCTGGGATCAGCGATCTTAGAGCGTACAACTTCATACGCTTCGCGCACATCCAGCAGCACCAAACTATTATCTACCCTCATCCGGGCATCCAGTTCGAGCGGGGTAATCTCTCGAATGGCAAATACCGGTAAAGAATCTTCCATAGAACCATTAACCTGCCCATTTGCCGGACAGACTACTCCTTTTTCTTTGAGGTTTTGCTCTTTTCTTCCTTCTTTTCAGGCATTTTAATTTCAAATCCGGCCACCTGGTTGATATGAGGCACAAAAGCCTGGTCCTTGACACGTACGATGACCGTAATCGAGCTGGGATTAACTGTCAGGCGTTGGAAGGCGTTGATCGGCATCTGCAGGTAATGGGTGACAGAAAGCCGCACCACATCGGCATGCGTGAAGCAGGCCACAATTTCCTCGTCGGCATGCAGCGCGACAATCGCTTCCAGGTCGTCGATTATCCGCTGCTGGGCCTCGATAAAGCTTTCTCCGTCCGGAAAACGCCCTTCTGCCGGATTTTTAAGCACTTCTTTCCAAAGTTTTGCGCGCTGCAGTTGTTTAAACGTACGGCCCTGAAACCGGCCGAAATCCATTTCGATCAGCCCCGGACGCAGCTGCATTACCAGGCCCAGTGCTTCCGCCGTGGGCTGAGCGGTTTCGATGGCCCGCTCCATAGGGCTGGAGTAGATGGCTTTAATGGGCGCCTTGCTCAACATCTGGGCAACCGCAGCGGCTTGTTTCCGGCCGTTTTCATTGAGATGCACGCCGGGGGTGCGTCCGGCCAGCTTGCGGCCCACCATGTCGTTCTCACCGTGTCGGATTAGCAGTAAAGTCGTCATCGTTCTCCTTCGAGGTGGAATTAAATTTGTCGCTCTGAGCTTTGCGCCAGGCCGTCAAACGTTCTGCAATGCGCTTTTCGTACCCTTCGCCGGAGGGTTCATAAAAGTGCGTCCCCACGACTTCATCCGGCAGATATTGTTGGGGGGTAAAATGGCCGGGGAAGCTGTGTGGATATTGGTAGCCCTTGCCGTGGCCCAGACCTTTCGCATCGCGGTTATCATCCATCAGATGGATGGGCACAGCACCCAATCCATGCTCTTTGATGAAACCCTGGGCTTTAAAAATTGCCCCGGCCGAGTTGGACTTGGGTGCCGTCGCCAGGTACAGGGTCGCTTCCGTGATCGGATAAATACCTTCCGGCATGCCGATATATTCAAAGGCGTTGGCCGCCGCGGCTGCCACCACCATCCCCTGGGGATCAGCCAGGCCGATATCTTCGCTGGCAAGTACGATCAGCCGGCGCAAAATAAAGCGCGGATTTTCTCCCGCCACCAGCATTTTTCCCAGCCAGTACAGGGCTGCATCAGGGTCGGAACCGCGCACCGATTTGATAAAGGCCGAAATGGTATCGTAATGAGCGTCGCCGTTCTTGTCATATACCACTGCGCGCTGCTGGATCGATTCTTCCGCCACGGCCAGTGTGATGTGGATCGTCCCATCTTCCAGGGGAAGCGTGGAACCGACCGCCAGTTCGATTGCATTGAGCAGGTTGCGCGCATCTCCGTTGGAAACGCCGATCAGATGCTCGCGGGCTTCGGGGTCAACCACGATCTTCTTCGTGCCGAAACCGCGCTCTGTGTCGGTCAGCGCACGGTCCAGAATGGTCTGCATGTTTTCAAATGTCAGTGGGTGCAGTTCGAACACCCGCGACCGGGAGACCAGGGCCGAGATCACATCGAAATATGGATTTTCGGTCGTGGCCCCGATCAAAACGATCTGGCCGGTTTCGACATGCGGCAGCAAAGCATCTTGCTGGGCTTTATTCCAGCGGTGGACCTCGTCCACAAACAGGATGGTGCGCTTCTTAAACATCTTGCGGCGTTGCTGAGCCTCGGCAATCACCCTGCGCAGCTCGGGCACGCCGACCAGAACCGCGGATATACTTTCAAAATGGGCCTGCGTGTGGTTGGCGATCACCTGGGCCAGGGTGGTCTTGCCGGTGCCGGGCGGGCCAAAGAAGATCAAAGAAGAAAACAGGCGGTCCGCTTCAATCGCCCTGCGCAGCAGTTTGCCTGGGCCAATGATATCTTCCTGCCCCACGTATTCATCCAGGTTGCGCGGGCGCATACGCGCCGCTAAAGGCGCTTCTTGCTGAATCATCTCCTGCGCGGCGTGGTCAAAAAGGTCCATGGTTGGAATTATACCCCGCTTCTCCCCCGGGCTCGAATTGCCAGTCCAGAGGTCACGCTGCTGAAGGTATTCAATTCAACTACCTTTTCTCGCCCGAAAATATCCTGCAGCATGCGGATAAAGACCGGGATGTTGGCGGAACCACCCGTCTTGACCACGGCATCGATCTGACCCGGCTCCATGCCGGCCGAAGCAACCGTGTCCAGCAGCAGCCGTTCGATCGTATCGCGGTAGCCCTCAATATCCAGTTCAAACTGGCGGCGGGTATACAGTTCCCACAGGTCCATATCCTGCCCCTGGAGGGAGATAATTGAGGCCCCCTGGCTGGAAAGGGTGATTTTTGCAGATTCGACCTGGTTGTAAAACGAAAATGCCAGGTCATTAAAGATCAGCGATTGGAGCGTCTTCAGACGCACCGGGACAACCTGTTTTTGAATGGCACGCTGCAGAGAATTCCAGATCTGAGGCGTGCTCAGTTCGGGCAGGGTCATCCAATCTGGCACCGCCTGGATCAGTTCCTTGATTTCGAAAATACCCATGGCGCCTTCGGAGCCGAAATGCGGCAGCATGCGTTTCTCGATGATCGTGCGGTCAAAATCGCTGCCGGCGATATCGATACCCGCACTGGCATACACGCTTCGCCGCTGCGGGTCACCCAGGCGCAGGATGGCGATATCCAGGGTGCCGCCGCCGAAATCGAAAACGAGAACATTTTGGGGGTGGTCGAGGGTCTGCTCATAAAATAACGCGGCTGCCACCGGTTCAAGTTCAAAATCAACCTTTTTAAAGCCGGCATCCAGGGCCGCCTGGCGCAGGGTGTCTTCGGCCTGTTTGTCCAACTCAGGCGTCTCCGAAAATTTGACCGGTCTTCCCAGGGTTACCCCGCCAATTTCATCGCCCAATTCATTTTCTGCGCGCGTCTTGAGCGCGCTCAAATATACCCGCACCAGATCACCCGCCGTGTAATAGCGGTCAAAAATCTGGGTGCCAGAATACAGAGTCGTCCCATGCGTCCGGCGCAAAGCGGTTTTCAGGTACTGCAGCAGGCGTCCGGGAAGCAGTTCGTCGACCATCGTGTAAACATCGGTGACGTAGAACATATCGCCGCCGGTGAAATCAATCTCGCCGGTCCATTTTTTCACGAAGCGCCGCAAGCGGTTGACGTTGTGTTTATAGTAGAGTTCGACCGCTTCCTGTCCAATATATGCCTGGTTGTCGCGGGTGATGTACAAAATGGTCTTGACCACTTGCGGCAGAATATTCTGGCGGTCGAGCGGCAGCACGTGTACCTTGTGCCCGTCGCTGACCGCGACCCCCGAATTAGATGTGCCAAAATCAAGCCCGATATTGACGGCCATAGCCTATTCCTTGACGGCTCTTTTTCCGGGCTGCGTGACCAGGCTAAAATCGACCAGTTCGCCGCTTGCCGAAATTGCTCCTTCATCGATCAAACTGCGCACCGCATGCGCTGTCAAACGGCCATCGCCATGCAGCGCCACGCCCCAATCTTCTTCGCTGATTGCGGCTGCCCCCACCACGCGCACGCCCCGATCGCGCCTTTGGGCAGAATACAGGGGTTGGCCCCTGGCTTTCAACGAATGGCTGATTTCCAGCCGGTCTGCCGCCCAGTGGACGATTTTGCCGACCTGCGTCATGACCAGGATGGGCTGCTCCGGGCGGCGCACGAATACTGCCGCCAGCGCGTCCAATGCGCCCATACGGAAAGCCTCCTCGCCGCTGAAGGGTAAATCGCGTACGTCCAACCCCAGCAGGAAACCGTCCCGGCTGACCAGTACCATCTGGTCGTCCTTGCCAGCCAGCGCCAGGGTGTGCGTTCGGTCGCCGGGAATAGTCGCGCCGGTGCCGATATAGTGTTTGTCCAAAACAGAAGGGGCCAGCGAAGTCATCAGCTTTTTGACAAACCCACGCCGGCTGGCTTGAAGAATAAAATCGGCCAGGGCCATACTCGATATTGGCGCCAGACAGGCCAGTGTTTCACCACCGCGCGGTTCCTGGGGCTGTGCGGCTTGCTCCCAATCCAGCGATTTGGGCTGTGAGATGCTCTCTACCGCCATTGTCGCAATCCGCCCGGAGGAAAAGACAAACATCAGCTCCTCATAGCTGGGCACCACCAGCATACGGGGCGCATCCTCAATGGTCGACGGCGGCGGCACCGTCAGGCGGGCTAATTCTTTTCCAGGGCTAAATCCGGCGCCATCAACCTCTACCCGCAAGATTCGCCCGAGAGCATCATACAGCAGTACGCTCAGCTTGTCCTGGCTGGCTTCCTGCGCCGCAGGCAGAAATTCAACCGGCACCTCCCCACCAAATTGGCGTCGAAGCATATCCAGCTGGTATTCCAGATGGGTGATGCGCTGTTCGTATTCCTCTACCTTTTTTTCAGTTCGTAGGGCCAGGTTGTCAGCGCGCAGTTCCTCGTTGCGCGCCGTCAGGTCGCGCAGCCGGTTGGCAACATATTGGAGGATAACCGCCATCGAGGATGGGCGCTCTTCGGCTTCTTTGAGCCACTCTTCAATTTTTTCTGGCGTAATCATCCGTTTTTTCCTTCTCTCAGTTTCTGGATAGACGCACAGGTTTTAAATTGTTTACAAATGGACTGATATTTATAACACATTCGCGACGAGTTGTCATATTCACCCCACCCCAACGGCGCCAAAGAGCACTGCTCCCGGAATTACGCCAATTGTTGACCGTCATGTTATACTTTTATAGTACTTTCCATTCCATGAGAAGCAGCTGGAAAGGGATATCAGGATGGATGGGATCAAACTAATTTTGTTTGCAGCCGGCTCTCTGGGATTGGGATATATTTCTCGGTCCGTGCTGTTCGATACAAACGCCCACGGTTTTTTTCGGTTCTTTGCCTGGGAGCTGATCCTGGCTGTAATTTTAATCAACCTTGACCAGTGGTTTGTAGACCCTTTATCCTGGCACCAGCTGTCGTCCTGGGTTTGTCTGATCATTGGTATTTTTATGGTCATTCAAGGACTGCTGGGGCTGCGCCAGTTGGGCAAGCCCAGCCAGCATCGGGAAGACGACACCCTGTTGGCGCTGGAGAAAACCACCCAATTGGTAACTGGCGGCATCTACCGCTGGATCCGCCACCCTATGTACAGTTCCCTGCTGTTCCTGGTTTGGGGCGCCTGCCTCAAGCAGCTTACCTGGCAAAGTCTGGCGCTTACTGCCGCAGCAACCGCTTTTCTGACCGCGACTGCCTGCGTGGAAGAACGCGAAAACGTGGCTTTCTTTGGCAACGCGTATACTGCATACCAGAAACATACAGGATGTTCATTCCATTCATCCTATAAATCATCGGGAGGTAAACGTTCATGTCACCCACCCCAAGCCGCATTATCATCCCCCAACCGCCGAAACGGCGTTTGCGCGTCTTTGCCCTGGATCCGATCCTCAGTCAGCGCATCGAAACCCATGCCGTGAATATCGTCACCATCAAACTGCCCTGGGAAAAAAACCTGAAGCCTGGCCCCGTGGATGATTATCTGGAAGTCGTTGATGTGGATCCCGCCAGCCAGGCATTTTATCCACCGGTTGACCTCAATGAACACTTCCTGCTGGCCCAGGACGGCCTGCCCCCTTCTGAGGGCAACCCCCAGTTCCACCAGCAAATGACCTATGCCGTGGCGCGCACCACCATCTCGCACTTCGAGCTGGCATTGGGCCGGCGCGCGTTGTGGTCCCCGCGCCTGGTGGAGACCGAAAACGGGCTGGAGAATCAGTTTGTCGAACGTATGAGAATCTACCCGCATGCTTTGCGTGAAGCCAATGCCTACTACACCCCGGCCAAAAAAGCCCTTCTGTTTGGCTATTTTCCAGCCTCCGCCAGCGACCCTGGCGAAAACCTGCCCGGCGGGATGGTATTCACCTGCCTGTCGCACGATATCATCGCACACGAGACCACGCATGCCCTGCTGGACGGACTGCACAGCCGTTTCATCGAACCGACCAATATCGATGCCTGGGCCCTGCATGAAGGTTTTGCCGATCTTGTGGCCCTCTTCCAGCATTTCACCTATCCGGAGGTGCTGCGCAGCCAGATTGCGCGCACGCGCGGCAGCCTGGAGACACAAAATTTACTGGGTGAGCTCGCTTTCCAGTTCGGCCAGGCCATCGGCCGCTACGGCGCACTGCGCAGTGCAATCGGCCATACCGATCCAAAAACCCATGAATGGGTTCCCGAAACGCCGGATCCGGATAAAATGCGCACCACCAGCGAACCCCACGCCCGCGGCGCGATTCTGGTGGCAGCCGTCTTTGATGCCTTTCTGATGATTTATAAACGTCGCATCGTCGACCTGCTGCGCATCGCCACCGGCGGCAGCGGCGTGCTTCCTGCCGGGGAACTGCATCCCGATTTGGTTGGGCGCCTGGCCGGTGAAGCCTCCAAGACAGCCGGCCATTTCCTGCACATGTGCATTCGCGCCCTGGATTACTGCCCACCGGTGGATGTCGACTTTGGCGATTATTTGCGCGCCCTGATCACCGCCGACGCCGACCTGATCAGCGACGACCGCTACGGTTACCGGCTGGCGGTGATCGAATCCTTCCGCCGGCGCGGGATTTATCCGCGCGATGTGCGCAGCCTGAGCACAGAAAGCCTGTTATGGCATTCTCCGGGTGAAGACGAGCAAAAAGCCTTCCTGAAGGTGTTTGGAAGTCCGGCTCGAATTCGAAAACTGGTCCCCGATTGGGGGCTGACCACGGACCGCCGGAAAATCCACGAGCAGGCAGTACGCAGCCAGCGCATCCTGCACAAATGGTTCACCGCCCCCGAAGCAGCACAAGCAGCCAAAAGTGCCCAAATTATCCTGGATAATACTGACCCCAAATTCCCCAAATCTTTTTACTGCGACAAAAATGGGGTTCCCAGGCTGGAGGTGCACTCCGTCCGTCCGGCTCGCCGCATCAGCCCCGAAGACCAGACTCTTACCGATCTGGTGGTGGAAATGACCCAGCGCCGGCGCGGTTATCTTGACCCGCATATCCAGGAGCAGGTTGACCGTGGAGATATTGACCCGCCCAAACCGGATTTCATCTTCCGCGGCGGATGCACCTTGCTGGTCGATCCTGAAACCGCGAAAGTCCGTTATTGTGTCTACAAACGCATCACGAGCCAGAGCCGCATCGAACGCATGCGCCACCATCTCAGCGGCGACACCAATCCCTCGCTGCGCGCTACGTACCTGGGCGACCCGCGCGGAATGTATTTCCAGCGTTTGATCAGCGGTATGCACGACCAAAACGAAGCAGCCCAGGTCGAACCGTTTGCACTGCTCCACCGCTCATTTGAAAACGAGGAGGTGCTGTGATGGCCCGTCGAAAATCCGAACCCAAGACGGTCGACCCAGGCGTGCTGCAGGCCCCGGACTCCGGTATAACCGTGCGCATGTACAATCCCGGTTTTGGCGACTGCCTGCTGCTGGCATTTCGAGGTGAAGACGGCTGCCCGCGCTATCTGTTGATCGACTGTGGCGCCCACCACCGCTATCCCGATCGCAAGACCCGCTTGCAAAAAATAGCCAAAGATATCGCTGCCAGCACCAACAGCCATCTGCATGTGGTGGTAGCCACGCACGAACACACCGACCACCTGGACGGCTTCCGCCTGGCGTCGGACACCTTCGAGACTATCCAGATCGACGATCTCTGGCTGGCCTGGACCGAGGATCCGGACGACCCGGTCGCCAATGAACTGCGCCAGCGCTACGACAAGCACATTCGCGCCATGTTTGGCGCCGTCAGCCAGCTGCGGGCAGCCGGGCAGTCGAATGCCGACAGCCTGGGCGCCTTGATGGACTTTGAGTACAGCCGTGGTTTTGGTTTGGGAGCGACCGGCAGTGACGGTGGCAACGAAGCCCCCATTCCTTTCCTGCGCAGCCGGTCCACGCGCAAACTGGTGCGTTCGCAAGATTACCTGCGGCCCGGCCAACCACCCTTGACCCTGCCGGGGGTGAATGGTGTCAAGATCTACGTCTTCGGACCGCCGGTTACCCCGGCCATGCTCAGAATCCTGGAACGGAAAAGCGAGTTGTACCCTGAAATGGCCGTATCCAACGAATCCGATGCTTTTGCCGCTGCCGTGGTTGCGGCGGACAGCGCCGAGCCCTTGAGTTCGGACGATAAGGATGCTTACGAGAACAGCCAGCCGTTTAATCAACTTTACAGCATTAACCTGAAAGATGCCCCCCAACACACGCAGTATGGAAAATTTTTTAACCAACATTACGGGAGTTCGCCGGCAGACGATCCCAATTTAAGTTGGCGGCGCATCGACAGCGATTGGCTTGGCGCGGGTGAAAACATGGCTTTGAGCATCAACTCGTACACCAATAACACCAGTATCGTGCTGGCATTTGAGTTAACCGACAGCCAGCCGCGCAAAGTGCTCCTTTTCGCCGCGGACGCCCAGACCGGCAACTGGCTTTCCTGGCAGGACCTGGCCTGGCCTGGCGAAGGTCCCAAAGGCGAAACCGTCAGCGCAGACGATCTGCTCGAGCGCATCGTGCTCTACAAGGTGGGTCACCACGGCAGCCGCAACGCCACCCTCAGCCAGAAAGGATTGGAATTAATGGACCAACCCGACCTGGTCGCCATGATCCCGGTCGACCAGAAATGGGCCATGGAATCCATGCATTGGGAACACCCCGCCAAGAAGCTCCTGGCGCGCCTGGAAGAAAAGTCGTCCGGGAGAGTCATCCGCACGGACCAGATCCCATCCGGCAGCCAACTACCTGAGCAGCCCGCCGACCTGCCTGAGGCCGAGTGGAAAAACTTCATACAGCACCTCGAATGGGACCACAGCCCGGACGCTTTGTGGATCCAGTTTACCGTGCCGGCTGACCCTGACCCCGATCCCACCCCACCCCAGCATGGAAAAAACATTGATGACAAAAACAACTGTCCGTGAAGTCGAGGGGCAGGAAATGGTAGACATTTTTCACCGTCTGCCGTCGTATGCCTTCTTTGTGCCAACCCCACCTTTGCCAGATCTCGAAGAACGCACCTCGGATTTGTTAAGCCGCAAGGGATGTCGTTTTTTTGCCCTGTTTGAAGAGCAGAGTGCAGCCGCCTGTGCCGCCATCATCCCCATGACGCAGCAGGTACGCGGCAAGTTGTACCCGGTCTACGGTGTGTTTGACGTGGTCACCGTCCCTCCGGCCCGGCGTAAGGGATATGCTCGCCAGATCCTGTCGCATATGTTTTTCGAGATGCGGGAAGACCAGCGCCCGTTATCCTGTCTTTACCCGTTCCGCGAGTCGTTTTATGAACGCCTGGGATATGTAACGTTCCCCCACCAGCGCACGGCCCGTTTTTCACCACAGGTTCTTTTGCCTTTGTTGAAACAGGACCTGGAAGGCGAGGTGGAATTGATGCTGTCAGGTGAAGGGTTCGACCAGTACCTGGCATGCCTGCGCGAACTGCGCCAACAAATCCACGGGCTGGCTATTTTTGACCACCCAAAACGCACCCGTTTCGAGCAGAACCGGCAGTGGTTGGCGGTCGCCAGAATCAAAGGAAAAATCGTGGGGGTCATGCTGTACCAGATGAAACGCAAAGAACCTACCGGAACCTTGATGCAGATCTCCCGCTTTAATTACCTGAATGCCGGCGGCAAGTATCTGCTTTTGAACTGGCTGGCCCGCCATGTAGACCAGGTAGAACAGGTCGAACTGCAGGACCTACCGGCTTATGAACACCCTGAAACCTGGCTCGCGGATATGCGCGTGAAAAGCGAACCAAATTCGATTGCCCCCATGGGTCGCGTTATCGACGTCGCTGGCATCGATGGAATGCAAACTGGAACCGGCCAATTTTCGGTCCGGATTCTCGATCCGGCTTGCCCGTGGAATGAAGGCCCCTGGAACTTTGAAACCTGTCATGGAAAACTGAGCGTCACCCGCGCACCCTCCGCAGCGCTTGAACTCACCATCCAGGCCCTTTCCGCCCTCGTTTACGGGACGGTTGACCCTGCCGATTTTGCGTATCACGGCTGGGGCAGCCCGGGGCAGGAATCCATGCCGGCAATCCGGACCATGTTCCCGGGCAAGCTGCCTCATCTTTACGAATACTTTTAAGTCCAGAAAACCACCGCCCGTAATTAATGTGGATGGGCCGGTAAAATAATAACCAACTGATCGTGCTTAACGCATACCGTCAATAAGTATCGAATAATCAATCTGAAAACGTTTGCCGCCCCTCCCGGATGAAAACATCCCGAAGGGGCGGCAAGAAAAATCAAAATCCACAGAAGGCGATCTCAGGAACCTCAACAATTCTGGTTCGTTCAGGGTTTTCAATTCTGAAATGCCACCAATTAACTTATCGCATCGCAGAAATACAAATTCCCCTGGAATTGTTGTCTGAGGAGCTATCCCGAAAAAGCTAGAAAAATTTTAACTGCATCAGGAACATGGTCCACGGGCCGATCAATGCCCACGCCCACGGGCCTACAAAATGAGCGCCCAGGCCAATCGCGCCTGCGATCTCGATTGGTTTTTGAAACGATTCCTGTACTGCCAGTGAACCGCGCTGGCGGCGCGCTTTAAACACCGGTACAATCACCAGCCCCGCTGCTGCTGCCATCATCAGGATCACTACCCAGGTGCTGATGATATTCAGCAGAAAAATCGTCACAAAACCACAGTACAACGCCGATTAAAAGCACCAGAATCATCAACCAATAGCTGTGGCGAGCCCCTAACATGGCTGCAGTATGGCGCAGGCCGGCCTTAAGATCCCCCTCCAGGTCACGCAGTTCGTTGAACAACTCACCGTACAGGCTGATGGCTACCACACAGGTGAACGGAAACAACCAGTAAAAGTTATCTGGACGGCGGTCGAATGCCAGGTAGGCCGGCAAGAACTGCAAGCCGGCCAGCATCATGCAGTGCGATGCCAGATCGACGAAGGCCATATTCTTGAGGCGAATCTTCTTCCAGGAATATACAAATCCCAGGAACAGGCTGAATGTGCCTAAAACGAATGGCCAATAGCCCAACTGGTAGTACAGGAAGGCGGATACCGCAGCTACCGCGAAAGAGGCCACCGTGGCCAGACGCGGAGATAGCTCGCCGGAAGAAACCGGATTTCGGTTCACTTTCTTGGGGTTGAGTGCATCATCCTCGGCATCTTCCACATCATTAATCATGAAAGCAAAGACCACCGCCAGCCAGTTAGCGGCCCACACGCCTAACAACTGCCAGCTAACCTCACCCTCTGCCGAGGCAACCCCCAATAATGTGGTAACGGTCACAAAAAAAGTCAGTTCTTTAAACCGTGTCAAGCGGATCAAAGCCTTAATCATATTCAAGGTCGGAATTCCTTTCACTAACAAGATTTAAATCTGGATGAAGTGAATTTATTTGCTGCTGCCCCACAAGTTTCCCATCCACCAATTGTGATCAAGATTCATATGGAAAACTCAAACCAGTAAGTTAGTTCTTCTTTAAGAGTATTTGCTTTTTTGACAAATCTAGTATACAAAATTTTTACCATTTTGTTCAATAGGAAGCGCGTTCTATTGGCACTTCCGTCCTATTACACGCTATAAATATAACCCCGTTTAAGGCATAGGGTCACGCCAATCAGAAAACTCATATTCAATGGTCAGGATCAATCTTTACGACGTTTTCTTCCATGCTTACTTTCACGACATTAACTTTTGGCCCACCCGGTTTGGGCAGGAAATCTACAATTGCCGGACTGAGCGAATAATCGATCCAACGCTCCCAATCGCGCTCGCTCAGAAACTGATTGCGCGCTTCCGCCAGCCAATCCACCAGGCTTGTATCCCAGTTCAACTTCAGCCCCTGTTTCAGGTAGCGGTCGGCCAGGTCTGCCAGCATATGATCCTTCAACCATTCCTTGGAGATTGACGCCGGCTGGATGCCTGGCATAAAAAGGTCAACCTGGGATGCCAGCTCATTTCCGATCGTTTCGGCAACCGCCTTGTAGACATCGCCAACTTCCACCCCTTGCTCATCTTTCAATTGGAAACCCAGGCTGCGCTGTACATGGATCGTGACCTCTGCGGTCAACAGCACGACGGCGTCGCTGAAGTAAATCGATTTTCCCTGTCCATCTGTCAGGCGGCCTTCTTGCAGTCCCTGATTGACCACCGCCCGCACCGAAGGGTGGCACAGGTCAATATTTTCCAAACGCACCACGCACCACGGAATCTGGATCAAACGATGTAATGGCAGCCTTTCACTGTAGCCCACGTACCCGGGCGGCGCGCCGACCAGCAGCGAAACGTCCATTGGATGCTGCATACGGCTCATGTCGATCGTCACCACCCGTTCCGCATCGCCAAACAAGGAGGCCGCAATGGTCCGCGAAATGGTCTCGCTCAACTCCGCGGCTGCCCCACTGAGCAGCAGCACCGCATTTGGCCGGCCTGCTCTTAAATCCAATCCGCGCATGGTCACCTGCAAACGGTTCAGAAGGCCGCCCACCTCTTCCGGGCGCATCAATCCCTGTTCCTGCAGCACTTTCTGCAGGCTGGACAAACGATTTTCCAGGGAAAGCGGCATGCCGACCATACGTTGGGCAACTTCCTGGGCTTCCTTCATGTCCAGCACCGGGCTGCCCTGGGCAACCGCATGCGCGATCGATTGTTCCAGCAGGTCAACCGCCTTATCCGGAAATTGGCGGTTCTTCATATACTGCTGCCCAAACTGAACCAGCCACTCAAGCACATCGTCTGCCACGCGGACGTTGTACTTCGGGCTGAGTTGATCGCGCAGGGCAGACAAGATCTTAAAAGTCAGTTCCGGGCTCAGTTCGTTGATCCGGATCGGCTGGAAGCGGCGTTCTAAGGCGGTATCGGCTTCGATAAACCGGCGGTATTCATCATCGGTTGTGGCAGCGATCACCGCAATCTCGCCCCGCGCCAGGGCAGGTTTGAGCAGCGCGCCCAGATCATTGGTGCCCACCATCCCACCCGCGCCGATGATCGTATGAATCTCATCGATGAACAGGATTACCCGCTCCTGTGCGGCTTCGGTCAGAATGGACTGCATGCGCTTTTCCAGGTCGCCGCGCGTATTGGTTCCGGCAACCAACACCGAAGGCTGCAGCGAGATAATGCGCACATCCTTCAGCGGAGCAGGCACATTTCCGCCAATCACCCGGTTGGCCAGCCCTTCGACAATTGCCGTTTTGCCGACACCTGCCGGGCCAATCAGCACCGGGTTGCGTTTGGTGTTGCGGCACAAGGTCTCCATTGTCAGTTGCAACTCTTCTTCGCGCCCGACCAATTGGCCCAACTTACCCTCAAACGCGGCCCTGGTCAGGTCCCTGCCGAATTGGTCCAGGGTAGGCGTAGGCGCTGGTGCCGCTATGGCTTCGATCGGAGCGGCAGCATGCTGCATATTCGCCCCGCCAGCTGCGGGCGGTTGGGATAAACCCCAGGCAAGCAAAATAACCTTCGCCAGATCACGCACGTCGGCTTTCGTTTTGCCTCGCTTCAGGGCCAGCTCCCCGGCCTGATTAACCGCATTCCTGCGCAGCAGGGTTGCCCCGAGTTCGTTGCGCGCCAGCTTTTGCGACAGATCTTGAATCATCCCATTCACGTCGGCGCCGTGCAGCATCGACCCCACCAGCGCATTGTGGCGCTCGCACAGCGCCAGCAGCCAATGATGCGCACCTAAAGCGGCATGACCGGCATTTTCCCGCATTTCTTCTGCGGCATCGGCGATCCGTTTTGCGCCTGGGGTCAGGTCTGGCAGTTTTGCTTCCGTCATGGTTCCTCCAGCTTTATTTAACAGTCATTTCGTCCTATCATCGCCGCACAAGCCGCAAGCGCGATATCAGGCATTATACACGTCCTGCCCTGCAATATCCTGAATTTTAAGGGGAACAGAACTTTCTTTATGCGTACACGAAGAAATCAGCCTCTGCTTAGCGGATCAGCTTGCGGGTCAGGTCTGCCGCTTCAGCTTCCATTTCCGCGGTCGGCGCGGTGCCGCTGCGCCGGGCAGCCAGCACCCGGTTCAGGCGCTGGTGCGTGGTCGGGTCGAGGGGATACCGGCGGGCAAAAATCAAGGCCAATCCCACCAGCAGGACCGGCACGGCCACGAAAATGAACCGCAGCGCCGTCAGAAAGGCGTCCGTTTGGGTCTGTTCGACCAATTTTTCCACCCCCGCCACCACCTCCTGGACCGGGGGCCGGTATCCGGCCAGAGCCAGACTGTTTGAAACCATGAACAATGCCACAGCAGAGCTGAGTTTGCGCAAGAAAGTCACCAGAGCCGAATACGTACCCTCGCGCCGCTGTCCGCTGGAAAGTTCATCCACATCCGGAATATCGGGAAACATGGCATAAATCATTACCACGATTCCCCCCGTGCCCAGGCCAACGATGACCGCGAAAGCATACGCCACCCAACTCGCTCCGCCGGGCACCAGGGCGAAACTGAACAGCATCGCTCCCAACCAGACGACGGCCCCCACCAGGTAGCCCACTTTTTTGCTGGTCCGCCGGCTGAGCCAAACGTAAAACGGCAGCGAGGCTACCTGAGACACCAGCAGCGCCCCACTGACGTAATTGGCTTCATCGCCGCGCCCCAGGTAATATTTCATGAAATAGATCACGATGCTCGATACAGCATCCATGGCCACAAAAGCCAGGATGTACATCATCAGCACGACCACAAACGTGCGCACGGTGAATGGTTCGACAAAGGTGGCCCGCCAGGAAAACGGCCGGATCTCTCCTTGAAACTCCTTGCGCTCACGTACGCTGAAAAATGTGACGATAAACGGCAGTGCAAACAGCAAGCCAAAGATCGCCGCCATGGCAACATAACCCTGGTGCACATCCGGAAACATTTTTACGATTTCCAGCGGCAGCACGGCGCACAGGATCGAAGAAAATGTTGAAAAAAAGATGCGGAAGGAGCTGATCGAAGTGCGTTCGTGATAATCAAGGCTGAGTTCGGAAGCCAGGGCATTGTAAGAAACCATTACGATGCTGACCACGGTCGAGAAGAACAGGTAAGAAAAAATCACAAAGACAAAACGGGTGATTTCATCGTTGAAATCGACCGGGTAAAACAGCAGAAAAAAAGAGACAAACACCAATGGGATTCCCACCAGCAGGTACGGTCTCCGCCGGCCCAACTTCGTGCGCGTGCGGTCGGTGATGATGCCCTCAAAGGGATCGGTAACTGCATCATATCCCTTACTGATCAAGATCACGATCCCTGCCAGGGCAGCGTTGATCCGGATGATATCGGTCAGGAAATACAGATAATAAAAACCGATGATCACGCCCGACCCTCCGCCGTAGATATCCCCCAGGCCAAAACCAACCTTGCGCCAAAAACTGAGCCGTTCGCTGTTTGACTGCGCCATACTGCCATCCTCGATAAGATTTTCCACGCCTGAAAAAAGCCTGCCTGAATATAAAAAAAACAATACCCAATTATACGGGTAGTATAAAATACCATGTGGTTATCCCAAAAGATCTTGTAGACAACCCCAACATATTCTAACGATAAATATATTCAGATCTTCGGCAGTGCGCAGCGCGAGGTTCGGGAAGCCTCTTCTCTGCCCTTCCTCCCCAAAATGGAAGGTCACCCTTGGTGCACCCGCAGGGGTGTGGGACGGGGGATAGCGGTTTGTCCTGTCTTTTCCCAAAACCTGAACGCATCCAATGCCATTTTCAGGCATTGGATGCCATAAAGATTTATCCAGGAAGATTGTAAATTATCCTGTAGTCATTTTACCGGACCGTCACCGGTATGAATACCCGGTAGTTAAACGCATCAGCCAGCAGGCCGTAATCTGTAAAGTGATCAACCGTAATGCTGACCGTCCCATTCCCATTTGAGAAAACCTGGACTGTGAAATTCGGCACCGGTTTCCAGCTTTCAGTCGAAGGATCCCAATAGCTGGGAATCAACTGGTCTGGCGTCACCCCAAGTTCCGCCAGCTGTGCTGCTGTGAAAGGCACGACCAGGGTAATCGGTGCATTAAAGTGCAGGATGGGAGCCATATTTTCATCGAAGGCCAGCAAACGGTATCCAAAGCTGACCGGTGTCGCTCCGCCATCATCCGCCAGGTCCATTTTCGGGTGCACCGCAACCGAGACCATCCCGCTGGCCGCCAGGGCTCCGCCAGGCACGATCACTTGTGCCCCGTTCGACAGGGTCAGAACCTGGTTCTGGCTGGCATCAAACTCGAGGACCAGGCTCTCAGGCAGGGTCGCACTGGGCAGCAGTTCCAATAGATAACTGCTGGGGTTGACGCCCACACCTGGCAGCGCCCGCATGCGCTGGCTCTTCAAGAAGTGCGAGCCCTCTTCGCCTACCGCCTGGATGTGCCAGACTTCACCTGCGGACAGATTCAACGTCCAATCACCGTTCAAATCCGTCTGGGTGAACACCCGCGCGCCGTTATCCGAATAAGCCCTGATGAAGGCTGCATGGGCTAATCCGTCGTACATCACCGCACCGCTGATCTGGGCATTTTTGGTGCGGAACTGCAGGTTGGCTGTCAGGTGTTCTCCCGGGGAAAGGGACACAAATACCGGCAGAGGTGAAATCATATTGCGGTAGTCGGCAGTCACCTTGTATTGCCCTGCCGGTACGCGCAGCGCGTACCGGCCCTGGTCGTTGGTATAGGTCCAGCGGCGAAACGCCACGGCAGAGGTTGCCCCGATTTCCCTGACCGACACCCGTGCCCCCGCCAGCGGCTGTCCATCCGGCCCGCTGACCTGTCCCGAAACAGCCGCGTTGACTTCAGCCACCAGGAAGTTTGCCGTAACATCCGCGCCCTGCCCGTTGTTATAAGGCAGGAAGACTTTGGTCAGGCGCGGTTGCTGCACAATCCAGCCGCTGGTGGGATCGACAAAAGCCTTCAGCCACCAATACGTACCGCCCTGCCCGGAGGTATCGGTAGAGGTCACATTAAATTCATAACCCCCGGTCAATGGGTTCACCTTTTCACGCTTCAATGCACCGCTGTTGCTGGCGCCGTAGACCGCGGCCGGCAGTCCGGTTTGAATGGTCAGGTCAGCCCGGTCGATCAAGAGCCCGTGGATGGACGAAGTATTGAGGGCCACCGGCAAGGCGAGTGGAATCGTCTGCCCGGCCTGCACATTCAGGGTCGCCCCAGAGATGGCCGTATACCCGGACCCATCCGACAGCGAGACCTTGATCCGGTATTGAGCGGATATGCTGCTGGAAAGTTTAAGCGTAAAAGCTGAATTCTTAATGGCTGCCGCCTGGCCGAACTGCGGCCAGCGCTCGCCATCCGGGTAAAGGGCATACGCCACACCCGACAACCCGGAAACCGGATTGCCGTTAGCATCCACCAGGCTGCCAATCACGGTCACATCCATTCCAACCACCCCCAGGTCCTGGGTGGCGACGGAAGTCGCTGTTGGTAATATGACGCGCTGCGGTGGCTGGGCCGGTACATAATTTGAACCCGCCGGGGGATTAACCTGCACCTCCCAAACACCTTCGACCACCGGCAGGGAATACCCACCGGCCGCATCGGTCAGTCCTTTGACCGACAGCGCGCCATCCAACCGCCAGGCATGCACGGGGAGGGCCTGCACCGGGCTGCCGTTTTCATCGGTCACTTTCCCGCTGATCAAAGCTTGTTTTAAGATTAACTGCTGCGGGTCAATGGCCACAACCGTTCCATCATCCACATACCACTGCGCGCCAGACAGCTCTACCGGGGGCGCCCACAACAGGTTCTCAAAAACGAACCGTAAGATGGTATTGCCTGGCAGCACGTGAACGCTGAACGTTCCGCTTGTCTCGTCTACCTGCACCGTATTTCCCATGCCCTCCTGATTCTGGGCGCGCACCCATACCCGGTTCGGCGCGGCAAAGCCGGTCCCCCCGCTGGGATCCAGCAGGCTCCCGCTGATCGTACCCGTAGCTGGGGATAACGTAAAATCAAGCGTCTGGTTGGGGGCAGCCGGATCGGGATTGGCGTCGAAATGGATGGGCTGCGGACCGCTGGCATAGACCCAATCCGGTGAAACTGTGGTCGGCAGCGCCTGAACGACGGTCACCTGCCAGTCGCCTTCCCATAAATTCATGCTGTAGCCACCGCTCGCCGGATCAACAGCCTCCGCCGGGTGGCGCAGGTCGCGCCATGCCAGCACCACAGCCTGAACCGGGATTCCACCGCCATCGATGGTCACTGTGCCGCTCAAGGAATTTTGCGCGGCAAGTTCCGCATCCGGGCCAGCGCTCGAAACCGGCGTTTGGGCAAATGCCCCGCCGGTGATGGATAACAAACACGCCAGAAGCGCCGCGATGCTCCATAAACGGATAACCTGTGAAGATCCTTTGGTCTTATTCATAGAATTTCTCCTTTCATGTTCCAGTTTACGCACCGGGTATGATGAGAATATTCTAAAAATGTAAACGCGATGTAAAATAAATGGGGAGCCGGCGCCCCAGACTCATTTGTGTGATTATATACGCAAGCTAACGGCTGTCAGGAGATGGGAATGAACAAACGTGAAGTGATCCGCCTGGTATTGGATGGAAAGCAACCGCCTTATGTCCCCTGGTCATTTGGTTTCACCTTTGAAGCCCGGGAAAAATTACAGGCACATTATGGACAGCCGGATCTCGAGCCGTACTTAAAAAACCATATTGTCAATTTGGGCAGCGATATTGGCTTCTTCAAGGATATTGGGAATGACTGCGTCCAGGATGTTTTCGGCGTGGTCTGGGACCGCAGCGTTGATAAAGATATCGGCATCGTGCGCAATCAAGTTTTATCCCAGGCCAGCCTCTCGGGTTACACCTTTCCTGATCCACTCGATCCGCGCTTCTTTGCGGATATCCCCAGAAAAATCGCGCTGTACGGCGACCGCTTCCGTGTCTTCCAGATCGGTTTCTCACTATACGAACGCGCCTGGACTCTGCGCGGGATGCAGTCGTTAATGGAAGATTTTTACGATTACCCCGAGTTCGTGCATGCGCTCCTCGGCGCCATCGCGGATTACAATCTGGCGCAAATCGAGGAGGCCTTGAAATACGAAATCGATGCCGTATATTTTGGCGATGATTGGGGACAGCAGCGCGGGCTGCAAATGGGTCCGCGCCTGTGGCATAAATTTATTTACCCACAGCTCAAGCGCATGTATGCCAGAGTGCGCAGCGCTGGCAAATATGTTTTTATCCATTCCTGTGGGGATGTGGACGAGCTGTTCGAGGACCTGGTCTCGATCGGTTTGAACTGCTTCAACCCGTTTCAGCCAGAAGTGATGGATGTAGCCGAATTGATGGGTAGATTTCGCGGGCGCCTGACATTTTTTGGCGGTCTCTCCACGCAGAAGACCCTGCCCTACGGGTCCGTGGAGGATGTGCGCGCCGAAACCAGGCGCTTGATCGAATTGGGTCGTCCGGGTGGTTATATACTATCCCCGGCCCATGCAGTGGAAAGCGATGTCCCCCTCGAAAATATGCTGGCCTTCATCCAGGTAGCCCAATCGCAGATCGAGTAGGTCGTCAGCTCCAATTCTCCAACACTTCCGGCAGTTCGCGCAGGGACTGAATCACTGCATCCGGCCGGATCGTATCTTCATGCGAGGAATTATCATCCCGATGCGCGCGGCGGGTGATCCAGACGCTGGCCAGACCCACATTTTTGGCCCCTAAAACATCTGCCCCCAATTTATCCCCTACCATCACCGCCTCGTCTGGCTGCACCCCAAAATGTTTCAGCGCCAGTTCAAATATATGCGGGTGCGGTTTGCGATAACCAACCTCGGCCGAGATCAGCACCTGCTCGAACCAGGCGTCTAATTGGTAGCGGTCGATCAATGCCCGCGCATCGTCCGCATCCGCGGCGTTGGAAATCAAACCCAACCGGTAGCCGCGCTTTTTGAGCTGGTCCAGTACAGGTAAGGCATCATCCTCTAATTTCCAGTGCGCCTGGGTAAGGGCATACATTTCTCGCAGTGCGGCCTTCAGGTGGACGGGGGGAACGTCTGAATACCCGAACTTCTGCAGCGTTTGCCGCAGAACCTGCTCAACGGTATATTCTAGAAAATCGACATCGCGCTGGTGAAAATAATCGCGCAAATCCCTACGAAAGGCCATTACGAATTTTTTGTCCAGGCGGTAGCCCTGGTTTACCAGTGCCTCCGTCAACCGCTCGTTACCGCGCATCACCACATCGGGCATGGAACCGTCAAAATAGATCAGGGTACTGCCCAGATCAAAGAGTGTTACTTCAAACTTGTCCGTCATAGCTAATATCCTAACTCCGCATCGTAGCGGTTGTACAACGCATCGCCGTCCACGTAGCGCTTCAAATTGACTGCAAACAGGTCCACAGCACGTGACAAATAATTTGAGCTGATTCCGCCGATATGCGGGGTGATGATCACATTTGGCAATTTCCAAAGGGGTGAATTGGCCGGTAAAGGTTCTTCAGAGAAGGTGTCAATCGCAGCGCCGGCGATGCGCCGCTCCTTTAATGCCTCTATCAGAGCCGATTGGTCGACTACGCCACCCCGTCCGGCCTGGATCAAGAAAGCGCTTGTGTTCATCGCGTTGATCACTTCTGCATTGATCAGGTTGTGAGTTTGCGGGGTAAGCGGCAGGGTCACCACTACAAAATCACAATCCTTAACCATGGATTTAATGGCCTGGGTCGGGTACAGGCGCGTGAAGAAACTGCCGTCCGGATCACCCAATCCGGGGATCGTATAATCCTTATCGTCAGGCTGCATCGCGTCCCGCTTGGCAGCCAGAACCCGGGTATCGAACGTCTGCAGCAAACGGGCCACCTCGCGATTGATACTGCCGTAACCTACCAGGCCAACCGTCGCCCCGCGCAGCTCGCGCGGTGAAAAAAGCTCCCAACGGTCGCGCGGCCATTCTGAACGCTGCTGGCTGGCAATCACTTCCGGCAGGCGGTGCCCCAGGGCCAACAACATCATCAAAATATATTCAGCCATTTGCGGCACTGCCGCCCCACTCAGGTTGGTAATTTGCAAATCGCGCCTTTGCAGCAGCGGAGAACCTGAAGCGAAATCAATCCCTGAAAAATGAAACTGGATCCATTTTAGATTCGGCGCCTGGGTCGGGGTGGGGATAATCCGGTCGGTGTAAAGCACCTCGGTCCGCGTCCAGATCTCATTCGGAATTTCATCCGGACGGCGCACCTGAAAAGTTGAAATATTTATTCCAGGTGCCGCCTCCATTAATTGCATTCGTTGGGCTTCGGATAACGCAACGGTCGATAAAACTTCAATTTTTGGTCCGTTCATTTTAAATAAATTCCTTCAGGATCAAGCTCTTCGCGTAGAATTTGCAGCTCATACAGTTCTGGCGGGTCAGTGAAACGTAATTTTTCCGATGCCCGCAATGCCCAGCCGGTATTGGCCTGGGCCCGTTCCAGGCTGACCCCGGGATGAAGCGCAGCCATGATCAGTTCTCCAGTTTCATCGGGCTCCAGAATCCCCAGGTCGGTCACCACGGCCTGCGGTCCAACGCCGCGCAGTTTGAGAGTTTCGCGTCGCGCGCGCCCGTCCATGAAACCAGCCGAGGTCGTAAAATCCACGCATTCCGGAAAGCGGCGTTTTTGGTGTGGGGTCATAACGTAACAGCGCTTGGCCCAGGCGGCAATCTCTTGCGAGCCCCCAGACCCGGGCAGGCGCACTTTGGGATGAGCATAATCTCCGATAACGGTGGAGTTGATATTGCCGTAGCGGTCTACTTGGGCGCCGCCCAGGAAACCCACATCCACATTCCCGCGCTGCAAATATAGCGTGAAAATATCATACATGCTGCACACCGCTGAAGCCCCGCTGACCAGAGTCGGATCTCCGATGGAAAGCGGCAGCCGCCTGGGCTGGGCGCCGATCACCCCGGCTTCATAGATCATCAACAGGCCGGGAGCATGCGTACGCCGGGCCAGGTTGCAGGCCAGGTTGGGAATACCCACACCCACAAACACCACATCCCCATCCCTCAGCAAACGGGCGGCATTGATTGTCATCAATTCAGCGGACGTCCAGTTCTTTTCCATATCCGTTTTATCTGCCATGACCATGATCGTTTTGCATTCATCTTCTTCCCGGTTGGCAAGCCCTCATTTCAATAAGCGCCGTAGTTTACCGGCGCGGCCAGCCGCGCAGAAACCGCCAGGCGGGCGTGGGTTTCCTCTCCAAGTTTTGTCCAGTATTCCTGCCGGTCCTTGACACCATACACCCATTCTTCCAGGTAGCGTTGGGTGGATGCCATTGATTCACTAATCTGATCCCATTGTATATACAGCTCGTTATCACGATCATAATAGCCCTGGGTATAGGAAGGATGGGCACAGTAAGGTACGTGGACCACCGCGTCCACAAGCAGCCCCGGGATCAGGGTGCGGTTGGGATCGGAACGGATTACCTCCTCGGGAACAATTTCCTCAGCCGTCAGGAGCACCTTGCGGGCGGCAAAAGCCACCTCCTTTTGCTCGCCAATGATCCCCCAAACCTGCGCGTTGCCGGAGGCGTCCGCGCGCTGCACATGGACGATGGCTAAGTCCGGATGAAGCGGGGGGACGACCACCACCTCACCTCCCCCGTAGGGATCTATTACCCGCCGGTAGCCAGGATTGGCATGTTCTAGATCCTCCGCCCCGGTTAAATTCATGGGCAAAAAAGGCAGACCAGAGGCCCCTGCCTGCAGGCGGGTGATCATGCCAAAATGCGAATACTCTTCCCATTCCAGCTTTCCCGCTTCGATAGCCGCGCGCACCAGGCGCAGCGAGCCTACGCCGGGATTGCCCATGTAAGAGAAGATGATCTTGCGAGCGCAGCCGGCTGCAACCATCTGGTCATAAATCAGGTCCGGTGTGGCGCGTGCCAGGACCAGATCGCGCCTGCCCTGGCGAATGATTTCATGTCCGGCAGCAAAAGGGATCAGATGGGTAAAACCGGCGCAGTAAATACAATCGCCATCCGCAACCAGATTCGACACTGCTTCTGAGAGAGAGCAAAGTTTATCCATCATATTCTTACCGAGACCGGCCGCCTTCATCTTTTGCCGAATCAGGCGACTTTTCCCTGGACTCGCGCCTGGGTTTAGGTTCATCCTTTCGGTGTTTTATGATTCGAAAGCGCGGGGAAGGCGGGGGTTCAGGCGCTGGATGGGTGGCGAGTAAAAAGCCGCCCAACGCGATACAGCCAAAACCCCCGGCCAATAAGCTAAAATCCGGTTGGCGGGCCGAGTCGGAGATCACAAACAGGATCAGCAAAAAGATCCCCAATCCAATAAAAAAACCTCCGGCTTTCCGCCAACTGCTCATGCCTTGCGCACCCGGGTATGAATCTGTTCGTGCATATAAAGCTGCAGGTAATGCACGCCGCCTGCATTTTTACCGCTCGATCCGGATCCTTTCCATCCACCAAAGGGTTGAAAACCGGGCCAGGCGCCGGTGGTCGCCCCCTGGGGACGGTTGGCATAGGTCACCCCGGCCTCGATCTGGTCGAAGAACCATTCTTCTTCCTGCGGCGCACCGTAGAACCCGGCTGTCAGACCGTAGTTCACCTCATTCGCGTGCCGCATGGCTTCCTCCAGACTGCTGACTTTCGCCAGGGTGGTGATCGGCAGGAACATCTCGGTTTGCCATAATCGGTGATCTAACGGCAGATCCGCTACCAGGGTCGGTTCGCAGAAGTAGCCCTTGCTCAAAGCGCCGCCCGTCAGGATGTGCCCGCCGGTCAGAATACGCGCGTTCTGATTCAAATCTTCGTTGAAGTTCTGGTAATCGCGGTATGCACTGCGGTTGATCACCGGCCCCAGGTAAACACTTTTATCGGTTGGGTCACCCACCACCAGTTTTTGGGTCATTTCCACCAGGCGCGAGACCAGCTCGTCATAGATAGGTTCTTCGATGTAAACCCGCGAGCAGGCCGAACACTTCTGCCCTTGCAGGCCAAATGCCGAACGCAAGATACCGGTGGCGGCAGTTTCCAGGTCAGCGCGGCGCGAAACGATGGCCGGGTTCTTCCCACCCAACTCGAGGATGATCGGGCGCACATAACGACCGTGTGCAAAATCACGGTAAATCTGCATGCCCACGTCGAACGAGCCGGTGAAAGTGATCCCGTCGACTTCCGGATTCTCGATCACCGCCTGGCCGAGGGTCGAACCTGGCCCGGTGATGTAATTGAAAACTCCGGCCGGTATCCCGGCATCGCGCAAACACTCGCCGATCAGGCGTGAAGTCCACGGCGTATCACTGGCCGGTTTCAATACCACCGTATTACCCGCTACCAGGGCCGCGCCAGTTGGGCCGCCCGATAAGGCTGCCGGGAAATTAAACGGGCTGATCACCACCCATACCCCATAAGGACGTAAAACGGATACGTTGGTCGCATGGAATCCCACCAACGGATCGGAGCCCATCGGTGTCACAAAGCCGTCAGAGGCCTCCATCCGGTCGCAAGCGTAGCGGAACAGGTCAGCCGTCTCAGCCACGTCGCCCAACGCTTCCAGGCGGTTTTTACCAACCTCTAACGAGACCACCGCGCCTATTTCATAAATACGCTGGTCCATCATCTCCGCCGCTTTACGCACCAGCGCCACCCGCTCCTGCCATGGCGTGCGGCGCCACCCGGGAGCGGCGCGGCGGGCGGCCTGCAGCGCTTTCGCGGCATCCGCAGCGCTGCCTTTTTGAAATACACCCAACACCTGGTCGGTGTTCGCCGGATTGCGGTCCTCAAATTTCTCGGTGCTGAAGCTGTCTTCCCCGTCGATAAACATGGCATGTTCTTGACCCAGGCTGGCCTTAATTTTCGCCAGGGCTTGTTCATAATTGGCGTGAAGTTCCGCCGGCGGATTGAACATGGTTGCGTAGGTTAATTTGAATGGTTTATCCGAAGCCATATGCTTTTTCTCCTTGTGTTACCCAAAACCCCGGAATATATTCGTCGATGAATCAAGTATAGCCCAACCAGAAAATGGAGTCAAAACATCCACAGGTGGTTGGCTCAATCTGATATTTTGTATGAAAGTTGCCTATGTTAAGGAAACGGCATTTGAGCCTGGACCAAACTCGCCGCGCCCCACAAATGATTCTTGCGGTCATTTTAAAGAATATCTCCGCCCCATAAACTTAAAAATCCTTTATACTTTGAGATTATGGCACCCACCCTTCCCGGCCTCACTTCTGATGAAGTACTCGAACGCCGCCAGCGCGGCATGGGAAACGATGCTCACATTCAAACCGGGCGCACATACACCCAGATTCTTAAAGAAAACGTCTTCACATTCATCAATAACGTCCTTTTTCTCCTGGGATTGGCGCTGATCTTACTCGGACGGCCATCCGACGCCCTCGTTTCAGTAGGCGTGATCATGATCAATGTCGTCGTCAGCCTCTTCCAGGAGATCCGCGCCAAACGCACCCTCGACCAGATCGCCCTGCTCACCCGCCCCACAGCCAAAGTGGTGCGAGATGGCCAGGAACAAACCATCGATCCCGCCGAGATCGTGATTGGCGACCTGCTCAAGGTCGAACCGGGCGACCAGGTGGTTGTGGATGGCAAGGTAATCGCCGGGACGATGGAAGCCGACGAATCGCTGCTGACCGGCGAATCGGACCGGGTGCGCAAGCAGCCGGGAGCAGCAGTGTTCTCGGGAAGTTTTTGCGTGACCGGCAGCTGTCATTTCGAGGCCGAAAAGGTCGGCGCAGACAGCCTGGCCAACCAGATCACCGCCGATGCACGGGCTTTTCGCCGCATCCAGACCCCCATTCAAAAAGAGACCAACCTCCTGGTGCGGGTTGTCTTGCTGATCGCGATCTATTTTGAGATCTTACTCACTGTCAACACCTTTCTAAACGACATTCCCATCCTCGACAGCGTTAAAATGTCGGTCGTGATCGCCGGTCTGGTACCTAACGGCCTGTTCGTGTCGATCGCCCTGTCGTATGCTTTGGGCGCGATCCGCATCGCCGGCAAAGGCGCCCTGGTCCAGCAGGCCAACGCGGTCGAATCGCTGTCAAATGTCGACGTGCTCTGCCTGGATAAAACCGGAACGCTGACCGCAAATCGGATCCTTTTCCATGAGCTGGCAGTGATCAGCGGTTCGCAAGATGAACTGCGCGCAGCCCTCGGTGATTTTGCCGCCAGCACGGAATCGGGCAACAGCACCAACGAGGCCATCGCCGCCGCCTTTCCTGGCCAAAATCTGCCGGTGGTGGCTGCGGTCCCCTTCTCTTCCGAGATTAAATGGAGCGCGTTGAGTTTTGATCTACCACAGCGCCGCGGCACCTACATCCTGGGTGCGCCAGAGATGCTCGATGCCCGGTTAGCCCCGCGCATCGACACGGATTCGAATTCGAAAATCGGTGAATGGACGGAAGCCGGGCTGCGCGTGCTGCTGCTGGCATACCGGCCCGAAAACGTGCCGTTGTTCGACGGTGACGACCAACCCCAACTGCCAGATCAACTGCAGCCTTTGGGGCTGATCAGCTTTGGTGATGAACTGCGTCCCGAAGCGCGCGAGACGCTGGCAGCATTTCAAAAAGCCGGGGTCAGCCTCAAAATCATTTCTGGCGATAACCCCCAGACCGTCTTGGCCCTGGCAGTGCAGGCCGGGATGCCCGCGGATATGAAAATTATATCCGGGCCGGAATTGGCCCAGATGGAACTGGCTCAATTTTCACAAACGGCGGAAGAATACACCATCTTTGGCCGGATCACCCCCCAGCAGAAAGAGCACCTGGTGCACGCCCTGCGCGGGCGAGACCATTACGTGGCCATGATCGGTGATGGGGTAAACGACGTTCTTTCATTGAAACAGGCCAATCTGGGAATCGCCATGCAAAGCGGCAGCCAGGCCACCCGCGGCGTAGCCGGGTTGGTGCTGCTGAACGACACGTTTAAAGTATTACCGTATGCGGTGCGCGAAGGCCAACGCATCGTAAACGGTATGCAAGACATTCTTAAACTCTATCTGACCCGCATCGTGGATGTCATATTATTAATCATCGCTACCGGGTTCATTACCGGGTTCCCGTTTTCACCCAAACATAGTTCAATGGTCGCTCTGTTGGCGGTGGGCATCCCCACTTTGGCCCTGGCAGCCTGGTCGCGTCCAGCGCCTGTTCCGCACACCAGCATGCTGCGACGGCTGATGCATTTTGTTTTACCGGCTTCGATCCTGCAAAGCATATTCGGCCTGGGCATCTACCTGGCCTATCTGGTTCCCGCCTACCAGTACGAACTCAGCACCCACCCGGCAGCCAATACCATGGCAGCCTTTGACAAAGCCCTGCTGGTCGGGCAAACGTCGCTGGCCGTCTTCAGTATTTTTTGCGGTCTGATGCTGCTGGTGTTTGTCGAGCCGCCATCGCCCTGGTGGGTCGGCGGTGATTCGTTATCTGGCGACCGCCGCCCTGCCGTTCTGGCGCTGATCTTGCTGGCGGCTTTTATCTTCTTTCTTTTCCAGCCCCGGGCTGGGGGGTTCTTCGATTTCTCGCGTTTGAAGTATTATGATTATTTTATTATTGGAGCAGGTTCCATCGCCTGGGGATTACTCCTGCGCCGCGTGTGGCGCTCGCGCCTGCTGGACCGCTTCCTGGAAGTCAACTTAAGTGAATAAACGATATGGACCCGCGATCACGCGCTTGTTTTAGCGACGAAATACTTACCACGGCGCTGCGCCGCTATGATATCGACCCGTCTACCCTCCAGCTGTTGGGTGGCTTTGAAAGTTTTGTTTATGCTTATTCCAGGGATGGAAGCGACTACATCCTGCGTTTATCTCACAGCCTGCGTTATTCGCTGGAAATGATCGAAGGTGAGGTAGATTGGATCAATTACCTGGCGCGGAACGGTGTGTCCGTCTCCAGGGCAGTTCCCTCCGCAGCAGACCGCCTGGTTGAAAAAATCGATGCCGCCGAGGGCTACTTTTCCGTCACGGCTTTTGAAAAGGCGCCTGGCATTCCACCGCGCCGCGAAGATTGGGAAAATGGGCTGATGGTGCAGTTGGGCCGGTTGATCGGTCGCATGCACAACCTCACCAAAAATTATTCGCCACCAAGGGCCAGCATCCGCCGGCCCGATTGGGATATTGGCATGGACACCGCCGCAGAAGATTATTTGCCGGCCGGGGAGGAACGCATAACGGCTGCCTGGCATACCCTTTTATCACGGCTGCGTGAGCTTCCCAAGGACCCGGATAGTTACGGTTTGGTGCATGTGGACGTTCACGGAGGAAACTTTTTTGTGGACCAGGGACGCATTACCCTGTTTGACTTCGGCGACTGCCAGTATGCCTGGTTCGCTTACGATTTAGCGATGGCATTCTTTTATGTCCTCCCCCATTCCTGCGAGACGCCGGAACAAATCGCTTTCGCTCGCCAGGCTTATAAAGAATTAATCGACGGCTATTCTCAAGAAAACCAGATTGACTCATTCTGGTTGGGAACCATCCCCTTGTTTCTCAAGCTGCGCGAAATGGACCTGTACATCATTATTAACCGCAGTATGGACCTGAATAACCTCGATCCCTGGACTACGAGCTTCATGCGCAACCGGAAAGCCAACATTGAGCACGACCAGCCCTATGTGGATATCCCCTTTATTATTTAAAAAGCTAACGACCCTGCCAGATTTCCAGGTGGGTGAGTGCTTCCACCACCATCGGGTCGAAACGCCGCCCCGCCTCGGACAGAATATAGGCCTTTATCTGTGGTTTTGGCCAGCCCAGTCGGTAACTTCGGTCGGTGGATAATGCATCCCAATTATCGGCAACCATAAAAATTCGCGCCAGAAGGGGAATATTCTCACCCTTCAAACCGCTCGGATACCCCTTACCGTCGTAGTTCTCATGGTGGTACAGAACCACGTCCACCGCGGGTTTTAAGAAAGGGATGTCGCCCAACATTTCATACGCATATACCGGGTGGCGCTGGATCATCGCCGCTTCTTTTTCATCCAGAGTGCCCGTTTTGCGCAGGATCTGCACCGGGATGTTCATTTTCCCAATATCGTGGAGCAGCGCTCCACGCCGTAAATTGTCCAGGTCCTTTTCGTTCAGTCCCATCTGCCGGCCAATTGCCAGGGCTAATTCGGTCACCCGTTGGGTATGTCCCTCTGGTTCGCGGTTAGCCAGCTCAATCATCCGCGACCAACTGGTCAGGGCGCGGTCATAGGCGAAAGAAATTTCCTGGTATCGTTTTTCTGTCTCTTCCAAACTCCACTCTACCCGGGAAGAAATCAGCCAGCAAACCAACGCCAGGAAGAATAAAACCGATAAAGGAAAAACCAAATCCTGCAGGCTGCCCCCACTCAATAAAATTATTACCCCAGAAGACAACCCACACAGGAAGGCGATGAAAAAGGTGTGGGCAGGTGCAATCACAAAACTGGCGGCTGCCACCGGGATCGTAAACAGCAAATAAGCCGGTTCCACCCCACCCTCTGGAATGTTTAAAGAAATGGCTATCACCAGGACTGCTACAAACAAATATCCTGCTGCCCGCGAGTACCCCCAATAATTGATGGCATAGCTGGCGGCAAATATCAATAGTAAACCCACCACCTGGATAGGGTTAGCAGCCCCCATCCACTCGGCTGCCCCCTGGACCAGGCTGGCGCCCCACAAAACCAGCAGTCCCAAAGAAAGAACTGCCACGTACAAATTAAGCAGTGTTGCCCGCCGCCGTAGGATTGGGTTAGGATGGCGGCTTTGAACCAACTGGCTCAACCATCCACGAATGCGAAGGGAATAGTTCATTCAATATCCATCATAAAATTTTAAAGAAGAACCGTTATTGTTCCATTATATATAGAAGCTGGAGTTGTGGCTTAACATTTTTGAAAAAGAACTTGCAAAGGCGTATACTAAGACCCACTCGGATCATTTAAACCCATGCACCCCTTAGACCAGCTTTCTTCCCTCCAGGCCTATATCCGGCTTTTCACCGATGCTCCCTTCTGGACGCCCTATGTGTCTCAGGTCTGCGCCCGGCATGGCATACCCTGCGATCAGGTAAAAATTGGCCTTCCGGGTACTTGCCCGGCTTTCATCGTGGACGGCCGCGTGTTCGTAAAATTTTTCGGGGCTTTGTTTAATGGGCAGCGCTCATTCGCGGTCGAACGATCTATGGCACACTTGCTGGCGGGAAACCCCCATTTTCCGGTGCCCGCCCTGCTCGGAGAAGGAACGCTTAATCCACCCGGCGCGGATTGGCCCTGGCCCTATTTGATTTTTGATTTCTTGGATGGGAAAAGCTACGGAGAAATCCGCAAGCAGCTCTCATTGGCTGAGAAAAATCGGCTGGCCTCCCAAATAGGCGCCTGGGTGCGCGCATTACACACGCTCCCGGTGCCCAGGGACGGAACCTTCGAAGCGGATTGGACGGGGTTCGCCGCCTTTCTGGCACAGCAGCGTGACGGCTGCGCTGCCAGGCTCGCGAAATGGGACAGTTTGCCCGCGCGGCTGGTTTCGCAGGTGGAAGATTACCTGCTGCCCGCATCAGAACTGATCGATTTGAGCACCCCACCCCACATCATCCATGCCGATTTAACCGCCGACCACCTGCTGGGGCAAATTACGGGGGAGCATTGGATAACGAAAGGCTTGATTGATTTCGGCGATGCCCGCACAGGAAGCTTGTATTATGAACTGCCCGCGCTGCACCTGGATTTTTTTCAGGGTGACCACCAACTGCTGAGCACCTTCCTGGATAGCTACGGCTTTGATCCACCACCTGATTTTCCCCGGCGGGCTCTATCATTTTGCCTGCTCCATGAATTCGATGTTTTCACCGACCCGGGTTTTATGGCTGGTCTGCTGCAGGAATGTGGTTCGTTGGCAGACCTGGCAGATCACTTGTGGCGCGTTTGAACCGTCAATGATCCGATGAAGATTTCCTTTTTTCGCTGAATTGAACCCGAAAACATGTCCCCTCGTTTAATTCAATTTCCAACTTGCTGCCCAGTTGGACAGCAAGGATTGTGATCAACTGCATCCCCAAGGTTTCAGTCTGGTAAACATCCAGGCCGGAAGGCAGGCCAACCCCATTGTCTTTAACGGTCAGCGCGTAAACACCTTCAGCATTTGACCGCAGCCTGATCAGCACTTTCCCGGGCTGGTTGTCTGGAAAAGCGTATTTAAAAGCATTGGTGACCAGTTCGTTCACGATCAAGCCGCAGGGAATTGCGGTATCAATTCCAAGGAACACTTCTTCTACATCTACTTCTAGCCCCACTTTGGGGTTCAGAAGAAAACTCTGGCTTAAGCCGGCAGCCAGCTTTCCGATGTATTCGGCCAGATTAACGCGCGAGAGATTCTTCGCCTGATACAGATCTTCATGGATTATAGCCATCGTTTGCAGCCGGGTGTACATTTCCCGAAACATTTGATGCACATTTTCATCGTCCACAAGATCCGCCTGCAGGCTGATCAGGCTGGACATGACCTGCAAATTATTCTTAACCCGGTGGTGAATTTCACGCAGCAGAACTTCTTTTTCCACGATCGCCGAGTGAAGCGCATCATCGCCTTTTCTGCGCTCGGTGATGTCATTGATCACCGCGATCATACCAATCACCTCGCCTTTTGCGTTGCGGTGCGGCCCGCAGTAACCACCCAACCAACCCGATTTAGCGGTGGATGGAATCGAATATTCAAGGTCAGGAATGGCAGCGATTTCACCGCTCATGGCCTGCTGCAGCAGCGGCCTAAAGTTATCGCTGCAAAACAACGCAAAAATTTCCTCTGCCGATTTGCCCAGCACCGCTTCCTGCGCAAGACCGGTCATCTCCACCATGTACGGGTTCCACAGCAGGTGTTTGCCCTCGTGATCATACACAATAATCCCGGTATTGACTCCGGAAATCACTTCAGAATTAAGCTGGCTCAACTCCATTAATTCGGCTTCTGCCCGTTTGCGTTCGATCACCATCGCTACCTGGGTAGAGACAAACTGGAGAATATCCATTTCCGCATCGCTGAACCGAATACCTTCAGTATAACTTTGCACCACCATGACCCCAATCGCGCGGTTATTGAGGATCAAAGGCACGCCCAACCAATCCACAGACGGTGTGCCAATATCCGAAATTTCACCCATGGCGACCAGTTCGTCGCACTTTTCGCGAGTGGCAAATATGGCCTTCGCCGTCCGCAGCACATATTCCGTCAGACCGTGGCGGGCGATCACCGGTTCTGGTGGTTCATCATATTGGTCCATAAAATATGGGAAATTGAGCATATCCGTTTCAGAATCGTACAGGGCGATGAAGAAGTTCTCAACGTGCATCAATTCGCCCAGAATGGCATGAATTTTTCGATACAAATCGACCAGATCATCAGCCGAAAAGGCGGCCTGGGATATGCGGTAAGTAGCTGACTGAATTAACTCGGCCTGCTTACGGGCTGTAATATCCATGATAACACCCTGCACGCGTTCCGGTTGGTCCAGCACGCGCGCCGGGATGGCATCGTCACTCACCCAAACGACTTTCCCCGATTTATGGAGCATGCGGTATTCGGCATGAAAGGGCAGACCTAAAACAAGCGTTTGCGAAATTTCCTTCAGGACGCGTTGGCGGTCCTCCGCATGAATCCGCTGAGCCCATTGCCCTGTCTGGCCTACCCAATCACTGACGGTGATGCCCAACAAATCTCGAAACCGTGCGCTGAGATACACCCACCGGCCCGACTGGCTTCCTTCTGCCAGATAGACACAAAAAGGGCTTTTTTCCAATAAGGCGATGTATTTTTGTTCTGATTGGGTCGCTTCAAACAGTGCTCGTTCAAGCCGGTCGGAAAAAAACCATGCCGTTGCAGCGACCACGCTGGTAAACACCACGAAAATAGTGATTGAGCCAGATGCGATCACAGCATAGCTCGAAGAGGTGCCCAGATATAAAACGATACCCAGCGCGGCTACGCCCGCCGATGCTCTGGGATGGATGATGAAACTGGCCGCCATAATAAGCACGGAGAAAAAAAGCAGTGAGTAAAGGAGTGAGTCAGCATCTAATGACCAAAAAATCCCAACCAGGCAAATCATCACGAAACCATAAGCCGCCAGGCGAGTAAATCCGCGGCGGTTAAGCCAGAAAAGAATCACAACCGTCCCAATCAGGAATATGTCCTGCCCAGGAAACGTCGACAGCACCGGGCCGGGTTTGGCGATCTCATTTGAAAAGTCAATTCCAATCAAGATGCCCAGAATGATCAGAATCAGGAACAAAAAGAATGTTAAGAAGAGACTCTGCCGTTGGCGATGTTTATCCATCGAAAAATTATGCTCGGGGTTGAGCCATCGCTTAAGGAACGAGCGCTTCATACTTCCGCGGCCACGACCACACAATTCCTCCCGGATGATTTCGCGACGTACATCGCCTGATCTGCCCGAATGAGCAGACCTGTCAGATCCGTTATTTGGTTCGATAAAATAGAGATTCCCATGCTGACCGTAACTGCGACCGGGCCTTTTTCGGTATGGATTGGCTCACTGGAAATTCGCTGGCGCAAACGTTCGGCAACAAATTGAGCAGCATCTAACTCAGTTTGGGGAAGCATAACGATCAATTCATCGCCACCTTCTCCGCCGTAGCGTCCGACGATGTCGTTGTCGCGCACACTTCCCCGGCATACCTCCGCCACGCCGGCCACCACCTGATCGCCGATATGATGCCCATAAGAGTCATTTACGCTTTTGAAGTGGTCAATATCCATCCAGATCAATGCTAAATTTTGCTGGGTGCGCCTGGCTTCTTTAAACATGGCCCGTCCCAACTCAAAAATGCCCCGCCGGTTAAGAAAGCCGGTCAGTTCATCTGTGATCGACATCCGCTGAACCTGAGAATACAGGCGAGCTTTCGAAACTGCCAGCGCTACCTGTCTGGAAACTTGCGTGCCGTTATCGATTTCCTCTTGCGTAAACTGGTGGCGATCTTTAAATCCGATGATTATTGCCCCCAATGGAATACCATCCGCGATCAGGGGTAGTCCCAGTAAAGAATGCATTGGGAATGTCTTGGACAGTTCGCTGTCAATATAGGTTGTATCGCGCACATCCTCAACCGCCAGAGGATGCCCGGCACGCAGTACCGATGCGGTAAGGGTCAGTTCCCCGGGCTTGCTCGTCAGGCTGGTATAGATTTCACTGGAAACCCCATATCCGGCAGCGGGTATCGTTTGCTGTAGTTCAGGGTCCCAGGTAGTAATAAATGTCCCATCAGAAGTGAACAGCTGGTTCATTTTTTCTATCACTAAACCGATTGTCTGGTTTTCATCGACTACATTGATCGCCAGGTGGGTGATTTCATTCAGCATCGTAAGGAAATGAGCTCGCCTGCGGGTTTCCATGAATAAGCGCGCATTATCCAAAGCCAGGGCGGCCTGGAAAGCAAATGCTTCAAGCTGCCCGACGTGCTGCTGGCTGAAAAATCCAGGGATCGAACTTCCGAGATTGATGCACCCAAAAACGCGGTCCTTGACACCTAACGGCGCCCCAATATAGGAACGCATCCATCCCACGCATTCCACAGGACCGATCGCATCGGTCGAATCAATGATCGAAAAGACCACGGGCTGGCCTGTATCGATCAATCGGCAAAAAACTGAATAATCCTTCCAATGGACTTCTTCATCTGTAAGCGAAGTCTCATCACCGGATAATGTGTGTGTTAATCGGGAAAATATGCGCCCTTTATCCCCTTCAAGCATCATAATACTGGCGTTTTCATTTGGGATAACGCGCCCCACATTCCTTAACACCAGGCCCAGCACCTCATCCATATCCAGCGTACTGTTCAGTGCTGCCCCGGTATCACGCAAAGCCTCAGCCAGCGCGCGAGCCCGTTTTTCGTTAGCAGCGATTTGTTTTTGTTCGGTAATATCATTCGCAATCACAAAGGAGCCGGTGAAATTTCCGTTCTTATCGATCCAGGGAGAAGCATTGACTGCCATAATGCGCTGCTCACCGCTTGGGCGAGTAATCTCCAATTCGTATACGCTGCGCACCCCTGTCCGGCGTTTATCACTCTCCGTCAGTAATTGGGCGCTATTGGCTTCATTCGTAAAATCCAGGATATTTTTCCCCAAAGATTCGCCCGCTTTTAAGCCCAGGATCGAATCCATCGCAGGATTGCAGAACATCAATTTACCATTTGGATCGATGAGGGATACCCCTTCAGCCTGGTTATCCACCAGTGTGCGCAGCATTTCTTCACTCTCAACCAGCCTGCGCTCCATCTGGAATTTATAAATCGCGATCTCGATCGTGATCTGTAATTTTTTTTCGTCGAAGGGTTTTAAAAGGTAGCCGAATGGATCGGTGATTTTCGCGCGTTGCAGGGTTTGTGGATCGGCGTAAGCGGTAAGAAAAACAACAGGCAGGTTCATCTGGCGGTGAATCAACTCGGCAGCTTGCACGCCGTCCATTTCTCCAGCCAGAGAGATATCCATCAATACCAGATCGGGGTTTAACAGGCCAACTTTTTTTACCGCTTCTTCTCCAGACAGAAAGACACCCACACATTCATATCCCAGCCGTTCAAGGCTTTTTTGAATATGACGGCCGATAATTCCATCGTCTTCAACCACAAGAACTTTCGCGTCTGTCATCTGGGGCTGGTTTCTGATCCTTTATTGGGGCTAAATCAATATCATTAGCGATTTTGGATTGAATGCATACCTCGTAATCATAATTCATTATAAAGTGGTTCTGTCCTCAGACAAATTGCAGCAACCTTGCAGTATCGTTAATCACAAGGCACTCCTTTGGATGATAAAAGGATTGGATTACCTGGTTAACTCTTTCCCGGTTTAAAATTCAAAGGTTTTATCAGCGGTTTCCAGCTTTCTCACCAACCGGTCAAAAACTTAATCTTTTCGTAATATTCTCGTCGCCTGCACTTAAGCCTCTACAGTTATCATTGAATCAGAAAGGAGCGCCGTATGTATCGAGCCTCTATACTTTTTGTTTTAATTGGCATCCTGCTGACTGCCTGCGCCGGCAGTCCAGCCCAGCCCGTCCAACCGACCCGGGCAGAGTTGGAACAAAAGCCGGCTTCTACGCTCCCCGCTCTGGCTCTACCCGCTGAACCGGAGCAAAAACCGACCGCCATACCCCTCCCCAATCCGGTCTATGCTGCCGACCTGCCAGACCTGGGCCCGGCCCCGGAATTGACCAACGAAGTCTGGATCAACACCCCGCAGCCTCTGCGCCTGGCGGACCTGCACGGAAAAGTCGTGCTGTTGGAAATGTGGACCTTCGGATGTTACAACTGCCAGAACACCCTGCCCACCGTTAAAGATTGGTATACGCGCTACGCGGACAGTGGGCTGGTGATTATCGGCAACCATTACCCCGAATTCAGCCGCGAGCGTGATCTTACCAACCTAAAAAATGCTGTGCAGAGCGCCGGAATTCTCTACCCGGTCGCTCAGGATAATGAAGGGGAAACCTGGCGAGCGTATGACAATCTCTATTGGCCGACCATGTACTTGATTGATAAACGTGGTCATCTGCGTTATACCCATATCGGTGAAGGTGCTTATCAAACAACTGAAAAGGCCATCCAATCCCTTCTGGCCGAGACGGTGGAGTAGATTGACTTATTTCTCCGTTCTCGCTACCATTAATCATGAACTTGAAGGCAAGGAGCCGTCATTGAACGATAATTCGATCCTGGTGATCGAGGATGAGCCGAGTGTCGGCGAGGTGGTCAGCCTTTACCTGCGCCGGGCTGGTTACTCGGTAAACGTCATCCCAAACGGTCAGACAGCATTGGAAGTGATGGAAAAACAATCCCCGCGTCTGGTGGTGCTGGATATCATGCTGCCTGGCGCGGACGGTTGGGAAATTCTGCGCTGGCTGCGCTCCCGCGGAGACACGCCGGTCATCTTACTCACCTCTCGCAAGGAAGAAACGGACCGCATCGCCGGGTTGGAAATGGGCGCGGATGATTACGTGGTGAAACCCTTCAGCCCTCAGGAGCTGGTCAGCCGGGTGCGGGCTGTGCTGCGCCGCACGGAGCCCGGTACAACAGAACTGGCTGAAAAACCTCTGACCTTCGACGATTTGCTTATCGATCCTCAGACCCACCTGGTGACTGTGCGAGGTGAAGAGAAATCGCTGACCGCCAAAGAATTTGACCTGCTGGTCCTGCTGGCCCGCCACCCCCGCCAGGTTTTCAGCCGCAACCATCTGCTGGAAAGCGTGTGGGGCGAGTCAGAATACATCGATCCCGGCACCGTCACCGTTCACATTCGCCGCCTGCGCGAAAAAATCGAGCCCGATCCATCTAACCCGCGCTTTCTGCACACCGTGTGGGGTGTCGGGTATAAATTTGAGCCATGAGCCCATCCAGTTCATCCAACTCCACGACGATTTTCTGGCGATTTGCCGCCAGCGTGCTCCTGCCTTTTTTGCTGGCATTGGGTCTGTTCTACCTGCTGTTCATGCCCCCGATATCCGATTTTGGGCTGATGTTTCTGTTGCTGGGCGGCACGGCCCTGATTTCATTCCTGGCAGCCTACGGAGCATACCGCCTGGGTTGGATTTACCGCTCGCCGCGCTTCCGCATCACCCTCCTGGCAGCCTACGCCCTGCCAGGATTGCTGATCTTTCTAAATGTATATGTCACGGCAAAATTGATGTTTGCCAGCCAGCACGATCTGTTGTTAGCGATCGTGCTGCTGGTCTTCGCCAGCGGAATCGCGATGTCGGTTGGTTTTTTTCTCTCCGAAGGTCTGACGGATCGCATCTGGGAAGTCAGCCAGGCAGCCGAAAGGGTTGCCGGGGGTGAATTGGATACGCGGGTTGTCGTGCGCGGGCAGGACGAAATGGCCAGCCTGGCTGCAGCCTTTAATGATATGGCTGCTCGACTGCAAACCGCCGAACAAACCCAGCGCGAGGTGGAAGCCCTGCGGCGGGATTTGATCGCCTGGGTGGGGCATGACCTGCGCACGCCATTGACCTCGGTGCGCGCCATCCTGGAAGCGCTGGCGGATGGGTTGGTCGAGGATCCTCAAAGCGTGCAGCGCTACCTGCACACCGCCCAGGGGGATATCCGCTCCTTATCCCAATTGATCGATGACCTGTTTGAGCTTGCGCAAATCGATGCCGGTGGTTTGAAACTGGACCTGCAGCCCAACTCCCTGGGGGACTTAATTTCAGACACGATCGAGAGCTTCACCGAACCCGCCCGCCGACAGCAGGTGGCCCTTTCGGGTGAAGTCCAACGTGGGGTCGACCCGGTGCTGATCGATGCTCCCCGCGTGGGGCGTGTGCTGTCGAATTTGTTGGGCAATGCCATGCGCCACACCCCTCCCGGTGGTGCGGTCAACCTGCGCGGCTGGCGCGAGGGCCATGACGTTTGGATCGAAGTCTGCGACACCGGCGAAGGCATTCCCAAAGAAGTGCTGCCGCACGTATTTGAACGCTTTTATCGGGGAGAAAAATCTCGCAGCCGGGCCACCGGGGGCGCTGGACTGGGCCTTGCCATCGCCCAGGGTATCGTCGAAGCGCATGGCGGAACCATTCAGGCCGAGAGCAATCTCGAAAAAGGCACCCGCTTCCTGATTCAATTTCCTGAATGTTAATATTGAATATTTTTAATAATTGCCTCTTTTCATTTTGAATATTCTGATATATAATTGATATTGTTGAATAAACGTTTGAATTTTCAAATATGGAGAGCAAGATGGCAATCGAGAACCGCAATTTACCTGAATTCACCAGCGTTGCCTTGGAAGGACATGGTGATTTGACCCTGATCCACGGCAGCACACCGTCCGTCGTCATCGAAACCGACCCTGAAACGCTCGAACATCTCAAGGTCGAAGTCGAAAATGGCCGCCTGGTTTTAGGCATGAAATCCTGGCTGGACCATCTCTTCCACTCCTGGAAGAAAGTCAATTACACCGTCACCTACACCAGCCTCGAAGCAATATCTGTTTCAGGCTCCGGTAAGGTGAAAGCCGATCAGGTTATGTCTGACCGCTTTAAATTTCACATCAGCGGTTCGGGCAGCTTTGCAACACAACAGGTAACGACCAACGAACTGGAAGTTCACATATCAGGTTCAGCCAGTATCGACCTGGCCGGTATGACACAGCGCGAAGAGCTGCACATCAGCGGCAGCGGTAAAGTCACCGCCCGCGATTTGGTGTGCCAGTCTGCGCAGGTGCGCATCAGCGGGTCGGGAGATTTGGCACTCAACGTCACCGAAGAACTGGATGTTTCCATCAGCGGCAGTGGGTCTGTGCGCTACCTGGGCAGCCCAAAAGTTCAACAGTCGATTTCCGGCAGCGGATCAATCAAGCAGCTCGCGTAAAGCGGCCTGCGCCCAGGGATGGAGCGGTCCGCTTAGATGCTCGCGCAGGTATTTCAGGTATACACTGGCCGCCTGCGCGAGTGACGAATCCAGGGCAGCAGTCAGGTCATTCAGGTAAGGTGGTTGGCCGCTCTGGTCCCAGGCGATCTTATCTGCCACAAACACCACCAGGTCCAACTTCCCTGCAGCGGGGCGCAGCGTGGTATGGCAGGCAATCGCCGACAGGACCGCTTGATCTTGAATCCCAAATACCTCGCGCGCCAGCACTGCAGAAAGCTGCTGGTGGAGCAGCATCGGGAAGGCTTCTTCCTCCGGCAAGACGGCCACCCCCCAGGTCCGAGCGGCCTCCAGCCGGCGGTTGTTGGGAATCACCGCGCTGATATCATGCAGCATTCCTGCCTGTCCGGCTTTCGCCACATCGGCCCCGAAGCGCTGCGCCAGGCGGGCAGCCTCTGCTGCCACCCGGTGGCTGTGCGCCAGGGTATGCGCTCTTTGATGCGCGAGCAAGAAGGCGCTCACATGCTCCGCCAGATCCCCCCCTGATTCAACCCCTTGCGTCAATTCAAGTAAATCCATCATTTTCTCACATTATTTTAGGGTATTTTGACATTTCAACCAGGGAAATACCTTCAACTGCGAATCTGTCTCCGCTTGGTGCCCATCCTGGTTTAACGCAAGGACACTTGCATCCAATATCTGACAACAAGTCACTATTGCCTTTATATCACTCGTAAACGCCATCGAATTGTCATTGCGTACCTGCGAAGCAGGTGAAGCAATCTTATCTTAAACCTGCAGATTGCTTCGTCGCTCGCAAAGACATTCCAAGGCTTTTTCTAGAACAAATAACCATTATGCAATTGCCCCTGGTTTAACGCTTAAGTGCTGGGGGTTATTCAGTATAATCAAGATCTGCCGATGTGTTTCCTGGGTTTCTGAAGAAGGCCGGTTGTGGCTGTTTTCTCTGATCGTCTGACGGAGAAGGTGCGTCTGGACCGTATGCGACCCGCTCAAATTGTCGAAGCCGCTGGCCCGCTGGCCCGCCCCTGCCATCTACGTTCCTTTCGGCGCGCTGGGGTGGCATGGGCATCACAACCCGCTCAGCCTGCCTGGTATATAGGTCCACAACTGGATAGGGGTCGAATCGGCTGCCCATCCTAAACAGCCTGGTGGGTGGCCCTGCCACCACCGAGGTCGGCCAGCGCGCAACCCGAACCCTGCTGGATTTCCTGCAGGATTGTTTGGATCAAGCTGCTTAATGAGGAGTTAAATGATGACAAAGATTTCGTTGAATCAGGATTGGCGCTTCCTGCAGGCCGAATCCATCCACGGCAAGTTCTGGCGCGAAGTGCCGGAAACGGCCTGGCGCACCGTCGATCTGCCCCACGACTGGAGCATCGAGACCGAACGCAGCCCATCCAACCCCAGCGGGCAGTCCAACGGCTGGTTCGGCATGGGCCGTGGTTTCTACCGCAAGACCTTCCATGCCCCTGCAGCCTGGTTGGGCAAGCAGGTCTCGGTCGAGTTTGAAGGGGTCTACATGAACGCCGAGGTCAAGCTCAACGAGCACTACCTCGGCCGCCATCCCTACGGCTACACCGGCTTCACCTTCGACCTGACCCCCTACCTGCGCTTCGGCACGCCCCACCTGCCCCCCACCTCCGACGACCCCACCCTCCTGGAGTTAGACAACGACGCCCCTAATACCCTGGAAGTGCGGGTCGATAACAGCGGGCAGCTCAACAGCCGCTGGTATTCCGGTTCTGGGATCTACCGCCCGGCCTGGCTGATCGTGAAGGAACTGGTGCACGTGGCCCATTGGGGCTTGGGGGTCACCACCCCCGAGGTGACCGAAAAGAGCGCCACAGTTAAATTGAGCGTCAAAGTGGAGAACCATATTCCAACCGCCAAAGCGGTGACGCTGCGGGCCCGGATCATCGACCCGGCGGGCCAGCCCGCCGGTTACGCTGAGGTCCTGGGCGAGGTTCCAGCGCAAAGCGACCATGAATTCAGCCTGAGTGTGCAGGTGGCCCAGCCCAGGCTGTGGTCGCCCGAGACCCCCGCCCTGTACCGCGTGGAAACGGAGGTGTGGGTCGAAGGGAAGGTCTGGGACACAGCTGATACGACCTTCGGCATCCGCAGCCTGGCCTGGAGCGCGGCGGATGGCCTGCTGCTCAACGGCAAATCGATCAAGATGAAGGGCGGCTGCGTGCACCACGATAACGGCGTGATGGGTGCAGCCTCCTTCCCGCGTGCCGAAGAGCGCAAGGTGGCCCTGCTGCGAGCCAGCGGCTTCGACGCCATCCGCTGCGCCCACAACCCGCCTGCCCCGGCCTTCCTGGACGCCTGCGATCGCCTGGGGATGCTGGTGATTGACGAAACCTTCGACTGCTGGCGCGAGGGCAAGAACCCCTTCGACTACCACCTCTCGTTCGACGATTGGTGGCAGCGCGACACCACCAGCATGGTAATGCGCGACCGCAACCACCCCAGCGTCATCATCTGGAGCATCGGCAATGAGGTCGCCGAACGCGACGGGCGCTCGAACGGGGCTTATGTGGCCCGCATGCAGGCCGACCTGGTGCGCAGCCTGGACCCCACCCGCCCGGTGACCTCGGCCATCAACGGCGTTCACAGCGCCGGAACCTCGGTCTCGACCGGGCGCGGATTACGGAACGAGCGGACGTGGAAGGATACCGAACACGTCTTCAGCGCCCTGGATATCGGCGGTTATAACTACCAGTGGCAGGTCTACCGCACCGATCACGAGAGCTGGCCCTACCGCATCATGATGGGCACCGAAACCTTTCCCCTGGAGGCCTACGATAACTGGATGAGGGTGCTGGAACTGCCTTACGTGGTCGGAGATTTCGTCTGGACCTCCAACGACTACCTGGGCGAATCCGGCATTGGGCGGGTTTATTATGAAGAAGAAATGACCGGCTTCCTGGGCGATTACCCCTGGCACCAGGCCTTCTGCGGCGATATCGACATCGCCGGTTTCAAACGGCCCCAGTCCTACTACCGCGACGTGCTGTGGGGCAGCGGGGAAAAGATGTACCTCGCCATCCACACCCCCATCGCAGAGGGATTGATCGAAACGGTTACCCGCTGGGGCTGGCCGGACGTGGCGAACCACTGGACCTGGCCCGGCAGCGAGGGCAAAACCCTCAAAGTGGATGTCTACACTGCCTTCGAACAGGTAGAGCTGCTGCTCAACGGGCGCTCGCTGGGGACCCAGACCCTGACCCCCGCCAACAAGCTGATCGCCTCTTTCGAGGTTCCTTACGAGCCGGGCGAGCTCAAGGCTGTGGGTTATGCCGATGGCGCGCCGGTCGGGCAGACCGTCCTCCAAACGGTTGGCCCTGCCGCGGCCTTACGCCTCTCCCCCGACCGCAGCGAGATTGCGACGGTGGGCGAGAGCGGCATCCCCGACCTGTCGTACGTCACGGTCGAGGTGGTGGATGCACAGGGTCGCCGCCAACCCAATGCGGCCAACCCCATCTACTTCACCGTGCAGGGCGCGGGCGCCATCGCAGCCGTGGGCAGCGGCAACCCCACTTCAACCGAGCGCTACACCGGCAACCAGCGCCAGGCCTACCAGGGGCGCTGCGTGGTGGTGGTGAAATCGGCCGCAGAGGCAGGCGAAATCCGCCTGCGCGCCCAGGCCGATGGGTTGGATACCGCCGAGGTAGTGATCGTGGCGAAGTAAATCCTTCAAAACAAATCCCCCTCCCCCTTCACACAGGAGAAAATCACACATCCCGAATCTAAATTATTCGGGATGTGTCCTGTTGTTTGTTTGGCTTCAGCCCTGCCGGAACTTGGCATCGACCACGAAATAAGACATCTCCACCCGCAGGCGGCGTTCGGCTGTAGCGTAGCCCGGGGTTGAGAAATCAACCGGGGTAAAAATCGAGCTGCGGTGCTGGCCAAATAAATTTACTTCGCTCACAAAAGATGAAGCCGCCAGCGACACCCCCACCCCTTCGGGAACGGTAAACGTCAGATCGCCCACAAAACCGGAGAAGCGCAGGTGCGTCTCCCCCGGCTGGATCACCGCCTGGCTCATATCCAGGCGCATATCGCCCACAAATTGGGAAAATTCTTCATTGGCCACCTGCCAGGGTCCGCTGCGGCGGATTTCACCCACAAAACGGGCTGTGGTAACCCCGCCGGGCAGCGAGTGGGTTGGCCGGATCAAGAACCACACCCCCAGGGCAATCAGCACTACCGGCCAAAACAAGGCCCAGACGTTGATGTTGAACAGATTTCCCGCCAGCAGCACTAACCCGCCTACCACCAGCACCAGGCCCCAAAAAATAACCGTCCGGTTCGTTCCCATATTCTCCTCCAGATACGCTCAGCGGCGTTTACGCAAGGCTAACGGCAGCAGCAGAAAAGTCGCCAGCGGCCAGACCCAGGCCAGGTCCCCGGGTCCGCCAGGCCCGGTGCAGGCCGCCGTGCGGCGGATGCGGATTAGCTTATAATCCTTTGTGACATCCTCAATTTCTTCAGCAGTCATGCTTTTGGGTTCTATCCCGATGGATCTCGCCGCGAAACCGCTGGCGATCAATACCTGGCGAATCAGCTCCACCCGGTCGGGATGATTATTGACATCCTCCGCTTTCCCCTGCCACCAGCCTTCTGGGAGCCAGACCTCGACCTGTGGATTCTTTTTAATATTGCGGTACCAGTCGGAACTCGCGCCAAATCCAGCGGTGCAGTAAATATCGTTGTTGGCAATACAATAATTTACCGGGGTCCGCCGCAAGGCGCCGGTCTTGCGTCCAACATGGGTCAGCACCATGATTCTGCCGATCGTCCCTGGCGAGATGTTGATAAATTTTGCCAATCCCAGACGCCACATGAACAGCATGTAGCGGTTGCCGTTCTTGAATGCCTGGCGCATTTGCTGCGCGATCGCTGGAGTAATTTCCATCCCACCCTCCCTTCAAAATAGGTTTTTCCGCCGGAAAAATTCCGCGAAGATTAAGCCTGCCTTTTCAGCGAGATCACTTCCAGCAGCAGTTCGCGGTTGCGCCGGTTGGATCGCACCAGGAATATCAGCATCAACATCGCCAGCATCCCCAGAAATGCCGATCCGACGGTGTCATTCACCCGCACGCTTGAAAAATTTTGGTTGGACTTTCGATCTTCGTTTTTTGGCTGTAAATTATCTTCACTCATCGTTGATCCTTATTTCAAAACAAAAAGTCTGAGGTTCGCTCAGCTGTTCAAAAGCCGATCAATATCAAACGCAACCAGCCCGGTAATCCGCTGCAGGCACGCTGCCACGATTTTCATCGGCTCGCGCTGCGCTTTCATTAATTGCTCCGCCCCAGGGCGCATTCCCAGAGCGCCGGCCCCGGCTTTCAGTGAGACCACCACAGAAAACAGGCGGCGCAAACAGGCATATACATCAAAAAAATCCATGCCAACCAGGGGGCTGCCCGCCTGGCGTTCGTATTCCGCCCGCACCCGGCTGCGCCACTCCGCGCCTTTATACGATTCAATTAACATCAGCGACCAGGCCAGATCAAAGCGCGCATCCGTTATGTCTGCACTGGTCCAGTCGATGACCTGTGGGGTGCCGTCCGGCTGGATCAGGATATTTTCCGGGTGAAAATCCATATGCGCGACCGAAGCCCGCTCACAGGGCACCCCGGGTAGACGCACCTCGAGCCATTCCAAAAAGGGCGCGAATTCTGCAATATCAAACTTATCCAGATGCCAGCGAGCCCTAGCTAACTCTTTGCGGGCATACTGCAAGGGGTCGCCAACCTTTTGAGCTTCTTCGGGCACATAAGGCCGCCAATCCAGGCGATGCAGTTGGAGCATCAAGCCGCAGTACAGCGAAAGGTATTTCTGCTGCTCTTCCTCCGGGCCATCGAAAATCATCGGCCACAGCGTACCGCCCTCAATCTTTTCCATGATGATAAACGGCCGGCCAAACCAGGCGTGATCGGTCTCCAACCGGTACACCTCCGGCACGGGATAATCCATCTGGTGAAGCAGCGCAAGGGCCCGGTATTCATCCTGGGCCTTTCGGTCGGCATCTTCGCCCGGATAGATGCGCAGGATGAGCTCCTGCTGGCGGCGATCAACCTCGGGGCCCACCGTGAGACAGAAGGCATACACATCGCTTTCCCACCCCGCGCTGATGTTGGTCAGACCTGCAGCGACCGGCGATCCCTGCGCGCCATATGATTGCGCGACATAGCGTCGCAGTTGGGCGGCTATCTCAACCATTTATTTTTTGCGCTTAGCAGTCAGGAGCGAAGTCACAGCCAATCCAAACCCAATTCCTGCCGCGATCCACACCGCGCGCATGTCCATTGGTAAAGCGTCGCTGCCTTCTTCTAAAGGCGCATAATCTGGATCGAGCCATAAGCGCAGATTGTAAAGCGCCGGGGTCAGGTGCCCGGTCGCGCGGGTCAGGGTCGCGAACTCATCGGCTACCGCCCACATCTCATCCCGGGCCGCGTTGGCATGCCCCGCGATATTGATTTCCGCGGCACGCGTATTCACCAACCCGCGCAGCAGAACCACCAGCAGAGGTTCCGGGAGCCATTCCAGCAGGCGGTAGTAGCCGGGGATGATCGGGATGTTCAGCTCGCGCAGCGTGCGCAGGCTTTCACGGATGCCGCGCACCGCCAGCAGCAGCCCATCCCGGGTGTTCGCCAGGCGGTAATTGCTTCCTTCGGCGGCGTAGATCGCCATGGCCAGTGGATTGATCACTGCGGCATGCGTCTTCAACCAGGCATCCATGTTCGGCACCAACTGCGGGCTCAGCCGGGCTTCGGTCAGGGCGATGGCAATATGGATCAGGCGGTTGGAGGCCTGCCCATCCAGCTCTCCCAGGGTTGTGCGCCCATAGGGCCCCGGCCGGGAGGTATATTGGATAATGTGCCCGCGCCGCACACCACCCACCGCGCCAAATCCCAGGAGAACTCGCTCCCTACCCAGGGCCGCCGTATATTCATTCGCCCCGCAGGGATTATTCCCCAGGAACAAAACGCTTGGGGTATGGTGATTGGCCGCTAAAATGGGCAGCGCATCCGCAATCTGATTCATGCGCAAAGCCATAATTACCAGTTCATAATGATCGTCCGCTTCCAGCGTCTCTTTGACGGTGACGTGCACGGTTTCTATCTCGCCGGTATTGGCAGCCTCCAGCACGATCCCATGCTCGCGAACTTCTTCTGCACGCTGGTTGCGCGCCAGCAAAGTGACCATGTGGCCGGCCTGCCGCAGCCGGGCGGCATATTGGCTGCCCACTACTCCTGCACCGTAAACCAGGATTTCCATAAAATCCTCCTGTATCGATTATCCCATTCTAATGTCTTAATAGTATTATACTGACATTGTAAACTTCTTCACAGGAGCAGCCATGCTGCTGCCTGACCGACCCGCGCATCGCGGCTTCGATGTTTGCCATCTTGATGGCGGTAGCCAATGTGGGCACGGGCATCGGGTTGGGGGCCAGCGGCGCGCTGGTGGATTTGATTGGCTTCCGCCTGACTTTTGCGGTGGTCGCCGGGTTAAATATTTTTGTCTTACCAATGATCCCTGGGATTTTTCGAAAACCGGCTCAGACCGATGCGATCCCATTGATCGCGAAATAAGCAGCACATTTGCTGCGTGAAATGGAGTTAAGCATGACAACTGCACAACAAGCATTAAACTATCCGCCGCGGGTGCGCGGTGTGCCCGTGCTGGGCGTTTTGCCCCAGGTTTGGAAGAATACGCTGGATTTTTTCCTCCAATCCGCTTTAAACTATGGAGACGTGGTGCGCATCGATATGGGCCCGCGCCGCATGTTCCTGGTCAGCCATCCCGACCTGGTGAAATACGTCCTCCAGGATAACAACAAAAACTATGTCAAAGGCTACGAAATGGTCAAGCCCCTCATGGGCGAGGGCCTGGTGACCAGCGATGGTGACATCTGGCGGCGCCAGCGGCGCTTGATTCAGCCCCTCTTTAACCGCCCCAATATGGCCAACCTGCTGCCAATCATGGCCGAAACCACCCAGGAGGCCATCGATGGCTGGAAGATGCGCGCCGCTGCAGGCGTGCCCCTCGACCTGGCCTCTGAAATGATGCTCCTCACCCAGGCGATCATCCTGCGCACCATGTTCTCAGCCGATATGGGCTCGCGCAGCCGCGAAATCTCCGCATATTTCGCATCCACGCTCGAATATATGAACAACCTGCTGATGTCGCCCAGCCCGATCTTCAACAAGCTGCCTACCCCGGCCAACCGCCGCTACCAGACCGCCCTCGAGCAGCTTGACGCGGTGGTCTACCAGTTTATCACCGACCGCCGCGCCAAAGGCAGTCACGACCGCCGCGACCTGCTGGCAGTCCTCATGGAAGCGCGCGATGTGGATACCGGTGAAGGCATGAGCGATCAGCAGGTCCGCGACGAATTGATCACCATCTTCCTCGCCGGGCACGAAACCACCGCCACCCTGCTCTCCTGGACCTGGCTGCTGTTAGGCCGCAACCCCGAGGCAGCCGCCCGGGTCCAGTCTGAAATCGACACCGTTTTGGGCGGGCGCGTTCCCACCGCCGAGGATATCCCCCAGCTGGTCTACACCCGCCAGGTGCTGGACGAATCGCTGCGTCTCTACCCGCCAGCCTGGATGTTCGCCCGCCGTTCGGTGGGTGAGGATGAAATCGGCGGCTGCCACCTGGAAGCCGGGTCAATGATCATGCTCAGCCCCTATGTGACCCAGCGCCTGCCGGATTTTTGGGACCAGCCCGAGAAATTTGACCCCGAGCGTTTTACACCCGCGGCGGTATCGGCTCGCAGCCGCTACGCTTACTTCCCCTTCGGCGGCGGGCCGCGCCTGTGCATCGGCATGCCTTTCACCCTGCAGGAAGCTCCGCTCCTGCTGGCTATGATCATGCAGAATTTTCAGGTCGAACTGGTCGCCGGTCAGGAGATCAAACCCACGCCCCTGGCCACCCTGCGCCCCAAACCGGCCATCTGGGCCCGGTTAAAGCCGCGCTGAGCGATTAAAGATCTTTTACCAGGTCGACGATAATCTGTGTGGCGCGTTCCGTGCTGAGTTTGGCCATGTTCAAAACCACGTGGTACAGCTGGACGTCGTTCCAGTCGTGGTTGTAATGGCGCTTGATATAGTCGGCGGAGGCCGCATCCCGGTCCAGGATGATATCCTGGGCATCTCGCCGTACGTCCAGATCCGCCTCGAAAACCTGCCGAGACTGCTTGATTTTCTCCTTCAAGGTCTGGATGCGGTATTCCATCGACGCTTCGATGCGGACATGCACCGCTTTCGGCTTTCCCTGCAAGATCACCTGGCTGCCGCGCCCCACAATGATCATATTGCCGATCTGGTACGCACTTTGGATCGCTTTTTGGACCAGCGAGAGCATGATGTCTTCGGCCAGGGGAACGTCCAAATCATACGCCGCGAATTCCCCCGCTTTCGAGTACGCGTCCGGTGGCCATCATCACCGAGCGGTTAAACAAGCGGTCCATAAAGGAGCGCACCTTATGCGTATCTTCCGAATAGTCGAAGACTTCCTTCTCGGAAATGCCGGCTTCGGCCGCCGCCTGGGTGATCATGCTCTTATCAAAATGCGGATATCCCAGAACTTTTCCCACCCGGTCGGCGATCTCGTCCCCGCCGCTGGCGTACTGCCGTGAAATGGTAATGATTGCCATCCCTCACCTCCATCCGTGTCTGGTTTAAAACACAACATTCCGCCGTTATCCTGGCGGAATATCGTCGAAGGCCCACATCAAAGGTGAAATTCCGCCTGAGATACCAGCCCAATACAGGTTTCGTTCTTAGTATTACTATAGCACGCCCCCACCGGGGATTTCAACTGGAATCGAACGCCGGACAGCGAATCCTATCAGCCTTTCATTCCTCAACTGGATGGCGCAGCACCGTCTTCATCTTCGAAGGCTGCGCCCGGCGCGGGTCGCTCAGGTAGATCTCATGGTGCTTGCCGTGCATGCGCAGCCCCTGCGCCGCCGCGAACGCATCCATCACCGCGATCGTGCGCATCTCCTCGCTGTACGGGCCAATGTGCATGATCTGGATGCAGCGCCCTTCTTCGAACTCCTCCAGGCGCACCTTTTCCAGCGCGTCAGAAGGCTTTTTCACCCGCAACTGTTCGCGCGCAGCCGCAAACATCTCGGGTGTGATGTGCTCCGGCTGCAGGATCAGCAGCCGGTACAGCCAGCCTTCGGGATGGGTCAGGTCATAATCTCCGCTCTCCGTCCACCACAGTCCTTCCAACGGCATCACCGGATAGTCGATCGGGTTCTCGGCTCGTTTTTTGGAGGCAAATTTCAAGGTATAGGCCAGGCCGTACATCGCCTGCATCGCCTGTTCAAAACCCGGTGAATCGCCCGGGCCGCAGCCCGGCTCGATCTCCCCGTCGACCATCAAAAACTTGAAGCGCGGCACGTCCACCACCTGCACGGCCTTCGCCGTCGGCCGGTACAGCGCTTTGAGCTCTTTTTTTAAGTCCAGTGTTTTCATCACGCCATCCTTATAGATTAAAGATCCATATTCTGTAGGGGCGCACGGCGTGCGTCCTTGGCGAAGATTGTTTTTCGTAGTCCACGGCGTGCGCCTGGAACGATGATCATTGGCAAACTCCGCCTGCCTTCCCCAAACTGTAAAACTTCTATACAATGAACCTAACCCAATCCACGCAGGAGCAAAGGCCGCACACCCCCATGGCAGAAACCAGCCCCCAAACTCTCAGCCAGCACGAGCCGGTTTACCGGCGCAATTTTTTCGTCTTCCTCCTGGACAATATCTTTTTCATGTTGGGCATGAGCATCATCGGCCCCACCACCCTCATCCCGGACTTCATCCGCCGCTTAACCAGCTCCGAAGTGCTCATCGGTTTCTCGTCCAGCCTGTTCGACGTCGGCTGGACCCTGCCCCAGCTGCTCATCTCGCGCTACATCCTGCGCTTCGAGCGCAAGAAGTGGTGGTTCGTGGGACCAAACATCCCCGTGCGCTTCGTGATGTTGATCTTCGCCGGGCTGACCGTATTCCTGGGCAAGGAGCGCCCGGAGGCCATTCTGGCGGCCTTCCTCGTGTGCTACGGCATCGCCGCCCTGGGCGACGGGGTGGTCAGCGTGCCCTGGATGACCCTGGCCGGCACCAGTCTCGACGGGCGCTGGCGCGCGCGCATGTTTGGTCTGGCCACCGCCATCGCCGGGGTGATCATGCTCGGGATCGCGCCCCTGATCGGGGTGGCGCTGGGCAGCGCCGGCCCGGCCTTTCCCAACAATTACGCCCTCATCTTCGGCGCAGCCGGGCTGCTCTTCGCCCTCTCCACCTTGCCCTTCTTATTCCTGCACGAACTGCCCGGCGGCAAAACGGCCGAAAGGATGCCCTCCATGGCCGAATTCCTGCCCAGCCTGGGACAGGTGCTGCGCAGCGACGTCCCTTTCCGGGCCATGATCGGCACGCGCATGCTCACCAGCCTGTTTACCATGGCCAGCCCGTTTTATATCGGTTTTGCCACCGTGACCCTCGGCCTGTCGAGCACCGTCGCCGTCCCCGTCCTGCTGGCCATGCAGACCGTCGGCAGCGTCGCCGGGGCCCTGATCTACACCTGGCTCGGCGCGCGCCGCAACGTGCTCTTCATCCGCCTCGCCCTCGCTTCGGCCACCTTCCTGCCAATCAGCGCCCTGCTCTCCGCCGTGGTCGGCCCGCTGCCGCTCTACCTGGGCTTCCTCGTCTCGGGGCTGACCACGCACAACCTCTTCATGGCCTATCTCAACTGGGTCATCACCCACGCCACCCCCGACCAGCGCCCGGTCTATGCCGGGCTGTTCAACACCATCGGGGCCGTGATCTCGCTCATCGCCCCCCTGATCGGCGGCACGATCGCCCAGGAGCTTGGCTATGAAATCCTTTTCGTGGTGGCCCTGGTCATGGTCCTGCTGGCTCTGTTCGTCACCCTGCGCTACATCGACACCCGCCCGCCGGTGGATTGAGGGTTGGAGCGGGTGGTGCGTTCGCACTGCCCCCTGTCAGGCTGCGGCTCGGGTTATTTATTCAAGTGCAGCACAAACATATAGCCCTCAGCGGATGTCGAACTTCCGTCCTGCAACGGAAACGTCGCCGGAATCTTGGCCGTGCCCGACCATGGATAATCTCCTGAAAACCCATGCGCCCGCACTTCAACCATTTGATCTCCACTCATCTCTATCGTCGTTTGAAGCGCTTCACTTCCGGCATCTCCCCCGCATTCGCCATCGATCGTGATGTCCAAATTTAGACGGACGGAATAGGTGCCCCACTTCTCCTCGAGAACATCTTCATAGGTAATCGGCCCGCTGCCCTGGACCTTATATTTTTCCCCATCCCTCACCACGGAAAAAGGAATTTCACCGACAGCATAGGGTTCTAAACCAACTGCTGCAGCCGGGCCTGCCAGAACTTTAACCTCGATCGTCCCACCCAGACCTTCACAGCGGCTGGCTGCCTTGGGAGGCTGCGTAACAGCAACCGGCACACTGACTGTGGCTGTTGGCGTTGGCGTTGGCGCTGTTTGCAGCGTTGCTGCCAGCGTCGGTGTTGGTGTTGCAGTCGGCGTTGGGGTCGCACCGGGATCAGGCGCGCCGCCGCAAGCCGCCAGGAAAATCACCATACTCACAATCGATAACTTTACCCATCCCTGGCATATATTGAGCTTCATCTCGGTTCTCCTCTCCTTTAGCGTTGAAATCCTGGGCATCTACCTTCTATTGGCCGCAGAATCGGTAATAGGAACAATGGACGATAAAAAAATCGCCTGGCGAGCGCCGCTGCGCCTCGGAATTTCCCCCCGACTTTTCACCTGTAATTCACCGCTATTTTTTGGACAGATCCCGAGAAAACGCGTTATCTGTCAGTTTGGCCCCATTCGAATTCCACCGTTTGTGCTTTCTTTCACTTACAAGATTACTATACAATATTTTATTCTGCGATTCAAATAAAGACGCGGGAGATTTTGGCCCACTCATAGGCCAAAATCTCCCATGAAACTCTTTATAAATCATCTATAATTTAGATTATTCATCCACTCGGAGGGCGTATGCAATCCAAACCCGGTTTGCGCCGGCGCGTGCAGTACCTGGCGGACGAGCTGTTTTCACACGGCGCGGCGGCTCTGATCGGCGCGCTGGTGATTTTGTCTCTGGCGATCATCCTGGTAGCGGCTTTGATCCTGGTGCTGGCCGGCATCGCCCCGGAAAACGGCCAGCGGCTGAGCTTCATCGAGGCTTTCTGGTTGAGCATGATGCGCACCCTCGACCCCGGCACGATGGGCGGCGATACCGGCTGGGGCTTCCGCCTGGTAGGTTTTTTTGTGACCGTCGGCGGGATCTTCGTAATCAGCACCCTGATCGGCATCCTCAGCAACGGCATCTCCGACCGGCTGGAAGGGCTGCGCAAGGGCCGCTCGCAAGTCCTCGAAAACGGGCACATCATTATCCTGGGCTGGTCAGAGCAGGTTTTTACCATCATTTCCGAATTGGTCGAGGCCAACCGCAGCCTACCCAAATCGTGTATCGTCGTTCTGGGGCCGGAAGAGAAGCCAGTCATGGAAGATGCCATCCGCCAGAAGGTCAAGGATTTTGGCCGCACGCGCATCGTGGTGCGTTCCGGCAGCCCGATGGAGATCAACGATCTCGAAATTGCCGGCCTGCACACTGCCCGTTCGATCATCGTCCCCTCGCCGGAAAACGACGACCCCGATTCGGATGTGATCAAGACCATTCTGGCCATCACCAACCACCCCGCGCGCCGCCAGGATGCCTACCATATCGTGGCCGAACTGCGCAGTGAGAAAAACCTTGAGGTGGCGCGCGTGATCGGCCGGGGCGAAGCCGAGTTTGTCGGCGTGGGCAACTTTATTGCGCGCGTGATCGCCCAGACCTGCCGCCAATCGGGGCTGTCGGTGGTGTATACCGACCTGCTCGATTTTGTGGGGGACGAAATTTACTTCTTTTCGGCGCCCGTTCTGGCCGGGAAAACATTCGGGAACATCCTGTCTTCCTTTGAGAAGAACGTGGTCATCGGCCTGTTTTCAAACGGCGCGGCCAAAATTAATCCGGGCATGGATACTCGCCTGCGGATCGACGATCAGTTGATCGTGATCGCCGAGGATGATACCCTCATCAGCCTGACGGGCATAGAGGATGCCCCCGTGGATGAATCGCTGCTGGCGAAATCGCTGCCGGCGGCTCCCCGGCCCGAGTTTACCCTCATCCTGGGTTGGAACTGGCGTGCGCCGACCATCATCAGCGAACTGGACCAGTACATGGCGCCCGGATCGCGGCTGCAGATCGTCTCCACCCTGGAAGAAGCCGAGATCCAGGAGATGGCCGGGGCGCAGTGCAGCGAGCTGTGCAACCAGACCTTCACCTACCGTAAGGGTGACACAACCGACCGCAACCTGCTCGAATCGCTGCCGCTGAACGAGGTCGATCATGTCATCATCCTGGCCTACACGGACACGCTGGGAATCCAGCAAGCGGACGCGCGCACGCTGGTCACGCTGCTGCACATGCGCGATATTGCCCAGAAACGGTCCCTGGCGTATTCGATCGTGACCGAAATGCTCGATATTCGCAACCGCAACCTGGCGGAAGTCGCCCATGCCGACGATTTCATCGTCAGCGACAAACTGGTCAGCCTGATGCTGGCCCAGGTTTCGGAAAATGCCCATCTCAACGCCTTGTTTTCCGATCTGTTTTCGCCCATAGGCTCCGAAATTTACCTGAAACCGGTGAGCAACTACCTGCTCCTGGGATACCCGGTCAACTTTCACACCGTGGTGGAGGCTGCCCGGCGGCAGGGTGAGGTGGCCATCGGCTACCGCTTGCATGCCCAGGCCCACGACGCGGCGCGCAATTACGGCGTGGTGATCAACCCACCTAAATCCGAATCGGTCCTCTACGCCGCTCACGACCAGATCATCGTCATCGCCGAGAAATAAAGCGGTTTTGCCAGGGGCGGCCTATGTTGATAGTTCGGTGGTGTACGGGCGCACGGCGGGCGCTCTCTCAAGGTTCATTTGCCCCTACGGGACCGCGCAGCACGGCCAGCCAATCAAGTGATTCTTGTGCTCGAACCAGGCCAGGTCTTTTCTCGCCGCGTTCAAAACTACCGCAGGCTCGCCCTGGCGAGCCCCCGGCGCTGCTCGACAGGCTGCGCCGGGCGGAGTGCGTATTATTTTTTCGGAATGTTGATCACCGGCACCGCTTGCCCGCGGCGCAGGGCTTCTTCCTTCAAGCGCGGCGAGAGCTTGCGCCCATTATTCATTAAATCCCAGGCCGCCTGGAGCTTAGACCCCTTCAGCGACCAGTCGCCGACCTGCCGGTCGATGATGAACAACCCATCCTGCTCAACGCGCCCGGTGAAAACCATGTTCTGCTGACCGGTGAACTGCTCCGGGTGAGTATGGAAGGTCAGGCAGGCTTGACCGGAAAGGTCCTCCGGGCGGCCAGCATGGTAATCGAATTGAAAACCGGTGGGGGTCAGTCTGGTTCTCCGCACGCGCATGGGCAGCGGAAAGCCTTGCCCGTCGACCAGGGTGACCACCGGGTCGCCCAGGTGCTGAACGGCAAATTCAGCCCCAGGCCGCCAGTCTGTCGGCCCTTCTTTCCACGAACCGGGGGATTTCCCCTTCGGCGCGGGATCTGACCTGGGAGCCTGGAGCCCCTGCGGAGCCTCCCAACGTTCGGGCTGGCGCTCCAGGTCGCCTTCGGGCCACCACAGAATTTTCAACGGGGTGACCTGGACCCAAATGCGCACGTAATACCAGTTCAAAGTGCGCAGCAGGAAGGCCGGCATCCCGGTGTAAGCCTCGGGCACTTTCTGAAAGCTCTGGCGTAGATAGCGGTCGGTATTGGCCTGCAGGTCCGCGTCGCGCACGGCTGCTGACCCCTGCACGAGCACCACGGGCGGTTTGCTCAAGCGTGAGCCAACCGGGTCGGAGTAGAGCAGCGCCACCTTCGGGTTGCGCCTGGCGCGCTCGGCCTTGCTGGGATAGGTCAGCCCGGTCGAGATGTCCAGGGAACAGCCATCTTCATTGACGTAGGGTGTGACTGGGTAAGTCAACGGACTACCGCGCAGGGTCAGCGTGGCATACTCAGTGGTTAATGCGCGCTCGAACAGCGCCAACACTTCGTCCGGCCACCCGGCGGGGTTGTGGGCCGAGTGCACAGTTCCTGTTTGCACCTGATTCACGAATGCATTCATGCACTTCTCCTGTATAAGTTGCCCCGGCGTAAGGATCTTTCACTCCATCTTGCAGCGATGTCCTCTCTGGTGATCGGTCAGGATACATGGAGTTCAGGTGATTTCCGGTTTAGATGGGAATGGGTAATATTCATTGAATATATCACAAAAGAATCAAAATTCCGACCTGTTATTCGCATTGGCCGCCGCGCACCGCAGGTGTGCCAGTTCCTAAATTTTCCGATTTGATTCTAATTTTCATAAAAACCATCTATAATTCAGTCTATTCACCCTATTCTTGGGAATTTGCGTGCAATTCAAGCCCGGTTTTCCCCGGCGGGCACAGCACCTGGCGGACGTGCTGTTCTCACACAGCACAGGGAACCTGCACTCGGTATGACCCGAAGCATGCCATCGCGGAGAAACCAGGAACCTGACCTGCACTGCCCGATTAATCTGATTAAATCATAAGGGATCAGATCCTATGCCAACCGAAATGAATCTCCAATGGGACATCCCCCTCCTCGAGTTCGACCCCGATCCTCAGGCCATCCTGCAGCCAAAAGGCCCGAAAATCAACGGCCCCATCCCGGAACGGGTTTTGTTATGCTTTTTCATGGACGTATTCAAGCAGCTCCTTGAGGAAGGTAAGCTGGTCGAAGTCGGCCGCATGGCCTCTGAAATGGGGCCAAACCCGGTTTACCGCATGGATTATCAGGACCAGTCCATGCTGGTCGTCCATCCCGGAGTCGGTTCGGCCCTGGCAGCCGGTTTCACCGAGGAGATGATCGCTATCGGCGCGAAGAAGCTGATCGCCTGCGGCGGGTGCGGCGTGCTGGATAAGGAGATCGCGGTGGGTCACCCGGTAATTTTGACCGCCGCTGTGCGCGATGAGGGCGCCTCGTACCACTACCTGCCCCCCGGACGCGAAGCGCTGCCCGACCCACGCGCGGTGGCCGCCCTGGAAGCAGCCTGCCGGGAGGCCGGGCTGCCTTACCTGCTGGGCAAAGCCTGGACGACGGATGGATTCTTCCGCGAAACCAACGCCCGGCGTGAAAAACGCATGGCGGAAGGCTGCATTGTGGTCGAAATGGAAGCGGCGGCGTTCTTCGCTGTGGCCCAGTTTCGTGGGGTGGCTTTTGGCCAGGTAGTCTACGGCGGCGACCTGGTGGTGCCTGAGGGATGGGATCACCGCGGTTGGGTGGACCGCGGAGACGACCGCCTGCGCCTGTTCTGGCTGGCGGCCGATGCCCTGCTCAAACTTTAGGCCCAAAGTTTTTACATTCTATTGAACAGCCAGTTCGCCGGCAGTGACCTCGAATAACTGCAGGGCTGCTCGACTCTTTTGTTCAAGTTCTGCAATCGAATCGAATTTCATCAGATCTTCAAGCTGAGCCAGCACATCTTTGGGCATATGTCGGGAAATATGCACGATATAGTAATCGGGATGAAGTGGGGTGTATTTCATGCGCAGAACTTCGATCAGCGGCTGCACCAGCCATTTGTGATAATACCCAAAGGCTTCCATTAGATTACCGCGCTTCAGGTATTTTTCAAGACGGGAGTACTGGGCCACGGTTTTACGCAGGTCCTGCAGGCGGCCAGACCGATCTTGGCGGGCGATTGCTTCCTCTTGTGAAAGATATTGGATCATCCCACCCCGGTCGAACACAACCAGCGGCTTTTCGATCTCATCGCCAATGGTGAATTGACTGCCGTGTCCTGCCCGATATGCCACAAAATCGACCAGCAGAAAAGGCGAGGTGCCTGCCAGGTGAAACACCGTATGGCGCTGAAAATCAGGGCTGTCCAGCCGGTTTACAAGGTCGACAGTCCCCAACCTTTCCAGCGCAGACTGTGCCAGCGCGCCAATTTTCAGCAGCAACTCGCCTTCAACTGAACAGCACAGGTCGATATCCGAATATTCATCCACGCAGTTCAGCGCATCAGCACCTTCCAACCATACTGCCTGCACGTCAGGTTCGCCCTGCAGTCGTTCGCAAAGGACGGCAATAATCCAGTCGCGAATATTTTCCATGACCCCTCCTTAAATAAAATGAGTGCGACAACCGTCACACTCATCGCGTTCTAAAAAAAGATCAACCAGCAGCATATAATTTACGGTGTACTGCGCTCAGCACGCGCACCTGGTCGGCGGCATGGTAAGAAGAGCGCACCAGCGGCGCGCTTTCCACCCAGGAAAAGCCGATCTCCAGGCCGAAAGCCTTCAGTTCCGCAAATTCTGCGGGCGTATAGTAGCGCTGGATGGGCAGGTGCTTGCGGCTGGGCTGCAGGTACTGGCCGATGGTCAGGATGCTGACGCCCCACGAGCGCAGGTCGCGCATGGTCTCCTTGACTTCGTCCAGGGTCTCGCCCAGGCCGACCATAATCCCCGATTTGGTAAGCACATCCGGGTCGAGCATGCGGGCATGGGTCAGGGTGGCTTCGGACCACTGGTAATTATCCTGGGGCTGGACCAGCTTGAACAGGCGCGGCACGGTTTCCACGTTGTGGTTAAGAATCTCCGGGCGAGCATCCATCACGATTTTAAGCGCCTCAGCGCTGCCCTTGAAATCTGGAATGAGCACCTCGACCGAAGTACCGGGCGAAAGCTGGCGGATGCGGCGGATGACCATGGCGAAAATCGGGGCGCCGCCGTCTTTGCGTTCGTCGCGGTTGACGCTGGTGATCACAGCATGCTTGAGTTCCATCGACTTGACCGCCTGGGCTACGCGCTCCGGCTCGGCCCAATCCAGCAGGGCGGGCCGGCCGTGTTTGATGTCGCAGAAACCGCAGGTGCGGGTGCAGATATCGCCCATCATCAGAAAAGTAGCCGTGCCGCTGCTCCAGCATTCCCCCAGGTTCGGGCAGCCGGCTTCCTCGCACACAGTGTGCAGCGCTTTCTTGCGCATCAAGGATTCCAGCCATTCATAAGTCTCACCCGAAGGCGCCTTGACCCGGATCCAATCCGGCCGGCGCATCGGGGTGGTATCAATTTTTTCGGGGTTTACCCGGTTTCGGGTAGGGGTTACCGGCATAAAAATCTCCTATAGCCTGAATTATACCGCGCCCGGGCCCGGATTTCACGGGCATGTCGAATCATCAGGAATTAAATTGGCTGATCCGGTCCGGTGATGTCCATTTTTTGACCAAAACCTGGCGAAAATGTGATTGATCTCAAAAAAACCAATGCTATACTGATTAAAATGCAGTCTTTTCCTGCGATCATTCTGGCAGCGCCCAACCCCGGCCTGAAAATGGTTCGGCACGCAAGCCAACTCGACCGCGGCATGGGCTCATTTTCATCATCGCAATAATCACATCATAAAGGGTGAATAAATGTTACCTGACAAATCATTCTCCACAGACCGCAAACAAAGACCCGAAGCCCAACACGATCCTCGCCTGAACTGGTGGCGCGCGGCGCGTTTTGGCTTGTTTATCCATTGGGGATTGTATGCCATTCCGGCCGGTCGCTGGCAGGGCCAGCAAATCCCCGGCATTGGCGAATGGATCATGCACCGGGCGCGCATCCCGGTCGCGGAATACGAAAAACTGGCCCTGCAGTTCAACCCGCAGCATTTTAATGCGGCGGAATGGGTGGCGCTGGCCAAACGCGCCGGCCAAAAATACCTGGTGATCACCGCCAAGCATCACGACGGATTCTGCCTGTTTAAATCGGCGTTCACCGGGTACAACGCGGTCGACGCGACGCCCTTTGGGCGGGATATCGTCAAAGAACTGGCCGAAGAGTGTGCCCGCCAGGGGATTAAATTCGGGCTGTATTACTCTCAAACCCAGGATTGGCACCATCCCGGTGGGGCCAGGTTTAACACGCGGACAAATCGCCGGAAGATTGGCAGCAGCAAGAAAAGCAGAAAGATTTTGACGGCTACATCGAGAATTATGTCAAACCGCAGGTGCGCGAGCTGCTCACCCATTACGGCCCGATTTGTTTGATCTGGTTTGACACGCCCATGTACATTAAGGACGAACAGAGCCGAAGTTTGCTGGATCTGGTGCATAGCCTGCAGCCCGACTGCCTGGTGTGCGGGCGGGTGGGCAATGCCCTGGGCGATTATGCTTCTGCGGGCGATAACCGCATCCCCGGCCAGAAAATGGAAGGCGATTGGGAGACCCCGGCCACAATCAACGACACCTGGGGCTTCAAAACGGATGACCACAACTGGAAGCCGGCTGTGGACCTGGTGCAGAAGCTGGTGGATATTGCCAGCAAGGGTGGCAACTATCTGCTCAATGTCGGCCCGCAGGCCGACGGCACCATTCCCGCGCCATCGGTCGAACGCCTTGAAGCGCTGGGCGCCTGGCTGGCGGTCAACGGCGAGGCGATTTACGGCACCCAGGCCGGTCCGCTGCAGGATCTGGAAGGGCTGCGGACCACGACCGGATCGGGCAAAATTTACCTGCACGTCTTCGATTGGCCGCGAGACGGGGCGCTGCGCCTGGCAGGGCTGCCGGAGTCCGGCTTTACGGCTTATTTACTGGCCGACCCACAGCGCCAACCGCTGCCCACCGTGCAGCAGGGCGAAGAGTTGGTCATCAGCCTGCCGGCTGCCGCTCCGGACCCGGTCGATTTAGAGGAGAGCGGTTTTCCCCGGGTGGTGGTACTGGAAATGAAGGTAACCCAGGCGTAGAGCAAAAGCCGGATCGAATAATCGGACCCAATAACTCGCAGGATCAGCCCTGGCCGAAGAATGTGGTCGCGGAGAGCGGAGGCAGTTCCACCGTCTGGCGCCCGGTCGACGCGGACCAGCTGCCCAGGTCGCGGTACTGTTCGGTTGGTGAAGTGCGGTAAACGGCAAACTGCGGCCGGCTGGCGCCGCTGATCCACACCTCGGGGGTTTTGAGTTCATCGGACAGGTTGAGCAGCACAAAACTATGCGCGTGAGGTGTGCCTGCGCCTGAAAAGGCGATGGCTGCGACTTCGCTGTCGTTCGAGCTGACCCGGGCCACCGCCATGCCCGGCTGCCCGGCCCGGCAGACCTGTTTGTAAAAATAATAGCCCGCCTCGACCTTTAACGACCCATCCTCCAATACACGGAAAGCCGTCCCCGGGTTGGGGTCGCCCCCCACCCACAGGCTGGCGCGCTGGATGCCGGCCCAGGGAATGATCGCATTGACTTTGGCGGCATAAATGTTGTTGCGCATCTGGTTGAGCATAAACACATCCATTTGGGCCCAACTGGTGGATGTGACCCAGGCGTGCAGTTCGGGGCGCTTTGCGCGCAGAAGGTCGATCCCGGCGCTGCGCCAATCTGCAAACCAGCGGCCTTTGGTCAGGGAGGCAAAACCGTGTGAAGTGATCAGGCCCATATTTCCGATCGCTCCAGGGTCATCCGCCACGGCATCCGCATAGCCCCAATCATAAAAACGCAGCCAGTTGCTGGTCTCGCCCGGGGTAAAAGCCACGTCCGGCAGCCCGTTGGCATCCAGAATTTTTCGGCTCAAGCGCAGGAATGCGGCCACCTGATCCGGCGGCCAAAACAGATTGTAATCATGCCCACCCCAATCCGAGGTGCCGTCCGCTCGCCAGCGCGCGAAATCTTCACCCTCATTATGCAGCGAGTAATAGGTAACCGGCAGGCCCGCCACCTCGCGCAGGTATTTCACCCAGGCCACCATGTACCGCGCGCAGGCGTAAGTATAGGCCGGGTCCAGGTCGCGGCCGCGCAAAGCGCGCTGGCGGGTCATCCACCCCGGCGGGCCGTAAAGGGTGGTAATCAGCTTCAATTCCTGCCCGCGATTGCGGCTGATCTGCAGCCCGCGGCGCGCAAAATAACGCAGCCAGCGGGTGCTGGTCTCGTGGTCAAAACGCGCCGGGTCCACCTGCAGCGTCTGGTCGCCGGGCGCCTCCGCTTGGGGCTGGTGCCAGGGGTCGTGAAAGAGTTTGATCACCCCCGGCTGAAGGCCGTCCTCGCCAAACACCATTTCCAGCACGCGCTGGCGGTCCGCTTCGCCGATGATGCTGAAACCGCCGTAATCCTGGGGATCCGCGGCGTAGTCCTGCGATTGGGCGGTTTCGACGTAATTAAATCCGAAACCATCCCACGCCCGCAGGGGATGGTCAAACTGAATGCTGACTTTGATGAGACCCATGCGCTTTTCCTCGCAAAAAACCTAGGCTTGCTGGAGACCGACAAATTGGGCGATGTTCCCTCCCAGGACCTGGTCCTGCTCTTCCGGGCTGAAATCGCGCAGCAGGGCGCGGTACATCGCCAGGCGGACATGCATCAGGCCAAAGGGCATATCGCTGCCGAAGCAGACCCGGTTGGGGCCGGCCTGGCGCAGGGCGTGCAATACAGGCAGTTCGTTGATCGCGCTGCCAATCGCCAGCACATTGGGGCAGTCCTGCAGCACCTCCACCGCGGCCCGGTCGAGGGATGGCAGCCCCGCGCCGCCCATGTGAATCATGATGAATTTGTTCTCCGGAAAGAGCCGGGCGATGCGCCGCAAGCGGTAGGGATGCGTGTTTTCATAGAAATCGGCGCCGATGTGAAAGGCGATGATCCTGCCGTAGCGCGCGGCTTGCTCGATCAAGTGGCAGGGCCAGGTGGTCGTCATCGATCACGTAGTCGTCCTGGGCACCGTTGAATTTGATCCCCCAAAAATTGTATTCCTCAAAACACGTGCGGATGGCCGCGGCGGCGCGTTCTACCCCCAGCCGAGGGTTGGTCCAACCAAAGGGTATAAAGCGCCCTGGGAAAGCCCGGTTGGCATTGAACACGGCCTGGTTTTCAGGCTCGATATTCTTGTCGTAGGTGGGCTTGAGCCAGATCAGGGCTTTATCCACCTGGGCTCGATCCATCGCTTCGACCAATTCATTTGCAGTTATCGCCAGGCCGTCCCATTTTTGAGATGATATGTGGCAATCGGCATCGATGATCATCAAACAGCTCCTTTCTTTCGATCATTTTACCAAAATAAACCGGTATGAGTTTCGCATGGTGTAAGACAACCATTTTTTCAGCCATACTTGACAATAAGGATACGGTATGATAAAAATTTAGGGTCATGATGGCCCGCCTGGAATTGAAGCGACCCTAGACCGAAATCACCCCCTCCGCAATGGATGGTGGGTGCGGCTGTGCTTGATCTTTCCAGGTTCCATATCCCCCCTTTTTATTAAAGCAAAGCCCTCCGCCATTCGTAGACAGAGGGTTTCTTGTTTGTAAGCGCAGTACAGCCCAGAGGCAGCGTACACAAATCAGGTTTGCATAAAGTCGTTCGCCGCATTGCAGTCTTCTGAATGGGAAATGGTTTTCCGGTGACCCGGAGGAGGTCGCCATAAATTCGTTCGAAGGAGAGAGAAGCATGTTTTCCAACAAAATGAAATTGATGTACCTTGTAGCCATCGCCGTTGTTGTTCTCGCGGCCTGCGCCCCAGCGGCTGGACCTGCTGCTGGACCCACATCTCGTATTCCAGATGCCACCGCAGTCATCGAACCCGGCAAGTGCCTGGGCAGTTCTGATACGGCGATCGTCGATCTGAACTGCAAAGAGATTACCATCGCGGTCGAGAATGCATATCCACCTTTCAACTATATCGTACTCAGCTCCGGTAAGCCGGGCGGCTGGGACTACGATGCCTGGAACGAGATCTGCACCCGGCTGCACTGCACGCCCAAGTACGTTGAAGCCTCCTGGGAAGGCATGATCCAGGCCGTCGCCGATGGCCAATATGACGCCGCCGCCGATGGCATCACGATCAACGATGACCGCAAGCAGATCGTAGATTTCTCGATGGGCTACGTCAAGGTCGATCAGCGCTTGCTGGCGCGCAAGGACGAAACCCGCTTCGCGAGTATGGATGATTTCGTCAAGAACGATAAACTGGTCATGGGCACCCAGACCGGCACCACCAACTATGAAACCGCGGTCAAATTCCTCCCAGAAAGCCGGGTTAAAGCCTTCGAGCAGTTCCCCTTTGCCGTTCAGGCCCTGATCACAGGCGATATCGACGCCGTAATCATGGATGAAACCGCCGGCCAGGGCTACCTGGGTGAAAACTCCGACAAGGTCAAACTGGTGGGACCCTCGATCTCGGGTGATGAATTAGGCTTTATCTTCCCCAAGGGCAGCGACCTGGTCGATCCGGTGAACAAAGCCCTCCAGGCGATGAATGCCGACGGCACCCTGGAGGCTTTCAACAAGATATACTTCGGGGATAACTTCAAATCCATCGAATCTGATATCAAGCAGTAAATTGTAAATCCTTTCAAGACCGGCTGCTGCACAGCAGCCGGTCTTGAAAATACTACCCGCGTTTGGTTTGACTTGTTTGAGGAGTACGCGTGAATGAATTGACAACGCCCCCTGAAAACAGCGGAATCGTGGTTTCTGCCCGGCCGCCTGACCCTTTTGTGGCTCGCCTGTCTCGCTTTCCGTGGTGGGTTTTAGGCCTGGTAATTATTGCCATATGGACGTTTTATATCGTCACCGCCGAGAACAGCTACCGCGAAGCCTTTGTGTTCATCTGGCAAGGGATCGGGGTCACCATTTCCATCTCGCTGGCAGCCTATGCCATCGCCCTGGTTTTGGGCCTGGTAACCGGGCTGGGGCGCATTTCGCACAGCGTGGTGATTAAGAATTTATTTACCCTGTACGTGGAGTTGATCCGCGGCATTCCCATGCTGGTCGTGATCTTTTACATCGCCTTTGTCGGGGTGCCGGCCGCTGTGGGTTTGGTCAAAGGGTTTGGAGATTGGCTCAATTCGCTCGGCCTGGTTAGCATTGGCGGGGTGCTGTCGGCGCTCGATTCTCAGCAGGTGCCAACAGAACTGCGCGCGATCATCGCCCTCTCGGTGACCTACGGCGCGTTTCAGGCTGAGATTTTCCGGGCCGGGATCCAATCCATCGGCCGCGGCCAGATGGAAGCCGCCCGCTCATTGGGCATGTCTTATTGGCAGGCCATGCGCTACATCATCCTGCCCCAGGCCATCCGCAACGTGCTGCCCGCCTTGGGAAATGATTTTATCGCCATGGTCAAAGACTCATCGCTGGTATCTGTGCTGGCGGTGCGCGATATTACCCAGGTCGCGCGCCTGTACGCCGGAAGATCCTTTCGCTTCCCGGAAGCATATACGGTGCTGGCCGTGCTCTACCTGACGATGACCCTCATCCTTTCGCTGTTTGTCAAATTGCTTGAGAGGAGGTTGTCCAAAAATGAACAGCAATCCTGAGGATATTGTCGTCGTCAAAAATTTGCATAAGCGCTTCGGAAACCTGGTAGCCCTGGGAAATGTTTCACTGGAGATCAAGCGCAGCTCGGTGACGGTGATTATCGGCCCTTCCGGCTCGGGTAAATCGACCTTGCTGCGCTGCCTGAACCACCTCGAAGTGCAGACCAGCGGCGAAGTGCATATCGACGGCGTGATGGTGACCAAAAATACCAAGGGCATCGATAAAATCCGCTCCAACATCGGCATGGTCTTCCAGCTTTTCAACCTTTTTCCGCATCTGACCGTTTTGGATAATGTCACGATTGCCCTCGAAAAAGTGAAGGGTATGTCGCGCCAGGAAGCTGTCGAAATTGCCAAAAAGCAGCTGACCCGGGTGGGGATTCCGGAAAAAGCCGGCAACTATCCCACCCAACTCTCCGGCGGGCAGCAGCAGCGTGTGGCCATCGCTCGCGCCCTGGCGATGAACCCTAAGATCATGCTTTTCGACGAGCCCACCAGCGCCTTGGATCCGGAAATGATTGCCGAAGTGCTGGATGTGATGGTGCAACTGGCCAGAGAAGGCATGACCATGATTTGCGTGACCCATGAAATGGGCTTCGCCCGTGCCGCGGCCGACAAGGTAATCTTCATGGCCGAAGGGGAAATCGTGGAAACCGGGGCGCCGGAGGAAATCTTCAGCCACGCCAAACAGGCCCGCACCCAGCAATTTCTGTCACAAATCCTTAAGAAGTAAATCACCTTCTACCCAAAAATGAGCTTAGGGGACGCGAAATCGGGCGTCCCCTAATTTATTTTCAAACCAGATCGTTTATAATCAAGCCTGGAGGGATGGGATATGCGCATATCACGGGGCTGGATTTACATCCTGCTGGTCGGCATTGCCTGGCTGGCGGGTGGGGTGCTTTTCAATGGCTTGAAACCAGTTCAGGCCAATGCACCGGCTCAAGCAACTGATGAGGTGGTCATATACCTTTTCTGGGGCGATGGCTGCCCGCACTGCGCCGCTGAAAAACCGTTTCTGCAATCGCTGTCAAAGGCCAATCCGCAGGTTGTTGTACAGGAATACGAAGTCTGGTACAACCAGGAAAATCAGCAGAAGCTCATCCAAATGGCGGATTTTTATAACTTTGAAGCGAATGGCGTGCCGGTTACCATTATTGGGGAAAAATATTGGATCGGGTACAGCGACCAGTTAGGCGAAGAAATAAGAAATGAAGTCAATGCCTGCCTGACCAACGGCTGTATCGATGCCGGCGCCGGCATTCTGACCTCCGGCCCGCGGCCAACTGCACCCATCAAACCTCAAACCAGCAAAGATGTCCTCACCATTCCCTTGATCGGGGAGGTCGACCTGGCCACCCAATCACTGGCGGTCAGCACGCTTTTGATTTCCTTCGTCGATGGCTTCAACCCCTGTTCTGTGTGGGTGCTGACCATGCTGCTGACCCTCACCCTGCACACCGGATCGCGTCGGAAAGTGCTCCTGATCGGGTTTATTTTTCTGACGGTCACCGCGGCGGTCTACGGACTGTTCATCGCCGGATTGTTCACCATGCTAACCGTGGTAAATTTTGTGGGTTGGATCCAGGTGGTGGTGGCTTTAGTGGCGCTGTTCTTTGGATTGGTAAACCTCAAAGATTATTTCTTTTATAAAGAAGGCCTGTCGTTCACCATCGATGATTCGGCCAAACCCGGTATCTTTCAGCGCATCCGGCGGGTCATGGATGGCAGCCAATCTTTCTGGGGCCTGGCCGGGGCGACCGTGGTGATGTCCGCCGGGGTATCGCTGGTGGAATTCTCCTGTACGGCCGGCTTCCCCGTGCTGTGGACCAACCTGCTCGTGGCCCAGAAAGCCGGTGCGGTCACTTTTTTGCTTCTGCTGCTGCTGTACTTATTCATCTACCAGATCGACGAACTGGGCATTTTCCTGGTGGCTGTCTTCAGCCTGAAAGCCAGCCGGTTGGAAGAAAAACACGGCCGGATTCTGAAATTGATCGGCGGTGTTTTGATGGTGACCCTGGCGGGGGTGATGGTGATCGATCCCTCGGCGATGAGCACCCTATCAAAATCGATGGTTATTTTTGGAGCATCCTTTGGCGCAATACTGCTGATTCTGCTGCTCCACCGCAGGATTTTGCCTTCCATGGGAATTTGGATTGGTAACGAAAAACGGCCCAAATCCCGCCGCAAACGCGGCTCGCACTGACCTTTTCTTTCATAAAGATCGAGCCTTGCCGTTTCTGGCAAGGCTCGATCTTTATGTATACAACTTCTCTACAGGACATTCACAAGAACTTCACAACTTAACTTTACACTTGGACCAATACACACCCCGTTAATGTTGGAGGAAGTTTATTGTGAATGTATTCAAGAAGTATTTTCGGCGCAAAATATTGATCCGCCCATTTGTGCAGTGGTTTTTCGTCTTCCTGGTCCTGGCAATCGCCATTAACCATTCGCTGGCAGAAACCGGGCAGGGTATCACCCTGCTGAGCGATGCCTCACTGCATGCCCTGTGCCCCTTTGGGGGTGTGGTGACCATTTACCAGTACGCGACTTCCGGCACATTCGTCCAAAAAATCCACGAATCCGCTTTTGTCTTAATGATCCTGGCTTTTATCCTGGCGATTCTGTTTGGACCGGTATTTTGCGGCTGGATCTGCCCCTTTGGCACGGTCCAGGAATGGTTCGGTAAGATCGGAAAGCGCATCTTCAAACGCAAATATAACAATTTCATCCCTTACGCTATTGACCGCTGGCTGCGCTATGCCCGCTATCTGGTGCTGGCCTGGATCATCTATGTCACTGCCACCAGCGCGAGGTTGTGGTTTGCCGATTTCGACCCCTATTTTGCCCTGTTCAACTTCTGGACGAGTGAAGTGGCAGTCGGCGGGCTGGTCGTGTTGGGTATCACCCTGGCTGCCAGTCTGCTGGTCGAAAGACCGTGGTGCAAGTATGCCTGCCCTTACGGCGCGGTGTTAGGCGTCACCAACCTGTTCCGCGTGTTCAGCATCCGGCGCAACGACGGCATTTGCAAACAGGACGGGGCCTGCAACCGGGCCTGCCCGATGAACATTCCGGTTTCCAGCCTGAATGTCGTACGCGATCACCAATGCATCAGCTGCATGGAATGCACAACCGAAGCCTCGTGCCCCTTTGCAGATGTGGTTGAATTCTCGACTGTGGGCGGTGCGAAATGAAGTTAACCTCCAAACCCTTAGCAGCGATCGTATTCGTTCTCTTCTTTGGCGGGATTGCCCTGACTTCGGCCCTGGGTTGGTTCCATACTACCACCACCAAAGTGCCCGTCACTTATGCGGAAGGCGAATTTGCCGGGCAGTACAACCCGGCCGATATCCGCGGCTCATACGTTTTTGGCGACATCGCCAGCTTGTTCGGGGTGCCGCTGGAGGATCTGCAGGTGGCATTCCGCTTCCCGGCGGATGTGGACCCGGCTGCCTACGCGGTCAAAAATCTTGAAACTCAATTCGCGGACAGCGGCTATGAAATAGGCACTGAAGCGGTGCGCTTGTTCGTTGCTTTTTACAAAGGTCTGCCTTACGACCTGAGCGGCGATACCTACCTGCCGCTGGAAGCAGCCAACATCCTGGCGACCAGGGCAAACCTGACCCCCGAACAGTCCGCTTACCTGACCGCCCATACCGTGGATCTCAGCCAACCGGCTGCAGAAAGTGCCGCATCCGCTACGCCGGCCCCGGCTGTCGCGGAAACCTCTGCTGCACCCCAACCAGTTGTGTCTGCCACCGAACACGTCGCTGCGGACCGCACCGTCACCGGCAAGTCCACCTTCCAGGATCTGCTGGATTGGGGCGTCGCCCCGGCGGCGATCGAAGCGGTGATCGGCGCACCGATGCCCTCAGCCAGCATGCTGATTAAAGATTACCTGACCTCAAAGGGCCTCGAATTTTCCACGGTCAAGGGCGCCCTGCAGGCTGAAATCGATAAAGCAAATTAAAGAAATCCAGAATATGGCTTTTTAGTCAGGCTTACCGCTTTGAAGCGGTAAGCCTGACTATGTTATTAATCAACAAACGGCGCCTGTTTGCTGTCCGGATTGTAATCGTGGAGCTCAATCCGGTTGCCGTCCGGATCGGTGATCCAGGCCTGCCAGCTGCGGTCTTTACCCAGTTTGGGCTCACTCACCTCGATTCCCTTACTGCGCAGGCGCTGCACGGTGGTCTGGATGTCATCTACTTCCAGGCAGATATGGCGGAAAGATTGCTTCTGGGCCGGTTCGCCCAGTTCGCCGGTAAAAAGTTCGATGAAGTTCCGCCCGCCCAAATACAGGTATAAGCCGTAGCGTTTGCCCTGCTCATCGACATAATCAAAAGCAGGTTTCAACTCGAGCCCGCCGACATAAAATTGTTCGGCGCGATCCATATCCGAAACAGTGAAACAGGTATGGGCCAGATTGGTGATCATATTGCTCCTTAATCGTTTGAGAGGTGTCGAATCGATTATACACCGCTGTCTTTGCGGGCCGGTCTCGATCAGGCGGTAAATCCTTTTTCCTGGATGAAACGCCCATCAAGGGTAAGAAATCGCATGATTGATTTTTGGTCTATAAATCGCGGCGAATGAATATTTTTCTGTCCTTTCGCACTTGTCTGAACATAAGATGACTTTGCTCTGCCATGAAGGGTGTGTTACACCACCAGGGGTGTGATACACCCTCTTCGGGTGTGATATACTGGCGGCATGCTTTACTTAGTCGCCACACCGATCGGCAACCTGGGGGATATCACCCTGCGTGCCCTGGAAGTCTTGAAAACGGTAGATTTTGTGGCCAGCGAAGATACCCGGAAGACGGGACTGCTGCTCAAACATTTCGAAATCAAGAAACCCCAGATTTCTTTCCACGAGTACAACGAACAAAAGGTGCTTCCCCGCCTGCTGGAGCTGCTCAGAGAGGGCAAATCGGTGGCCCTGGTGACCAATGCCGGCAGCCCATCCGTCTCCGACCCCGGCTTCCTGCTGGTACGGGGCGTGCTGGAAGCCGGATTAGACTTGACCGCCATTCCCGGCCCCAGCGCGGTCATCCCGGCTCTAATCCTATCCGGTTTGCCGGTGCACAGCTTCACTTTTCGCGGTTTTGCCCCGCGCAAACCTGGGCCGCGCAAACGCTGGCTGAGTGTAGATGCCAATTCACCCCATACGCTGATCTTCTATGAAAGCCCCTACCGCCTCAAAGCTTTTTTAAAGGATGCCCTGGCGGTGTACGGCGACCGCCCGGCAGCCCTGGCGAACGACCTGACCAAGCTCTTCGAGGCCGTCTGGCGCGGGACGATCTCTGAACTACTGGCCCGCCTCGAAAACCAGGAAGGGCGCGGCGAGTATACGATTGTGATCGGCGGGCAGCTGGACCATCCCGGTAAACCCGTGGAAATACCATCCCCGCCTGATTAACCCACCCTGACGAACCTATCATGCACCGATTCTTTGTCCCCACCTCCAATATCGAAAAAGCCGCGGTGTACTTCCCTATGGAAATATCGCGCCAGATCGCCACGGTGCTGCACCTGCGCGCCGGGAACCAGGTCATCGTGCTGGATAATGCCGGGAATGAATACGAGGTCGCTTTGGAGATCGTCGCCCCCCGCACCACCGAGGGGCGCATTCTCAGCTCGCGCGCGGCGGAAGGCGAGCCGCGCACCCGGCTGACGCTTTACCTTGGATTAACCCAGCGCGAAAAGTTTGAATGGATGCTGCAAAAATGCACCGAAATTGGCGCGGTGGAGTTTGTGCCGGTCATCACCAGCCGCAGCCTGGTGCAGTCCAGCGAAGAAAGCCGCTCCAAACTCGACCGCTGGCGGCGTATCCTTAAGGAAGCCTCCGAGCAATCCGGGCGTGGGCGCATCCCCACCCTGGCCGCGCCGCTGCGTTTGAATGAAGCCCTGGAGCAATTCCAGTCGCAATCCATCCCCGGCTTGATTGCCTGGGAGGGAGAAAAATCTATGCGCATCACCCCGGCGCTGGACGCCGTCCGGCAAGCAGAAGGCGAAACCAGCCCCCGGCTGGCCCTGTTTATCGGGCCGGAAGGCGGTTTCGCCGAGGAGGAGATCATCCAGGCGCGCGCTGCCGGACTGGTGCCGGTCACCCTGGGCAAACGCATCCTGCGCATGGAAACGGCGGCCATTGCAGCCGCCGCCATCATCCTGCATGAATTAGAGTAAGCCTCCCGACTGACGTCCGGTCAGCGGTTCACGACTCGCCAGATCAGCAAACCAACTCCCGCCAGCAGTAAGCCTGCCATCCCGACCAGTGCAAAAGAAGCTGGCCCATAATTTTTCCACCGGAAAACTGCCTGCCAGCGAAAAACGGAATAACTGGATCATCAGCGACCCCGGCAGCCAGTTCAGGATTCCGCGCACCAACCCTGGCCAGGCCGGGTTGGTATAAAAATGAGCGAAGATCATGGCCACCATCAACACCAACCCCAGGAAACTCCACAAACCAACCGTGGTCGGATTGTTGGAGACGACACCCACCAGCAGCCCAATGGCAACGGTGAAGATTGTGGTGAGCAGCACTGCTAAAAGTACGACGCCCCAATTCACCACCAGGTAATAGTTGACCGCCAGCACTACCCCGGCAGCAATCAGGCAGTAGACCGATCCTGCCAGGGCTTTACCGAGGACTAACTGGGTCAGATTGGCCGGCGAAACCAAAATCGCATCCAGGGTATGGCCCTCTTTTTCTTCCATGATCAACAGCGGCACCAATGCAATCCCTATCGTGAATACAACGATCACGATCAGCAATGCAGTCATATTCAAATTGCCTGTTCCCTCTGCGGAAGGATATACCCAATGTTCGCCTGTCTCTATTGCCACGGATGAAGAACCGGCCTGACCGATTTTTTGTGCGTAGTAATCGGCCCATTCGGCCACCTGTTTTGGATCCGCCCAATGCACGGCATACCCGGCGATGCGCACGGGCTCCCCAGCCTGCATTTTCTGGTCAAAATCTGCCGGGATCACCAACCCTAAAATCACTCTCGAACTCTGGCTGATGGCCACCTCCAGATCACTCAGGTTCTGCACCTGTGCAAGCCGTACGCTCTGGCTGCTGATCAAATCATTGATAATGACCGAATGACCTTCATCTACCACCATCGCAAGCGGATTTTGATCTGCCCGGCTCAAGGCGGGCATCAGCAAGCTGGGCACAATCAACAGCACCGAACCAATTAAGATCGATACGGCCAACTTATTTTTCACGATCTCACGCAGATCCTTGGCAAAAACTGCCAGGATAATATTCATCCCGCGGGGTGTTTCAGATACCTGCTCTCCTCGGATAAAAACCTGCGTCTCCTCGGATGACTGGCTGATTTCAATCTCTTCGGGCTGCAAACTGGTTTCCGGATTTTGACGGCCACGGAATTTATTGAATACGCTTCCCAACCAACCGCTGATGCCGCTCACGGCGGTTTCCCCTTCTCGGTCCAGACGGCCCAGCAACCAGGCCACAACCCCCAGCATCAGCAGACCCCAGGCGATCACATAGGCCGCCCCTGCCAGGGACTGCCCCCAATCAATGGGGTTCGCAAAAGAACTGCGCAGCAAGTTAAACATGACCACGGTCGGTATTGCCCGAGAAACCTGCCCAACCAAAGGCGGGAGCAGGTCCGCTTCAAGTGCCAGAAAAATGGGGATGGTTAGCGGTACAACGACCGCCCAGGACCAAATGGTGAGCTGTGCCCGGTTGTTGAAAATTAAGCCAAAGCCCAGACCGACCACAACCGCAAAAAAGGATCCGCATAAAACGACCACCAGAGCCAGGCCCCAATGAACGACAAGGTGGGCATACAGCGCCAGGCCGACTGCAGCGCCAACCAGGCTGTAAAACATCCCCACGACCGCTTTGGCTGCGGCCAGTTCCCAGGCGTTGGCCGGGGAAACCATGAGCACATCCATCGTGCGGTTTTTCTTCTCCTCGAGCATCAGATGCGGGACCAGTGAAATCGCGACCATCACCAATACAATCACCAAAGACAATCCTGCCCAAATGCCCAGCCCACCGGAATCTGGCGTGAGTTCCACCCGATTGAGCAGCAAGGTTACCGGTCGAGCCGTTTGACGGGAAAGGCTTTCCTCCAATAGATTCTTAAGACTGGCGGCTTCTGTATCAGACAGCCAACGCACCACATAACCTTGAATGGTAAGAGTTTGACCGGTGCCCAATGATTGGTCAGTCCCAGCCGGAATAACCAGGCCCAATTCAGGCGTATCCCCGTTGCGCAGCACTTCCAACATTCTTGCCTCAGAGGAATAGGTTCGAACCTGAAAAACATCACTGGCCTTTAAACTGGTTAACAGCGAATTTTCTTCGGCAGCATACACGCGCAGATAGGGCAGTTCATTTGAACTGGTAATGATCGGAACAAGCCGGTACATAATCACAATAAATGCGAGCGATATGATCGTCGTCAGTGTATTTTTATTCTTCAAAGCTTCCTGAATATCTTTAAATGCCACGGTCCAGATAATGCGCAGTCTTGAGCGCCACACGACCCCATTCGTATTCATCACACCCTTCCTTTCAAATTACCGCCGCCACGCTGCCGCCGGCTGCGATCGCCCCGGAAGCATCCTGAGCATCACAGGTTGCCAGGTACCATCCCAGGCAGACCAACAGCGGCAATTCCGGCACTAACCTGGCCCCAGAGGCCAACACAACCTCCCCGGCACGCTTGAACCAGTGCATCCCAAACCAAAACTCAAATAATTTTGGCCCGTTCTTTCTGGATAAAACCCAGGTATCCCCCCAAAAGCCAGTCTTTTGCCAGGCAAATTCGGCGCCGGAGGCACAGGAAATCTGCCCCGATTCCCACCAATTCAGTTCGATCCGAGCCACTTCAACCCCGGTTGCATCTTCTATCACCTGTATGCTGCGCCGGAAGAAACCCAGACGGTCAAAGGTCCAACATGCCTTGGGAAGTTCTGACGCTTGCCCGATCGGAAAACCATTCGGTCCAGGAGATCTCTGCCAGGTGTTCACTGCCAACTCTTAGTTGGAAATAATCGACACCAAATTTAGGCTGCTGCCAAATCAGGCGATCCCCGGTTATGAAATCAAAATCTCTTAACATCATCTTCCCTGATTAAACTCAATTTTCCGAAATCTGTTGTTCAAACCCATGCCCGGTCAACTGGACAAAGATATCCTCAAGGCTGAGCTGAGCGCCGTTTCCGTAAAAGGCCTTTAGATGATCAGGCGTATCCAGGGCCACGATCCGCCCGTTATCGATGATCGCTACCCGGCTGCATAACTTTTCGGCTTCTTCCATGTAGTGCGTGGTCAGGAAGACGGTCACACCTTGCCGGCTCAAACCTGCCACGATGGCGCGGATCTCGCGCGCCAGATTAGGGTCCAGACCGCGGGTGGGTTCGTCGAGAAATAGCACCTTTGGACCGTGCAGCAGCGCGCGGGCGATGAGCAAGCGCTGTTTCATCCCATTCGAGTAATTCTTCACCCGATCATTCGCGCGCTTCTCCAGACCCACCTGCGCCAGCAAATGATCGACCCTGGTACGCCCAACCCCGTACAGGTTCGCGCTGAAATTCAGGTTTTCCCGCGCGGATAGGTTCATATACAGATTCTGGATCTCAAACACCACGCCAATCTGCGGTTTTAATTTCGCTCGCTCATCAACCACATCACAACCGGCAACCCTGGCATAGCCTGCGCTCGGTCGCAGCTGTCCGGTCAGGATGCGGATCGTGGTGGTTTTTCCGGCCCCATTCGGTCCCAGATAACCAAATAATTCGCCTTCTCCCACCGAAAAACTGATTTTATCTAATGCACGGCGCCCATTGAAATCTCGGGTCAGTTCATTAACTTCGATTGTTTCCATCTCATACCTTTCCACATTTCTGCCAACCCCCTTTTTTACATCCTGGTGATGCAGAATGATTCACCTTCATCTGGGAGTATTTCACCGATTTTTCTGGTTGGATTTATTCCAGTATAAAGAATGAAACCAAGCATTACAACAAAAATGCGCCAGGCGGCGCATAGATCGGCTGAATGGATCATTTCAGAGGGTGAATGGAGCGTGAATCAGTACCCCAGCAGGTCGCGCAGTTCACCGGCAGCGGTTTTGCTCAATGGAATCTTTGACCCGGCGGGATCATCCAGGCGCAAATTAAAACTATTGCGGGTGTAAGTGATCACCTCTTTAATGTGCTGGAGATTGACCAGGTAAGCCCGGTGCGCCCGGAAAAAACCGCTGCGCCCCAATCGCTCTTCGAGTTCGTTCAGGGTAAACTGAGAAGGCAGCCTTCCGCTGGTGGTTTGTAAGAATATGCGCCCGCCTTCCGCTTCGGCATACAGAATATCCAGCGGATTGAGCAGAATGACTTTATCCTCACTGCGCACCGGGATCTTGAATGGCGCAGCCGGCTCAACTCCGGATGTGGGAGACTCCACCTCCAGCAAGCGGCCGCGTTCCATGCGATAAATCTGGTTTGGCAGCCCCTCCAGATGAGCGGCATCATCCGCCAGAATCAACACACTACAGCCCTCCTCCGCCTGCTGGCGGACCAGCCGGGTGATCACCTGGATCGTTCCAGAATCGCAGCGCGCGAAAGGTTCAAATAGCAGCAAAACCTCCGGCTGGTGAAGGATCGCGCGCCCAAAAGCCAGGCGGCGCTGCAATCCGGGTGCCAGCTTATCTAGCGCTGTGTTGGACCGATCGGCCAGGCCAATTTGGGCCAGGATATGTTCTGAACGAGTGTGGGGCAGGGTATAAATGCGGCTGGAAAAAAGCAAATTTCCAGCCGGAGACATGCGGTGGTAGAGGCCGTCTTCTAAAAATAACACCCCTACCTTGAACCCAAAATGGGCTTTATCGCGCGGATCGATCCCCGCCAGGCGCAGATTCCCGGTCGAAGGGACGGTCTTGCCAATCAGCAAATCGAAAAGGAACTCTTTGCCGCAGCCTGGCGGCCCGGTCACTGCGGCAATTTCCCCTTTTTCGATGACAAGTTCGGGAATATCCAACACCGTTTCCTGGCCGATAATCTTCTGTAGATTCTGGATTTCGATCAAAGATATCCCTCCCTTATTCCCAGGGGAACCTCATTTATGAAGCAAAACGTTCAACTGGATCCCCAGGGTACATCCACCCGGTAAATCGCCCGCCGGCCGCTGATGTTTGAGGTGAAATATACCGCGCTGCCCGCGTGGTTAAAGATAGGATGTGGGTGGCAGTCCTGGTTCTCCCAGTTCGAGCCGTGTTTGCAAAGTGGAACCCATTCCATGCTCCTATTGATCCAATCCATCTTTTGGAGCGAGATCCATTCCCCACCACGCCATTCATTGCGCGCCCCAGGGAGTTCTTCCTCCCCCGGTTCCTGGTAATATCCGTCACCAACCAGCAATCCGGCATGATTGAGATTGAAATGGCCGTATTTACGGTACTCGGGCGGGAAGCCAACTTCCACCCGGTTTGAGCCGTCGCGGTCGACCTTACCGATAAAATAAACCCCGCCATCAAAACCACCGTGGTAGAGTATCGTTCGACCGTCCTGATCCCACACTTCATGGCAAACCCAATCCAACCGGCTGCGGCCTTGCCCCTCGGTACGCATGCGGATGTGCTCCCCACTGTGGCCGTCAAACAGCCAGACCCGCCGGATTCCGCAGTCGCCGGGCCATTCGTGGTTATACAAAATCAGGTCATTGTCGGTCGGGCAAAATTGGACGTGGGTGATCCAGGCCTGCGGCACGCGCTCACTGAGAATCTCCTGGCCGGTGCGGGTATCATAGACCCGCAGGGTCGAAACCAGTTTCTCCCGCTGGACGCGCTCGTCGATATCGTAATCAGGCCGGCCTTTGACCAGGCGCTCGGCATCCAGCGCACGGGCATCGGTGGTTGGCACGCACAAACGGGTGCCATCCAGGCTGACGTGGGTAAAAGCGGTTACCTGTCCGGACGGCACCTGGGCCAGTACACGCCGCTTCCCGGCCAGATCCACCGCGCAAATATTGTCTCCCTGCAGGTAATAGACTGTGCCGCTCTGAGCATGCAGGCTGACGCTGGCCTTGCCAAAACCGCGATTCGGATTGCCGTCAAAGTATACATAAGATTTTAAATAACCGGCATGATTATCGGTCAGAACACGGTCCTGCCCGCTGCGCTGGTCAAGCGCAAACAGGTTGGGATCGCCCATGCGGTCGCTGATATACACCAACCAGCGGTCATCGCTGGTAAGGCTGGAAGAAGTAAAATAAAGCAGCTGGTCATTTGAGCGGCTGGCGCTGGTGATACACACAGGCTTCATACTAAATCCTCACGAATAAAAGACTGCAGGGGAAATGCTCCTCGCAGTCCATGATACCAAAGTCTATGCCACCGGCTTCACAAACCAGGCTGCAATGAAGCCATCATTGTTATCGGGGTCGCGCACCTTAAGCCACTGCCCGCTGCCGCCAATTTTTTTGCGCGCCTCCGCTTCGGTTTCCAATACCAGCAGATTTGTGAGAAACGGCACGCGTTTAATCAACGTCTCCGGTAAAATTTGCGGTTGGGTGCGCAGCGCCAGAGCAGGTACGGTGGTAATGACGTGAAATTCTTCGGCTGGCGGCTCTTCCGGTGGCGGCGCCACCGGCGGCGTGACTTCGACCGGTCCAAGTCCCACTGGTGGGACGACAGTAGTGTACCAGGCGGCGACAAATCCCTCATCCCCATCCGGATCTTTGACCTTTAACCATAAATTCAATGTACCGACCTTGCGCACGACATCCGCTGGAGGTTCAAGCGGGGTCAGTTCACAACCAATGTCCAGACGCTTGAGCAGAGTCTGCTCGCTGACAACCGGCTGGCTGCGCATGGCAAGCTGATCGACGGATGCATATACTTTCAATGGCTCGCCCGGGGTGATGGGAGGAGGTGCCGCAGGTTCGCCGGGCACTTCGCGCTTGGTGTTCAAATACCAGGCGGCCGTATAAGCCTGAACGCCTTCTGTGTCCTGGACGTGGAGCCACTGGTTAGCCGTCCCGACCTTGAAAAGGGTGGCGTCCACCGACTCAAGGGAATACAGCTCATCCAGCAAAGCCACCCGTTTGATTAAATTTTCTGAATTGATCACCGGTTGTGCGCGGAGGGCCAGCCCATCTACCGTGGTATACACGCGCACGGCCCCTTCGGGCTTATTCACCGGCGCGCGCGGACCTTCCATCCAGACCACCGCCGTGATAATTTTCTCCGCAGTGCCGGCAAACGCAAACCGGCTCTTAGAAAGGCGTACCGGGCCAACCTCCGGTGGGAAAGGCCAGGGATCCTGCAGCAGGTAATCGCCACCCTGTTTATCGTACAGCACCACCCAATGGTTTTGCAGATCCGGTTTGGGGTCGTAATCCAATTCCACAATAACCGGCCAGCCAACCGCCAGGGCGGCATCAATGCGTTCCATCGGCGCAGGGACATCTGGGCAGCGCATGAAATCGCGGTAAATCATGCCCGGCAGCACGCGCGGGATGGCGGCAGGAACAATCAGCTCACCGTAAAATCCCACGTCTGGGCCCAGCGCGACCATTTTCTGGTTTAAAGTGGCCGGCGTTTCATTAAATCCAAATCCGGCTGCAACCATGGCAAGATCGGTGAGCAAACAGCCCATTTTTCCAATTGTGGTTTGAGAATTGAAACCTAATTGGCGGTTCTTCCATTGAGGATCTTGTTGAGAATACGGCTTAACGGTAAACATCTGCAATCCTTTCACTCTACCGGCAGATAAAAAAGGGGATTGCCGGCAGCAATCACCCTGAAAACCAGACCTATTCCTCTTTAGGCGGGCCAAGCGGTCCGTAATCGAGCACTTCTCGCACCTGGGAGTTCACCTGCGGAGGGGAGACAATTCCCTTTTGTTCGAGGGAGTCGATCATCCGCGCGGCCCGCGTGTATCCAATGCGCATCTTGCGCTGCAGCATGGTGATGGATGCCCGCCCCTCGCGCCGGATGAGGTCTATCGCCTCGGAGGTCAGCGGGTCGTTGGCTTCTGCTTCCTGCAAATCCCACAGCGGGTTTTGTTTGAGCGGCACGCCAACCGGCAGGGCATCTACCGGGGCCCCCTGAGCGGGTGGGCCGCTGGGCACAGCCGCGGCTGCCAGCCGCCAGTAATCTACCAGGCGTTGAATTTCACTTTCCGAAACCCACACCCCCTGCAGGCGCACCGGGGCGGGAGCATCGGGCGCCTGGAAAAGCATGTCGCCGCGCCCAAGTAAGCGTTCTGCCCCGGGCTGGTCCAGAATCACCCGGCTGTCGATCATCGAAGCCACGGCGAAGGCAATCCGGGCCGGGAAATTGGCTTTGATCAGGCCAGTGACCACATCCACCGAAGGTCGTTGGGTCGCCAGGATCATATGGATTCCCGTAGCACGCGCCAACTGCGCCAGGCGCGTGATCGCGCGTTCGGTTTCTTCCGGCGCCAGCATCATTAAATCTGCTAATTCATCGATCACGATCACCAGGTAAGGCAGGTGGTCGTCGGGGAGTTTGGCGTTATATTCCAAGATATTGCGAACTGAATTGCGCGAAAATTTCTTGTAGCGGCTGTCCATTTCACGCATCATCCACTGCAGGGCACCGACCACGCGTTCGGCATCGGTGATCACCGGGGCCAGGAGGTGCGGAATGCCGTTATACCCGGTCAGTTCCACCCGCTTGGGATCGACCAGCACCAGGCGCAGATCGGCCGGGGAATTATTGAGCAGCAAACAGCACAGAATTGAATTGACGCATACCGATTTCCCCGCGCCAGTGGTTCCGGCGATCAACAGGTGCGGCATCAACGCCAGGTCATACGAAACCGGCTTGCCAGAAACATCCTTACCCACCGCGAAACGAAGCTGCGAACGAATCTTCAAGAATGATTCGCTTTCCATGACTTCATACAGCGTGACGCGGGTGACCTCGGCATTCGGCACCTCGATGCCTACGTAGTTTCGGCCCGGGACGGGTGCCTGAATGCGGATGCGCGGCGCAGCCAGCGCCAGGGCAATATCATCGGTAAGAGCTACGATCTTACTCACCCGCACGCGCATCTTCTGCCCGCGAGATTCAACAAAGTCTGGCTCGACCCCAAACTGGGTTACCGTTGGACCGCGATGCGTCTCGACCACATGCGCCGGCGCGCCAAATGCCGCCAGGGTTTCTTCGATGATCTTAGCCCGGTCAAGATCCTGATTGGCCTGGGTAAAGACCGGTTCTGCCGGATCGAGAATCACATCCACCCCGGGAACCGCCCAACCCGGCCCATCGGGCGCCGGCGCCGGTGGGATCGGGTCGTGATCCGCAGAGTCTGCATCCAACGCTAGAGATGTCGATCCGGAACGTTGAGCAGGAACCGCGGCAGCACCGGCGCTGGAGGATGAACCTTTGCTCCCGGACAGCGGCCGAAAATCGGAGGGCAGTTCATTGGAAGCCGGCGGATCGGCGAAAGGCGTCCATTCGGATGCAGGTGCATTTCCATCGCTTAATGATCCGGCAGATTCTTTACGCTCACGCCAGGCGCGCCGGATCCGTTCAACCAGCGGTCCGAACAGGTCGGTCAGTGAAAGGTCGAAAGAAAATGCCAGGGCAATCAGCAGCCAGGCAATCAGGGCGACCACCGTCCCCGCCGTCCCGATGCTGTTTTTCAGCAGGCGCTCAAACACGAAGCCCACATACCCACCGCCCTGACCGGTTTGGGCTAATTCTCGTCCGCCGCCGCCTAACAGGTGAAGAAAAGCCAGCAAGTTCAGATAAATCAGCACAATTCCGGTTAAGCGCACACCAGACAGCAGGGGCAGTTTTTCAATATTACGGAACAGCAGCCACAATCCGACGATCAAAAGCGCCAGAGGCAGCACAAATGTCCCCCAACCGGCTACCTGGCTGAGCAGTTGAACCCAGGCTCCGGTCACGGTGCCGTGGCTGGGGGATAACAAGGAAAGCAAAGTAAGCAAACCAACCAGGGCCAAGGCGATGCCCAGGATATCCAGTTTGCGTTCGGGTGAAACCTTGCCCCACGACCAGTTGCTGCGCTTGCGAGCCGGGGCTCGTTTGGTGGTGCGGGAGGCGGTTTTCGACGCGCGTTTGGGCGCCGAACGGCTGCCTTTCTTAGCGGTTCCACCAGGTTTTTGGGTACGAGCAGTCTTTTTAGCCATAGAACGTAATTCTTATTATACCCTAAGGGGCAAACCGGATTTTTATTGAGTCATCTGTCAATCGTCCAGGCATCTGATGACAACTCATTATAAAATTTGCTACAATAACAGTAGATCTCAAAAGGGGTTATCAAAAAGGAGCAAAAAGGTGGAAGATAGTCAGGATAAAAAAATCAATCCCAATCTGGACGATTTGGAGACTTTGCAGCTGCTGCCCGGAGTTGGTCCAACTTTAGCCCAGCTCATCCAGGATTCTCGTCCTTACACAACTGCCGAAGACCTGCAGAAAGTGAGTGGAATAGGCCTGGTGGCAATCGATCGCTGGAGAGACATGCTCATCTTTGCCCCACCCGATGTGAAAATCTATGAAGAAAAAGCAGCCGAGATGCCAGGGGTAGCCGCAGCAGTAGCGCTTCCTGAAGCAGGAGAAGCCCGGTTAGCACCTGATGAGACGATTCCCGCTCCGGTAGAAGAGATGGTCTCCGCCGAGGTGACGCCACCCCCTCCTGAAGTAAACCAGCTTAAAGGAGAAGCGATAGACCTCTCCGCCGAAGAGAAGCCTGAAATTGAGCAGCCAGAACCCATTCCCGAACCGGACGTCGCACCATCCACGGAAGAAAAAACCGAACCGGTTCGCGAAACAGAACTGCCAGTGACCCCAAAAGAGGAACCTGAGGTGCCTGAAGCTGCCCCAGCGGTTCAGCTGCCCGCCGGTTGGATTTCACGCAGCCAGGCCGTATGGGGGATGGTGTTCACCGGGTTTGCCGCCTTAATTCTTTCCGTAGCTTTATGTTTAGGAATTCTAGCCGGGATGAACGGCGGGCTGCTGCAGTTTGCCGCGCCATCGCAGGTGGCGGCACTGACCACACAAGCCAAAGGACTGGAAACTCGCGTGAACGCCCTAGAACAGGATACGCAGGGCCTGCGCGCGCGTTTGGATAATTTGGAGGGATTGGGCAGTCGGATCAGCGGCGTTGAAAATACCGCCAGCGATCTGCAAGATCAGGTGAAATCCGTTCTCACTCAGGTCAATACGATCAACGAGGATATCGGTGGGCTCCAATCGCAAATCGATGCCGTTTCAAAACTTGGCGACCAGTTTTCAAAATTCCTGGCAAGCCTGCAAAGTACCCTAAATGATTTGCTGCCGTTACCCGGAGGTACGAAATGAGCCAGACTACTCCCCCAACCGAAAAACCTTCCTGGCTTAGCCGGGCGTTTCGTTTCACAGTGCGCATTTTATTCGCTGTGATCCTGGGATTGGTCGTCGGTACAGGCATCTACCTGGGTGTTACCTACCTGGCAAACCGTTATTTTCAATCGGTCCAGGTTAATTCACAGCGTATTCAGGCCCTGGAAGACAACCAATCTCTGGCGGAAAGCCAATCAAAACAGCGTCTCGATGACGTCATCAGCCGCTTGCAATCCCTCGAAACAGCAGGCGATTCACAGAAAGTTTTCGAAGCGGATATCCAATCGCGCATCGCAGCGCTTGAGACCGCCCAACCGGCCCAAGCCGCTTTACAGGAAACACTTACCTATGAGCAGCAGCAGGTCGACACCTTGCAGGCCAATCTAACGCGCTTTCAGTCAACCATGCAGACGAATCTGGCTCAAGTTCAGTCAACGCAACTGGCCTTTGCTGACGATCTGGATGGGATCGCGCAGGGCAGCACCGACCAGGTGGCAGTCATTCAGACTCTGAGCGCAGAATGGGCAGACGCAAAGACATCGATTGCTTCTTCTCTCCTGAATGTGCATTTCCTCAGATCCATGGAGTTACTCACCCGAGCCAGGTTTAATCTCGTTCAGAACAACCTGGGTTTGGCCCGCCAGGATATCCAGGCGGCGCGCGATGGCCTGCTGGCAATCCAGAGCCAGGTACCCGAAGACCAGGCCAGCACAATCACGAATCTGTTAACCCGACTGGAGAGCGCGCTTAATAAGCTGCCTGGTTTCCCTGTGGCAGCCAGCGATGATATCGAAGGCGCCTGGAACCTGCTGACCATGGAAACAGGAAGCATGTCTCCCAGTGGGACGCCGGTGAGCGGCACACCTACGCCCACACAAGATCAGACGCCAGGCCCGACCGTTACCCCAACCCCAAGCCCGACGACCAAACCTTAACTACCGGGATAATGTCAGCAGAATGTAGTTCTACTCCAGGTCAAGGGCCTTACGCGTGGCTCGAAAAGCAAGCGGCGGCAGCGCATCCCGGGCAAAATAACCCACCCGGTCGGCGTCATCGCCGGCTGCCAGCAATCCACCGGTGACGACTGCCTCGTAAACCAGGACAATATCGGCTCCGCGCGGGTGTTCCCTACCCGCAATTAAGTTTGCCAGGCGGGTAGCACGCACCACAAGACCGGTCTCTTCCAGGCATTCCCGTTCGGCGGCATGCGCCGGATCTTCATACGCATTCATAAAACCGGCCGGGAAACTCCACAGGCCGCGTTGTGGATCATTGACCCGCCTCACAAGGAGAACCTTGCCGTCTTTCTCGACCAGCACACCGGCTGCCACTTTTGGATCCTGAAAATGGATCCAACCACACTGCGGGCAAACCGGGCGTTCTTCGCCAAACACAATGCGGCGTTCAGTTGGAACGCCGCAGTAAGGACAATATTTTACCGGTTGATCATTCAATGGTGTGCTCTTCTCCAGGCAAAAAACGCTGCCAGGGCTAAAACCAGTGTGATTCCTGCCAGGCCAATCTGAACGTACATCCAGCGATCACCGGTTGGTTGTTCGGCCTGATAGTAATCTGTCTGGGCAGGAACGATCATCCTACCTTGTTCTTCGGTAGGCGCAATTCCCAAAATCGGACCCGTTCCGCTGCCGTCAGAGGTGGTTCCAGCCTCAACCGTGGGTGAGGCCGCCTGTGGAGCGGTTAGCTGTGCCTCTGGCGAAGGGGTGGCTGCCGCGGCAAGGGCTGGCGGTTGGTCGGGACTGGGATTGATTTCAGTGCCAGACGGGGTCGCTTGCGGTCCGGCCTGACTGTCTATCGGAGGAGAAACCATCACTTTTTCCGCCGAGCTCGCTTCTCCACCACCACCGGCGCCAGCCGGCGCACCGCCGAGACCATTGGCCTGTTGATTCCAGATGATGATCGGGGGGTTGCTGGTGGTACGCTCCATTGTCATCGGCGCCTGTGCCGCCATGGGTGCAAGGAAGGATGGCTGCGGCAGGTTCATGCGGAAGAAGAAAGACAATACCAACAAAACGGCTGCCATGGCAGAAGCAAAGCTCAAGGAAGGTGTCCACCCCCAGTGAAACCGCGGGCGAGCCTTTTGGGCCATCTCCGGGGATAGGGTAAAATTCCGCGGCGCACGACGCCGGGGGGCAGCTCGCAGCACAGCCCGGGTCCGGCGAAGTTCTTCCAGACCCTGCTTCAACTCGGGACGCAGCGCCATTAAATCTTGAACCTGGCGCTTTTCCGTTTCGATAAGCTGCCCATCCAGATACGCGGATAAAGTTTCCCAGTCTTGTGGGGTGATCGGTGACATTATTATAAATCCTCACCCTGGAGACGAAATTGGGCGGGTAAAAGTTCCCAGAACTGCTGCAGGCATTCACGCAGCCTGCTTCTGGCGCGTGCCAGACGACTTTTGATCGTTCCCAGGGGCTTATTAATTGCCTCCGCGACTTCCTGGTAATCCAAACCTTCGATATCTACCATAATCACCACGGCCCGAAAATCTTCTGGCAGGTCGTTAATGCACTGCTGTACGGCCTGGTTCAATTCCTCCCGGTCATATTCATCCTCAGGTGACGGGCCGTCGTCAGCCAACCATGCCGGAGATTCGATCTCTTCATCACCCTCCGGATCAAGCGGCTCCAGGGGAGTGGTGGGGTGGCGTTTTCGCCGGCGCAGCTCGTCGTAACAGGTGTTGGTGACCATGCGCAGTACCCAGGCGCGGAACGATCCACCGCGGTACTTGCTGAGGCTGCGGTAAGCATTCATAAACGCTACCTGGGTAGCATCCTGGGCAGGCGCATCCTCCGAAAGCATGCGGTAAGCCAGGTTAAATGCCATATCCTGGTAAGCCAGGACCAAACGATTAAACGAATCCAGGTCCCCTTGTTGGGCAGCCTGGATCAGCGCGCTTTCGTCCATGAAAAATCCCGCCCGGCCAATAGTGCCCAGATCACGCGCCAGGCTGTCATAGACAGCGCAGCCACACCGCCCAGCGCAACGACAAAAATCGGGATGACCGTCCCACCCAATATCAATGCGCGTAAGAAACCAGCCAACGGTGCCGCCAGGACCATCGCCAGCAAGGCCCGCCAGGCATGCAAAGGCTGCTGCCAAAAGCGAGGTTGGTAATTTCCCAGCCAGGGCGCCACCAGACCCCAGGCGATCACCAGCGGTAAGAAGGTGGTTAACCAGCGCCCACCGGCCAGGCTGCTGTTGTGATTTCCAAAACCGGCCAGTGTGACCGCCAGCAGCACCAGCCCATCACCTGCCAACAAAACCCATGGAGGCATAAAATATTGTCTACTCATCTTCCCTCCGACACATAATATTGATTATAAAACGGAATAAGAATTTCTGCTTGCCGGAATGAAATTCACAATCCGGATCATAAGCGTCGAGGGATTCTGCTATAATCCGCCTGAACGTTTCATCACAAACCTGACCATAGGCACGAATGTGGTTTGAACGATTCCAGAAATATATAAAAGCACTCCATCGGAGGAAGCATGGCCATCATTTTTCACATCACCCACCCCACAGATTGGGAGCAGGCCCAGCAGCAGGGCCAATACACCAGCGACTCGCTCGATAGTGAAGGTTTTATCCACTGTTCGAAACCGGGCCAGATTATTGCCACTGCCAATCGCTATTACAGCGGTCAGAAAGACCTGCTGCTGCTGGCCATCGCCCCGGCCCGGGTCGAGGCCGAGATCCGCTTTGAGAACCCGGATGAAGCCAATGAACTGTTCCCCCACATTTACGGTCCGCTCAACCTGGATGCTGTGACCGCCGTGCTGCCTTTTAAACCGGACGCGGATGGGCGCTTTACCCGGCTGCCAGAGAATGCGCCAGGTGGATAAAATCATCCTCGCCAAAACGCCGCCCGGATCTGAGCGGCCATTCTCCGCTCAGCTTCTCGCGCCAGCGCGCCGGAATGGCATTTAACCCATACCGTGCCCCGGCCAGCGCCCCTACCACCGCGGCTGCGGTATCGGCGTCGTTTCCCAGGTTGGCCACCTGCACCACTGCATCCTCAAAGCATGTCGTGGTCCGCAGGCCCCATACCGCCAATTCAAGGGTATGGCGCACCCAGCCGGAATTCTTGAGTTCGCCGCGCTGTCTGGCAGGCGCAGAAAGCACCACCTGGCGCAGCCCATCCGGAAGCGAGCTGGCAGCAGCCGCCTCCGCCACCGCCTGGGCAAGATCATCCCCCTGCACCAGGCGCACAATCAAAACGTTGACAAAAACTGAACCGGCGACACACTCCGGATGAGCATGCGTCAGCCGGGATTGCAGCGCGCTGGCAGCCGCGAGCTGTACCGGATCCCTCCAGAACGCCAGGGCCGCCGGCCAACAGCGCATCACCGAGCCATTGCCAGCGTTCTCCGGATTAGCCTGCCAGGCGCTGTTGCTGGCTGATTCCCACGGCACACCGCGCGCTATCTGCCCCAACACTCGGGCCGTATGCACCCCTACATCCGGCGGGGAGGTGCGGTACCAGTCTACGAAACGTGCAGCCAGGTCAGCCGGATTTAATGGGCGCTGCGCCAGCAGGCTCTCTGCCAGGGCCAAAGCCATTTCGGTGTCATCGGTGAAGCTGCCCGCCGGCATTCTGCCAATCGTCATCTCCTTCACCAATCGATCAAGCGCTCGCGGGGGACCAAATTCCAGCGGCATGCCAAAGGCATCACCCACAGCGGCCCCCACGGCCACGCCTGCCAGCCGGTCAAAAGTTTGCGCGTCAAGTTCCATCTGTTTATCACCTTTTCTGATGATTGCCACAAAACCGGGCGGTTTGCAGCAAACCTAATGGGCAGCCAATTTTAAAGAAAGATTGGCAATTGCCCAACTGCACAGCTTGTCTTTCTACCGTATTCAAGGTAGGATGATGGTATAAAGCTGCCTACAACGGGTTAATTCTAATCCCAAACCCCGGCAATCCGGGTGGAAGACCTTAATGCCAGAAGAAAAAATCATCGCTCTGATCCCTGCGCACAACGAGCGCCTGCACATTACCGACGTGGTTACTGCCGCCCGCCAGCATTTGCCGGTGCTGGTGGTCGATGACGGCTCGACCGATGAGACCGCCGTCCTGGCGGAAGCCGCCGGGGCACAGGTGCTGCGCCAGACGCCCAACCAGGGCAAAGGCGCCGCCCTGATTGCCGGTTTTAAACACTGCCTGGCGCAAGGTGCTGGCGCGGTGGTCACGCTGGATGGGGACGGGCAGCACGACCCGGACGAAATTCCCGCCTTTCTGAAAGCGTATGCGCGCCAGCCGGCCGGCATGATCATCGGCCAGCGAGATTATTCCCAGATGCCAGTCTTTCGGCGCTCGACCAACACCATCGGCCGGGTGATGATTTCCCTGGCCTTGGGACAGTATATCCCCGACAACCAATCCGGGTACCGTCTGATCCGCCGCGACCTGCTCGAACTGCTGCTGGACAGCCCCGAAAAGGGTTTTGAACTGGAAGTGGATATGATCACGCTGTGCCTGAAGTACAAACTGGGCCTGGCCTGGGTGCCGATCCGCACGATTTACGCCGGTCAGGCCAGCCACATCCGCCCGCTGCGCCACCTGGTGCATTACGTGCGCATCGTGTGGAAAGCCTGGCGCACGATGCATTCCTGAACGCTGCCGTGGAAGCGGGCACCTTTTTTCGGTACGCACGTTAAGCAAATCCCCCTGAGGCTCACTTATTTGTTTTGGTCCAAAAATTCCTGGCGCAGCAGGCCGAAGTGCAGTTCGCCGCTGTAAACGCCGTCCTGGTCCCGCCGGTTTTCACGCACATGGCCTTCCAACACAAAGCCGCAGCGTTCCGCCACACGCGCGCTGCGCAGGTTGGTATCATTACAATGCAATCTCACCCGGTGTGCCCCCAAATCATGGAAAATCCAGTTTAACGCGGCACGGACGGCCTCGCTGACGTATCCCTGCCCTTCATGCTCGCAGTCCACAAAATAACCAACCTCAAACTCGGGCAGTTCCAGGTTGACGACCCCCACATACACCTGAGCCACAAACGCCGCGCTGTCCCGGTTAAAGACGCCCAGACAGAAAAAGCGCTGCTCCCGCCAGGCTGCGCAGTACTCACCAATAATCCGCTCCGCCTCGTCTTTAGAGCGGGCTTGAAGAATGGTGTTGCCCGATTCATAGCGCTGCAGGTGCGCCCGGTTTTTTTGACCGATCTGAAAATACAAAGGACCATCACCGGGGGTATAGGACCGCAGGTGCAGGCGGGGCGTGTCCAGATGTAAATACGGGTTCATGATTTTCTCCCAACAAATCGGAATGGACGCCGCACCGCTTTTTCTTCCGGCGAAGTTTCGGCTGCATCCGGCTGCAAATCGCCTTCGAATTGAGCATAAAAATCGCGCAGCCTGGCCCGTACCCCCTGAATTTCAGCGCGTTCGAGGACCAATCTGCGGTTAATCTGCGCCGCCTGTCTGCGCAACTCTGGCTGATTGAGCGCCAGCAGCAGGGCCTCGGCCACCCCCTGCGGCTTATTGGGTTCTACCAGCATTCCGTTCACCCCGGGGGTAATCCATTCACGCAGCGCTTCCAGGTCGCCGACCACCGGAAAACAGCCGCAGGCCATCGCTTCCAGCAGGGTATTGGGGGTGCCATCATGGGTGGATATGGAGACGGAAGCCTCTGCGCGCTCAAAAAGTTCCCAAAGCTGCGGCTGGCGCAGGTACGGCAGCAGGCGCACGTTTTTTTCCAAATTCAAACGTCTCACCCAGGCCTGCGCTTCGCTTTGTCCTTCCATGGAGGGACAAACGAAATACACCTCTGGGCGGTGCTGGAGCACCAGGGGGATAGCTTGAAAAAAGATATCGGTGCGTACATACGCAGGGCGCAGCCCGCGCGGGTTGATCACCAGCGGCACACCCGCCGGAAGCAGGTTGGCGAACGTATCCATTTGGTAAGTTTGCACCCGGTCAATCTCCGTCAGGTCAATGCCGCCGTTCCCCGGCACCACCAGCTCCGGACGGTCTGCGGCAAATCCCCAGGTGCGCGCCAGGCGCAGATCGCGCGCGGCATCGGCTAACAGGCCGTTGGCGCGGCGCAGCGTCCGAGATGTCCAACTGCGTATGGCTGGTGTGGCCGGGGCATGCAACGTCAGATCGTTGCCCCACACCGATACCACCAGGGGCACTTCAGGTTCGGCGGCAGCCGCCAGCATCCCTTCATAGGGGATGCGCAGGGCGTGAACCAGGTTCGGTCGTGATTCTGCCAGAATCTTACGCAGCTCACGGGCATAAGCCGGCAGGGTCAGCGGTCCCAACCAGTAGCGCCCGGTCAGGAATAATTTGCGAGCCCGGCTGACCAGCCAGCGCCGATTGGCCGCGCCGCCCGCGGCGCGCCCCCCGGCCTGGCTGCCGCCCATCGCGCCAAATGCCACCGGCAGCACATGCTGGGCCATCACCCCGGCGACCGCTGTGCATGGATAGGTAGACACCAGGGTAACCTGATGCTCCAGGGCCAACAAACCCTGAATCCAGCGGATGGTGATCGGGCTGCGCCCGTCGGCAACAAGCAAAATGTGCATACCGGGTCCTTACGGGAGGTCTTTTAAAAGGTAAACCATTTACCTGATTGTAGTTATAGTACGCTTTTTATGGCAAAAGAAAAAGCTTCGACCATCTTTTCCAGGTTAACCTCTTCACTGACGATGCGGTAGGATTCGCTGCCCATGCTGCGCAGCCGGGCCGGGTCCGCCAGGGCATCCGCCAGACAGGCCGTCAGGTCGGCCGCGCTGCCCGGAGACACCTGCCAACCGTTGTCCGGTCGCACCAGGTCGCTCTGCGTGCCGTCTCCCTGGGCCACGATCACCGGCAGCGCATACGACATGGCCTGCTGGACGGCCAGCCCCCCCGTGCCTGGCAGCACAAACAGATCGGCGGCCTGGTAGAAGGGTTCCAGCGCCGCGCCGTGGATCGCGCCTAAAAATTGAGCCTCGGGATAAATTCTTCCTGCCAGGCTTTCCCAATCACTCCGCGCCGGACCGTCGCCGATAATCGTGAGGTGCGGGCGCTGCCCATCCGGTAAAGCAGCGCAGGCTTTTAACAGCAGATCGACCCGTTTGCGGGCCTGCAGACGCCCGACAAACAGCAGGCTGGCCTGCCCGCCGGGGAATAAGACCGGCCGGTGCGGGGCGGGGCGCTCGGGATGGGGCATGACGGCATTCGGCGCCGTAAAAATCCGGATGGACGGAATCCCGGCCTGGAGATATTCTTCTGCTCCCTGCCGGCTGTATGCGATCATGGCATCAAATTGAGCCAGGAAACGACGGCGAACGGAAGAGCGGAAATCTGCCAGCAAGCCGGTATTGCGCGGCGCGCCCAGGCCCCAGCCAATCACCGGGCGGCGGCGGCGGTGCATCCAGCGCACTGCGCGCGGCGTATTGAGATAACGCGGGTTGGCTTCGACCACGAGCACATCCGGCTGCCATTCCTCCAGCCACTTAATCAGGTTCGTTTGCCAGCACAGGTACAGCGCGCCGCGCAGGATGTGGCGGTTGCCCGCTTCAAAGCGCTGCGCGGCCTGCAGGTTGGCGCCTGTATCGATCATTTCACCCGGTCTGGGCTGACCGGCAAACAGTCCCAGGCCGCCGGCGCAGGTCCGGGCCAGGGCGTCGAAGAACGGCACGCGGTAGGAGGGCAGGACCCGCTGCTGCAAACCCAGGCGCAGGGGAATTAATGGGGTCACACCACCCTCAGTGTCGATCCGCCGGGCGTCTTCTCGATTTCAATTCGCGCCGGGAAATGGTCCTTCAGTTCCTCGAGGTGGGTAATTACCAGCACCTTGGCAAAGTCTGGGCGCACCAGATTAATCGCTTCTACCAGGCGCTGGCGCCCATCCGCATCCTGGCTGCCGAAACCTTCGTCGATCACCAGGGTCTGCAGGCGCGCCCCGGCACGCTGCGACAGCACCCGAGAGAGCGCCAGGCGGATGGCAAAATTGACGCGGAAGGCTTCGCCGCCGGAAAATAATTCATACTCGCGCATGCCAGCCGAATCGGAAATCAGGATATCGAGGGTTTCTTTTTTATCCTCGCGGCTTTTATCCTTATAATCGCGCTGGGTCGAAAAGCGGACCGACATGCTCCCCGCCGAAAGACGGTCAAGAATCTCATTGGCCTGGGCTTCAATCTCGGGCAGGGCTTGCTCGATCAACAGTGAGGGTACGCCGTCCTTAGAAAATGCTTTTTCGAGCAGTTTGAGACGCGCCACCAGGCGCACCAACCCTTCCCGGCGCTGGTTGAGATCGGCCTGGCGCTGCTTTAAAATTTTGAGCACCTCCACCTGCTGCACAGCCCCGCCAACCTGCATTCTCAGGCGGTTCTCCTGTTCAGCGATGTCGTAAAGCTCGCTCTCCGCCTGATCTACATCCGGCAGGGCGGCCGCCGCGACCTGGTATTGGGCGTTGGCCTCGCTCCAGGATGCTTCCTGGCGATCCACTTCGGCCTGGTCGGCAGCGCGCTGCTGGTCAAGGCGGGCAATCTCACGTTCCAGCGGAGCCAGTCCGGCGCGGGCGGATTCCACCTGGCGCAGCTGTTCTTCAGCCGCACGGCCCACCTGTTCCGCCCGGCGCACCTCATCATGGGCAGAGGCATCGTAGCCCAATTCTTTGAGGGCCGCATCCACCTCAGCCAGATCGGCGCGAGCCTGCTGGGCAAATTTTTCCGCCTCCAGGATCTGTGAAACTTCCACCAGGCGCTGCGCTCCCCCAGCCTGCCAGACTTCCAGGGCAGTCCGCATCTGTCCCAGGCGCTCTTCCAGCCCGGCGACTTTACGTTCCTGGTAGCGCAGTTCGTTTTGCTCCAGGTTGCGCAGGTTGGCAGTTTCAGCCTCCACCTCGGACCGTTTCTGCTCACTGTTGGCCAGCAAAGCCTGGTTGGCCCGGAAGCGGTCGCCGCGTTCGCGCCCCTGGCCCTCCAACTCGGCTATCAGGCGGGCGCGGTCCTCCTGGCTGAGCGGCTGCCCGCACAAGGGGCAGACTGCGCCCCCGCTTGCCTTGAGGCGTTCGATGCGCTCTTTCAACTCGTTCATCTCATTCTTGAGACGCTCGTTCTCCGACCTGGCCTGGCTGCGCTGGTCCTGCCAGTTTTCAAGATCCTGCTGAAGCTGCGGCAGACGTTCCAGACGGGTCTGGAGCCCCGCGATGACTTCCTGCGCAGCGTGTAAATCACCTTCCAGGACCGGGGTCTGTTCCGCCAACCCATCGGCCTGCTCCTGCTGAGTTTTCAGGGCGCGCAGCTCCTGTTCCAGAGTCGAACGGGCTTTTTCAATTTCAAGCAGGGGTCCGGCACGCCTTTCGCTGTGATGGCGGAAGTTTACCGCCACAGCTTCCCAGCGCTCCAATTCCTGGCGCGCTGCCTGCCAGGCCTGGTAGGCAGCCTCCACTTTTTCGGCATCCGCGATCTGAGATTTCAGTCGTTCCAGCTCCGCTCGGCGCGCTGCCAGCTCGCTTTGACTGACTCCCAGGCGAGCTTGCGCTCCCTGAAGCTGCCCGGCCAGGAGATCTACCAGCCGTTTCTGCTCCGCCAGCGAAGAAGCCAGGCGGCGCACATTTTCCAGGGCGGTTTCCCTGGCCTTGCGCAGTTCGGCCAGTTGAGTCAGGTTTTCCTCAAGCTGCTTGAGGCGGGTGCGGCGTTCATCCTCCTGGGCCAGCTCGCTGTTGATCTCTTCTAACTGTCCGTTGATCGCGGCGGCCTCGGTTTCGTGCAGTTTGCGGCGCGAGGCTGCCCGTTCGCGGTATTGCTCCCAAATTTCCAGCCCCAGAATGCTGCTCAGGATTCTTTTACGGTCACCCGGACGCTGCTGGGCGAACTGGTCCGCCCGGCCCTGTAAGAAGAAGGAGGCATTGGTGAACGTCTCGTAATCCATATGCAGCGTTTGCTGGATGCGTTGTTCGGTTTCACGCATAGCGCGTTCGCTCAGCGGGCGCCAGTGCTCCTGCTCGTCCTGTATATAGAATTCCAATATGGTTGATTTGTCGCGCGGCTTCGAGCGCTGAATGCGGTACAGGTCGCCCTCATATTCGAAATCGAAGATTACCTCCGCGGCGGCGGCATGGCTGTTGATCAAGGCATCGTCTCGACGCCTGGCCTGGCCGAACAGAGCCCAGGTGATCGCATCTAACAGCGAAGATTTGCCCGCCCCATTTGCGCCGGAGATGCAGGCCAGGTCGAACCCGCTGAAATCGAGTTCGGTCGTTTCTTGATAGGAGAGAAAGCCGGTAAGGCGCAGTCGGACTGGGATCATAGGGTTCTCAATGTTGGTTGCCGAAACAAGTCAGGCAGAATCATGCTTCTTTAATGCGCTGGACGAGCACCTTATCCACCCGGCGCTTGTCCATATCGACGACCTCAAAGCGCAGGCCGTCCCAATCGAAAAATTGGCCGGAGATAGGGATGTCGCCAAACTGGCTCATGATCAGTCCGCCCAGGGTCTGGAAGCCGGCCCGGTTTTCATCCGGCAGTTCTTTTATGTCAAGCAAATCTTTCAAGACATCCACCTTAATCAGCCCATCCAGCAGCAGCGATCCGTCCGGTCGGTGAATAACCTGGGGCTCAGAGGTTTCCCCTGGCCCAGCGGAGATCTCACCTACGATGGATTCGAGGATATCAAACAGGGTCACCAGGCCCAGCACCCCACCGTACTCATCCATGACCAGGGCCATGTGCATGCCGCCGTGTTTGAGCTGCTCCAACGCGGTAAAGGCTGGTGTGCTTTCCGGAAGAAAAATTGGCGTTCGTAAAAAGCTGCGCAGGTCGACCGTCTCACTGGAGACGGCCTGCGCCAGCAGTTCGCGTGCCAGGAGGATGCCCAACATGTTATCAAGGCTGCCCTGGGCCACCGGAAAGCGCGAAAAATTGCTCTCGGTGACCTCGCGCAGCACATCCTCGTAAGGATCGTCGATATCCAGCCAGGTCATTTCAGTGCGTGGGGTCATAATCGTTTCAACCGTGCGGTCGCTCATGCGAAATACACTTTCCAGCATGTCTTGCTCGACCTCTTCAAAAACCCCGTTGAGGGTACCCTGGTCGATGAGCACTTTTACTTCTTCTTCGGTCACATCCGTCACGCTGCTTGGCGATGCTCCCAGCACGCGCAGTCCCCAATCCGTCGATATGCTGAGCAGTTGGACGACCGGTCCGGACAGGCGGGCCAGGAACTCCATAAAACGACTGCTGTTCGCCGCGATCCGTTCGGGGTCGGTCAGGGCCAGGCGTTTGGGAAGCAGTTCGCCAAACACCAGCGACAAATAGCCAATAACCGCCACCACCACCACCAGGGCGATCGGCTGGCTGTAAGGGGCCAGCCAGGGCAGCTGACCCAGAAGCCCGGCCAGCTGGCGGGAAAGGGTTGCCCCACCAATCGCTCCCGAGAGAATCCCAACCAGGGTGATGCCAATCTGCACGGTCGAAAGGAAGCGCGTGGGCGTTTCCACCAGGCGCAGGGCGGCGCGCGCCCCGCGATCGCCTTCTTCGGCCCGACTCTGCAGGCGCGCCTTGCGCGAAGAAATCAACGCGATTTCAGTCATCGCAAACAAACCATTAATTAACACCAGGGCAATAATTAACAGAACTTCTGTAACCGCTTCAGCCATCGTGTGCTTCTTCCATCTCCTTCAAAATATCTTCCGCCAGGCGCTGCAGTTCTCCAGCTTCTTCGGGTTGGGTATTGACCACCTCCCAATATTTGCCCAACAACTCCATGGCACTCAGGCTGCTCACGGCCCGGTCGGCAGGCAGGCGCAGGCGGGCTTCGATTTGAGGCCGGCGCACCAGGTGAAATTCAAATGCCGGGGCCATCGCCTGGCGCAGCGCGGTCTCATCCAGCAGCGGTTCCCACGCTCGGGGGTACTCCAACACCAGACGGACCACTGCCCCTTCTAATTCTTCCATTGCGGGGAGAGCCCCCTGGACCTCCTGCATAAAGAAATCCGGCGATTGTAATTGTAAAAAGCGGTCAATATAACGCCGCCCATCCAGCTTGCGCCAGTCCACACGGGTCGGTTCACCTTTCTCCACGGTGGCAATCACAAAATATTTATCATCGGCGGCCTCGCCAAAATCCATGCGTTCGATCGATCCCGGATATATGACCGGGGGCTGTCCGTCTTTGTTCAGGTCCTGGGCCTTATGGATGTGTCCGAGGGCAGTATAGCTCAAGCGCGAGTCACGCACCAATGATCCCGGCAGCACCAGGTCGCCGCCCAGCATGACCGCGCGCTCGGCGCCGTACAGCGCCCCCTGCACGGAAGCATGCGCGGTCAGTACCGCCGGCAGATCAGGATCGATACGCTCAAAAAATCCCTGGATCAGTTCGGTCAGGCGCGATTCGATTTCCGCGAATACCTGGGCGGGCTCGGCGCCGCTCAATTCGAGGGCAGCCATCAAACCTGAGCGCGAAACCCACGGCAGGCCGATCAACTGCAGCGGCAGCCCTTCCAGTTCCGCCGGACCCCACAGGCAGGGTTTGCCGATCACATGCACATGCGGCACCTGGAGAGTTTCGAATTCCTGCAGGGCGTGCGCTCGCCCTACCGCCGGGGAGAGATCGTGATTGCCCACCAGGAGCACAGTGGGAATGCCGGCTTGCGATAATCGCATGATGCGCCGCCCCCATTCGCGCTGGAAGGTAGGGGCCGGCGCGCGATCTTTATACGCATCTCCGGCAAAGAGCACCAGATCGACCTGCTCATCAATCGCGGTGTTGACGATCGTATCCAGGGCTATGAGGTAATCCAGCACGCGCAGCGGCAGCCCGGTGGTGGGGTCATGCCGCCCCTGGGGGGCCATATCAATATGGGCATCAGCAAAATGGAGAATTCTCATATATGGATCATTGCTTTCCTGAAGCTCGCCCTACAGGCTAGAGTTATGGGGCCAGCCCTAATTTGTGCAAGTCATCCACCGCGGCCTGAAAACCGGGGTGATATTTCAACGCCATTCTGAGGTCCGCTATCGCGCCTTCCCGGTCCCCAATCACGACCCGGGCGCGGGCGCGCCAGACCCAGGTCTCTTCGATAAAAGCTCCCACCTGAGGCTTGTCGGCGATACCCAGCCGTTCAGCCCGGTCGCGAATATAATCGAGCGCCCCGGTCGCCAGGTCCACCACATCCTGGTAGCGCCCGGAGTAGTAATAGGCAAAATACGGCCCGGTCTGATGCCAGATCATGCGCCATGGGCGGCGATCTTCCGGTAGTTTAGCGTACAGCATAAAAGCCTGGTCATAAGCTTCTGCCGCACCCATATAATCCTGGAGCATGACCAGGTTCGTACCGCGGTTGTACCAGGCAAAATACTGGTCCACTCCGGTTAATTTCCACATCTCATCGGCAGCCGTTTTCAAAGCAATCTGGTAGCTCTGCACCGGAGAATCATATTCCCCCAACAGTGCTGAAAGCTGAGATTCTTTATCCGCAGAATATGCGACCAGAAAAACAAAATCAAACGAACGCCAATCACTCACAAACGAATCGTACGGAATGGCCAGATTGGGTTTGATGTATGAATCCTGGATGATGAGCTCTCCGCGCTGATCGTTGTAACCGGTGACCGTGCGGTAGTGCCCCATCCAACTGGTCATGCCGGTGGCGGTTTCCGGGAAGTAAACGCCCACCTCGGTCAGCACCGGAAAACCGCCAGCCAGCAGCTTCTTAAGCAAAGCCAGCGTGCCTCCGTAGCGCACCTTGAGCTTGAGGTTGGTATTTTCCTCGACATAACTTTGCATCTCGTAAGGCATCACATTGAGGTCATAACCAAAAGGTTTGAGCACCTTGCCTGTGGTGAATTTATCCCCCTTCCAACCCCAGTAAGAAAGTTCCATGGCCAGATTGGTCGGACCGCAGTAATTCCAGGCCCCGTTCTGGGTTTCCCAGACGACCCCTTTTAAATCGACAAGCTCCGGCAGCGGCGTGGGCGTGGCGCTGGGGGTGAATGTGGGCAGGGGTGTTTGCGGGGTTTGCGTCAGGGTGGCGGTTGGGGTTGGCGTCTGGCTGGGAACAAGCGTTTCTGGAATGGGGGTGACCGTGGGCATCACCTCTCCCCCGGGCACAAAGACTACTTCGTTTTGAGGAAAAATAATCGAGCGAACCCGAATCCGCGCATCTTCAAGGAGATTAAAGACGCGCGTATGCACAGGCGGTAGGCTCAATACCAGCCCGCCCAACAAAAAAATGCCGATAAAAATCACCATGCCACGGGTAGCTGGACGCATATAAGGATTATAACAAGGTTTTCCACGATTAATTTTTGGGGTTACGCAACTCAAAATATGGGTGCAACTCTTTGACCGGAATTTCGTATAATACAGTAGAAAAGGAGAATTTGACATGGAAAGTCCAAAACGTTTATACCGCAGTAAAAATGAAAAAATGATCGCCGGAGTTTGCGGCGGTTTGGCGAGCTATTTTTCTATAGATCCGACCCTGGTGCGTTTGATCTTCATCCTGCTGATGTTCGCCCCCCCTTCGGGTGTGTTGATTTACCTGATCATCTGGTTAATCACACCCTTAGAACCTTAATCACCGATGCTCCTCCTCAAAAAGACAGGCCCCAATAGCGTAAAGATCGGGGTCTGTCACCCTTTAATAATACAAGCCTATCGGACTCCCGATATATAATCGGAATCATGGCTGAACTTGACTTGCTCTCCGGTAAACAGACCCGCCCTTATTTTGACCGCCTGATCGATATTTACCAGGCTACATTTTCGCAGCCGCCGTATTCCGAAACCCTGGCGGATTTTCTCAATTTCGCCGGACGGCTCTCCTACCATGCCAGGCAATCCGGATTTCGCTGCGTGATTTTGCGACCGGCGCCAGGCGCAGAGGTGATCGGTTTTGTTTACGGTTTTCCAGGGACAAAAGGGGACTGGTTTTACTCGTTCGTTTCCGACTACCTTACCCCCGCCTTACGTCAGCAGTACCTGGACGACTTCTTTGAATTTGCGGAGATCGCCGTGCTGCCCACTTTTCAAGGGCAGGGATTTGGCGGGCAGCTGCACGACGCCTTACTGGCAGACGTCAAACAGTCTTCCGTCTGCCTGGCAACCCCCGAGATTGATACGAATGCCCACCACCTGTACCGCCGGCGGGAGTGGATCACCCTGACGCGCGGGATCAAACTGCCGGGTTCAAGCTTAAGCTATGAAATCATGGGCAAGCTGCTGCGCGCTTAGTACACGCAACCGGACGCTTGACTGTTGAATTGGGCTGCCGTCGAAGACAAGCATTGACATCGTCAGGGGATAATGAAGACTAATGGCCGCAAAACCGGCACAGAAAATCGAGTAAGAAAATTATTCAGATACCCAAACATGGTTTGTGGGATTCCGCCGGGTCTCTATCTGCAGGCGCAGGGGGTTCATGCAATATGGCCGGTTCCCTTGATTAAGGCAGGAGTAGTGGGAAAAAATTTCGTATAATAAACAACAATTGTGAATCAAAAACAAAATTCGCAATTAGATTGAGGAGGAAAAATTTCTAAAAAACTTTCAAACCTGTTTCGGATCACAAATAGGGACATAATGAAACAGAACATGATTTTCCGGTTCGGAATAATTTTCGTTTTTTTGACCTGCCTGTTTTTCTTATTACCAACTGTGGGTGTGAATGCATTTCCTCAAGCACAAGTCGTCAGTACGCTTGAAACCATAACCCCATCCGAACCTGTTTCAACTTCACAAACACCGGTTTCTACCCCCATTCCCGGAACAGGAACACCCATTACAGCCACCGAAACGGCCGTAGCAGCTACTGCTGAAACGACCCAGGTAGTTAATGATTCTTCGCCTACGCCGGAAATTACAAATACAGCCATTCTGCTAACCACAACACCCACAGGACCGACCCGAACGCCTCTACCTGCATTTATTGATGTTCAACCGCGCCGGATTGCCGGATCATTTCTTTCGGCGTTTTTGATTGGTATATTTGGGATCCTGGCAGCCTGGTTGGCACAGAAAATCGTGTTTCGCGTGCTTTTCCGTGTTCATGCCCAAATTCAAACTTTTGCTTCCAGGTTTACATTTATCGGGATTATTATCGCTTCCTTATTGTGGATTTTGAGTGTTTTCAATGTAAATCCAGCGACTTTGGCGACATTGATTGGCTCGCTCGGACTGGCGCTGAGCCTCTCGGCTCAGGACCTGTTCAAAAACCTGGTTGCAGGGATTTATTTATTGATCGAGCGTCCATTTTTCGTTGGTGATGAGATTACCATCGGAGCTTTTTCAGGCCGGGTGGAAGTAGTCGATATCCGTACGATATCTTTGAGGACTGAAGACGACCAATTAGTGATCGTGCCAAACACCATGGTGCTTTCGCAAATCGTGGTTCGCAAGCTGCATGTCAGCCCCAAAAAAGAGCCGCCATCCCCAGAGGTTTGAGTGGAATATGAACAGTAAACTGTATCCATTAAGCCCGTGAAATAGCCGGATTGAACGCAAACAAAAATGGTACTGGAGAAATTATGTTAGCAAATCTGGTTAACGAGTCACAGCAAATTGGCAAACCTGCCTGGCGCGCGATGCTGCGCTACACCGCCGAACTGCACGGGCGCAGCATCCATCCTGCCCGGGCCCCCTTCCCCTATCCATGGGAAGAAATTGGCCCCGGGTACTGCTACGGGCCCGCCTTTGGCCATTGGGACCTGATCCACCAGATCCTGGACGTGATGCCAGCCGAGCCAGAGCACGCCCGGAATCAAATTCTGAATGACCTGGCGGCCCAAGAAGAATCCGGACTGGTGCCGGGCAGCATTTATATGAACGGGGAAGAACCGCGCTGGAGCCATGAATTCAGTCACCCGCCGGTATGGCCGATTGCCGTGCAGGATTATGCCGACCAGACCACCTCGGATGAACTCATCTTTCAATGCTACCAACCCCTGGTGCGCCAGATCCGCTGGTTTGAAGCCAACCGCCAGGCCGAACCAATGGGATTTTTCTACCGCGATATCCTGACATTCCAATGGGAAAGCGGCGTGGACGAGGGCGTGCGCTTCCACCAGGCACAGCCCGGGGCGTATGCCTGCGTGGACGCAACATCTCACGTATACAACCTGTACCGGCAGGCCGCGCAGTGGGCAAAAATAGTGCAGCAGCCCGGCGCGGAGTGGCAGGAGAAAGCCGGTTCACTGCAGGAATTCATCCAGACGCGTCTGTGGGATGATGAACACGGGTGGTTTTACGATATCTGGGCGGTTGACCAGCCAGAAAAGCGCCGCGCAGCATTTGAAGGCATGTTTCCGATGGTCATGGGGGCGGCTGCCGGTTGGCAGTGCCAGCGTGTCATTGACGAAAACCTGCTGAACCCGCGCCGCTTCTTCACCAGCCACCCAATCAGCACGGTGGGCGTTGAGGATTCATTATTCGAACTGCGCATGTGGCGCGGCCCGACCTGGAACAGCATGACTTATTGGGCGGCGCGCGGCTGCCTGCGCAGCGGGCGCGCGGATGCCGCCCGGGCGCTGCTTGAACCCGCCCTGGAGCAGACAACCCGGCAGTTCGCGCGCACCGGAACGATCTGGGAGTTCTACCATCCGCTGGGCGGCGACCCGGAAGAGCTCAAACGAAAACCGCAAACGAAATTCAACCAGCCTTGCCGCGATTACCTGGGGCACAACCCGCTGCTGGCGATGGCCCGCTTATGGGAGCAGTGCATTTGATAATCACCTCCAACAGCAGCCCGGTCAGTGCGAAATGTCCCAGGTGGTTGACGCCCAACTGCATTTCGAAACCATCGGGGGTAAGCTGGCGAGGAATAGCCATCACCCCGGCATTGTTTAGCAAAATGTCCAGACGATCATACCTGGCCTGGTAGGCATCTGCAAATTCACGCACAGAAGCCAGGTCGCCGACATCAAGCTTCATCAAGTCTAAAGATGCATTTGGATGGGCATTGAGAATATCTGCTTTGGCTTTTTCACCTTTTTGCATATTGCGGGCCGTCATCACGACCATGGCCCCCTTTTCTGCAAAGGTCCGGGAACATTCAAATCCTAGCCCACTGTTCGCGCCAGTGATGACGATGGTTTTTCCGGTCAGGTCAGGTATGTCTTTTTGGGTCCAATTGTTATTCATATAATTTCACTCGAATTTATATCCAGTTTATCACTTTTCTGGCGAGTATTTGTTCTTGCATGAAGGCCTGGAAGGCATGGTTGCCAACCTGGCGGAATATTTTCGATCCTGGCCAACGACAACTTACTCGATCCATTCATCCGGTTATCCGAATCGTGATCCGGTCCCAAGGCTGACGCCCATTTGGGTGAATCGATCGAGGGTTTCCATCCTAAAGAAACCTCTTTATAAAGAACGCCATCTGCTATACTGTATCTGTTATGTTCTTCCTGTTCGCAATGGTAATCCCTTCTCCAAATGATCCGGCCCGGCTGGAAGATGAAGCCTTGATCCAGGCCATTGCCAAAGGCCAATCGGCGGCCCTGGGAATTTTGTACGACCGCTACGGGCGGCTGGTTTTTTCTCTGGCCTACCAGGTGCTCAACGATGACGCCGTGGCCGAAGAGATTACCCAGGAGGTGTTCCTGCAAATCTGGACCAAAGCCGGGACATTTCAGAGTGAATTGGGAAAAGTATCCACCTGGTTGACCAGCATCACCCGCCACCGCGCGATCGACACCCTGCGCCGCAGGCATGTCCGTCCCGAAGGGCACCGTGTAGAATGGGACTCGCTGGAAGAAAACGAAGAGCCGCAGTGGGCCGACCCGCTCAATGTGGCGGCTCAGGTGGAATCCAATATTCAGAGCCTCGCCATCCGCCAGGCGATTGCACAGCTGCCAAAAGACCAGCAGCAGGCCCTGGCGCTGGCATTTTTTCACGGGCTCAGCCACCAGGAGATTGCCAATACTACCGGGAACCCTCTCGGCACGGTAAAAACCCGCATTCGCCTGGGCATGCAAAAGCTGCGCCAGATCCTCGAACCGCCGATTTAGGAAGGATTTCACAAATGGGTGCGATAAAATACATCCAAAATGCAGCCAAGTGCGTAATGTAAGGTAGAGATAATATAATGAGTGCGTCACATGTAACCGATAACATTCCAGCTTACGCATTGGGAATCCTGGAGGAAACCGAACGCGCAGAAATAAGCCTGCATCTGGAGAGCTGTCCGGCATGCAGAGAAGAACTGCGTTCGTACACAGCCGTGGTGGAGCAGCTTCCCATGGCGGCACCCCAGCGCATCCCTCCCAAGCGCCTGCGGGCGACCATCCTGCAGGCCGCCGCAGCCCAGGCGGAGGCCCCTCCCCATCAGCGCCCTGGCCTGCTGGCGTGGTTTGCGCGCCCGCTCAATCCGCTGGTGGGCCTGGTTGGACTGGTCTTGATTGTTCTTTTGGCCGGATTCAATATTTACCAATGGCAGCAGGCCCATCAGACGGCTGGTAATTCGAAATTTTCAGATTTCAGCCTGGTAGCCATGACGTCGCCGGACGCCAATAATAAAATTGCCACCGGGATTCTGGTGATTAATCAAGAGGGAACGTTGGGAACGCTGGTGGTCAATGGATTAACCAAACTCGATCCATCCCAACAATACCAGATATGGCTGATCAAAGATGGAATCCGCACCAGCGGCGGTGTATTTTCAGTGTTTGGCAGCGGATACGGTTATTTATACATCCGTTCTCCCGAGCCTTTGGGCAGCTATACATCTTTCGGCGTGACGATCGAACCCAAGGGCGGCAGCCCCGGGCCGACCGGCGATAAAGTCCTCGGTGGAAATCTGTAGTTAACTTTTGCCGAACAAGCGCAGCCATTCGTCTAATTCATCCGGCCCCGGCGGGGTCGGATTTTCTTTTTGGGCGGTTTGCGCTTCCTGGCGGGCCTTCTGCAGTTGGACGGCAAATTCTTCCGAACTGGAAAGCCTGGCTTCCTGCTCATGCGCTTCGGCCCTGACCTGCCGGTCGCTGGTCACGACCGTCCAGTTTTTGGCATTTTTTCCCAACTGGCGCAGCCGCTCGACGATGGCCTGGTCGGCAGTTTTTCCGCTGCGCACATAATGCACGCCCACCATACCCACCATTTTCTTACCCCCGTGGGTGGGCGGCGCCTGGTCAAAAAAAACTTCGATCCGCTGGCGCCGCACCCGCGCAAACACCTGCAGCATTTCGATCAGACGGTCTTCGTCATCCAACATTTCAAGGCTCAGCCCGGGTATTTTCGGAACCAGATTGTGTCCATCGATTAAGTACGGCATATGGTTTATTTTACTTTGGTTTTATGCTATGATTCACCCAGGTTGTACGCCACCTGCAAATCCAGCCCTGGGGTCGAGTGAATCGATGAGCGTTTTAAAACGATTATTACCTTATATCATCCTTAACATCATCGTTTCCGCTGTTACCACTTTTGCGGTGCTCACCTGGTGGAACAATGGCCGCCCAATTCCCCCTGGTTTAGGCTTGCCAACCGTCCCAACCCAGGCGGTGGTGGCCTCGGCCCAGGTCAAATCGACCCCATTGCCGGCTGACGCCAAGGTGGTGGAAATTGCCGAAGTGGTAGGCGCCGGCAACCTGGACGTTGAATCGGTGGTTATCAAGCGCGTCGGCGTGGGTGAAGTGCACATGAACGGCTGGCGGCTGGAAGACAGCCTCGGGCACAGATTCACCTTTCCGGACATCATTTTGTTTACGGATGGAGCGGTGCACGTTACTACCCGTGCCGGTACGAACACGGTCAATGAGCTGTATTGGGGTTTGACCCAGGCCGTGTGGAGCAGCGGAAAGACGATCTCGCTGTTCGATGACCAGGGAATCCTGCGCGCCACACTGACCGTCCCCTAAGAGCCTTGCCGGAAACCCCGGTCGCATGCCGATTCGGCACAGGATTGGTGCGTGAAATACCTAACGGCCGCTCAAAAAACCAGAATTGTGGATTACAATTTCTCGATGATCATCCTGTTATTTAGCCAGATCCCCCTCACCTTCGTGACGGTATTGAAAGCAGCCCGAGAGCAATCCTTATGACCCAGGCCCTGTACCGCAAATGGCGCCCGCACCTGTGGGAAGAAGTGATTGGCCAGGAGCATGTCGTTCGCACCCTGCAGAACGCCATCCGCACTGACCGGGTTGCCCACGCCTACCTGTTTGCCGGTCCGCGCGGGACCGGAAAAACCACTTCCGCGCGCCTGCTGGCCAAAGCGATGAACTGCCTCGAAGAATCGGTGACCGGGAGACCCTGCGACCATTGCACGCACTGTAAACTGGTCAACGAGGGCCGCTTCATGGACCTGATCGAAATTGATGCCGCCTCCAATACCAGCGTGGACGATGTCCGCCAGCTGCGTGATACGATCAATTTTGCACCCAGCCAGGGCCGGTATAAGGTTTACATTATCGATGAAGTCCACATGCTCTCCACCGCGGCTTTTAATGCCCTGCTGAAGACACTGGAAGAGCCGCCGCCTCATGCTATATTCATCCTGGCCACCACGGAGGTGCATAAAATCCCGGCGACGGTGCTTTCTCGCTGCCAGCGCCACGAATTCAGGCGCATCTCGGTTCAAGAAATCAGCGGCCTGCTGCGAGATATATGCCAGAAAGAAAACATTGCCTTTGATGACGAAGCCCTGGTACTGATCGCCCGCCAATCCACAGGCAGCATGCGCGACGCGATCTCGCTGCTGGACCAGCTGGCTTCCACCGGTGAGCGCATTACCCTGGCCTCCGCCCAGGAAGTGCTGGGGACCGCCACCAGCCAGACAGTCGTCGTTCTGGTCGAGGCGATTCTCGACCAGGAACCGGCTGCAGGGATGGACTGCATCCACCAGGCGCTGGACAGCGGTACCGACCCGCGCCAATTCGCCCGCCAGGTGGTGGAATATTTGCGCGGGCTGCTGTTGATCCACATGGGCAATCCGGACCAGGTTGAAGCGACCAGTGAAATGCGCCAGAAAATGACCGAGCAGGCCCATCGTTTCGACCTGCCGATCTTACTGGACTGCCTGCGCCTGTTTAACAGCGCTGCCAGCGAAGTGCGCGGCGGCTGGCAGCCGGGATTGCTGCTAGAACTGGCCCTGGCTGGAGCCGTAACCGCCAAAAACCCGCCGCTGCAGGTCCAAACCCGGCCACCAGACAGCCCACCTGCGGCAAAACCGGCCAGGAAAGCGCCTGACCCGGTGCGGGAAACGCCCACGACCGCCGCAGCGCAGCCCGCCGTACTGTCCCAGCAAGAGGCCGCACCAAAGACGGAAGCACCCGAAACAGCTCCGCCCACCCGCGCCGCTCCAAAAAAGCGGGACCCGGCGCCTGACGCAGCGCAACCAGAGGCCCGTTTGGACGAACCCCAAAAAGTCAGCGGGCAAAGCGTGGAGATGGTCAGCATCCAGCAAAACTGGAGCCGCATCAAACAGGTGGCCAAAGACCTGCGTGTTAACATGTCGGGTTTGCTGAATTCCTGCACCCTGGTATCCATAAAAGAAGGCGTGCTGGTGATTGGTTTCAGCAGCGATGTGCTCAAGCAAAAAATGGAGGCCGGGGACAATTTGCAGCTCGCCCGCCAGGCTATCCACCACGTCATCGGGCAGGACGTGCCGGTGATGTGCGTGGTGCTGGGCAACAAAGGCGGGCGCAGTCCTGAAATGGATATTGACGGAGATGGTATCGTCGGCACGGCGCTGAATTTAGGCGGGCATATCGTGCAAAAGAAGAAAACAGACTGAAGATGCAGCCGTCCAAGGTACTTTTGAGGGCTGCACACCAATAATAATAGGAGTATATGATGGCAAAAGGATATAATCGAACCCCTGGCGGCGGTGGCGGTGGCGGCATGATGAACCAGATCAAGCGCCTCCAGGAACAGATGGAAGCTGCCCAGGCGCAATTGGCCGAAGAAACCGTAACCGCGACCGTTGGCGGTGGCGCGATCAAGATCACCATGACCGGCGACCAAAAATGCAAGGGGGTCGAAATCGATCCTGAACTGCTCAAAGACGCCGATGCGGAGATGCTGCAAGATATGCTGCTCAGCGCGGTCAATATGGCTCTCGACCAGTCTCGCCAGTTGCAGGCGGAACGCATGGGTCCTCTGGCCGGCGGCCTGGGCGGATTAGGATTGTAAGCCGGAAGTTATGGCAATCCTGCCTGCTCCCCTCCAAAACTTAATCACCGCGTTCGAGCGCCTTCCCGGCATTGGGCCAAAATCCGCCTCGCGCCTGGCCTTCTTTTTACTCAGCGCGCCGGATGAAATTTCCCAACTATTGGGCGATGCCCTGATTGCTCTAAAAAGCGCCACAGGGATGTGTCCGATATGCTTTAATATCACCCAGGCCGGAGCTGAAACCTGCGAGATTTGCGCCGACCCCCGGCGGGATGGCACTTTGCTGTGCGTGGTCGAAGAACCCCTGGATGTGCTGGCGTTGGAGCGCACCGGCGGGTTCCCTGGACGTTACCACGTGCTGCACGGCGTGCTTTCACCGATCGAAGGCAAGGGACCGGAAGATCTCAAGATCCGCCCGCTGATCGATCGGGTGCGCGCAGGGGGCATCCGCGAGGTGCTGGTGGCGACCAATCCCAGTATGGAAGGGGATGCCACCGCCCTTTACCTGCGCCAGCAGCTGCTGCCGCTGAGCGTGCGCATCACTCGCCTGGCACGCGGGCTGCCAGTGGGCAGCGATCTGGAGTATGCCGACCAGAATACGATCCTGCGGGCCCTGTCAGGGCGCCAGGAAATGAGCTGAAAAACAGCGCAGGATCTCTTTAAGGGAAAAAATCAGAACGCTATCCGGCAGCGGTTCGCCTACGAACCGCTGCCGAGGTAAGTATTTATCCTCAGGCAGGACATGGTGAAAATCCATCAGGCAGCCTGGCTGTCGACATTACTGCTGTTCATCTTAGCCGGCTGCGGGCGCGATTTTCGTGGTGTGCCAACCCCTACCCTGCCGCCGTTTCCCTATCTCAGCCCAACGCCTTCGCGCACTCCGCTGGTCTTTACAACCCCAACCAACCCGACCACGGCCACTCCCGCCGCGATTGCCCCCGTGACCATCCCCATTCCCCAATTCTCTGCCCGGGAACAGGGTCTGGCGACGCCTGCCGGCTACAACTGGCCAACCCCCATGCCTGCTCCGGCGCGCAGCTTTGCGATCAACACCCTGACACCCATCGCGCCTGGTTCGCGGCTCGAAGCCCTGAGCGAAGTGATGCGCCTGGGTCACGGCACCTTGCTGCATTTTACTTTTTCAGGCGACGGGCACTGGCTGGGGTTTTCAACCCGGCGCGGAATAGAACTGTATGATGCCCGTACTTTGAATGCAGTACTGTTTATCGCCACGCCGGTCGAAATCATGCGCCTGGCATTTTCTCCTGACGGCAGCCTTTTGGCCGCCGCCGACCGCGATTCGCGCATCAGCCTGTATGAAACCGCCGGCGGCAGCCTGATCCGCGAACTGGATAACGGCGCCCTGGGTACGCCGCTGACACTCACATTTTACAGCGGCGGCAGCCTGCTGCATATCGGCACTTCCAGCGAAATCAGCGTGATCTGGGAGGTGGAGACCGGCAAGCTCTTCCACCGCTGGTATACCAGCGGTAACGCCGCCATGGCAGCCTCGCATGATGGCGAACTGCTGGCGACCTCAAATTGGAACGGCAGCATTTTCCTTTGGACACTGCAGGACGGCAACAGCCCGGGGCGCCTGTGGGCCAATTCTGAGATTTTAGCGATGCAGTTTGCCCCGGACCGCGCCACGCTGTTGGCCGGGTACGGCGATGGAACGGCCTTGATCTGGAACCTGGACGATGCCAAAGTGCAGCACACCTTGCGCGGGCACACCGACCGGGTAACCACCGTGGCAGTATCCCCGGACAACCGTCTGGCAGCGACCGGCAGTTGGGATAACACCATTCGCCTGTGGGATATGGACAGCGGCCTGCTGCTGCACACCCTCGACGGTCACAGCGGGCGTATCGTGCAGATCGAATTCACCGCGGATGGCCGCGGCCTGGCTTCATACGCAGAAGATGGCCGTTTTCAGCTTTGGACCATCCCGTCGGGCATTCCCACAAAATCATTGAATGACTTCGCCCCACCCGGCAATGCGCTGTATATGCCGGATGGAAAAACCCTGCTGACCGGGGCCCAGGATGGCTGGCTGCGCTGGTGGGATGTCGGCACGGGCAAGCTGCTGGCCGAGCGCCTGGCTCACCCGGCGGGGATCAGCGCCCTCCAGGTTTCGCCGGATGGCGCGCTGATTGTGACCGGGGGCACCGATGGGCCGATCCGCGTGTGGGAATCTATGAGCGGGCGCCTGGTCGCTGAATTTAACGATTCGCAGGTTTGGGTCAACAACCTGGCGTTTTCACCCGACGGTCACTGGCTGGCGGCCGGCGGCGCCGAAGGCGATATCCGCATCTGGGATATGACCAGCGGGCGTCTGGCAAGGACCATCGACACCGCTGCCGCGGTCATTTTACACCTGGCGTTTTCACCGGACAGCCGCCAGATCGCCGGGGGAGCACTGGACGGCAGCGTCGCCCTGTGGCCGGTAGACAGCCGCCAGCCGCCGCGCGTGCTGCGGGAAGAAGGGCCCTTCGTCAGCGCGCTGGCTTTTTCTCCGGACGGATATACCCTGGCGGCTGGCGGGGATGAGAAAGCCATCTCGCTGTGGCGCCTGGTGGGCGGCCAGGTAACGCTTACCGTGGAGCATGAAAATGCTGAGGGCCTGGCGGCGCTGGCTTTTACACCGGATGGACAGGTGCTGGCGGCTTCTTTTTGGGATCAGACCCTGCGGTTCTACAGCCCGACCAGCGGCAGCCTGCTGGATGAAATCGCCCTGCCCTTCAGCGCCCGCCAGATCAGCATCTCACCCGATGGGCGCCAGCTGGCGCTCAGCCTGGAAGACGGCACCGTGCGCCTGTGGGCGATTCACTGACCGCCAGTAAAAAACTGCCCTCTCACCACCTTTATGGTCTTCACAATCTAAATTTCTTCTAAACAATTTGTACACCAAAAATTAATACAATTTTGGTAATATAAACCCACGTTTGTAAAAAAGACGTATATCGTTTAATAAAATTGGAGATTCTTTTCATGAAGCACGATTCCCCTTTCAGTCTCGCACGCCGTGCGCTGGCTCAGCATCACAGTCCTGGCTGCAGCAGTAATCCTGGCGGCCTGTGCCCCTGCCAGCCCAACCCCGGCGGCTGTTGAGCCTACGGTGGCTGCGACCAGCACCACCATGCCCACCGACCCTATGCCTACCGATCCGCCGCAGGCCGCCAGCACAGCAGCGCCCGCTGCGAGCCCGACCACCCCACCCGCTGCAGCAGCAGGCCAGGTTACCTACCAGATCGTTCCGGGCGAATCCAAGGTCACCTATGAAGTGGGCGAGACTTTCCTCAACCAGAACAACCGCTTCAACCTGGCGGTCGGCACGACCACCCAGGTCACCGGCAGTATCACCGGCGATGTAAACAACCCGTCCGCCGTGACCCTGGGCGCTTTCGAAATCGATATCAGCAAATTTACCTCCGACAGCAGCCGGCGCGACGGCTACATTCGCAGCAACGGCCTGGAATCCGGCAAGTATCCCATCGCGAAATTCGTTCCGACCAAGGTTGAATCGCTGCCATCTTCGTACACCGAAGGGCAGGATGTTGCCCTCAAGGTGACCGGCGATCTGACCATCAAAACTACTACCCGGCCCGTCACCTGGGACGTGACCACCCGCCTGGCAAATGGCGTCCTGACCGGAAAAGCCACCACCGAGATTCTGATGTCTGATTTTAACGTCGGGCCTATCTCGATCCTGGGCGTGCTTAATACCGAAGACAAAGTTAAATTAACCTTCGATTTTGTGGCGAAGCCGTAGGCTTAACAGGGTGAATTTCCCGACAGTGTCGGAAAATTCACCCGAAAAAATAAATTTACTTCGGCGCAGGTTGGTAAGCGGGCAGTTCCATCGTTTGTGCGCCGGCCCGCACCACGTAATTGGGCAGCCAGGCTACGCCGTAAATTTCGAGGAAGATATCCCTTTTCAGGGGTGCGATGGGAACCTCGACCACGTCATTGACCAGCTCCGCCCAGCGCTGCTGAGCCTCATTGACCTGGCGGCGCTGGTCGCTTACCGCATCTTTGATCTGATCTTCCAGCAGATCTACTTCCTTACGAATTTGCTCCAGGTCAGAGCGGGCCTGGTCTGCCAGGCGGCGTTTCGTCAGCGAACTGGACAGGCTGCGTTTGCGTTTGGAGAAGATGCTCAGCAGCAGTTCACCGGATGCCGAGAACTGCTCCATCTTTCGCTGGTCAGCTTCCGTCCTTTGTTCGCGTTCATCGCTCTTTTTCCGGGCCAGCTTCTGGCGTAGGGTGGCCAGCAGCGCCTCAGATTTGCGGTTGATCTTTTCTACCTCAGCCCGCATCCCCTCGCGAGCAACCTGGCTGCACTGTTCGCGAAAGTCTGCCAGGGTCGCTTCCGGATCGGCATAGCTTTTGAGGGCCGTATTGGCCTTAATCATTATTTTTCCACTGCGGTAGACCCAATTGATAAAATCTCGCTGCAGGCTGGTGATGCGGCGGGCATCCGCCAGCCAGCCGGGTAAGGGTGCAAAACGAGCCTGGGGCAATGCCTGGGTTTGCAAGAGATCCAGCGGGTAGACACGCCAGGCCTGGTCCTCCCAGCGCACAATTCTGCCGTCCAATGCGGTCACCAGTACAGCCAGGCGCTGCGAGTAGTCGAGTGTATAGCGCGCCGAGTGATAGCTTACCTGAGCCTGGGCCAAAAGTGCCGGGCGGTAGGCTAACCCTTCCGGCGAAAGTGGGATAGATTTGCTTATATTGGCAGCGGAAGCGGATTGGCTGACCCCCCAATCCGCGGGCAGAAAGAATTCACCCAACCCGGGAGGAATATCCGGACGAGTCAACGAAAGGCCTTCGGCGGAAAGGGGTGGTGTGGGGGCTGCCGTCCGTGGGTGCAGCGGGATCGGCTGCGTATCTTCGATGGAGACGAGCCGCGCGGCAAATCCGTTGGCGGTTGGTTTTCTTGCCGGACCGGGTTTTCCAACCCCCGCCAGGCGGTTCAAATCCGGAATCTGGGCCCGCGTCACCGGTCCTGCCAGGTAGTTCAAGGTCCAGCGCGTCTGGAAAAGCTGTGGAACGGACGCATGTACATTGTGAAGTAAAAAGACGCGCTTCTGCAGCCCGGAAATCAGGCGGTTGATCTGACCGGTATCCAGCTCGCCCCCGGCAGAACGCAGCCCGTCCAGCAGGCGCTGCTTGTCCTGCTCGGTTTGCAGCCGCCCGATGAACCAGGTACCGGCATTGGACAGCGCCTTATAATCCAGGTCAACCGGGTTTTGGGTAGCCAGGACCATCCCCACCCCAAAAGCACGCGCTTGTTTGAGCATGCGCAGCAAGATCGGCTTGCTGGGTGGGTTTTGCGTCGGCGGCAGGTAGCCAAGAATTTCATCAAAATACAGCAGGGCGCGCAGCCCGCTGGTTCCGCGCTGGGACCGCATCCAGGCCTCGACCGCGGCAAACAACAGGGTCGAAAAAAACATGCGTTCGTTGTCATTCAGGTGCGCCAGGTAAAAGATACTGTGGCGCGGCTTGCCGTCCGCCCGGTAAAGCATCTTTCCCACGTCCAGCGGTTCCCCTTCCAACCAGGTCTGGAAAGAGGGCGCCGCCAGGAAATTGTTGAGCAGCAGGGCCAATTCCTTGCGCTCCTTGGGTGGGAAGAAACTGTCCACCGAGAAGGCCCCCATGCGTTCGAAAGGCGGGTTCTGCACCAGCAGGATCAATTCCGCCATATCCAGGGGCGCGTTTTTACTCCAGGCCGCCTCGAGGATGTTTGAAAGCAGGATATGCTCCCGCGAGCGCAGGGGGTCGATTTCACTCAAGCCGATCAACCCCAGCAAGGCAGTCACCGTGCTGGCGATTTTTTCGCGCAGCACTTCGCGATTTTCTTCCCAGGGTAGCCCAGGGGATTGGAACGAGGTCAGGATGCTGACCGGCACCCCGGCGGAGGAACCGGGCGTATAAAGGGTGTAGTCGACGGCATCGCGCAGCGCCAGCAGATGCTCTCGGCCCAGGCCCCATTCCGCCAGGCCATCGTGCCAGCGCCGCGCGGTTTCTGCTGCCAGGACCGGTACCGTTTTCCCTTCACGCCGGGCAGTCTCAGGATCGATCCACGGCTCAAAATCTTTGGCCTGCTGCTCGGGAAAGTGCAGCATCAGGTTTCCCAAATCACCTTTGGGATCAATCATGATCGCCGGGAAACCCTGCAAAGCCGCTTCTTCCAATAATCCAATACACAGCCCGGTCTTGCCGGAACCGGTCATACCCGTTACAACGGCATGCGTTGTCAGGTTAACCGGATCGTAAAGCAGGGGTTGGCTGGTCGTCAGCCCCTGAACAATATCGAAAATACGCCCCAGATAAAAATCAGGTGAAGAAGGCATCAAATCTCCTATTCCACCGAGTATAACGCATACACCCCACCAAAGTCGACCGGGGCGGGCAACGTATCCAGATAATTTTCCAGGGCCTTGAGATCTTCTGGCGGATGATGAGGATCTGCCGCCTCCAACAAGAAGCGCATGCCCTCGCGGTAGACCAGCAGATGGGTAATCCCTGCCTCCTTCCAGCCGGCGCGAATAGCAGCCGGGTCATTCCCCTGCGCCAACCACATCCGCTTCCAGCGATCGAGGATCTCATCCGGCAGGCAGCGCGGGGCGCAGTAGAGCGAGCGCGGCTCATAGATCAACTGCGTGCGCTGCTCGGCAGGGAGCTCACGCACGGCTTTCATCGCCGGTTGAAACCAGCCCAGGGCATCTGCCAGGTAGGCTTCCTGGCTTTTCAACCCGAGCGCCGCCGGGAGTGCCCCATTTTTTAGAGATGCCAGACTCACCTCCAGCGTGGTTAAACCCAAAACCAGCACAATCAGGGCCGCTGCCAGGCGGCCCAGGCGCACCGCTCCCAGGCGCAGCCGGCGCAGCCCAACATCCCCAGCCGCGGCCAGCACGGCAAACGCCGGAAAAACGGAAAAGTAATAGCGCGTCTGGATTAAATTACCGCTGTACTGGTTGCCCAGCGCCCAAAACAGCAACCCGCCAACCGCCAAAGCGGCGGCCGTATCTCGCAAGGCGGTAAAAGGCGGCTCTCCATCCTCCGGTGAAACCAGAGACCGGTCAAACCGCCGGCTGGCCAGCCAGGCCAACCCGCCCAAACCCAGCAAAAGTGCGCCAGGAGAAAACATGTAGCCGTCCCCGGCGTCGAAGCCCAAATACGTGGCTCGCAATGGCAAAAAGACGAAATCCAACCAGTTGCCCCAGGCTGGCAGGTGCTGGTAAACCTGCAGTCGAACCTCGGTCATGGCTCCACCGGTCAGAAAAAATGGGTAAAAAGGGTTGCCGGTAGAAATACCATTCTTGATAAACCAGGGCAGCGCTGCCAGTAAAGCCACGCTGCCAAATGTCAGGGCTGCCGGAATGAACGCAGCCCGCCGCTTCCAGGCATGCCAGGCCAATGCAGCCAGGGCCGCCAGGGCCAGCACGCCGGAAGTGTACTTGCTGCCCACCGCCAGCCCGGTAAACAAGGCCGCCATGATCAGACTGCGCCGCGAACCGTCTGCTCTCCAGGCAGCCAGCATCACCAGTGCCCCCAGCGAAAGCAGGAAAACCAGCCAATCGACATAGCCACCCGCCAGCAGCCAGGCCGGGGTAAATCCGGCCAGCAAAGCCGCCGCACCCACCCAGGCTGCCCGCACATCGAAAACCTGGCGCAACGCGCCGGTCAGACCCAAAATGGAAAGCAGCCCGAACATCCAGCCCAGAACAGCGGCTGCCGGGTTGCCTGCCAGGGCGATCACCCAGGTGTAGAGCAGTTCGGCGGTCTGCGGCATGCCGCTCATCACGATCCAGGGCAGGTAGCCAACCCGTCCCGCACGCAGGTAGGCGTCCGGCATAACCATGTGATAGACCAGGCTGTCAAAATGCAGCGGAGGCGCCAGGGCCACCGCCAGCGTTGCCAGGAAAATACTCCCCAGGAGCAGCGCCAGGATACGCTCAAAAACCCCACTATCGCGCCAGAGCAGGGCCAATCCATGCCAACCGCGCAGCCAGGCCCAGATCGAGCGGTGCAGCAGCACCCCCAAAAATCCCAGCGCCGCCCAGGGCAGCCAGGAAGGCAGTCCTAAAATTGAACCGATCACCAGCACCCCCAGACCGAGAAGGCCAAAACCCAACCCGGCCTGCAAGGCCAGGCGGGTCAGCGGGTGCAGCCGTTCTGCGGGCAGGATCAATGCACCCAGACCCCCAGCCAGACAGGCCATCCCGAAAACCGCCGCCAGGCGCCACACAGCCAGCAGCAGTGCCAGAAATTGGTCAGGCTCGGCCGGCTTATGGCCGGCATAATACAGGACCAGGACGAATAACAACCATAAAAAGGCCAAAATCGGCAGGAGGATTTTGCGCATGGTGTAATTATACAAGAGCATTACCGAACAAGGCCTGGCAACCAAATTGCAACCGGATGTTTGATGTATAATCAATTTGGAAAATCTGTTCGTATCCCATAAAAGGCCGGACCGTGTTTGATCTATATTATTTTTCATTTAATGTAACCGACCAACTTCACCACCCTGATTTACCAGGCATTCTGGTTTCACCGCCCCCCAAGAAGGGTGGCCGTGGGCGGGAAAGCGACTTGCTGATCCTGTTCCTGTCCCTCAATGGCCACAATCCCTATACGCCGGATGAATTAGCCAGTATGCAGCAGCGCGCTGCACAAGTATATTACAAATCCAGCGGCTCGCTTACCGCCGCCATGCGCGCGGCAGCCGATGTATGCAACAACCAGCTTTTGGATCGCAACTTAAAGAACGCCCGTGAAGAGGGGGGCCAGGCGATCGGGCGCATAAATATCGGCGTTTTGCGCGGAAACGACCTGTTTCTGGCAGTGGCAGGTCCCTCGCATGCCCTGGTGCTGGGAGCATCTGAGGTGCAGGATTTCTATGATCCCCAAGCCGGGCTCGGCCTGGGAACCGGAACCTCCACCAATCTGCGCTATTTCCAGGTTCAAGTACAACCTGGAGACGTGCTGGTTTTCAGCCCTGAACCGCCTGAAGCATGGAGCCCTTCCACGCTGTCTGGCAGCGCCGGACTCACCCTGGAGCATTTGCGCCGCCGCCTGCTAAACGGCATTGGCCCAAACCTGCAGGCGCTCGTATTGAAATTCCAGGCGGGTAACGGTGAAGTGCATGCTTTGCGCCATCGTTCCACTACCTCCCAAACCACAGCGCCCATGGCCCGCCCACCAGCCGCCGATGCGGATAATCCGGACGCGCCAGCCAGCTATCTCAGCGAATCACCGGTTTACCCCCCAGATGCGCGCCAACCGGCGGCCAACACGCCGCCTGCTCCCCGATCTGTGCCGTCACGCCCACCTGCGCAGCGGCCTGAGGAAGAGATCAGCGCCCCACCACCTGCGCGCGTTTCGAGGCCGCGGCGTAAGACAGCCACCGACCTTCCCCAACCAGCCCCACCCGAGCCGGAAGTCGTCGACCGTCAGGTCAGCCAGGCGGCTGCCCTGGAGGCTGCCCGTCTGGCCCGCCAGCGCCGCATGGAGCGCAAGAAGAAAGCGGCAACCGTATGGAACGGGTGGAAATCATTTACTGCCCGCATTGGGACAGCCTGGCACAGTTTGTGGGTCCGCCTGGCGCCCCAGCGTTCCAGCGCGCCCAGTTTGCCGGGCACCAGCGCACAGGTGCGGATTTCTCCGGCCTTGCTGGTATTTATTGCGATTGCCGTCCCGCTGGTGGTGGTAGCGGTTTCGATGACCGTCTACCTGCAGACAGGGCGCGGCGAACAGCGCAGTGAGGCCTTCCAACAGGCTTTGCTGTACGCTAGCCAGGCAAAGACGGAAAAAGACCCCATGCTGCAGCGCAATGACTGGAACCAGGTGCTGCTGTGGTTGGATAAAACAGAAGAATACGGCATCAGCGATGAAAGCCGCGCCTTGCGCCTGCAAGCCCAGCAGGGTGTCGACGCCGGCGATGCGGTCGTCCGCCTGGCATTTCAGCCGGTTAACCGGGTGGGGTTTGCCCAGTCGGTGCAAATTACCCGCATGGTGGCGAATAATAACGACCTTTACCTGCTTGATTCTTCCACCGGTTCGGTACTGCGCCTGTTCCAAACCGCCCAGGGTTTTGAGTTGGATACACTTTTCAACTGCGGACCCGGACCTTCTGCTACAGGCGCCATCTATATCGGTCAGCTGATCGATATTGCTGCCATGCCGCCTGTGAATCCAGACAATGCCACCATTGCCGCTATCGATGGCAATGGGAATCTGGTGTACTGCATTCCCGGTACGAAGCCGGTCAGCCGGTCGCTGGCACCGCCCAATATTGGTTGGGGCAATATCCGCGCCATGACCTTATCGAACGACTCGCTTTATTTGTTAGACATACTGGGGAATGCCGTGTGGCAGTATTCTTCCAACGACCTGAAATTCGCGGACCGCCCGCGCCTCTACTCTGAAACGTTTAACCTTACGCTGGGCAATGTGGTCGATATGGCTTTTTATGAAGATAACATTTATTTCCTGCGCAGTGATGGCCACCTGGTGCAGTGCGCGATCAGCAACATCAGTGATATCCCCACACGCTGCGCCGACCCGGCAAAGTTCACCGACCCGCGTTCAGGCCGGGTGAATAAAACCGATCTGATGCCCGATGCCCATTTCAACCAGATTTTAACCATCAATGCGCCGGATCCTTCTCTGTATATGCTCGATCCCAGCCACGCTTCTATTTACCGGTTCAGCGTGCTGCTCAATTTTCAGGATCAAATGCGGCCTTCCAGCACCACCAATCCCACCCTGCCGCGCCGCGAACCCACTGCGTTTACGATCACACCGCGCCGTGTCGCCTTTTTGGCCTACGGTAACCAGGTTTACATGGCCCAGATGCCTTGATAGCCTGTGGTTATTTTGTGACACAAGTGTCACAAAATAACCACAAAAATTTAAACGAATTCCGCCGCGAGATGGAGCATAGTTCCACCTCGCGGCGGATGACTTTAACGGGCAAACCCTGTAAGATTGAGACCGTAAGACATTGAAAAAACGGAGGAATTAAAAAATGATGCTTTTGAATATCCTGGTTATCGGCCTTTGCCTGACGGTTCCCGCGATCATCCTGATCGTCTTGATCTTCACCCTGCGCGGCCAGAACAACAACGGGCTGGCGATCCTCAGCCTGGTAACTGGTATCTTAGGTTTTTTCATGCTGCCGATCGTCGGTTCAATCGCGGCGATTGTTTCCGGCAACATCGCCCTCAGCCAGTTTAAAATGCTCAACGAGGCCAATAGCAGCCAAGGTTTGGCCCAGGCAGGTGTCATCCTGGGTTGGATCGGACTGGGGATCTGGTTGATCGGCGTGCTGGGTGCGCTCTTGTTCATCATACCAGCCAGAGTGGTCACCACCGGGTTCTAATCATGCTTCAAACGATGAAGGATTTTTTGAATGAGCGTCTCCGCCAGCTGCGCTGGCGGTTGACGCTTTCCTACGCGCTGGTCGCGCTGGCCACCGTGCTGATGGTCGAATGGTGGGGATTGGTCGGGGCCAGCCTGTTTCTTTCCGGCAACCTGGGAGTGCTGGAATTGATTCAGGTCGTCGTGCGCATCGCCCTGGAAATCGTCCTCCCGACCGCACTGTTGCTGATCATCCCAACGGCATTGGTGGGGGCATTATTCGGGCAAATTTCGGCCCGCTGGCTGGATATACGTCTGGGAAGCTTGGAAGAAGCAACCCGCTCCTGGCAAACCGGTGACTTCTCCCGCCAGATTCACGACACCACTGGCGATGAAATCTCCGAGCTGGCCGGACGCCTGAATGAAATGGCCGTTCAGCTGCAGGAATTGATGCAAACCCGCCAGGAACTGGCGGCGCTTGAAGAACGCAACCATCTGGCGCGCGAACTGCACAACTCGGCCAAACAGGCCGGTCTGGCAGCTATCATGCAGATCGGCGCGGCCCGGGCCCGTCTGGAAAGCGATCCGACCTCAGCCGCGGCACATCTGGCAGAGGCAGACGAATTGGTGCACCAGGTGCAGCAAGAACTTACCGGGCTAATCTGGGAACTGCGCCCGGTGGGGCTCTCCGGGCAAGATTTGCCGGCGGCCCTTAAAACCGCCATAGAGCGCTGGTCGCGCCAGACTAACATTCCGGCCAACCTATCTGTCGATCTTGCGTCTGCCCTGCCGGCAGCAGTGGAGGAGGCGCTTTTTCGCATCCTCCAGGAAGCATTGGCCAACGTAGCCCGTCACAGCCAGGCCGGGCAGGTAGAAATCGCACTTTCCCTGAAAAACGATCAGGCCAGCCTGGTGGTTCACGACGATGGGGTTGGTTTCGATCCCGCTCAAATCCAACCTACTGAATTGGGCCTGCGCAGCATGCGCGAACGTGCCGACGCGCTGGGCGGCAGCCTGTCCGTCGAGAGTGCGCCGGGCCAGGGCACGTACATCACCGTCCTTTTACCTTTATCGTCTCTGAAAAAAAGAGAGGTTTCATGAGTGCTCCCATCACCCTGGTCATCGTAGACGACCATGCCCTTGTGCGGCGCGGCATCCGCGCTTTTCTGGAAACCCAGCCCGACCTGGAAGTGTGCGGCGAAGCTGCTTCCGGACAGGAAGCCGTGCAGCTGGCAGCCGAAAAAGCCCCGGATGTGATCTTAATGGACCTGATCATGCCCGGGCTGGACGGCGTGGAAGCGACACGCCAGATCAAACAGGCCAGCCCGCGCAGCCAGGTGATCATCCTGACCTCCTATCATGAGGATGAACATATTTTCCCAGCCATCCGGGCCGGGGCACTATCCTACCTGCTGAAAGATATCCGCCCGGAAGAATTGGCCGAAGCCGTGCGCAAGGCTGCCGCCGGCGAGGCCATCCTCCATCCCCAGGTAGCCGCACGCCTGGTTCAGGAAGTGCAGGGCAGCCGCCAGGAACCCGCCGGCCCTTTCGCCGAATTAAGCGAGCGGGAATTGGAGGTGCTGCACCTGGTGGCCGCCGGGCTGAGCAATATGGAGATCGCCGAGAAGTTGGTGGTTAGCGACAAGACCGTGAAAAGCCATGTCTCCAATATTCTGGCCAAACTGCACCTGGCAGACCGCACTCAGGCGGCGGTTTTGGCCTGGCGCTCTGGCCTGGTGCGTCCCGATCAAGACGACCCGAATTAAAATCTTGTACATACCCTTTAAAATTTTGCCGAACGGGTCTATACTTAGCCAATGACAAGCCTGATAACCACAAAACTTCCCGGCCCAGGCCTGCTGGCGCTGGTCGGCAGCGGCGAGTACCTGCCGCCGATCGACCCACTTGACCGCTGGCTTTTAGATCATCTGCACGAACCTGCCAGGGTGGTCTGCCTCCCGACGGCAGCCGGGACAGAGGGCGACGCCCGGATTGATTATTGGTGCGACCTGGGCGTGGAGCATTTTTCTCAACTGGGCGCGCAGACGGAAGCGGTACGGGTCATCGACCGCACCACCGCTCAAGATCCGGCCATGGCAGAGCGCGTGCGCAGCGCGAATTTTGTCTATCTTTCCGGCGGAAAGCCCACCTATCTGTACAACTCGCTGCAGGACACTCCTGTCTGGCAGGCAATCACCCAGGTGCTGCAGCGCGGCGGCGTGGTCGCCGGGTGCAGCGCAGGCGCTATGATCTTCGGCGAACGCATTCCCACCTCGCTCTTCTCGACCCAGTGGCAGACGGCCTTTAATTTTCTCCCGGGGGCATTCATCATTCCCCATTTCGACGAAATCCCACGCATGATGCTGCACGGCATGCGCCTGGTAGCCGGGAAGCTGAAAGTGATCGGGGTCGAAGGCTCAACCGCCCTGGTGTGTGGTCCGGAGGGCGTTTCGGTGCAGGGTTTGGGCTCGGTCGCGCTGATTGACGATGGGCACGAAACTCGTTTCGGCGCTGGATCGGTCCTTTAATCGCCGCTTCAAAGCGGTATTATTAAAATGGGTTCAAGTTGGCGCGTTCGTGCCAACTTGAACCCGTTCTTTAAATCCGGATCAGTAGATGCGGCCGTCCTGTTTCAGCAAAGCCGCCCGGCTTACCAGATCGACAAATTCGTTCACGTTCTGGTCATACGGCAGTGTTTCGCGCAGACCATTGGCCAGTTCATATACCTGCCACAGATCCATCTCCTGGGCCCAGGGCGTGCCTTTTAGAATTTCGGCATACTGCGCGGCGATCACCGCCAGCTGGTAGTGAGGCTGCATGGCATAGAAATCCTGACCCAGCTCCCAGGTATTCAGATTGCCGTTAATCTCGGTCGGTTGGCGCGTCTTCGGATCCAACCAGCGCAGCTGCACGGTCCCCACCCGGCCCTGGGCGTTGGGCTGCAGGTAAACCGCGTACAGCGCCACCACATGATGCCCGGCCCCGATCTCCCCGGCGTCTACGGCATCGTTGCGGAAATCCTGGTCGGCCACGGCCCGGTTTTCATACCCGATCAGGCGGTAGTAGCGCACCACATCCGGGTTGAAATCAACCTGCACTTTGGCATCCAGGGCAATCGTTACCAGGCTGCCGGTCAAATTGTCAATGAACAGGCGGTATGCTTCATCCATATTGTCGATGTAAGCGTACATGCCGTCTCCGCGGTCGGCCAGTCGTTCCAGGAGCACATCGTTGAAATTTCCCATGCCAAAACCGTAGGTATTCAGGGTGATGCCTTCTTTGATAAAGCCCCGAATGTACTCGAGAATCCCGTCCGGGTTGGTCAGGCCGGTATTGGCAACCCCATCCGAGCACAAAATCACTTTATTGGTGGTGTTTGGGCGGTAGAACTGCATGGCCTGCTGGTACCCCAGGCGCAGGCCGGCTTCGGCGTTGGTCGAGCCTTCGGTGCGCAGGCTGTTGATTGCCTTGAGAATGAGGTCTTTGCGTTCAACCGCTGTTGGTGGCAGGGCAATCCGCGCCTGAGTACCAAAAACCACCACCCCAACCGAATCCTGGGGGCGCAGCCGGTCAACCAGCACCTGCAAGGCGCTTTTGACCAATCCCAGACGGTTCTCCATGTTCATCGAACCCGAAATATCAATCACGAATGTTAACGAAACCGGCAGGCGCTGCGATTCAGGGACGCGGTAGCCCTGCACCCCGACCCGCAAGATGATGGTGCCATCCGGATAGAAGGGTGACGGCGCTCCTTCGGCATATAAGGCAAAGGCAGCCTGAGGGGGAGGGCTGTAGCCGGCATCGAAGAAATTGATGAATTCCTCGGGGCGGATCGCTTCCTGGGGCGGCAGATTGCCGTCCTGGAGATAGCGCCGGGTCACGGTATAGGAAGCCGTATCTACATCCAGGCCAAAAGTCGAGAGGTGATCCGCGCGGGTATCCGTGTAGGGATTTGTGCCGTAATTCTGGAACTGGTTATCCGGCGGGAGCGGCGGTTGGGGATAATATCCGGGGCCTGCTGATAGGGCCTGGGTAGGCCTTGGCACCACCGGCTGGTAGGGCATGCGGGTGGCAGCCGGCGCTGCTGTGGCCGCCGGAGCACTGGTGGGTGCAGGCTGTTGGAATTGGTTCCTGGGGGCTACCGCCAGTGGCGTGGCAGCGCCGCGGCTGGACGGGGCACAGCCAGTACCTAATAAAAGTACAGTCAAAATCACGCAAATGGACCATCGTCGGGTGTTCATGGGCATTCCTCCTTTGGGTTTAATCCTTATGATCAGCATAACCCGCCTGGAACAAGATGTCTTGACACCCGGTTGACAAAAAAGTGACAAACTTCTATTATTTGTGTATAAAGAAAAGAGGCGTTCACTCAGTTCTCCCGTTCACGGAAGGAGGCACCATGGCTGTGGTAACAATATCCCGCCTGTTGGGCAGCCTGGGATATGAAACCGCCGAAATGTTGGCCATGCGCACAGGATACCGCCTGGTGGGAAGAGAATTAATCAACCAGGCGGCCAAACGCGCCGGCGCACCGGACGTGGCCCTGGCCATGATTGATGAGTTGAATCTGCTTGGACTCAAACCTGCACCGGAAGATATGCAGTCATATTTGACCGCGGTAAAAGTCGTCATGGAAGAACTGGCTGCCGCGGGAGATGTGGTTATCGTTGGGCGGGCCGGGCAGATCATCCTCGCCCACTGGCCCGGCGTGCTTCATCTGCGCATGATTGCCCCATTGGCGGTCCGGGTTCAGCGCCTGGCTCAACGCCAGGGGATTATCCCAGCCGCGGCTCAGGCCCAGGCCGAAACCAGCGACCGCTACCACAAAAAGTATTTCAAACATTTTTACCATTCCAACTGGGATGCGCCTGAGCATTATGATCTGGTAATCAACACCGCCAAGCTGACTGCTGCGAATGCCACCGATTTAGTTTGTATCCTCTTAGGCAAATGCGCGCCACGACCGATCCAGGCCAAAACCTCTGCCGGAGCCAACGATTGACCTCCAACCCAAAAGCACCCGTCCCACAACCTGTGCCCAACCCAGACCGTCCGGAGCCAGGGACCCGACCCAACTTTTCCCACCCATCCGAGGAGATGTTTGCGCGCATTTTAGATTTCTACGGGTTGGAATGGGAGTACGAACCCTGCACTTTCCCCCTGGAATGGGATGAGCAGGGACAGATCAGTGAAGCCTTTTCTCCCGATTTTTACCTGCCAGGCCAGGACCTGTACATTGAACTGACCACCCTGCGCCCGCAGTTATCCACATTTAAAAACCGCAGGATGCGCCGCATGAAAGAACTTTACCCCAACATCCAGGTAAAACTGCTCAAGCGGCGCGAACTGCACGCCATGATGGTGAAATACGGGTTGAGCGAAGAAGCGGCCCGCATTTCCGGCACGCGCGCCCAGGAATAAACAAGGAATCAAATGAATTCCCTCGATCTTCTAGAGCAGTATGGGCCGGTTGCGGCCAATATTCAAGATATCCTGCTGACGGACGACCAGATTCAGCAGCGAGTTTCCGAAATTGGGACGGCGATCGGCCGGGATTATTCCAACCGCTCGCCTTTGCTGGTTGGGGTGCTCAAGGGGGTGGTCTTCTTTATGGCCGACTTGCTGCGCGCCATACCCATCCTGGTGGAAGTAGACTTCCTGGCGGTCGCCAGCTACTCGCCGGAGACTCGCAACCGGGGCAAAGTGCGCCTGGTCAAAGACCTGGAAGCCGACATCAGCGGGCGGCATGTGCTGTTTGTTGAAGATGTGATCGACACCGGGCTGACTCTGAATTACCTGCTTTCCAATCTTCGCGCGCGCCAACCGGCCAGCCTGGAAGTTTGCGTGCTGTTCGACAAACCTGGAAAACGCCTGATTGATATTCCCCTGAAATACAAAGGCTTTAACCTTCCGGACCGGTTTGTGGTGGGTTACGGCCTGGATCACCACGAGCATTACCGCAACCTGCCGTTTGTTGGCACGCTTAAAGCCAGCGCTTTATGAAAAAAAAGATCCTTTCTCTGCTGAGAAAAGACCTTCTCTGGGATTTAATAAAAAAACAGGGGTCCCAAGTAACCTTTCAGTTTTCCCTTTCGCTCCGTTCTTCTCTCGTTTTTTTCTCGCCCGGTTTATTGCCGTTTTGAGAATTGAGACTTTACCGAGGTTCATTTGTTGGCGATATTTTTTTTCAGAATTTTATCTTCGAGTTTATCTTCTCATCCGAGAAGTACTTCTAGATTATTCTCGAAATTTCTTTTTTCGCCTTATGAACCTTTTACCTGGTTTTATTCCTTTTTTACCTTCTTCCTTTACGGCAGGTATTTTGGAATTTTTGCCCAGGTATCTGAGCGGTGCGGGTCCGCCTATTGCGGTCTACTGTCCAATTTCTTGGAACGCCCTGTAACATTATTATAGGGAAGAAAAACCGCGGAGTCAACCATTCCGGATTTTCTTTAAGCTATTTGTAAATACAGGTCAGACAACTTCCTCGGAACACCTTTCGCTTACAAATACTCAATATATATCTTATGGTTTGCGTTCGATGACCACGGCCGTGCCATATGCCAGCACCTCGGAGACTCCTTCACCAATTTCTGTGGCATCGTAGCGCATGCCAATCACCGCGTTGGCGCCAATTTCAGCAGCGTGTTTTACCATCAACTCAAAAGCTTCCAGGCGGGCTTCTTCACACATCTCCGTGTACAGGGTGATGTTTCCACCAACGATTTGCTGCAGCCCGGCGCCAAAGGAACCAAAGATGCTGCGCGAGCGAACAGTAATACCGCGCACTACGCCCAGGTATTGGCGCACGCGGAAACCCTCAAATTCGTTGGTCGTAGCGACCCAAATGCGTTGATCCATAACTACCTCCTGTAAAATCCCGGAACCGATACCACCAGCATTACCCGGTAATTGCCAATCAGTTCAAAACGCTGGCGAAAAATTCCAAACTTACTGAATATACGGGGATAAGGCTGGTTTCGTTTCATCGATTATGGCAACGGCATTTTTCATCCATCAACCCATCCAAAATAACTCCTCGTTAAGTGCTCGCCTGACGAATCTGTTAAGGGGTCAGAGCAGGAGCCGCAGATATTAGCATGTTAATTTCGCTAAATTTCGCTATAATGAAGGATAGTGATCCTGGAATTCTCTCACTGTTGCCAGTGGTAACTGCCAAAGGTAAAATGGATTCTAATTATTGATTTCTTCCCTCAATCTGTCGATTGGACTAATTCTTGCAGGATGTGCTAAAAGCACCAGATTTTTGACAGACAGAAAGAGGATCATCAAAACAAACCGTTGTATATTCACTCATAGGATAAATTTTAACAACAGCGGTCTTAGGTGATAAAGGGTGGATATTCCTTGAAAATCCAGGTTCATCGCTCCGGTCTTGTACTGGCGATTAAAAACCACCAGGTTTGGCAAAGTGCCTTACCGCTTATTGGAATTGGCGCGTCTACATTCCTGGCGGCAATTTTTGGGTTGAATCTTTCCAACGATCACTGGCATATTCCCATTATTTGGCTGCCCAGCGGTATCGTGTTGAGCAGTTTGCTACTCACACCCCGAAAAAAATGGCTGCCAATTTTCCTGGTTTTTACCCTGGCAATTTTTATAGCCTTTTTGGTTGAAGGTTTTGTCATCGGAACTGTCACCGGTTTCACCTTTGCTTATACCGCAGAAGCGCTCCTGGTAGCACTGGTCGCGCAGTGGATCGTCGGTCAAAAACCCAAAATGTTCAGCCTGCAGCAGATGGGAGCAGCGATTCTTTCCATCGGCGTTCTGATGCTGCTCACTTCTCTCCTGGGAGCGACTGTCGCCTACTTAAGCAATCAGAGCCCATTCGTCAGCACATGGCTGGCCTGGGCGTTGGCCGATGGAATGGGTATGGTGATCCTGGTGCCGATTGTAATAGCCTGGTCAGTAGAAAAACCAACCTTGGGCACTATTCGCCGCGGAACCGTGATCGAAACCGTGACCGTATTGACGCTGATGGTTGTTACCGCCTGGTTAGTTTTCTTCTCCATCCCGAAAGTTACCGGTTTTTTGTTATCGTTACCTTTTGTGGTATATCCCTTCCTGTTTTGGGCCGTTTTCCGTTTGGGCACATTTGGAGCGGCTTCGGCCTCCAGCATACTGGCCGCCGTTGCCCTTTGGAGCGCCATCCAGGGATACGGACCCTTCTCATCCATTGAGACCTCGTTTGGAAGCCGGATCCTATCCGTCCAGATCTATCTCTTGACCACCTCCCTTTTCGCCTGGATGGCTGTGGCCCTGATCAATGAACGCAAAATTGCAGAAAAAGCCTGGCAATCCTCCGAAAAACATTTGCGCTCCATCCTCCAGAATGCCCCAGTTTTTGTAGGACAGATTGAACCTGGCGGAAAAATGGCGTTTAATAACTGGTCGGAACAAAATGTGGTTGAGCCTTTTCGTTTTTTTGCCCCATTAACCGCTGAGTATGAAAGCCTTTTGAGTGACGCAATCAAAATTTCCAGGACTACCGGCAAACCCTGGCAGGCGGAAGTGGCGGCTCGTATTGAAAAGAAGCAAACCTGGTATGAGGTTCAACTTAATCCCATCCTGGCAGATGGGCGGGTGGAAAGCATTATTCTGACAGCGAACGAAATTACCGAACGAAAATTGGCCGAAGAAGCCCTGCGTGAAAGTGAAGAACGCTTTTCGATTGCAGTACGGGGTGCCAACGATGGCATTTGGGACTGGGATCTTGTGCATAACCAGATCTATTTTTCGCTGCGCTGGAAGAGAATGTTGGGATACAGTGACGACGAAATCAGCGACAGCCCGGATGAGTGGATGGGGCGTATTCATCCGGATGATACCAAACAGGTAAAAAACGACCTGAATGCCCACATCGAAGGTTTCACCCCTCATTTTGTGAGCGAACACCGCATCATGCACCGCAGCGGCAGCTACCGATGGGTATTAGTGCGCGGACAGTCGGTTCGGGTGCCAGGTTTCAAACCTCGCCGGCTGGCGGGTTCGTTAACCGACATCACCGCGCGCAAGACCACTGAAGAGCGCCTGCTGCACGATGCCATGCACGATATATTAACCGGGCTGCCCAACCGGGCTTATTTCCTGGATCAACTGAAACGGTCCATCGAGCGCCTCAAACGGCACAGCGATTACTGGAGCGCGGTTTTGTTCATCGACCTGGATCGTTTCAAGCTGGTCAATGAAAGTTTTGGTCATTTCGCTGGCGACCAGCTGCTTATCGAAATTGCCCACAGGCTGGAAATCACCTTGCGTCCGGAAGATACGGTTGCGCGTTTTGGCGGAGATGAATTCGCCATCCTGTTAGATGATATCAAGTCAGAAGATGACGCCATCATTGTGGCCGAACGGGTTCGAGAAACCATGACCCTGCCCTTCTATATCCAGAATCAGGAAATCTTCACATCCGCCAGCATCGGTATTGTGGTCAATGTGGGCAATTATGAGCGCGCTGAAGATCTGCTGCGCGATTCGGATACTGCACTGTATGAGGCAAAAGCCAACGGGCGAGCCAGATACCAGACATTTGACGCCAATATTCGCATACGCAACCTGGCCTTGCTGCAGCTCGAAACGGACATGCGTCGGGCGCTCGAACGGCAGGAATTTGAAGTGTACTACCAGCCCATTATTTCCCTGCCCACCGGATCGATTTCTTCGATGGAAGCCCTTGTACGCTGGCACCACCCAGAACGCGGTCTAATTTTACCCAGTGAATTCATCCCACACGCCGAAGAAAGCGGACTGATCGTCCCCTTGAATGATTGGGTGATCCGCACAGCCTGCAACCAGATGCATGATTGGCTGCCGATAAGCCCAAATATGCGCGTTTCAGTCAATCTTTCAGCCCGCCAACTGCAGAATCCGAACCTGCCGGAACAATTCCAGCAAATTCTGACCGAATCCGGGATCGAAGGACATTCACTTATTTTGGAGTTCCCTGAAACTGCGGCCATGGAAAATTTCGAACTCACCATACGCATTCTGACCGAAATTCGCGACATGGGCATTCAAATTTCCCTCGACGATTTTGGTATGCACTATTCTTCGCTCGATTATCTGAAGCGTTTCCCGGTCAATACGATCAAAATCGACAAATCCTTTATCTGGAATATCCCGGATGACGGGGAAGATGCCGCGATCACGCGCACGATCATCTCAGTCGGGCACCTGCTGAATAAAATGGTTGTGGCCGAAGGCGTCGAATCTCCGCGCCAGCTCGATTTTCTCCACCAACACCAGTGTGATTTTGTCCAGGGGTTTTTATACAGTGAACCGCAAAACAGCAAGGCAATCACCGCAATGCTAGAAGCTGGAACATTCTTGCTTCCTTTAATCCCTGGCTTTCCAAAAGAAGATACCGAATAAGACCCCGGCATTAGGAATAGAATAATTTCAAGCAGCGATTTCTTAATGAAAAATAAGGAATTACTTAACCTATTAATTGGTAATATATATCTTTTTTGATATAATAAACCCGATATGTCACTTTTTGGGATGGTTTGGCAAAATATTCGGGGTGGGGCATTCCGCAGCGCAGTCATTGTAGCCTGTGCCATGCTGGTTACCGGGATGACACTGGGGGTTTTCATGGTCCTGCGCAGTGGGCAGTTTCAGCTCGAGCAGAGTCTCGACCGGATGGGCGCGGATATCATGGTGGTTGCCTGGGGAAACACCAACCAGTATATCCGCGGAGCGCACTTAATCAGCGAGCCATCCCAGAGCTGGATCCCAAACATCATCATCGACCGGATTAAACAGATCCCCGGAGTGGCCCAAGTAACCCCGCAGCTTTATCTCACAACCTTAAAGGCCAGCCCTCTGGCCAATGGCGCGGACGTTGTCCTGGTAGGGTTGGATCCGCAAACCGATATTACCGTACATCCCTGGCTGAGCGATCCACAGGCAGGGAATTTGCTCCCAGGTGAAGTGTGGGTGGGCAGCGACCTGGCGCTGCAGCCGGGTTCACCAATCGATTTGTACGGTTTATCCCTGACCGTTCGCGGGCAGTTGCTTTCCACCAGAACCGAATTGGATCACGCCATGTTTATGGACCTGGATACCGCGCAGGAGCTGTCCAACCGGTTCAATCAGGTAGAAAGCAATTCGGTAAAGATCATCCCAGGCACAAGTTCCGTGTTGATGGTGCGGGTGGCTCGTGATCAGGACCCTTACCAGGTCTCGGTCAAGATCATCGAAAATGTATCCATGGTCCGCCCATTGGAAAGTGAAAACTTCTTCCAGGTGGAGCGCAGCCAGATGCTCGGATTGCAAATCAACTTGATTGGACTGATGACTTTGATCTGGCTGCTGGCCATCATATTTACCGGATTGGTCTTTTCCATTACGGTAAACGAGCGCCGTCGTCAGATCGGGGTACTGCGCGCCCTGGGCGCTACCCGCCAGTTTATTTTCCGTTTATTCCTGGCTGAAGGCACGCTGCTGACCTTCCTGGGCGGCCTGGTAGGCGTGGTGCTCGCCAGCCTTGTGCTGCTCGTCATGCAAAACCGCTCCACCCAGGTGGTTGGGGTAGCGATCCAACTGCCAGGCGCAGCGGAATGGCTTGGAGCGAGCCTGCTGGTGATTGCGTTTGTGCTGGTCAGCGTGCTGGTAGCGGCCATGTTTCCGGTGTTTCAGTTTACCGCGCTTGAACCGGCCGTGACCATGCGTGAATAAGGAGTTTTAATGAATCGTTTGAAATTAACCCTCAGTCACATCGAGGGCAGCCCATTTCGCAGCTGGTTGATTTTTTTCAGTGCTTTAATGCTTTCCGGACTGGCAATCGGCACTACTTTAATCGTGCGCGGTGCCCAGGACAGCCTCGAAATGGCACTTAACCGGCTTGGTGCCGATATTATCGTCGTCCCGGCGGGCAGCGAAGAAGGAATGGAAAACGCTTTTTTGATGGGCGTGACCTTGCGCATCTGGATGGACGGAAAAGTGCTGGATGAAGTGAAATCTTTACCGGGCGTCGAGGCTGTATCACCCCAAATTTATCTTTCCACCCTGCGGGGAGCGGTTTGCTGTGCGGTGCCGGATTTGTTCCTGGTGGCCTATGACCCGGAAACAGATTTTACCCTCCACCCCTGGCTGCAAAATCACCTTCCAAATGGGTTGAGCACGGGCAATGCCATTGGCGGATCACTGATTTTCATACCGGATGGGGGTGATTCCATTGCGATATATGGTTATGGGGTAGGTTTGCAGGGCAACCTGGAACCTACTGGCACGAATATCGACCAGAGTATGTTCTTCACCATGGATACAGCCCAAAAGATCGCTGAAACCTCCATCACCAAGGCCGAACAACGCCTGGAAATCCCGAGCGGCAAGATCTCGGCAGTCATGGTCAAGGTTGGGCTGGGCGCGGATCCAAAACAAGTTGCCACGGCAATTCGCCAGAACATTCCCGGCGTAAGCGCCGTCGAAAGCAGCAACTTGTTCACGACCCACCGCTCAAACATTTCCAGCCTGCTGGATTATCTGGTGGTTGTACTGGGGGTCGTCTGGCTGCTCTCGATTGCTCTGGTGGCATTGTTGTTTTCGATGACGGTCAATGAACGCCGCCGAGAAATTGCGGTCATGCGCGCTCTGGGTGCTGTCCAGAGCGATGTACTGGGACTGCTGCTGTCGGAGGCCAGCTTTCTGGCTCTGACGGGCGGGATATTGGGCGCAGGATTGTTCAGCATGGGAATTTATTTAGCCAGAAATGTGATCATCGACACGATGGGGTTTCCATTCCTCTTCCCATCCTGGACAGGATTACTTGCCGTCGTACTGCTTGGTTTGGCGGTTTCGTTAATCACGGTGCTGCTGGCTGCACTCGGACCGGTGCTGCGGATCATCCGGATGGAACCCGCCGAAGCAATAAGGGAATAGTCAATGATAACTTTAGATCACGTCTCAAAAATTTACCCGATGGACCAGGCCCAGGATGTTCAGGCGGTGCACGGGGTCAGCTTAACCATTAACCGCGGAGAGTTTATTGTAATCACCGGGCGGTCCGGGTCCGGAAAGACCACCCTGCTCAACCTGATCGCCGGATTGGCCCGCCCTACCGCGGGGAAAGTTACCATCCAGGACCAGGAAATCTGGAACTTAACCGAGAAAGAACTGGCGCACCTGCGCAATCGCACGATGGGTTTTGTTTTTCAATTTCCCAGCCTGATGCCTTCCCTGACCGTCCTGGACAATGTGCTGCTGCCGGTGCTGTTTGATCCGGCACAGAACACGCGTGACGTCAAGCAGCGCGCGATTGACCTGCTGGAAGAAGTAGGCCTGGCAGACAAACTGCGCGCTTTTCCACGCCAGCTCTCGGCCGGGCAGCAGCAGCGGGTGGTCATCGCCCGGGCACTGATCAACCAGCCCGAAATATTATTGGCAGATGAGCCGACCAGCGACCTGGACGAGCAGACCGAACAGGAAATCATGCAGTTGTTCAAGCGTTTTCACACCGAACTCGGGGTGACGGTACTGATGGTCACCCATACCAACGAGTTAATTGCCTTCGGCACGCGCGCTTTGCGCATGGCAAGCGGTGTTTTCGTCAACTAAATTCGATATCTGTATAGATAGTATAGATCAGTATAGAAAGAACGAAAAAGACCGCCCTGTTGAGAGGGCGATCTTTTTCGTTCAGCGCGAGGTTCTCTCACCCTCCAGAAGCTGCTTTTTGCGTTCGATGCCCCAGCGGTACCCACCCAGTCCCCCGTCGCTGCGCACCACGCGGTGGCAGGGGGTTACAACGGCGACCGGGTTCGTGGCACAGGCCCGGGCCGCAGCCCGCACGGCAGCCGGTTGATCGATTGCCTGGGCCAGTTGGGCATAGGTCCGCGTCTGACCGTAGGGGATCTGGCGCAAAGCCGCCCAGACTTTTTGCTGGAAAGCGGTGCCCTGCACATCCAGGGGGATATCCATGTGCACCGGGTTGCCCTCTAATTGCGCCGCCAGCATGCTGGACCAATCCGATAAACCGGCGTCATCCCGGACTTGTTCAGCCGCGGGAAATTCCACCGCCAGCTGCGCTTCCAGCGCTGCATCATCTTCGCCAAAACTCACCTTACACACGCCATCCCGGGTGGCCGCCAAAAGCACCCGCCCTAAACGTGAATCAAATGTTGTAAATCGAACCTGCATTCCTCGACCTCCATTCCGGTATTCGCCGGGCGTCATGCCCAATCTTTGGCGTGCGTCTTCATACAACCGGCTGGACGAACCAAAACCGGCTTCATACAGGGCAGTCGTCACATCCTGCCCGGCCTTTAACTGTGTTTTGAGCCGCTCCAGACGGCGGCTGGCGAAATAGGCGTGGGGCGTCAGCCCGACTTCCGCCTTGAAAACACGCTGCAGGTGCGAGGGGCTGGCCCCCACCTGTTTGGCCAATTCTGCCAGTGTCAGCGAAGACTCGGCCTGGTCTAGCAAGCGGCGCGCCTGAACCACCAGCCTGGTGCGCGCTTCAGGCGTATCTTCATCCGGGCGGCAGCGCCGGCAAGGACGGAACCCGGCCGCCTGGGCTGTATCCCTGTTCGCATAAAATATGACCTGGTCGCGCCGCGGGCGCCGCGCCGGGCAGACTGGCCGGCAGTAAATGCCCGTCGAGCGTACGCCAAAATAAAAGACCCCGTCATACCGGCTGTCACGTTCCACAACCGCCTGCCAGCAGGTTTCTTCATCCGGCAATTTTACATCCATTGGCTTGTTCATAATCCAGATCATACCCGAAAAATCAGAGAGATGCTATCCGTTTTTTGCTTTCAAACTGGCTGTCTTATTGATGATATAAATATTACAATAGTGAGGAAGTGGAAATATAAAAAAACAACCGCGCCTTATTTTTCAGGAGCCGCCATGTATGATGCATTCAGTGCCGATTACGATCGATTTGTTAACTGGGATTCCCGCCTGGAATTTGAAATGCCTTTTCTCCTGCGCCAGCTTGAGCCGCTCACCCACCCAGGTGGACAACCGGCGCGCGTGCTGGATGCTGCCTGCGCAACCGGCAGACATGCCATCGCCCTCGCACTGAATGGTTTTGCCGCCGCGGGAGCCGACCTCAGCCCGGCGATGATCGAACTTGCCCAGGCCAATGCTGCCAAAGCCGGAATCTCCGTGCCGTTCCTTGCTGCCGGTTTTGGCAAATTGAAGAAGGCTTTCGAAAATCACCCGCTTCTTCCATTCGATGCTGTGCTGTGCCTGGGTAATTCGCTGCCGCACGTACTCACCCCGATCGATCTGGCGGCTGCGTTGGCAGATTTTTCTGCCGTACTGCGCACCGGCGGAAAAGTAGTGATCCAGAACCGCAATTTTGATGCCGTCTTACTGCAAAAAGAGCGCTGGATGGAACCCCAGTCGCATCGGGAACAATCGCAAGAATGGATTTTTGAGCGTTTCTATGATTACGATCCGGATGGTATGATCACATTTAATATTGTGACCCTTTACCGCAAGGAAGGCGAAGACTGGCGCCAGCGTGTCACCAGCACTCGCCTGCGCCCCTTGCGCCACGCCGAAGTGACCGCGGCCCTGGTCGCAACCGGGTTTGGCGAGATCACAGCCTTCGGCAGCCTGGGTGGGGCGTTATTCGATCCGGCATCCAGCGGCAACCTGGTGCTGGTCGCCAGCAAACTTTAAGGGGAAAAAAGTAAGTGGGATCGACCTTGTGTCGATCCCACTTACTTCTAAAAAACTTCTACCAGTAGTGATGCACCAGGGGCTTGATGCGCTGTTCGTATAATTCTTTCACCAGCGACATGGTCTCCGCGCTGATCGGCGGTAGACTGGCTGCCTGGCAGTTCTCCTCGGCTTGCGATGGACGCTTGGCACCGGGAATGGCGCAGGTAACAGCATCAAACATCAGAATCCAGCGCAAGGCAAACTGAGCCATCGTCATCCCTTCTGGCACAAGGCTGCGCAGTTCTTTTACAAACGCCAGCCCTTCATCGTAATCTACCCCCGAGAAAGTTTCGCCGCGGTCAAAAGATTCCCCATGCCGATTAAAATTGCGGTGATCGTCCGCTGAAAACTTGCTGTTGGGTGTCAGCTTGCCGGTCAGCATGCCAGATGAAAGCGGCAGCCTGGTCAGGATGCCCACTTTTTTACGCGCGGCTTCTTTAAAGAACAGTTCAGCCGGGCGCTGGCGGAAAATATTAAAGATGATTTGCACAGATTGGACGTTCGGAAATTCAATCGCTTTGAGCGCTTCTTCCACTTTTTCCACGCTGACACCGTAATAGCGCAGCTTTCCGGCTTTCACCAGATCATCCAGCGCACCAAAGGTTTCCGGCATATAGTAAACCGCCGGCGGCGGGCAGTGCAGTTGGAGCAGATCAATCGTTTCGCACGCCAGGTTCTTCAAGCTTCTTTCAATAAAAGCCGACAGGTTGGCCTTAGTATATCCCTCCGCGACATGCGGGTTGAGCCGCCGTCCGGCTTTGGTGGCGATGATGATCTCTTCGTGTCTTTCACGTTTCAAACGGGCCAGCAGCTTTTCAGAATGCCCATCCCCGTATACATCCGCCGTATCAAAAAAATTCACCCCCAGGTCAACCGCCCGGTTGAGCGCTGCCAGCGATTCGTCATCCTCGACCGATCCCCAGGTACCGCCGATCGCCCAGGCCCCAAAACTGATCGCAGATACATTCCACCCTGTACGTCCCAAGGTTCGATATTTCATTTGCGTCCCTCCCGACTTTGGATTAAGAATTTGTTTTGCTGAAATAATTATAGTGCATTCAACCGGGCTGCATCCCAGGCGGTTAGCGGACAAAGCCCTAATTCGTATTTTTGCCGACCGACTTGGCCGCGGCGGCGGAACGGGTATGAATGTTTAATTTCTCAAAGATCGCCTTGAGGTGGCGCTTGACCGTATTGGTAGAAATGACCAGCTTTTCGGCGATCTCTTTGTTCGTCATGCCCTTCCCCACCAATTCCAGCACCTGGCGTTCGCGTTCGGTCAGGAGAGCCAATTCACCCGGGGGAGACTGCCGTATACCGGCTTCGGTGACAGAATTTAAAAAGCTGTGCCGGTCAAAAGATTGTTTTTCGATAAATGCAAACACTCCTTGTTCCTGGTAAGCGCGCTCGATCTCTTCCGGGGCGGTGATCCCACTGACGACAATCGCCGGAGTTCCGGCAGCACGCACGCTGACCAGCAAGCGCGATCCTTCAAGATCCTCTCCGGCCAAATCGCGCAAGTCCGTATGCAAATTCGTCTCCCCGCTCAGAGACAGGTCGATGACAGCCAGATCAAACTTTTCCCGGCGCAAGCGGCCCAACGCTTCGCCATAACTGGCGCACAGGCGGACGTGATAACCGGCATCTTCGAGGATTTCCTTTAAAATACTGCGCCATCCGGCATCGTCTTCAACCACCAGAGCCGCGCCTGAAACGGAGGGCGGCTGTTCTTCCAGGGTCGACACGACCGCTGCATCACCTGCAGGTTGTTCGGCCAGCGCTCCAATCTGGGGGCTGGCCAGCGCCTGGCGGATGACCTGGCGAAACTGACTGCGCCGGAACGTTTCTTTGCGCTGCACGGTAAACGCTCCATAGCTGGTTAAGACATTTACCGTCACTTCCACCGTGGTGAAGCCGCTCAACAGGATGGTCGTGCAGCCAGGGTCCATGCGGCGCACAGCCGTCAGCACTGCCAGACCGTCCTGGTTGCGGTGATCCTCCGGATCGAGGGAAAGATCAACCACTGCCAGGCGGTGCGCTTTGGCGTGCAGTTGCAGGTGAGCTTCCTCCAGGCTGCTGGCATAATCCACCACCAGGCCTTCATCCTCTAATATTTCCCCCAGGATGCCCTGCCAGGAGCGATCGTCATCGATAACCAATGCGCGTCTTTCTGCCATAACTCCTCAAAAGATCAATCGGGCTTCTCGACCACTGGCAGCCGCAGGTGAAACGTGGTGCCGTTTTGCCCGTCACTTTCCACAGCTACCGTTCCGCCCAGGCGCGCCATCAGGGTTTTAACCCACCATAAGCCAAAACCCAACCCGCCAGACCGGTTTGCCTTGCGACCGGAATAATTCCATTCAAATATTCGCTCTTGCTGTTCAAGCGGAATGCCCGGTCCATTATCACAGACCGAGACTTCTACCTGCTGGGTGCCAATCCTTTTACCGCTGATCACGACCGTTCCCTGCCAACCCAAAGCTTCTGCGGCATTCTGCACCAGGTTGGCAAACACCCAGGATAGGCCGCGCTGTCCGGCTAACACCGCTGGGAGCGAATCCAGATCTTCCATCTTAATCTGAACCCCTTCCGGAACCTTACTCTCAACCAGCGCTTCACGCACGCAGTCCACCACACTCACTTCGGCAAATTGGATCGGGCGCAGCTGTGAGAGATTGACCCGAACTGCCTCCATGGCCTCGTTGGCACTGCGTTCAATTTCGGTTAAGTTGGTTGCCAGGTAGCGGTCCGAGGAGACCGCGGCATCGCATTTGTCCTCGATACCCTGCACGCGAACCGGGATGGCCCCAATTTTATTATTGAGCTGGTGGAGCAAATTAGCCGCAATATCGCCCACGGCGGCGAACGTCTCCGCCACGGCGCGCTGCTCCTGGGCCGTTTTGAGCGCTTGCTGATGCGAAGCATTTTGGACGGCCAAAACCGCGTAATATGCCAGGCAAGCCAGCACTTTGTGATCCCAATTGGATTGCCCGGATTCAGCCGCCGGGCCGTAAATGGTCATTAAACCCACCACGCTCGTATCATCACCGCCGGTCAGGGGAATAGTCCATACCCGCCGGCTGCGGGCCGGGCTCTCCAGCACTTCCAGACTGCCGGATTGGATCGCTTTTCTTTGCAGATCCGCGACAAGCGGCGCCATATCGTCGGAAATTCGCTCACCGTTGGATGCTTGCAGCACCAGATCGCTGCCCTGGATGGTCTGAACCTGGCAGGAGAAGGCATTTAACAGCTCACGTCCCAGGCCGGTCAATCGTTCAAGGGCCTGTAAATACGGCTGTGAAACCACCCAACGCGCCGCTTCCTGCAGGGCATCCAACAAACGCACTTCCTGGATGGCGATCACCGCCTGGGCTGCCAGGGACTGCAGAAGACGGCGGTCATCTTCGTCAAAAGCCCCTACCTGCGGGCTCTCCAGGTTAAGCACACCCTCCAAACGCCCGCTGGCGCCAATTACCGGCACGGCCAGTTCGGCGCGCATTTCCAAATTGGCATCCAACGGATAATATATATCGCTCCAGGGTGGTTCGTGCAAATCCCGAATTAAGGCCGGGCGGCGATTCAACGCTACCCAACTCATCACGCTGCCGGCCTGCTTTAATGGCAGCACTTCAATCCGTGGTCCGGCAAGCTGTTCGCCGGCAATCGCCCGGGTAATCAGGTGTTGGCCATCCGAATCAACCAGGCGGAAGATACCATACTGCGCCCTGGTCACTTCAAGCGCCATCTGTAAAATGACTTCCAGGGTGTCTTCCAGCTTTAAACGGGAAGAAATTAATAACCCGGCACGGCGCAGATGGCGCAGTTCTTCCTCCTTACGCGACAAGTCACGCTGTACGCCCGCCAGGCGGCGCATCTGGAAAATAGCGATGGCGGCCTGGTTGACCAGGTTTTCCAGCATCAATTGTTCAAGTTGGGTAAAGTGGCGTTCTTCATACAGGTAAACATACAGCCCGCCCACTGGCTGTTCGACCACAATCAAAGGGAAACAGGCGACTACCTTTGCGCCCACTTCGGACAGCATGGGATGCATTTCCAGGTCGGGCTCATCATAAGAAAACACATGGTGGCGCTGGCGGATCGCACGCATCCCCAATCCCTCAGGGCGCGGCCCGTCCAGGGTGGATTCGGCTATCCGGCGTTTTCCGGCTGCTGCCCGCGATTCGACTTCGAACCGGCCCTTGGTCGGATCATAGGTATAAATAAATGCGGATGCGCCTGGAATGACTCGTATGGCGCTTTCGACGATCAATTGCAAAGCCGACCGGGCATTGGCACGATCGCCCGTGCCGATCCGGTTGATCACCGCGCCAATTTCATTTAAGCTGGCCAGCAGCTCCAGAAATCTGGCGTCCATTTTGTCAGGAGGTGGTGTGTTCATCGGCTTTTACTTTAAAAAATTATATCATCCTGAAATCGAATATCATCCTCGAAGTAAATATCTGCCTTGAATAGGCTATCCCCCCTGAAATCAGGGGGGATAGCCTTCAGGAAGAAAGAAACCCACAAGCCACTAACAAACCCTACATTCTCGCGTCTTCCGCCCATTTCAGAAAACACGATAAGGCAGAACTTGTGACTCAGGGAGAGCAGGGCTGGCTGTTAAACACAGCCCTGCAACCCCACAGGATTCTGATTATACGTCGTAGTAGAGCGTAAACTCATACGGGTGCGGGCGCATCCGCATCGGATCGAGCTCCGTCTGGCGTTTATAACTGATATAAGCTTTCAATAAATCCTCGGTAAAGACATCGCCCTTGAGCAGGAATTCATGATCGCTTTCCAAAGCATCCAGTACATCACCCAATGAACCAGGCACCTGCTTGATCTTCTTAGCCTCTTCATAGGGCAGTTCGTAAAGATCCTTGTCGATTGGATCACCAGGATCAATCCGGTTCTGAATGCCATCCAGGCCCGCCATCAACAGCGCCGAGAAGCACAGGTAAGGATTACAAGAGGGGTCCGGCGCGCGAAATTCGATGCGCTTGGCCTTGGGGCTCTTCGAGTAGATCGGGATGCGGCAGATCGCCGAGCGGTTGCGCTGAGAATATGCCAGGTTGACCGGTGCTTCAAAACCGGGTACCAGGCGCCGGTAAGAATTGGTCGTCGGAGCCGCGAGGGCCAATAAAGCCGAGGAGTGCTTGAGCAGGCCGCCGATATAATACTTGGCCATATCGGAGAGCTGGGCGTAACCAGCTTCGTCATAAAACATGTTCTTTTCGTTGGTCCACAGGCTCTGGTGAACATGCATACCGCTGCCGTTGTCACCGAATAAAGGCTTGGGCATGAATGTCGCCGTCAAACCGTTCATGCGGGCCACGTTCTTGACAATGTATTTATAAGTCAAAAGCTTATCTGCCATGCGCAACAGCGAGTCGAAACGCAAATCAATTTCAGCCTGACCGGCGGTCGCCACTTCATGATGATGGACTTCAACGTCCACTCCGACCTTCTCCAAAGCGATCACGATCCTGCTGCGTATATCCTGAAGGGTATCCGTCGGCGGAACCGGGAAATAACCGCGTTTTGGGTTAATCTGCCCACCCATGTTGGGTTTTAAATCTGAGCCGCTGTTCCACCAACCCTCAGCGCTGTCCACATGATAAAACACGCTGTTAATGCTGTTGCCGTAACGCACATCATTAAAGAGGAAGAACTCAGCCTCTGGCCCCCAGAAGCTGGTGGTCGCCAGACCAGTTTGTTTGAGATAAGCTTCGGCTTTTCGAGCGACATAGCGCGGATCGCGGCTGTATGGCTGGCGAGTAACCGGATCATAAATGTCGCACAGGATGACCATGGTGGGAACTTCCAACACCTGGTCGATAAATGCCGAAGTAGGATCCGGGATCAGGATCATATCCGATTCATGAATCTCCTGAAAACCACGGATTGAGGAACCATCAAAACCAACCCCTTCCTCAAATTGCTCTTCCTCGAGTGTATGGGCGGGGATGCTGAAATGCTGCCAGGTGCCCGGCATATCTGTAAACCGGAAATCCACCATTTGCACTTCTTTTGCCATCTTTACAACGTCAGCGGCAGTCTTAGCCATTACTTGAACTCCTTCATTCCTGGGTCCCATTCACACCCTGTACCGCATCGAAAATAAGATAAATTCGGTGGAGGGGCAAATGGTTTTCATAAATATCTCCGCTCCTTTGGCAAAGAGCTACTTATGGTTGGGATTATAGGCCCCGCGCCATACCTGGTCTATGACCCATTTGGGTCATTTTTGTACCGTTTTACCGCGATTCTGCACCAGAATCATTCCGCTGGTACCCGCGCCGCAGCCCAGTACCAGCGCCAGGCTCTCCGCGATATAATACTGCGGCAGCAGATTGAACGCCCACAATCCAAACGGCAAAAAGTACAATACTCCTCCGAGGCATGCAATCCCAAACAAGCGCCAAAAAGCGGAGGGGGAAACGCGGATCAAGCGCACGCTGCCGATCACACTCATTAAGAATGCCAGAGCCGCAATCACAAAAACGCCTATCTGAATTAGACTGTCCAGATAAAGGGTGGAAAGCGCTGGCGGAAATATTATTGGCAAGAGCCCCCATCCCAACCAGCCGGTCCAAATCAACAGCGTCCAGATCAGGTGCCTGCGCCGGATAAGAGCGCCAATGGATAAGATTAAAAAAATCAGTGCCGCAGCCAGCACGATTTCACCGCTGAGCACGGTCGTCATGAATGACCACGGGGATGCTGCCTCTACCTTGTGGTAACTGCCCACAGATTTCCATGCCCAATCCCCGCTGGCCTGGCGCACCAACACCCCCTCGTGTCCCATGGCGAAGATGACAGTTCCGTGCTGCGGGTCAGATATCCCGGCGAGAGGGACCTCGCGCATGGTGGGGTTCCCGGTTTCAACTTTCTGATAATAGGCTCGATCCGCTTCGGTTAGCGGCGCCAGTGAGTAAGCCACCGTCCAATGAACACCATCGGATGAGCTTTCGATGCTCTGACCGGGTTTGAAGCGAAAACGCAGCCCGTCGATTGGCTGGCTGAGTTCGATGACTGAAGTCTGCTCCATTTGGCAAAATTGACCGTCGAAATTTTCCTCATGCCAGGTCAGGCCGCCGTCCAGGCTGGCATAAGTATGATAGGCGGAATAGGCAATAATTTGCCCGTCGCGGTTTTCCAGGCAGGCGATGCCGTAGTCCGGAGCGGCCGCATCTGCCAGGGTCAGCACTGCCAGCAGCGGGATGACGAATACCGCTCGCATTGGGATCTGCACGGCATCCGCACGCTGCCGCCGCCACAGCCAGGCTGCCATAACCACACTCAGCAGAGCTGCCAAATCCGTAGGATCGAGTACGGCTGCCGCCGGGAAACCCAACCCGGCCTGCCACAAATCGAGCACCACAGCGCGCATGAACGGCAGAGTCTTGAACAACGCAAATCCGCCAGCTGCCAGCCCAAATCCACCCCCTGCCAGGACCCACTCGTGCCGCTGCAGCCTTTTCGGCGCCACCCAGGCCAGGCCCGCGGTAACCACCACCGGGGCCAGAAACAGCCAGGCCAGGTCGCTCAATTTTCCGGTGGCTGCCGAAGGCCAAAAATGGCGCAGGATGCTGTCGTTCACCAATAGGATCAGTAGAGCAGCCAGACTGAATGGCCGGCTGAGAAAGTGAAGTGACCTCCACAAAGCCCGATTATTATGCATGATCATTTCCCTGCCCACGATGTCATTTGAAATAGGATGAGTTTCCGGCTGTTTCGGACGGCGAAAACCGCACATTCGATCCAGAATAATTTTTCCCAGATTTACCCCTGCCGTCAATATAGTATAAATCGAGTACAGAAAATTGCAAATAGCGCAACGAAACCTTTTTTAACCGCTATAATAATTAGCTAAATGAATGCACCGTCTCTTTTTCCGCTGACAGAAGAAAGCGCGCGCTTTCACCTGGCCGAAATCCCCTTCGAGGATCCGGCCAGTGCAGCGCACCGCCTGGTACACCTGACTCGCGGGTTTCCCGAAAAATCCTGCGCAGTTTGCCTGCCCCACTTGCTGGAAGCACTGAAATCAGCAGCCGATCCGGGCCGGGTGCTGGCTTCGTTCGAGCGTTTCATCGAAATCTATCCCAGCCGGACGGATCTCTCAAACCTGCTGTCCAGCAAGCCGCGCGCTGTTGAAATTCTTGTCATGGTTTTCTCCGGCAGCCAGTATCTAACCGAAGTGCTGCTGCGCCGGCCGGAACAGATCCACCTGCTGCTGGACAAGCGGCGGCGCTCGCTGCAGAAACCCGCAGCCCAATTTGCGCGCGAAGCGGTGGCCGCCACCAGTGCCGTGAACGACCGGCCCGGAAAACTGGATGCCCTGCGCCGCTGGCAGCGCAGCGAACTGCTCAGGATCGGGGCCGGAGATTTATTGGGCAGCCTGGATCTGCCCTCACTCACCTTACAGCTTTCCAACCTGGCCGAAGGGATCGTCCAGGGCGCACTGACCATTCTTACCGGCAGCGACCACCCCAAAGATTTTGCCGTCGTTGCCATGGGCAAACTGGGTGGGCGCGAACTCAATTATTCTTCGGATATCGATCTGCTGTTTGTCGCGGCCTATGATGATCTGGCTTTCCGCCGCCTGGCACAGCAGCTGATCGACGCCTTAGCCGGGATCACAGGGGAAGGCCTGCTGTACCGGGTCGATATGCGCCTGCGCCCGTGGGGAAGCAGTGGGATCTTAGCCCCATCGCTGGATGCGTATCTGATCTATCTGAACGGACCGGCCCAATTGTGGGAAAAACAGGCCCTGCTCAAAGCGCGCTTCATCGCCGGCGATGCCCACCTGGGGGAGGAATTCCTGCAGCGCGCTTCCGGATCGGTTTTTGATTACTCGCCTGAAACCATTCGTAGTGAAATTCTGGGGATGAAGCAGCGCACGGAAAGCTTCCTGCACCAGAACCAGCGCGATTGGGGCGAGGTTAAGCTGGGAGAGGGTTCGATCCGCGACATCGAGTTCACTGCTCAATATTTACAATTGGTGCACGGCGCCCGCCAACCCGAACTGCGCACCGGGCATACCCTGGAAGCACTGCGCCGCCTGCATGCCTATGGATTGCTGCCGCTTGACGATCAACGTATTCTGATGGAAGGCTATACTTTCTTGCGCGCGGTGGAGCATTATCTGCAGCTCATGCACTACCGCCAGACACAGACCCTGCCCAAGGATAGCGCCGCACAGCATGACCTGGCCCGCCGCCTGGGTTTCTCGGGCAGCAACCCCACTCAATCTTTCCTTGCCCATTACCAGGAGCATACTACTGCGATTCGCGAGTTGTACCTGAAATATGTGGGCGGCGTGCCTGTAAAAGATCCGCCCCCCACCACATACGGACACCTGCCAATGGACCAGTCTCCGGAGATACACAGCCACATCGCGCGCATGAACCCGTCCTACGAAAGCACATTCAGCAAGCACGACCTGCGCCGCCATGCGGCCCTGGCCGGGCAGTTGGGCGGTGATAAGCTGGCTTTCGTCGATGCCATTCCCCTCGATGACGGCCGGTGGCGGGTGACCGTGGTCGCATTCGATTATCCAGGAGAACTGGTATTAATCTGCGGCCTGATGTTTGCCTTTGGCCTGGACATTATGGAAGGCAGCGTTTTTACTTACGAACCGATCAAAACCGGAGCACTAACTGCGACCGACTACCGCCGAAAAATTGTCGACGTGTTCATCGTCCGGCCGGTATTGGATTCCTTTAGTGAAAAGCATTGGGCGAATTATGCCGCCGATCTTTCAACACTGCTGGGTTTACTGCAGGATCGCCAGCCGCAGCAGGCCCGTCTCGAGCTGGCTCAGCGCGCGGCTGCCGCGGTGCGCGGCATTCAGATCGAACTCGCCCCGCTTTTCCCGATCGATATCGAGATCGATAATGAAATCTCGAACCGCTATACGGTCCTTCAAATCACTTCGCTCGATACGGTTGGCTTTCTTTATGAACTGACCAATGCCCTGGCACTGCACAAGATTTATATTGCCCAGATGGAAATCGATACGACCGGGCGTACGGTGTCTGACCGCCTGTATGTGACCGACCACCACGGGGCAAAGATCACCAATCCCGAACAGCAGCGCGAAATGCGGGCGGCTGTCGTGCTGATAAAACATTTCACCCATCTGCTGCCCCTCTCTCCCGATCCGGAATCGGCCCTGCTCCACTTCGGCGAGTTGGTCGCCAACCTGTTTGAACGACCGAACTGGCCCGACGAACTGAGCTCGCTGGAACGTCCCGAAGTGCTCGAATCCCTGGCACGCCTGCTGGGAGTCAGCGAATTTCTCTGGCAAGATTTCCTGCGCATGCAGTACAGCAACCTCTTCCCGGTGGTGAGTGATGTCGATGCCCTCAAGACCGCCAAAAACCGTACCCAACTCCAGGCCGAACTGCAGGCAGCCCTGCACCCCATTCATCCCGGCCCGCAAATGCCCAGCGAACTTCCACCTTGGCGAGAAGTGCTCAATGCATTCAAAGACCGCGAGATGTTCCGCATTGATATGCGCCACTTGCTGGGCCACACCCTCGAGTTTCACGATTTTTCTGAGGAATTAACCGCCCTGGCAGAAGTTATTGTCAACACAACCTACTTCCTGTGCCATGAAGATCTGCGCCTGCAATACGGTTCTCCCCGCCTTGAAAACGGTGCCGTTTCTGAAATGTCGATCGCGGCCCTCGGCAAATGCGGCGGGAGAGAATTAGGGTTCGCATCCGATATCGAATTGATGTTTATTTACGCTGGCAACGGTAAGACGGATGGGCCGGCGGTGATTACCACGGCTGAATTTTACGAAAAACTGGTTGAAATTTTCCTGCAAGCGATCTACGCCCGGCGCGAGGGCATTTTTGAGATCGATCTGCAGCTGCGTCCTTATGGAAAAGCTGGCAGCATGGCGGTCTCGATGGAATCTTTCCGCCGTTATTTTGCCCTGGAAGGCCCGGCCTGGCCTTATGAACGCCAGGCGCTGGTTAAACTGCGCACGATCGCCGGGAATCCGGAACTGGGGCAGGAAATCGAGGATCTGCGCGACCGGATCATCTACCGCGGACAACCTTTTGATGTGACCGCCATGCATGCCATGCGCGAGCGCCAACTGCGCCACCTGGTGATGGGCGGTACCTTAAATCCTAAATACAGCCCGGGGGCGCTGGTCGATATCGAGTACCTGGTGCAGGGCATGCAAATTACTTATGGTCAAGAATACCCGGCATTGCGCACCCCCAACACGTATACCGCGATGGCCGGGCTGCATGAAGCTGGCATCCTGTCAGACGAAGATTATACCCACCTGCGCAAAGCCTATACCTTCTTCCGCTGGCTGATTGATGGCTTGCGTGTCGTGGCGGGCAATGCCAAAGATCTGTTGGTGCCGCCTTTCGAAGACGAGGGTTTCGCCTTTCTGGCGCGGCGGATGCGCTACGGGGACGACACCGCCCAATTAAAGAGCGACCTGGAGCTTCACTCGGCCAATGTACTGGCGTTAAATCGAAAACTGCTGGGATAGCTAACCGATTTTCTCAAAAGTGTAATCACACTGGCTTCCACCCTGCGCCAGAGTCTGCGTGCGCCGGAAGGCAATTGCCGGCGGCAGCATCTCCCCCATCCAAACATCGATCTGGCAGAAAAAGGGCGTCAGTTCAGGCACGCCATACTGCTTAAGCTGGTCCACGTAGGGGCAGCTCAAATTGTTATAAGCAATCCGCCTGCTGCTATCCTCGACCCAAATCGTGCGCCACACCTCAGCCGGGAATGCGCGCAGCTGCATTTTGGTGGCCGTCTTGAAAAACCAGAATGGAAAGGGGATCATCGCGAAGGTTTTCATTGTGCCGCCGTACAGGGCGTGAGTCCAGGCTTTAAATAAGGGCTCAATTTCCGCCAGGGCCGCCGCGCGGTCGCCGCCGTGGACCTTCAGCAGCACGCGGTATAAGGAGGTGCCGGTCATAATGTTATCGACCAGATGCTGGCGCAGCGGTGGTTTGGGCAGTGGGCGCGGATATTCCGCCAACAAAGCGCCCCAGTCCTCATACGCCTGGCGCAGCAGCCGGGAACCCTCTTCCTGTCCATGCACTGCTACCAACCCCGGCAGCCAGGCCGACCAGGGCAGCCGCATGCGCAGTTTTCGGATTAACACCAAGACCGCAGCTGCTCCCAGGCCAAGGGTCAGGCCTGTCCAAAACAACCTTTTTTTCATGCATGTACCTCCCTGATGCCAAATGCTCTCGCAGGTCGTACCTATCTTATTCTAATACGCTTCCCTTCCAATGTCATATATTCCGAATACAGGTTAACCGTCAGGCAGGAGTGCACCGGCAGTACAGCCAGCAGGTCGCCTACCTGGACCGACTCAAACTGCTCCGCCCTCACCCGCGCCAGGCCGTGTTCCTGCGAAAGCGAATACACGCTGGCGCCCGGCAGAAGCGCTCCCCAGCCAGACGAATCCAGATAAGCCAGTCCGCCAAAACTATCCTGCCCGTCGGCTGGGATGGTTTCTTTCGAGAGATGAACCGCCCCACCGTACAACACCAGGCGGTAATCTGTTCCTTTCTCTCCCGGCACGGCATGCCTGGCCACCACCGGGCAGGCCACTGCAACCGCAATATCTTCTTGCGGGCAAACCTGGAGCTGGTGCTGCATGACATCATAAAAGATGAAATTGCCGGGACGAATTTCGTTCAGCCCCTGGAAACTCTGCGCCAACGTGCAGCTTGGTGTGTCGCCGTATGAGAGTTCGGTTTGTGGGAAACCGCTTGCCGCCAGGGCTTGTTGGGCCGCGCTCATTTGGGCCAGAACCTGCCGGTAAATATCCACAATCTGGCCGGGCGAGGAAGCATGGTAGGTTTGGCCGGCGTGCGTCAGCAGTCCGCGAAAGTGCAGCCGCGAACTCGTGCTGATCTGGCGCGCCAGATCGAGGATGCCAGCATGGTCTTCGACCGGAATGCCCGTGCGGTGATTGCCAACGTCAACCTTGATCCAAGCATCCACCGCATGCGTCAGGCGCTGTTGAAAAAAAATCACCGTCTCGGCCAACTCCATCAGCAGTTCCAGATGGATTTGTTCGGCGAGTTCGTCGATGGCGCCCACCTGGCGCGGATTAGCTGTGAAGGCAATTAAAATATCATCCCAGCCGGCCCGCGCAAAATAAGCCGCCATATCCACGGATGAAACCGTAATCGCGCTGATGCCCTCATCGCGAAACCACGCCCCCATTTCGGCGGACTGGTGGGTCTTAAAATGCGGCCGGAAGCGCACCTCTTGCTGGCGCGCTTTGGCGGCCATACGGGCCAGGTTGCGCCGGGCCTTGCTTTCGTCCAGTATTAAAGTTGGTTTCTCAATCACAGATAAATCCAGCATAACGGTTGTCCTTTTGGTTCTTAAAATATGCCTGCCAGTGGAAATGACCTGCTTTCAATTTTCCGGAGGTGATGCCGGGATCTCGCTTATTCCCTGCCAGTTCTTGATCATCTCGCGCGCCGAACGCGACATTTCAACGCTGAAATCGGAGACGAACTTACGTAAATATGTCGCCTGGCCAACGCTGTCGGCGTCGAACGGCCGCTTCGGCATGGCAAGCAGGCGTTCATTCAAATGCGCGTACATGCGTTCAAACTCTGCCGGGTTGAAGCGGCGGTACCGGTTGCGGTGATGAATGAATTCTGGCGCAAAGCGCGGGGTATGCCCGGATGGCATTTCTCCGGATGCCGGTCGGCCAAAAACCAGCAAAGAAATCGGCAAAACATATCTGGGCAGGTTGAACATTTCGCGGTGAATTTCGTAGTTTTCGAGGATATCACCGATATAGCAGGATCCGATGCCCATCGATTCTGCCGCGATCACCGCTGTTTGCGCGGCAATCAATGCATCACAGCAGGCCAGCAGCATATCCCCTTCCTGCGGCAGGCGGTTGGGCCGCCCCAACTCGTCCGCCTTACGCTCAGCTTCACACAGCACGAAATAGTCGTACCAGCGCTGGTAATCTGCCAGGAAAAGCAGCACGAAGGGCGATTTGGCGATAAATGGCTGGTGGTCGCAGGTTTCAGACAGGCGGTCTTTTAGGGCCTGATCCTCAACCTCAATGATCGAATACAGCATCATATTCCCGGCGGTCGGGGAGCGGAAAGCAGCCTGTAGAATGGCTTCCTTTTCTTCGGCTGCCAGCGGCTGCGTAGAAAAATTTCGCAAGGAACGGCGGCGTTGGATCACTTCCAGGGTGGCATTCATGATTTCTCCATACATAGAATGAATCTGCGCAGAAACATCGGCGCGATTTTCGCTGATTCGATTTTACTATGAGTTCGCGTCCCCCGATACCTGGCATATGAGGCAAAACGCGGACAGCCGGCATTCGCTCGCAAGAAACATCACCCAGGGGATTATAATGAACAAGTATCTATCCGGAAAATATTTCAGGTATTTTTCGAACAGGTCCTAAGAATTTTTTCGTTGCGGGAGGGAAAAATGCCACATTTATTCGATCCATTAACTTTACGAGGGGTCACGCTGCGCAACCGTATCGGTATGGCACCGATGTGCATGTATAGCTATACGAATGGTATTGCCAACGACTGGCAGGTCGTCCATTTGGGCGCGCGGGCTGTGGGCGGGGTGGGTTTGGTGATCGCCGAGGCAACCGCCGTTGAAGCCCGCGGGCGAATCACGCCGGAGGATGCCGGGATCTGGTCCTTTGCCCATATTGAACCGCTTACGCGGTTGACCCGTTTTATCAAAGCACATGGGGCCGTAGCTGGCATTCAGATCGCGCATGCCGGACGCAAAGCGAGCACCGCTCGCCCGTGGGACGGCGGAAAACCGCTGGCGGCAGACAACCCGCGTGCCTGGGAGGTCGTCGGCCCAAGCCCGATTCCGTTTAATGAAGGCTACCAGGTGCCGCACGAACTCACCAAAGAGGAGATCCATGAGGTGCAGGCAGCATTTAAAGCAGCCGCAGAACGCGCGATGGTCGCCGGGTTCGAATGGCTTGAAATTCACGGCGCTCATGGTTACCTGATCCAGAGTTTCTGTTCGCCGCTTTCCAACCAGCGCACGGATGAATATGGCGGCAGTCTTGCGAACCGAATGCACTTTCTACTGGAAACGGTGCAGGCTGTGCGTGAAATCTGGCCGGAGCGCCTGCCGCTGGCGGTGCGCATCTCGGGATCAGATTGGGTCGAAGGTGGTTGGTCGGTGGAAGATTCGATCGCCCTGGCACGCTGTTTGAAGGATGAGGGGGTAGACCTGGTGGACTGTTCGTCTGGAGGCAATTCACCGCTGGCCCACGCCCCTACCGGCCCCGGATACCAGGTGCCCATCGCCGAAGCCGTACGCAGGGAGGCCTCGATTCCCACGGCAGCGGTCGGGTTAATCACCGCCCCGGAACATGCAGATGAAATCATCCGCAACGGGCGAGCCGACCTGGTTTTATTGGGCCGAGAACTGCTGCGCGACCCATATTGGGCGCTGCATGCCGCCCAGGCGCTCAAACAGCCTGCTCCGGTTCCCAACCAGTATATAAGAGCTTTCTAATATAGACCAGGGAACATAATATCGACTCACTTCGTCATATATATGGAGGTACATATGATGAAGAATTGTCTTTTACCCAAAAAACTACTAAAAATATTCGTTGTCGGGGCAGTGCTCGTGGCGGCCCTGGGAACCACATTTGCCGTTTCAGCGCAATCAAGCTGCGGAGCGACTTATGTGGTCAAGCCAGGTGACTACCTGACGAAAATCGCCAGAACTTGCGGGGTAAGCTACAGCAACCTGCTGAAAGCTAACCCAAATATCACTACCCCGAACCTGATCTACTCAGGTCAGGTCATTAACATTCCTTCGGCCGGCATCCCGGTGACCGGCGCAGGATCTACAATATACACCGTTCAACAAGGCGATACTTTGTACAGTATCGGCCAGCACTTTAACCTGACCGTCGCTGATCTTCGCGAGGCCAACCCAAGTGTCGGCACCACAATCAACGTTGGCCAGGTATTAAATATCCCTGAGCGGATTCGCTTTGCCACCGGCGCGACGGCGGCCGTCGTCGAAGGTCAGCTGGCAGCCAACAGCCAGAAATATTACCTGCTTTCGGCCGGCGCTGGCCAGACTCTCGACGTGACGCTGACTGCGCCTACTGACCTAACCCTGGGTATTTACGGCGCGGATGGCAGCACAGTTATGGCCGCCAGCAGCAAGCTTGGCTTCCGCGGAGTCCTGCCAAAAACCCAGGATTATATCCTGGTGCTAACTTCTGTCAGTGCCGGGAACTACAATATAAATCTGGATATCCCGGAGCGGATTCTCTTTACACCGGGCAGCACCTCGGCCACCCTTACCGGAACGGTTCCCGCCAACCTCAGCCAGTATTTTATCCTTCGCGCCGCCAAAGGCCAGACCTTGACGGTGAGCGCGACACCGCAAGATAAGCTGCAGTTGATCCTTTTCGGTGTGGACGGCACCGTCCTGAAAAGCGGTATGGGCGGGGGAGCTTCCTTCAGTGGAGCCCTGCCCAGCACCCAGGACTACATCCTGGCCCTGAGATCGATGAACCCGGCCCAGGCCTACACCCTGAACGTGAGCATTCCGTCTGCGCCTATCCCGGTCACCGGCACCAGCAGCTACACCGTGCAGAAAGGCGATACCCTGTACAGCATTGCGGTTCGCTTTCACACCACGGTTTCCATCTTGCTGCGCGCCAACCCGGATATCACCAACCGCAGCCTGATTTCAGTGGGTGAAGTGATTTACCTGCCCGGAGCCACAATCACGCTGTCTAACGGCCAGATCGTGTACGTCACGCAGCGCGGCGATTCGATGGGCGCCATTGCCCGGCAGTTCAATACCACGCTCAGCGCGTTGATCAGCGTCAACCCGCAGATCAGCAATCCAAGCCTGATCTACACCGGACAGCGCATCAACATCCCGTAAACAAAAGCTGTTTTCTATGGATCGTGCGGGTTTCGCGGTAAAACCGCGAAACCCGCATTTGCTTTTTTTAGTGCGACAGCCAGCGCCGCCACCTGTTCAGTAGTAAATCTGACATCACCCAGGTTCGCCAGCACATCATTCAACTGGCTGGGGCGGCTGAGCGGAGCAGCGTCGATGACCGCCTTCAGATTGGATGGGTCCTCTCAAACCAGACGTGTGGCACTTTTTCGCGCCTAAAAGGCAATCAATGGTTGGTTGCAGAACAATTCAAGCGTTGGTTGCAAGCAATTTAAAATATGAACAGGCTGCCACAAAATTTTCTGGCAGCCTGTGTGTGTAAGCCTGGTTCGTTCGATTAATGGGGGAGCGCCTGCCCGCAGTTGGGGCAAAAAGCGGAAGCCGTGGGGGCTTCAAAGTTGCAGTTCGGACAGGTCTGCGTGGCTTTGGGCGGTTCCGGCGCGGCAGGAGCCTGCTGGAAGTTATGCCCGCAGCTTGTACAGAACATCGCCGGCGCCGGTACGGCCGTCTGGCAGTTGGGGCAAATCTTGGTCTCTACTTCGGGTACAGGCGGTTGGGGAGGAGGAGATCCCGGCTGAGGCGCCGGTGTACCCGTCTGTGGGGGCTGTTCTGCCCGGATCGCACTGATTTGAGCTTCTTTTTGGCTAATTTGAGCCTGCAAGGCTTCGATCGAATCGCATAGTTCATCGATCTCCGGTATGCCTAACGGGCCATTCTGGCGCAGCTCCAGCACTTTCGCGGCAATACGATCGCGCGTGCCGCTTACTTGCTGGTTAATACCCGCAATATCATTCTGCACGCGCTGCTCGCGCAGCAGTTGTTCGGCTTTAAACTTTGCTTCATTGGCTGCCTGCTTAAATCGATCAAACATTTTGGTATCCTCCAGACCGGAAAAAATCCATGAGACGTTATTGAAAGTATACAACAGCCGTTCGTGTTAAGCAATTCATGCAGTGAGAGAATTTTCAGCCCGATTCTCATCATTTTATAATCAATAATTGAGGAATTTTGTCATCTTGCTGGTGTATACTCAGTTAATAGTCGTTTTTAGGAGGAATACATGAACGATTCCAACAAAGCAGGACCCACAATTCTGGTTATTTTTGGCGCCCTCGGTGACCTGGCATGGCGCAAATTGTCGCCAGCGCTGTACAATTTATTCGTTGACGGCTGGTTATCCGACCAATTTGCCGTGATCGGCCTGGATAAAAAAGCCGGCAGCGATGACGAACTACGCCAGCGTTTTAATGACGGCATTAACCATTTTTCCCGCCAGGGGAAAATTGATGACGCAAAATGGGCCAACTTTTCGCCTAAGATCAGCTATATCATGGGAAATTTTGCCGACCAGGGCCTTTTCAAAACCCTCCAGGAAAAAATCCAGGCGCAGGAAAAAGCCTGGAACAGCGAGGCGGTTCACGCATTTTACCTGGCGACCCCGCCTTTTGTGGTCGAAACCATTGTCGATGGTTTAGGAAAAGCCGGGATGGCCAAAAGCCGGCATCTGGATCGGATTGTTGTCGAAAAGCCATTTGGCCATGATCTGGATTCCGCGATGGCGCTGAACCGTTCGTTGTTGCGCGTTTTTGATGAGAACCAAATTTTCCGCATCGATCATTACCTGGGCAAAGAAACGGTTCAGAATATCCTGGCCTTTCGTTTTGCCAATGCCCTCTTTGAGCCCATTTGGGACCGGCGCTATATCGACCATGTACAGATCACCGTGTCCGAGCAAGTGGGCGTCGAGCACCGCGGAGAGTATTATGAACATGCCGGGGCGCTGCGCGACATGGTGCAGAATCACCTGCTCCAAATTCTGTGCCTGATCGCCATGGAACCCATGGTTTCATTCGATGCCGATGAAATCCGCAACAAGAAAGTGGACCTGCTGCGCGCATTGCGACCCATCCCCAAAGATGAGATTCGATGCTGTGCCTTCCGCGGGCAGTATACCGCCGGGGAGATTAACGGAAAGCAGGTCACCGGTTACCGTAACGAACCCGACGTTCACCCCGATTCAAGCACCGAAACCTACGCCGCGTTAAAATTCTATGTCGATAACTGGCGCTGGCAGGACGTACCCTTTTATATGCGCACCGGAAAACGCCTGCCTGTGGTCTGTTCTGAGGCGATTATCCAATTCCGCCCTGTACCGCACCAGGCTTTCCCGCAGTCGGCTTCCGAGAATTGGGAACCTAACCGCCTGATCATCCGCATCCAACCCGATGAAGGCATCCTGTTCAAAATCCAGGCCAAGCAGCCAGGCCCGAACGTCTTGTTAGGCCAGGTGGGTCTGCACTTCTTTTACAAGGAGACATTCAAAAAAGCCCCGCCAGAAGCTTACGAAACCCTGCTCCTGGATGTGATGCGCGGGGATGCAACGCTGTTCATGCGTTCTGACCAGATTGAAGAATCCTGGAGAGTGATCATGCCGGTCCTGGAAAGCCTGGGAAAATTCCAAGGCAAAAGATATCCCCGTATATCCGGCGGGGACCTGGGGACCCACCGAGGCTCAAGAAATCATCGTCCGGGATGGACGCAGTTGGATCCAGCCATTTTTCCCGCATGACGAACCCAGCAAACCCTAAACCCCGGACTCGCGCCGAACTCTAGACAAAACACCACCGATAACACCGGCCCGGCAGCCCCTTTCTTTTTGCCAGAGCCGGTGTTTTGTTAATCTTGGGGGTTGAATTTTTCCCAAAATCTGTTATTATATGCTTATACATATAGTGTACACGTCCTATATAAAATATAATCACAATACAGAAGCGCGCAGCGCTTCCCTGATCCGTGTTTTTTCATTCCAACAAGTGAGCGTTTATGATGAATATCTGCATTTTAAATGGCAATTCCGATCCTCAAAACCGACCTTTTGAGGACTATTTATCCAAAGTGTCGCGCATCCTTGCACAGGATCAGCACCGGGTAACGATCCTCACGCTGCGTGACATGGATTTGCGCTTCTGCACCGGCTGTTTTGGCTGTTGGGTAAAGACTCCAGGCGAGTGTGTGACCGCGGATGATGGACCGCAGGTTTGCCGGACGATGATCCATTCAGATTTCACCCTGTGGGCTGCTCCGGTGCACATGGGCTATCCCAGCGCCCTGTTAAAAAAGATTATGGACAAGTCCATTCCCCTGATCCACCCCTACATTGCCATAGATCAAAACGAGGCCCATCACCGCCCCCGCTATGCCCGCTATCCCCGCCTGGGACTGCTCCTGGAAAAAGAAGCCAGCACAGATGCCGCCGACCTGGAGATCATCACCCAGATGTTCCGGCGCACCGCCATCAACATGAAATCTCATCTGGCCTTTTCCAGGATGACCGACCAGCCGGCGGAAGAACTGGCCCGGGCCATTCTTTCAGCCGAGAGCCAATTTCCCCGGCAGGTCACGCGCATGCTGCCAACCCGGGGGGTGAAAATCGATCCGCCCACCCGCCTGACGATCTTTAACGGCTCACCGCGCGGAAAAAAGGGCAACACCCCGATCCTGCTGGATCAGTTTGCCCATGGATTCACTGACGCGATGGATGACCGCAGGGTCGAGACCTTTCATCTCAACCGGATGCGTGAAAGCGATCGCTTTATTCAGGCTTTTGACGGTGCTGAATGCGTGATTTTAGGGTTCCCCCTGTACACTGATGCCATGCCGGGCATCGTAAAAACCTTCATCGAACAGCTTGAACCATTCTGCGAAAGAAGCAGCAACCCGCCGCTCGGATTCCTGGTCCAATCCGGATTTCCCGAATCGGGCCACTCACGCTACGTTGAACGCTATCTTGAGAAGCTGGCCGCCCGGTTGGGCAGCCCTTACCTGGGCACGCTGGTCAAAGGTGGCGCTGAAGGGGTGCGCCTGATGCCGGAAAATATGAATGCATCTTTGTTTAATACACTGCAGCAGATCGGCAGGCAGTTCGGTGCAACCGGCCAATTCGAGCCGGCCCTGCTGAAAGCCCTGGCAAAACCCGAGCATTATCCCGTATATCTGGTGCCGCTTTTCAAACTACTGGTCCGCACTCCCCTGCTATCTACCTATTGGGATACGCTGCTGCGAAAAAATGGGGCCTTTCAGCGGCGCTTTGCCCGGCCGTATATGGATTAATCCAGTCATTTATCGTTCGCAACCATCCTTCGCAAGAAGCTGATCACATCTTCCCTGGAGAGGAGACCCTGTACCTGCCCATCCATCATGACCGGCAGCTGGTTGACCCCATTTTTATCCATGGCTTCCATGGCTTCCCAGATATCCGTCTGGGGGGTAATCTGCTTCATTTTCTGGGTTGGAATCATGACCTCGGAAACGGTGACTTTCGGCCAATTTTCCTTCGGAATGGTTTGTAAAACATGCATGGTGGCCAGGCCAACCACGGTTTCGCCCTGTTTAACCAGCAAACTGCGTTTGCCCCCACCGAGGATATGTTCATCAAGCAGCGCTTGCAATGGGGTGTCAGGGCTGATCGTTACATACGACCGGCTCATCGCCTCCAGCACGGTATGCCCGGCCAACTCAGACTTGAGCCGCTCGCGTCGGGCTTCTCCACCGGAAGCGTTCAACAGGAACCAGCCGATGAATGCCAGCCAGACCCCATTCAGAATATTCCCGCTGAACAACACAGCTACCCCGATAAATATGAAGATATAGGCAAATATGGAGCCAACCGTCGCTGCCACCATGACTGCCAGAGGCTTTTTATGGGTGACACCCCAGATGACGGCCATCAATATTTTCCCACCATCCAGGGGATAACCGGGGATCAAATTGAAAAGCCCCAGGAGCAAATTAATATAGGCCAGGTATTCGACGACCGCTTTGAAGGGAGATGAACCTGTCAGCGCCTGGGCTGCCAGGCTGAGAATCGCCCATAACGCCAGGTTAACTGCCGGGCCGACCAGGGTAATCCAAAATTCGGTCCAGGCGCCGGGTGATTCTTCCCCGATTTCCGATGCGCCCCCAAAAATATACAGGACAATTCGGTGCACGGGGATTTTATAACGCAGGGCCACCAGCGAATGGCCTATTTCGTGCAGCAGCACGCTGCCAAAAAATAGAATTGCCGTCACGCCGCCCACGATCCAGTACTGCATGGTCGGCCAATTCTTGAATTCAGATGGGAAATACCCGGTTGCCAGGGTCCAGGTCAACAAGACAAAGATCAGAAACCAGGAATAATCTACCGCCAGGGGTATCCCAAATATTTTTCCTAACGAAAAAAATTGTTTATTCACGCCGCACCTCACCCATGTTGTTTACCATCCCCTCCGCACATTTATTATTTTCGCACGGATTTATTCTGCAGGCAACATTTAACCGGGCCAATTATTCAGGGAGCAGTTCGACCATCACCGCAGCGCTGATTGTCTCGCCCAGGATCTGGTCGTGGCCTGCCACCATAAGCTGCACGGCTCCTTCCATTGGATTGCTGCGCAGAATCTCAATTACTGCCCCCGGGCAAATGCCGGTTTGCCCCAGATAGGCCAGCACATCCGCACGCTGGTCGTTCACCCTTCTAATCACGGCTTTTCTGGACACGGGCACCTGCTTGAGTGCCACCAACCCGCGGCGCTCAGGCAGGTGCAGATTCTGATCCGGGATGGGGTCGCCATGCGGATCGAAAGCCGGGTCTCCCAACGCCAGGGCGATGCGCTGTTCCAGGAAGGGCGAAATGGCATGCTCCAACCGTTCAGCCTCATCGTGGACCTGATCCCAGGTGTAGCCCAGTTTCTCGACCAGATATTCTTCAATCAAACGATGGCGGCGCAGCACGCGCAAGGCGGCCTGCTCTCCTACCATAGTGAGAGAGACACCGTGCCGCTTCTGATATTTAATCAGGCGCGGCTGGCTTTCATCCATTTTCTGGAGCATGTTGCTGACCGAGGCCGGGGTAATCTGCAGCACCCTGGCAATATCCAGTGTGCCGGTAGCCGGCTCGGAGCGGGTCAGGATATATATCGCCTTCAGGTAATCCTGAATTGCCGGGCTGAGCGTATCTGCAGTCGCAAACATTAGATTATACCCATCCAAAGATGCGGGCGACGCTCGCGGTAATGAAGGTGACCAGAAAAGCCAGGCCGAGGGTGATCACCACGCTGAGCGTGGCCCAGCGGAGGCTTTTGGTCTCTTTGTAGATCGTCACGATCGTCGTGGCACAGGGATTATGCAGCAGTGAAAACAGCATCAGGTTGATCGCGGTCAGCATCGTCCAGCCGTGACCATCGATGAGCAGTGTGCGCAGTTCATTGAATCCGGGGGCATCGGTCATCACCCCGACCCCCATGTATACCATCATCATCGTTGGCACCACAATTTCATTGGCCGGAATGGCGATGATATACGCCAACAGAATGACCCCATCCAACCCGATCAGCAGCCCCAGCGGATTGAGGAAGTTGGCGATATGCTGTGCCAGGCTGATATTTTGCACCGAGATGTTGCCCAGGATCCAGATCACCGCGCCAGCGGGGGCCGCGGTCTGCATGGCGCGCCACAGCACAAAGATCGTGCGATCGATGAGCGAGGTGTAAAGAATGCGCATCACATTCGGACGGCGGTAAGGCGGCAGTTCCAGGGTAAAGGCCGAGGCTTCACCGCGCAAGACCGTCTTGGAAAGCGCCCAGGATACCACCAGCGTAAAAAAGACTCCAATCAACACCACCCCCACGACTGAAGCCGCCGCAGCGAAGGAGGCTAGCACCGCGGGGACCGATGCGGCTACAAATACCGTGGCCAGCAAGATCAAGGTTGGGAAGCGCCCGTTGCACGGCACGAAGTTATTGGTCAGAATGGCAATTAACCGCTCGCGGGGTGAGTTGATCACCCGGGTAGAGATCACGCCGGCTGCATTGCAGCCGAAACCCATCGCCATGGTCAGGGCCTGTTTGCCATGCGCGCCGGCCCGCTTGAACAACCAGTCCAGGTTGAAAGCAACCCGCGGAAGGTATCCCAGGTCCTCCAGGATGGTAAAAATTGGGAAGAAAATAGCCATCGGCGGCAGCATCACCGCGATGACCCATGCCAGCCCCCGGTAAACCCCATGCCAGAGGAAGCCGGTCAGCCACCACGGCAGACCGATGCTGGCAAAAATTCCGGCGGCCCAGTCTTCAACCGCGAACAGCGCAGTGCCGATCATCTGCGAGGGCACGTTGGCTCCCACAATCGTGACCCAAAAGACCATCCCTAAGAGCAAGAGCATGATCGGCAGGCCCAGAATAGGCGAGGTCACCAGGCGGTCAATACGCTGGTCCAGGTCCCATTTACGCACGCCCGTTGCGCTGACAGCGCGTTGGGCGATGCGTTCGGCTTCACTGTACAGAGATTTAACCAGTTCATCCCGAAAACCGCTTTCCAACTGCGGGCGCAGGTCTTCGGCTTTATTCAGAATATCTTGAGGTGTCAGGGTTGAATTCATCATGCGCTCCTATTGGCGCCCTTCAACCGCCATCTGGCGGCTGAACACGACATCGGCCCGCTGCTGAGAAGCCACCAAATCGGCCAGCTCTCCGCTGAGGATCGCTTCTCGCACGCGCGCATCCCCATCCAGCAGGCGGATCGCCAGCCAGCGTGTATTGGGCAGTCCCGGATAGACGCTGCCAATCTGCAGGCTCAGTTCTTTAACCGCCCGCTGAAATTCGGGGGTGCCGGCAGTTCGCAGGGGTTTGGTTTGGATCTCGCCGCTGATTACATCAGCGACGGTCGCCAGCAGGTTCTGCATTCCTTCTCCGGTGCGAGCCACAATCGGGATGGCAGGCACCCCCAGGTCGCGTGCCAGGCTGCGCGCATCCACCACGACCCCTTTGCGCCGTGCTTCGTCCATCATGTTTACCGCCACCACCACTTTATCGGTGATCTCCATCACCTGCAGCACCAGGTTTAGATTGCGCTCGAGCGCGGTGGCATCCGTGACCACAATCGTGCAGTCCGGCTGGCCAAAGAGAATAAAATTGCGCGCCACCTCTTCGTCTTGTGAAGCGGACAGCAGCGAATATGTTCCGGGCAGGTCCACCAATTTATAGCGCAAGCTGTTAAACTGGTAGCCACCTTCGGCACGGGTTACCGTTTTTCCGGGCCAGTTGCCGGTATGCTGCTTTAAACCGGTCAATGCATTGAAGACGGTCGACTTACCGGTGTTTGGGTTGCCCGCCAGGGCGACCACGCGGTCAAAATTATCCAGCTTCAGGCCCATCTGAGCCAGTTGGGCATTGGCCGGACAGGTTTCACAAGGATCATTGTTTTTTGTTTTTGTCATTGGTTTACCTCTAAACTTTTAAGAACTCTTTATGAGACCGTAAATCACGGCGATTTTCATGGGCTGCTGCTTAATTGCTGCCCGACACAGCCGGTCGGACCCAAATCATATCCGCCTGGTTGTTGCGCAGCGCGATTAATGTCCCGCGCACCCGGTAAGCGCGCGGCTCGCGAAAAGCGTTATCCAGCTCCGGGCTGATCTTGGTGCCGGGGGTCAGGCCCAGATCCAGGAATCGGCGGCGGGTAAATCCCTGGCAAGCCTCATCCAACGCCACAATTTCAGCGGCAGATTGGCTTTTCAGTTGGGATAGCGGCACAACACTTTCCTCGCGCGCAGGCTGACCCTCTTCGACGGTGCTCATTGAAACATTGGCCGCAATCGCCGGAGCCAGGGTATATTCGCCCTCGCCGTCGCTCAACACGATTTTATCCGGGGTGCGGGTCAGCACAGATACCACCTGCCCCACCGACAAACCAATCGCCAGCAGTTGAGCATAAGCCAGCGGTGGTTCATCTTCAAGATGGGTGATCTTTCCCAGGGCTCCTACCTGCATCTCGGTCAGGGGGTGTGCGCTGGCCTGCTCACGCAGCCGGCCTTCAGCATTCGGGATCGGGTCACCGTGCGGATCAAAGAGCGGGTGGCCCAAGGCAGCATCCAGATCGTTGACCTCCTGGGGGGTCATGCCATGTTCGCGTTGGTGAGCGAATTGGTGGATCTTCGGCAGCGGCATGCGAGCTTCATCCGCCAGGTAGCGCTCCCACAAGCGATGGGCGCGAATGACATGCATTGCCCAGCGCTGCCCGGTTTCGGTCATGCTGAAAATTGACCCGACCTGCTCGATCAGGTCTTGATCCCGCATATGCTGCACCAGAGCGGTGGTCTTTGCGGGTGAAAAACCCAGCGCAGCCGCCAATCGCGCTTCGGTCAATTCCTGCTTTTCTTGCTGCAAGTTAAAGATTGATTTCAACGCATCTTCCACCTGCTGGCGAGCAGCAGCCTTTTGCCCCGCCCGGTAGCGAGCCAGCAGGCCCGCTTTCGGCCAAAACACGAAAAGCAAAGCCAGCAAAGCGATCAAAATCCAAAAAATGGTGGTTGGGGGTATGGCCATGTTCACTTCCTTATTGCCAGCATAATAATTACTTAGTCTTACCTACATAATAAATAAGAAGTGCAATATTGTCAAGGAATTCAAATCGCTTCGCCAGGCGCTTAAGTGTTATCTATCACCACAAGCAGATGCTCTCGCCTATCGATCATTCCAGGCTAATTGCAAAGGGCCGCCTCCAAATCGGTCAAGGATGCGGTTGCCAATGTATTTCCTATGTTTGTTTACTGCGGTTCGTACCGGGCGCGAGCAAGACAATCACCCCCAGCACCGCCATATTCGCATATAACAGCGGAGCCAGCAATGGAGCCCCATGGATGAAGCGCTCATCCACGATCGTCCCCTGCCTGATCAGGTTGTGTTGGATGTGTAAAACCGCGCCCAACAATCCAACCCCAACCAGCAGGGCCATGGCTGCCAGATAGGTAATTAAATCCCCCCGCTCCAGGCGCGCATAAGCGCCCATCGCGGTCGTCACCAGAACGGCAAATGTACCCACAATGGTCGGAATCCACAACCAGGGATTCTCGAAATTCGTTTTGGCATGGTCGATTACACTGCTCAATAAGGTAACCAGGATAAAGACCGCAACCAGAAGGAAGTAAGCCCGTGTCTTGGAAAGCGGCATCTGCACACGCAGATTTCCTAACAGATGCAGCCTGCCGCTGTCTGCCGGTTCCTCCTGCCAGGCAGCGCTGATTCCCAGCACCGCCACCAGGGCAAAAGTCAGCGGCCCGAGGGCAGGTGGACCGTAAAGGATCAGTTGGGCCGTAAGCTGTTCCCCCGCGGGGGCACCGCTCAAGATCATGCGGTGCAGGTGAAAATAGGAACCCAGAATGCCAACAGCAACACTTGCCAGGAACACTCCACTGGCGATCAAGTTTGCCAGAATACGCTTGCGCAGCGCGATCAACCCGGCCGCAAACAGCAGTATTCCCGCGATGGGTCCGAAGATGATTGGGATCCATTCTCCGTTGCGGATGGTACCGCTGATCGAATGTGCCAGATAGGTGTCTGCGCCCAGGATGATTTCATTTACCGCAGCCATCAAAAGCATCCATTGGTCGCGGTTAAATGGTATCCGAATACCTTTTACCCAGGGGAAAATCTCAGCCAGCAGGTACATGGCTCATTTCCCCGCAGCCTGAAGAAGCCGCTGGTCGACCTCTGTTTTAATTCCTCCAGGGCTTTGAGCATTTCATATGCCCCGTGCCACTGGGTGTAATCCGGTCCTTGCATCCAGACACCAAATTTAGCCGTCCGCCCCCAATGATGCCAGAGCTCGAATTCCGTGTATTTGATCGGTTCATCGAAAGGTTTGTCGGTCAAAATCTGCTGATCATAGAGCGGTTTCATCACATCCTGCCCCTGTTTGACGAACCCATTGACTGCATCCACCGCGCCATCGGCATTGGTGTAAAAAGCGTCCACAAAGTCTTTGTTATGGCACTGCAGGCAGACGGACTGCATTTTCACCCGGTTATCCTGCCAGGCCGGGCGCCGTTCGCTGACCGGCGCAAACAGGTACCAGGTCAGGCGGTCGCCCACATCATGCGTGGTTGACGCACCGCCGAAACCGCTGATGTGGCAGGTAGCGCAGGTGGGTGCTGGAAAATCATTAACCGTTAGCGTTCCCGGGTCCGCATCCCAATTGAAGTTGTCCTTTCCGGTTTCATAGGCAATGCCATGGGGAGATTCATGGTAAATTTCCCACTGGGGATGGTCCGGACCGATATGGCAATTGTTGCACGTTTCGGGTTTCCGCACCTGTTCCAGGCTGAACTCATGCCTGAGATGGCACTTTTGGCACTGGCCGATCGACCCATCCTGGGCCGGTTTGCCTACGGCATGGCAGTTTTCGCAGGCAAAGGCCGTGATTGCCTTGCCTTCCATGACTGCGATCGCATTACGCGATTTGTCCGGGGAGAACTGGCCTTCGGGAATGTTTTGATAGGCTGCCATCAGGTCCGCGGACAGGTTCTGGCTGCCTTCTACCGCCACCCAGGCCGGAATTCCATGCCTGCTCTGGTTGTATTGGGCAACTTCGGTTTGATGGCATTTCTGACACATCGCCGTGGTGGGCGTTTTCAAAACATACGTCCCTTCGTGAGCCACGGCGCCCGGATAATCAGCCGTCACCTGATGGCAGTTTGTACAGGTCACATTTGCCCCTGCCATCGTGCTGTGCCCAAACTGCTCAACAATCCCCGGGCTGGACTGGCGGTGGCACTCCACGCAAGGATCGGTCGAATTGGCCAGCGCATCCGGTCGGGCGGTCCTTCCACCAATATCCGGTTGGCTGGTCAAACGGAATATCAGAACAAAACCCAGGAGAGTAATCAATCCAACCAACCCCACAACCAGGACACGCGGTATACGCGCATATTTATTGGATTCTGGTGCATCCGACATGAAAATTCTCCTTTCACGGTCGAACCAAGCGAATATAGCAAATTTATTTGTGCCAGTTTAACTTATATTAATCTATAATATTTATTATATTTTCAATTCAAATTAATTCAACCAGAAACCCAAAAAGAACCCGGGATAGGATTAACCTGGATTATTAAAAAAGAAAGGGCTGCGCCAAAGTACCTTTGGTACAACCCTTTCTGGGAAATATGTTGCTAAAGCGGGTTACTTTTTCGGTTTGGGCGTATGCGACGGCTTGGGAGCCGGATTCCCATTGTTTTTGGTCGTTGGGCCGGGTGTAATCTGGGCACTGACCGCCTTCTTGATATCGCCCCATCCCATCCCATCGCTGCGCATGCGGAAAATCTCGCTGACCGAAATTCCACTGGCCTTGCTCAGTCCATATGCCAGGTCGATTTCACCAAAACCAAATCCTTTGCAGAACCAATCCATGATTTTTTCATACGAAACCTGGTAGCGTTGGGAAAGGCGCAACCCATCAGGCTGCGTTTGCGTGCGGTTATCGCAGCGGCTGTTTTCATTCTTCGGCATGACCGATGGGGTAATCGTCATGGTTGGGGTAGGCGTCTCTGTAGGCGGCGTGCCGGTAACAGTGGGCGAAGGGGTATAGGTCGCCGTCTCGGTCTCGGTGGGAGTCGCCGTCTCGGTCGATGTTGCAGTAGAAGTTGCGGTTGGGGTCGGTCCACCCGGCGTTTCGGTATCGGTCGGCGTGGCGGTCGGTTGAGGTTGTTCATCTATCTAAAAGTTCAATCTCCGTTGCCAACCAGCTGCCATCGGCTTGCACCACAATGGATACCTCCACCGGGCTGCCGACCTTCACGCCTTCCGGGAGATCTGTTTCTTTGGTCACAGTCACATCATGACCGCCAATCTTCCAGACACCCGGGATCTCGGACATGGCCTCAATCACCCCGGTGAAATTGGTCTTTTGCTTTTCAGTCTGGGCCGGTCCAACCTGGTCCGCCACCCATTCGCCTGTCTCCAGGATGCGGCCCTTGACGCGCACGGCGTCCCCGGGCTGGTACGAACCGAGGATCTCTGTCGAGGGTATTATCCTGAACTGGATGCCGTTCACCTGCCACAGGTCATCCTGAATCGACTCTACTTTCCCTGTCAGCATAAACTGGTAGCCCGGTTGTTCAATATCTGCTCCCGGCAACGCGCTGGTGGCCTGTCCGGACAGCAGAAAGACTTCTGAAAGGTCATTCTTGACCTGAACCTTACCGCGCGTAACCGCGAACAGCACCTCGCCGCCAGGAATTACATCCACATTAAAACTGGTCCCGTGCACAATTACCTGTCCGGAGGGGGTATCGATATTAAAATAGCTGTCATTTCCGCGCAGCGGCACAACCACGTTGGTCGTCAGTCCAGTGGTTTGTGTGAGCAGAACCTGTAAAGCTGCCCCGCTGCTTTTGCCAAGGTCCGTCACGATAAGATCAGAATTGGGGCCGACCAGGGTACGGCTGCCTTCATAGTAAGCCAGGGTTACGGTCGAATCGGCATATGTACGGATATGCTGGCCCGCTTGCAGTGCTTCGCCAGCCGAAACGAAATGCCAATCCTCACTTTCCAGGGAACTCTCCACTTCAACCAATCCACTGACATCTGCCATTTTGGCTACCTGGCCAGTGTTGAGCAGCATATTGATCCCTACGGCAGCGGCAATCACAACCAGCACCAATGCAAACGCACCGGCAAGAGCCAGTGAATTTTTAGGTTTTGCCAGCCAGCCCCAAACTGCTGGTCGCAGATCAGGTTTGTATGCAGCACGTGCTTCGCGCACAACCTTTGACCGCTGAGCCTGGGCAATTTCGGGCCGCAGCACTGGATGCGGTACGCTGCGCGCAGCGCCCGCCAGACGAATCATGGGTGCCAGATCGATTGCTTCAGGAGGCAATGCATTCAACACATCATCTATCGGAACACCGCGTTCTAAGTCGGCTAAATATGTCTGAAGTAAATCATCTTGATTGGTCATGCCCCACCTCCTGGTGGTCGAGCAAAATCTTCAAAGATTGTAATCCGCGACGCTGCAGCCCTTTTACGGCGTCAACGCTTTTGTGCAAAACAACTGCGGTCTCGCTGAGTGCCAATCCTTCGATAAAACGCAGCAGGAGTACATCGCGCTGGGTTTCCTCGATTTTTTTCAATCCCTCCACCAGATCTTCTCTGGTTAAGTGATAGTCGATCATTTGGTCCATATCCGGATCGCTGCTATTCAGACTTTCATCTAATTCCACCAGTGCATAATGCCGGTTGCGCCGGTAATGGTCGATTGCCATGTTGCGGGCTATCTGGTACAACCACGCCTGAAACGGTATATTGCCTGGCCGGTAGGATGGCAGCGCCCTGATCATCTTCAAAAACACTTCGGATGTTAAGTCTTCAGCTACGTGGACATTACCCGTGCGGTAATACAAATAACGATAAATGCTCGCGTAGTGGCGCGTATATATCTCCCCGGCGTCGGTGGGGCTGCCATTTTGAGCGCGAACAATCATGTCAAATGGCACATTAATGTTCAAACAGAGTCCAAAATGTTCGAGAGTTTTACATTTTTTGCAACTATATTAAATATAACGCAAAACAAGAAAAAAAGAGTTGTTTGATCGAAATCTAAGAGTTCGGTTAGGAATTCCAAAAACTTATTGACATCAAGCGGGCTTCCGTTCTACAATAGGGCAGCCACACAAAAGATAGATTTGATAGTTATATATATATTTGATAGAGATAATAAAGGATGCATCGAGATGGCTGAACAAGATTGGCTCGAGATGGCTGAAGCTGCGCAAATTCTGGGAATTCATCAATCTACATTACGCCGCTGGGCCGATTCAGGAAAGATTGCTCACTTCCGTACATTAAGCGGCAGACGCCGGTTTACAATTTCTGCAATCGAAGAGGCAAAGAAGGATATGCACAAGTCAACACCCCGCCAGCAATCCGAGCATTTTGAATCAGCGACATTGGATATCGCTCGCCGGCGCTCTCACGAACTGTCTGGACATGAGGCAACCTGGATGAGCGGACTATCGGAGGAACAACGATTGCTGTTCCGCTACAGTGGTCAGCGCCTGTTGGGCCTGATGATGCAGTTTATCAGCCGCACGGATTCTGCAGAAATGTTTCTGGAGGAAGGCAAGCGGGTTGCGGGAGATTACGGGCGGATTTGTTTTAATGCCGGGCTCTCAATCTCCCAGACCGCGGAGGCCTTCCTCTATTTTCGCAGGTCGATCCTCGAGTTCGTGCAGACCACAGCCGGATTAAACGGCCCGTACGATCAGGACGGAAACCGCATCTTCCTGCGCACGACCGATTTTTTTGACACATTATTGGTAGCCACGATAGATACTTACGCAAAAACAAAACTTTCGCCATAATCAGGGGCAGCATTCCCAGGGGGATGCCAGAGGGATGCCGGGTTTAACCACAATCTAAGAAATCAGGCTTTTGACCTGAATCGGAGCCGCACATTTCGCACAGCAAGGATGCTTGTAATGGGCGAGGCAATGCGCGGTAGTCGAAACACGCCTGCAAAGAAAAAGGAGCAACAGCAAATGCCAGAAAAAACAATCAATCATTTCATGTTCTTAAAATTCAACGATGCGTTTTGGGCCACGCCCGCCAGACAACGGTCATCTTTTTTTGAGGAGCTTTCCCAGGAATTGGCAGCGGATGGTGGCAGCACAAATTTCTACCAGATCTCCCCGTTAAAAGCCGAAATGGATTTTATGATCTGGAACGCCGCTCATTTGGAAAATGAGCCTGACGAATCTGATTTCTTTGAACGCCTGGCCCGCGGACTGCATTCCCGCCGCAGGCAGTTGGCGCCTGTCACCAGCCTGTGGGGCTACACCCGCCCCTCAGTTTACGCGCGCGCCCCATCCCCGCAAGAAATGGATCCCTTTGCCGCACAGCGTCAGCCTTACCTGGTGCTGTACCCTTTTGTAAAGACGATCCAATGGTATTTGTTGGGTAAAGATACACGCCAGGGCATGATGAACGAACATATCCGCGTCGGGCATCAATATCCGGAAATTAAGCAGCTGCTTTTATACTCGTTTGGCGTACAGGACCAGGAATTTATCGTGATTTATGAGATGGCTGCCCTTTACCGCTTCTCGGAACTGGTAAACGAACTGCGCGCCAGTGATGTGCGCATCTATACCGAACGCGACACGCCGGTATATTCCGCAGTTTGGCGCTCACCCCAAGCCATGGCGAACTTATTCTGCATGGAAGGAAAGGAACTATGACAAGCGCAATTTTAATGATGGCATACGGCGGCCCCGATTCGCTGGCAGATATCGAACCCTACCTGCTCGATATTCGTGGGGGACGGCCGACTTCCCCGGAACTGGTGACTGAAATCCGGGAACGGTACGCCAAAATTGGCGGGCGCTCACCCTTGCTGGAATTAACCCGCGCCCAGGCGTCGGCATTAGAGGTTGAGCTCAACAAGCAGGCGCCATCTCCCGACGGCGCTGGCGGCTTCCGCGTCTACGTAGGCATGCGCCATTGGAAGCCCTATATTCACGAAGTTGTCGCTAAAATTGCGACCGACGGCATCCACAGCGGTATCGCCTTCTGCATGGCGCCACACGCCTCAAAAATGAGCAGCGGCGCCTACCGCCAGAAATTGGAAGCGGGCCTGGGGTTGCTGCCGGACCCACCAGCGCTCGATTTTATTGAAAGCTGGTATGACCAACCCTTCCTGATCGCAGCCCTCGCCCAGAAAGTACGCAGTGCGCTCCAGCAATTTACCCCGCAGGACCAACCCACCGTCCATTATCTTTTCACCGCGCACAGCCTGCCGGCCTCTTTGCGCGACCAGGGAGACCCATATGCGGACCAACTCGAAAAAACGACCCACCTGCTGGTCGAGCAGCTTGGTTTACGCCCAGACCAGTGGAGCTTTGCTTACCAGAGCGCAGGTGCGGCCCCAGGTCAATGGTTGGGCCCGGCAATCGAAGAGACGATCCCGGCCCTCGCCGCGAAAGGGATCCAGCACGTTCTGGTGACGCCGGTAGGGTTTACCGCCGACCATGTGGAAATACTGTTCGATCTGGATATCGAAGCCCAGGCTATCGCCCGGAAGCACGGTCTTCACCTGGTGCGCAGCCAATCTTTAAATGCCTCCCCGGATTTCATTCAAGGGTTGGCCCAGTTCATCCTTGAAAAGGCAGCTATTCGCAATGAACAATCCTGAACCGGTCCAACCCAGACGCGTTGCCATCGTTGGCGGCGGCATTACCGGCCTGGCTGCCGCATACACCCTGCAAAAAACCGCTCGTGAAACCGGGCAGCAGGTCAATTTCGTCATTTTTGAAAGTGATGCGCGCCTTGGCGGAAAGATCCTTACCGAAACCAGCGGCGAGTTTGTGGTGGAAGGCGGCCCGGACAGCTTCCTGCTCCAAAAACCCTGGGCGGCCCAGCTCGCCCAGGAATTAGGCCTGGAAAACGAGTTAATCGGTACCAATCCGGGTCAACGCAAGCTGTACGTGGTCAACCGTGGGCGGCTGACGCCCATGCCCGACGGCCTGATGCTGATCATCCCAACTCGTTTCATGCCATTTGTCACTTCCCCACTGATTTCATGGCCGGGCAAACTGCGCATGGGCCTGGATTTATTCATTCCTCGCCGGGCGGATGATGAGGATGAGAGCGTCGGCGCATTCATCCGCCGCCGTCTGGGCCGGGAAGCATTGGAAAAAATCGCCGAACCGATGATGTCCGGCATCCACGTCTCCGACCCGGAACGGCAGAGCCTGTTGGGCACCTTTCCCCGCTTCCGCAAGGTCGAGATGCAGCACGGCAGCCTGATCCGCGGCATGCTGGCTCAAAAGCGGGCTGCCAGGCAGAACGGCAGGGCAAACAGCAGCCGACCAGATGGATCCTGGAAGAATTCGGTATTCGTCACCCTGCGGGGTGGGCTGAGCCGGCTGGTTGACGCCCTGGCAAGCGCGCTGCAGGATGGTGAAATCCACACCAACTGCGCGGTGACCAATATCCAGCCAGAGCCAGCCGGCGGATTCTGGATCACCGATCTGAATGGGCGGCAAACCTTTGCCGACGCGCTGATTCTGGCCGCCCCGGCATCCGTATCTGCCCGGCTGACTGCTCCCTTCGCCCCTGAACTGAGCCGCGGGCTGGCTGGCATCCGCTATGTTTCCACTGCTACTGTTTCGCTGGCGTACCGGCGCTCCGAATGGACCACGCCATCCAGGGGGTCGGGTTTATCGCGCCCCGGCGTGAAAACCGCCGCATCTCGGCCTGTACGATGACATCGACCAAGTTTGGCCACCGCGCGCCGGAGGATAAAGTGCTGGTGCGCTGTTTCATCGGCGGACCGGGGCGCGAAGAGGCCCTCGACAAAAGTGACGGCGAAATCATCGCTGACGCGCGGGCTGAATTAAGCCAGCTGCTTGGGGTGCAGGGCGCACCCGTTCTGGCACGTGTCTTCCGCTGGCCGGCCGGGAACGCCCAGTATGATGTCGGTCACCTGGAACGAGTGCGCCAGATGCACAACCTGTGTGCCGATTTCCCCGGTTTATACCTGAGCGGCAGTGCCTATGAGGGCATCGGCATCCCCGACTGCGTTCATCAGGGGCAGCAAACTGCCGTGAAAGTTCTGGCTTTCCTTGCAGAGCGTCAGCCTGATCAACTTTACGCTGCGCCAATAGGACAAATGTGATGCAATCAATCTGCTTGAGTATTTCACACCACAACACTCCGGTGGAACTGCGTGAATGTCTCAGTCTTTCCACCGAATGGATTCAAAACGCCGCGCGCACGCATCCGCTGCGGGTTGGCGATTATGAAGCTCTCAAAGAAATGGTGATCCTTTCTACCTGCAACCGGCTCGAGATTTACGCGGCAGCAGTTCCACCAGGCGGCCAGGAGAGCCAATCGGATGCGGCGTTTGATCTACTTTACGAATATCTGCGTTCGGTTTTCAATCTTCCCTTTGACCGGATGAAGCCTTACCTCAATCATTATGCCGGGATTCAAACCGTCGAGCACCTTTTTAGGGTCGCTGCCGGGTTGGATTCGGTTGCGATTGGTGAAACCCAGATCCTGGGACAGGTTTCACATGCCTTTGAGTTCGCCTTGCATCTGGGAACTGCCAGCCATATTCTCTCCTCCCTGTTCCGGGCTGCGATCCATGCCGGAAAGCAGGTCCATACCGCGACGAATATCGGCCAGCCACCCGGTCAGCCTCAGTATGCTGGCGGTGAATCTGGCTGAGGAGCAGTTGGGAACGCTGGATGGGCGCAATATCCTGGTGGTAGGGGCTGGAAAAATGGGCGGTTATGCGCTCGAAGCCTTGAACTCTCGCGGCTTATCCCGGGTATTTCTCACCAACCGTACCCAAGCGCATGCCGCAGATTTGGCCGGGCAGATGGGTGGGACCATACTGCCGTACGAGCAGTTATTTGACGCCCTGGTAGATGCCGATGTTGTGTTTACCTCCACCGCCGCCCCGCAGCCAATTCTTCGCAAAGATCGGGTGACCCAGGTCATGCAGCACCGCCCGCAGCGGATGCTGACCCTGGTCGACCTGGCCGTACCCAGAAATGTGGCCGGGGATGTTAAAGAATTCCCCAACGTGCGCGTTTATGATATGGATGACCTGCAATCATTTGCCAGAAGGTCGCCCGCGAGCAGTCCCCTCGAAATCGCCCGGGCGGAAGCCATGCTCAAGCAAGAGGTGGCTGAATATGCCAAATTGCTGCAGGTTCTGCCGTTAATTGGCGAACTGCACAAAAAAGTGGAAGACTTGCGCCAGCGCGAGGTAGAAAAAACGATGCGCCAACTGCACGATCTCGATCCGGCAGTCAGAGAGCATATTGAATTTCTTTCACGCTCGTTGGCGCGCAAAATACTGCACGCGCCCACCATGCGCCTGCGCCTGGAAGCGGACCAGGAAAACCTCAGCCAATACGCCGGGGTAATTTCTCGGCTGTTCGACCTGCACCCATCCGAAGCAGAATTCAGTTCGCCGGAAAGGTTTTCATGAGTTCATTCACCTCGCGAACGATCACCCTTGGCAGCCGGCCTTCGCAGCTGGCCCGCTGGCAGTCGGAGAGCATCCTGGGCCAGCTTCAGTCTGCCTGGCCTGGCCTGGCCACCCGCATGGTCACCATGCTCACCCAGGGAGATCGCACTTTAAACCAGCCCCTGCCCGAAATCGGCGGCAAAGGTCTGTTTACATCCGAGTTGGAAACGGCCCTGCGCTGCGCCGAAATCGACCTGGCCGTCCATTCGTTAAAGGACCTGCCTGTCGAGGACGCTCCCGACTTATGTATCGCAGCCATCAGCCAGCGCGCGGATGCGCGCGACGTGCTGATCTCCGCCAATGGCCTGGGCATAACCGATTTGCCGGCGGGTGCCAGGGTAGGCACCTCAAGCCTGCGCCGCGCCGCCCAGATCCTGGCGGTCAGACCCGATCTGACGATTCAATCACTGCGCGGCAACGTGGACACGCGCATCCGCAAACTACAACAAGGCGAATACGATGCCATCATCCTGGCAGCTGCCGGGGTAGAACGGCTGGGATTGGGGCAGCACGTGACCGAGCATCTTGCTGTCGAGATCATGCTGCCGGCGCCGGGCCAGGGCGCCCTGGCCGTCCAATGCCGGGCCAATGATGCCGGCCTGCGTGAACTGCTTGCCCCCCTGCATGACCTGCCCACCGCGCACGCCGTCAGCGCCGAGCGTGCTTTTCTGGCAGGTCTGGGCGGCGGCTGCTCTGCCCCGATTGCGGCTTATGCGCAGGTCGGCGCCGCCAAAATATCCATGACCGGGCTGGTCGCCTCCCTGGACGGCAAGCAAATCGTGCGCGTAAGTGGAGAGGGTGAAGATCCCCTGGATCTGGGGGAAAAGCTGGCACGGCGTGCCCTGGATTTGGGCGCAGGAAATTTGCTGGCATGACCCCGCTCTCCGGCAAACGCATCCTGGTAACGCGACCGCGCGCCCAGAGCGCAGGCTTCATCGATCAATTGACTGGCCTGGGCGCTGTACCAGTAATCTTTCCGACGATTGTCATCGCCCCTCCAGAGGATCATACTCCCCTGGACCAGGCAATCCTTCATCTGGGCAGGTACCAATGGGTGGTCTTCACCAGCGCCAATGGGGTAGCGGCCTTCTTTCAGCGCCTCGAAGCGCTGGAAAAATCGGCAGGCGATTTTTCTCACACCAGAATTGCCGCGATTGGCCCGGCAACCGCCCGCGCCCTGCAGGAAAACGGCCTGACGGCAGATTTCATACCGGATGAATATGTGGCCGAAGCCGTTGCCGCCGGGATTGGGGACGTCTCCGGGCAGCATATCTTGCTGCCGAGCGCCGATATTGCCCGTAAAACGCTGGCTGAAGAGCTTGCCAGACAGGGCGCAATTCCCCACGACATCGCCGCTTACCGCACGCTGCCTTTCCAACCCAAACCGCGAGATATCCAGCTCCTCGAACAGGGCATTGACATTGCCACATTTACCAGTTCTTCCACACTGCAGTATTTCCTTAAAATCCTCGGCCCGCATGCCTTCGAAATCTTAGAAGGCGCCGTATTGGCTTGCATCGGACCGATTACCGCACAAACTGCCCGCGACCACGGCCTGACGGTGGATGTCGTCGCCGGTGAATACACGACCGATGGGCTGGTCCGCGCCCTGGTCCATCATTATCAGTCTCACCCATGAGGTACGCCAGATGAAAGCACAAGAAATACTCGCTCAACCGATTGACACCCTCAACCCGCCAACCGCTGTTTACCCGAAAGTCCGCCCGCGCCGGCTGCGCCTCTCCCCCCAACTGCGCGCCATGGTGCGCGAGACCCGCCTGGACCCGGGAGATTTGATTTACCCATTATTTGTCACCCACGGGCGCAACGTTCGCCGCGAGATATCTTCCATGCCGGGCGTCTTTCAATATTCTCCGGACCAGCTTCAGGCTGAAATTCAAACCCTGGCCGGTCTGGGCATCCCGGCCGTGCTGCTGTTTGGCCTGCCGGCAGAGAAGGACCCCATCGGGCTGGAAAACTTTGCCCCGGATGGGATCGTCCAGCAGGCCGTCCGTGCGATCAAAGACGCACACCCGGAAACAGTGGTGATTACAGACGTTTGTTTGTGCGAATACACCGACCACGGACACTGCGGGCTGCTCAACCTGGGCGGCAGCCAGCGGCCCGAGCCGCACCTGCCAGAAGGGTACGTACTCAACGACCCGACCCTGGAAGTTCTGGCAAAAGTTGCCGTTTCACATGCCGAAGCCGGGGCCGATATTGTGGCCCCTTCCGGCATGCTGGATGGCATGGTAAGCGCGATCCGGGCCGGGTTGGATAGTTCCGGGTTTGACCACATCCCGATCCTCTCTTATTCCACCAAGTATGCGTCGGGATTCTACGGCCCGTTCCGCGAAGCGGCGCAGGGCGCGCCCCGCTCCGGCGACCGCAGCAGCCACCAGATGGATCCGGCCAATGTGCGCGAAGGACTGCGCGAAACTGCGTTGGATATCGCCGAAGGCGCGGATATGCTCATGGTCAAACCCGCCCTGGCATACCTGGATGTGATCCACACCATCCACCAGCATTTCCCCGAGCTGCCCCTGGTGGCATACAACGTCAGCGGTGAATATGCCATGGTCAAAGCAGCCAGCGCTAACGGCTGGCTGGATGAGCAGCGGGTCGCCATGGAAATTCTGACCAGCATCCGCCGGGCCGGAGCCGACCTGATTATTACCTATCATGCCAAAGATGCCGCTCGCTGGTTGAACACTTAGGAGGAACGATGATGCATCATTTAACTAAAAATGCCGCCGCCGAACGCGGCCTGCACGATCACCACATGCAATCGGCTGATTTTTCCCAGGCGCCTTTTACCATCGCCTGGGAAGTAACCCGGGCCTGCGCCTTTGCCTGCGTCCACTGCCGCGCTAACGCCCAGCACCAGGCCGATCCCAAAGAGTTGAATACCCAGGAATCGCTCAAGCTGATTGACCGGATGAAAGATTTTGGCAGCGCCATCCTGGTTTTTACGGGTGGCGACCCGATGATGCGCCGCGACCTGTTCGACCTGATCGCCTATGCCACCCAAAGAGGTTTGCGCTGTTCTTTAACCCCCACGGCCACAGCCCTGCCCACATCAGATAAATTGAAACGCGCCAGCGAAGCCGGCATCCGGCGCATCGCCTTGAGCCTGGACGCACCCTCCGCCGAAGTACACGATGCCTTTCGCCAGGTTCCCGGTTCCTGGGAACGGACGATGGCCATTTTGCGCAATGCGCAGTCGGTCGGACTCAGCGCCCAGGTTAACACCACCGTTTCAACCTACAATGTCCACCTGTTGGAGCAAATGGTGCCGTTCATTAAGGAAGTCAATGCCGTGCAGTGGTCGGTGTTTTTCCTGGTGCCTACCGGCCGGGCCCAGGTCAACCGGATGATTTCGGCGCAAGAACATGAACGCGTATTCAACTGGCTGTACGACCTGTCAAAGGATGCCCCGTTCGACATCAAAGTCACCGCCGCACCGATGTACCGCCGGGTGGCGATCCAGCGCCGCAAAGCGGAGATGAATGGCGCATCCGTCACCTTTCAAGGGGCAGGCTTTCAATACGCCGATGGGCTGAACCGCCCAACCCGCGGGGTAAACGACGGCAATGGCTTCATGTTTATCTCCCACACCGGGGATATCCAGCCCTCTGGCTTCCTGCCGATCACCGCTGGCAATGTCCGCAGGGACGATGTGGTCGAAGTTTACCGCCATGCACCGCTATTTACCGATCTGCGCGATCCAGGCAAGATCAAAGGCAAGTGCGGTGTGTGTGAATACCTGGATGTTTGCGCGGGCCACCGTGGGCGGGCTTACGGCGTCAGTGGTGATTATCTGGCAAGCGATCCGGCTTGCATCTACCAACCTTTGCATACAAAACCCACCCTGGGTTGAAGGAGCCAACATGCCATCTGAACCCAATTTCCGTTTTCTGCGCGCCTGCCGGGGACTGCCTGTCGACCGTACCCCGGTATGGTTCATGCGCCAGGCCGGCCGCTATATGAGCGAGTACCGCGCCATCCGGGCCAATCATTCGCTGCTCGAGATCTGCGCCCAACCCGAATTAGCCGCGCAAGTAACCCTGCAGCCCATCCAGCGCCTGGGCGTGGATGCCGCCATCCTGTTTGCGGACATCCTGCTCCCGCTCATCCCGATGAACATCCGGCTCGAATTCGCTGCCGGAGAGGGGCCGGTTATCCACAACCCGGTGCGCACCGCGGCGGATGTGGAAGCCCTGCGCCCGGTGGAACCGCGCGAATCGCTGGCCCATGTGCTAGCAGCCGTGCGCCTGGTGCGGCGCGAATTGGATGGAAAGACCCCGCTGATTGGTTTTGCCGGCGCGCCGTTTACCCTGGCGAGCTATCTGATCGAAGGCGGACCGTCCAAAAACTATTTGAAAACCAAATCTTTGATGTACAGCGACCCGCGCACCTGGCACCAACTGCTCGGAAAACTGGCGCAGGTGATCGCCGACTACCTGCTGGCCCAGGTAGAGGCCGGGGCCCAGGCGGTGCAGTTGTTTGACAGTTGGGTGGGCGCACTCACCCCGGATGACTACCGCCAGTTTGTGATGCCTCATTCGCACGCCATTTTTGAGGCCCTGCGGCCCAGCGGCGTGCCTACCATCCACTTTGGTACAGGCACAGCCCTGCTGCTGCCGCACATGCGCGAAGCAGGCGGCGATGTGATCGGCGTCGATTGGGCCACTCCCCTGGATTGGGCCTGGAACCAGTTGGGTTCCCAGGCTGCCGTCCAGGGTAATCTTGACCCAACCCTCTTATTCGCCCCACTGCCGGTATTGGAAGGTAAAGTTGCGGATGTGCTGCACAGGGCAAACGGCCGACCCGGCCACATTTTCAACCTGGGACACGGCATTTTGCCCGAAACCCCGGTGGATAACGTGCAGCGTGTGGTCGACTGGGTGCACGAAATGAGTTATCAGCCGGAAGAAGCCGCACAGGAGCGCATCGCATGAACACTACCCGATCTCAGAAGCTATTTACCCAGGCCCAGCAGCTTTTCCCAGGCGGGGTCAACTCACCGGTGCGCGCCTTTCGCGCGGTCGGCGGGCAGCCCCTGTTTATCGATCACGGCCAGGGCGCTTATATTTTTGACGTAGACGGCAACCGCCTGATCGATTACGTGCTTTCCTGGGGGCCGCTGATCCTGGGGCATACCCACCCCGCGGTGCTTGCGGCAATCGCAGGCACTGCCGCACGCGGCACGACCTTTGGCGCCCCTTGTGAATTAGAAATCGAACTGGCGCGCCAGATCCAAACCTTTATGCCTGGCCTGGAGATGCTGCGTTTTGTCAACTCTGGCACCGAAGCCACCATGTCTGCCCTGCGCCTGGCGCGCGCTTTCACCGGACGCACCAAAATCATCAAGTTCGAAGGCTGCTACCACGGGCACGCCGACCTGCTGCTGGTCAAGGCCGGCTCGGGGGTCGCCACCCTCGGGCTGCCCGATTCGCCCGGTGTACCCGCCGCGAGCACCTCTAACTCGCTGGTCGCCCCATTCAACGATCTGGATGCCGTGCAGCACCTGTTCGACCTGTCTGGGCCCGACATCGCGGCAGTCATCGTCGAACCGGTGGCGGGCAATATGGGGGTGGTACCCCCGTCTCCGGGTTTCCTGGAAGAACTGCGCCGCCTGACCATTCAACACGGCGCGCTCTTAATCTTCGACGAAGTCATGACCGGTTTTCGCGTCCATCCCGGTGGAGCCCAGGCTCTTTTTAACATCCAGCCCGACCTGACCACCTTGGGCAAGGTAATCGGCGGGGGGTTGCCGGTGGGTGCTTACGGTGGGCGGCGTGAGATCATGCAGCTAATCGCCCCATCCGGACCCGTTTACCAGGCTGGCACCCTGTCTGGCAACCCGCTGACCATGGCAGCTGGCGCCGCCGCTCTGCAGCAGTTGCAGGTCCCCGGAGTCTGGGAGAATATGGAGTGTCTGGCGGCCCAATTAGGCCGCGGCATCCAGGCAGCCGCCCGGGACAGCGGGGTGAACGTCGTTGTACAGCGGGTCGGCACCATGTTTACCACATTTTTTAGCGGGCAGGCGGTGCGCGATTGGACCAGCGCCAGCCAGGCCAACCCGCGCCAGTATGCTTTGTATTTCCAGGCAATGCTCGAACAAGGGGTATATCTGGCGCCTTCCCAGTTTGAAGCCGGTTTCTTATCCACTGCCCACGGCGAGGTAGAAATCGAAGCCACGGTTGCGGCTGCGCGCCAGGCCTTTCAACAGGTCGCAGAAGGGCAGGCACAGCTCGCCTGAACTTTTATCCGTTTACCCTGCGCCAGGCAGTTGAGTGTATTCAACCTGCCTGGCGTTTTGCCTTCTACTTATCGTCACAATTACTACAAAGTAAAATCCAGGTCCAATTCTTCCGTACCGCGCCGGATAACCAGCTTGCGCGTGGGAAATGGCGCCTGGCAGTAAGGATTGTCGAAGCGCGGGGTTTCGTGCAGCAAAATTACCTGCCCGGCAACTTCCAGATCGCCCTCCCAGGAGAACACGACCTGACCCTGGGTGGGTGAATGATATTCGACCTGCAATCCGCTGCATGCGATCTTCGCCCCACAAACGGCCGCGGTGAAACGCTCGAAGCTGCCCCACTGCGCCTGGTCCCCCATTTCGCACACCCAGATCGCATCCAATGCGTCGACCCGCACTTCCTCCACCCGGCCCGCTTCATTTTCCAGCCAGCGGTAGGGGTGCTGCACGTACAGTCCCAGATATCCCTCGCCACTGCGGGCACAGATCCAGTGGTTTCGTTCCACCACTTCATCGAACGCTTCGCGCGGGAAATAGGCGTGCGAAAAGGGGTAGGCGTCGTCCGCCAGGATGCTGTGCAGACACACCAGCACATTTTCATGCTGGGCGGCCCGCGGCAGGATACCGTTGCCAGCCCAGAAATTGGGCCGCGATGTTTCGTTAAGCGAACCGGGATGATTGGTAAAGACCACGGCATCGATGCCCAGGGTAGCCTGCCAGATATGCTGCTGGTAGCCGGGTTTTCCGGCGCGGTAATCCTGGGCGCAGCTCAGCATATACTGCGGCGTGCGGTAGGTCTGCACGTGGACCTCGGTCAGGGCGTGCACATCCAGGTTGGGGTCCACCACCCGGCCAAATTTTGCGATCTGTGCTTTGCGCATCTGCTGGTAGCGCGGCTCGTAAGTTTCAACCTTCATGTTGTACAGGTCTTCGATGCGCTGGCTGAGAGCGGCCACCTTTTCGTGGGTATAATCCTGGACACTCCAATACAAATACCCATCTTCGATGCTGTCGAACGACAGCCCGTGGGCTTCGGCATCTTCCATATTAAAGCTGTGGCGTTCCTTGAACAGTTGCGGCGCCGACAGGTCCTGGGCAATCGCCTCGATAATCGCCGGGCAGCGGTAAGCGCTGGTCGCCAGGGGTACCGTCCCCAGGGCAGCCGCTTTGTTATACAAGCCCATGCCAAGCATCAGCTTCGCGGTCGAAGACGAATCCTCGCCGCGGCCGCCCTTGATCAGGCGGGTATAGGTGCGCCCGTGGGTGCAGCCCATCACCCCCCGGTAGGTATGCAGGGCCATCTCGAACAGGATTAAATCAATGGTCAGCCCGGCCAGACGGCGAACATCCTCCTGTTCGGCAAAATCGAACAAATTGACCAGGGCCAACAGATCCTCCTCGAAATAGCAGTTGGAAAGCCATTCGCTGAAACCAAAGCGTACCCGAAAATCAAACCAGCGCCGGATCAGATGCAGGGCATGTTCCATGTGGTATGCGCCATCTTTGCCATCGTTTTGGAAGCTGCGCTCCTTAAACAACTGCCCGGCGAGCAGTTCATCGGTGTGAAAGATGATCTGGTGGTTCTCCGTCCAGTAGCAGCGGTGGTTATCGCCGGCTGGTTCGTCCCACCAGTACTTAAATTGCAGCAAGCATTCTTCAATCCTGGCGATGAGCCCGCGCGAGATCAGCGGGCTGTCATGATATTTGTAAAAGATGCGCAGCAGCCCACCCACGGCAAAATCGCAGCAGTCCTGGCGCGAATCGACAAATGCAATTCCCTCCAGGATGGAATCTTCATCCACCGGATCGCGCCCCAATTCCAGCCGGGCAATCTGGCTGAAAAAGCCTGTCCGCCCTGCAACACTCTGGGCGGCACAATATTCCAGATATAGCATCCGGCGCTGGTCATAGGGCTGCTGCGGGATGGGCCAGTAAGGCTGATCTGTCATAATGATCTCCAATACAAATTTAAAATAGGAAATGCTGCCGGGTATATACCCGGCAGACATGCTGCTCAAGCATGCATATTATCATTATAGAGCGAAATCCTCGAACAAACCTCTGTTCAGGAAAGGCCGCGATATTTGGATATCCAGCGCTGCATATTCCGGTAGATCCGCTGGAACCTTCTTTTCGACCCGCCTGACGGTCGAGATTCTTGAAAATTATGAATGCGAACATCCCGCCTGGCTCCCACTGGCGTGCGCCTTAATATGCTGTGGACGCGAGCTAACAGTTCGAGGGGATTTACCGGTCGGACCATTTGTACAGGATAATGCGCCATTGTTCAGGGTATTTCAAGAACATGTCAAAAAAATTGTAAAGATTAAACCTAAAACATTTCCCAACCCGATCTAAATAATTTCTGAATAAGTTCTTGTTATCCTATTGCTATAGTCCAATTGGATTAAATATAAATCCCCACAAAGGAGACATTTATGAGTTTGAAAAAGATACTACCGTTTCTGGCGATCAGCCTCCTCTCAGCCGCAGCTGTATTTGGTGTCGTAACCTACCAAAAAGTGAGTGCGCAGGCGCCTGAGCCTACGCCGACGGCGCCCGCCACCCCTGCAAAGCCGCAGTGGTCTGAAAAGGGACCTGGTTTTATGGGCGGTAAAGTTGGCGAAGCAACAGACCAGTATCTGGCTGACGCGTTGGGCATCACGACTGATCAACTCAGTACTGCCTACCAGAGCGCGACAAGCGAAGCTCTCAAGCAAGCTGTCGCCGACGGAAAGCTCACCCAGGAACAGGCCGATCAACTGGCAGCTCACGCCAATGGGCGCATCGATGGCCGCTGGCTGAACGATGCCAACATCGATTTCAACGCCTTGCTGGCGAAGGCGCTTAACATCAGCACAGACCAGCTTACCGCGGCTCAGCAAAAAGCCTTCGATGCCCGCATCGATGCCGCTGTCACAGCCGGGAACCTGACCCAGGAGCAGGCAGATTTAATGAAAGGCCGCCGTGCCCTGGGCAACAGTGCGCAGTTCCAATCCTCCATGCAGTCTGCTTTTGAAGCTGCAGTCAACCAGGCCGTACAGAGCGGTGTCATCACTCAGGCCCAGGCGGACCAGATCTTGAAAAATGCAGCCAACATGGGGCAGCGCGGATTTGGCGGATTTGGCAGATTTGGTGATTTCGGCGGCTTTCACGGTCGCGGCGGTCACGGTCGTGGGTTCAGACCGGCTAATCCCGGCACAACAACCCCTCCAACCGGTCCAACCTTCTAAATTGGATCGTATATAGGAATATCCCGGGCGGTTTGTCCGCCCGGGATACAATTTATCAATCGAGAGCTTTTAAGGTAAGATAAACATATCGTCTACTCCATAAAATCTTACCTATGATTAAAAAAAGCGAAGAGCATGTATGGTAAAGAAAATTTTAATCGTCGATGATAACCCCCAGCTGCGCACCATGGTCAAAAGCTATCTGACCCAGGAAGGGTTCGAAATATCTACTGCCGGCGATGGGCAGGAGGCGCTGTATGTTGCCCGCCATGACAAACCCAACCTGATCATCCTGGACTTGATGATGCCGGAGATGGGCGGGTATGAATTTCTTAAGGCCTACAGTCGAGAAGCCGATACCCCGGTGATCATCCTCACCGCTCGGATCGAGGAATACGATAAAGTACTCGGCCTGGAATTAGGCGCTGATGATTATGTGACCAAACCATTCAGTCCGCGTGAACTGACGGCCCGCGTCCGAGCTGTGCTGCGGCGTATTGACAAACAATCCACCGGGACAGAAATCATCCGCGCCGCCGATATTGTTCTCGACCCGGAGAAGCGCTCTGTAATCGTTGGCACTTCTCCGGTAACGCTGACCCCTTCAGAATTTGACCTGCTGGCAATTTTAATGACCTCTCCTGGCAGGGTGTTTTCACGCATGGAACTGCTCGATCACCTGCAGGGCACCGCCTATGAGGCATATGAACGCAGCATCGATGTTCATATCCGCAACCTGCGCACCAAGATCGAACCTGATCCTTCCAATCCACGCTATATTGAAACCGTTTACGGTGCGGGTTATCGTTTTGTGGAATAAGCTCCACAGAAAGAAGTTTTAATGCGCTCTCTGGCCCTTAAACTTACCCTTGCCTTCTTATTAATTGGCCTGACCGGGGCGGTGCTGGTCGCAGTCATTTTACAGCTGCGCACGCGGACTGCCTTCGACCAGTTTATTTTGAGCCGCGAAGAGCAAAGCATGGTCGACAACCTGACTCAATATTACGAGGATCATTCCGGTTGGGTAGGTGTCGCCAGGAACTACCGCTTCATCCAGGATAACCCGCAGCGCCCGGATTTTCGACGCTCGCCGCTGCGCTTCACCCTGGTGGACCCGAACCATGTGATCCTGGCCAGCACGCGGCCCGATCTGATTGGTCAGAAAATGCCGGAGAACGAACTAAATCACACCATTCCGATTAAGGTCAATCATGTCACTGTGGGCTGGCTGGTTCAAAACACACCCTCGCCGCAGTTGGTTCCCAATTCTCCCGAGGATATTTTCCTGGGTTCGGTCAATCAGGCCACCCTGATCGCAAGCCTGGTCGCGGTCGGTCTGGCACTGATCCTGGGCGGATTTCTGGCCTTCACCATGACCCGTTCGCTGCGCGAATTAACCGCGGCGACAGAGCAAATCGCGCACGGCAACCTGGATCAGCAGGTTAAAATTCGTTCAAAAGATGAGTTGGGGACCCTGGCAGCTTCTTTCAACCAGATGAGCCGCGATCTGGCCCATGCTACACACATTCGCCGCCAGATGACGGCCGACATTGCCCACGACCTGCGCACCCCATTGAGCGTGATCACCGGGTACTCCGAAGCCTTGAGCGATGGAAAACTTCCCGGGACGCCAGAGATTTATTCCATCCTGCATCAGGAGACGCAGCATCTGAATAAACTGATCGAGGATTTACGCACGCTTTCCCTGGCAGATGTTGGAGAGCTCTCGGTTACGCTTCAGCCCACCCCACCTCTGGCGATGTTAGATCGGGTTGTGGCCCGCCATGCCCTGGCTTCAAAGCAAAAAGAGGTCTCACTGCAAGTCGATGCCGATGAAGACCTGCCAGATGTGCGTGTGGACCCGGAGCGCATGAACCAGGTATTTGATAACCTGGTGGCCAACGCTTTTCGATATACTCCTCGTGGAGGAAAGATTGTCCTGTCAGCCGCCGCCAAGGGCAGTACCGTTAAACTGCGCGTCAGCGACAACGGCAAAGGGATCCAACCGGAAGCGCTGCCGCACATTTTCGACCGCTTTTTCCGCGGCGACCCTTCACGCACGCAGAATGGGGAATCCGGCCTCGGCCTGGCAATTGCTCGCTCGATCGTAGAGGCTCAGGGCGGAACAATCGAAGTCGAAAGCACACTTGAGCAGGGCTCTACTTTCACGATCTCCGTGCCGGTCGTTGAAAAATCCGCTGACGATTCACATTCATCCAACGGCATTTCCAAGATCTGACCACCTGGCTCACAAAGGCTCTACCGGCAGCCCCTCCAGGGCCATGATCTTCAATGCATTGGTTGTCGGACAAGGTCCGGCCCGTAAAAGGTAATCAAAGGCCATACGCCCATCGCGAATTTCTTCGCGAAAATGATAGTTGACGATGGTTAGCCCCATTTCAGACAGCTTAACCAATTCCAGGTCGTGGGTGGAGATCGCCCCGGCACCGTAGCCCTGGGTCAAGGCGCGTACGTAGGCCTGGCTGCCGATCCGCCGTTCCTGGTTGTTCGTACCGCGAAAGATTTCATCGATCAAGAAAAACAGGGGAAAGTGTTCGCGGTCCTCCAGGCCCTGCAGCAGAGCCTTCAACCGGCGCACTTCCGCGTAGAAATAAGAAATGCCGTAGCTGAGCGAATCGTTGACCTGGATGCAGGTAAACACTCGGAAGAGACTGGTGCGCAGATTCCGGGCATTGACCGGCCCACCCGCGAACGCCAGGCACAGGTTGACCCCCAATGTGCGCAGGAAGGTGCTTTTTCCGGACATATTGGAACCGGTGATCAATGCTACTTCGCCCAAATTGCCAATGGCGAAATCATTGCACACTTTATTCGCTTCGGGCAGCAGAGGATGCCCAATCTGGCGCGCTTCAAAAACGATTGCCGTATCTCTCGGCCGGTTTACCTCAATCTGCGGAAAGCTGTACTCAGGGTTCAGGAATAGAAGATTGGCCAGGGAACTCAAGGCTTCCACTTCGTACCAGGTTTCCAGCCAGACCGGGAGCGAACTGCGTAAGGCCTCTTTATACCGATTTAAGAGATGCGCAAAAATAAAATTCCAGGGCAGCACGGTGTTGATCACCAGGGACAGGATCGGGTTGTTTTCCAGGCTGGCGGCGGAGGTGATCCATACAATCCCTTTCAAGAACCGAGAAGGCCGCTGCCCGGGCCTGTGGAATACGGCGCACAAACGTGCCAGACTGCCATTCAGAGGGTACGGATAATCTTCCAGCGTGGCGAGGATCGTGCGAAACTGGTCCAGGGCCTTTCCCAGGGTATAAGCGTCGCCAAACAAATCTTTGTAGGCCCGATAGTTATACAGGTAGATAGCCGCATACAGCCCCAGGCTGACCGGCCAGACCGCAGGCAAGATCCCCAGGGCATACCCGATGTACAGAAAGATATTGGCGGCTGCCAGAATGAGCAGAATCGATAAGATGGGCAGCAGCGAGCGGGCGCCCGGGTTGGCTGACAACCAGCGCAGCAGCGCCTCACCTTCCCAGGGACTGCCAGTTTCACCTTTAATCAGCTCCCCTTCCATGGCCAGCCGCCAGCGAAACCCATGCAGCGGCTGCAGTTCCCTGACCAGACCCTGGCGCTGCCGGATCACATCCGGGTCGAGGATGGGGTTCAGCAGCCAGCCTGCCAACCGCTGGCTGCCGCCGTGCGAGGCCGCCGTATCGACCAGCTGGTGCAGCGAGCGGCTGCCCACCAGGTTGAGGTCGCTGGAAAAAGGATGGGCAGGATCAACTTGGACCGGCTGTGGGCCTGGAATGCCCTGCCAATCGAGCTGCATGCGCGCTCGTTGGGTATCTGTCAGGGTCAGTGCCAGCTGAATACGGCGGTGAGCCCGGTCGACCCTGCGGTGAAAAATTACCACTGCGGCAAATGCGGCAATAAACAATGCCAGCACCACCAATCCCAGTGCACCCTCTCCATAAATCAAGGCCAGCATACTGGCGGCGGCACCAACCAGTAAGGTGGTCAACCTGGCATAGAAAAAGCGCTGGTCCAACCGCGCTAATTTCTCCTGACCGGCTTCCAGGCGTACTTTTAGACGGGTCAGCGATGCCGCCCGGAATTCCCGTAAATTTTCCATGAAAAGTCCTCTATGACTTCAAGCTTCGACCTTCTCAACCACCAGGGTACCGTGGCCAATCAAAACTGCAATGGCTCCCAGGGCCGCCAGTTGAGGAGCAACGATTGACCCCACCACGCCCAGGGTCAGCGGAAGCTCGATCATCGTCCGGCCTTCTTCATTCTTGATGATCACCCGGCGAATATTGCCTTGCTTGATCAGGTCTTTGATCTTTGTGACCAATTGGTCACCATCGATTTTAAATTCTTCGGTCTTAACATGTTCTTCGCTCATCTTACCTCCTGTTTTATTGTCCGGTCACAGCACGCTGCACAAAAGTCACACTGCCATCGCCAGGAATAATATCCCGGCGGCCAGTATCCAGCCGCTGCCCGCCAGAGCCGCCACCCCCAACACCGCGCCAGTTCCGGCAAAAAAACAAAACAACCCCATTTATCCAACGACCATTAGGACGCTGATGTCGAAACGCCAAAGTTGAAGAAAAATAATGGTTATTTCTCTTCAACCCAATTCGCGATATCCTGCACCACTTCTTCGCTGACATGCCCTTCGGTCTGGTATTCGGCCGGGGTGGATGGACCCTGACCGGCGATCATCAGGTGATTGAGGTCCGGGTAGAGTTTGAGGACAGCGTTGCCTTTGTCCGCCAGGGCAGTCTTCCAACCTTCGAAATCTTTGGTCGGGCTGACCTGGTAATCGCGCCCGCCTTGCAGCACCAGCATGGGCATGGACAGCGTTTTCGCCACCTCCGCCGGGTGATAATCGCGCAGGTCCAACCAGTATGCGGCCTGAATGCCCAGGGGAAGGTCAGAGGCCGGAACCTGGTCCGACAGGTTGGGGTCTTTCACCCGCGCCACCTGGGTCTGGATTTTTTCGAGCTGCGTTTTTTCGGTATCGCTCAGGCTGCCGTCCAGGTTGAACAGGTAGGTATACTGGTCGAGAACCTCATCTTCCAAAGGGATAACCGGTCCGGCCAGCAGGATCAGGCCGGCCAATGCTGGATCTTGCTGGCCGATGCGCGGGGCAACCATCGCCCCCAGGCTGTGCCCAAGCACAAAAATGCGCTGCGGGTCGATATTCGGTGTGTTGCGCAGCAGCTGCACCGCCAGCAAAGCATCGTCGATGGTCTCTTGCTGCACGGTCAGTTTTGCCAGAACGTCCGGCGTAAATTGAGCGGCATGCACCTTGGTGCGTTTGTCGTAGCGCAGCACGGCGATACCCTGCGAAGCCAGCCCCCAGGCCAGGTCTTTAAATGGCTTATTGGGGCCAATCGTCTCGTCCCGGTCGTTTGGACCGGAGCCGTGCACCAGGACCACCGCCGGGAAAGGTCCCGGTCCGTTGGGTTCGGTCAGCGTCCCCGGCAGGGCCCATTCGCCGCTGCCAACCGTGACGTTGGTTTCCTGAAAGGAATCGCTTTTCACATAGGCCGGCGGGTTGTAAGGAATGGGTGTCGCCCCGGCGGCCTGGTGCGCGGTGAAGTACAGACCGGCGATCTTGCCCTGGTTGTCAAAGGTAACCTGTGCGTCCAGTTCCCCCTTCGCAAACTGGCAGGTGACGAACACAGTCTGGTAGCCCTGCACGACCGTATTGGTAGAAGCACTGCGCTGTACAAAAGCTCCGCGCTGGACGAGCAGCTGCTCCCACATGTCCTTGAGGGTGGCCGCCGGAGCGGCTGTTTTCATTTCTTCCGTGAATTCGCTGGTGGCCGCGGCATAATCACCCCGCCCCAGCTGGTCAACCAGGTTTTCAGCCTTCAATGTTAACAGGGCAGGAGAGGTCTGGGCATCAGAAGTGCTTGCCGGTTTTTGGCCGGGTTTGAAGAACAAACCGGAAATTTGATTCTGGGCGTTATAGACCACCTGAATATCAATCACCGATTTTTCAAACTCGCAAGTCACATACACGATGCGGTAACCCTGGGAGGATTCTGTGCGCGTCCCCAACTGTGATTTAAAGGCTCCCACCTGCCCCAACAGCTGCTGCCAGGTATCCTTGAGCTTGGACTCTGGCATGGCCTTGAGCATGGTGGCGTCAAATGGTTTAACCGCGGCTGCAAAATCTCCCTGGTTCAACTGGTCGACAAAAGTCTTCGCCGCCGGAATCACCTGCTGAAAAGCGTCCCCCGTTGGTCCGGTCTGGGCCGTCGAGACAGCCGTAGGCACTGAGGGGGTCGCAGCCGGCTTGCAGCCAGCCAGAAGGATCAAACTCAACATCATAGCGAATACCAGATATGGGCGTACCCTTTTCGCAGACTGCGGCGATTTTACAAAAAATTGGCTGCGATGGAATATTGTTTTCATGGTTATTTCTCCTCCGAAGATGCCAACCAGGCCACGCTCCAGGTTGTGCGTTTGCCGGTAAATCAATTACCCCGCACCATAGCACGGCGGGTTACCGCTGTTCTGCCCCGGGCGAAGGCGGTAGCCAGCGGTATTTTTACTGGCAGCTTGATTGTAACCTTGATTAACCGCGCCGAATATTAAGGAAATATCAAAACGGGTGAGGTGCGTACCTGCATTGGCCAATTCAAAACTGGCCCAGAATCGAGCCGCGCTGATCGAGATAAAACAATGCGGTCCGGAAGGGGTCTTCCCGGACCGCATTGTTCAACAAATTCTCATCTTAACATACGCGCACGACTTCAATCCCCAGCAGCGCGCCCAGTTTTTCGATCTTTTCGGCAATATGCCCGACCCCAATCGCGCAGTGATGTGAGGGTCCTGCCTGAGCCCATTCGTTGACAAAACGCGTGGCTCCAATTGGAAAATGATAACGGCTGTTGGTATTGCCAATATTAAGCACCGGACCGGGCACCGTTTCGCCTTCGGCGGTCAGCAGGCGCACACGCCCGTCACGCTCCTGAAGCACCGCCAGCAGCGTCACCGGGCCATTTTGCACGCTCATCTGGATCGAGAGCCCCTTGCCCGGTTTACCATGAAAGACCTGCAGCGGCACCAACTGTACTTTACCATCCGCAATGGCCGGATGCCCCGGGCCGTCATGCCCCAGCAGAACGACATCATCCTCAAAATCCATCAGGTAAAACTCCGAGAATGAGCCTCCCACGCCAAAAGCATCCATGATTTTCATCGCGAAAGCGTTCTTCACTTCATATTCGCCGGCCACTGGCACATGGCTGGCATTCAACAGGGTATTGCCGGCGATGACCGAGGTGACGATATCTTCGTGGGCGCTGCCCGGCTGACCCTCGTAATAATAGGCCATGAAGCCCAGTCCGTGCTTCTCGACCAGCTTATGCAAGGAAACGCTGGTACGTGCCGCCCGCTCCAGTTCGGCCGAACTGCACTCTGCGCTGACCGCGAATACCTCGTCAAATTTCGCCAGCATGTCGCCGACCTCTTCCTGGGTCACCCCGTCACGCAGCACTTTTAACTCGTCGATTTCCACCAGTTCAAAGTGCGTGCCGAATACCGCCGCCAGTTGGGTGTAATCGGAATATACGTCCATCATCCCGCCGTAATAATGGCCCATCAGGCCGACCGCGGTCGCGCGCATCTCGGCCCTGACCCGGGCAGCCTCAACCCAGGCGGTAATTTCCCGCCAGGCCAGTTCGCCATCCAGCACCCCGGTGACCAGGTGATAGCCAATGCCCGCCCGTTTAAAAACGCTGGCAATTTCGGGCGTGGAACAGGCCTGGCAGTGTGCCAGCCATTCCCCGGTCATTTCTTCGCGGCTTTCCAGGCGGTTGAAGGCTTCATAATCCATCCGCGCCACCGGCTGTAGATTCAGCACCACGACCGGCGCCTTGGCCTGCTGCACTACCGGCAGCACGGTCGAACTGAGCGCATAGGTGGAAATGTACAAGAAAACCAGGTCTACCTGCTCACTGGCGAACAGGCTGGCGGCCTGGCGCGCCTTCGCCACGCTGTCGACCAGCCCGGCATCCACCACCTGGACCTGCGGGTTTTCCAACCTGCGGTGGATCATGGACTGGTAGCCCTCCAGGCGTTCCTTCAAACCATGGAACTGGGGCCAGTAGGTATCCAGGCCAATCCCAAACAGGCCAATTTTTACCGGGGCAGCGTCGTTATGATTCATCGGAAAGTCTCCTTATAGGATAATTCGCCATTCTGTACGGGGGCACGGCGTGTGCCCTGAACGATTGCCATATGCCCCGCACGAAGTGTGAGAAGCTTATGGGATCATTCACCATTAAGCACCCAGAAAAGTATAAAAACCGTTATTTGTGCAGCGCATCTCGGTGCTTGTGAATACGGATCTGGATCATCCTGAAACGTCCGTATGCAAACTCTATCAGGCAGGCATGTTTGCACAAAATTGGCATTTGGATGGTATCATTGCAAAAAATCAAACTCACCACAAGATTATAGCAAGTTTCCTTCGTAAGTACATTTTTATTACCGGACAGAAGAAATTATTCAATCCCTCATGGAAAATTATCTCACCCAAACCAGGACCCGTTGGGCCATCCTGGCCCTGGCAGCCCTGACCAATACGATCGTCGTTGCCGCTCCTTCTATGAGCATGTCGGTATTGTTTAAAGAAATTTCCATTGAACTGAACCTCGACCTGGTGCAGATCGGATTGGTATGGGGGATCTCATCGCTGCCCGGCATCGTCACCGTTTTGGCAGGCGGAGCCATTGCCGACCGTTTCGGCCCCAAGCGCGTATTAATCCTGGCCTGCCTGGTATCCGGACTGACGGTGGCACTGCGCGGGATGGCGAATGATTTCGGCATGCTCCTGGCGGCAATGTTCATCTCCGGGTTCTTATCGCCGGTGATCACCATGAATACGTTTAAGACCTGCGGGATGTGGTTCTCGGGCCGCCAGATGGGGCTGGCCAGCGGGGTGCTCTCGATGGGCATGGCCCTGGGTTTTATGCTCGGCTCCCTGTTCAGCGCCACGGTTTTCTCTCCCTGGTTGGGCGGCTGGCGAAATGTAATGTTTCTATATGGGGGTTTGGCGGTACTGCTCGCCATCCCCTGGATCTTCTCCCGGCCCCGCCCAGCCTCTACCGGGATGCCGGTCACCTCGATCAACACCAGTTCCATGCGCCTCAACCTGGCGCATGTGGCCCGCATCCGCAATGTTTGGCTGTTCGGGCTGACCATCCTGGGAATCGGCGGCTGCATCCAGGGCACATTGGGCTACCTGCCGCTTTATTTATTGGGCCAGGGTTGGCCCCAGGCCAGCGCCGACGGCGCGCTGGCTACCTTTCACACGGTCAGCCTGATTTTCGTCATCCCCATCGCCTTATATTCGGATAAGCTTGGCTCGCGAAAAAAGATCCTGATCGCAGCGGGACTGATGATTATCACCGGGGTCAGCCTGCTATCCGTGGCGCAGGGTCCGATGGTTTGGGTGGCGGTCTGCCTGGCGGGCATGGTGCGCGACGGCTTTATGGCGGTTTTTATGACCGCCATCCTAGAATCGCCCGGGGTAGGACCGGAATACGCCGGGACTGCCATCGGGATGGTGATGGTCTTTTCCGGGATCGGAAACTTACTGGCGCCGCCCATCGGCAACAGTCTGGGTGTAATTTCGCCCGGCCTGCCGTTTCTCTTCTGGGCAGCCCTGACGCTGGTCGGTTTTACCGGCATTATCCTGGCAAAAGAACGCCGGGGACCAAGCGTGGTGCCGGTCGGGTAAAGAAAGGAAAAATCGCTGAAAAACCTGAGAAAAATAATCGTCATATCTGGCTTACCCGGTTCCGGTAAAAGCACCATCGCGGAAGGGATCGCCAAAGCGCGGCAACTCCCCATATTTTCAGTCGACCCCATCGAATCCTCGATACTCAAGAGCGGAATCCCCAGGAGCTTTGAAACCGGCCTGGCTGCCTATCTGGTCGCCGAGCGCCTGGCGGCAGAACAGCTAGGTTTGGGAATATCGGTCATCATCGATGCGGTCAGCGGCGTGCAAGAAGCGCGGGACATGTGGCGCAATTTATCCAACCGGTTTCAGGCACCACTGATCATCATCGAGTGTGTTTTAGATAGGGATCACCACAAAAAGAGGATTGAATCCCGAAAGCGGAATTTGCACGGAATTCCCGAAGTCACCTGGCAGGATGTGGAAAACCGCCGAAAAGAATATCTGGCCTGGGAAGAAGAGCGGTTAATCTTAGATACTGCCCAACCAATCGAAAACAATTTAGCAAAGGTTTTCGAATATATCCATAAAACAGAACATACGATTTAAATAATTTGTGGAAATATGTTGTAATAGCTTAAACTTCATCCGACACTCCGCTCAATATTCTGCTTGATTTATCAGGAATGTCAGATGAAGTCTTGCTTACTACAATTGATCACAGGAATGGTTTGTGCGCCACCAACAAATACTCGTGGGTCATCTTCTGAACAAACCCACCTTCGCCTGGGATACGCTCTGCTTCTTGCGCCTGCTTTTGAATTTTCTTTGCAGTTTGAATTCCCTGAGCAGCCAGATGCTCAAGTTCAATCTTAGCCGCTGTGCGCTCCTGTTCCGACTGTGTGCGCCAATACCCCCACTCATGGAGCTCCGCGCTTTCGTACCCGTGAGACATGGCCCATTCCGTGGGCGGTGTCTCGTAGCGCGCTTGCTCCCAACCTGCCTCAAAGTACCAGCCTCCCGGCCTCAGCATATCGTAGCCAGCCTGCACATTTGGAACGCCATGCGCTCCCAGCGGTGCTAATCGCAGGAACACTATATCGAAACACTCATTCTTGAAGGGCAACCGCCCGCGGGCATTCGCCCGGAAGAGGGTGGCCTCAGTTAACTTCAGTGTATTGGCCTTTGCTTTCTCAATGATGGGCCAGGAGAAATCGAAGGCAAAAACCTCAGTGCCAGGTCTCGAAACTTCGACCAGCCAGCGCGTAAAATGGCCTGTGCCCATACCAACTTCCAGAATGCGACAGTCCTCACCGGTTCGGTGACCAATCTCTCGCATACAGAATGCCATGCCTTTCAACTCTCGGGCACACAGACGGTACACAGTATCTCGGGCCTCGACGATTCTTGAGTCCAACCAGGTTTTGCTCGGCCCGTCAATGGAGTCTTCTATGGTTTCAGAGATGAAGAAATCGGGGATACCGTCAATGATCGGGAATTCCCTCCCACAAGGCGTACAACGAAAGACCGTCGACCCCACTATAAGTGACCCTTTGCACACCGGACAGCAGAAGATATCCCAAGGCATCCTTTCCTCCGATCGTCCTTCTCTCATAAATGGCTGCCACCTCAACAGTTAGTTCAAACTCTCGGTGAGGGTAACAGAATCGCCTTCGATGTATTTCCCTCCCGGTTCCAGGCACCGCTGATCATCATCGAGTGTGTATTGGATCCGCACCTCCACAAAAGGAGGATTGAATCTCGAACGCGGAATTTGCACGGGATAATTGAAGGTAACTCGCGGGTTTCAACCCAAAGCACGAGACCCTTCCAATCTCAATCCTGTTCCAAAACAATTTCGCAGACCTGAATGATCAAGGCGAGCTGTTCGATATCATCCTTTAAACCATCGTCTGGTTCCACATAACGAGCTATAAATGCCTGCGCACCGGCATAATCTCCATCGCCCTGCAAGTGTAGTAGCCGTTCGGTCAGAGCTGTGATGGCCGCCGGCATGCGATCCAGGTTCACCCGGTAGGTTTTCCTGCTGGCATCTCTGGCATATGCCCCCATTTCTTTAAAGAAGTTGAGTTGCATGAGAGCCTGGCGACTGTCGCTGTTTCTTAGAGATTCGCCAGAAAAGTGACATAAACCTCGTTTAGCTCCCTATCGCTGAACTCCCCAGATTGGTTTAAATGAGTGATCACAAACAAGCTTAAGACATCGGCTTTACACTCTTCGACAGCGTGGTTTTCGTCTTTAAGGGCTTCCCTCACCAACCCTTTTTCGGTGATTGTTTGGTTGATGCCCAATCCATGGGCAATTTCATGGGCCATCACATAATTAAAGAATGCCTCAAAGGTAACATACCGGCGCTGGTCGCTGGCAATCAGCAGATCTGCGATAGGAACAAGCAGCTTCTCATATTTTGCCCGGATTACGTTCTTGACGATCATCGAACGGGTGCCCTTGCTGCGCCGGACCTCCTCATCCTCAGGCCAGTTAATTCCCATCGGCACAGAAGCATGGTCATAACCTGCGCAGTAAATCAAGTCGTAGACAAACAGATCGCTATCCAACCCCGGTTGCTCACGTTTATAGACATCTGCAACAGGTAAGTTCTCCTGGAAGCGCGGCAGGTGTTCAATATAATGAGTCAATCGTTTGCTCCACGCCTCATCCTTGATGAGGATGCTCGCCGCATATGCAGCTTTATCCCCAAACAATTGATCCATGGAGGTCTCCATAGGCCCGATCAGGAGTTCGAGATGGTTGGCCTGCATATCCATCCAGGCGAATTCACTCTGGCGATACTTATCCATCAGAAGTGCATCGGCGCGCAATTCGAGATATGCTTTCTGTTTTGCATCCTCTGCCAACCCGGCCGCCTGGCGCAGCCTGTCTGCCGCCAGGCCAACCTGGTCCCGGAAAAATTGATGGTAGGGAATAGCCACCAACCTACCCTGGTGGTTGCGGCGAACCATGGTATAGCTGCTTTTGAGCTCAGGTTGAAGGGCTGCAGCGGCGTCAAATTCCTCTTCGGTCATATCTGGCGGATAAAAGTTTGCGCCGGGTGCGTACGACCCAACACCAGCCAGGACGGGTTCGTCATCATTAATTGCATCCCACGGCCCGTAGCTGATCTGGATGAAGCGTTTGATATCAGGGTTCGCCGTCAAGGCCAGAAGCGCCTCCCTGTCACCATAAGCCTGCACCCAGAAGGCATCGTCCATCGCCTGGGCCGCGTCGATGAGCAGCGGGATGATTCTGCGCTCGTTCGCACTGAGCGGGCTAAGATCAACCTTTAGGCGTGCGGGAGCATATTGGGCAAGTCGTTCTTGAATATTCACGAGCGATCTCCATATCGTTGAACATTTCGATTTTAGTATTTAGGTCTTGTCGAGGTTCACTTTATAAGCGAACCAACGGTCTGTTCAGGCGCCTGGTAAAGGAGCACCAACACATATTTACCACAAAATCATGCCACAAATTACTCGCTGCAGTCGAGTCGCCTGCAAGGTGGCTGTACTCTCCGTCACCGTTCATGTGGAAGCAACGTAAACAGCAATATTCCAAACAGCGGTGCTAACCATTTGCCAGATAACTTCAAAATTCTTATAGCCAGCATCCAACAGCAATTTCCGCTGCGTATCAATTGAGAAAGGAACGTCAATATGATAATGACCATCGGCTGCTTTCGGCATACGATTAACCAGCATTTCGTACTCTGCGAGAAACTGATTTCCATCTCGGTGAGGGTAACAAAATCGCCTTCGCTGTATTTCCCTCCCGGTTTCATTGCTGCGTGAATTTCATATATAGCTTACGCCTGGTATCACGCATTAAATGGTGGAGGCTCATCACCGGCTGGATGTAGTTATTTAGTAGGAGTGCTCAGCCTTGAGGATAACCCGGATGCGATCCTGATCGATTTTCATGGGTTGCCTCCTTGCTGAGAGAGTTCTACTTAACGTCCGTAAACGGACACACAGTTTCTACTCATGCCCGTGAATGGTTCTCGGTTCCAACTACCCCATCGTTCCTTCAAATGCAGTCCCGCAATGCGCGCCATGAGATCCAGCTCGGACGGCCATGCATAGCGCGTGACGATCGGTTTCAGTTGAATGCCAGTACTTGATAAAACCACATGCGTTTCTTCAAGCAGTTGTTTGACGGGATCATACCGGGCCACATCCAGACGCACATTTCCGACATCGACTGCTTCTAAGTCGACATACTGATTGTTGCGCAAGCGATACCATTCAGCTGGCACTTGCCCCTCTACAACAAACGAACCGTCACTCGTCAGGTGCGCTGCGACATTCTCAAAGCACCGGACCTGCTCATCTTGTGTCAAGAGGTTGAACAGCGTGTTAAAGACGAGATAGATCAAGCGGTAAGTACCGGTGACTGCTACATCGGCGAAGTCGCCTATTGTGACCGCGATCTTGTCAGCACCCGGTTTGGCCCGCAGCCTGGCAACCATCGCAGGTGAGAAATCAATGCCATCCACCCGAATTCCCCGCGCAGACAGGGGCAGTGCGATCCGCCCGGTGCCTATGGCCAGTTCGAGGGCGGGACCTCCTCGCGCTAACTGTTCCAAAAATGCAACCGTCGCTGTCTCATCTCCACGTTGGGCCAAGTCATCGTAGACGTCAGCCACATCCTGGTCAAAGCTCATATCTGGCTTGTATTTCTTCAAATTACACTCTCCAGAAATCTGATTTTCGTAAAGTTTTTCTCGTTATTCCTGGCCATTTTTCTTTGGCATGTTGGACTTTTCACTTTTTAATGCTTCATTATCCGCCTGGGCTGAACCGCCATACAATGCCTTCCAGCAGGTGGTGCACAGGTGGCGCGTCCCGAACTCGGCATCCTCCACCACATACGAAACATGATAATGTTTGCATACATCGCAGCGCCGCAAAATATGACGGGCCATACTATTCCCCTAACCCGACCGGTCGAAACCGCCGGTACCAGCCGGAAATTTAAATTGCATCTCGATCCTCACGCCGGGTCTTTCCAGGCCTGCAGTTCGAGGATATTGCCTTCCGGGTCGGTGACGTAGCACCAGGTCACCTGGGCGCCGGCGGCGTTGGTCAGGGTGACTACTTCGCCGACCGCCTCGCCGCCCTGGGCCAGCACTTCTGCGCGCGCCGCAGCGACATCATCCACCGCGAAGGCAATATGCCCAAAACCGGGGCGGTTGACCGCTTTCTGCGAACCTGCCACCAGCGCGTTGTAGCTGTAAATTTCCAGGGTGGGTCCCTGCTCGCCCCAGCCAGGAAGGCGTAGATGAACCCCGCGCAGGTGTGCCATGGGTAACCCTGTGCCGCGGTCCAGGTCCGGGCCGGAATAATCCCGTTCCGGGGGCACCGGCGTACAGCCAAAGACCCGGGTGTAAAAATCCGCCAGCTTCTGCCAGTCTTCCGCGATCAGGTTGGTATGGACGTAGGTGGCGCGCATCGAATTTTCCTTTCGATTTACTTTATTGAAATCATCTGCTAAAAAAATCCCCATTTTTTTCAATTTCTATGATAATAGACCCGGAGAATGATATGAACAACCCGCTTTACTACCGCTTATCCCTTGGTTTGACCATCTTGCTGACCGTTGTGGCTTTTTTCACCCTGTTGGGTTGGGTCGGCGCGTTGATCAACGGCCTGGGGAAACTGCCCTTTTCCGCGCTCGTTCCCTGGCTGCCGCTCATCTTGCTGGCCCTGGCCGCGTTGAACTGCACGTTTCGCGCGCGGGTGCTGTTAGGCAAAGGTAAGCACTGATCCCATTCAAGCCCTGCCCTGTTCCCTTTCATCCCCCGATCTAAGCTGCTTTTGCAGAAAGTAACGCTGGTGGCCGGGCGGCAGATCGTTCAGGACACCATACACAGCATATCCGAATTTCAGGTAAAAATCCAGCGCCTGAAAACTGAGCGTATCCAGGTGGGCGTGCCGGCAGCTTCGCCGCACGGCTTCACCCTCCGCCATAGCCTCCATCCGGCTGCCGTAGCCCTGTCGCTGCACGCTGTCATCCAACCACAGAATGTCCACGTGCAGCCAGCCCCAATAAGTCCCGCCGAGCAGTCCACCCACCAGTTTGCCATCTCGATGCGTGCAGGAAAATGGTCAGCGCCTGGAAGCCGTCGCCGGGCGCGAAGCGCCGGTTGTAGGCAGCCAGACCTTCATTTACAGCCTGCAGGTCTTCTGCATTGGGGGTCTCTTCGACCTGGATTGAACAGGACTGGTTTCCCATTGTTCCTCCAGGGTCAATTATAATCATGGATATGGAAATCCCCGACCGCCTGGTATCTCACTCGGAACTGCGCCGCAACAACGGCGACCGCGGCGCACCCAAGTACGTCGCCTACCTGGGCGTGGTGTATGATGTCAGCGACTGCCCGCGCTGGCGGCTCGATCTGCACGAGCGCCTGCATTTTGCCGGGCAGGACCTGAGCGATGAATTGGCAGACGCCCCCCACCAGGAAGATGTATTTTCCCGACCGTGCGTCAAAGTCATCGGGCGGCTGGAAGACAGTTAATTTCATGCTGTGGGTTTTGGCGCGCAAAGCGCGCCAAAACCCACTCAACTCATTTTTTCCAACCCGGCAGCGAGATGCTGGCCTGGTAGTTGGAACTGTTGTACAGCGGATTGCGCTGTGGGCGGTAGAGGGGGCCCTTTTTGGGACTGTCAGCCTGGGTATAGATCCAGATCTCTTCCGCATTCCAGGTCACAATCTCATCCCGGCAGTCGCCGGTGAAGTCCAGCACCGCATTGCACAAATCCGGATGGCCGTCCTCCGGGAAGGCTACCACGGCCCGCCCCCAGCCGTCGAGCATCCCACCCCATTCAGGGTTGGTCGAAAGCAGGAAAAACTCGACCCCATCCCCACGCCAGTTCACCGGCAGGCACATACTGCCCATGTTGACCGGTTCGCAGACGTGGTACAGCTCGCCCTGGGCGTCAAAGAAATGCAGGATACCCTGGTTGCCCCAAAAATTGATGGTTACGGTTTGCAGGCCGGGCAGGTCGGCGCGCAGCTTGAGCACCGCCGGGTTCTGGGTGTGCCCGGTATGGTGGTGGCGCAGGATATGCCCTTCCAGGTCGAGGAACAGCGCTCCATCGTCGCTGGCGGCATACAGCACGCGCAGCGGCCCGGGGTCAGGCAGGTTGAAATTGAGGATCGCGATGCCATCGGCGTGCTCGCCAATCTGATCCTCGCGATTCCACAACATGCGCCCATCGTGGTCGAAAAGAGCGTACCCCATGGCGATTTCATCCCGCCCGTCGCCGTCCACATCGCCCACCCAGGGATAATGACTGGTGCGGCAGGCCGCATCCCACCGCAGGTTCAAATCCTGGTCGTACACCCAGAAGTTCCAATAGCGATCCTTGACAATCAAATCCCCGGCGCGCCCCAGGCCGCGCACATCGCAAAAACACAGGCAGTCCCCCAGAATGCGCGGGAAGCGGGCGTCTTCCACCCGGTTGAACGGGGTGGGCGCGCTCTTCTTTAACTGCCCGGTCGCCCCATCCAGAATGCGAATCTCAAAATCGCGGCAGTAAATCACCTCCAGCGCGCCATCCCCGTCGATATCGTGGACCTGAACGGCGACATCGTTGGTCAGGAACCAGTTGTCCGGGTCGGGCTGGCCGTCGCGCCACAGGATCTGCCCGTCCAGGTCCAGCACGGTGATACAGCCCACCTCGGCATAAGCATCCTTCGGGCCGTGCTGGATCACCTGGGGCACGATGATCTCGATTTTGCCATCGCCATTGACATCCCCAAAGCGCAGGTTGCGCCCTACGCCAAACCCCGGCGTGGAAATCTTCTTCCACAGCACCGGTTCAGGATTTTCCGCGCGCAGCCGGGCCAGTTCGGCAGCATCCTGGGCAACCCGGGCTTGAAACGCTGCCGCAGCGCCGTTTGAAGCGGTCACGCGCAAAGCGTGGTAGCGGGCCGGAATATCGGCGCACAGGCCAACTTTCCCCATGGGAAAAGTCTCGTCCTGGGCGCGCAGTTCACCGACACCCTCCACCTGGCAGGTAAGCTGCGTGCCTTCCGCCCGCACGCGCAGATGATAAATCCTGCCAACTTTCCAATCCGCGTCCAACCGGGCCAGCACCTCTTCATCCGGCTGGTGAAAGGCAGTTTCCTCGCAGACCCGCAGCAGGACCAGCCCCTGGGCATCAAAACCGAAGAAATAATAGCGGCGGTTGGTCTCATAGCGCACCACCACACCGCAGCGCGCCCCTTTTTCCAGCGGTTCGACCTCGGCTTCCAGTTCGTAATCACCCCAGCGGGAGTCGCCTGCGGCCAGCATAGGATGGGTAAAATCCCGATTATTGTGGAACGTCTGGCTCATCACCTGCTTCCCGGCAGTCTGTTCCACCAGCCAGGCCCGTTCGGAACCATCATAATAAAAACAGGCCACCGACCACCCGTATCGCGGGGCAGCTTCCGCCAGGAAATGGTATTCTGTCAGGGGTCCCGCATCCGCCGAGAACATGCCAATCGGAATATTCTGAAATCCATCTTCAAATAAAACCTGCTCTGCGCTCATTATTTGCACCTGCCTTCCAGGGTCAAGCTGCCCGCGGGCAGCCGGGATAACGCCATCGTGAACATTGGCGATTTTTATCGATCTTCCCATTATAGACTCGTCCCGGCATCCAATGGCTCAAAAACATCCTTTTAAGGATTCATAACCCCACACAAAAATCAATTTTCAGGATGAAAGGATATTTAGGATGTTAAGGATAAGAATCTCTTTTTTATGAATATCGGAGATAGCGAACAATCCTTTCCCACCTAAGTCAGATTGGTTGATACGAGCTTTGTTTGTAATCCAGGAAGTTACTTCCATATCATTATTCTATTCCCATTCCAAAATAATTATCCTCAATAAATTAACTGAGCAATTATCCATAGTGGTTCTCTCGCAAATTTTAAGAGTTATCCGATTCTTGTAGGTTGGGTTGAGGGGCAATTATTCCTGAGTACGTTCTGACCGATTTTTGCCCCGAAACCCAACAATCTATCCGGTTGTTGGGTTTCGCTGAGTATTGAACAACAAGATGCCATATTTGACCCGCTCCACCCAATCTACGCATATATCATCTATTTACCGAGATTAACAACATAGATGTATGCGGACCATCTTATTGTATGGCCGCAGACAGACCGACCAGCTTTTAATAAACCAAATCCCATTCCGAAGATCGGAATGGGATTTGCCATCTAAACTTGCTCGAGTTATATTAGTTTCCGACCGTAACCGTCAGGTTCAGGGTGCAGATCGTGACGCTGCCGCGCACGATCGCCCAGGTGGTGCTGTAGGTGCCCGCAGTATCCGGGGCGGTCATATCCACAATAACCGTCAACGAGCTGTTGTAGGGAACAGCCGTCTTCAAATCCTCAGAATCATACAACTTCTGCAGCTTGGTGCCGGATACGTAAACGATATCCACCGAATCGGTATCCCAGGTCTGGGCGCCGATATTCTTTACGACCCATTTGCCGTCAAAATCCGCTTTTTTCGCCAGGGTCGTGGTGGACAGCGGTTCCACCGAGGTGATGCTGCAGGCGTTGTTCACAGGTGTGTTGGTGTACAGCGGGGTCGCCGTCCAGGGAATATAGGTGGCGGTCGGCAAGGCCGTCGGCGGCAAGGGGGTATTGGTGGGGGCCGGGGTCGCCGTGGGCTCATCCGTCGCCGTCGGAGTGACCGGCGTGGCCGTAGGCGCATTTTGGGTCAGGTCAGCGACGACCGTCTGCGCCGCCCGGGTGCTGAGGACGTTTAATGTCGGCTGCTGGTCGACCGTCGGCATCGCGGTTGGGGCAGGGGTCGGGGTCGTTGTACTGCATCCGGCCAGGATAGCGGCAATCGCCACCACCACCAGGGTTTTTTGGAACAATTGTTTGAAACGCATGTTCATTCTCCTTATGTTTTCACATCAATCTTACCGGACAAAACATCCGGCATATATTATAAGACGTATAACAGACGAAAGAGTTCCCGAAAAACACCTCAACCGGAAAAAAGAAATCGCCGGCCCTATTACAGGCCGGCGGATACAACATCGATGTTGAAAAACGAATGGTGGCAAAGGCAGCCTGCTCTCGGGCCGGCACCTGTCTATCCGTGGATCTGCGTCTCTCCCATCAGGTAGCGGTCCACTTCACGCGCGGCACCGCGGCCCTCATGTATGGCCCAAACCACCAGGCTCTGCCCGCGGCGCATGTCACCGGCGGAAAAGACACCCGGCAGATTGGTCGCATATTGATCTAGAGCGGCGCGCACATTACTGCGCTCGTCGCGCTCCACCTCAAGCTCGCCCAACAACAGATCCTCAGGACCGAGAAAACCCATCGCCAGCAGCACAAGCTGCGCCGGCCAGACTTTTTCGGTGCCGGGGATCGGACGCGGGGCCAGGCGCCCATTGGCGCCCGCCACCCATTCGATTTGTACGGTGTGGACTTCCTTAACCTGCCCGTTTTCATCCCCAACAAATCGCTGGGTCATAATGTTATAAGTGCGCGGGTCCGCACCAAACACGGCAGCAGCTTCTTCCTGCCCGTAATCCACCTTGAGCACTTTCGGCCATTCGGGCCAGGGATTATCCGGCTGGCGCGTTTCCGGCGGCCGCGGCAGAATTTCGAACTGCTGCAGGCTGCGGCAGCCGTGGCGCAAGGAGGTGCCCACGCAGTCGGTGCCGGTATCACCGCCGCCGATCACGATCACGTCTTGCCCGCGCGCCGAGATGGTTACAAATTCGTCGTTCTGCAGTGAACTGCCTACCAGGTTGCGCGTATTGGAACGTAAAAAGTCCATGGCAAAATGGATGCCTTTTAGCGAGCGCCCTTCGACCGGCAGATCGCGCGGCTTGGTCGCTCCGCCGCACAACACCGCGGCGTCGAACTCGTTCAACAGGTTTTTGGCCGGATAATCTTTACCGACCTCGGTGCGCGTCACAAACTCGATTCCTTCGGCGGCCATCAAATCGATCCGGCGTTGCACGACATGTTTATCCAGTTTCATATTGGGAATGCCGTACATCAGCAGCCCGCCAATGCGGTCGGCGCGCTCGAAAACTGTCACATGGTGCCCGGCCCGGTTGAGTAGATCGGCGCAGGCCAACCCCGAAGGGCCCGAACCCACGACCGCCACTTTCTTTCCGGTGCGCACCGCCGGCGGTTCTGGAACGATCCAACCCTCTTCGTAGCCCTTTTCAATGATGGCATGTTCGATATTCTTGATTGTCACCGGCGGGGCGTTGATTCCCAATGTGCAGGAACCTTCGCAAGGCGCCGGGCAGACCCGGCCGGTGAATTCAGGAAAATTATTCGTTTTACGCAGTTGGGCCAGGGCCTGCTTCCACAACCCCCGGTAAACCAGGTCATTCCACTCGGGAATCAGGTTGTTGATCGGGCAGCCGGAAGCCATTCCGTTCAATATTTTGCCGGTATGGCAGAAAGGGATGCCGCAATCCATGCAGCGCGCGCCCTGTTCCCGCAGTTTTTGCTCCGGGAAAGGCCGGTGAAATTCCTTCCAATGCAGGATGCGGTCCGCAGGAAGCAGGTCGGTCGGCAGTTCTCGCTCGTATTCAATAAATCCGGTTGGTTTTCCCATAGCTGAACCCTTTACCTCAGTTCCCGCTGACGCGGATCGCGTCGCTGATGTTGCTGTTGAAGGCGGCCATCACGGCCTCTTCCCCGCTTAAACCGGCAGCTTCCACTTCGCGGAAAGCTTGCAGCATGCGTTTGTAATCTTTCGGGATCACTTTCAAGAAGCGCGGCAGCGTCTCATCCCAGTTGGATAAAATGCGGTAGGCCAGCAAGCTGCCGGTCAGTTCGGCATGTTTGTCGATCATGGCTTTTACTGCCGCCACCTCTTCGGGGTCCTCCAACGGCTCAAGATCGACCATCTCGAGATTGCACCGGCTCTGGAAATCGCCATCCCAATCAATCAGGTAAGCAATGCCGCCCGACATGCCCGCGGCAAAATTGCGCCCCGTACTGCCCAGGATCACCACTTTTCCACCGGTCATATATTCGCAGCCGTGGTCGCCCACACCTTCGATAACGGCTTTCATGCCGCTGTTGCGTACGCAGAAGCGCTCGCCGGCCACCCCGCGCACATATGCCTCGCCGTCCGTCGCCCCGTAAAAGGCCACGTTGCCGATAATTATGTTTTCTTCGGGCGCAAAGGTCGAACCCTCCGGCGGGTAGACGACGATCTTCCCACCGGAAAGGCCTTTTCCAATATAATCGTTCGAATCACCCTCCAGTTCGAGGGTTACTCCGCGCGGGATAAAGGCGCCAAAACTCTGTCCGGCCGAACCGTGAAAGCGCATGTGAATTGTGTCTTCTGGCAGGCCTTCCGGGCCCCAATGACGGGTCACGGCACTGCCAACCTGCGTACCCACCACGCGGTGAATGTTGCGGATGGGCATGTCGAGTGAAACAGGCTCTCCCCGCTCAATCGCGGGCTGGCATGCTTCCAACAAAACCTGGTGGTCGAGGGTATCGATCAGACCGTGATCCTGGGCGATGGTGCAACGACGGCCGACCGTATCTGCCACCTTCGGCTGGTAAAGCAGCGCCGACAGGTCGATGTCTTTAGCCTTCCAATGGTCGACGGCAGCGCGCGGTTCGAGCATATCCGTGCGCCCAACCATCTCATCAACCGTGCGGAAGCCAAGTTTTGCCATCCACTCGCGCATCTCCTGGGCGATAAAACGCATGAAGTTGACCACATGCGCCGGGTCGCCCTTGAAATTCTTGCGCAGTTCCGGGTTCTGCGTGGCCACGCCCGTAGGGCAGGTGTCCATATGGCAGACGCGCATCATCACACAGCCCAGTACCACCAGCGGAGCGGTCGCAAAGCCAAATTCCTCGGCACCCAACAGGGCCGCAATTACCACATCCCGCCCGGTCTTGAGCTGCCCGTCGGTTTCAATCACGATCCGGCTGCGCAGATCATTCATTAACAGGGTCTGGTGGGTTTCCGCCAGGCCGAGTTCCCAGGGCAATCCGGCATGCTTGATACCGGTCTGAGGCGAAGCCCCGGTGCCGCCGTCATGCCCGCTGATCAGAACCACATCGGCATGAGCCTTGGCTACCCCGGCGGCAACCGTGCCCACCCCCACTTCCGACACCAGCTTAACGCTGATCCGGGCCTGGGTGTTGGCGTTCTTTAAGTCATGGATCAACTGGGCCAGGTCTTCGATGGAGTAGATATCGTGATGCGGCGGAGGCGAAATCAGGCCCACACCGGGCGTTGAATGGCGCACTTTCGCAATCCAGGGATAAACCTTTTTCCCGGGGAGCTGGCCGCCCTCGCCGGGTTTGGCGCCCTGGGCCATCTTGATCTGCAGTTCGCGCGCGTTGACCAGGTAATTGCTGGTCACGCCAAAGCGAGCCGAAGCCACCTGCTTGATCGCGCTGTTGCGCGAGTCGCCGTTGGCGTCTTCAAAATAACGCGCCGGGTCCTCACCGCCTTCGCCGGTGTTGCTGCGCCCGCCGATGCGGTTCATAGCAATCGCCAGCGCTTCGTGGGCTTCTTTGCTGATCGAACCATAGGACATGGCCCCCGATTTGAAGCGGTGCATGATCGATTCGACCGGCTCCACCTCTTCCAGGGGAATGCTCTGCTCTGGGAACTTAAATTCCAGCAGCCCGCGCAAAGTTGCCAGGCGCTGCGATTGGTCGTTGATCAGGTGGGTGTAGTCCTGGAAAAGCTTGAAATCGCCTCTCTGGCAGGCTTGCTGCAGTTTGTACACCGTCTCCGGATTGAAAAGGTGGCGCTCGCCATCCTCGCGCCATTGGTACTGCCCGCCCACCTCCAGAGTGTGCCCGTTGACCGGACGCCTGGGGTAAGCATGGGCATGACGCATGGCTGCTTCCCGCGAGATAACCTCTATCCCCACCCCGCCCACCCGGGTCGGGGTCGAGGTAAAGTATTTATCGACAAATTCCGGATCCAAACCTATCGCTTCAAAAATTTGTGAACCGCAGTAGCTATGAACGGTAGAAATCCCCATCTTCGAGATGACCTTGATCACCCCTTTGAGGACTGCCTTTTTATAATTGTAAATGGCCTGATCATATTCAATTCCGGTAACCAGACCTTGCGCAATCATATTTTCGATCGAGGCGTAGGCCAGGTAAGGATTGATCGCCAGGGTGCCGTAGCCGATCAGCATGGCAAAATGGTGCACCTCGCGCGGTTCGGCCGATTCGACCACCAGGCCAATCTGGGTACGCGTGCCTTTACGAATCAGATGGTGGTGCAGCCCGGCAACCGCCAGCAGCACCGGGATCGGGGCATGGTCCTGATCGATGCCGCGGTCCGAAAGAATGATGATGTTGGCTTCGCCGTTGGCGATGATTTCATCTGCCCGTTCGAAAATCTTCTCCAGGGCGCGCTCCAGGCCGGCCCCATCTTCAGCCGGGTTGAAGAGAATGGGCAGCGTCTCCGTGCGGAAGTACAGCCGGTTGAGGTGGCGCAGCTTCTCAAGCTCTGCATTGGAGAGGATGGGGGTCGGCATCTTGATCATGCGGCAGTTTTCGGGACGGGGCTCGAGCTGGTTGGCTTCACTGCCAATCATGGCCTCGGTGCCGGTGATGATCTCTTCGCGAATCGAGTCGATCGGCGGGTTGGTAACCTGGGCAAAAAGCTGCTTGAAATAATTGAACAGCGGCTGCGGGCGGTCGGAAAGCACCGCCAGCGGGGTGTCGTTGCCCATCGAACCCAGGGGCTCGATGGCATTCTTGGCCATGGGACCCAGAATCACGCGCAGGTCCTCAAATGTGTACCCAAAGGCGTGCTGGTACTGCAGCACCTTCTTTTCTCGGTCTGGGCCTTCGAGATCCATGCCAATCCCGCTCAACGGCGGCACCGGCGGATCGGGCAGGTCCTCGAGATCGACCATGAATTCGCGCAGCCATTTGCGGTAGGGGCGGGCCGAAGCAATAGCGTGTTTGATCTCGTCATCGCTGACAATCCGGCCGTCCTCGGTATCGATCCACAGCATGCGCCCCGGTTCGAGGCGGCTCTTCTGCACGATGGAGTTTGGCGGCAGGTCGAGTACACCCACCTCCGAAGCCAGGATGACCCGGTCGTCGTTGGTGACGTAATAGCGGGCCGGGCGCAGGCCGTTGCGATCCAGGGTGGCACCAATGCCTACCCCGTCGGTAAACACCATTGCCGCCGGACCGTCCCACGGTGCCAGCATGGTGCTGTGATATTCGTAGAAAGCACGCTTTTCCTCGCTCATCGTCTCGTGTTTCGACCACGGCTCGGGGATCATCATCATCATGGCGTGCGGCAGCGAGCGACCGGCAAGCACGAACAGTTCGAGAACATTATCAAACATGGCCGAATCGGAGCCATCCGGGTTGATGATCGGTAAAATCTTGGGCAGATCTGCACCAAACAAAGCCGTTTGGAAACGCGTCTGGTAAGAGTGCATCCAGTTTACGTTGCCGCGCAGGGTATTGATCTCACCATTGTGCGCCAGGTAGCGGTAAGGGTGGGCGCGGTCCCAGGATGGGAAAGTGTTGGTGCTGAAACGCGAATGCACCATGGCCAGGGCTGAGGCCAGCAAAGGATCGGATAATTCCGGGTAGAACGGGCGCAGCTGGGTAGGAGTCAGCATGCCCTTATAGACCAGCGTTTTGAACGACATGCTGACCACGTAAAATTTCTCGCCGCCCGCCAGGCCGGAATAACGAATGGCCATTTCGACGCGTTTGCGAATCACGAACAGCTTGCGCTCGAACGACATGCGGTCCTTGATTAACGAACTGCGCTCGATAAATACCTGGCGAACCACAGGCTGCGCCGCTGCCGAAGTCGGGCCAAGCATGCTGCCGTCGGTGGGCACGGTGCGCCAGCCAAGTACGCGCTGACCTTCTTCCTGGCAAATCTGCTGGAATCGCTGCTCGAAATCAAGACGCTGGGCATCATCGCTGGGCATAAACAGCATGCCGACCCCGTAGTATCGCGGACCGGGCAGGTCGAATCCTAAAGCCGCACATTCCCGAACCAGGAAGGCGTGCGGCAGCTGGACCAGGATCCCTGCACCATCGCCAGTATCCGGCTCGCAGCCGCAGGCGCCGCGATGTGCCAGGTTATCCAGGATGGTCAACCCTTGTTCGACGATATCGTGCGATGGAATGCCTTTGATGTTTACAACAAAACCGGCTCCGCAGGAGTCATGTTCAAACTGCGGGTCGTAAAGGCCCTGTTTGGGTGGTAACCCGCACTGATGAGGATCGCTCTCTTCTGACATCCGAAACTCCTCCTCTTCCGAAGAAGAAAAATAAACAGTAAAATGGCGTTAATGTAAGCAAACATACCCGCTGACAAGTGGCGTTTCGTGTTTTGAATAAGCACCCGGGTCGACCAAATGGGGGAGGTTGCCGATGCGCTTTGCGGGTATGGGTTGGAGGGACGAGCCACCCGACAAATAGATAATTGCGGGATTATAACACAATTTCTTCCTTGTCAAGGGACAATTTTGCCATTTTGTCGATTAATTTTCAAAATTTGCAATCTTTAATGAAAGTATCGCCCTTTTTGTGCTGCATAGAAGCATTGCCCTGCACGCGAAAAATGGCTATACTTTTGATCATTGTGGGTATCCCTAAAAAAGAGAGGAAATATCTATGCGCAGCTCACGACCAGCCCGAATCGTGAAAATCGAATGGGGACGCCTGGAAGGGCTCCGTCCGCGCAGTGCCGGCTGCAATGCCCGTCTCTCCGAGCACGGTAAGATCGTGCGCGTGCCCATAATGCGCCTGACCGCCAGCGACGGATCGAGCGGGTTTGGCATTTGTTATGCCCGGCCCGACCAATTCCCTGCCCTGCTGGACACGACGGTCGAAAATTGTTTTTCAAGCCCAACCGGGGTCGGTGATGCCTGGCAGCCCTTTGAATTCGCGCTGTGGGATCTGGCAGGTCAGCGTGCCGGGCAGCCTGTATATGCTTTGGCGGCAGCCATGCTCGGACGGCCCATCCCAACCGGGCTGCGCGCGCCCTGTTACGACACATCCCTATATTTCGACGATCTGCACCTGTCTTCCACGGCGCAGGCCGCGCAGTGGATGGCATCCGAGGCGAGTGAAGGCCTGGCCCGAGGCCAGCGCGCATTCAAACTCAAGATCGGGCGCGGCGCGCGTCACATGCCGCTGGCAGAGGGCATGCAGCGCGATATCGCCGTGATCCATGCCGTGCGCGAAGCCGTGGGGCCGGCGGCGCTGCTCATGGTCGATGCCAACAACGGCTACAACCTGAACCTGGCTAAATCTGTGCTCCTGGAAACCGCCGGTTGCCACCTGTTTTGGCTGGAAGAGCCCTTCCACGAAGACGCCGTGCTCTACCGTGAGTTAAAACTCTGGATGAAGGAACACAATCTACCAATCCTCATCGCAGATGGCGAAGGTGAAGCCTCGGCCAACCTGCTGAATTGGGCCAAGGAAGGCCTGGTGGATGTGGTCCAGTACGATATCATCGGCCACGGTTTTTCCCGCTGGCTGCGCACCGGACAGCAGTTGGATGCCTGGGGGGTGCGCTCCGCCCCACACCATTACGGCACTCACTACGGCAATTACGCCGCCTGCCACCTGGCCGGGTTGATCCGGCACTTTGCTTTTGTGGAGTGGGATGAAGCGGCGACCCCCGGATTGGATGGATCGCGGTACGCCATTCAAGAGGGTTTTGTCTCCGTCCCTGACGCGCCTGGTTTCGGCCTGAATCTGGACGAAGAAACGTTTCAAAGCGCGGTCAAAAATTCAGGCGGCGTGCTCCAATCCTGAATTCATAACGCCGAATTTAACTGAAAATCCCAGGACAAAATCATGCCAAATAATTCAAGTAAACACCGAACGGTTTTGGAACAACTGGCAAAAAAAGCGATGGTAGCCCGCGGGCTGCTCCCGGATTTTTCGGATGCCGTCCGCTCCGAACTCAAACAGATTCAATCTTCGCCTTCAATTCCACAGGAAAATGCCCGCGATCTGCGCGACCTGCCGTGGTGTTCCATCGATAACGACGATTCTCTCGACCTGGACCAGCTCAGCTGTGCCGCCAGCCTGCCCGATGACCGCATCAAGATCCTGGTGGCCATCGCCGATGTGGATAGGCTGGTTCATAATGGGACGGCGATCGACCAGCATGCCCGCCACAATACGACCTCGGTGTATACCCCGGTCAAAGTATTCCCAATGCTGCCCGAGGCACTTTCCAACGGGCTGACATCTTTGAATGCCAGAGAGGGGCGCCTGGCCGTGGTCGCCGAAATCGTAGTCGGGCAAGATGGCGATCTGCTCTCCTCCGAAATCTACCGGGCGCAGGTCTTTAATACTGCCAGGCTGACCTACAACGCCACCGCCGCCTGGCTGGATGGGCACGCCCCAGCGCCGGCAGCGCTGTCTGCGGTCGAAGGATTGGCGGACAACCTGCATTTACAGGAAAAGGCCGCCCAACGCCTGCGCAGTTTTCGCCACCGGCACGGAGCGCTCAGCCTGGAAACGATTGAAGCCAATCCGGTTTTCGCCGGGGAGCGCATCCACCATCTCGAAGTGGCACAGCACAACCGCGCCAATAACATGATCGAAGACTTGATGATCGCCGCCAATGTCGCAACGGCACGCTTTCTCTCGACAAAAAATTTACCATCCATCCGGCGCGTGGTGCGCACGCCAAAACGCTGGGAACGGATTGTAGAGGTCGCCCATGAAAGGGGCACCAACCTGCCGGACCAGCCCGATGCGGTTGCCCTTGAAAAATTTTTATCCAAAGAAAAGGCTGCCGATCCCCTGCGCTTCCCCGATCTTTCTTTGACAGTAATCAAGCTCCTCGGCGCGGGCGAATACCTCGCCGAACCTCCCGGAGACAGTGGGCCCGGGCACTTTGGCCTGGCGCTGAAAGATTACACCCATTCCACCGCCCCTAACCGCCGCTACACTGACCTGATCACCCAGCGTTTGTTAAAAGCCGCGATCGGCGGTCAAACTTCACCCTACACGCTGGATGAGCTGGAAGCGCTCGCCAGACACTGTACGCTGAATGAAGATGAAGCTAACAAGATCGAGCGTCAGATCGGCAAATCGGCTGTGGCCCTGCTCTTACAGTCGCGTATCGGTGAGCAGTTCGATGCCATCGCCACCGGTGCTTCCAAAAAGGGAACCTGGGTGCGCCTGCTCTCCATCCCAGTCGAAGGCAAGCTGGTCGAGGGCTTCGCCGGGGTCGACGTGGGTCACCGCCTGCGCGTGCAGTTAATCTCGGTAGATGTAGAAAAGGGTTATATCGATTTTAAATCGGTTTAAGCGCAAGTTTACAATGACAGGTGCCTCGCGAAAATATCGACTTCATCCAGGCCGGCATCGGGGGTTGGCACCAAAACCACGCTCTGGACACCACGCTCAACCAGGCGATCGATCGCCAGCTGCCAATCCTCCGCTGTGCCGGCGATGGCGAGCTGGTCGATCCAATCATCCGGCATATTGGCCTCAATGCTTGCCCTCCCACCGGCTTCCCGTAGTTTACTTACCTGGGGCATGATTCCCATCGCGGCAAGCTTGGGGTCAATCCCGCCGGACGCGATCGCACCTGCGATCATTGGACGTAGTTTTTGACGAGCCGCAGCGGTGGTTGCGGCGGCGCAAGCAAAGGTAAAAACCGTCAAGCGGTGCGCAACTTCCTTGTTTTCTGCCAGCTTCCCGCGCTCGATCTGCTCTCTGGCCCAAGAAACGTAGGCCGGGTTTGAATACTCGCTCAAGATCGTACCCCCGGCCACACGCCCCGAAACCTGCAGCGATTTGGGGCCGATGACGCCCAACGAAATCGGCGGCACATCCCGGGGCGGATGCACCAGTTTGGCACGTTCAAGATTAACGTATCGCCCGGCAAACGTAACCTCGTCCCCGGCAAGCAGCTTCCCGGTCGTGTAGGTTACTTCTTCCAATGCCGCCAGCTGCGATTTGGGTAGGGCGCCAATCTGGCGCATCCAGCCGGCGACCCCATGCCCAAACCCCGGCAAGAAGCGCCCCGGGTAAATCCGGCATAAGGTCGCAATTTCCATCGCCGCGAAAACCGGATTGCGGACCACCGCAGGCATGATGCCCAATCCCACCGTGATGGTGTTGGTACATGCCAGGGCAGTCGCCGCAGCGGCGATTCCGCTGGTATAGAAGCAATCTTCAACCACCCAAAGTTCGTCAAAACCGGCATTTTCTGTGCTGCGCGCGAAATCCGGCAGCGTTTCAGGGGCATGTTCCCGTCGAAACATGATCCCCAGGGTATAGTTTTTTGAATTTTTCATTTTATCGTCCCTTCAATTTCCATTTTAACCTTTTTATGGAAATTTTTATTTGCGGATTCTGAATATAACCTGCAAAATATTTTTAGATATTGTTTACGTTTTTAATCAATGTTATGTTGTATTTGTTATTGATTGCACCCAATTAATCTAAATATGAGAAACCAATTGTCAACCGAACAAAACCAAGCTTTAGCGCGTAAATTAGTATATGAATTGGTTCAATCCGTCGGAGAACCAAATACTTACCTGTTAATTGAAGAGTATGCAGACGAGGCAGCGATGGCATCTCACTCTGAAAGCAAACACTTGAAAAGGTTGGGAAATATACTCGGTAGCATGGTTGCTGGCCCCCCTCAAATCAAAAAATACAACCTTACCAGCACCGAAATGTTGTAAAGCAAAACGGACGTTAACGAATCGCTTAATCAGAAAACGAGATCCAAAAGATCTAAAAGACAAAGATAGGTCTCAAGCCACCCCAAAGATTTCGCGGCCTGGGGTGGCTTTTGGTTTAAGGGCAAATAAAAAATCCCCCGAAAATATCGGGGGAAGAATTCAATCAATCACAACCATCTTCGCTTTACTGGAAAAGTCGGCAGTTTTTCAATCTGATTCTTATTCAGATTCAAAAACACCTTATCGCCGTTAACCTTTTCGATGGCCGAAACCGGGATCACAACCTCTTTGTGACCCCACAGGTGGCCTTCGCGCATCACGAGGTGGGTGATTTTCTTGTTCGTGTTGCTCAAGACCAATTCATCCACCTGTCCAACATCGCCATCGGTGGCTTCGACACGCGTGCCGCGCTCCAGTGTAATTTCACCCTCGGGAACATTAAATTCTACGACCGGCACTTCCATCATTCGTTCCGGGGTGACGTGCGGCCAATAATACATGCTTCCCATATTGACCAATATCCCCCCGCTCGGGGATCCAATCTCGGGCATTCTTTCTGCGATATATTTTGTCCGTTTGAAAAGAGTCATCCCCTTCAACTGGGCCTTATTGATGCTGAGCAGCAGCGTACCGGCAATGGTTCGCGATGTAAGATGAACCGGTACCATATATTCGTTATGCGGGGCCTCATCATCCTGAACGACCACATGAGTTACTTTATCATCAATCGGATCCATCACCACACATACCGATTGACCACAAACGCCATCTTTACATTCTACTTGAGTCTTGACAGGTAATTCCATTCTTTCCTCCAATGCAAATCAAAGCCTAGATTGGGAATGCCAATCCGGACGGAATTTTTGTTTTCCGGGCGAGATTGCTGACTGCGATATCCCGGCCGCGAAGATCAACCTGAACGATCGACCCTCAATAATTATTATAGGCAATCAAGATGACACCCAGATGAATCAAAAAACCGCACTTTGTGAGGTCTTGACAGGCTTGCTATAATTTCAGGAGAGATTAACAGGAGAAGAAGTGTATTATCGACTGATCAACCAGAACAAACCAAACTATACACTGACCCTGACCCGCAGCGCCTGGCACCGGTTCCTCGAAATGGCCAGGCAGGCCGGGTGGAATCCAATGGGCAGCGTGCATCCCGATCTGATGTTGGGGCTGCCTTCGGTTTATGATGAAATTTATTCCGATGGGGAACACGATAACGGCTCTTACACGCCTGCAGACCGCCGCCTGGTGATGCTGGATGATGCCCTCAACCTGGGAGACTCTCTCGACCGGGCATTTATGACCTTTGAACCTCAGGCGGTATCGGCCTACGCCAGCTTCTACCGCAAAGAAGGAGACCGGCGGCGGGAGTGGTCACGCCCAGGAATCGGAACATTGTTGGAACTGGCTGAATTTTGCCGCTCTGGGGCGTTTTACATCGAAAGCCAGGCCCATCGCTAATCCGGCTCGATCCTCTTTCGCTACCCTTGTATCGCCTTTAGCATGATCAACAGCGCCGCGCAGCCGGGGTCCACCTGACCCTCGGTGCGTTCTCCCTGCCAGCTGGCGCGCCCAATCCGGCTGCGCAGCGGGGTCACGGCATCCTGCCCGGCTTCCGCCGCCGCAACCATCGCTTCCGCCGCTTCAGGCAGGGCTGCGCCCGCCTCTACCGCCGCGCTGAAGGCCTCGGTCGCCGGATGGAGAGCATCGACGATCGTCTTATCCCCCAATTTGGCCTTGCCCCGTTCCCGGATGCCCAGATCGGCTGCCACCAACAGCTGCGCCAGGTTCTGCGCGGTTAACGCCCTCAGACCTCTGGCTTCTTTTCCGGCGCGCATCAGGGCCGTTGCCAGCAGCGTGCCCATCGTCGACGAGGCCGCCCGGTTGACCGCCATGCCGGCCGCCGCCAGATATTTTCCCAGGTCGTCCGGCGGCGGTGCAGCGGCATAATCGCGCAGGGCAGCCGCAATCTTACCCGCTGTGATTCCCAGGTCGCCGTCCCCGGAGGCCTGATCGAGCTGCTGCAAAAATTCCCGGTTTGCTTCCAACGCCCCTGCGACCCGCAGGATTGCCTGTACCGCTGCCGTTCCGTCAAAAACCTGGGTCATATCCAACCTCGAATCTAAACCTGGGTAAAGAAGGGAGTGTGCGCCGGGGTATCCAGCAGCGCCGCCAGTTCATCATCCAACCGGAAAAAGGTCAGGGAAGCGCCCGCCATTTCCATGGAAGTAGCGTATTCACCGATGTAGGCGCGGTGCACCTGTAAACCACGACCATCGAGCAGCTGATGGACTTTGCGGTACAGGATATACAGCTCCTCCGGGGGTGTGGCTCCCAGGCCGTTAACCATCACCGCCAGGCGGTCGCCGGAGTGCGGCTGCAAGTCATCTAAAATCGCCGAGCACATGCGCTCTGCGATCTGGTCCGCGGTCTGCAGCTTCTCGCGCTTCATGCCGCGTTCGCCGTGGATGCCCATGCCGATTTCCATTTCATCCTCGCCGATGGTAAAGGTCGGCGCGCCGGCAGCCGGCACCGTGCAGGGCGATAAAGCCACGCCCATGGTGCGGATATTGGCCAGTGCTTTTTCGGTCACCGCCACCACTTCGTCCAGCGACCCGCCCTGGTCGGCCCGTGCCCCGGCGATCTTGTAGGCAAAAACCATCCCGGCTACCCCGCGCCGGCGGTCCGCTTCAGCCGGTGGCGCGGAGGCGACATCATCCTTGACCAGGATCGTGCGCACGGGAATATCCTCCATGTCGGCCATTTCTGCCGCCATGTCGAAGTTCATCACATCGCCGTAATAGTTCCCATAAATATAGACCACTCCCTTGCCGGCATGGATGCGGCGAGTCACTTCGAGCATCGTTTCCGCCGGCGGCGAGGCAAACACATCGCCCACCGCGCAGCCGTCGAGCATGCCCCGGCCCACGTACCCCAAAAAGACCGGCAGGTGACCGGAACCGCCGCCGGTTGCCAGGCCAACCTTACCTGCCACCGGCGCATCCGCCCGCACGATGGCATGCAGATCCTCCAGGCTGGCCAGCTGATCGGGGTGCGCTTTGAGCAGCCCTTCCAGCATTTCAGGCACAAAATCTTCAGGTCGATTGAGTATTTTTTTCATGGAAAGTCCTCCTCGGAGCCGGCAATTCAAACCCTTACGACAGTCATCCAATTAATTGTAGCGCAACTAAGCCTTGTTCAGGTCAATTTTCATAATATTATCGGTCTGGTAATCCTCTCCCAGGATAAACCCATGCGCGCCCGCCTGGTGAAATCCCAGGCTTTGATAGAACCCGATCGCCTTTTCGTTTTTCTCCCACACCCCCAGCCAGGCAAACTTCTTTCCGGATTGGCGGGCAATCTTCAGGGCAAATTCGATCAACTTTTTGCCCAGGCCGTGCCCTTGAAATTCTTTTTTTACATAAATTCGCTCAATTTCTAGCGAATCTGGGCCTTGCAGGTCATTCTGCGCGTCAAGCACGTTCAACTTGATGTACCCCGCCAGGCATCCACCGGCAAAGATAAAATAGAAAGCCGCATGGGGATGTGCCAGTTCGGCCGAGAACTTCTCGCGGGTAAAAGCCTGCTGTAAATAAGCCTCGAAATTGGCCTCCGTATTCCATGCCCGAAAAGTCTCGTCAAACGTCTGGGTGGCAATCTCCAGCAGAACGTCCAGATCGTTCGAATCACATTGGCGGATATTTACTTGCATAAAAACACCTAACGAAAAGTCTCGACCACCGCCCAAAGGCGTTCAAAATCAACCTGGCTGCGGACGTCAACCAGCAAATACATTCCCTGGGGACCCACCGCGTCTAAAAGCGGCTGCACTTCTGCCGGTTTAACGCCCACCGCCTGCACCGACTTGCCGCCCTTCAGGATGCGGCGGTACAGCTCATACCAGGCCGGGTTTCCGCCGGAGGGCACGCTGGGGTCCGGCGTCCATTCGATGGCGTCCAGGCCCTCGATTTCCAGCAGGGCATCCAGGTGGCACAGGCATTGGTGCCCGTCCAGGTGGTACATGGCGTGGTCCAGCCAGGCGCACTGCTCCGCCAGGAACGGCTGCACAAAACGCCGGAACATGCGCGGGGAGATCATCGCCGACGCATCGCACTGTACCTTGGCGGTTTTGCCCGGTCCCCACAGGCGAAACGCGCCAAAAGCCGAACTGCCGTCCGGCAGGCGGATCAAATTATACACGCGCGTATAGACTTCAAACCAGGCCTGGTTGATTTCTGCTAACCGCTCCAGCACCGCTTGAGGGTTCTCCACCAGATCCATCATCGCCGTTTCCGGACCGCGCCCGGCTGCCAGAATATCCAGGTTTTCCACCAGGTCCGGGCAGCCCACCATATATTGGCCGGCGGCGCGCTCCACACAGGCGCGCAGTGTGGCTGCGGTGATCTGCCACCAGGCGTTGGCGGCATCAAACCCGAGCGCCTGGTCGATGCGCTCCATCCAGGGGTGAAACCAGACGGTATCGTTGGCGATCCCGGCTTCGGAGCCCAGGTAGAGAGCCAGCGATCCGGGGCCGATATCGGTATCAACCACGGGCAGGATATCGCCCCCCAGATAGGCGTTAGCCAGGCGGGAATGCTCGCGGGCGGCGTGATACCCGGCGTCCCGGTAAAACCGGTCAGGTGCGGCTTCGGCCGGCAGCAGTTCAAGCGCTGCATGGGGCTGCAGCGCGGGCGGGGGGGCCCAGGCGCCCACCACCATGCCGTTATGCCCCCACCACGCGTTAAAGTGCTGCTGCGTCTCGCGCCAGTTTTCCTTCCAGGCCAACTCCATATGCAGCGCTCCTATTTTCTACGTTTCTCCCAAATACCGGGATTGACCATGTACTGCGGGCGTTTGCCTTCTAAAACATCCAGCACGCCCTGCGCCACCATGGTGCCCATGTTGTACAGGCTTTCTTCGGTCATCGCGCAAAAATGTGGGGTCACGAGCACGTTTTCCATGTGCAGCAGCGGGTACCCAGAGCGCGGCGGCTCGGGATCGTACACATCCATGGCTGCCCCGGCGATCTGACCGGCCTGCACAGCCTGCGCCAGGGCATCGCCGTCCACCACGCTGCCGCGGGCAGTGTTGATCAGGTAAGCACCGGGTTTCATCAGCGCCAGCGTGCGGGCATTAATCATGTGGCGGGTTTCCGCTCCACCCGGGCAGTGCAGGGTCACAAAATCACACTGGGGCAGCATCTCTTCCAGGGTCTCCACTTTTTGCACCCCATAGCCACCCAGGGTAGCCGCATCCACATACGGGTCGTAGCCAAGAACCTGCATGTTGAAAGCCGCGATCACCTTTTTAGAAACGGAAGAACCGATCCGCCCCACGCCGACCACCCCCAGCGTCTTGCCCCACAGGTCGAAATTGACCAGCCCCCGGCGCTGGGACATCACCGACAGGGTGACATCGTCCCGCAGCAGTTCCTCGCTCTGCATGGCAGTGTGCGCCAGGTAGATCTTGCGCCCCAGCCCAAGGATAAATCCGATCGCAATTTCAGCCACACTTTCAGTGTTGGCCGCCGGAGTATACACGACCGGGATGTGCAGATCGGTGGCGGCGGCAATATCCACCGTATCGTATCCCACCCCATGCCGCCCAATTGCTGCCAGGCGCGGAGCGGCTTCCATCATCTGGCGCGTGATTTTAGTATTACGCACCACCATGCCGTCACACGCGCCAATCACCTCTAAGATCCCGGCCGCGTTCTGCGGCTGTGGAAAAACGAGCTGCGCTTTCTGCGCCAGCAGCGCTTCACCCGCCGGGTGAATATGTTCGACCACCAAAATTTTTAACATGAACCCTCTCAACCCAACTTTTTTTGACTCGCAGCCGCTTACGCCGGATCAGGCTGCGGCAAACAATTCAATTGTAGCCCAGGTGGAGAAAGATCGGAAATAAAATGGTGGTTTACAATTCCATTCTTCGATTACAATTCCCCACAGAGTTGAAAACCATGCCCGATGCAACGAAACACCTCGCTTATCACTTTGAAGGCCTGATACAGGTCACCGAGGCCAAAGGCTACCGCCAGGCATATCTGCAGTTTCCGTTCGAGGTTCCCCAAGGGACGGGCGCAGTGCGCCTGCGGCTGCGGTATTCCCCACCCAAAGTGGGTGGAGTCTCAAATCTAATCACCCTGGGCGTATTTGACCCGCGCGGATTTCGAGGCAACGCTCACCGCAACCCACCCCATCCGGAAGTGCTCATCTCTGCCGAAGCGGCAACCCCTGGATTCTTGCCCGGTGCCGTCCCACCCGGCGAATGGTTGGCGCAGCTTGCCCTGCAGGCGGTGCTGGCCAGCGACCCGCCCTGCGCCTACACGCTGGATATCGAACTGCTGCCGGAGACCGGTCGGGCGCAACCTGTGCATCCCCCTTTATCGTTTCAAGCAGTTCGTTCCAAGAATGCCGGGTGGTACCGCGGCGAGCTGCACAGCCACACCCTTCATTCAGACGGCTCGTTGACCCCTGCCGAACTGCTGGCTGGCGCGCGCAGCCGCGGGCTCGATTTTCTGGCCGTCACCGACCACAACACGATCAGCGCCCTGAGTGCAATCGAACAGGCCGCGGACGACCGCTTGCTGATCCTCCCCGGCATCGAGCTGACCACCTTCTATGGACACGCCCTGGCCCTGGGCGTAACGCAATGGATCGATTGGCGCACCGAATACAACGGCTGGACGATGGATGATGCGGCGCGCGCCACGCATGCCGCCGGCGGGCTGTTTATCATTGCCCATCCCCAGGATATCGGCTCGCCGGTCTGTACCGGCTGCCGCTGGGAGTACCCGGATTTTGACCTTGACCTGGCGGATGGTGTCGAAATTTGGAACGGGGGTTGGCGCGGTTCGAATGATAAAAACCCTAAGAACCTGCGGCTGTGGCGCGACCTGCAAAGCGAAGCCCGGCACATCCCTGCCACGGCGGGCAGCGATTTTCACGGCGGCATGGATTGGTGGAAAACCGCGCCGGTCACCTATATCTACGCTCAAAACCTGTCCACGCCGGCCCTCCTGGAGGGCATCCGCCTGGGGCGGATGGTGCTGAGCAGCGGGCCCTGGCTGCAGATCCAGGTTTCAACCGGCAGCCAATCGCAAACGGTGGAGATTGGCGCCACGCTGGTCAGCCCGGTAAACCGGGTTTTCATAACCGCCGCCTGGGAGAAATCCCCCCAGGGTGCCGAACTGGTGCTTTCCAACCGGCAGGGGCCGCTGTTCAATAAGCCGGTTAGCGCTGCGGGAACGATGCAGGAATGGGTTGAAGTTTTGCCAGACGACCACTTATGGATCGCGCTTTACGCCGCCGACGGCGATCTGCTGGCGATCACCAACCCGATCTACATTGAACCGCCCGCCTGACAGGGGTCAATCCTCCTCCAACAAGGCTTCGAGATCATCTATCAAACGGTCGATTTCCACCACCAGCCGGGGATCCGTATCGCCCGCGCAGCGCAGCACAGTTTCCATCTGGGCTGCCATGTTGCGCGGCAGGCGCGGGCATAAACGCACGGCACGCTCGACCAGGCGCTTTTCGCCGGGGTGGGGAACGCGGTTGAAGGCAAACAGGATGTCAAAATAACTGGCGATGAGCGCGCTCACGCGGTGATTGATGCTCACCAGGTCCGCGCGCTTAACCGCTTTTTCTACCTGGTGGCGGTAACCCGGAATCACATCCCGCAGTACGGCCCGGTTGCGGCTGATGATCGCCTGGCGCAGTTCCTCCGGATAGGGCCGGGTGTATGTTTGCTTGAAGCGGGCCAGCCAGCCATTGCGGTCAAACAGGATGCGCGCGTTCAGCAGGGAATGCCAGAAGCAGGTTGTGTAGCCCAGGGAAGCAGTGTGCTTCTCAAGCACCTGATCCAGCACCCCTTCCATCCAACCCGGGTCCCAATACATCACATCCACCTCGATGCCGGTGGAAGCGTCGAACCATTCGTCGCCCGGTCCCCAAAAGTCCAGATCCATATCTGCCCTTGAGGCACCCCCAAGTTCTTCAACCAGATCCAGCCGGTCTTTGAGCGGGATCGGTTGGCCGACGTAAACATACAAATCGATGTCCGATGCCCGGTCGGCAGCGGACCCGGCGGTCAGCGAACCGGCCCAGGCCACGGCTTCGACCTGCGAGAATTTGCTGAACAACCCCGCCAGACGGGCCGCTAACCCCTGGTATACATTCTCCTGATCGTTCATAAGGCTGTACTTTGCATAATCCGTATAAAATGCCCGGCGCGCCGGACCGTTGGGGTGGATTCACGTTCTGGGTACTTACCCATCCCCCCGTCCCCCTTCCCAATGGGAAGGGGGCAAATCCAAGAGGTTGGAGGCTTTTTTAGCTCTTCTTCTCCATCACCAGCACCATGTCCTGTCCGGTGGAAGGCGCTGGCACGCTCCAGGCGCCTTGCGCATCCGCCACGACCGGCCCGAGCTCCTGACGCTCACCGCTGGCGGGATTGAAAAAGAAAGCCGTGTAGCCGATCTCGTTCTCCAATCCATGGATGCGAACCGCGCCGGCCCAGGGGGCCAGCGGAGAAGGAAAATAAATCACCCGCAGCTCGTTGGGAATGCCCGCCGCATAGGGTTGGAACCAATCCGGCTCGCCCGCGTGCGGCTCCACCCACTCGGGATGGGCTTCCATCCGCCACCAGGGATAATTCGCCAGCAGTCCTTTCCCCAGCCCAATCTGCTGTCCACCAGGCAGGCGCATGGCTTCGGGCCAGGGGGTATCTCCCCAGCTCATCCCATGCGGGGAGGGTCCATAAGGTTTTCCCGGCTGGTTAACCTGCCAGATCCCGTTGGCGCCGTAAGAATACCCCACCCCACCGGAGAGCATGCTGCTCCAGAAGCAAAATCGCTGGACATCCTGCCAGGCTGTGCCCAGTATGCCCTCGTAGAATGATTCACTGTTGATCACCGGCTTCAAGCTGGTTTTTGCGACCGTTTTCGCAAAGCCGCCGGCTGCCCGCACTGCGGTACTCTGGTTGCCGTGGGCAGTCTGGACGAAGTTGAAATCCAGACAGGAGGGATCCGACAATTCATTGGCGCTGTCGCCGAAGGCACCTGAATGGGCCGTGATCGGGCGCTGGAAGGGGTCGATCACGCGCAGGTAATTCCCCACCCTCGACCAGCCCTCGTGCTGCATCTTGACCGCCGCATCGCGATCCGCTGCCAGATAAAAGGGCATGGTCACCTCGCCAGCCAGGCACCATACCACCGGATAAGCCCCCCAACGCGCCACCAGGTAGCGCCAGTGGCGGCGCATCTTTTCCTCACCCAGGATCGGCAGATAATACCCCCAGGCACCCACGATCAGGGGAACCAGACCCTGCCCGACCAGGTACTGCAGCTTGAGATCGGCCTGATCGTAGAAGGCCGGGTTGACCCGCGTGAAATCCGCTTCCCAGGCCGAGCCGCCGGCATTCCAGCCGCGTTGATCCTGGGGCGCCATATCCGGAAACAGCCCGGCCACCAGGTGGGCCAGGGTAAAGCCTTTGGCCACCCGGTCGGCGGTCAGCGCCTGAAAATCCTCAGGCCACCCCATTCGCCCGCAAAAAGCCATCCACCAGGTATCGCCCAGCCAGAAAAAAGGCGTACCGTCCTGGTGCTGAAAGTGGGTACGTTCCTCAGCTACGCGCAGCCCGCCGCAGCGGTAAAGCGGGTTGACCTCACCCTCCGCAACCGGGTGGACCTCCAGCATCCCGAGCTGCCCGTGCAGCCCGTTGTCGTTCGGGTCGCTGCACTGGCTGTGAAACGAATACCGCCCCGGCTGTACGGCGGAGAAACGTACCCGCCACTCCTGTCCCCCGGCCCAAAAGGCCGGAACCCGCCGGCTTCCGCCCGGCCCTTCAAAAACCACATCCACTTCCAGATCATTAAACGGGTCGGCGTGAGGTAAAGACGAAGAAAAGCTGAACTCAATGACTCGATTCGCAATGACACTCCAGCTTGCGGACATAAAAACCTCCTCTATGATGTAAAACCAATGAATGATTCCAAATAAATATACACCGAATATCAATTACCGCAGGTGTTCCAGACTGGAAATAAATATGCTGGTATGCAATCCTGGAAATTGGAAGTGAGAATCAAGTATAATTTTTATAAAGATTAAGCTTATCATGGCATTAAAGTGTTGTTCCAGGGCGGGAAGCACCCTGGAACAACACATAGCGATTTTTCGAACCAAGGAGGTAAATTGTGGAATACCGCAGATTGGGAAAATCCGGATTGAAGGTCTCGCAGCTCTGCCTGGGGACCATGCAGTTCGGCTGGTCAGCCGATGAACCCACCGCGTTTCAAGTTATGGATACCTTTATCGAGGCTGGCGGCAACTTTATCGACACCGCCGATGTTTACTCGTCCTGGATTCCGGGCAACCAGGGTGGTGAAAGCGAAACGATCATCGGGAACTGGCTCAAAGCGCGGGGCAACCGCCAGCTGATGGTGGTCGCCACTAAATTCAATGGACGCCTGTGGCAAGGCCCTAACGGGGACGGGTTGAGCCGCGGGCACGTGATGAAAGCCGTCGACGACAGCCTCAAACGCCTGAAAACCGATTATATCGATCTTTACCAGACCCATTGGCCGCATTATGATACCCCACAGGAAGAGACGCTGCGCGCGCTCGACGACCTGGTCAAAGCCGGCAAGGTGCGCTACATCGGCTTCTCAAACGAGCCCGCCTGGCGGGTAATGAAAGCCATGTGGATCAGCGACAGGCACAACCTCAACCGCTTTATCAGCTCGCAGCCGCCATACAGCCTGGTGCGCCGGGCAGACTTCGAGCGCGAGCATGAAGCCGCCTGCCTGGACCAGGATGTGGGTGTAATCCCCTACAGCCCCCTGCAGGGTGGATTCCTAACCGGTAAATACCGCCGCGCGAAAATGCCAGACAGCGTACGCGCCAGCGAGTTGAAAAAATACTGCACCGAACAGAATTTCAAACTGATCGACTTGCTCGAAGATCACGGCAAAGCCCACGAGGCCACCGTCGCCCAAATGGCGCTGGCCTGGCTGCTACACCGACCATCGATCACTGCCCCGATTATTGGTGCCAACAGCGCCGACCAGTTGAAAGAACTGCTGGGCAGCGTATCCATTCATCTTACCCCGGAGAATATTCTGGAAATCGATTCCGCCAGCGACTGGCAGTAAGCCGGGGGATTTAAAGTGACGTGGGTTAAATTAGCAGGATGTACGCGGCAAAACCGCGCACATCCTGCTAATAATTTCTACCTGCCATCCAGACCCAGGCGGTAAAATTGGTTAGGGTTATCGAACATCAGGCGCCGGGCAACCAGGCTGGCTTCCGCCCGGGAAAACGATCCTTCCTGAACCTTTTCAGCCAGCACCCGGGCGATATTCTGGCGCGCCATTTTCAAATGGCCGTAGACTTTCTCGACAATGCGGTAATCACCGCCAAAGCCAAAAATCTTGGTATTGGGCACCAGGTCCAACCATTCCGACAGCGCTGCTCGAGCTTGGGCCGGACTGATGATGTGCATCCAGGCCATATTGAGATAGACACCCGGAAAATATTTAGCCAGAACCGCAATTTCCCGCACCCAGGGCATCCCACCGTGAAACAGGTCAAACCTGGTCCGCGGAAATTCTTCAAGCAGAGACTGCAGCAGGAGCGGGTTGGCATTCTCGATGCGGTTGCCGTTGCCGGCTTGAAACCCGGTGTGAAATACCATCGGCAGGCCCACGGCTTCGGCGCGCGCCACCTGCTCGAACATCAGGAAATCCTGCAACGGCTGCGCCTCAGAAAGTGAAAGGCTATGGCGCGGGTGGGTGAGGATGCGATTAAATACCAGCTCTGCTTCGTGGCGGGTCACCTTCTGAAAAGCAATGCTGCGCTGGTAGGCATGCGTCGATTTGATCCCGACCACCTGTGGGTTGGCTCGCCAGCGATCGATGGTCAGGGTCATACACGCCAGGACATCTTCCAGACGGTGAATCGACCGGTCGCATTTTTCGCCCAGTTGAATAATGGCTTCCTGGCTCATCAAGTCCACCATATCATGCCCGGAGGCCAGGTGGAAGAAATAATCAGGGTACGGCGTGCGGTCCAGGTACCAGCAGTCGATACAGGCCGCCAAATTGCAGCGCTCGCGCAGGATGACATCATACAGGCCAGGTTTTTGCAGCGCCTGCAGCCGCCGGCCGACTTCGGCATAGGTTTCGTCATTCAGATCCGGCAGATCGAGCAAATCGCGCACGACCCACAGCGCCGAACGGGCATAGCCGCCGGTGCGGACGGCGCTCAAGAAGGGGCTGAATCTCTGCCAGCGCTCGTCCAGGGGCAATTCGCGGTTGGCAAACAGGGCCAGTTCCGCCGGTGTGGCCCCGGCAGCCACCAGATCCGCCTGACAGTAATGCTCGAACAGGCTGTAAAAATCGTGTGCCTCCGACAGATGATCGTTTTCAGGCGGTAGGTGCTCGTGGGCATCCACCGTGGGAATGCCGGTCAGTTCTTCAAATATTTCAGTGGAAAGGATTTCCAGGTCGTTCATCAGGCTCCTTTATGGTCTTCATTGAGATTCAACGAGATTCAACGCACCGCAAGCGGCAGCCAGATATGCAGCGGCTGGTATTCAAATGCACCCATGTCGCCCTGCACGATGCCGTCGAAATCGCCGTCACAGTGCGGCAGGCCGCGCTGGTCGTAGGTCGGCGTACCGGGATCGGGCGGCCCGGCGGCATCCACTGCCGGGCTGGCTGCGGGCAGGCCGTGGGTAAAGGTTGGCCCCCCGTTACCGGCTAATGCATACAATAGGGCGTCGGTATTGGTCAGATCCCCGGTCCCCGTCAGATTGCAGGTGTCGTCGCTGCTCAGGTTATACCCCAAAGAGACGATGTTCGTCCCCAGCCTGCAATTAGGCTGTCCGGGCTGGCCGCTGCCCTGGACGATCGAATTCTTCAGATAAAGCGAACCTCCAGCCCAGATCTGCCAGCCGTCATCGGGATAAAACGAGTGGTTATTAGCTACCGTGCAGTGGTTCAGGGTGGCGCTGCCGCCCGTTTCGATCATCACCCCACCAGGGTGTGGAATTGGGGCAGACACCGTCGACTGGTTTAGGCTGATGGTCACGTTGATCAGCGTGGCGCTGCCAAAAACATCCAGGCCGGAAGCATAAATTCCTTGATTAAGATAGATGGTGCTGTTCGACATGGAAAGGGCGCAGCCGCTGTCTACCAATACCCCCGCTGCAAAATTGGCCTGATTGTTGGTGACCGTCGTATCCACAGCGTTCACACTGCCAGACAGGCATTTGATTCCACCCCCAGTATGGCCCTGGCTGAGATCCGAAACATTATCCGACACAACCACTTCAGTTAAAATTACCTGGGCATCCTGGATGCGCACTCCGATCGTCCCATTTCGACAGGTCATCTTCCGCAAATAAACTTGCGGCTGGTTGCCCGGGGATCCCGTGACCGCAACCGCGGCTCCCGCCAGTTGCCCATCGACAATCGTGTTCTTGGCGCTCTGCCCGATCAATTCCAGATCCTCATCAATCACCAGGTTTTCGTTGTAAGTATGGGCGCTAATCCGGATCGTATCGCCGTTGTCGGCAACATCGATCGCTCGGGTGATGGTCTGGCAGGGTTGGCTGTACGTGCACAGGTAAGCATCGTTACCGGAAACGGCGTTGACATACAGCGTGTCGGCCGCCTGGACTTTGCCTGAATACCTGAACCAACAGGTGCTTAAAAGAAGGCCAAGGCCAATTCGGGCCAAAACACGAAACAACCGAAATCTAATCTCACTCACCGCATTCCCTCCTTCTGGCGACAGGTGAAAACTTAATCTCCTCCTATTAGTTTAATGCATTTTTTGGTTGGCTATATTAAAAATCCAACAAGCTGGCCGGGTTTTGGCGCGCCATGCGCTCGATTTGCGCCTCCGTGATTCCGTGCCGCATGAGCTCTTGAATGAACTGGCGCATGCCCTCCGTCGGCAGTGGATTGCCGCTCTGCCCAAGATCGGTGGCCAATACCGTGCTTTCCATGCCCACCTGGCGGATGGCGTTGACGATCATCTCGAGCGGGTACCCGCCAAACCTGGAATGTGAAATGGTCCCTAAGAAACAGCGCTCGAAGAAGACACCCTCCTCCTTCAAAACCTGCTGCACTTCCAGCGGCATGGCGACTACCGGCAGTTCAGGATGGGTGATCAAGATGCGCCTTACGCCTGACGCGCGCGCTGCGCTGACCAGAGTCAGTATTTCGAGAATAGACAGGTGACCCGTCCCAAGGATGGCATTGTGCCTGGCAATCAGGCTCAAAATTTCATGGACGTCAGGCAGGAGTTTTCCGGCTTCATTCAGGATGGTGATCCCCTCTCCAGGCAGGCCTTTGATCTGCAGGTGATGCGCCGCCGTGATCGTCGGCATCCAGATTTCTCTGGCACCTGCCGCAAGTGCCGCTTCGGCCAATCCCGGATTGATACCACCCGCCTCCGCGTTCATCACCAATGAACCGAAGACGCGCACCCCCACGCAGGCCCGTTCTGCTGCCCTGGCCAGTTCGACCGTCGCCGCCCAATGTGACTTTAACAGCACTGCCCGGCCCCCGGCCTGAGCGGCATTTTGGGCAATAGTCTGCGCGTCAAAATAGGTGTCTTCTCCGCGGGAAGCGACATGTACGTGAAGATCAACCGTCCCATTGAGATGATTGGATTGTTCCATAAACTTCCTGTCCGAATTGCTATTCGTGGTTGATCGGCACAATCAGTACCGGGCTGTCGGTCATTTGGACCACCTGTTGGGCCACACTGCCCGTAAAGAGCAGGTCCAGTCCACCGCGTCCCTGCGACGTGATCATGATCAGGTCCACCCCCTCACGCTTGCCAACGTCAACGATCGTCCGTGCCGGGTAGGTGCCGGTCACCAGGGTGCGCACCTCCAGGTCATCTTTGCGCAGCGAACCGGCAATCAGTTCGAGGAACTTGCGCATGCTGGTTTCAGACTGCTTGCGGATGGTTGAGATCACGCTGGCTGCGGCGCGGTATTTCTCGCTTTCCGGAACAGCCGGTACACAAACCAGCATCAATTCGCACTTAAGCAGTTGGCCCAGCAAGCGCGCATAAGGCAAGGTCTGTTCTGAAAATGCCGAACCATCCAGCGCGACCAGGATGCGCCCGATATGCGGCGCCTGCGCCGGACCGGTCTCAAACACCTGTACCAGCAGGACAGGAATGTCCAGCAAATGGACCAGTTTATTGGAGAGACCTTCGCGCAGCCAGTTCTTTTCCCCTGAACCGCCGCGGGTGGTGATGATCACCAGGTCGATCCCTTGCTCCGCCACCAGATCACGCGTCACCTGGGCCGGAGAACCGGTGCGGATAACACTGTTTACCTGGATTCCAGCAGCATGGATTTTCTCCGCGACACCGGTCAAATAAGCATCTATATCAATCCGCCCATTATTATCCGTGGGGTTTTCATGCTGGGCTGAAAGCAAGGTCAGCTGCGCGCCGGTCGTTTCGCAGATAAACTGCGCCATGGGGATCGCTTGAGCGGCATAAGCCGATCCGTCTAACAAGGTCACCACATGGTTAATTTCTGTCCGGCGTTCTCGATGGGTGCTCTTACTCTCCGCTTCGGGCACCCAGCCCAGTTTGATGGCCGCCTCATCTCCATTCCCGTTGCCTTTTCCTGTCAGGTTTGATTGGCCAAACCCAAAGCCAGCCAGCAAGCTCGAATCGATGTGTCCCAGGTAATCCATCTCTGGCGAAGGCGCGCCGATGCGTTTGCGAAAGAAGGTGAAAGCCGCATACAGCACGGGGATAAAGAAGAAATAAGCCCAGGCCCCTTCCCGAAAACGCTCTTCGAAAATAATCAGAGTCGCGGCGGTAGTCAACAGGGCGGCCACGGTCGTGCCAAAAATCAGGCTTGCTTTTGGCAGCGTAAACTTCTCGCGCAGTTCACGCACCAGGCGCTTGGTTACCGCCCAGCCCGTCAGGCTGAGCAGTACGAAGACACCCGCGGCGTACAACGCCAGGTAGGATTCTTCGGAGGTGCCAATCAGTAAGAAACACGCGCAGACGATCCCCACTTCCAGCCAGACGGGTTTATCCGCCACATCGTATTTATTGCGCGCGCCGAACCCCATGGGAATATAATGGCGCTCTCGCAGTCCCAGGGCCAGGTTCTGCAAGCCCTGGGCGCTGGCTGCCGAGGCAGACATCAGCACTACAATACCCACCAGCGAGCCCAAATAGGGCAGCGGATCTGGCAGCAGACTGTCCATGGTCTGGGTAAATACCGAGACATTTTCATTCAGCGGGTCCGAAAGGGAAAAAATGGCCGGGCCAACGATCAACATCGTCACCGCAGTGGTGCCCATAATGATCAGCAAACTGCCGAAAGCTTTTTTGCTGCGTTCTGCCGGTTTGCCGTGGTATGCGGCGACCAGGTTGGCAAACACCTCGATGCCGGTCATCACAGCCAGGATGCGCACGTAACCGGCAACGGTGAAGTGAAGATAAGGGGGAACGAAGGCACGAAAGGTGAACGGAGGCAGATGGAAACCAGTCTTAAACAGCGTGGCGAAAGTCATCAACCACAACAGCACCAGCACCCCGGCGGTCGCCGGTCCAAAGGTCCGCGCGGCCATTTTTGGCCCGCGGTTGACCAGCCACCCGGTAAACAGGCTTAACCCAAGCGCTACCAATGTGCGGTACTGCAGGCCCAGGATAGATTCATTCAACTGCGGAATGCGGTCCGCAATAAACGTCACCATGGCAGCCATACTGACCAGGAAAGTGAGTGTATATTCGACAAAGGTGATCGCGGCGTTGACCTTGGCGGCCCAGGGGCCGAACTCTTCCTCGCTCAGGCCGCTTCCACCGCTGCCGTCGGTGACCCACTGCATCACCAGCCGGTACATGGCTGACACGACCACAATCGTTAAAACCGCCAGCCAGACGGAAACGCCATAAGTAATCCCGGCAACACCGGCGATCACGATCAATTTTAGAAATGGTCCAAAAACATACAGCGGAGAGGTTGCCGGATCACCGCCGCCAGCAAATGCGCCTTCTAAGGAACTTTTTAGCTTATGCGAGATGTGCGCCATAAAATCAAACCTTGAATAAAATAAATAACTTGCCCGGCATTAAAAAACGTACACAATCTGTGCACGCCAGCATGGCAAACGACCAATAATCAGATTAACGTTATCTTTTGCTGGAACAATGATAAATCCTCGCCTATATTATCATATATTGGTCTAAACGAGATGTATCAGTTTACAAAATCGCATTGGATAAATATCACTATCCAGAATGCCAATCCTATGGATCATCATGAAACCACCCGAACATTCTAATGGTTTCGCCAGGTTGTTTCTATTACCCGTATGGAGTATATTTATCCGATACGCAAAACTGAATACCGCTGGTGGATCACAGCAAAAACAAAGGATTGGAGCAGCACAATGCCAGAAAAAAATAAGGTGAATTTATGGGCGTTGAGCGATCTGCGCACCCCCTGGAGCATCTTTGTCGTCGCGACCTTGCGCATCGCCGACCATATTTCCGCCGGAAAGAACGAAATTAACGAGATTGCTGCGGCGGCAGACTGCGATGCGGATGCCCTGCACAGGGTGCTCAACCACCTGGTGGAATGTGGTGTCTTTCAGCAGACAGCCCCCGGTCGCTTCGCCATGAATGAAGCTGCCCAGGGTCTGTTGGACCCATCCCAGCGGATCGGTCTCGACCTGAACGGCATCGGCGGTCGCATGGCCAATGCCTGGGGCACCTTGCTCAGCTATGTGCGCACCGGTGCTCCCGCTTACCAGGAGGTATTTGGCCTGCCGTTCTTTGAGGACATTGAAACCCACCCGGAAATTGCAGAAAGCTTCGACGACCTCATCGGGCCGGTAGGGCACGGCTGGCCCAATCCGCATTTCGAGATCAGCGGCGGTTGGGAAAAAGTGCGCAGCGTAGCGGATGTCGGAGGCGGAACGGGCGCGATGCTGGCCGGTATCCTTAAACTGCACCATCACCTCCACGGCATATTAATCGATAGGCCTCATGCGGTGGCTCGCGCGGCGGAAATTTTAAAAGACGCCGGGGTGGCTGGGCGCGTCACCACTTTTGAGCAGAGTTTTTTCGACCCGCTGCCACCTGGCGCGGACCTGTACCTGCTCAAATCGGTGCTGGATGACTGGCCTGATCGTGAAGCCATTACCATTTTAAGCCGGTGCGCCGCAGCCGCCCATCCGTATGGGCGGGTGGTGCTGCTCTCCGGTGTCTATCCTGACGGCACGCCACAAGGCTTGACCATTGTGAACGTCCTTTTAGGCGGCAAGAACCGCACCCTGACCGAGTTCAAGCTGCTGGCGCGAAAAGCCGGTCTCGAGGTAAGTTCTGCCGGGCAGCAGGCCTCCGGCTACTATGTCGTCGAATGCCGCCCGGCCTGACTCACTATGCATCGCATCTATTCGTAAATCCACTCACCCAAGATCCATCGATTCAGCTGTCTGATTTTACTTTTCAGGCAGCTTACTATTAACGGCCCGACCAGGCGGTTCTTGTATAATTTAAGCAGCAAATCTAGAGTCGAATTTTCCGGAAAGGATGGAATCCTATGATCGTACAGCAGGCCAGGGCCGCGGCGCGCGCGTGGGTCAGCCAAGAGGCCGGCCGGTTGCCGGGTTTCGCAGGCGCTTTCTTCTCCGGTTCTATCAATGGGATGGCGGATGACGCAGAGCTGCCCGCAACCTCGGACGTGGATATCCTGATCATGCTGGATGGGCCCGATCTACCCAGGAAACCGGGCAAATTCCTTTACCAGGGGGTCCTGATCGAGGCCTCATATTTGAGCAGCGCGGAAATTCACACCCCAGAACAGGTGTTGGGCGCTTCGCACCTGGCCTGGAGCCTGCGGGCAGCCAGCCTGATCCTCGACCCAACGGGGCGGCTGGCGCCGCTCCAGGCAGCCGTGATTAAAGAGTATGCCCAGCGGCGCTGGGTGGTCCGGCGCTGCGCTCATGCCCGCGATAAGGTGCTGAGGAATCTGGCGGGTTTGAACGAAGCCGAGCCGCTGCCTGACCAGGTAAATCATTGGCTGTTTGGGGCGGGCGTGACCACCCACATTCTGCTGGTTGCCGGCCTGCGCAACCCAACGGTGCGCAAACGCTATCTTACCGTGCGCCAACTGCTGGTGGATTATGGGCGCGCCGGGTTCTACCCCACCCTGCTGGAGATGCTGGGCTGCGCCCAGATCCAACGCGACCAGGTCAAACAGCACCTGGCTGCCCTGGCCGAGGTGTTCGATGCGGCCAGCGCGGTGATCAAGACCCAATTCGTTTTCGCCGCGGATATCACCCCTGAAGCCCGTCCGGTGGCCATCGATGGCAGCCGCGAACTGATCGAACACGGCAATCACCGCGAGGCAGTGTTCTGGATCGCGGTCACCTATACGCGCTGCCAGCAGGTGCTGGCGCTGGACGCACCATTGGAGATGCAGGAACAGTATCTCCCTGGCTACCGGCGAATGCTGGCGGATTTGGGGATTGCGTCGTTTGCCGATTTACAACAGCGCTGCCAGCAGGTTAAAGCGCTGCTGCCCCGGGTCTGGCAGGAGGCGGAAGCAATCCTGCAGGCAAATCCGGAAATAGAGCAGTAGACCAAATTTAGAGGTAGTTTTGAAAGGTCCCGTATAATTTAACCCAGGACAGATCATCCTTTGTCAATGAACCTCAGGAGACCCGCATGCCCAGCCACCCCCCCAGCACGCTTGAATCTAATTACGGGCGGTTAGAAAGCGACCGCGCCCTTTACCAGCCGCTCGACCGCCCCCTCATCCACATCACCGGTCGCGCCGCCGGGGACGCACACTGCACCCTGCGCGTATGCGATCCGCTGCAGCGCCCGTATGCTGAGCTGGAAGTGAACCTGGTAGACAACCAGGGCAGCGCCACCTTCCCGGCGGCCGGGATGGTCGGCGTGCATTACATCTACCTGCATTTTCCAGGCGAAAAGAGCTGGAGCCGCTACCTCAATTTCGAGGTGCAGTGCCAGAATGAGATTAAAACCGGGGACGAAGATTTTGATGCGCTTTTCCCCTTTACCCAGCGCCAGATGCGCCTGGGGCGGCGCGAATACCAGACCCCGCGCGGGAAATTCGTGGGCTACATCTCAGCCGATACCTGGCATTTCGACGGCATCTGGCTGCGCGACTGGATCTACGGTATGCCGGCCTACCGCTATTGGGAGCGCGACCTGGCCTGCGGGATTGACCGCTTTTTGGAAATGCAAAGCGACAACGGGATGATCCTGGACGGCATTGAACGCAACGGGCGCACCTGGCGGGTTGGCCTGGAGTCCGATGTGGAATACATCATGATCCTGGGCGTTTGGGGCACCTGGCAGGCCACCGCGGACGACGCCTGGCTGCGGGCCGCCCTGCCCCGCCTGGAGCGCGCCCTGGGGTACATCCGCAGCGATCCCAAGCACTGGGATGCCCAGCACAACCTGATCAAGCGCCAGCATTCCTGCGACACCTGGGATTTCGATATCGACGGCGCCAGCGACCACGGCGACCGGCGGCATGTGATCGCTACCTGCGACCAGTCCGGCTACTACCTGGCCTTCCAGGCCATGAGCCGCATGTATGCCGCCCTGGGTGACGACCGGCCTGCCGGCGAATGGGCCGCATACGCCGCGGCCTACCGCCAGCGCGCCAGCGACCTGCTGTGGGATGGGACGAAATTCCTGCATCACGTCCACCTTGACCCCATCGATCACGCCGATTTTGACGAAACCCAACAGCTGGCCATGGGCAATACCTGGGCCGTCACGCGCGGGTTGGCCTCTCCGGAGCAGGCGCGCTCCGTGGTCGACGAATACCGCCGCCGGCATGCCCAGACCGGCGACGCCTATCCCTGGTGGAGCCTGCAGCCGGGCTATCCCGACCGCCTCGGTTATTTCAAGGAAGAACACCGCCATCAAGGCGGCTACGCCAACGGCGGCCTGATGCCCTGGGTGGGGGGCGAATTATGCCTGGGTGCTTTTCAGTGTGGGCGCGAAGCCTACGGAGTAGAACTGCTGCGCCAGTATGCGGATCATTTACGGCGCACCGGCGGGGCCCAGGTCTGGTACTGGCCGGACGGCGAACCCGGCTTCCGCACCACCAACGAGGTACGCTATGCCGGGTGGGGTATGGCGCAGTGGGCCGGCGCTCTCTTCGAGGGCCTGGCCGGAGTGCGCGACCAATCCAGCGGCCTGCGCAGCGTCCAGGCCAGCCCGCGCTGGGCCGCCGCCGGGGTGAAGCAGGCCCGCGCCGCGTTGAGCTACGCGGTTTCAGGCGCCTGTTTTTGCTATACCCAGCAGATTGAGGACGCCGAACGGAGGATCAGCCTGGAATTTACCGGCTCCGGCGAGCAGGTCCAATTCCGCGTGCTGCTGCCGGACGGCTGGCAGTGCCAAACCGTGCGTGTCAACGGCCAGGAGCAGCCTTTTCAGGTTATCCTCGAAGACCAAAGCCGCTATGTGGATTTTTCGGCTGTGCTATCCGGTGTGAGCCGCGCCGAACTGGCGTGCCGCGCGGAGGTCACACCCGCTTCTGTTCTCTAACCTGAATGTCGAAATTTTGCCTGTCTTCCTCCCAAAATTGGGAGGACACCCCTGGTGCACCCGCAGAGATGGGGGACGGGGGATAGTTAATAAAGTAGCGCACCTCTATGGCACTGTGATCCCGAACGGTAAGAAGGGATGGAAGGTAAGCTCAATTCGATAACGAGATTATAGTTGGACAAAAAGAAGAGTGGTGCGCGGTGCGCACCCTACTCACACTTCAAAAGGCTGCCCATTTAACTGGTGGCGTTTCGTAATCGGGATACGGCTGGTCAGGGCATCTTCGGTAAAACACATCTGGTGCGACATGCGGATCAGGCGGGCAATTTCCGCTGCGGGCGCCTCGCTCTCCAGCTCAAAATCGATCTCCAGCCCGTCGCACAGGCCCGATTTCGTGCCCTGCAGCACCGATCCCTGCTCGTGAAAATGAGCGCTGACCTTTACGCGTTCATTGCGGATGCCGATTTTGAGTTTGTTCGCAACCTGCGAAATATGAGACAGCAGTCAAAGCGCGATGCCGGCCGTGAAATACGTCAAAGGCGTTGGTGCTGTGCCTTCTCCGCCGGGCATATAACTGCCCTCATCCGAGATAAAAGCGTGCATTCCGGAACCCGGCTGCCCGGCCACGACCTGCTTGCGCCAGCGTTCAATCGAACTGGCTTCAGCCAGGACGACGATATCCCTGCGGCTGTGATCGTTTTCCATAGTCTCTCTCCCCAATTATATTAAAAATAAAAACGCAGATTCACGCAGATGAGCATAAATAAATCCTTTTTTATCTGCGTTTACCTGCGTTTATCTGCGGTAAATTTCATTATATTGCCCGCATCCGTGCAAACTACCTTCAAAGCTTCATGGATTATAAATGTCACAGCATCGGGTGCCAGATCATCGCCAGGGCAATGGCTGCTGCCGCCAACAGCGCCCCAATCGCCACAAAAAACACGCTGATCTCGATCACTTCATGCTTGGAGATCAGGTAGGTGGGCAGGCTGCGAAACACATTGTTCAATTCATCCGCGCTGGTGGCCGAATAATATTCCCCACCGGACATCTTCGCAATTTCCTGGAGGGTGGCCTCATCGATCCCGGTGCGGATTCTGCCGTTCCCACTGCCACCGCCAAAAAAGTTGCCAAATCCACCGCCGTCCTGCGGCCGGATGTCATTCAGGGACAGCGATCCATCGGCTGTGCCGTAGCCAATGGTGTAGATGCGGATGCCCCGATTGACCGCCTGCTGGGCAGCGTCGATCGGGAACGGCCCCGAGTTGCTCACCCCATCGGTGAGCAGCACGATGATATCCGGGACGTAGGCTCCGGGAGCGACGGGGACCGCATTGTCGGGCATCGAAGGATCGGTTACACTCGCGGGTACATTTGGATCCACCTCAGAAATAGCGTCGATCGCGCGTAAAATGCCGCTGCCGATGGCCGTACGCCGGCCGGTGGTCAGGCTCTCGACTGCCGCCAGGAGCAATTCCTGGTCCGTGGTGGGGATATGCACCAACTCCGCAAAACCGGCAAAGGCTACCAAACCAATTTGCGTGCTGGACTTCTGGCGTTGGATAAATGAAATCGCCGCGGACTTGGCAGCATCCAGACGGGTGGGTTGAATATCTTGCGAGCGCATGCTCAAGGAAACATCGATGGAAAGCAGGATCGTGGTTTGATCCGTGGGAATGGTCACGATGGAAGCCGGACGGCTCAACGCAAATACCAGGCTGGCCAGGGCCAGCAAAAACAAACCAAAAGGTAAATGGCGGCGCCACAAAGATTGGTGAGGAAGCGCCGCGCGCACCAGCACCAGGCTGGAAAAACGAACCGCAAACCGCCGCCTTCTGCGTTAAATCAAGATATAAATCCCGATCAGCAGCGGGATCAAAACAAGCAGAAGTAGGGATCCGGGCCAAAGCAAGTCCATCGACTACCTCCTAAAACGCCACTGGCGCGCCTGCACCATCACGGCAGACGGCTGAACCAGAGGAGTGAAAAAATACCACCTAAGATTAAGATCGCAATACTGGCGCCCGCAAAAATGGAAGTTACTTCCATCTTCTCCGGTTTTACGATCAACTGGGGATCCAGGTTGTCGTAAATGGCGTGCAGATCCTGTTCATTCTGGGCATTATAGTAAACGCCGCCGGTTACCTGGGCGATTTGCTTGAGCATATCTTCGTCCAGCTGGGTAAAGACGGTAAAGCCGTTTACCTTCAACTCCGTGCCCGCGGCGCTGCCAATGCCAATGGTATAAATGCGCACCCCGCGGTCGGCGGATGCTTGAGCGGCATCCAGCGGGTTGGGGGATGAATTATTTTCGCCATCCGTGAGCAGTACAATCACCGCCGGTTGGTGAAAACCCTGGGGAACCGGGGTCGGGGTGGCGGTGGCTTCGGGGGTAGCCTCGCTCAACTGGAGCGGGCCAACCTGTCTGAAATCCGTTTCGATCGTTTTGAGCGATGCAAAAATACCGTTTCCCAATGAAGTACCCCGTTGGGGAGAGAGCCGGTCAATCGTCGCCAGGATTAAGTCCTTTTCATAGGTCGGCGGCTGCACGGCAAAGCCATTTTCACTGAACGCAACCACCCCGATCTGCACGCTGGGCGGCATGCGCTCTACAAAATCCTGGGCAGCAGTTTTTGCCGCATCCATCCGCGTAGGTTTCAAATCATCGGCTGCCATGCTGCCAGACACATCAAACGCCAGGATGACCGTGCCCTCAACCCTCGGCAGGCTGACCACCATCTGCGGGCGCGCCAAAGCAACCAGCAAGATTGCCAGCCCGGCCAGGAATAGAATGGGGGGGATATACCTGCGTGTCCCAGCTCGAACGCCAGACGCCCCTTGCATGAAACCCAGGCTGCCGTATTTTGAAGCAATCTTATTTCTCCGCCGCTGAAGCCAGACAAACAGCGCCACAAAAAGCGGGATCAAAATCAAGCTTACCAGCATTACAGGCCAGAGAAAGGTCATGAGGTTCCCAGTTCAGGTCAAAATTCTCAACGGCTGCTAACCAACGCAGCCGAAATTATCTTCTGCGCTGTGACCGCAGCGCTGCAAAGCGCACAATCGCGCGCACCAGATCCTCGCCGGTTGACAGCGACATGGCATCAACCCCGGCGTGTTTGAAGGCATCGTTCAACCCGGCTTCCCGTTGCTGCATGCTTTCCGCGTAGCGCGCGCGAAAACGGGAATCATGGGTATCCACATAAATCTGCTCGCCGGTTTCGGCATCTTCCATGACCACCAGGCCAATATCCGGCAGTTCCGCTTCCGAAGGATCCCACAAATGTACGGCAATCACTTCGTGGCGCTGGTTGAGCAGGGTCAGCTTCTTCTCCCAACCGGGAGCGCTGATAAAATCGGACACGACAAACACCAGCGAGCGCCGCTTAATCGCATTCAGCGCGCCGCCGATTAAATTTCCCAGGTCGGTGAAGGGCGCATGCGGCAGGTGCGGCTGTTTAAGGAGATCATTAATCAGGCGCAGCACCTGAATGCGCCCGCCGCGCGCCGGGATCGTGCGTTCGATGCGGCTGCCGTAAAAAATGGCCCCGACCCGGTTGCCGTGACGGGTCAGCAGGCGGGCGATGGTCGTCACGAAATCGATCAGCACCGCGCGCTTCTGACTCTCCTGGCTGCCAAAATCCACCGATGGGCTGAGATCCAGCAAAAACCAGGCGGTAATTTCACGGTCCTCGACGTACTGGCGCACGTAAGGCGTATTCATGCGCGCAGTCACGTTCCAATCGATATATCGAATATCATCCTCAGGCTGGTATTCGCGCAGATCGGCAAAATCGACCCCATAGCCGTAGAAAAGGCTGCGGTAATCGCCCTGCAGCTGTCCGTCCAGGTGGCGGATCACCTGCCAGTCCAGGCGCTGCAGGATGCGCTCAGGCGTTGACACGGTCTCTGCTGTGCTCATGCAGCGGCACCACCGGGATCGGAATGCGGTCGAGGATTTTTAACAGCAAATCATCGCTGGTTACATTATCGGAAAGGGCTTCATACGACAATACCAGACGGTGGCGGATCACATCCAGCGCCATATCCAGCACGTCCTGGGGCAGCACGTATTCGCGCCCGCGCACAAACGCCAGCGCCCGCGCGGTGAGGATCAGATTGATCGAAGCCCGCGGGCTGGCGCCGTAGGTAATATAGGGGGTCAGCTCCTTCAAACCAACGTCCTTCGGCTGGCGCGTGGCGGTGACCATGCGCACGGCATATTCGATCAAGGCCGGGTCGACAAACACCTGGTCGGTCTTTTTCTGCAGTTCTAAGAGCTGGTCGGTGGTGAGTACATTCTGCACGGCTTGCAGCATGCTGGTCATGCGCTCGACGATCACAAATTCTTCTGTCGAGTTGGGGTAGCCAACCAGCACCTTGAGCATAAAACGGTCGACCTGCGCTTCGGGCAGGGCATATGTGCCTTCGGTCTCGATCGGGTTCTGAGTCGCCAGCACCAGGAATGGATTGGGCACTTTGTAGGATTCACGCCCGATGGTCACCTGGCGCTCCTGCATGACTTCGAGCAGCGCGCTTTGCACCTTGGCCGGGGCGCGGTTTATCTCATCCGCCAGGAGCAGGTTGGTAAAAACCGGACCGAGCGAGGTATTGAATTCACCCGTCTTCTGATTGTAAATGCGCGTACCAATTAAATCGGCGGGGACCAGGTCAGGGGTAAACTGGATGCGTTTGAATTCGCCGCCAATGGCCTCCGCCAGGGTCTTGATCGCCATGGTTTTCGCCAGTCCGGGCACGCCCTCCACCAGGATATGACCGCGGGCCAGGAGCGCCACCACCAGCCGTTCCAGCATGTGGTCTTGCCCAACGATAATCTTCTTTACCTCATACAGCACGCGCTCCATTGGCAAACCACTTTTCGGGTTGTTACTCTGATCCATCAGACATCTCCTTCAATCAATATTGTCCGTAAAACCTGCCTGGGTTTCAGGCCAGATGGCGCATTTGCATCTGTCCATCTCTTGCAATGCACGTTTAATAAGGCGGCGATCCGGCTGCACCCCCGGCGGTGGTGATCGGCACGGCAAAGCCAATGCCAATAAATACATCCTGACCGGTCGGGTTGACGATCCCCTCGACGATGCCCACCACATGCCCGTAGCGGTTCAGCAGGGGTCCGCCGGAATTCCCCGGGTTAACGGCTGTATCGATTTGGATCAAGCCGGTCAGCCGCGTATCGCTGTTTTCGGGCTGGAAGGAACGGTCAAAACCCGAGATCACTCCCGCGCTCATCGAGCTGTACAGGCCAAACGGGTTGCCGACCACATAGGCATCGTCGCCAATATTCATCGATCCCGGGTTACCCATCACCGCCGGCACGAGCACTGCAGGAAGTTGGTCCGCCTGCAGCACGGCAATATCATTTTCTGGCTGTTCGGTCGTCACCTGAGCGGTGGTCTGGGTACCGTCGGCAAAGGTCAGCTGAATTTCAGACGCATTGGCCACCACATGCAGGCTGGTCAAAATATCGCCGTTATCGCTGATCACCACCCCGCTTCCCAAACCGCTCTGGTCCTTGCCGTCGCTCCCATTCCCCTTGGTCTGGATGAGCACCAGAGAGGGCCGGATGACCTGGTACACCAGAGATGCCGCCGCCGGAGGCGGGGTAGCAGAACTCATCACACTGACCACCGCGTCGTTAACTTGCTCTGTCGTCAGCGGTTGCGGACCGGGGAAAAGCTGGTTATACAGGTAAAGCGCCAATAAAGTCGCTACCATACCCGTAACGAAGGGCACAATCTTTTTTAACCTGTTGCGAAAGGCTAACAGACGGTCGCGCCACCGCTCGAGACGTGCATTCGGTTGTTGATCCATGAAAATTCCAGTTTTGAAAATCGATTCTCAGCTACCGAATAAAATAAACCAACCAAGCGCTCATTTCTTGAGCGCTGCACTTAACTATTAGAGTATAAATTTTAATCCTTAGAAATAAATGAGATAGGGCTGAGGATTTTGGGTATAAACAGCTGCCTCTACAGCAAAAGATGCTTTACCATCAGCGACCGGCTTTTTGCGTCCAGGCTGGCGTCATCATTAATTTCGTAGCGCGCCTGGTTGATATCGATCAGCAGCCAGCGGGTCGGCGAAATTTGGCGGGCTGTGGAGATTACATTATCGCGCATGACGAAATCCTTTTCGCCGCGGTCGGTGAGGACCGTCCAGTACATAAAGCCGTATTCTTCCTTAATCCTGTAAATCTTCTTGATAACCGGCACAAAGTAATGCAGCTTCAGTTCGTTGGAAAGTGCCGCGAATGATTCGGCATCCATCTGTTCCGCGCCGTTCACAATGCCGATCTCCTTGCCGCGTTCTTTTTCCGTATCAGGGATCTTCACGGTGACGTACATACCGCGTTTTGAGAACGGGAAACAGCGCCGCAGGCTGACCCGCGGATAATACGCCCCGTCTTCCATTGTCAGGGTCAGATTTTCACCGGTATAGCGGAACTGCACCCGGGTCGGATCAAGATAAACCGCCTCAAAGCTGGGGGAATCATCGAGAACTTCAGGTTCAGCATACGCTGGGGCAACCGTAAATGATTGGGTTAAGATTGTCATAAGGGCACCACTCCATCCAAACGAGCAAATTGGGTCTGCATCTGGACCAATTTAAAGAAGACGCCTTTTTGATCGATCAATTCTTCTGGCGTCCCGATTTCGACCACGCGGCCGCGCTCTAAAGCAATAATGCGGTTAGCGTTATACAGGGTAGAAAGGCGGTGGGCAATCGCGATCGTTGTGCGCCCCTTCACCAGCACCTCGAGCGCTTTTTGGATCTGCCTTTCTGTTTCAGTATCTACAGATGATGTCGCTTCATCCAGAATGAGGATCTTCGGGTTAAGCAAAATGGCACGGGCGATGGAAATCCGCTGGCGCTCGCCGCCGGAAAGGCCCGCCCCACCCTCCCCAACAATCGTGTCATACCCTTCGGGCATATTAATGATAAAGTCGTGGGCGTTAGAGGCTTTGGCCGCCCGAATAATGTCTTCTAAAGGCGCTTCGGGCCGGGCATAGGCGATATTCTGCGCCAGTGTCCCGCGGAACAGGAAAGGTGTCTGCAGCACCACGCCAATGTTTTTGCGCAGTTCATACACCGGCAAATCACGCACATCAATGCCGTCGATGCGCACGATGCCCTGGTTGGCGTCGTAAAAACGGCTGATCATATTAACCAGGGTGGTTTTCCCGGCACCGCTCGACCCGACGATCCCCACCATTTCTCCCGGTTCGATGCTGAAGGTGAGATCTTTCAGGACGGGAAAATAAGGATCATACCCAAAGGAAACGTGGTCAAACTCGATTCGGCCTTCGAATGCCGGGTGCGAATGCGGTGCTGCGGTTTGCAGTACTTTGGGCGTTTCATCCAGGAATTCAAATGTGCGCTGGGCAATGGTAGTAAAACGATTCCAGGCCTGCGAAAGCTGGGCCAGGTTGGACAACGGCCCATAAAACATTCCAAGGTAGCTCAGAAAAGCCATCAAGGTTCCCAGGCTGATGCGGTTGGCCAAAACAGCATTGCCGCCCGCATACCAGATAATCAGACCGCCAGCCCCGAAGGCAAATGAAATCAATGGGAAAAATTTCCCCCAGGCCTGATCCACGCGCAAACGCGATTCAAGCACCTTGAAATTGCGGTCGTGGTAGCGCTCTTCTTCCTGGCTTTCCTGGGCAAAAGCTTTCACGACCTGAATGCCCGAGAGGAAAGTGTTCAGCATGGAATTCAAGCGCCAGCGCGAGTTCCAGAAGCGCCGCCAGTAAGGCATCATATAGCGCTGGTAGAAAAAGGTCGCCACAACCACAAACGGAGCCGGGATCAGCACGCACAGACCCAGGATCGGGTCCATACTGAAAAGCACAATCCCAATCCCGATGATCAGCATGATATAGAGAATGAAGTTGGCCATCTGGTTGATCAGACCCTGCAGCTCTTCCGTATCCTGGTTGATGCGGGTCAATAAACGGCCAATATCGTTGCGGTCAAAGAAGTCCAGAGAAAGCGTGCCCAGGTGTTTAAACATCTTGTCGCGCACATCGGTGGCAAATTGAGTGCTGTTGCGGTTGGTGAGCAGGTTGGTGCCGATCGTCAGTCCCACGCGGATGATCTGCAGCCCGAGCAGCGCGCCAACCAGCCAGGCCAACCAGTCGCGGTGCGCATTGGAGGTCAGCACCTGATCGATCAGAATACGCGTCAGGTAAGGCGGCAGCAGGTCCACCCCCAAACCGGCTAACATTAGCAGGATCTGAACCGCGCCGCGTCCCCAGTAGGGGCGCGCCAGATGCAGCAGGCGGCTCAATACCTGCTCGCGCTTAATGCAGCTTGGGCAGACCTTCATCGAGGGATCCAGCAGCCTCCGCCCGCAGGCCACACAGCGCTTCCCATCCGCGCTGAAATCTGGCAGCGCATCACTTTCCTTGCGCTGCCGCAGATAGGTCGCCACCAGCGCAAAACGATCGGTCAGCTCGTTAGAAAAATGCAGCAAAACCTGGGGGCTGCCATCCACCGACACGTTCAATAAACCATTCCCAACGCATTGTTCGATTTGTGCGTCATCGATGTGCTCTAGCGGGATGGAGATGCGTTGTTTGGACGAACCGTTTTCCGAGGTGATCACGCGCAGTTCTTGCGGATCCATCACCAACCACTGTTCTCCAAAAACACCTTCTGCCGACATATCTGTCGGCAGAGCCATTTTTATTTCTTCTTCTGGTTTCCCCAGGGAAGCGAGTACGCGCCGGATGTGTTCCGGCAGTTCTATTTTAGGGTCATTCGGGTCGTGCGCTTCACCTTCATCAGATCGTTCCATATCCGCTCCAGCCTACCGTTAAGCCTTAAGAAAAAAAGACATCATTTATGAAAATGTGTCTCTCTGAACGCCTACGAGGTAAGCTGACGGGCTCGGGATTAAGAGTATCCCTACGGCTAAAGCAGCCGATTCGCCCCTATTTCGGTTCCCCCGCTCGATTGATTCGGCGGCATGGATCAATATTCTTTTTTTTATTCGTTACGCTGAGATTATACTACGAATAAGTTGAAAACGAACCTATCAATATTTTCTTAAAATGACGTAACTCCATTAACTTGGGTTCCTCATACATTCAAAATGGGACCCTACCTTCAAAAAAGTGCTTCCCGCAGTGGAACTTGCTGCAAGAAGCACTTTCCTGTTTATATTTCTAGCTTATTTTACTTCGACAGTAAACGCGGCCTGCTGGTCCACACCCGGGTAGACAAAATTCAACCACAATTTATAGATGCCTGGTTTGGGGAAATTGGCCCGGAATGTCATTTGCTGCCGGTTGACCAGTTCAGGGATCTGAAAAGCCGTCAAAGATTCATCGACCATGATCAACTGCAGCTGGTTGCGCGATACGGCTTGAATATCATTCGTCCGATCTTTTCCATTGGTATCCTTGAAATCAAAGGACAACATCACATCCTGGTTTGCGACCAGCGGCTGATCGGGTTTGAGCGTAATCTGCATGATATCCACAGTTTGTACAAGATTCTTGTCCGGTACGAGCTTCACCGGTGAAGGGCCGGCAGAGCCTACCGTAAATGGAGTCCGAATTTGGATTTCATCACCATCGCTCAACCAAAAATTCACAAATGCCGTGTAATGCCCTTCCGAGGGCAGCAAGAAATAGGTGTGCAGCAAACCCTCATCCCCCTCCACCTGTTCCATGCTCATGCTCATCATACTTCCACCCCCACCCGGAAATGGGAAAAACTCCGTTCGGCCGATGAAAGACAGATCATCACGCACTACCACCACCGTTATAATCCTGCCGGGGACACTCGCGTCGAAACCGGTAAATCTCCTGCCAAATTGGTCCACCACAGAGATGTCAAGCGGGGTGATGTGAGCAGCTGAAAATGGGGTCAATTGATCAACGAACACGCGGAAAGAGGTATTCTTTCTGCTGATTTCCACATTCGCCATGGCGTATGCTGGCAGCAGCCAACCTACTGACATGGCGATCAAAAGACCCAGGACAATCGCCGGCGCCACCAAGCGTGGGACCAAATCCAGCAGTTGGCGCGCGAGTCGTTTCGGCGGACCAAGCTTTTGAATCTTATAACCGCGTAGGCGCAAACTGTTGGTCACCACAAAGATCGAGCTGAATGCCATTGCCCCGGCCGCCACCATCGGCATCAGTAATCCGAAAGCCGCCACCGGGATTAAGAAAACGTTGTAGAAGAACGCCCAGAACAGGTTCTGCACGATGGTCTGCATCGTACCGCGCGACAGGGAAATGGCCCGAGCCACCCCGCGCAGATCGCCGCTGATCAAAGTGATGCCGGCGGCGGCCATGGCCACATCCGTACCGGTGCCGATGGCAATCCCCACATCAGCCTGAGCCAGGGCGGGAGCATCGTTAATCCCATCCCCAACCATCGCCACAATCTGGCGAGGTGCACTTTCCGCTGAATCAGCTCCTTGCAGCTTCTTAACTTCCGCGGCTTTATCACCCGGCAGCACTTCTGCCAGCACGCGCTCGATGCCCACCTGGCGGGCAATCACCTCGGCGGTGCGCAGATTATCACCGGTGATCATGACCACATCCAGGCCAAGAGCCCGCAGGTCGCCGATTGCTTCCGCAGATCCAGGCTTGACCGTGTCGGCTACCGCCACCAACCCTATCAGCCGGGCAGGCTGGTCGTCATTGGCCGGTTTCATGGTCACCAGCATAGCTGTTTTCCCCTCGGCCTGTAAGCGATTGATATCCGCCTGGAGGCTATCAATGGCAATCTCCTCATTTTGCATCATGCGCGGATTGCCAATGGTGACGGCCTGATCGCCGACTGTAGCACGAATACCAAACCCGCTGACCGCTTTAAACTTTTCCGGGGTCACCAGCGGCAGGTCTTTGTTCTGCGCCGCTTCAACTATTGCCCGGCCCAGGGGATGCTCAGAACCGTATTCCGCGCTGCCCGCCAGACCTAAAACCTGGTCCTGCGTGAAGCCAGGGGAGGCAATGATATCCGTCACAGCCGGTTCACCGCGCGTGATTGTGCCGGTCTTATCCAACACCACTACCTGCACCCGCCCGGCCCGTTCGAGGGTCTCGCTGTTCTTGAATAAAATACCGTTCTCGGCGCCTTTGGTGGTGCCCACCATGATGGCCGTGGGCGTCGCCAGGCCCAGCGCGCACGGGCAGGCAATCACCAGCACCGCCACGGCATTGATCATCGCGCCCGACCATTCTGCGTGGGCCAGGATAAGCCAGGCCGCAAACGTCAGCAGGGCGATCCCAATCACCACCGGCACAAAATAGGCGCTGATGCGGTCAGCCAATTTTTGAATGGGGGCCTTACTGCCCTGGGCTTCCTGTACCAGGCGCACAATTTGGGCCAGGGTGGTGTTCTTGCCCACCTTGGTGGCCTCAAACTTCACCAACCCCTCTTTGTTAATCGTCGCGCCGATGACCTCATCGCCCGGGCCCTTGCTGACCGGCATCGATTCGCCGGTGATCATCAACTCGTCAAAGGCCGAGCGCCCGTCGCTGATCAACCCATCCACCGGGACCTTTTCCCCGGGGCGAACCACGACAGTATCACCGACCACAACCATTTCGATATCGACTTCGGTCTCAACGCCATCGCGCATAACTTGCGCGGTCTTGGCGCGCAGACCCATCAAGGCCTTTAATGCCTGCGAGGTCTGGCCTTTGGCGCGCGCCTCCAGGAATTTGCCCAGCATGATCAGGGTGATGATCGCCGCGCCGGTTTCGAAATACACATTCGGGCTGGGGATCAGGCTCAAGGTCACTCCGACCGAATAGAAATAGGCCACCGACGAGCCCAGCGCAATCAAAACGTCCATATTGGCGCCGCCCGCGCGCAGGCTTTTAAACGCACCGACATAATACTGCCAGCCGACGTAAAACTGCACGATCGTCGCCGGGATCATCATCATCCATTCGTCATAGGGCAAAGAAACCAGGCCAAAATCTCTCGACATGCTGTAAATCATCAAGGGCACTGTCATAATCAGCCCCACGGTCAGCAGGCGCCGCTGGCGGTTGACTTCCGCCTGGCGGACTTGAGCTTCCACATCTTCGATCGATTCGGTTTCTCCGACCTGGACGATTTCAAAACCGGCTTTGCGGATCACCGCCGCCAGTTCGGATATGCTGGTCATACCGGGGATGTATTCGAGGGAAACCCTTTCCGTGCCGTAGCTGACGCTGGCCGACATCACGCCGTTTTGTTTGGACAGCAGTTTCTCAAGGGCCAGGGCATCGGAGTTGTCGCTCAAACCGGTGACTGGCAGATCGGTCTTGCCGGTCGCCACACCGTAACCGATGCGCTCGACACGCGCTATGATCCCCTGCTCATCCAGCAGCGCAGGGTCAAAACTGATGGTTAACTTTTCATTGGCCAGGTTGACATTGGCAACACCCACGCCGGGCAGCTTGCGGACGTTGCGCTCAATCGTTGCCGCGCAGTTGGCACAGGTCATGCCGGTCACGGGCATCGTTATATTTTTTACTTCAGACATCAATACCTCTAATCGTTCATTTTCTTTCAAGACCTACTGGCTCAGGCGATTTCAGGGTGATAGCCCATGGCATTGGCCGCCAGGATGATCTGATCCACCGTCAGTTTGGCCTCATCGAATTCAACTTCCATAAACTGCTTCTTATAACTGGCCGACACCCATTTTACGCCAGGAAGATCATCCTCCAGGCCCTCCAGGTGCATGGCGCAGTTGGGGCATTCCATATCAAGTACTCGAAAGATCTTTTTCATCAAGATACTCCAAAATAATTGTAAGCCAAAATCTGTTTCTAATCCAGATCAAAAACCAGCTGCCCGGTATACATGCCCATCGAACAGGAATAATGAATGACCGAACCATTGGCCTGGGCAGGAATATCCATCTTCACCGAGCCGGTATGCGGCAGCACCTTCTGATAATTCAAACCAGGCACCACCACCGACAGGGCGCAGGAGCTTACATCCTGTGTGACCCAATTCAGACTGACCGGCTTATCCGCCGTTAAATGCAGCACCTTGGGGGTGTAGCCCTCATCGATGACGTTGATCGTGAAGCCATCCCCAGCGAAAGCTGGAATTTGGGCCGCATCTGCCGGCACACTGCTTAAATTGGACATGAGTTTACTGAATGATAGCGGAGACCCGGCTAAATTAAGGCCGGCATCAATCGAAACCAATCCTAAAACGATCACCACCAGGGCTACAATACGGGTGAAGTGTTTTTCAATCGTCGCGCCGAGCCGGGTGGCAAAATAAGCCACGGAAAAGAAAACCGGGCTGGTGCCCAGGGTGAATGCGAACATGATCGCCGCGCCTTGCAGCGGGTCACCGGTACCCAGGGAAACCGCCATCATTGCCTGGGCCACGCCGCATGGAATGAGCACGGTCAGCGCGCCCAGGAAAGCGGTTGTGATGGATGAAGCGCCGGTTTTCGACGTGCGCCGGATGTAGCGCGTCAGAAAGGACGGCGGTTCGATCACAAAATAGCGGAAAATGGGGTGCACTTTCAACATGCGCAGGCCGTTGCCCAGCATGAAGATGCCGATTCCCAGGGTCAAGACGGCGCGCATGAGCGGGGTAAGCTGCAGGACCGAACCTAAGGCACCCAACAGTAAACCCAACAAGGTGTATGCGATCAGCTTCGCGACTAAAAATAGAAATATCGGTTGGGCCAGCTGTGGGCGGTATTTAACCCGGGCGCCCGCCGCCCCGGCTTGAATCTGCAGATCTTCTTCGATTTGGTGAGCCAGGGAGCTGGCCAGCAAGCCGCCCTGCACTGCCAGGCAGCTCAACCCACCCGTGGTAACACCGGTGATAAATGCGACGATCAAATCCATCCTCTTCCATATTCCTTTCAGGCAAAAAACCTACATTATCTTAGATGTGATGAATGGGGCGGAATATACCAAAACAGATTATAAAAGTCTATTTTGTTCTTATCATAGTGATATAGGTCACCAATCCGCAACACAAAATACCCACCTCAAGCCTGGGCGATCAAGCTGTAATTAATATACCTGATTGGCGTTAAAAATAAATCACTCTAAAGAGGGATAGAAGATTGATAATTGGTATGATAATATTATCAAAACTTATCAAAGTTGTCGGAATGTTGTTTTTTTCATCCTTTAAACCCTGCTGCGCATGGGGGCGGAATCATAAAACTTCGGGAGGAAAATGTGAAAAATCGGTTCAAAATCTTGGGAGTTATTGCCCTGGTCATTATTGTCATGCTGTCAGCCTGCGCCGCACCGGCGGCCCCCGCTATCAATGTTGAAGGCGCCTGGGGCCGGGTTTCACCCAGCATTGCTGGAACTGGCGCCTTTTATCTGATGATTAAGAACACCGGCGGTAGTGAAGATAAGCTGACCACGGTGAAAAGCCCGGCTTGCGGCATGGCCGAAGTGCACGAAACAGTCAAAAAAGACGACGGTACGATGGGCATGAATCTGGTGCCTGAACCGGTAGCTATTCCCGCTGGCGGACAGGTTGAATTTAAAAGCGGCGGCATGCACGTCATGTGCATGATGATGAAGGCCGATCAATTTGTTAGCGGCAATAAAGTTGATTTGATCATGACCTTTGAAAAGTCTGGCGAAAAGACCATTGCCGTAGATATTCGCGACCAGTAAACGGCGAAATATGGAAGGCCGGAAATTTATTCCGGCCTCCCGCCGTCCCACGGTATGGGCGCAGCACGATCTATACTTTACAATCAAATGATCTGTAAGAACAGGTCCACGATGGCCGGGTCGAAATGCAGGCCGCGCTGCTCGACCAGGTAGCGGCGGGCCTCCGCTCGGGACCAGGCCGGGCGATAGGGCCGGTCGTGGATTAAAGCATCATACACATCCACCACCGCAAAGATGCGCGCCGCCAGGGGAATTTCCTCGCCTTTTAATCCTCGGGGATAACCGCTCCCATCCCATTGTTCGTGATGGCAGTACGGAATATCGATGCTCGACCGCAGGTAATCAATATCGATCAACATGGCCCGGGCAAACTCCGCGTGCTGGCGCATGGTCACCCATTCATCAGGCGTCAGATGTCCCGGTTTTAAGAGAATCCCATCCGGAACGCCCATCTTTCCAATATCATGCAGCAGCGCGCCGCGCTGAATTTGGGTCAACGCTTCCCCTTGAATTCCCAACTTTTGAGCAATTTGCAGCGTATACTCGACCACCCGTTGACTGTGATCGGCAGTTTCATTCTCGCGCAGGGCCAAAGCCCGCGCCCAACCCTTCAAAGTGGCCACATAGGCCTGCTCTAATTGAGTATGAGCCTCGCGCAGTTCCATCTCTGACTGGATTCGATCCTCGATATCGCGGGTGACCGATAAAATGCAGACCTCACCCTGAATGGTGATCACCCGGGCTGACATTAAGCCCACGGTGATCGAGCCATTTTTGCGCTGGAAGCGCGCCTCCAGGTTTGAGACCTCGCCGGTCTCCTGCAATTCTTTAACCAGGCGCACGCGGTCGACCGGATCGGCCCAGATATTCAGATCCAGCGAAGAAACACCCAATACATCTTCGCGGGTAAACCCCATGATCTTGGTAAAGCCCTGGTTGATATCCAGGTATACGCCATCCGACAGGCGGTTAATGTTAATCGAATCTGGTGACGTAACAAAGGCCGTCGAAAACTTCTCTTCCGAAACGCGCAAGGCATCTGCTGCCCGGATGCGCTCGGTGATCTCGGTAAACACCGCCACCATTTTTCCCGGTGAGGTCTGAAAGGCGTGCACTTCAAAGGTGCCGCTGATCGCACCTTGATCATAAGGAACTTGTTCACAATCCCATGTCCCCCCCAATCTGGCAATCTCGCGGAACCGTTCAGGGAGTTCCGTTCCGATCAACCCTGGAAAAGCAGCTTCGATTGGCATATTCACCAACGCCGCATGATCGATATGTAAAATTTCATTCGCCGCGGGATTAAATCCGCTGAACAGCAGGGTACTATCTTCCAGCAAGGTGAAAATATGGATGCCTAAAGGAAGCGATTCGATAATATTCCGAAATTTCTTTTCCGATTCCTGGATAACACCTTCAGCCTGCTTTTGGGCGCTGATATCCCGGCTGGCCATCATGTAGCCGTCCAACTGGCCCTGGTCATCAAACAAGGGCGTGCCAGAAATTTCGACGTAAAGAAAATGGCCGGCGTTATGGCGCACGCGGAGCTGAATGCGATCCGATTTGCGCTGCTCGGCTGCCCGCTGCGCAGATTCAAAAGCCTCCGGAAGATCATCGGGGTGCACCAGATCAAAAGCATTCGTGCCCAGAAGAGACTCCGGGACAATATCCAGCACCGGGCGATGGGATGGCGAAGCATAACGAATCAAACCGTTTGCATCCATTTCAAGAATCAAGTCGGTAGTATTCTCCGCCAACCGGCGCAGTTGTGACTCCTGATCGCGCTGCACTCGCTCCGACTCTTCACGCCGGGCGATTTCAGCCTGCAGCCGCACATTGGCCTGCATCTGCGCCTCCAACCCGCGCCGCATGCGAGAATATGTATACCCCTGGAGCAGCGCAATCCCCACCAACGCGAAGAAAAAGATGATGATATAAGGTAGGGCATTCAGTAAAGAGCTGCCACCCTGTAAACCTAAGACTGTATAGGTCAGCGTTGAGGCAATCACCCAAAACGAGACCGCACGGTTGCCGAGCAGCGTCCCCGACAGGAGGACTGCCAGCGCATAGAATAAAATAAAATTAGATAAAAAATTGCTTCCGAGCGAACCATAAACCCCTAGAGAAAAACACAACACAACCGGTACAAACCCCAGCCAGCGCCATCCCCAGCGTCTGGCAGCATACCAGGCCGGTACGATCAGGATCAGCAGAATATAAATCGGCAGCGTGCCTTGAAAATCGAACATCCCGGTGATCACCCCGGCCGAAATGATCAGAGCCGCGACGAGGATCACCACCGCCATCATGCTCAAGACATCCTGGAGCCAGCGAGCTTGCTGTTCGTTCCATTCGGGTGAGATCGAATTTGGCAATTGTTCGGCAGGATTGCTTTTCAGGGAATCATCCATTTTGGTTTTCAATAAAAAAAATATAAACCTGGCACCAATTCAATTTCAAAGAGAAATTCGGTGTGTGCCAGGTTGTTCAGAGTTGAAATTGATCAAATCGGAATTTGTTTATTAATTATACCGTTTCTTCAACCAGTTTCGTCGTCGGAGCGATTAGAAAAATTAAATTGTCCCAGAGGATGTGGCTGACGATCAATGCCCCCAACGGCATGCCCACACTGTACAGGCCGCCCCAAAATGCGCCGGCGACCGTCGCCGCCCCCACCAGGGTGAAATTTCCGCTGGCGATATGCACCCCGCCGTAGGCTGCCACCCCCATGAGCGTTCCCCACACCGGGCCGAAGCGCTCCATTAACCCCTGCTGCAGAAATCCCCGCCAGAAAAACTCCTCGGCCGGGCCAATAATCAACCCCAAACGGGCCATTAATTCCTTGCGCGGGCGGATGCGCTTCAATTTATAGATTTCTTCAATCTGTTCACCGCCGTTTGGTACAACGATGCGCGAAAGCCGGTCGCCGATATGGAAAATCCCATACAGCCCGGCTGCAGACAGCACACCCAGGAGGATATCACTCAACCCTAACCGCGTCTTGCGCAGTTCGGGGCGGCTCACCAGGGCCAACGTTCCCAGCGATAACCCGGTCGCAGTCATGCGGTCCCAAAATCGATTCCGCGGGCCGCGAAAGGTCACCATAAACAAACCTGAGGCCAGCAGCGCGCCAAAGCCAAGCACCGGCAGCTTATTTTTCACAAAACACCGCCCAGCGCCAAACCGATCACATACAGTATGCCGAAAGCCGCGTGCAGTTGGGCCGTCTCAAGATCGATCTTCGCAATCGCTCGCTGTTGGCCGTTAATGCCCAGTTCAGAGGAACGGATCGAACGCACCAGGAATGGCAGCGAGAGCAGCGCCAGCAAACTTGTCTCCGGCAGTGCATGGGCCAGCACGCCCACTACCACCATCAGATACGCACCCGTCAACAGCGAAATGTAGACGATATGCGCCCATTTGCGACCGATCAGCGCTGAAAAGGTGCCAATGCCGAAACGGACATCATCGCTGATATCGCGCCATTCATTGCCGTGTAAAATGGCCGTGACCAGCAGCCCGATGGGAATGCTGACGATAACCGGCGTCCAACCAACTTCGCCGGTAATCACAAAATAAGCCCCGACCACCATCAAAGGTCCCATCAAGGTAAACACGATCGGCAGTCCCACGGCCTTGTATTTATATTGGAAGGGCGGCGCAGTATACCCATACCCCAGCACAAGCCCAATCAATCCCAGCAAGACCACCTGCCACCCGCGGAGCGCAATCAGCGGCAGGCCGAACAAAATCGCCAGCAGAAAGGCGCCAATCACCAGCTGAAAAGCCTCCCTTTCCGTCAAACGTCCTTTGAGCAGGGCCATACTCGCCCGCGGAGAAGTAATCGAATCGACTCCGTTGCGCACATCGAAAATTTCGTTGGTTATATTCGTGCCCACATGCAGCAGCACCGACGCGACCAGCGCCAGCAAGAAGGGCAAGAGATCAAATTTCGATTGGGTCAGCGCCAGTGCGCCGGCTGCCATCACCGGAACGGAAGATGCGGTAAAAGAGAACGGCCGCGCGATTTCAACCCAGGCGCTGACCTTGCGCCAGGCGGACTCGACCAGGCTCAAGCGTTTTTCATCCGGGGCCAGCACCGATCCAACGGCAGATACCCTTTCACCGGATACCGCCTTTTCTCTGACCGCCAGCGAACCATACAGCGCCGCCGCCTGCAGCGCCAGTTGAATCTGGTTATCTTCCTGAACCACCGGCTGGATGATCGGTGTGTCCATCCCGGCCGCATTGAAACGAGCGGCGCCTTCGGCCACCTCTTCTGGCGTGCCGCACAGCATGAAGGCATCCAGCATATCATCCGGGATCAGCTCTGCGGCGGCATGATAATCTTCAGCGCGCCAGGCGGTCATAATGCGATCGCGAAGATCAGGCTCGAAACCTGCCTGCTGCAGGGAGAAATTTGAAAGCACGCTCATCATGTAGATCACAAACGGTTCGCGCTTGGCCCGGTTGAGGGCTGCCCGCCGGGATTTATCCACATGGGTGAGGAGGTAGCCGGCAATATCTACCGCATGTTGATCTCGGCCCTCATCCAGGGATGCCTTCTGCAGTTTGCGGATCAGGCGCTGTAAATTGGGGATCGACTCGGCCGGCCGCGCCAGATAGCCGTCCGCTTTTCGCCCGGCCAGCTGCAGGAAGGGGGTCCGGTAGGCAGCGATGTAAATCGGTACGCGGTGCACCGGAGGATACATGGGTTGGATCGGCGGCAGGTTGGGCGTGGCAGAGGGGATGCGCTGCCCGGACCACATGGCGCGCAGCAGGTCGATGGCTTTGCTGACGCTTTCCACCCCCTCATCTGGCTTGTAGGGTATGCCCATTTGCGCCAACCGCAGGGGCAAAGCCGTGCCCAGGCCGAGAATAATGCGTCCCGGCGCCATTTCGTCCAGCGCAGAGACGGTCATCGAGATTAATGCTGGCGCCCGGGTATAGGTGCTCAAAGCGCCCATCGCCACGCGAATGTCTGGCACCTGCGCGGCAATCGCCGAAGCATACGTTACCGCATCGCGTTCATACAGGCTGTCATGAATCCAAACGGAATGCAGCCCGTGCTGGCGAGCTGCATCTGCCCACCCGACCACATCCGATACTTTTCCACGGGCCGCAAATCCTATACCAACTGCTCGAGCAAGCTCCGCCATATTTTCTCCAATCTTGATCCTAAAAAGCCTATTATATTGGGTATCGCTCAAGAAATAAAGCCAATATATAATTTATTAAGGGAATGGTTCTCAAGAAGGAGTTAAATGAATGAAAGCGTGGGTTGTTTACGATTCGGTTTTTGGCAACACCGAAAAAATTGCCCGGGCGATTGGTGCCGCACTTGGTAATCAAGAAGAGGTCAGCGTTTTTCGCGCCGGCACCCAACCCCAGGAAATACCGGCAGGTTTGGAGCTGTTGATCGTCGGTTCGCCAACCCGGGGCTTCAAGCAGACCAATATGGTGCGCGACTTTGTAAAGAATATTCCGGTTGGAGGTCTGAAAGGCGTTCGCGTGGCAGCCTTCGATACCCGCATCGCCCTGGAAGACATCAATTCATCCATTGGGCGGTTTTTTGTGGGCAGGTTCGGTTATGCCGCCAAACCGATCGCGGACGGCTTGAAGAAAAAGGGCGGCGAACTGGCTGCACCGCCCGAAGGCTTCCTGGTAGCCGATACAGAAGGACCATTGAAAACTGGCGAGCTGGAAAGGGCTGCCGAATGGGCAAAGCAGGTGGCAGGCAGGTAAAGACCGGCGAAGACGATCCCCTGCGGGTAACCATGAAGTCAATCCGTGACCATGACCGCCTCAATCCCCAGGACTCCGGCGATCTTTAGAATCGTCCCGGCATGATGGCCGACGCCCAAAGAAAAGTGGTGGGTGGGGCCTTCGGCAACCCAGCGCCGCAGGAAGGTGCGCAAATCAGGCTTGAAATAGCCGTGGCTGTTGGTGTTTCCGGTAGCAGGGATCTCTCCCTGCAGCGATTCACCTTCCGCGACCACAAACTTGATCCGCCCGTGCGCGTTGACGGTCACGCTTAACATGCTGATCGGGCCTTCTTTGATCTTGAATTCGACCCCCGCCCCGGAGCCGGGCTTGCCATGATAGACGCCCAGGCTTCTCAACACCGGCTTACCGGCGGCAATATTTAAGTGATGCGGGCCATCGTGCCCCACCAGTACTGAACCGCGCTGGAAATCCAGGGGGTGAAATTCGGCAAAACTGCCCCCGATTTCCAACCGGTCCATAATCAACATCCCCAGGCAGGTCTTGAGGTCAAATTCTCCGCACATGGGGAACCCCGCCGCGATCAGCAGCGAGTTGCCAACGATCAGATTGGTCATCAGCTGGCGCATTTCAGAGCCGGTTTCTCCCTCGTAATAATAGGCCAACCCGTTCAAGTCTTTTTCATCTACGAAACGCTCCAAAGCCAGCGCAGCTTTGGCCGCGATCATGAGATCTTCCTGTTTCAGGCGAAAGGTGATTTCATCCGAGACGGGATCTGGCGTTTGGAAAAAAGCCAGGATGCGCGCCTCCATTTCCCGGATATCCTCCCGCGCAATCTGCCGGTAAAAATGCAGGATTTCGTCCGGCTCGCACTGCACCACGTGACTGCCAAAAGTGCGCGTGATCAAGGCCGGATCGGTGTGCATATCGTACATGCTTTCCAAAACATGCCCCATCAGGCCAATTCGCGCAGTCTTCAGGTCGTGCAGCACCTTCGCAATCTGGCACCATTCCCTGATTTCATTTTCAGCCATCTCGTCGCCGTGCTCATAGCCCAGGATCATTTCTGGAACGCGTTTCCCCATGCGCACCGCGACGCTGGCGAACTCGGGAACCGAACAGAAATCGTCATTCATCAACTGCAGATAGGTGCTGCCGTGCGCGTAATCCATGGCAACTTCCGGCTGCAGTACAACCAGCACAATCGGAATTTCCAACCCTTGAATGAGCGGTGCAAACGTGGCGCTGGTGGCATAGGTGAGCATATCCACAAAAAGCAGGTCCAGGTTGGCCTGGCGGATCTGCGCCAGGGCGGCATACGCGGTTTGGGAATCGTCAGCCAGCCCGAAATCAAAAACCTTAACGCCGTACGCCCGCACGCGCTCCGAGAAACGGGCTTGTTTCTCGTGCATCCGGTCGATCAGGCCTGAAAATTGAGACCAGTAGCGATGATGCCCTACGCCTAAAATGCCTGCATTGGCCTGCAGCGGTTTGCGCCTTTCGATTTTCATAGCACCTCGAAAAAATCTATCAACGAAAATAGGCTACGGCACAACGTAAAAATTTTGACCCGGAACAGGCAACATGGGCGGCGTAAGACCCAACGGTCTCGCATCGGTAAACCGCACCAGGGCTGTTGAACGATCAATTACATTTACTCGTAGGACTCTTACCGAGCAGCATATGGTATGAGCAGTGTCGCCCCATTGGCAGCGGTGTACGAACACAGAATCGCCCAGACGCTTAGCCGCTTTACACAAATTTCCAATATCTGGCGTTGTTTGAATTGCCTCGAGTCGTTCGTCGTCGATCCAGCTGTTGCGCCAAGGCTGGCTGGGATCTTTCTCATGGTGAACCACAATGTATAATTTCATGACACCGGCCTCTCTGATACTACGATTATACGGGATGTTGTCTGGGGTAGATCTGACTCTTTGGACAACAATTCGAGTAGTAAAAGCGTGGATTTTCCTTTCAGTTCATATCCGAATAACTTTACGTCCCTATTCTCAAATTTTACGAGATCCAATATGTGGAGCGATGCTTGTATGATTCTGGATTTGATGCGATAAATAGGCTATACCTTTATGAGGAGAACCAGGCGATGAAAATGACCTCTCGAGAGAATATCGATGCCCTGCTGCGCAGCAAACCCGCCGAACGGGTGGGATTAATGGAATCACTGTGGAATGATACCTATGTCTTGTGGGTCAAACAGGGTTACCCGACACGCAAGGTCTTTAAAAATGTCGGCGAGACTTTACGCGAAGAAGCGGATGGCTTCGTCCGTGATGTAGAAGTGGCAGGGGAATATACAGAACCGGTGCCGGCCTGGCAGCACTTTGGCTTCGATATGACCGGTGTTGGCGGTTGGTTCGATACCAAGCCGCTGCGCGATTATGACGAGTTAGTTTCCGAATCGACCGAGTGGGAAATCCGCCGCGACGGTGCCGGCGCTTCTTTCAAGTATTGGAAGCATAAAATGGGCACGCCCGAACATATCGATTTTCGTATGACCAGCCGTGAGATCTGGGAAAACGAGTACAAACCTTACCTGCTGGAATTTGATCCGCAGCGCACCAAGATCGAAGATACCCGCAAAAACCTGGCAGAGGCGCGCCAGGCAGGGGTCTGGGCCCATTATGGGCATATGTTTGTCTGGGAATTGGGCCGCGGCAGTCTTGGGGACATCACTTTATATTCGAGCCTGCTCAGCGACCCGGAATGGATTCACGATTTCAACCGCACGTATACAGATTTTTACAAACGTTATTTTCAATATTACTTCGACCAGGTTGGCCTGCCGGATGGCGTGTGGCTGTATGAAGATTTGGGATATAACGCCGGGTTATTTGCTTCACCGCATACTTATGAAGAGATGGTCTTTCCCTATTTCAAGGAAATGGTGGACTTTTTCCACGGCTACGACCTGCCTGTAGTGCTGCATTCATGCGGCAGCGTGGCCCAGGCGCTGCCGCTGATTGTGGCAACCGGGTTTGATGCCCTCAACCCCATCGAGCGCAAGGCACGGCACAACGATCCTTATTTGTTTGCCGAAAAATACGGGGATAAGCTGGCTTTTATCGGTGGCGTGGATGTGCGCGTGTTTGAAACAAATGACAAGGATACCATTCGCAAAGAGATAGCCGCTTATATCGACGGGATGAAGGCCCGCGGCGCGCGCCTGGTGTTTGCTTCGGACCATTCCATACCGCCTACGGTGAATTACGATACCTACCGCTACGCGCTGGATGTGTATCGCGAGCATATGCTGTATTGACGCCAATCACACAACGGGTGGAGAACCATAAATCAGCAGCCCCGGAAGGGCTTCATTCAAATACAGGCTGTCTACAACCCTGGCCAGCCGAGAAGTAACGTATTCCCGTTTCAATTTATAACTGCCGGTCAGGCCACCATTTTCCACCGTCGGATTCTCCGCCAGAATCGCCCAGCGTTTGATTTGTCCGGCCCGCGAAAGTCCAGCATTCAGTTCGACGATGCCTTCCGCCACGGATTGAATACCCACCGCTTGATTGGTGCCTGCTTCCAGCCAGAACAGCGCAGTGCAGTAGGGCCGCCCGTCGCCCACCAGCAGCACCTCGGCCACACCCGTTATACTGCGCAGCCGGGCCTCCAGCGGGGCAGGAATAATTTTCATGCCGTAGGATGTGACGATCAGATCCCGCTTGCGCCCATTGAGGATCAGGTACCCGTCCGAACTGAGCGTCCCCAGATCGCCGGTGTTCAACCACCCATCCGGTAAAGTTTTCACTTCCTGGTTTTTACCATATTCTGCCGCCACCTGGGGACCGCGCACCTGAATTTCACCATCCGGGTGGATGCGGATCTCGGTTTCGGGCAGCGCTTCCCCGGCCGTGCCGACCCGGTTTCGGCCCAACCGGTTGAGTGAAACCAGGGGCGCCTCGGTAAGCCCATAAGCATCATGCACGGCAATCCCCAGGTCATCGAAAAAGCGCAACAGGCCGGTGTTGGATGGGGCCGAACCCACAATGATTTGCCGGCAGCGATCGAGCCCGGCTTTACGCAGCAGTCCGCGCCTGAGCAGCGTGCGTATGATACCGCGCAGCAGACCTGCGGGCATTTTCTGGTAGGCCTTTGCCAGTGGATTCTCAAGCACGGCAGCCTGCACCTTTTCGAAGAAACGCGGGACAGAGAAAAAAATCGTCGGCCTGACCTGCAAGAGGGCCTGAGGTAAGTCCTCAAAATCCTGCAGAAAAGCAATATCCAGAGCCGCCGGTACGTAATACGGCGAATAGGTAGCCAGAATCCCTTCGACGACGTGGTTCATCGGCAGGTATGACAGGTATGCCCCCCAACGATTACGCTCCTGCCAGGGAAACATCGCGGCCAGGGTCGAGGCGATCCAGCGCAGTTGCTCGTGGCGGAAGAGCACGCCCTTGGGCCGGCCCGTCGTACCAGATGAATAGAAGAGCGCCGCCGGCGCATCCAACGCAACTGGCGGCAGGCGATCTTGTGCATGCGCGCTGCCCATTGCCAGAAATTCCTGCCAGCCAATTACCGGCCGCTTAATCTGAGCCGGTATCGAGCAGCGGCACAGGGAGATAATCACCCCGTCATACTGCAGATCATCCACCATTCTGAGCAGGTCCACCGCACCGATCAGCAGCACCCGCGCCCCACAGTCTTGCAGCAGGTCATCGATCTCCGTCAACGGGCTGGTGGCATACAGCGTGGCACTGACCGCACCACTGACCCCACAAGCTGCCAAAGTCGAAAAATAACGCGTGCTGTTTTGGCTAACGATCGCCACCCTTTCACCTGCGGCAACCCCCAGGACACGCAGAGCCGCCGCTGCCGTGAGGATCTCGATGCGCAACTCTGCCGCGGAGCGGTTAAACCGCTGCCCGTCAGCCAGGTCGCGATAGCTGACCGGCCGGCTGCGGCTTTGCAGGCGGACAAGGATTTGCTCGTGAACGGTGCGCGGCGTGGACCCCCAAAAGCTCTGGCGCACGGCATATGCCAGCAGGCGGGGCATAAAATCTCGCCAATCCAATGGGTATGGGCCCAGAAGCCGGTCGCTGTTTGAGCGCAAGAAAACGGACCGGCTTTGAAAATACGGCAGCAGACGAATCAGTTCGGTCAGGTCACCGGGCAGCAACTTCTTCACCAGCGGGGCAATTTTTTCCAGTCCTGGCAGGGGCAGAAATCCGGGCACTGGCAGCTTGACCCCCATTTCATGCATGGCCCATTGGCGCGCAAAATGCGCAATTTCGGCCAGGGTGGGCTGTTCTTCGTCCGGTGGGGTGAGATGAAAGGTCAGTCCGGCAGCCAACGGATCGAAAAGCAGGCGGACAATGCTGGCGGCGACATAGTCGACCGGCACCAGGTTGACGCGCAGACCGGGCCGGGCCGGGGCAATCGAGAGACGCCCGGTCATGTACAAGCGCAAGGGATAATACAGGGTGTTGAATGTTTTAATCACCCCGGTGTGCGCATCGCCCACAATCAAACCCGGTCGGAAAATGGAGATGGGCAGATCGGCACGCGCCTGGCGCACAAGCCGTTCCGCCTCATATTTGCTGCGCTCATACGGGCTTGAAAAGCCGTCCGCGTCGTTCAGATCCTCTTCCGCGACCGGTCCGGCATGTTTACCGGCAACGTAAGCGCTCGAGACGTGCGCCAGGCGGTCCAATCCATGATCGGCCTGAACCTTCTCGGCCAGTTCGAGCACATGGCGCGTGCCAGAGACGTTGATCTGGCGCAATTCAGCGATGGGTGCAAACAGACGAATATCCGCGGCGGCATGGATAATGTGGGTCACGCGGCGGGTCAGCCCGGCATATTGGACCGGAGACAGTCCCAGATTGGGAAGGGTGATATCCCCGGCCTGAGCCTGGATTCTGCGCCCCAGGGCGGAACGCAGTTCGCTCCAATCCCACCATTCTCGCCGCAAGCGCTCCCGGGCCAGGTCCTCATCTGGAGCGCGCAGCAGTGCGATCACTTGTGTGTCGTCATAGGTAAGGATCTGCCTGGCAATTTGGGTGCCCAAAAAACCGGTCGCCCCGGTTAATAAGATTGTGTTCTTCATGCCTGATTACTCACGAGATGGGTGAAAGCCGGGCATTTTTCTTCAATCTGCCGTCCAAATGCATCTCGGTTCCATCTAGGAATGCGCTTGCTTTTCGATAGTTTCCAGAATAATTTTCTCAATGGTGTCCAGGGGAAGTTCTTCCAACCATTTAAACCTGACGCAACTTTTACCACAGTCCAGATGACCCAATGCCTGCCGGTATCGGGCGACCAGTTCGGTATCCATATACAGGCTGAAATCATGTTTTTGCGCGGCCACCGATACCACTACTTCATCCAGTTCGTAGGTCGGCATATTGTACTTGAAGGTTTCCGTGATGTTTGGGATGAGGTCGAAAAAAGTGTTTCATACTTGTTTATGTGAACCTTCTGCGCGGTAAGCAAAGTAGGAATAGACCACCGTCACCAGGGTGATCGCCAAAATTAGCCCTATCATCAGCAAAAACCCGGTTTGCGGGGAGAAAGCCATGCCAGCCAGGAGGACCACGCCCCCGATCTTGAACAGTAAACCACCCAGTCGGTGGGTCTTCTCCCACACGTTCGGGCTGCTCATTGTCCAGGGCGTGCGAATGCCCAAAAACCAGTTGGGCTTTGTCTTATCCAATACGAACCCGATCCCGATCATCACCACCGAGACGGCCGGGATCAGCACGATGGTCATATTGAAGGATACACCCAATCCCGCAAGGATGGTCAGAACATGCATCAGGAGAAAAAACAAAGTCATACCAACAATAAACCAGTTAAAAGCTCCGCGAAAACGCTCGACATTGGATCGCAATGGGTCAATCGTGGGGATAAAAAGCAGAAGCAGTCCCAAAAACAGCATCAATCCTGGCAGCAGAAAAACCATGGTCGTACGCTGCATGGTACCATCCACTTCCCCTTGTAAATTCCAATGCGAAGGCACCATCTCCGGCAAATTGGGATAAGCCCAAAGGCTGACAGCCAGGGCAACGACGGCTAACAGCACGATCAAGACCAGCGTTCTTTTCGTAGTCATCTTTTCACCTGCGCTTATTATCCACTATTTCTTCCGATTTTGGCAAATGCATGCATAAAAAAAACATCCTGGCTGCTCTACCAACCAGAATGTTTCACCACATATGGCGCTTTTTTATAAACTTTATGCGTGGACTTTCTCGCCTAATATCTTATTTTCTTCCTTGAATATCTTTCCCGGACGCCAGGGGGTACCCAGGGCCTGCAAAATCCAGCGGTCGAAACCGATCCAGCCCGCCGTACGCCAGGCCAACACCAACCAGGTAGCCAGCACAAACAACATTGGATTGGTCGATACCGAGCCGGCCATGAGGTAATTAACATTCATAAACCCGCCAAAAAAGGCCGCGATTCCGGTAAAGATCCCCAGGATTAGCGCCACACCGACAATAAACTCCCCAAACGAAATCAGGTAGCTCCAGATGTGGGCATTGGGTAAAACAACGTTCTGCAAGAACCAGCCGTACCAGGCCTGGACAGCCGCATGCGCGCCCGTAGTTTTCGCCAGGGCGCCATTGACAAATCCGGCCATAGATGTTCCAGCGTTAGCGCCGACCCAGTTCGGATCACGGATCTTTTCCAACCCGGCCGCGAGCCATTCATAACCGGCATACAGCCGCAAAATCAGCCACAGCCAACTCAAGCGAACATCGCCGAAAAGAACGCGGGCAACCGGTGATTCTTCAATAATCACCAGATTCTTATTTTCTGTCTGTGATTTGATGTTTTCATTGCTCATATTTATACTTCTCCCTTTGAACGTGTTTAGATCTTTTAAGATCCTAAACCCTGGAGATGTACACGAGATGAACTCAATTTAAATCCCATATTATAAAATTATCATTTTAAATTAACGTCAATTTGGGAAAAATTTTAAAGATTGGTAGATGATTGCGAGATCCCGCAGGAGTTGCAACAATCTTTTTCTGACTTAGCCAGATAATACCTTGTGATTCTGAAGCCTGACGCTGACCACCGGGCATAAGTATGATCCGGGATGATTTCCTGCGACCTGGGTCAATTCTATCGGGCTCGAAATGTGTGGAAATCGTATCAGACCGCTTGATTTACGGCGATCAGCCGGGTTTACGCATACCGCTGCGGATGCCTGGATAATTCTGCCAGGAAATCATCCACAATCGCTTGCGGTGTGTAAGTTGGATGCCAACCCCACTCGAGCCGGGCCCGGTTGTCGTCCACCGGGCGCGCCAATACCTTCAGCAGCGGCTGTTTGTCTGGATCTGGCTTAAAATGGATCTGCGCTCCGGGCAGCTTCTGGCGCACAACTTCTGCCAACTCGCCGATGGTGGGGGTGGGCTGTAAGCCGTTTATCAGGTAGGTAACCGTTTGGATATCCTTCAACGGTGCTCGCCCCAACTGGATCATAGCCTGTGCCGCTTCTTTGTAATACACTACCGGGACGGCTGTCTCCGCTGGAGCGGCAACCGTATAGGCATGCCCTCTGGCGCATTCTTCAATCACCCAGCTGGTAAACTGCAGCGGACCCGGGGTCTTAACACCTGGCCCAATCACCGATGGGAAGCGCAGACCGCGGTAATCCAGGCCGTACTTACTTTTATAGTAGGCACCCAATAATTCGCAGAACACCTTGCCTGTTCCATAAATGGTCACCGGGCGCTGCGGGGAAAAGTCGGTAAGGGGAGGTTCAGCGTCGGGCCCGTATGCGCCAATGCTGCTGGAAAAGAGGAACTGAGCCACCCCATTCAGACGGGCTGCCTCTATCAGAGCATACGTGCCGAAGACGTTGGTCCGGACGGAGGCTTGTGGATCACCTTCGCTGGGAACCGTCAGCATCGCCCCCAGATGGTAAATCACCCGCGGACGGAGATCTGCCACGATCGCGGTTGTCCGCTCTATATCTGCAAGGTCGGCCTGAATCAGCGTGATCCGGCTCGTATCCTCAATCCGTTGGAAATTGCCGCTGTGATGCATGACATGGATATCCGTTTCGCCATCCGCCAGCAGCTGGCGGACCACTTCTGCGCCAATAAACCCGGTACCACCGGTTATGAGGATCGGCATTGCTTTCCTCCTGTGTGAAATGTTGTGATTTCCATCAGTATCTATCCAGAAAATATCTCAGGGGTGTTTTTTTGCCCCACTAAGTGGGGCAAAAAAACACCCTGGAATAAATTTTCGGACAGGTTCTTAGTATATCAGACGAGACACAGCGCATCGCTCACTGAAAGGCGGGATTGCCAATCTGCCTTTGCCAGAATAACGCCGGAGAGTACTGGACAATATCATAGATGTAACCGAAAAATCCAGAAGAAAATCAGGTCCAAAATCCTTGTAAAAACCCAAAAACACAAGTAGAATCCAACGATTGATCATCTGTTCAGGTGTTATTTTATGACAAAACAAAGCTACGCTTCAGATATTCTCGATGAACATCTCGCGGCACATGTCGCGGAACTTTTCCGCGCCTTCAGCGATACCAGCCGGGTGCGTATTCTTTCCGCACTGGTCAGCGGGGAAATGAACATCAGCGCGCTGGCAGCTGCGGTTGGGATCAGCGAATCGGCTGTCTCCCACCACATGCGCGGCCTGCGCCAGATGCGCATCGTACAATCACGCCGCGACGGCAAAGAGGTATATTACTGGGTGGAAGACGAGCACATTATCGCCTTGTTTCAACAGGGTGTCCGGCACATCCGGAATGAGTAAATGACAAATTGAGCATGAAGATGCTCAAAGGAATATCTATGAATCCCCACTTTGACGAAAACAATATCCAGGGACTTACTGAACAAGAAGCGCTTGAGCGCCTTGCGCAGGATGGTTTTAACGAGTTGCCAGCTTCAAAAAAACGGACGTACTTCCATATCTTATGGGAAATTATCCGCGAGCCAATGTTTCTCATGCTCATCGCCTGCGGATTGCTGTACCTGTTGTTAGGAGACAGCGAAGGTGCCCTGATGCTGTTGGGCTTTGTTTTTATCATCATTGGGATCACTTTTTACCAGGAGCAGAAAACCGAACGCGCCCTGGAAGCGCTGCGCGATCTCTCCAGCCCGCGGGCTCTGGTGATCCGAAACGGTCTCCAGCAGCGTATTGCCGGTCGCGAAGTGGTGCGGGATGATATCGTGTTGATCAGCGAAGGCGACCGCGTCCCGGCCGATGCAGTAGTACTTTCAAACGGTAACATCAACATCGATAAATCTCTGCTCACCGGCAAATCTTTGCCAGTGCGCAAGAAAGCCTGGGATGGACGGCTCGAGATAGACCGCCCAGGCGGCGACGACCTCCCCTTTGTTTTTTCAGGATCATTAGTCGTTAAAGGCCAGGGCATCGCCCGGGTCCTCTCCACCGGAGCCCGGACGGAAATCGGCAAAATAGGCAAGGCGCTGCAGATCCTCGAACCCGAAGATACCAATTTGCAGCGGCAGACGAGCAAAATCGTGCGCAATTTTGCCCTGATCGGGGTCAGCCTGTGCATCCTGGTGGTGGTCGTATTCGGCCTGACCCGCGGCGATTGGCTCAATGGCTTTTTGGCCGGGCTCACCCTGGCCATGGCCACCCTGCCGGAAGAGTTTCCGGTGGTGCTGACCATCTTCCTGGCGTTGGGCGCCTGGCGGATATCGCAGCACAAGGTGCTCACCCGGCGCGTCCCGGCGGTGGAAATGCTCGGCGCGGCGACCGTATTGTGTGTGGATAAGACCGGTACCCTGACCCTTAACCGCATGACGGTGACAAAGGTCGCCGTCAAAAACCAGATCATTCCAATCGACGACCGGCAGCTTTCTTTGCCTGAGAGCCTGCACGAAGTGCTTGAATACAGCATCCTGGCCAGTCCATCCGACCCATTCGACCCGATGGAAAAAGCTATGAAGGAACTGGGCGGTCGCACCCTGGCAAACACCGAGCACCTGCATAAAGATTGGATGTTAATGAAGGAGTACGATCTTTCCGAGAAATTACTGGCCATGTCGCACGTCTGGCGTTCACCAGATGGGGAAGAATTTGTGATCGCTGCGAAAGGCGCCCCCGAAGCCATCGCCGACCTGTGCCATTTTGACACGCAGCAGTTGAAAACGTTGAACGAACAGGTTAACCGGATGGCAGACGATGGCTTACGGGTGATCGCGGTGGCAAAGGCGCGCTTCAACTCGGTCATTCTGCCAGCCGAACAGCACGATTTCCAATTCGAGTTTATCGGCTTGTTGGGCCTGTCAGACCCGGTCCGCCCCGAGGTGGCTGAGGCGGTAAAAGAATGCTACACCGCCGGCGTGCGGATTATCATGATCACCGGCGACTACCCCGGTACGGCCCGCAACATTGCCAACCAGATCGGTTTGAAACATGGTGGGCAGATCATCACCGGCCCCGAACTGGACCAGATGAATGACGCCGTGTTGAAAGAACGAATCAAAACCGTTTGCATCTTCGCCCGAGCGGTACCCGAGCAGAAGCTGAGGATTGTCAGCGCGCTCAAGGCCAACGGCGAAGTCGTGGCCATGACCGGAGACGGGGTCAATGATGCCCCGGCCCTCAAGGCCGCTCACATTGGCATTGCGATGGGCGGGCGCGGCACAGATGTTGCCCGCGAAGCCGCGGCCCTGGTGCTGCTGGACGATAACTTTGCTTCGATCGTCCAGGCAGTGCGCACCGGGCGACGCATTTTTGATAATCTCAAGAAGGCCATGGCTTTCATCTTTTCCGTACATATCCCCATCGCCGGAATGTCGCTCATCCCCGTGCTGCTCAAATGGCCTTTAGCGCTTTTGCCGGTGCACATCCTTTTTCTGGAACTGATCATCGATCCGGCCTGCACGATCGTATTTGAAATGGAAGCCGATGAGAAGGATGTAATGAACCGCCCGCCGCGCCGCCTGGAGGAACCGCTGTTCGGCCGTACGATGATTATGACAGGCTTAATCCAGGGATTGGGCCTTCTGGCGGTGGTCTTTGGCGTGTATGCTTTCAGCCTGACCCGAAATATGGGTGAAGAGGAAGCCCGCATGCTCGCTTTCGCCTGCATGGTCCTCGGCAACCTGGGATTAATCTATACGAATCGTTCCTGGACGCAGTCCATTATGGCCACCCTTCGTATTCCGAACAGGGCCCTGTGGTGGATCACCAGCTTCGCCGTTGGTTTCCTGGCACTGGTGCTTGCCATGCCATTTTTGCGCAGCCTCTTCCAGTTTGGCCCCCTTCACCGCTGGGAAGCGGCTTCAATTATCGGCGCTGTTGCCGTAAGCATTTTGATCTCCGAAAGTGTAAAAACAAAAACCATACAGAAATTCATCCATAACCAAAAATAACGGCGGCTTATGGCGCATCGGGTTCAGGCGCCTGATAGCGGTTTCTTTCGACAAACTGCTTCATCAGGGCAGGATCGGGGCTTGGGAATTTCAGAATGCGTCCCCAGGAGGTCATGGCGAGAGGAACATCCATATCTGACCAGGGGAAAGCGATCAGCTTGTCACCGCCGGTTTCATCCATCACGCTTTGAATGGTCTGTTTCAAAGCCGCGCAATCCGTATTGGCAGCCTGGCAGTTGTACCAGAAGATCACATAGCCATGCTCCAGGCTGTGTACCAGGTACCCCTGCGGATTTTTGGGGAGTGTAGCCAGGTCAGTTTCCTGGTAAAAACCGGCTGTAAAATCGGTATCGTAATGTGCGCCGCCTGCCGGAGGGTTTGAATTATAGGGACCAGGGACCGTGTCATTGGGTACATGGTCTCTGGATGGGATGGCAACCGCATCTCCCATCAGCCCTGCGGAAACAGGAGAATTGTTTGCAGAAAGCAAAATAACCGCGATCACCACCACGATCGCCACAATGGAAACGCCAAAAATAATCACTCTGCTGCGCATCTGTTTTTTCTTTTGGGCTTCGCGTATTGTTTGCCGGTTGGTCTTCTTCATGTACCCTTCTTTACATCGTAAATCACTGCATGTTAAAAAAACGAAATCAAAATCAGGACAATATTACTCCAAATTAATCTGCCTGTCTAATACTATTTTCCCCATTGACCCCTCGCGGGATTGGGCCCGGCAGCCGCCAAAGATAGCGTGCCGCCCAAACCCGGACTCGGCTGAACAATGCTTGCATAGATATAACTGAAAAACGCGCTTTATGGGCGCGTTTTTCAGTTTTTGACAGGTAATTTCCTACTGTACGGTTAAGCGAACTTGCCCATCAGCCAGGCCGCCGGCGGAGGCTTTGAGGATAATCTCCCCGGCCTGTCCGCTGGTACGCACGACCGCCATGAGCCGCCCTTGCCAGGCTTTGCGCTGGCTGCCGTTATACATCTCCTCAGAAATTGGGTTAGCAGTTCCCACAGCGACCAGATCTCCCACGCCAGTTACCTCGAAGGCAACTTCATGCTCGGCGTGTTTGACGATCAGCCCGCTGGCATCCACCACTTCGACGGTGACGTAAGCCAGATCACCATACACCCCGCGCAGCTGCCCGCGATCGGCAGTCAGGCGCAGGGCAGCCGGCGCGGACGCGGTCTTGAGCGTGGTGCGCGCAGTCTCTTTACCGCCAGAATAGCCAACGGCGGTAATTTCACCCGGCTGATAAACGACATCGAACGCAACCTTGTTCTGGCTGGCCTTGCCGGCAGGTTTGCGGTCAACGACGGCCCCATTGATCCAAAGTTCGACCTCTTCATCGGCGCAGTAAACATCCACGCGGGTGGGCTTTCCTTCCCAGCCGGGATAATCCCAACTATCGACGACCGGTTCCCATCCCCAGGGATTGTGACGAATATCTTTACCATGATGTTGTGGATCGAGCACGCCCAGGTAAGGGGCTTTGCGCACGCCCCACAGAATATCGCGGAAGTATGACTGCGGGCGTTTGAACCCGCAGATATCAAAGTCTCCGCAGTTGGCCAGGTGATAGGGATACGAAGCCGCAAACTGCATCGAACCGTCATAAGAGACCTGCCCGATACCTGATTCACCCAGGTAATCGATAGAGGTCCACACAAAATCACCAATCAGATACGGCAGCCGGCTGGTCTCGTTCCAGAAATTGTAGGCCCAGTGCGGGAAAGTCTCGGTGCCGCACATCACACGTTCCGGGAATTTGACCCCGTCTGGTTCGTAGCGTTTGATCAGATAGTTGTATCCGGCAACGTCGAGCGGGGATAGAAATTCCTCGGTCAGGTCACCCCAGCGATCGTTTTGCGGATCGCCACCCCCACCGCTCAACATGTCATAAATTGTTTCTATGCCGCCTTCGGCGGCGGAAGGCAGAATTTCTTCAAACAAGGCCGGTAGGGCCGATGTAATCCACCGGGTCGGATCAAGCGAGCGAATAAATTCGGCCTGTTTGCGGCTCCATTCGTAGCCCTCCGATACACCGGTGCGCTCGCCGACTTCGTTGCCGATCGACCACATGATGATCGATGGATGGTTGCGGTCGCGTTTGACCATCAACTCGGTATCGCGCTGCCACCAATCTTCGAATACGAGATGGTAATCGTTGGGATTCTTACCCATTCGCCAGCAGTCGAAGCTCTCGTCGATGACCAGCATTCCCAACCGGTCGCAGGCGTCCAGCATGGCCGGGGCCGGGGGGTTGTGCGCACAGCGGATAGCGTTGTATCCGGCGGATTTCATCAGCTCGATCTTTCGTTCTTCAGCGCGGTCGTAGCTGGCTGCACCCAGCAGCCCGTTATCGTGGTGGACACAGCCGCCCTTAAGCTTCATGGGGACGCCGTTGAGGCGGAAGCCGTTCACCGCATCAACAGCGATAGTCCGGATGCCGAATACGGTGCTTTCCGAGTCGATCACTTTCCCGCCTTGCAACACTTCACTGCTCAGCGTGTAAAGGTTGGGGGTGTCCACCGACCACAGATTGGGGTTGGTTAGCGTCAGATTCTGGCTGGCCTGGAGGTCGGCGTTTGCCGCAACCGTCAGGGGGGTCTCCACCTGGGCGACGGTCTCACCGTCTGGGCCGAGCACCCTGGAGCGTAGGATAACCGATCCGGTGGTGCCGCCGGTATTGGCAATTTCGGTCGTTACAGCCACCTGGGAGGAGGTAGGGGCGACTTCCGGGGTGGTGACGAACACCCCCCACGGCTTAATGTGCACGCTGCCGCCAACGCGCAGCCAGGCATGCCGGTACATTCCGGTTCCGCTGTACCAGCGCGAGTTGGGCTGGGCGCTGTTGTTGGCCACAACAGTCACTTCGTTTTCCGCGCCAAATTTCAAGTAGGGTTTCAAGTCTACCTGGAAACTGGTGTAGCCGTACGGGTGGACGCCCATCACATTGCGATTGACCGCCACCTGAGCGGACATATAAACGCCTTCTAATTCCAGAATGACGCTCTTATCCTGCCAATCCTCGGGAACATTGAATTTCTTGCGATAAGTAACCACCCCACCCCAGGCCCATCCACCGCCAGCCGCAGATGGATTTTCCTGGCTGCGCGGCTTTTCTATCGAAACGTCATGCGGCAGAACGACCGGATTCCACTGCGCCATCATCATTGCCATCATACCCTGGGTCTCGCTATATTCCCAACCTGCGTCAAACAATTGTTTATGCATATCCTTTGCTCCCTGTTAAGTTATGGATAAAACCCGGAAGATTGTTTTCGCATTAATTATACACAATCCTCTCCTCAGGCAGATTGGTGCAGGTAGCCGGGGCTGCGCTTATTTCTGAGGTGAAAATCTCAACGCGGGGCTTCGCATTTCCAAAAGGATGCGTGCCAACCTTAAGCCATCTGTCACTGCGTCAGCGTGACAGATGGCCTTTCATTGGCGAATTCCACGTGGTATCATCTCATTCAGGTTTTTGAATATGATAGAAAAATCATCCATTAAACGCCAACCCTACAAGGCGCAAGCCAAACTTCTGAAGGTGTTGACCCATCCGGCACGCCTGGCGATTTTAAATATTCTGAGGGAAGGCGAGCACTGCGTGTGCCATATGGAAGCGCACCTCGGCTTACGGCAGGCCTACATCTCTCAACAGTTGACAGTGCTGCGCGAAGCTGGGTTAATTCAGGACCGGCGCGATGGCTGGAATGTTTATTACCGGGTAACCCAGCCCCAGATTTTCGATGTTCTTTTAGCGGTAGAAAAGATCACCGGCCCAGCCGAAATCGCCCTCGCAGAACATTCAACCGTGTCCTGCTCTTGCCCAAAATGTAATCCTGCCTGAAAGTTTATTTGGAGCTGTTCTCTTTTTTTGGCTAATTATATTCGGATTTGTGAATATTATAGGAACTCGATACGATGCCTATCCCTGTTTATGCCGTGAGCGCTGTGCTCGTTTTTATTTTTTCCGGACTGCTGGCTATGGCCGGATTGGGCGCAGCATTCCTCTTTGTGCCCCTCTTCTATTATTTGGGTGTGCCATTGGCTGAAGCAACCTCGACCGCCCTCCTCTTAAACGTGGTCAGCCTGCTGTTTGCAGCCATCAATTACTGGCGCGGCAAACTGATCAACTGGCGCGTCGGGCTGCCGGTGATTATCACTGCCGTGATTCTTTCACCCATAGGAGCAAGATTGACCACTGCGGTGGATAAGAAGCTGCTCCTGGGAATGTTCGCCGCATTCCTGGTCTTTGCCGGGTTTATGATGCTTTTTTTCAAAGCCAAAAAACGGGAACAGGACCTCTCCCGTCCGGTTGAGATTGGCGCCGGTGCCGGAGTAGGAAGTATTGCCGGGTTCTTAGGTGGCATGTTGGGCGTAGGCGGCGGGAATTTCATCTTGCCGGTGCTCAATTGGCTGGGATTGGATGCCAAAGTCGCTGCGGGGACCACCGCCTGCATTGTCGTGTTTTCCTCATTCTCGGGTTTTCTGGGCCATGCCACCCTGGGTGGTTTGGACCCACTATTTATCGGCATCATGGCAGTCATGGCTGCCGCCGGTTCGATTGTTGGATCACAATTGATGAAGACAAAAGTGTCCAATGCACAGCTCAAACGGATGATAGGCATTTTGCTCTGGTTGATTGCTATCAAAATGATTCTCGACCTTGTGAAATAAAGGATGCCCTATGAACCACCAATCTTTTTATAAGGAGCGTTTTTAAATGAATACCAATGACGAAGTTTACAAAGCAGGGCTGCTGCTGCATGGGCACAAGTGCCCGGCCATGCCGATGGGTCTGCGGGCTGGAACAGCCGCTTTAGAAGCGTTGGGCGTAGAACGCGCCTACGATGGCCAGCTCACCGCGTTGATTGAAATCGACAGCGATCACTGTGCCACGTGCTACGCGGACGGCATCATGATGGCCACCGGCTGCACATTCGGAAAAGGGAATATCCGCAAACTCGGTTACGGCAAGTTTGTGTTGACACTGATCGATAACAAGACCGGGCGCAGCGTGCGAGTGGCCACCCGCAATGAGGTGATCGAACGCAATCAGCAATCGGATTTTATCCAGTATCGCAAAAATGGTGTCCCGGCTTCGAAAATTGCACCTGAGCTGATCAATCCGGCGGTCGATTTCATTCTGGCAGAACCGGACGAAAACCTGTTCAATATCGGTCCGATCCAAGAGGTTAAGCTCCCGCCGCGCCGTGCGCATGATTTTAATACCTTCGTCTGCAGCGCGTGCGGAGAAATTGCGGTGGAACGCTATGCCCGCCTGAAGGATGGAAATATCGTTTGCATCCCCTGCGCTGAAAAGGCATAAGGCTATTTTTGAATCGCAATGGCGGCTGGGTTGATGACCCGGCCGCCAAAATTAATCGATAATCGCTGCCCGGCTGAAATACGCTCCCACAATAATCAACCCCGCTGCCAGCCAGATTTCGGGGCGCAAAATAACACCCAGGCGCAGGGTCGAGATGATCGTCGAAAACAAGGGGATGAAATACGAAAGTGCAACGGTAGTAATCATGCGGCCCTTACGCATGGCGGCGTCCCAGAAGATATAAGCCAGCATGGTGGGGAAAATCATCATATAGGCCAATTCCAGGATTGTGCCGTTCGAGAAGGTGGAAACCTCCGGAACAAACAGGCGCACCAATCCCAGCGAGGCGCCCGTGCAGATTAGAAAGACCGGCACTGCCCCGCTGTCTTTGTCGCCGCCGGCCCATTTGCGGCTTAAATTGGAATAAAGGCCCCAGGTGAGGGCCGCCAATAAGGCAATCGCGTAGACGACCAAAGTGGCTGGCTGCAGCACTTCCCGGATATTCAACACCTCGCCGTTCGTCGTGGCCAGCCACATTCCACCCAAAGAAAGCAGCAAGCCCGCCGGCAGGAACCAGCGCGCCTTTTTCCCCAGGATAAAAATCGAAAACCAGAGGCTCAAGGATGGCCACAGGTAGTTGATCAACCCGGCGATGATGGTCTGGGTGCGGCTGGCAGCCAGGCCAATTGCCAGCTGCAGCGCGACGGTGTTGACCACAAATAAAAGCCCGCAGCCGAACAGATATTTCTTGGAAGCCCGTCGGAGGAACCCCAACCCTCTTTCTCTTCTGGCGACATACGCCAGCGAAAGCCCACCCCCGATCAGGAAAATAGCCGCTCCGGAAGTTAACAGCCCCATCTGTTCGATCAGGCTGCGTGAAAAGGCCACATTTGTGCTCCAGAACAGGATGGCCAGGATGCCGAGAAATGTATTTAATCGCATTAAAACTGAGTCCCTTTTTGGTTAAATTTTCCCGGCCCGGCAACCCCTCCGGATAGGCAGCTCTTATTATAGAAGAATAAGTTGAGATCTCGGGTTTTTCCCGGGCAGGAAAGTGGGCTTGTCCCGGAAAAGAAGGCCACTTTGCACAATTTGTGATAAATCCCGCCGATTGGGACTTGAATTAATGGTCGCGGCGAGCTAAAGTATATATGTCGGGAACCGACATAGCTAACAACCTTTGCCCTTTTCATTTTTTCGGATGAGATACTTGAGCGGAATCCAATCCAGGAACCTCACTTCCAATGAATCCACCTGATGAATCCTTTATCAATCACCTTCCCTTGCGAGAGCCAACTTTTTTCATATTACTCAGTCTGGTGCCGGGAATGAAGCACGGTTATGCAATTCTGAGCGATGTGGAAGAACTCAGCCAGGGAAAAGTACATCTTAGCACCGGCACGCTCTATGAAGCGCTGGCCCGTCTGCTTGACCAGGGATTAATCGAACGAATCAGGGAGGAAAAGGCAGAGACAAACACCACCTCGGACGAGATGATCCATCGCGGTCCGGCGCGCAAAGCCTACGGTCTGACGAAAGTTGGCCATAGAATCATCGAAGCAGAAATACAGCGCATGCATTCCCTAATAAAAATTGCCCAAAACCGGCTCGACCTGAAAGGGCAGGAGGGGTAATGATGACTCCTTCTAGTTTCTGGGTTAAAGCGCTAAAAAATATTTTTGCTATCTTATTGGGATTTTATCCAGATAAATACAAAGAGGAGTTTGCCGAGGAGATGCTGGCTGTGTTTGCCGAGCGTGCAAACCAGGCAGCCCGAAGTGGTTTCCTGGCGATTATCCATCTGGTGATAGAAGAATTTATCTTCTTTCCGCCGCTCTTGATCAAAGTACACGGGTTTTACTGGCAGAAAATGCGATCTTTGAAGGATACAACAAGCAAGCCATCGGATGCTTTTCAAACAACCGCCTGCCTGGGCCATCCAGACGGGCGCGATTCCTGGAAACTGGCCGGGGTGGAGATCAGCCTGTTTACAACGCTGGCATCGATCATGATTATGCAAACATATCTACCTGTACCGGAGTCAGGAGAAGGTTGGTTACGTGCATTAGGGTTTTCTGGAAGCGCTATCCTGATCCTGGCTGCCCCCGTTTTCCTGGTTGGATTGCTGCGTGGGCTGCCGCGATGGGCTTTACCCTTTGCCGGCATTCTATTGGGTTACAGTGTCTTGATGGCGTTCGTATTCCAGCTTCTACTGTACCTGGTGATCGTGGTGCTGATTTTCTTTGCACTGGTCTTCGCAGCATATCGCATGAATACCAGAACCCAACCACTGCCTTCTTCTTTACAGAATCTGGGTTCCAACCTTTGGAAAGATTGGCCTCGCCTTTCTTTTGGCATTTACGGAGCCACGCCTCTGCTGATCATCCTGGCATATGATGATGCAGTACTGAATAGCCGCACACCTTATCTCGCCATTTCAGTCCTTTGCATGCTGATTGGTGCCCTGGTGTATATCCGCAGCCGTAAACCTGTTATACAAATGCTGGCATTGTTGGGAGGAATGACCTTTTCGATATGGCCAGCCCTGCTGGACCAGGCTTTTTTTAACGGTGGATTATGGGGTTGGATGTCAAAGCCCGGAACCTGGTCGGCAGCATCCGGATGGATGTTTGGGTTATGGGGCTGCGGTACCGTACTCCTGTGCGGTCCAATCTTGATCAAGGGAGCAAAGTCTCTTTAAGGCTCGTCACGCGAATCCAGGGCGGAGGAAGTGCTATGACTATCTTTTCACTGATGTTGGCCGGCATTATACCGGCTGTACTGGTCGTTCTGGGTGGATGGCTCGTTTTACACGGCAGCACACTAGAAACAGCCAGCCGGCGCTTCCTGATCTATTTATTTATCGTCGGGGATGGGCTGTTCCTGATCGTATTCCTGGTCGGCCTGGGTTCCATCCCTGGCGATCAGCTGAGCATGCAGGCATCCTGGCTTTCGCTGCCAACTGGAATAAGCGTGATGACTTTAATATTCACCCGTATCAAAGCGCTGAAGGGTGCCAGCCGAAAGCTTAAAATCCTGGCATTGTTTTTAGGGCTTGGGAACCTGGGGCTATTGTTAGCTATGTGGAAGGAACCGAATGGATGGGTTCCGATTATTTTCTCAGGTGCTCTGCTGCTGGCTGGTATCTGGATGCTCGCCAATCGATTTGGGGCAGCTCCCTTTCTATTGGGCCTGGTTTCTCTGGTCAGTATGGCCGGTTTCAATTCTGGGGAATTTGCCCTTATTCAAGAACGATCCACTGCGATAATTCGCTCGTTGTTCCCTTTTTATCTGTTTATCTTTCCTGGACTTGTAATCGCTTCGGCAGCGTCACTCATACATGGCGGACTCAAGCGAATCGATCGACTATTCTTAACACCAGAAACAACGACCAGGAAACGAATCTCCATCGTCTTGCGGTTATTTATGGGTGCATCACTGCTCGCTTACCTGGCGTTTACATTTTATTGGGTGGCAATGTGGGACCAGACCAGCGACGGTTTTGGCGAGATTTGGTTGCTTATACACCGCTTGCCCAATTGCCATCGGAGCAGGCATTTTGATGGGAATGGCCACCCACGGTCATCGGCGGTTGGCAGGACTCGGTTTTTCTGTGTTGGTGCCCCTGCTGCTGATCGGGGTTGGTCGACTGACCTGGGGCGCCCACCATGCCATCAACGAACAGCGCGCAGCCACCATTCAAGCCGCCGTAGAGAGCTTTCATGCCCATAACGGCCGCTATCCGGCAGCCCTCGACGAGCTTGTACCCCGCGAACTGCTGTGGATTCCAGACCTGATCATTTTGAGAGGAGAAACCTGGTGTTACCAGGGCGGGACAGATACCTACCAATTGGGTGCCGTATATCGAGAAAATTTCGCCAGTCCACTATCCTACCGGATATACGCCTCTGCCGGGATTTCTGATCCAGAACCTTTCTCGTGCGAAAAAAGGCTGGAGGCCCTCAAAGCGCTTTATGATCCTCGGCCTGTCATCGATGCAATCGAACACAGCAGCGTAGCTAACCAACCAACACTCCCCCCTAGCCAGGTTTCCATACCGCGTACGTCCATTCAACCCCTGGTAAAAGCCACCTCGGTTCAGCTCGGAAGCTGGTCACCGAACAGCCAATACTTCTTGTTTGGACTGCCGGAAATATCTGGAAAACAAATCTTGGTATCTTTGGACTTTCTGGATAGCAAAACAGGGCAGTTGTGCGCCACGCACCCAAAATTCACGGTATCATCCGATCTGCATGACCGGTATGCCTGGCTCCCAGAAGGCCGCCTGCTTTTTCTCTCCGCGGATGGAGATCTGGTTCTGGTTACCCCCTGCCAACCCACTGTAGAGACTTTGACCGCACGCTATCCGGAAACCTTCACCCAGATATTGACTCCCATGGTTGATGCCCACCTGGTAAAGCATGAGAAAATTTTACTAAAAAGCGCTCAGGCCTATTGGCTATTGGACAGCGATAATTTACAGGTGCAGCCCATACCAGATGTCAGCCCCACCCCTTCGAACCAGCAGCAGGATGCTTTTTCCTGGTCTTTGGCAGGAGACCGTCTGGCAATCAGCCAGCATAACCGGGATCCCAAAAAACCCGAGAACACTATTTTCATTATTTCCACTGATCATGGTGATGTAGTCCAGCATCTGACTCTATCCGACGTATCATCGAACAATTTATCATCGATCGAGTGGCTATCGGATCACGAACTGCTCGCGAGCGTTCAGGATACGTTGTCAATAATCGATTTACAGGCCAGCCCACCGAAAGTCACGAACGTGTTCAAGGACCTGTTTTCACTGAATATCGCCTTCCCAGGAGACATTTCGTCATTAACCACAGTTCCGGACCTATCCGGCAGAAGTTTTCAACTGGCAGTGCGGATAAATCATCCAAGAAACCAATCAATCTACGTTTATCATTCCGAAAGCGGTAAAGTCGATATCCTGCACCCTGACGCGAATGCTTTGCTGTTTTTCTCAGGAGGCAACTGGGCCGAATTAAATAAATTGGAAAATATGAATAATCTGCAGGATACATTTGAGTTGTTTTGGCCAGATGACCCGGCAAAGGCGAGCCAGCGATTAAATATTACAGGTCACATCCCGCGCAATTACCCAATGCTGTTCCTGAAATACCTGGTGGAAAAATCGCAAATTTTGGTAAGTTCTTCCCAGGGCATCTCGCGTGTTTCCATTCCGGATGGCCGATTATTGAATTTTTGGGAACTGACCGATCAGAAATACCATATGCAGCCCTCCTTGCTGATTTCGCCCGATCATCACCATTTGGTTGCCATTGCGGAAGGAGATGGAATATATACGATTGCGTTAGGACAGTAATTTCGCCCTGGCTGGTGAAACAAAAATATTTGAGTGCTACCTTGAAGGAGGCAATCCATGTCCTGGTTGAAAAGATATATCCGCGGCTTACGATTTGTCTTTTTAGGACTGCTGCTGATAGCAATCATTGGGCCGTGGGGGTACGAGCAAATCTCCGTACCGGCTCAATATCCATGCCACGCACCCAATGTTCGCCTGGCAGGCGATTTTTGCGGGGCACCGGTGTCTGGCGCATATATTATTTTCGCAGTCGTTGGTGCATTTGCCAGCGGAATGGTTGGGCTTTTCACGGGATCAACCGCCATTTTTGATTTTCGATCATTGTTCATCATGATCGTTTTTATATCAGTCTGCTTACTGCCCATTCTGAGCACCATTCTCCTCAGCTGGCATGAAGACCAACAACGCTGGCAGGTGTTTCACATCGCAGCCTGGTGCCTGGCAGGTTCGGCAGGGGTGTTTTCCTTTTTATCCATAAACCCGGAGATGGTTGAGCTGCATTGGGGAAGTGTGGCCTACATCGCCCTGGCTGTTGGCGCCCTGATCCTGGAAATTTTAACGCACATGGGGAGAAAGACCCCTTCCCTAAATGCCACCTTATAAAAGGCAGCGAACACACACCTTTCAACGATAATTGGTAGAGAAATTGCACCGCAGCCGGTAAATTTATTTTCATTTCATCCTGGACTGGAGGGCTGGCCCAATAATTGCACACATTATTGTTCGAATTACTCCACATTATGATCGATTGTGTGTAAAATTAAGCGGTGACCATGAACTCTGATCCTAACCCTGCTCAAACGCTTCTTGAAGCTGCCATGCGGGCCTTGAATGAAGGCAACCGCCGTGCAGCATACCGCTATGCCGAACAGGCTGCGGCTCTTGCCCCGCAGACCGAAGAGCCCTGGCTGCTGCTGTCGTTTCTGGCCAGCCCCAAGGCTGCTCAATATTATCTGGACCGGGCGCTGCAGGTCAATCCATCCAGCCAACGCGCCCTGGCCGCGCAGGCGTGGCTGGATAAGCAGGCCGCCCAAAGCGCGCAGCCCACCGGAGCAGACCAGCCTGCTGGGTCCAAATTTAAAGGGTGGTTCAAGTCCGGCTCGACTTCCCGCCGTATTCTCAACTATTCAGCCATTCTTGTGATCGCTGTGGCGGTCATGTTAGGAGTAGCCGCCCTGACCAGCGCCGCGCGCCTGTCCGATAGCCAGGATGCGGCCCTGGTCAAAGTCGTTCAAACCGTACTCAACGCTGCACCGGCAGAAACGTCTTCACCCACCCCCAGCCTCACCTGGACGGTCACGAATACGCCAACCCTGACGGCGACCCCCACGGCAACGGCTACGGATACGGCCTCCCCCACACCGACCGAAACCGCATCCCCGACTCCAACGAGCACCAGCACACCCACCGCTGAACCAACCGCAACGCCGTCCAATCCAACCGCAACGCCATCCAATCCAACCGCCACGCCGTCTAATCCAACCGCCACGCCGTCCAACCCTACCCGGGCTGCAAACGTCAGCTACTCCGTCCAACCCGGCGACACACTGATGATTATCGCCCAACGGTATAATATTAACCTTCAAGACCTGATCGCGGCGAACAGCCTCGCTAATCCTTCGCTGATCCGCGCCGGCCAGGTGCTCACCATCCCTGGCCCTGGAACGCTGCCCGCCTCCCAGCCTGCGGGACCATCGGCTCCCTCCAATTCCAATACCAGCGGCAAACACATATTGATCGACATTTCCGAACAGCGCACCTATGCTTACGAGAACAATAAACTGGTGTTCAACTTTGTCGCTTCAACGGGCTTATGGAACAGCACGCGCATCGGTACTTTTAAGGTGTTGGATAAAATTCCCAATGCCTACAGCAATGCCTACGGCATCTGGATGCCGTACTGGATGGGAATTTATTATTCCGGCACCCTGGAAAACGGCATCCACGGATTGCCTAAATTATGGAACGGGGTGGAACTGTGGGGCAACCTGCTGGGCCAGCCGGCCACATACGGCTGTATCGAATCGAAGACCAGTGAAGCCAAACAGCTGTATGATTGGGCCGAGGTTGGCATACCAGTCGTCATTCAAAGGTAGCAGCAACCACCCAAATTCAGGTGAACCTTGCGAGTCATACGGATCGGCGCCGGGTCACACGCGGGTAAATCGACCATCGCCCATGCTGGCATTGAAACCCGCGTGGCGCCCGACCTTTACCGGTCCTCTCGCGCCATGCGGGGCGTTCCTGTAAAAACAATCAAAAATAGGAATTAATTCATGCCTGTAAATTCGCCAGTAGACCAGCATTTTCAACACCTGGCGCGTCTCATTCAACTGGAGGCGGAAGCAGAAAAGCAGGAAGATCTGCGCGCCATGCAGCGCCATGTGTCCGCCGGGGCCGAGGCCTCCGGCAACAGCCTGGTGAACCTGGTGATTCGCGATCAAGATGCCGGCCTGGGCGGCAGCATACTGCTGACATTAGCAAAACGCAACCAGAATTTATCCTTACCCTGGACGCGCCTGGGAAGCGGTACCCCGGTCATCTTTTCAGCCGAGAGCCCGAATGCAGCGGACCAGGCCGCGGGCTGGCGGGGGATCGTCAGCCGGCTGCAAAGAGATTCCATCCAGGTAGCTTTTGCAGAGTGGCCCGAGGATGGGCTTCTGGCCGAATCGGAGCGCCCGACCTTTCGTTTAGACCGCTCCAGCGATGAAATCTCACGCCAAAGGCAGCGCCAGGCCCTGGAAAAGGCCCGCACAGCCAAAGATTCCCGGCTGGCAGCCTTGCGGGATGTTTTACTGGGAAAACAGCCCCCGACCTTTCTGCCGCTGGAAAATGCTTTGCCGCTGGATGCAAAGCTGAACGAATCTCAGCGTGAGGCCGTGCGATTTGCGCTCAGCGCCAGGGAGCTTGCCATCCTTCACGGACCGCCGGGAACAGGCAAGACGACCACCCTGGTAGAAATCATCCGCCAGATCGTACGCAAGGGTCAAAGCGTGCTGGCGGTTGCGCCCAGCAACCTGGCGGTTGACAACCTGCTCGAAAAGCTGCTGGCAGCAGGTGAAGCGCCTGTTCGCCTGGGAAATCCTGCCCGGGTGCTGCCTGAACTGCGCGCGCATACCCTGGATGGCTTGAGCGAAAATCATCCCGATATGCGCCTGGTGCGCAAGATCACCCGCGAAGCCTATGCCTTGCGCGACCAGGCCTCCAAATATACCCGGGCCCGGCCTGAGCCCGGCGCCCGGCAGGCGCTGCGCAGGGAGGCCCGCCAGATGCTGGCCGATGCCCGAAAAATTGAAAATCAGATGGTGGATCGTTTGATCCGGGGGGCGTCGATTGTGTGCGCCACCGCCACCGGGCTGGATGTTCGGTTTTTGGGTGATCGCATTTTCGACTGGTGCATTATGGATGAGGCCAGCCAGGGCACACAGCCGGTATCCTGGATACCCATTCAATATGCCGAACGACTGATCCTGGCAGGTGATCCATTTCAGCTTCCGCCAACCATCCTCTCTGCCGAGGCCATCGCCGGGGGGCTGCAGGTCAGCCTGATCGAACAGCTGATGGATCAAATTGGTCCGGCCGTTTCACGCCGCTTGGATGTTCAGTACCGTATGCACCGGCACATTATGGGATTTTCATCCGCTGAATTTTACGCAGACAGCCTGATCGCCCACCCTTCGGTGAGCGACCATCTGCTGCGGGATCTGCCCGGCATAACCGCGAATGATCTGACCGCGACCCCGCTCGATTTTATCGATACAGCCGGCGCCAGCTATGATGAGACGGTCGAGCCGGAGGGTGACAGCCGCTACAACCATATGGAAGCGGAGCTTGTCCTGCAAAAGGTGCAGGCTTTACTCGATGCAGGCCTGGCTCCCGCCGAGATAGCCGTCATTTCACCGTATTCGGCCCAGGTGCGCCTGCTGCGCGGACGCCTCAACCAGCCCGAACTTGAAATCGACAGCGTGGATGGCTTTCAAGGGCGTGAAAAAGAGGCCGTCGTTCTCTCGCTGGTCCGTTCCAATCCGGATGGGGAGATTGGCTTTCTGGAAGACATCCGGCGCATGAACGTGGCCCTGACGCGCGCCCGGCGCAAGCTGATCGTGATTGGCGACAGCGCCACGATCACCGCCCATCCTTTCTACCAACGCCTGGTCACATATTTCGATACGATTGGGGCCTATCATTCCGTTTGGGAAGAATAGGCCCCATCTTTTTTCATAATCTGGCCTGCCACTTACCGGCCCATACCAGGTCGTTGGGCGTGCCTTTAAATTCGGATTCTCCCATGATCTTGTCGACGACCTGTTTGATGATCTCGGGATTATTGTGATAGGCATTGATGTAGCATTTCACCATGCTGGCATCATGCAGGTGGGTCGTGAAGTTCAAAGATACGAAGACCGTTGGCACCTCCTGCACATACCAGGGGCACTCATTGCTCATGGCCGTTTTCCAGCGGATGCGGTAGTTATTTTCCGCACCGTAGCCGACTACATCCGCAAATATCAAGGCCGCATCGACTTCCTGGCGATACTGCAGGGTGCGCCCCTTCATGCGTTTGGTGCCGTCGTTTACGGTCACTTCAAACCCGCGCCGCTCCAGCTCCGCCACGATCGTCTCCAGGGTTTTCGAATTCGCCGCCATGATTCCACCAACCTCACCCTGCAGGTAGTACACGCGGATGCGCCTGTGGGTCTCGGGACGAATTGGCAGTTGATCGAAGGTGTTTTTCACCAGGGTGATGCTTTTATCGGCAGCCTCGGCCCGCATTTGCAGATGCTCCGCACAGCCGACAACCGCCAGGTCTTTTTCTGCTTTCAGCAGCGTGCCATCTACTTTCTTTTGATGCAGGTTGAGCTTCGCCTTTAAACCCAGGATTCTGCGCAGCGCATCCTGCATGCGTTCTTCGCTGATCACCCCTTTTTTGTAACCGTTGAGCATGAAGGTAAAGTCTTCTTCAAAATCATTAAAGAACAGGAACATGTCGCAGCCGGCGGCAATCGCCCCCGGCACATAATCTTCACGGCGCATGGCGGACGACATGCCCAACATGTGGCTGGCATCCGTGATGACCATGCCGTTAAAGCCTAACCGCTCCTTCAATAAATCCTGGATCAATTCTTCAGCCAGAGTTGCGGGCAAAATATCTCGATCTTGCAGGTCGGGATTAAGCTTCTTCTGGTACGCCGGAAGGGCAATGTGCCCTGCCATAATCATCTCCACGCCGTTGTCGATGTGGTGCCTGTACACCCGTCCAAAGGAGTCATCCCATTCCTCGGGTGACAGGTCGTTCACCCCTAAAACCAGGTGCTGGTCGCGCTCCTCAACGCCGTCTCCTGGAAAATGCTTGATACAGCGCATCATCTCGCAGTCGGCGGTCAACCCTTGTAAATAGGCATCGGAGTATTGAATGACATCCTCCGCGTTTGTGCCGTAGGCGCGCGTGTTGACAATCGTGTTTCGCCAGTTAAACAGGATATCCACGACCGGATTAAACATCGTGTTGACCCCCAGGGCGCTGGCCTCGCGGGCAGAAACCAGCCCGGCGTTGTAGGCAACGCTCGGATCGCGCGCGGCTTCCGCTTGCGCGCCAGAAGCGATATAGGTGCCCTCCGAACAGGCCCCATTCCCTCCGGAATCGCAGTTGGCTGCCACCAGCAGCGGAATTTTAAACTCGTTCTGCAGCTCGTTTAACAAAGCTTGAACCTGTTTGGCTTTGCCCCCCATAAAACGAGCGCCCCCGATATGAAATTGATCCAGGATCTGTTTGTTGGTTATTGGACTGCCGCCAAAAGAATCGGCGCCAAAATGGAACAGGTTGGTAAACAACTGCCCCGCTTTTTCCTCTGCGGACATCCCGGCGATGGTGTCTTCGACCCACCGGATTTGTTCGGCGGAAAGATCGTACGGTTTGGCGGTTAAATCTACCAGTTTTCCCATCTACAGTTCTCCATGTTTTGTTTCAAGGCAGCTTATTGCCCGCCGCGATGTAGATTTCATACCATTCCGGGCGGGTCAGGGTAACCCCGGATGCCTGACAGATATCCTTCACCCGGCCCGGGTTGGTGGTGCCGACAATCGGCTGCATGCGCGCCGGGTGGCGCAAAATCCAGGCGATGGCGATGGCGGTGTTGGTCACGCCCTTGGCTTTCGCGAGGGCATCAATTTTCTGGTTGAGTTCGGGGAACTTGACATTATCCAGGAAGACGCCCTCGAAGAAACCGTACTGGAAGGGGGACCAGGGCTGAATGGTGATTTCATTCAATCGGCAGTAATCCAGAATGCTGCCATCGCGGTCGATTGAGGCATCGATTTCCATATTGACGTGGATCCCGGCATCGACCATCCCGGTGTTGGTGATGCTGAACTGGAGCTGGTTAAAAAGGATTTTTTGCTTCACAAATTTGGTCAGCAGTTCAATCTGCATCGGGTTCTGATTGCTCACCCCAAAATATTTGACCTTACCGCTGTTTTCAAGCATCGTGAAGGCCTCGGCGACCTCTTCCGGTTCCACCAGGGCATCCGGGCGGTGCAGCAGAAGCACATCCAGGTAATCGGTCCGCAGCCGCTTTAAGCTGCCATCCACCGCTTCCAAAATGTGTTCCTTGGAAAAGTCGAAACATCCCTTGCGAATACCGCACTTGGTTTGGAGGATCATCTTCTCCCGCAGGCTGGAGTTCATATCCAGAGACTCGGAAAAGCGCGCTTCCGATTTTCCTCCACCGTATACATCGGCATGGTCAAAAAAGTTGATGCCTTCATCCAGGGCAGTGTGGATCAGGGTCGATATTTCTTGATCGGACATGTTCGAAATGCGCATGCAGCCCAATGAAATCTCGGACGCATTCATCTTGCTGTTGGGTATTTTGATATATTTCATTTTTACACCTCTTTATATCGTTTGTTTTTTCGAGAACCGGACTCACCTGCTTTAAGGGATGGGGAACCGGACACGCCTGCCCTCGGCAGCCGATTGGTAGGCCCCAACCAGCATCTCTACCGTCACCCGGCCTTCCTCGGCGCTGATCGTCTCATCCGTTCGCCCGAGGACGTAGTCAATGAATGGGCGCGGGACCGCCATCAATCGCTCGCCCTGGCTCTTGGGGATGGGGATGGGGAACTCGGTCCACGCGGTATCGCCGGAGCGGATCATGCGCAGTGAGACCGCATCTTCCGGTCGGGGCGCAGCACAGGAAGGCCCGTCGCCGTAATCGTGCAGGATTGTTCCGCGGTCGCCATAAATTTCGGTCGTGCCAATCGCGGCAATCGTGGTGGATGAGTTGAGCAGGATGCCGATCTCACCCTTACCAAAGCGAAAAATCGCCACCCCGTTATCATCTGGCGAGACATGCGTGACCACCGCGTCGATCTCGGCGGTCACCGAGACGGGCTTCCCTAACATCCAGTAGAACCAGTCGCAGACATGAGAAGCATCGTCAAAGAACATGCCAACATTGGCGGTAGGGTCAAAATGCCACTTTGTGGGGCCGTTGACGAAGCCTGGGCTGAGCAGCACGCTGAGCGAGTGGCGCCGGCGCACGACAGCAATATTGCCCACCGCGCCATCATCCACCAGTTCTTTCATCTTCAAGTTCATTGGGTCGTGACGCATCTGGTACCCCATGCTGAACTTCACCCCGGAGCGCTTCACCGCGGCGATGATGCGATCGCAGTCCGCCAGGGTGGTTGCCAACGGCTTCTGGCATAAAATGTGCTTTCCCGCGGCGGCGGCCTGCTCGATCAAATCGGCATGCCGGTTGGTCTCGCAGGTGACGATGACCGCGTCGATGCGCGGGTCGCTGAGCAGGTCTTCCACCCGGGCATGATACGCCAGCCCGTAGGTTTCGGCCGCCTTGCGACCGCGCTCTTCATTGTCATCCCATGCCGCGATCAGTTCTACATCGCTGAAATCTTTCATGACCTGGCAGTACACTCCGGAATGCCCGTGGGCAAAACTGAGGATGCCGATACCAACCTTATCCATAATAAACTAACCTCCTGATTCGTCTTTTGACCCGATTCGCAGCGGATTAACGCAATCTTTGTCCAACGCTGCTATTTCCGATAGACTAATATCCTAGCTTTGATTATAGAATAGATTGCCTGGCTCAATGATTTTAATCGCTTGCTATTTATTTGCTTTAAACCCATGTATAGTAATAAGAGTAGATTTATCCAACCTGGATATGCAGCAGGATTTAAGATATATAGGAGAAAAAAATGGAATCAGCCGAAACGGTCAGCCCCAAAACCAATATCGTTCTGGATCTTGGGAAAAAGAGCAAAAAGCAGCTGAAGAAATTACGTAAAGGTAAAGGCAACCTGATGGTCAAAGTAAATGCCACGCTCGCCGAATTGGAAGAGAATGGAACCATCGCACCTGGGTCAACGGTAGTAGTGGTCGCCACCCAAAAGAAAAAATCTAAAGGTCTGTTCAATATATTCGGGTAGGAAGGTCCTCATGACAGAACAACCCATGCAGTTAGACAAGAAATCTGGCATTAAATCTATCGCACTGATCCAGAGCGGGGATGGGGAACCGGTTCAACGGACCGTGCTCGCTGAAGTAAAGCGAAAACGTGTTTCCAAACGCTGGCGCAAAATGGAAAAATGGGTGCGCCGTTTAAACAAATCCCAGGCCATAACCGCCAGAGAATATATGGCACGTCACGACCGTTCAAATCAGAAGAAAAAGAACGGTTGGCTGAAGGATATCGGAAAGAATCTATCCAAGGCTCAGAAAAAAGGGTTAAGAAAATCAAGATTTCGCATCTTCTGAGTTTTCGATTTTTCAAACTGGTTTAAGACGGCACATATCCCCATATATTTTGCGTTGCCTTTCACCACGAGGATGGTGGATTTTTGAACTTAATGGCTGACCGCCCGAAAAAATTCCGCCGGCTGAAACAATCATTAATCCCCACCCGTCTGGTTTCGGATGGAGAAAGACAGCCGATTAAAATTCTGCCGGTCAAAAACAGCAAAGTGCCGCGCGCCCTGACAGTGTTGGTTCATCTATTGCTGTTCGGTCTGCAAATGACCTGGATGAGAATTACGCGCCGCCTGTCAGCCATCGAAGGCGCCACCCGCCTGCGCGTTTTTCTTGAAGACCTGGGTGGGCTGTGGGTCAAAGCCGGGCAATTGATTTCACTGCGTATCGATTTGCTCTCACCCGAAATGGTCCAGGAACTGACCCAACTCCAGTACCGCGCCTATGGTTTTACTACCCAGATCTCGCGGAAGATCGTCCAGGATACGATCGGGCGCCCCCTGGAAGAAGTCTTCGATGTATTCGAAGATCTCCCTTTTGCGGCGGCGTCTATTTCTCAGGTGCACCGCGCGCATCTGCGCCATGAAGATATCTGGGTGGCGATCAAAGTCAAGCGTCCCGGAATCAAGTCCCTTTTCGAACGCGATATTAAACTGATTACCAGTCTGATCAAGACCATCGGCAGAATACCGGCAGTATCCTTTATCGCCTGGGATGGCATGATCCGTGAATTAAACCAGATCATGCGTGAGGAGCTGGATTACCGCTACGAAATGGGCAATTTGCGCCGCATGCGCAAAATTCTCCGCCCGCACAAAATTTATGTTCCCAAATTGTTCATCGATTACAGCGGTCCGGATGTCATCGTCATGGAGATGATTGAAGGGCTGCTCATGTCCGATTACCTGCGCATCATCAAGACGAATCCCGAGCGGATCACAGCCTGGTGCCAGGAAAATAACGTCAACACTGAAAAAGTAGGCTCGCTGTTGATGCGTTCATTTTACCGGCAGCTCTTTGAAGACAATCTCTTTCACGGTGACCTGCATCCCGGTAACATCATTCTGCTGCGCAATTCGCATGTGGCCCTCATCGATCTGGGCACTGTTGGCAACCTTGAAGTGCGCTTTGTAGCCAATTATAAAGCCCAGGCCGTGGCGGTAATCGAGCAGGATTATGCGAACGCGGCCGATCTTTACCTGCTGATGTCAGATTCCATCCCTCCCATGGATCTATCCTCCTACCGGGCCGAAATGGTTGAGCTATATCGCGGCTGGGAAGCCCGCTCACACATGCAGGGTCTGTCCTACCTGGAACGTTCGATCAGCGGCGGGGTTGCTAGCGATGTGAGTGCTATTGCCCGCAAGTATAAAATTAATCCAAGCTGGCAGTTTTTGCGCGTCGGGCGTGCTTTAAGCACGCTGGATGCCAATTTGAACCAGTTGTTGGGCAAAAAAAACCCCAACAAGATCCTTGCCCGTTACCTGCGCGAATCTCAGCAGCGTGCTCTGCGTAGCGTTCCGCGCAACCTCGTGTCGAGCGTCTCCAGGACCCTCGCCGGAGCTTCCGAAGCGGCTAACTACCTCTCGGATACGCTGCGCCGTCAGGCAATCCAGTTCCAGGGCGGATTGACAATCGTTGCCCGTATATTCAGCGTATTCTTCACTGTCGTGCGTTGGGTTCTGGGAATCGGTTTTGTCGTTTTAGTGTACGACTTCATCGACCTTTACTATTCAAACCTGACCCAGGGATTAGAAAACCGTTTGGGCGCTTTTGACCGGCTGATCGATGCGATCCCACCCTACGATTATGAGATTGGGATTGCTATCCTGGTGTTAATAGTGTTGTTGTTCCTGATTAGTGGAAGCATGAAGAAATATCTGGCACAACCCAGCCCCCGCTTGCCATCCGGCAAACTGGATTCTTAATCCTTCGGACCCCCACATTTTCAACCCAACCAGTCGAGCAGCGCCTTTCGGACCAGCTCAAAATCTGTATCCATTTTCTCAATCAAATCCCCATCATGATCCAGGCTGCCATCTCTGGCCTTTAATTCAATCGATTGGCATGTTTCAGCCAAATCCTGCGCGCCAAACATCTGGCTGCTTGATTTTAACGAATGAGAATCGCGCCAGACAAGATCTTGATTCCCATTTTCAATCCCCTGATGAATGCCATTTACCAGCTGCCCGGCTTCGATCAAAAAGTCCTGCACCAGAGAAGTAATGATGCTTCCATCCTCATCCCCCAGACTGGCCTGGAAATTGCGAAAAACTTCCTGATCAATGGCCTCAGCAGACGATCTTTCCTCTTGATCATGCGGTTTTGTTTGCGCCGCTTTGCGAATATTGGCAACCTGGCTGAGGGCCAGAGCCAATTCCTCGATTTGGATCGGTTTGCTGATGTAATCGTCCATCCCGGCCGCGATGCAGGCCTCTCGATCACCCTGCATCGCATTGGCAGTCATGGCGATGATATGAGGCTGGGATATCATTTCAGTATGTTCGCGCGAATCTTGCCAGGCGCCATCTCGCACCGCTCGCGCCGCCTGCAGGCCGTCCATTTCAGGCATTAACACGTCCATTAAAATGACATCATATTCCTGACGCCTCAGCGCTTGAAGCACTTCAAGACCATTGCTAACTACATCGGCCCGGCAGCCAATCCTTTCGAGCAGCAGCAGTCCCACCTTCTGATTAACGGTAATATCTTCGGCCATCAAAATACGCAGGAAAGACAGATCTCCGGCGGCAAGACCGGTCACAGGTTTTACATCCACCTTTTTCTTCTGCATTTCTTGCGCGCCGAACACACCCAGGAGGGTCGTGTAGAGTACTGCCGGTTTTATGGGCTTGGTCAGGAAAGCAGCAAATTTTGCCCGTTCATCACCGATATCCTTAAGCCCCAATGAAGTTAACATGACCAGCGGCAGGCTGTCTGGATGGTCCAAAAAGCTTTGAATCTCTGCCGCCAGGGTTACCCCATCCATCTCCGGCATCTGCATGTCGAGCAAAGCCAAATCATATTGATGCCCTTCCCGGATCCAAGCCAGTGCCTGAAGCGGATCAGCGGTCTCCTGAGGGATCATCCCCCACGATTGAACCTGGCGCATTAAAATATAACGATTGGTGGCATTGTCATCAACGATCAGCACCTGCCTGCCGCTTAATTCAGGCTGCTTGGTATTCAGAAATACCGGCACTGGATTACGTGAAGGTCTGGCCTGAATTGTAAAATGAAAGATTGATCCTTTCCCATCGATGCCTTCGCTCTCCACCCACATCGTGCCGCCCATCAATTCACTCAGACGCTTGCTGATCGCCAGTCCCAGGCCGGTGCCGCCGTACTTGCGCGTGGTCGATGCATCTACCTGGCTGAAGGAGCGAAACAGGCGGTCCTTGCGTTCGCCAGGGATTCCGATCCCGGTGTCGCGCACGGCGAAATGCAGCTGGACCAGATCCCGATCATCCTGAACGGGATAATCTGCCGAAACGGTCAGGACCACCTCACCCGTATTGGTAAATTTAAGTGAGTTGCTCAACAGGTTTAGCAGAATCTGGCGTAAGCGTGTTGAGTCGCTGATTAAGAAAGCCGGGACGTTCGGATCTAATGAATAGGCCAGATCGATCCTCTTTTCGGCAGCCTTGGAGGCTACCAGGTCGAACGCCGATTCGATACATCCGCGCAAATCATAGGGTTGTTCTTCCAGCTCCATTCGACCGGCTTCGATTTTTGAAAAATCAAGGATGTCGTTAATAATGGTGAGCAGCGCATCGCTGCTGTTGCGAATTGTTTCGGTGAAGTCTTGCTGCTCGTGCGTCAGCGGCGTATCCAATAAAAGCGTCGTCATACCGACAACCGCATTGAGCGGGGTGCGGATTTCGTGGCTCATGGTCGCCAGGAAGGAACTTTTGGCCTCATTCGCCGCTTCGGCTTCACGGCGGGCGTTCTGCAGTTCGCTGATATCATGGTAAATTGCCAGGCTGCCCAGAGGCTGCCCTTCCTGAAACAAGGGAACTGCAAATAATTCCACTTCCACCGGACTGCCATCTTTGCGTTTGCGCCGGGTGATGGAATGAATCAATTCGCCTTCCTTCATCGATTTCTGAGTAAACCCAACCGCCTCCTGGCGGGTCTCTTCCGAGGATAAAAGCTGATCAATATCCTGTCCGATGGCTTCTGCCGCAGTGTAACCGAATAAGGCTTCCGCCGCCGGGTTCCAGGATTGAATCCTGGCTTGCAGATCGATCATTTCAACTGCAACCGGGATATTTTCTACCAGGACTTCCAGGAAGTTTCGCTGGCGCTGTTCGGCATTGAACAGCGTACTGATCTCCATCATGCCCGCAACCGATCCGGCGATGGTTTCAGCCAGTTCAAGCTCCGCATCGGTGAAAATGCGCTCAGGATCTTCGAAGTCAATATTCATCGTCCCAATGACTTTTCCCCCCACAATCAAGGGAACAATCGTACGGCCGTTTACATGGTGCATTTCCATCAAAACACAGGTGTCGGCTAACAAGGGATTGTGCCTGGCATCGGGAACAAAAATGGCTTTCCCAACCTGGACGACCTGATTAGAAGCTGGCTCTTCACTCAGAACGATTGTGTTGGGTTTTTCCTGTGCTTCATTCCACCCGGTCTGCGAATTGCCTACGAACGCGAGGGTTGTTCGATCTTCGGAAAGCAGCCCAATCCCTACGTGCTGCGCCTCGAAAAGTTTAGCCGCTTCAGATGACACCGCCGATACGGCTTCCTGCAGGTTCTGCTGGCTCATGATGGTTTGGGAAATGTGGGTAATTGCCGCCAGATAAGCCAGGGTGCGGGCCAGTTCTTTTTCAGTGTACTTCTGATCCGTTATTTCATGTCCAACGCCAAAAATTTCTACCAGGTTCCCATTCTCGTCCAATAAAGGGACATGGCTCCAGGCCATCCACATTTTCCTGCCATCCCTGGCAGTACATTCGCTTTCAACATGCTGAAAATGATCCGGATGGCGAACAATCTCTGCAGTGATGGTTTTTAGCTCAACCTTTCTCCCACCGATTTGGGAGATGAGCATGCCGCAGACTGGTTTACCGATCAATTCTTCTATGGAATAGCCAAAAATTCGCCGGGCAAACAGGTTGGCGTATGTAATTTTTCCCTGGCGGTCAAAACGTAAAACCGCATAATTAACGCGATGAAGAAATTTTTGATACAGCGCATCCTGGGACAAACCGCCTGGCAACTGAACCGCAGGTGGTTCCGTCATGACATCAACATCTGAATTCTCGCTGGCGGCGACCACCTGGTTCCGCCCGGCAGCCTTGGCTGCATATAAAGCCGAATCCGCCGCTTCGTTCAATGCGTCAACGCCATTGAATTCCGGATATGCCGCTACCCCACAACTGAATGTGACCGTAAATTCCTGCCCATTTACATGGTGATGGATCTTGGCAAAGGTTTGACACATTTCCCGCATGACCCCCAGAGCGTGTTTTTCATCGGTATTAGGAAATATGACAGCAAATTCTTCCCCGCCAATACGGCCAATCGTATCTGAACCACGCAGACGCTGGCGCAGCATATGCGCCAGGCTCTTTAAAACGCGGTCGCCCGAAACGTGCCCATACGTATCGTTAACCAATTTAAAATGGTCGAGATCTAGCATGGCAATTGCCAGGCTTTCATTTTGCCGGCGCGCCCGTTCGAATTCTTGAGAGATACGTTCTTTGGTTGTGCTGTGGTTTAACAGCCCGGTCAGCCCATCATGGATCATTAAAACGCGCATTTTTCGATAACGCTCGATCCGGGTAATCACCGATGAAACCAGGTGACTGGGTTTAATGGGTTTCGTTAGAAAATCGTCCCCACCGATGCCCAAAGCAGCCAACTGCTTTTCCTTATCTGTTTCTGAGGAAAGGAAAACGATGGGGATGCTGATGAACTGTTCCATCTGACGGATGATTTGAGCCAATTCCATTCCTGAATACTCCGGCATATACATATCCAGGAGAATCATATCCGGATTAAAGCGTATAAGTTGGTCGATTACCTGGATCGGGTCGGCAACGATTTCCGTGATCATACCGGCTTTCTTCAAATGGACGGAGATGAAATTCGCCTGCACGCGAGAATCATCTACGATCAGCACTTTGAAAGGAGCGATCGTATCGTGGAGGATCAAACGATCGAGCACATCGATGAGGTCGCTGATTTCCACCGGTTTGGTAAAATAAGCTTTTCCGCCCAACCGGACCGCCTGCAGGCGATAATCCATCGCATCATTCACAGACACGAAAATAACAGGAGGCAGATCGTTAATTTTTTCCCGTAATATCTTGATTGTTTCAAAACCCGCCATCTGCCCTTCCGGAAAACTGATATCCATCAACAGTGCAGTGGGTTTGGTTTTGAGGATTGCCCCCTCAAGGTCGTTTAGCGAGTTGAATAACCGAACAGTATAGCCAAAATAACCCACCTGGGCCGCCAGATCTGCGACCTGGATTGGATCATCGTCGACGATATAAATTATCCGGTCTGCCCTTTTCTCTTGCAGATTAGCCGAATTATTCTCGGCCAATTCAAGATTTTGAACCAGTTCGTTAAAATCCTCCTGTTTATCCGTGTGAATGGCTTCACGCAAGGACCGGATCGTTGATTCGACTTGCTCCATCTGGACTTTCCCAAAGGCGCCGCTCTTTTTAAAGTTTTTCAATTGCACTTGCAGTTCATTGGCGGATTGCGCAATTCGCTTGAACCCAAGTGTTGAGGAGGTTCCAGCCAGGGAATGAGATTGCAGAATTAAACTGTCCAACGCGGAGGTTTCCCAGCCCTCGCGCCAAATCTGCGTCCAGGCAGATTCGATCGCGCCTAATTGAGCGGGCAAACCTGCTGTAAATTGGTCCGTCAGATCTTGGTATTGTTGGTAAATGGATTGTTCGTTCATCCTACCGGCCTCCAAGGAAGTAAATTCGCGCATCTCTCAGATTGACAGCTTTCACTACCGTAGGGTCAGCATAAGCGCAGCTTGTTCCCCTAAATAACGGATCACTTTCTCCTTGGGTCAGGCCGGTCGATATGGGTGATTTGGACGCAACGGTTCCTGCACATCCACAATAACGGACGAATATCTTCAATTTAAATTATCCAATGCTGAAGTGTATATAAATTGTCATTCAAAAACACATAGCGAGAACATGGAGCGACGTGGCTTGACTGGACCAATCCTCAATTTCTTTGCTTTTGAATCCAATCCAAAAGTGGGGACGAATGGCTCTTTTTTTCGGTTTCCATTTGTTTTCGTCCCAGTTTGTGGGCCAGGGAAATGATCGCCTGCCCGGCCTCCGATTTTGGCGCAGCGCTAACCAGGGGTTCTCCGGTGATAATCGCGCGCACAAATCCATCGCTGTCATAAGGAATTTCAAAAGACGCGCGATTCCTGAGCACTGGCACAATTTTTTTGGCTTCCAGCCACTGCGTCGGAAAGATATTATTAATCACCAGTAAGACTTTCTCAAGGTTGTATCCGAGCTGGTCAAAGATCTCCAGCGCATCCCCAGCAGATTTTACCGATGCGATTTCTGGGGCAAGCACCAGCAAAATAGTATCGGAGCGCTCCAGGATGGTCATCGCCGCTTCAGAAAACTGGCTGCCTGCATCCACAACCAGGTAAGAAGAATGACCTTGCAAATAAGACCAGGCGAGATCTACCGTTCGCGGGGTGATCAACTCTGCCTCGGCCGGGGAAACAGGCGCCGGCATCAGGCGAATCCCCAATTCATGTTTGATGAGTAATTGCGCCAGGAGTTCTTCATCCACTGATTCATCCGGCCAATCATGCATACTCGCCAGGGTATTTTTAGGTTTTAAATTCAAAAATGATGCGCAGTGCCCGCCAGATAATGCCATATCCCATAGTGAGACCTCGATACCCCATAACTGCGCCAGCGCGATCGACATGTTGACCGATAAGGATGTCTTGCCAACCCCACCCCGCAGGCTGAATACGGAGATCGTCCTGGCGACTGCCTGCGAAAAGGCCCCTTCGGTGGTCTCGGATCGGCTGAGCAAAGCTTTAAGGCGCAGTTCCAATTCGGTTGGGGAGACAGACTTGCTTATGTAATCGTCCGCTCCGGCCTGAAGACCGGCAATCTTCATCTCGATGTCGGTCTGGCCGGTCAGCATAATGATTGGCGTTTTCGCAGTCGCAGGGATCGATCGCACCTTGCGCACAAACTCTATTCCATCCATCTCAGGCATCATCACATCAGTCATAATCACATCGGGCTTATTGCCCGGTTTTTCTAACCACTCCAGCGCTAAAACCGGATTGGTGTGGGTGGTGACAGTGTAGCCCAATCGGACCAGAATGGATTTCAGCTTAAATAGCGTTATTTCGCTGTCTTCAACCACAACAATATGCGCAGTTTCCATTTTTTTATTTAATCTGCCTTTCTCATTTTTATTGAATGCATGTGACAAAATCTAGGCTTTACTTTTCTTGCATTCAGTCTGTCTGCACTTATCCAACAACTACTATTATACAATGGGCATGTTCGTTATCGTATTCAAATCGATCTTTACCCGTTCATATTCAGCATCGATTTGTTCGATCAAAACCTTTCCACCGGCGATTGAGCCGCCTTTCACCAATTTTTCCAATTCAGCGCAGTGGCTCGCCAGGATTTCGGCGCCAATTTGATTGCTGTTGCCCTTAAGCGTATGGGCTTCGCGCTGCAATGGTTCGTAATCTGATTTTCCAAGTGCCTCCCGCATCTTTTCAATCAAAAGCTGGCTGTCACTGAGATAAAGTTTTATAAAATTCGCCACCATTTCGCCACCGTCATCCCCCATCATTTCCTGAAATTCTTGCAGCGCATTCGGATTGATGGCACGCGACTGTCCGCTTTCAAAAACGGGCGCTGTGCTGATTGGGGCCAATGACATTGTAGATAATTCAGTTTGCGAATCAGTTGTGCGCATCACTTCGCCTCCAGATTCTTCACTCATTTCAGACAGGTTTAAAGGATGATTCTCTAGCGGTTGAGCATCGTGTAAAGCCCGCACCAGGTCTTTCATGCGGATCGGCTTGCTGATGTAATCATTCATGCCGCTGTTCAAATAGCGTTCGCGGTCGCCTTGCATCGCGTTGGCGGTCATGGCGACGATGTATGGTTGTTGGTCGGTTGGCAGCTGCTTGCGAATCTGGCGGGTGGCCTCTTCGCCATCCATTTCCGGCATTTGCCCATCCATAAAAACCAGATCATAAAACTGGCGGTTGAGGGCATCCAGGGCCTCGAGACCATTGCTGGCAACGTCTGCCCGGTAGCCAACTTTGCTTAGAAAGCTCAATGCCACCGTCTGGTTCACGGTGTTATCGTCCACCACCAGAATGCGCAGCGGATGTCGCTGACCCAAATCGTGATCCTGCTTCTCTGTAGTGGGTTTAAATTTCTGTTTAACCGGAACCCATTTACTGTTAATCGATGTTCCCAATGAATTGAACAACTGGGAGGGCTTGATCGGTTTGGTCAGAATGGCGCTGAAGACGGTCTCCTCACTTTGCGTTTCACGGTATCCTAAAGAAGATAACAGGATGAGCGGAATGACATCCTTCTGAAGCTGCTTGTGGATTTCTCGAGCCAAAGTCAGCCCATCCATTTCAGGCATTTGAAAGTCCAGGATCGCCAGATCGAACTGCGATTTATTCTTTAACAGTTTAAGCGCCTCTTCACCCGATCCAACAACCGTAGGGAACATCTGCCAGGATTGGGTGTAATGTTCGAGAATTTCACAATTGGTCGGGTTGTCGTCGACGATCAGGACTTTTAACCCAATCAAATCTGCGGGGACCCGAGCCTGGGACGCATCAGGATCCTGATCGGGAGCTTCCTGGGCCAAAATTGTGAAATGAAACGTTGAGCCCTGCCCGGGGATCCCCGTACTTTCAACCCACATGGTGCCCCCCATCAACTCGCTGAGCTGTTTGCTGATCGCAAGGCCCAGCCCGGTACCGCCAAAGCGCCTTGTGGTGGAAGCATCTACCTGGCTAAAAGACTGGAATAAGCGGTCCACACGGTCGGACGGGATGCCCATCCCGGTATCGCGTACGGAGAAATGAAGCAGGTACTGGTGCTGGTCGCGCATCTGCCCGCTGACGGATATGACCACTTCACCGGTTTCGGTGAATTTTACCGAATTGCTCAGCAGGTTGACCAGGATCTGGCGCAGACGAGTGACATCCCCCACGAAATAAGATGGTAGTTCATCTTTAATCAAATAAGCTAATTCAATTCTTTTGTCAGATGCTTTGGTTACAATCAGGTCCAAAGCTTCTTCGATACAGCTGCTCAATTCAAACGATTGGTTCTCCAATTCCATTTTTTGGGCTTCGATCTTGGAGAAGTCCAGAATGTCATTGATCAGGGTGAGCAGCACCTCCCCGCTGGTGCGCACCGTCCCTGCAAAATTTTGCTGTTCCTGATTTAATGGCGTATCCAGCAGCAAACCGGTCATGCCGATAATGGCATTTAAGGGCGTGCGGATCTCATGGCTCATATTCGCCAGAAACTGGCTTTTAACTTTGCTTGCATTTTCAAGCTCCTGATTTGACCTTTCGAGATCCTCATGCGTCTTATCCAGCTCTACCTTGACCCGTTTGCGCTCGGTAATATCTTCCTTGATCGCCACATAGTGCATGATCTGCCCATATTCATTGAGGATTGGCGAAATAACCGCGCTTTCCCAATATAGATCACCGTTTTTCTTCTTATTGAGAAATTCTCCTTCCCATTCTCTACCCGTTTGGATTGTTTTCCACAAATTGGCGTACTCTTCTGCGGAAGTCTCGCCCGATTTCAAGACGCGCGGGTTTTGCCCGACCGCTTCCGCTGACGAGTAACCGGTCAGTTCTGTAAATTTCGGATTGACATATTCGATATTCCCATCTGTATCCGTAATGACCACTGAAACTGGGCTTTGTTCAATGACTCGGGATAATTTTCGAACATTGTCATCAGCTTCTTTGCGCTGCGTAATATCCTGCGTGATCCCGAAAAGCAGCGTGACCTGTCCATCCTCCCCCAATCTGGGCTTACCCCGGGTGACAATATAACCCTGGGTTTTATCCGCGCAGAGAATCTCGCTTTCCAGCTCAAAATCTATTCCATCCCGTATCGCCTGCCGGACCGTCTCATCGAAGACCATCCATTCCTCTGCAGAAAAAAATTCTTGAAAATCCTGAAAACTATGAACTACGTCCTCAGAAGGTCTGCCAAATATGCGGTACATCTCTGCCGACCAGGAAAAATGATTGGAGCTGATATTCCAGGTCCAATTTCCGATCTGGGCGATACTTTGCGCCTGGGCAAAACTCACTTCACTGGCCGCAATCCGCCGGGAAGTTCTCCAAGACTTTTCGCGGACTGAAAAAAAACCAATAAAAATAAAAAATATCGGGAGCATGATCGAAAAAGTGACCAACCGGTAGTTTGCGATAAACGTTTGCACCACTACTGCATCCGTGTCCAATCCTAACACGCCAATCACGGTGTTGCTTCGTACATCGATGATAGGGGCATAACCTGAAACAAAACTGCCGTATTCATCGGAATAAGGGCCAACCACCTGCATATCTCCATTGGAAAAGACATCGAAGAGCGCTGCGGGAGGATTCTGATATAACAACCTTGGAACCCTGTAATTGGAATCTTTATACAGCAGACTATCCACCGCAAAATAAATCCAATCCGCCTTCTTGACCATCAGATATACATCGCGTAAATGGGAATCCGCCTCTTTAATGTCAATCAACTTCTGCCGCAAGCTCACATACCCTGGAAGAGTGACATCCGTTAAATCTGCGCTAAGAGTTTTAAATTCGCCAACATTAATTACGTGTTTTGCCAGGGAAATCCGGTCGAGAATATCGTTGTAGAAAGATTGCCTTGCCAAATTTCCTGCGTATTCGGCCAGTCCCCGACTTGCAAAGAGAAAAATCATGAAAACCAGGATGAACTGCAAATCAAAAAAGTTCGTTTGCCGGCTGCCGTCTGCGGATAATATGGGTACCTTGATCTCTTCATAATATTTTCGGACAGCGAAGGCAAACAACAGTGCGGTTACACTCACAAATAACTCACTGGGGATGCCGATCCATTGGAAGAAACTGTCCTGATTGATCAGAGAAGCCGGAAAAAAATCAGCCTTGGAAACAATGACGCCATCAGCGACCGCGAACCCGGCCATCACCAGGGCAGCCAGGACCAGGAATTTCGATTTTTGAATTCTGGCAGTGCGATAGAAAACAAAACCTGCCCACAAACCGCCCCCCAGGCCATAAATATAATGAAAGGTTGCATTCAAGCCCGCGATTCCACCCAACCCACCCAGTCCCGCGCAAACCAGCAGTGGGATGTGAATCCAACGCCCGACACTTTTCCCGGTGATGGCTTTGAGGCCAACCCGGCCAAATTCTAAAAGAAAAACATAAGAAATGGCTGTCAAGATTAAGGAAATGATCGGATACCCAAAACCATTCCCAAACCCGATTGCCACGCATTTTACCCATGCATTAATCCCCTGGCCCAAAGCAAAACCTATCATCAGAATCCACGGCAAGAGCTTCTTGGGCCCACGAAGAATTTCATGGCTGACCACAAATAGAAGGATAAATGCCAGTCCGGAAACGAAAAAATAAAAATCGATTTGTCTGTAAAAGAACTCGGAGATCATAGGAATGTTTTCCTCTTTACATAAAACAGGGATGAACAGGACACGAAGGATAGTGTCTATTAAATTATCGTGATATGGGCCTGTTGTTCGCTTTCCTGGCGCTGATATAAAAAAATAATTTGCCGTTTAAATTATTTTTAATGTATATACGAATAACATCTTCATTGTACGGTCTAATTTCATGATTCAACCTTGGGATTAGATTACAGTTTGTTCACAGACTGCCCCATAGGAGAACAAGCCCTTAGCGCTCGATCTTGACCAGGTCATTCTAAATTACTGCAAGAGTGGAACTATCGGAGAGCGTTACAAAAAAACCCAGGACGATTCACACCAAAAAGATACTAAATCGATGAATTCGATAGGTCGTACGTATTTCTCTCCATTCAGCCTTATAATGAAATTATAGTTAATGCATTCGGCAGCCTGTGACTGGAAGCATAAAAACTATCAAACGGTGTAAACAGCCATTTGCTTCCAACATAAAGATTCCTTGGTTCGATAACGGGGGGAAAGACCGGAGATCGTGAGGATAAAAATACTTCATCATCAGGCAATTTTCTTAGTCGTTATGTCATTAACCCTGACAGCCTGCGCGCCTGCCGCCCCACAACCCGCGCCAGCCGCGGTGCGTGTACAGTTGGCCTGGACGCACCAATCTCAATTTGCCGGTCTATACGCCGCCGATCAGTTGGGGTACTTTGCTGAGCAGGGATTGCAGGTCAGCTTTATGGAGGGGGGCGCCAATTATGACAAACTTGCCCCCGTGCTGGACGGCACTGCCCAATTTGGCGTCGGCGGGGCGGACGAACTGATTCTGGCCCGCTCCCAGGGGAAGCGATTGATGGCTGTCGCCACCATCTTCCGGCAAAACCCGGTCGTGTTTATCTCTTTGGCCGACAAGCATATCACCCGGCCCCAGGATTTTGTTGGCAAAACCATTCGGGCTTCGGCCAATATTGCCCCCACTTTAAACGCGATGATGGCAAAACTGGGGATCGGCCCCAGCCAATACACCTATCGGGACGCTCCCTCGGATATCAATCTGTTCGTCAGCGGCGAGATCCCCGTTTGGGGCGTTTTCATCAATTCTTTTGCCGTCGGCATCAAGAAAGCAGGCTATCAGTTGGACGTCATTTATCCGGATGATTACGGCGTGCATTTTTACGCCGACAGCATCTTCACCACAGATGAATTGATCGCTTCCGATCCGGATCTGGTGCAGCGCTTCTTGAGCGCCGCGCTCAAGGGTTGGACGTATGCCATTGAAAACCCGCAGGAGATGCCTGTCATGGTGCAAAAATACAATCCAAACGCCGATCTCGAGGTGGAGAAAGAAAGGATGCTGGCGACCATCCCCCTGGTCAATACCGGCGAAGATTTCATCGGTTGGATGAAACCTCAAACTTGGGAAGAAATGGGCAAGACATTCCTCGAACAAGATCTTGATCCAGCACCGGTGGACGTGACCCAGGTGTACACCACTCAATTCCTGGAGACGATTTATAAATGAAAAGAGGCCGGAATTTCCTCAGCTACGCTTTACCCTTTTCCGATCTGGCTGAAACAGACGACTCTGGCAGAACCGCTTTACCGGTTGATTGGATCATTTGAAAAAAGAGAACTCATAGGCAGCCGATGAAGCGATTAAACCTCACCCCAAAACTCACCCTGGTATTCGCCTTGTTTGCGCTGGCACTGCTGCTTGGGTTGACCATACCTGCCTTCCTGAAGGGTCGCGAATCCCTCAGGTCCGCCAGTTTTTCGGAACTGCAGGCAACCTCCCTGGAAAAAGAAGCTGCGCTGAATAACTGGGCTCATGAACGCCAGCACACCCTGGAAGAAATCGCCAACCAGGTCAATTTACGAGATTCACTTCGCTGGTTTATATATGCAGAACCGCACTCACAGACTGCGGATCTTTTTTATGACGAGCTGATCGCCAATCTGCAGAACTGGGCCGGCGCAGGCAAGGGCACAATTTTTCCAGGCTCAGCATCCTTCAGGCCGAGACCGGCCAGGTGATCGTCTCGACCGAACCCAGTGAGGTAGGAAAATTCAAAGAATCTCAAGCGTATTTTATCAACGGCAAGCTGGGTGGTACCGTTCAGAATCCTTATTATGACATTTCCTTTGGGGGTCCGGCCATGACAGCCGCTGCCCCTTTATTCTCACAGGACGGCAAACTGCTCGCCGTTCTGGCCGGGTCCCTGAATTTGGATGAATTAGACCAGATCATCCAGCGCCGGTCCGGCCTGCATGTCAGCGACAATTCATTCCTGGTCAACAGCGCCAACCTTCCCGTAACCCAACCGCGCCTGCTGCCGGATCCAGGCGTCTTATTACGCGGTTTGCACACGCTCGCCATCAGCCGCTGTCTGTCAGGCAACACTGGCCTCGTCGAGGCAGACGATTATCGAGATATCCCGGCCGTGATTGCCTATCGCTGGCTGCCCGAACGTCAATTGTGCCTGATTTCTAAGATCGATCAGCAGGAAGCCTATGCCCCTGTATATGCCCTGGGCGCTTCGATGGGGTTGATCGGCGGTGTGGTGTTTCTATTGGGGACCCTGGCGGCATTTATCATGTCGCGCGCCATCGCCAATCCGGTTCGCCGGCTGGTGGTTGGCGCCGACCAGGTCGCAGAAGGAAACCTGGACTTCCGCATTGCGGTTAATTCAAGCGACGAGTTAGGCACCTTGGGTTCAGCCTTCAACCGCATGGCCGCCAGCCTGCAGGAGAAAGAAAGCCAGCTGCGCGGTTGGGCCGCGGAGTTGGAACAGCGCGTCAATCAACGCACCTACCAGCTTCGGCAAAGCGAAGAACGCTACCGCATCCTGGCGGAGTCCTCCCCCGAAATGATCTTCGTCATCGACCGGGAAGACCGGGTGCAGTACATCAACCAAAGGGCTGCCGGACAATTCGGCAAAACCCCCGACCAGGTAATTGGCCGGCCCCGGTTGGATATCTTCCCACCAACCGTCGGCGAAGGTCAAACTCTTGGCTTAAAAAAGGTGCTGGATACCGGTGAAACCCTCTCTTCCGAATCAGAGGTGATCTTCCCCACCGGAAAAGTGTGGCTGGAAACGCAGTTGGTGCCCATGCGCGACGATTCCGGCATGGTCAACGCGGTGATGGGCATCTCCCGCGACATTTCCGAGCGCAAACAAGCCGAACAGATCGTTGCCACCCGATTGCGCATCATGGAATTTTCTGAAGCCCACACCCTGGACGAGATCTTACAGAAAACCCTGGATGAAGTTGGCGCGCTGGTCCACAGCCCGGTCGGCTTCTACCATTTTGTCGATGCCGACCAACAAAACCTGACCTTGCAAGCCTGGTCAACACGGACGCTCGAAGAGTACTGCCAATCAGAAGGAAAAGAACTGCATTATCCGATCGATCAGGCCGGGGTCTGGGTGGACTGCGTGCGCGAGCGCCGTGCGGTAATCCATAATGATTATGCCTCCCTGGAGCACCGCAAGGGTCTGCCGGAGGGCCACGCCAGCCTGACGCGCGAATTGGTCGTACCTGTTTTCCGCAAAAACGCCATCGTCGCCATCCTCGGGGTGGGCAATAAACCGGGAAATTACACAGAAGCGGAGGCCGAACTGGTCACGTTTTTTGCCGACCTGGCCTGGACCACCGCAGAAAGCAAACAGGATAAACAGAATTTGCAAAAGGTCAATGAGGACCTGGCCCGTTCCAACAGCGAACTGGAACGTTTTGCTTACGTCGCCTCACACGACCTGCAGGAGCCGCTGCGCATGGTCACCAGCTACCTGCAGCTTCTGGAACGCCGCTATAAAGCGCGCCTGGACGGCGACGCTTTAGAATTCATCAACTATGCCGTAGATGGTTCCAACCGCATGAAAACGCTGATCAACGACCTGCTGGCGTATTCACGGGTGGGCACGCACAGCAAAGAACATATACCGACCGACCTTGAGGCCGTGCTTGGCCAGGTTCTGCAAATATTACAAACGAGCGTGGAGGAAGCCAATGCCGAGGTTACGCATGACCCTTTGCCGGTGGTCATGGGCGACGAAGGCCAGCTTGAACAGCTCTTTCAAAACCTGGTGGGGAACGCCATTAAGTTTCACGGCGATGAAGCACCCCGGGTGCATATTGGGGTGAAGAAAGAAAACCAGGGCTGGCTCTTCTCGGTGCGCGACAACGGCATCGGCATTGACCCGCAGTTTTATGAACGCATCTTTATCATTTTCCAGCGCCTGCACAATCGCGAAGAATACGCAGGCACCGGCATCGGATTGGCGATCAGCAAACGCATCGTGGAAAAGCACGGCGGGCGCATCTGGATCGAATCCGAGCCAGGAAAAGGATCTACTTTTTATTTCACCATTCCAAACAAAGGAAAAGAAGGATGAGCCAAATTACCCCAATCAAACCAATCGATATCTTGCTGGTCGAAGATAACCCGGGTGACGTTCGCCTGACGCGCGAGGCGCTCAAAGAGGGCAAGGTGTTGAACAATCTGTATGTTGCCCAGGATGGTGTCGAAGCCATAGCATTTTTAAGACGCGAAGGGAAATATGCCGGTGCAATTCGTCCGGACATCATCTTGCTTGATCTTAACCTGCCCAAAAAGGATGGTCACGAAGTGCTGGCGGATATTAAAAGCGACCCAGATCTGCGCCGCATTCCGGTGGTCATTCTCACCACTTCGAAAGCGGAAGAAGATGTGCTCCAGTCATACAACTTGCACGCCAACTGTTTCATCACCAAACCTGTCGATCTGGACCAATTTATCAATGTGGTTCAAGCGGTGGAAGATTTCTGGTTCACCATCGTCAAATTACCACCGGAAGAAAGCTAACCCGTGAGCGATATGTTCACCATCTTATTGGTGGAAGATAACCCCGCCGATGTGCGCCTGACCCAGGAAGCGTTAAAAAGCGGCAAGGTAATCCACGATCTTGTGGTCGCCCAGGACGGTTTTGAAGCCATGGCTTATCTTCGCTCGCAGCCTCCTTTTCACGAGGCTGTCCGGCCAGACATCATTTTACTGGACCTGAATTTGCCCAAAAAGGATGGGCGTGAAGTCCTGGCGGAGATTAAAGAAGATTCGAACTTACGCAGCATTCCGGTAGTGGTTCTGACCACTTCGCAGGCGGAGGAAGATATTCTAAAATCATACGACCTGCACGCCAACGGATATATCGTTAAACCGGTAGACATCAATCAATTCTTTGAGATGATCAAGAAAATTAAGCAGTTCTGGATGTCAGTCGTACAGCTGCCACCCAGCAGCCCAGGCTAAACGGAGCAAAACCGGTGGGTGTGGACGCTGAAACGAAACGGATTTTATTAGTCGAAGACAATCCTGGCGACGTGCGCCTGCTGATCGAACTTTTGCATGAGAATGGGAAAAAGCAGGATTATTCCCTGGAACATGTCGATCGCATCGAAAAAGCACTGCAGCGCATTGCGCAGGTTAATTTTGATGTGCTCCTGCTCGATCTTTCTCTTCCGGATAGCATCGGCCTGGATACTGTCCGGCAAATATGCGGCGCGGCGCCCCATCTGCCGATCATTGTGTTAACCGGCCTGGAAGACGATATGCTGGCCCTGGAATCCGTACAGACTGGCGCCCAGGACTACCTGGTCAAGGGCCAGGTCAACAGCGCAGGTTTGATCCGCGCCATCAGACATGCCGTGGAACGCAAGAAAATGGGAGAACGTCTCCAATACATGGCGACTCATGACATCCTAACCGAATTACCCAACCGTGCCTTGTTCGAGGATCGTCTCACGCTTTCCATCAATCGTTCCACGCGCAATCGCATACACAACGCCGCTAAGTGGGAAATTGCCGTGATGATGATCGACCTGGATCATTTCAAATGGGTCAATGATAATTTCGGCCATCCAATGGGCGATCGCCTGCTGCAAGCTGTCGCACAGCGTTTACACGGCGCCATTCGTCAGTCAGATACCGTTGCCCGCATGGGGGGCGATGAATTCATGTTTATTTTTGAAAATGTAACCGGTCAGGAGGATGCCGGTGTCGTGGGCGCAAAAATCGTGGATATATTTTCCGAACCCTTCATTCTGGATGGAAAAGAAATCCATGTTACGGCCAGCGTAGGCATCAGTTTATATCCAGAAGATGGAGCGGATTTTCAAACCCTGATGCAAACTGCTGATATCGCCATGTACGGCGCCAAGCGTGAACGAAACCGTTTTTGTCTTTATGGGTCGATGGAAGTATTATGAGTAAGCAATTTCAGATTCTACTGCTGGAAGATAACCCGGGGGATGCCCGTTTGATTCGGGAGTTTTTGAACGAAAGCCGGACAGAAAAGTTCTCTCTCGTGCATGTCACCCACCTGGCCGCCGGACTGGAGCACTTGAAAGCAGGCCCGCCGGATGCCATCCTTTTGGACCTGGGCCTGCCAGACAGCCAGGGGTTGGGTACTTTGGAGACGATCACCTCCCAGACGGCTCGCGTGCCAATCGTGGTGCTGACCGGACTGAACGATATGGAAATGGCAGTCAAAGCCATGCAGGCCGGCGCCCAGGATTACCTGGTCAAAGGGGAATTTGCCGGTGATTTCCTGACCCGCATCATTCGCTATGCCATCGAGCGCAAGCAAGCCGAAAACGTACTGGCCGATCATTGAAAGACGCGCCAACCAGCTCATCCAGAATGCCCCCGACGGCATTGTTTTAATCAACCTGGCGGCAATATCACCTTTGCCAGCCCTTCCGCTAAAAAAATTTTTGGGTTTTGCGACGAGGAGATCTCCGAAATCAATCCGGATGAGTATACCCACCCGGATGACCTCGCCAAGGTCTCGACCGCTTTGGATCATTTGATTCGGAATCCAGGGCAAACCCCTACGCTTGAATACCGTTTCAAACGCAAGGATGGTTCCTGGGTTTGGGTAGAGAGCACCTTCACCAATCTGCTCAACGAACCAAGCGTGGGAGCCATCGTCATCAACTTCCGCGACATTACCGCGCGCATGCAGATGGAAAGCGCGCTGCGCATCAACGAAGCAGACCTGAAAAAGGCCCAACAGATTGCCCATGTGGGCAGTTGGAAATGGGACATCCAGACCAACCAGGTCGAATGGTCGGATGAAATGTTCCGTATTTTTGGAGTGGACCCAACGCAATTCAGCGGGAATTTAAATATCATCATGCAGAAATCCATCCACCCCGATGATGTCGAGGCGGTGATGGCATCTAACCTTTCGGTCATCGAGCAAAATAAACCCATCCCACTGGAATACCGCATCATCCTGCCGAACGGCGAAATGAAGGTTGTGTGGGCTGAAGCAGGCGAAATACAGTTGGATGATGCCGGCCAGCCGGGCTTCTTGAACGGCATTGTGCAGGATATTACCGAAATTAAACGCCAGAAAAATGAAATCCTGAAACGTAATCAGGAAATCAACCTGCTGTATGAGGCAGGCAAACAGATCAGCGAGAGTCTGGATCTTGAGAATATCTACCTGCGCTTCTATGAGTCAATCTCACAGAACATGAAGTGCGATACGATGTATATCGCCAGTTTTGATGCGCAGACCGAGTTGATCTCCGCAGAATTCGCAGTCATCGAAGGCAAACAGGCTGAGGTCAGCGGATTTCCAGTTATTCCGCTTGAACCAGAAGGCCAGGGCATCCAGAGCCCGGTGATCCGTTCCGGAAATGCGCAGAGGATCAATGATACCCAGGAAGCATTAAAAACGACCTCAACCAAATATTATATTGATGAAGGGGGATCGGTTGCGGATGAAGGGCATGTTCCGGAAGATGGCCAGTATACCCAATCTTCTCTCATCATCCCCATGAAGTTGAAAAACCAGGTGATTGGTGTCGTCCAAATCCAAAGCTATGAAAAAAATGCCTACAGCGAGGATGATTTTCGTATTGCGCAGTCGCTTGTTTCGCAAATTACAATGGCCGCCAACAACGCCCTGCTTTACCAGCAAAGCCTGCAGGAGATTGAACACAGAAAACAGGCCGAAAACATTATTTACCAGCAGGCGGCAGAATTAAAAATAAACAATGAAAGGTTAACCCGGCTTTATCGCGTATCGAACAGCTTAATCCAGGGCTCAGCACTGAACCGCGAACGATTGATCCATTTGATCGCGGATACCATCGCCACAGAAATAGGCGGAATTTGCTGCAGCATCTATTCGAAAATCCCCGACACGAATCAACTAGCCCTGACCGCCTCTTCCGGTCCCGTGTCTGAAAACTGCTCGCCCACCGCAGTCGATTTAAAACAGGCGCCGTTATTTGTACGCGCGCTTTTGAATAAAGAAAAAATTAATATCGGTGAACTTGGGCAAAACTCCTTCGATGTCAGTTTGTTAAAAGACACCCATTCGGTATACTTGACGCCGCTTGAAGCTGGCCAGAAAGTCTTTGGTGTCATTATGATTCAATCGCCTGAGGCGTTTTTTATCACGCCAGAAGATGAGCAATTCCTCACATTATTTACCAGCCAGGCCGCCATCGTTCTGGAAAATGCCAATTTAATTACCGAAATCACAAAACAGGTTAGCCGTCTGGAATCCCTGCGCAAGATCGATGAGACCATCAACGCCAGCATGGATCTCAAGTTAACCGCTGAGGTTTTGTTAACCCAAATTTCCAGTCAATTGAATATCGATGCCGTCGATTTACTGCATTTCGACCCAGGAGCACAAAGTCTTAATTTTGTTAAAAATATTGGCTTCAAGACCGCAGCGCTGCAGCATACCAATATCCACTTAGGTCACGGACTTGCGGGTCAGGCAGCCATCATGCGCCAGACCCTGCATGTCAACAACTTGAATGAACAAAATGATTTTCTTGACGCCTCACCTTTATTAAGAGAAGAAAATTTTATAGAGTATTTTGGCGTGCCCTTAATTGCCAAAGGGAAATTAAAAGGTATGCTGGAAATTTATCATCGCTCGCACCTGACCATTAATGAAAGCTGGTTAAATTTTCTGGAGGCATTGGCCGGTCAAGCTGCAATTGCGATGGATAATATCGACTTATTCAGCGATCTGCAGAAATCCATCAACGAATTAGTTTTGGCCTATGACGAAAACATCGAAGCCTGGTCGCGTGCCCTGGATTTAAGGGATGAAGAGACCGAAGGCCACACGCAGCGCGTGGTAAAGACCACCATCAGGTTGGCAAAAGCCATGGGGATCAACGGCGAGGATCTCGTCCATATTCGCCGGGGATCGCTGCTGCACGACATCGGCAAAATGGGTATTCCAGACGACATCTTATTAAAACCGGGGCCGCTGACCGCTGACGAATGGGAAATTATGCGTAAGCACCCCGTCTATGCGTATGAACTACTTTCGCCGATTATGTTCCTGAGACCAGCGCTGGATATTCCCTACTGCCACCACGAACAATGGGACGGCAGCGGCTATCCCCGGGGACTGATCGGTGAACAAATCCCCCTGGCAGCCAGAATATTCGCAATCGTCGATGTTTGGGATGCGCTTCGCTCGGACCGGCCTTACCGGGCCAGTTGGCCAGAAGAAAAAGTCATCGAGTATATCCTTGGTCGCACCGGCAGCCAATTCGACCCCCAGATTGTAGCGTTGTTTTTTAATAGTGAGCTGTTCCAGGACAGGACCAGCGGAAAACCAACGATCTTGATCGTGGACGACGAAGAAAACGTTACCCGCTTGCTGGCCTGCAGCCTGGAAGACCGCTTTTCAGTGCTGACAGCCAACAATGGCTTTGATGCCCTAAAGATCATCCAGCGTTCAGACCTGGCCGTCGTCCTGACCGACCAGCGCATGCCGGGTATGACCGGTGTTGAATTGCTAGAAAAGAGTCACAAATACAAACCCAATACATGCGGTATTTTAATGTCGGGGTATTCGGATGCGGTTGCTTTAACTGCCGCGATCAACCTGAGAAATGTTCGGGGATTCATCCCCAAACCCTGGGATCTGGATCATTTGCGGAAAAAATTGGACGAAGCGGTCAATCATTATCGTAATTTAGTACGCAGAAGTCCGGATGCAGATTGAAGCTCGGTTTAATATGTCGCGAGGAGACAACCATGAACAAAAAAACACCTCGAATTCTGATATTAGACAGTGACCTCTCCTGGCTCAAGTCTGCAGGAGATGTCTTGCGGTTCAAAGGATTCGAACCTGTTCTGGCGAAAACAGGAGCATCCGCCCTGGCGCAAATCGAGCAGCAGCCGGTGGATGTGGCCCTGATTGACCTGAGGGTGGAAGATATGCCCGGCTTGGATGTCTTGAGCAAGATTAAAGCGCAAACGCCAAACACCGAATGCATCATGCTATCAAATCAAGCCCCGCAAAATTCAACTATCGAGGCTATCAATCTGGGGGCATACGCTTTCTTCCAGAAACCTTTCGATATGGAAAGCCTACTCGTGTCCATTTGCCATGCCATTGAGGGACAGGAAGCTAAAATAGCGCTGGCTGAGAGTGAAGCGCGGTATCAAACGTTTATCAATGCTGCCATCGCTATGGTGTTTTTAAAGGACGATCAGTTTCGCTACGTGATGGTAAATGAAGTCTATGCTCGCTTTTTTGATAAACCAGTGGATGAGATTATTGGCAAGGATGACTTAGAACTGATGGAAAAGCGGGCAGCGCTCACCTGCCGTTCAACCGACCAGCAAGTGCTTGAAACAAACGCTCCGGTGACCACGATCGAACCCATCGGAAACCGGTTTTATGAAACCCACAAATTCCCCGTAGCCTTGCAGCATGGCCGAACAGGGGTAGGGGGGTACATTCATGATGTTACCAGGTACATACAGGCTGAAGAAAAGCTTAAACAAGAACAGTATCTAATGCAGACGTTAATGGATACCGTCCCCGACGTGATTTATTTTAAGGACATCCAAAGCCGCTTTATCCGCAGCAGCCGCTCGCAATTAGCTATTTTTGGAATTGCCGATCCGGACCAGATTATTGGCAAGACCGACTTTGATTTCTTCAGCCAGGAGCATGCCCAGGCTGCATACCAGGACGAACAGGCCATCATCCGTACCGGTCGCCCGTTGGTAAATATTGAAGAAATCGAAACTTTTATCGACCGCCCACCGGAATGGGTATCGACCACCAAAATGGCTTTGCGCGACCAAAACGATAAAATCGTAGGCACCTTTGGCATCTCGCGCAATATCACAGCGCGCAAAGAAGCCGAGCAGCAGCTTCAGGACCGGGCATCGACCATGGCTTCATTGTATGATGCAGGTTTGGCGCTAAACAGCGTCCTCGACTCCAAGGCTCAATTTGCGTTTTTGTCGAAAATCATTCTGGATGAATTTTCCGCCGATCGGGTCGCCTTTCTGCACTATCTCCCCGTGGAATCTTGCTATTCTGCCGAACATTTTCTCGGTTTCTCAGAAGACTTACAGGAATCCATCGATCAGGCCCACTTCCCGGCAGATGAAACCCAATTTCCGGTCGATTGGGTGCGTGTCCACGAGCAGCCGCTGTACAAGCCAAACAGCATTGACAATCCGGCATTTGCGCTTGGCGACCCCGAAATACACTCGACCTTATGGGCGCCGGTCAAACACGGCCAAAATATCCGTGGCATATTGGGGGTTATGAGTACAAAACCTCAGGCCTTCACACGCGACCAGGAGCGCTTGTTCATCCTGTTCTCCAACCAGGCTGCCGTTGCGCTGGAAAACGCCAGCTTATTATCTGAAACCAGGCTGCAGATTCAACGCCTGAAATCGCTGCAAAAAATCGATGATACGATCAACGCCAGCCTGGATTTAGGAATCACCTCAAACATTCTTTTAGAAGAAATCATGAGCCAGCTCAACGTAGATGCGGCTGATATTTTGTTACTCGACCCGTTCACCAATACCCTTAGCTATCTCAACGGGCGTGGTTTCAATACGCCCGCTTTGCAGCACACCGAATTTCGCATCGGTCAGGGGTTGGCAGGTCGGGCTGCCAATGAAAATGAAACCATCCACATAAGCGATTTAAGGTCAAATAACGAATTATTCACAAATTCACCGGACTTGAAAGATGAAAATTTTTATGAATATTATGGCGTACCGCTTATTTCTAAAGGAAGTTTGAAAGGGCTGCTGGAAATATTCCATCGATCTCCAATTAGAGCGAATGAAACATGGATTGAGTTCTTGGAGACAATGGCAGGGCAGGCAGCGATCGCCATTGACAATATACAAATGTTTGACTCTATTCAACGCTCGAACAATGATCTGACCATAGCCTATGACGCCACAATCGAAGGTTGGTCGCATGCATCGGATTTGCGCCATAAAGAGGCCCAAGGCCACACCCAACGGGTAACCGATATTACGATCCGGCTGGCTAAAGCTGCCGGTATTCGCACGGATGAATTGGTTCATATTCGCAGGGGGGCAATGCTTCACGATATCGGAAAATTGGGCATCCCGGACAATGTCTTATTAAAATCAGGCACTTTGACCGCTGAAGAATGGAAAGTTATGCAAAAACATCCGGAATATGCTTTCGAACTGATCTCACCGATCGCATTTCTGAGACCCGCGTTGGATATTCCATATTGCCATCACGAAAAATGGGATGGCAGCGGTTATCCGCGTGGATTAAAAGGTGAACAAATTCCTTTATCAGCGCGCCTGTTCGCCGTAACAGATGTGTGGGACGCACTCACCTCTGACCGGCGAAAACGGGCTGCCTGGCCGAAAAATCAGGCGATCGAATATATCCGCGAGCAGGCTGGTAAACATTTTGACCCGCAGGCAGTTGAATTATTTATGAATACCTTTTTATTAGAAGAGCGTTCTTCTGCCAGGCCAACCATTTTAATGGTAGATGATGATGAAGGAATCACGCGTGCTCTGGCACTTAGTTTGCAAGACCAGTTTACGGTATTAACAGCGAACTCGGGTGAAGATGCGCTGGAGATCGCCCAACGCTCCGATCCAGCGGTCGTTTTGACTGATCAGCGTATGCCCGGTATGAGCGGCGTGGAACTGATGGAACAACTCCTTGAATTAAACCCGAAAATAATTGGGCTTTTGATCTCCGGCTTTTCAGATATCGCCGCACTCACTACCGCGATTAATCTGCCCAATGTGCACGGATTTATTCCAAAACCCTGGGATTTGCACGACCTGCGCCAGAAGCTGGGTGAAGCCGTCATCCAATACCGTGAAGGTTTGTCCGAATTTTATAATGATCGATAATCGATGCAGCTACATATAAAACGTTTCAGCCGGTTGCCAAATAGGGCGGGAGATCAGTCGCATCCACTTTAGCTACCGCCAGCAAATAAAAATTGAAAAAATGAAAGGAAAGACAAATTGAAGCCAGATAGAAACTTTACTGAATTCATTTATATTGAGTTTACGAATTAGGGCTTGATTCCTTTCTATTTTCAAAAGTTGCGGAGGATAACACTCCATTAACTCCACTTAAGTTAAAGATTATTAACGCCTCGGGTGATACACTAACAAACAGAGAATGGATGATTGAAGGTTTTTCTCTAAACGCCCGAAATTCCTGAAAAGGAGCAAAATGATGGCTTATAAGTATTTCTCGGATGTGAAAACAAAGGTAGTTTTTTCGCCAGAAGGACCTCAACCCCAAGGCTTATACTCGAAAGGGCAGATTAAAGTCATTACAGCCGGATTAGAGGCAGGACAAAAAATCCCCATGCACCCTGAAGGTCTGGCAATTTATACCTTCCTCGAAGGACAGGGCTGGATGGTCGTCGATGGAGAACGGCTTTTCGTTGAGCCCGGCGCCTGCGTTGTCACCCTGGCGGGAGCGAAGCGAGGGATTGAAGCAGACACTCAGTTAATCTTTTTAGCCGCCAGAATCTCTGAATTATCTCACTGAGATTCTCTTTCCACGCTTTTTCAGATAACGCTATGGAAAATTTTCCTCTGCTGCTTCCAGCAGATTTATTTTTCTATCGCGGCGGTTTGCGCGGCAGCGAAATCGATCTCCAAATCTATGATCCCCACCGAATGGCAGCCGGTCAGGTTTACCGCCGGTGGAAGGTGCGCTTAGCGAGATAGTAATTTACACAATATTTCGCATGACTCAACAAAAGTTAATGACATTCGATCCCTCAAATGGTATATTAAAACCGCATTGTTGTGTGGTGATTACCAACATGGTTTGAAATAGGAGGAATTGACAGATGAGTGATCGTATTCGTGAAATTCTCAGTTGGTACCGGAGTGAAAACCCCGGCGTGTTAACAAATCTGGCCCGTTTGCTTAATCACGGCAGGCTGGCAGGTACCGGCTATGTGATTATTCTTCCTGTGGACCAGGGTTTTGAGCATGGGCCGGGACGAAGTTTCGCAGCGAATCCACCGGCATATGATCCACACTACCATTTTCAGCTTGCCATTGACGCCGGACTAAACGCCTACGCCAGTGCGCTGGGTTTTTTGGAAGCGGGTGCGGCAGAATTTGCCGGGCAGGTGCCATTGATCCTGAAGGTGAACAGCCACGATCTGCTCCATCCGGAGAATGAACCTCTCGGGGCACAAACCGCCTCCGTGAAGGATGCGCTGCGCCTAGGCTGCTCAGCCATTGGCTACACCATTTACCCCGGCACAGCCGACCGGCGCCTGCAATATGAACAGCTGCGAGAATTATCAGAAGAAGCGAAAGCTGCCGGGCTGGTCGTTGTGGTCTGGTCCTATCCTCGGGGCGGTGGATTGAGCAAGGAGGGAGAAACAGCCCTCGACGTGATCGCTTATGGTGCACATATCGCTGCCCAACTCGGCGCGCATATCATTAAGGTAAAATTGCCGACCGCAAACCTCGAAGTCGAGGAAGCCCGGAAGGTTTATGAGGAACAGCGCATCCCGCGCAAAACGCTGACAGAACGGGTGCAGCACGTGATGCAAAGCACCTTCAACGGACGGCGGATGGTCATCTTCTCTGGCGGTTCCAAGGCGGATGATGCCACAATCCTGGACGAAGTCCGCGCCATTCGCGCGGGCGGTGGGTTCGGCTCAATCATCGGCCGCAACTCGTTCCAACGCGACCGGGCAGATGCAATGGACCTCCTGGACCGGATGATTCGCATTTACAAAGGTGAAACGCTCTGACTGCGGAAGAGCCAACCTCAAATGGGATCATGGTGACAGAAGACATCATGTGAAAGTGCCGCACAGGCCAGGCGGAATGCGCCAGGCCCAGGCTCAGATTCTGTCCGTGTCACGTCAGCCTATTGAACCCCGGGTTGGAAAAACTTCATTCTCTTGCCCCACCGGTAAACATGGATCATTAATACCAGTACCAGGCTGCCGAGTAGATAAGCGCCGGCCACGTCGCTCGTCCAATGCTGTCCCAGATATACGCGCGATGCGCCTACCAATAATATCAAAGCGCCGGAAACAACCAGCGACAAGGTGCGCAGCCACGACTTGCGCAGCAAAGTAAAGACCAAAAACCAGATAAAACCTAAAAAAGCCGTGTAGTACATGACATGCCCGCTGGGAAAACTGTAACTATTCAGCACATTAACCACATGCACCAGGTCGGACACGGGGCGCGGGCGGTGGATGATAAATTTGATCAGCGCGTTGACCCCCTCCACAAAACCCGCCCCCCCCACTGCCACCAGGGCTTCCCAACGCAAGCCGAAGAAATACAGCGCCCCGCCGATCAGTAAGGTAAGGACGATCGATTGTGGTGAATAGCCTGGCCAGGAGGTCCAGATCATGAGCTGGTTGAAAAAGGGGGAGTTCACCGCCTGCAGATCGCGGGTGAGTCTCAAATCGATCGGAAAATAAGCAGTGGTGCTGGCGCCATATGCCAGCACCGCAAAAGCGATCACCATCAGCAGCAAAACCAGGTAGCAGCGCCGCCTCAAGCATAATGCTGCGGCTTCCGCCCTCTCAGCGTTTTCGCCAGCCCCAGGGTTTTTTCCGGTTGATTTTTCTTGACCTGTTTTTTTCATCATCCCTACTACAACCGGCGATTGCCGTTCAATCTCTTCAGCATTACTGCCTGCCCAAAAACGCAGGACTGGATCAAGGAATTTTACACCATCCTCAGATATGTAAAAATGAGCTTATTCGCCTCAAATCCAATTCTTTCAGGATGATATCCTCTAATTTCGCCGGGGTCAGCTTATCCCTATCCAGGCAGTAGATAGCATCCGATTGAAACGCAGCCTCATCACCCTGCCAGTCGTCACCTCTGGCAAACAAAATGACGGGCAGTTCGATCCCTTTTTGTTCCATTTTCATGACAAATTGAGATCCTCTCATCATTTCCAGATCATCCTCCACCAGGGCCATAGCATAACTTTTCTTGTAAAGAGCCTGTTGGGCAGACTCAAAAGAGTTTGCCCAGTCCACACAAAATTTTGCGGATTTTAAGTGCGAAAACTGCTCTTGTATATAATCATAATCGTCTTTTTTTCCAGAGACCAATAATATAGAAAATTGTTTCAACGTATTACCTCTTTCCTCTTGTTAATCTAACTTACGGGACAATTTCCGGCAGCTGGTATGCGGCCTTCTGTCCTTTTTTGTGAAGAGTTTTATTCTCACCGCACTTATCGGCCAGGAGCCAGAACGGGCCTGGCCGGTGATCAAAGGTGAAGTATGCCAACTTATCCTCGCACGCGATCCAGGAAATGGAAAGCAGCCAGCTTGATTCGATCATTGACGAAGAACCAGAGCAAAGCATATCCCCACACCATAAGCGCCCATCCCCAACCGAGCGGGGTCATAAACAGTCCATACACCGCCATGAGGGTTGCCAGCATCTGTGTTACAACAACGGCTGCGATCAGAATTTTCGATGGACGATGTGACCAGAAAGGCCCGCGTGTACGGGTCAGGAATATGGTCAGGTGTCCGGCCACAGAAAGCTTCAGATAAATCAAGGTTTGGATGATAGCCCGATCGAGATGGAAAACCCTCTCGCCCAGGTAGAACAGGCCAAATGATGCGATCACACCGGCCGCGCCGAGTACAGCCGCAATCGTGAGCACCTGGCGCATGTTCCATTTTTCAGGCGAACCCGAAGGAATTGCCCGGTCATAAGCGATCGAGAGGATTGCGCCATCATTTAACAGTGCCAGTAGAACGATCATTATCGCGGTGACCGGATAGAAATTAAAGGCCAGGATGGAAAGCGTCATAAATAACAGCACCCGAATCGTCTCAGCAATCCGGTAAGTTGCATAGCTGTTCATGCGCTGGAAGATTTTTCGGCTTTCCTTGATCGCATCGATAATCACTGAAAGGCCCGGGTTGAGCAGCACAATATCTGCAGCAGACCGGGCGGCATCTGTTGCCCCCGATACAGCGATGCCCACATCCGCTTTTTTCAGCGCCGGAGCATCATTCACCCCATCGCCGGTCATCCCGACGATATGCCCCCGTTTTTGCAGCATCTCCACAATCCGGTATTTATGCTCTGGGAAAACCTGGGCGAAACCATTGGCCTGCTCGACCATCTCTGCCAGTTGCTCGGGATTCTTCCCGTTTTGATCATCCAGGAAATCGACATTTTGAATATCTGTACCGATACCCAATTCGCGCGCAATCTCCTTTCCAATCACCCTCTGGTCGCCCGTGATCATCTTGACCTCGACGCCCAATTCCCGGGCCGCAGCAATCGTTGTTTTCGAATCCTCGCGCGGTGGGTCATAAAGAGGAACGATTCCATCCAGGTGCCAGTTGATCTCATTGCCGGTCCCGCTGCCACTCGCGACTGCCAGTGACCGGTAACCTTTGGATGCAAATCCTTCGATCGCCTTCTCTGTATCCCCCGCCACCGTAGGATCAGGCCGGGCGAGATTCATGATCACTTGTGGTGCGCCTTTAGCCACCTGGAAGGTCTCTTCGCCCGTCCCTTTCACTAACGCTTCAGTTCGCTTATGAACTGGATCGAACGGCTGAAAGTGGAGCACACGATATGTGTCCAGACGGTCCGGATCCTTCAACCCGGCAATGATGGCCTGATCGATTGGATCGCCGTTTTCGTTGCGAGATGCCAGAGCGGCTTCCAGAATGAGGTCATCAGCCTTTTTCCCATCCGAGAGATAAGGCTCACCTAACACCAACTGGTTTTGGGTTAATGTGCCGGTTTTATCCGAACACAACACATCCATCCCGGCCAGTTCCTCGATCGCCGCGAGCCGGCTGACCACGGCATTTTTACGTGCAAGCAACTGGGCGCCCACAGCCATCGTGACCGACAATACTGTCGGCATCGCCACCGGAATTGCGGCCACCGTCAGCACCAGCACAAACTGCAGAGTCGTTGCCAGTTCGTCGCCGCGTTGCACGGCCACGATCAGAATAAACACAGCCAAAACGGCAGCCAGGATGATGAGAAAATTGCCAATTTTGAGCACTGCCTTTTGGAAATGGCTGGTGATGTGGGTTGTTTCCACCAGGCGGGCGGTTTTCCCAAAAAACGTGTTCTTTCCGGTGCCGGTAACCAGCGCATCAATTTCACCCTGTTTTACAATGGACCCGGAATATACAGTATCCTGCGGGCCGTGGGTCACCGGCAGCGATTCTCCGGTTAATGCAGATTGGTCGACCTGGATCGGATCGCCCACCAGTAATTTCGCATCTGCAGGGACAATATCGCCCAGACGAAGGCGGATAGTATCTTTCGGCACCAACTCGCGCGCCGCGACCGTGGTCCACACGTTATCCCGCTTCACCCGGGCGCGCACGGCCAGGTTCTTCTTTAAAGCCGCAATGGTATTCCCGGCTTTATATTCTTCCCAAAATCCAACGATGGCATTTACCACCAACAAAACAAGAATCACAGCCAGATCTTCCCAGTGTTTGACCAGCGCGGAAAGAATAGCTGCGATTTCAATCATCCAGGGAATGGGACCCCAGAAATAGGTGAAAAATTTTAGAAATGGATTTTGTCTCGTTTCTGAAATTTCATTATAACCGTATCGTTTTCGTTGGCTGTCTACTTCAGAACTGGTAAGGCCTTCAGCAGCAGCTTCAAACGGATCGTCAGTTTCCCCCTTTTCCTGCCGTTCTTCTTGATTGTTGACGGTAAGTTCAGCCTGTTTTACGTTTGTGTTATTTCCTGGCTGAACAGATTGCATTACAGACATGATTGTTGTTCCTCCCCAAAATAAAAGGACCCATCGAAATTCCTGATTTCTTGGATCCGGGATTTCACATACCTTTTGATAAAGGTACATTAAGTTTTTCAGCAGAAGATGGATGGTTCTCTATGTCGGGGAATCGTCCAAGCTAGAACTTACAAAAATAAATTTACGCGTCCAATACCCTCCCATGTTTCTTGAGTTTCACTCTGACTGGGTGTTTCAGACCCTTGTCAGACAACTTCGCATTATAAATCCAAAACGTTTTTGGTGTCAAGAGGTTGTTTGATGATTCTTATAAAGATTATACAGAACGGAAGCGATTATTTGGCCTTAGAGACCTGGTTTTCCTCTTCTGGTTTGGGCAAGCCAATTCAAGATTTAATAAATTATTTTTACCAAAAATTTCTTAAGTTAAAAATCTTTTTCAGGCAAAATGACAGGCCACAAAATGTCCCGGCCTCAATTCGCGCCATTCTGGGACAACTTCGGCACATACACCCTGGGCAATAGGGCAGCGGGTCCGGAAGCGGCAGCCAGAAGGTGGATTGATTGGGGAAGGAACCTCACCCTTGAGAATAATTCGTTGCCTTTTTTCCTCGATCCTTGGGTCAGGGATTGGCACGGAAGAGAGGAGTGCCTGCGTATAGGGGTGCAGCGGGTTATTATACAGTTCGGAGCTTGGGCCAAGTTCAACAATTATTCCCAGGTACATCACTGCCACCCGGTCGCACATATACCGCACCATTGAAAGGTCGTGTGCGATGAAAATATAAGTCAGGTTGAGCTTCTTTTGCAGCTCCACCAGCAGGTTGACCACCTGAGCCTGGATGGATACATCCAGCGCTGAGATTGGCTCATCACAGACCACCAGTTCTGGACGGAGCGCCAGTGCGCGCGCCACCCCAATTCGCTGTCGTTGCCCACCCGAAAACTCATGTGGGTAGCGGTTTGTGTAGGATGGGTTCAGCTTGACCATGTTGAGCAGGTAGCGCACCTCTTCTTCTACATCTTCCCAATTCTTGTGTTGTTTGTAGACCAGCAGCGGGTCACCCACAATCTCACCAACCGTCAATCGTGGGTTGAGGCTGGCATAGGGATCCTGAAAAATCATCTGCATTTTGCGGCGCATCTGGCGCAAGGCGCGGGAGTCCAGCTTCACCAGGTCGACGCCTTCCAGGTAAACAGCGCCAGCAGTGGGCCGGTAGAGCTGCAAGATGGTGCGCCCGGTGGTCGATTTTCCGCAGCCCAATTCTCCAACCAGGCCAAACGTTTCACCCTTGTACAGATTGAAAGAGACATGATCGACTGCATGGATCTGTTCGATCTTTCTTCGAAAAAATCCGCCGCTGGATACCGGGAAGTACTTCACCAGGTTTTCAACGCGCAGCAACACGGGATTATCTGTTTCCATAGACGTCCTTCCCTACCTGCGGCTTCACCCAGCAAGCAACCTTGTGCCCCCCCTCAAGTGTTTCCAACGGCGGGTTTTCTTGACGGCAGCGTTCGATGGCGTAAGTACAGCGCGGCGCAAAGGGACAGTAGTTGGGTTTCGCAAACAGCACCGGCGGCATCCCATCGATTGATGAAAGCTCCTTACGCTCCTCCATATCCACCCGCGGAAGGCTGCCCAGCAGTCCAATGGTATAGGGATGGCGCGGATTTTCATAAAGTTCATAAATCGGGGCTTCTTCGATGAATAAGCCACCATACATAACGAAAACGCGCTGCGCCAGCCCGGCAATAATGCCCAAATCGTGTGTGATCCAGATAATTGCCATGCCAAATTCGTCACGCAAATGTTTGACCAGCTCGACGATTTGGGCCTGAATGGTCACATCGAGTGAAGTGGTCGGCTCATCCGCGATAAGGATCTGGGGACGGCAGGCCAGCGCCATGGCGATCATCGCACGCTGGCGCATCCCACCCGAAAACTGATGGGGATAATCATTCAAGCGTTCTTTGGGGTTTGGGATTCCAACCAGATCCAGCAGTTCTGCGGCGCGTACCCGAGCCCGGGACTCAGACATACCCAAATGCTCTACCATCCCTTCGGTGATCTGTCGTCCAATGGTCAGAACACCGTTAAAGGATGTCATCGGGTCCTGAAAAACCATGCTGATCTGCGCCCCGCGCACATGGCGAATCTCTTCCTCACTAATGTGCAGTAAATCTTTGCCATGGAATATGGCAGAACCGGCGGCGATCTTCCCTGGTGGTGATTCGATCAAGCGCAGCACGCTAAGCATGGTAACACTCTTACCGCTGCCGCTCTCGCCGACCAGGCCGATCGTTTCACCATTCTGCAGGGCGAACGATATCCCGTTGACGGCATGGACTATCCCTTCCGGGGTTTTAAATTGTGTTTCCAACCCATTCACTTCCAGGAGTTTCTCTTGCATATTAAGTCTGCTTTGTTCCTCATAAGAATGGCGTACAGGGAATATAAATAGGAAATCCTTGCCTGCGTTCCAGATGATTTCATAAGATCCTCTGGCCCCTCCCCAGGTGGAAAGGAGCCAGAGGACAATCAAAAATTTTACATGTGCCGGTCAGAGGGCGCGTCCTTCGAGATGTATACAGTGGACATTAATACGCCAATATCTTCCAGACCAGGCCAGTGCCAGGCGGCAACGCCAGTCTTATCGGGTTGCAGTTCCTCACCCACCAGGTAAGGCCGGTAAATATTACCCGGCGTAACATGGTAAATGAAGACTCCACCAACATCATCTACCAGGATCTTTTCAGCATCCTTGAATTCTTGATCCCGTTTTGCTTGATCACCAATCAGCGAGGTTGCATCCTTGACAAGCTGATCGAACTTTGGGTTGCTCCAGTCATGGCGACCGCCGGTCACCCAAATGCCGAGCATGTTCGATGGATCCAGATAATCAAAGCCGTAGGAGATGTAATAGAACGGCAGCTTGTGCGCGTTCAAACTATCATTGAAGAGCTTCGTCTCTTTATTGGACACCGAGACCTGGATATTCAAATTCTGGCTCAGCATGGCCGCGATGGCCTCCGCAATGGACTGGTTGAACTGCAATTCCTGCCGCAGCCACATCTCCTGCGCCGGGAAGCCCTGTCCATTCGGGTAACCCGCATCAGCCAGCAGTTTTTGGGCCGCTGTCACATCGAATATGTTAACGTTCTCGTTCTTCAGTATATTCGAAGTAGAGTCCGGGAAACCGGGCATGAGGAAGGAATAAGCAGGGATACCCTGCCGCCCCACGATGTTTTTGATGATCGAGTCGCGGTCGATCGCCTTGGCAAACGCCTCGCGCACTTTGAGATCGCTGAAGGGCTTTGCCGAGGTCTCAAACCCCAGGTAATACGTGCGGAAATCGCCGAAGCCGGGGTGATACTGGCTGTTTAGCGTCGCATCGTTGGAAATGGTGGTGATATCGGCGGGCGAGAAGGTGTCTGCCTCATCGATTTCGTTGTTCTGATATGCGTTAAACTCCGTTGACGTATCCCCAAAAATGAGGATCAAGTTTTCCAGGTAGGGTTGTAGCTTGCCGGTGTAAGCCGTGTTAGGCTCGAACACCATCTGCTTGCCCTTCGTCCATTCTTTCAACTTCCAGGGGCTGGAGGAAACTGATGTGGCGGGATCGGTATTGTACAGTTCGCCGCTCTTTTCGAAGGCTGCTTTGCTCAAGGGGCGGGCATACAAAGCCTTGGATGGGAAATAGGGCGAAGGGACATTCGTCATGAACTGGAGGGTTGTGGCATCGACAGCCTTGACCCCAATTTCGGTGGTAGCAACTTTACCGCTGACGGCATCGCTAAAATTCACGATATCGCTCCAGAACCAGGCGAAATCCCAGGCGTGATTCGGGTCCGCCTGATACTGGAAGGTGAAGACGTAGTCATCCGCGGTGAGTGGCGTACCATCACTCCATGTGACCGCCGGGTCGAGGTGGAAGGTCCAGGTCTTGCCGTCGGGTGAAACCTCGTAACTGGTCGCGCCATTGGGAACGATCGCAAAGTTTTTATTGATGCGCACCAGGGTCGTCGCAAGGATATCGCAGTAGGCAGGGCTGGTGCGTTTATATACCGTAACCGGGAAATCAAGCGCGGTACCTTCTATGGCGAGAATGCGGATAAACTGCTGCTCGAGAGCGGCGGCATCTTCCGGCATTGTCACGCCCCAGGCGTTCTTGACGCCGCCCGTGGCGGCTGCGGTCGCGGTTGCGGCGGGCGTAGCAGTGGCAGCCGCGGCTGCGGGAGTATTGGTCACTGAGGCGGTCGTTGGCGCTGGCGTATAGGTAGCCGGGGGCGGAAGCGGCGTTGATGTGCTCGGAGCAGCAGTAGGTGTTGATGCTGATGGAGCACAGGCGGTAATAATCGTCCCTACGGCGGCGATCGAGCTAAGTTTCAGAAAACTACGGCGGGACAACTTTCTCTTTTCCATTTAAATCTCCTTGTATCTTTTACACTTTCAAAAATCATAGCCATTTATAGTGAGTTTAAACTGACGACAACAATACGAAATCGTAAAGGTCTCTCTTTACTTGAGGATGATGTTTTTTGCTTTTACCATCCCCGACCTGGTAAGGTTGGAACTTGAATGGGTGGATTGGATGGGTATGCATCACCTCCTTTATCTCCTTGGTTCATTATTGATTGTACATAGTCGGGTCCAACGCATCGCGCAGCCCATCACCGACGAAGTTGAACCCGAGCATCGCCAGGGCAATCGTCAGCGTGGGAAACAACCCCATGTACCAGTAAACGCTGATATACCCCAGGCTGTCACTGACCATTTTGCCCCAGCTTGGGATCGGATCATTGATGCCAACTCCCAGATAGCTGAGGCCCGCTTCGGCGAAGATCGCGCTGGGAATGCCCAGCGCCAGCATGATGACCAACGGCGGTAAGGCGTGGGGCAGCAGGTGGCGCACAATTACCCACCAATCGTCTGAACCGTAAGAACGCGCGGCAACCACAAATTCGCGTTCACGCAGTGCAATCAGTTCGCTGCGCGTCAAACGGCACACATCGATCCAACTTGTGATGCCAATTGCCAGGATGATGTTGAACATCCCGGTCCCCAAAATGCTCATCAAGAAGATGGCAAAGAGGAACCCGGGGAAAGCCGTCATAATTTCGAGCAGGCGCGTCACGACAAAGTCTACCCAACCACCGCGCAGTCCTGCCAGCGCACCCAACGGAATGCCAATGGCAAAGGCAATAAACTGTACCGAAAAACCTACCGTCAATGAGGTGCGTGCACCATAAATCAACCGGCTGAGAATATCCCGACCGATGGGGTCGGTTCCCATCAGATGGCGCCAGCTGGGGAACTGCGAGTTTTCTGCCAGATTCGACTGATAATAGGGGTAGGGCGCCAGGAAATTGGCAAAAACGGCACAGATGATCAGAATGGCCACGATCACCAATCCGGTAATTGCCAGGCGGTTGCGAGAAAAACTGCGCACTGCATCCAGCCACATCGTGCGCTGTGATGAAGGCTTAGCCTGAGTTTGAGATAATGCAGGCACGTCGTTCATACGCTGCTCTTTCCACCCAGGCGTACGCGCGGGTCAACCAGTGTATAAAGAATATCGCTCACCAAATAAGTGAAACCCCATAACCCGGCAACCAGGAGAATGGTCGCCATAATCATCGGGTAATCACGGTTGAAGACACTGGTGACGAAGTAGCGTCCCAGGCCAGGGATGCGGAAAGTGGCCTCGATGAAAATCGAGCCGGTTGCGATATTGGGGATCTGAGGACCAAGCACCGTGATTAATGGAATGAGCGCATTTCTTAAAATATGGCGGATGGTTATGGTACTGGCCTTCAGACCCTTGGAGCGTGCAGTGCGGACGTAATCGGCCCGCAAAGCCTCCAGCATGTTGACCCGGGTATAACGCGCAACCAGGGCCATGGGCGCCAGGGCATAGACAAACGCCGGCATAATAAACTGGGCCGGCGTCCCCCATCCCCCGGTAGGCAGCCAGTGCAGCTTAACGGAGAAAATGATGATTAACCAAAATCCCAACACAAAGTTAGGGATGGTAAAACCCAGCGTCGCCAGGAAAGTTACTGCCTGATCAATCCAGCTGTTCTGGTAAGTGGCAGCCAGGATACCCAGCAGCAGGCCGATACTGTACGAAGAAAAGATCACCACACCAGCCAGTTGCAGCGTAGGCGGCCATACACGCGCGATTAATTGGGTAACCGTTTCAGTGGGGCTCTGGAAAGGAATTCCAAAATCAAAATGCACCACTGCCCACATATAAAGCAGGTACTGCTGCCAGACAGGCTTATCCAAACCATACTTGCGCAGGATGTTCGCTTTAGCCGCTGCTGGCAGTGGCTGTTTGCTTTCATCGAATGGGCCGCCGGGAACCGAGTGCATAAGAGAAAAAGTGATAATTGAGACCATCACAAAAGTAAAAAGCAGGCCCGCCAGGCGTCCCAGTATGTATCGAACCATGAATCCTCCAATCCTGCTGAGTATGTTTTACTTTCAACTTGCCAAGGCCCTAACAATTGTTAAGATTATACTCGCGAAAACTGAAAAACAGATGAAACTATTGACACAATTTGTAATCAATGATGATTTAACTCTTTGAATATTAACTATCGTTCTATCCAGGTAGCTTGAGAGCCGGCAGGTACCCCCAAAGAATTTACGACCAGCGGGAAGGGTGGGCGCGGTATGTAAGATCCATTGAAACCGTGAATAACGCAGCAAATCTTCAACCCATTCTGCGATCACACAAAAGGCGCAACCGGGAGAGACGAAATGTCTTCTTCGATTGCGCCTTTGTTTCATAGGCAGGAAAAAACGCGCATATGAACCCTCGGCCCAACAATCGGCCGTTGAGGAATGATAGGCGAGTCCTTTATTCGATTTCTAAATCGCAGTGTTGCGACCTGATGAGCCGGAATCTGGACACTCACCTCCCCATTGGTTACAGTAAGCGCTTCCTGCGGGTTCTCAGAAAGGTCGCAGCGTTGGGCCGCTGATATATGCTGCAAGCCAGAACCAATGCGAGCCGTCTGAGCGGTATCACTGGTGTTATACAAACGTACTACCAATCCTCCATCCTTTCTGGCAGGTTTCACGTGCAGGGTGAAGACTGGGCGGTCCGGATCCAGGCTTTCCGGCAGGCGCAGCAGTTGGCCTGTGACCGGGAAGAGGGGTTTCGCCTTGGGCTCACCCATGTGCTGGAGGAGGGGCTGGCTAAAGGCAGTATCGAGCCCCTGGCGCTGAGCCCGAATCGGATCGAAACCACCGGTGTGTGGATATACCCGGTAACGAGCGTGCACCCCACCCGGCTGGTGGGCGCGGAAATTGGTTTCCCAGTAGGTATTGGTCACCCAACCGAGCAGCATGGCCCGCTCCAGTTTGAACTCCCGCTGGTTGTGTCCGAAATGGAAATCTCCAAACTGGACCATGGGGTTTTCCGGCAGGGCAACGGTGACACCCAATTCCTGGTTGGAGAGGTCGACATACTGTTGAGCTGTGTAGTAATCAAAGCACACACCAGGAATTTGATCTTTGCCCGCGGTCATCGTCTGGCCGCCCAGGTCGATCCGCGCCGCAGCATCTGGAATATTGAATGGAAAGACCACATAAGTGCCTTCCGGGTGGACGTTCTGGCCCATCACCCACCACGATTCGTACTCGACGAAATCTTCGCCATCCGGTAAGAACACACTTTGCACCAACGGTCCGGTGATACCCGGCGCTTTCAGGATCTGGATAATGCGCTGGCCAAAGGGTGTCCTGTATACACGGTGGGTCTGAACCGCTGTGGGCTGCAGCCGGTTGGCACGCCAGGACGGCTTCCAGCCGCGCGCGCGTTCCACTTCGTTGGAGTCCCACTGCATGCGGAATAACAGCCAGCGCGGCCAGGAGGTATCTTTATCGGCCACTTCTTCAAATACGAAACCATTCAATGGATATCCTGCCGCTGCATCTACCCATTCGTGGCCAGTCGCTTTCTCGTACCACGAGGTAACCCCGCCGCTGTCAGTATTGAAGGATAACCGGCAATATTTGTTTTCAACTACGGTTTGCTCTCCCCAGTTGTTTGGGGTTAATTCAATCAAATCCGCCCGCTTGATGATCGTGAAGCCATAACCGGGCACTTCAACCGGGCCTATGCCCATGCGTATCGAGTTGAGTATGCCATTGTCAGTTTGGGCAGCCTCGGTCCACAGGTCCGTTGACCAGACCCGATCCTGCGAGTGTCGGCCGGCCGTCGCATCATCGGGTGTGCCGCGCGGAGAGGCCACATGGTGCGGCACCTCTCCCATCATCCGGCGCGGCCAGGGAAGGGGATTGAAGAGCAGCAAGTCGTTGGCACTTGCGCCCGAAACAAACCGCGAAAAATCGGCCAGGGCGTCACGTTGAAGTAAAAGACTCAGGCTGCGAGCCTGGTAGGCATAACTGGCCTTATGGTACCACTGCGCTGCAGTATCTTCGCTTTCTGGAGCGTGCAGCGACAGATCGGCCCCCCAGGTATGCTCATCCCACAGGTTGAGCAGCTTCCAGGCTTCATCCCGGTACCGGCCATAAGTGCGGGCAGCGTGAGCGGTAGGCAGTGGTTTGGCCGGTCCCAACAGTGCGGCGGCTATTCCATCGGCGGACCGCAGGCGGGCCCGGCTGCCGCGGTTGGTGGCGGTTTCTTTTGCACTGCTGATGCAGCCAAAATTCCAGAAATCCGTCCAATCACCGCTGTAAGTGGACAGCCGGTCGGCATAGGGTTTGACCGCATCCCACCAGATTTTGGGTGTCGCCAGGACGATGTGCGGATTATTACCTTGCGCATTCCATTTGTCTATAAAGCGGGTGAAACCTTCAAACGCCGGGCCATTATCACCAAAGGGGTGGAAGCTCTGCATCATCAGCACCGGAAGCGGATAGTTAATATCGTCCATACGCTGCTGGATCTTGGGCCACCAGTCTTCGAGTGTCTTTTCGTCTCGACCGATCCCAAAACGCCAGCCTGTGTCATATGGCCAGCCGTTATATGCCAGGATTTTTCTCCCGCTGGGCCCCTGCCACCAAAACACATTTGGCCGGTCGAGTGGTGAACCGCCAAAGTGAGTGTTGATCGCCATGGTGAAGCCTTCAATTCCCATATCCAACAGCAAGTCGACCAGTGACCACGATTCGCCGTTGACATCGCAGTTCATGGCATGGCTGATGCTAAAACCGTATTCATCGCGCAGTCTGGCGACCAGATGCAACGATTCGATCAGTTGGTCTGTATCCAATAAGGGTGTGATATTGGCAAACATGCCGGTTACTTCGATCCGGCCGGCCTTTTCCAACTGTATGAACCGCTTTACTTTTTCACGGGAGGCATGCTTCAACCATTCGTACAGCACGCCGGTGTTCTCGACCGTCCATCGAAATGCACCATCAGTGTTCGATTTGGCATACTTGCCTGCCAGGCGCACACCTTCTTCAATAAAACGGCCGTGCAGATCCCACACGATTGGCTGGTCGTGAGTGTAACCAATGTCAGTGTGGCTGTGATGGATCAGGTAGATTGTTTCGACTTTCGTCATGAGGTCCTCCATTTTGTGTTCATTAGAAATTATTCGTTTTGATTCTGATCCTGCAAGAGGATCATACAAAATATTAAAATGGATCCAATTCCTCTACCGCGCCGAGTAATCCCGCATGAGCGCCAAGCACACCGCTTAAGGCCGGCACCGGTAGTTCGCGACCCAGCGGTAGACTGAACAGGTCAAAAGCATTTGCAATCCCGCCCAGCACCAGGACAGATTCAGCAGCAAAGGCAATCGTAAACGGACGTAAAAAGCTTCCCAATTCTGCCCCAAACGCGCGAAAGGCGTGCAGTGCGGCCTCTTCACCGCCGCGCGCAGCTAACGCCGCCTGTTTCACGCTGGAAAATTCTACTCCTTCCTGCGCCAAACGAGACAGCATCCCCCGGGTAGAAAAAACATCGTCAGCCTGCAAGTCGGCGACCGGCTCTTTGAACAACCAACCACCGGGCGGCACGCCTGCCCCAGCAGTAAGGCGAACACCATCGACAAGGAATGCCGAGCCCATACCCGTTCCCAGCGTGATCCCGATCAATCGGTGGTATCCTCGTCCGGATCCATATTTTGCCTCGCCCACAATTGCCGCTTCTGCATCATTGCGAAACTTAATTTCTAGTTCCAACAGGTCCAGCCGATGGCGCAGTTCATCTCGCAAGTTGAGGCCGGAAATGGTATCAAATTTTCCACGGGAGCCCGGCCCACCTTTCGGGCTGATGCCTTGCATGCGGCAGATTCCTTCGGCATAATCGAAAGGGCCTGGAAAGCCAATCCCAACCCCGCTGAGCCGGGCTGTGCGAATCTGTTCAATTTGAGCATAGATGACGCCCGTCAGCGTGGTGATAATTTCCTCACTACTGCCGTAGCTGTTGATCGGATCGGTTCGAAATCCAGCCACGCTGTGGTTCCCACGCGCAATATATCCGCTTTTAATGGATGAACCACCTACATCCAAAGCGATTGCGCAGGATCCGGTCATGCCTGGTGTCTCTTCATATAGCACTTAACGACCTTGGACGGCTGAGGCCCAAGGTTGGTCAAAGTGTAGCTGCCGGCTGCTGCCGGAACCACAAACGTCTCGGCATAATTAAAACGCTGCTTCAACCCGTTAGCCGTTTCGAGAAGAATCGCACTGCCCTCCACCAGACTCATCACCTGGCAGCTGCGATCCGTTTCAAAGGTCACTTTCGTTTGAAACGCTACGCGCTGCACATCGTAAAAATGGGCACGGTGGGTGGGAAGATGGAACAGCTGCCAATCGCTGCCCTGTGAAATCAAGCGGGGTTTCGATATATGCTCGGATTTAATAACCTCACCCTTTCGCTCAAAATACAGATTTTCAAAAGCGCGCTCGATATTGAGCGGGCGCGGTTTGCCGTCCAGGTCCATGCGCAGCCAGTCGTACATTTTGAAGGTGAAAATATACGGCGTTGAGCTGATTTCGAGCACGAGATTGTTCACACCCGAACAGTGGATCGTGCCGCCGGGAATCAAGAACAGGTCATGCTTGTGCGCCGGCTCACGGTTAACATATCGATTGACATCCAGCGGGACGTTTTCGTGATGACTGCGTTCCAATGCGGCCCGGAACTCGGCCGGGGCGATGTCGCTGCGAAATCCCAGATAAACCTGCGCGCCAGGGGCGCAATCCAGGATGTAATAAGTCTCATCCTGGGTAAAGTTTTCACCAAAGTTGCGTTTAATAAAACCGGGGCGGGGATGGCATTGCAGCGAAAGGTTGCCCCCATCGAAAGTATCCAGGAAGTCGAAACGGATCGGAAATTCAAAACCGAAGCGCTCGGCGGCATCACCCAGTACCGCATGGTGGTCATGGAACATCAGCCAATCGAAGGAGATTTCCAATAAAACACCGTCGCTGGCCATCATCAGGCCGTTTTCGGGAACAATCAATTCAAACGACCAGGCATAGTTAGGCACATCCTGGGGCAGCTGGGGGATTTTATTCTTGATCCACTGGCCTCCCCACGGCCCCGGCTCAAACCATGGACGTACCCGAAAATAGTTGCGGCTCATCGCGCTGAGCGCCTTCCGCAGGTCATTTCCCTGCATGAAGGCCGGCTCATCAGGGCGCTGTTCGTCAACCACCAGGTCAACGCGAGATACGAGGCCGGATTTGTGCCGGTTCAGCGCCGGCCAGTCCACGAAGTAAAAGCGCTTGTACATCGTCTTCGGTGGGTCAGCTTCAGCCGCGCCGAGATTATGCACACTGCCCACGCGCGAGCGAAACTGGATTTCATTTTTGGGAACGTCGACATATACCAACAACCCTTCCCAATCACAAAGTGCAGCCCCACAACCATAAACGATGGAAAGATCAGCGCTGGGGTCCGGCTGTATCCCTCGAAGGAGCTCGGCATCAAAGAAATCCGCCAGGCTCCCTGTGAAGCGGGTACCAAACAAGGGGTCATCGCCGCCCAGAAAGGGTTTGACCAGGGATTCAATTTCGGTTGGTGGGCGAAACGCGTGATCCAGATTGAACCATGTCACACGTAAGCCGCGCTGCACAAATTCTCGCTCCAACTGCTCGCGCAGGTTCTGCCAGAAAACGCCGCCGAAACCGTCAATCATCACTCGCCGCTGCCCAACCAGGGCATCCGCCAATGCAGAATAGCCCAGCGAAATTTTACCCGGTCCGATATCGAAACCGGGGTAAATATCATACTGCCCCGGTTCAACGGGTTGATGGCGAGCTGGGGCGAGTGCCTGGCTGGTTTTTCGGTAAGGGTCAGGGTATGACATTCTTTGCCCCATGTTCATTCGCTTTTTGCTCAGCCACTTTTCGCATGGCAGATTCAGGTATGCTTTCTGGAATTTGTCTTATGGCCATTTTTTTCTCGGATGATCAGGTATTCACTGCGTCAAGCATCGCAACAATATTCTCAGGTGGTATATCAGCCATCACGTTGTGCACCTGTTGAAAGACGAAACCACCTCCCGGCGCCAGCACACGGACCCGGCGGCGCACATCTGCTGCGACTTCGGCAGGAGCGGAGTAAGGTAAGACATTCTGGGTATCGCAACCTCCTCCCCAGAAGCACAAGTCCTTCCCAAATTCCCGTTTGAGCCGCTCGGGCTCCATATCTTTTGCGGAGGTTTGCACCGGCTGCACAATATCCAGCCCGGCCGCAATCAGCCCCGGCAGCAGTGGATAAATCCCACCACAGCAGTGCAGCATCAGCTTCACATCGGCCAGTTTTTTGGCCGTACCCCACATCAGTTTGTAACGCGGAAAAAGAAACTCATCGAACATACGCCGCGAAATCTGCGGCCCGGTTTGCATACCCAGGTCATCGCCAAAGAGGATGATATCGATGTAGGGTCCCACCGCAGACAGAAATTTGCACAAATTAGCCAGGTGTCTTTCAACCAGGCGGTCCAAAAAAGCGTGAACTCTCGCCTTTTCGCCAGCCAGCATCATCATAAAGTTAGCCATCCCATAGAGCATCTGCCCATTCTCAAGCAGGTTACCGCCAAACAGGCCAATAATCGCTTTGTCGGTCGAGGCACGCAGCGCTTTCGCCCCAACGGCCAGCCGCATCAAACCCTCATCATCATAACCTAGCGGAGCGGGTGGTGTTCCCAGGAAGGACCACATCATGCGATCGAATATTGAAGTGAGATTTTCAAAATTGACATCGCTTTCTGCCAGCGGCCAGTTTGTTTGCTCGAAATAAAGGCTGCCTGCTTTTTGGATCGCGATCAACGTCCCATCTGGGGCGTAAATGTGCCAATCTTCACCGGTCTTTATTGGATGAATGAATGCTGGAATTTTACAAGGTGTACCATCTGGCAGAACCCAATCATGCCAGTCTTGCGGCGAAAGTGCAAAACCGCGGCCCATTTCAATCGTATCGACCCCAAACCGGTCCAGTACTTCAGGCTCGATCATGGCCAACTGCTGGACAAAATCGTAAACGTAGATATCTCCGGATGTTATACCAAGGTGCTGCTTGAGCTTGTGATACGCAATCGCCATTATCCCCGATGACCGGTGGCCACCCAGGTCGATCGGAACGCGGTCAGGTTCCTGATGGTTGACAGCCTTCAATACCCGCTCACGCGATGTAGTCATTTTTCCTCCTGCCCAGGGGAGCCATCCAGTATTTTCAGGGCCGCAATGACACCCCTGGCAATTCCTTCCTTGCCCTCCTGCTAAACCTCAAGTTTGATCGACACCAGCTTGAAGGGTGTCACCTCGATATCCACCCCACCGTTGACCCAGCCAAGCGGTTGATCGCCTTCTTCGAGCAAGTTGCAGACTGCAGCCGATTTGACCGGCAGCGAGCTGGTAAGGCGCACTGTCCCGCGCGTTCCATGCGCTTCATACAGACGAACGATCAACGCATCCGAGTCCTCGGCTTTTTTGATCGTATCGATCACCACACTGGGATGGTTGACGCTGAAGTACGATACGGCGGTGGGGGGCGCGCTCGTGGCACTCACCAGCAGCGGCGCATTGAAGCGGTAGCCTTCCTCGATGACCCCGGCTTGCTGGAATGTCCCGACGTGCGGCAGCAGCGCGTAGCGAAAAGCATGGTGGCCCATATCAGCCTGGGGATCAGGCGATTTGGGAGCACGCAGCAGCGACAGGCGCATGATATTGCCGTTGGTGGCATATCCGTATTTGCAATCGTTCAGCAGCGCCACGCCGAAATCCGGTTCGGCCAAATCCGCCCAGCGGTGAGCAGACACTTCAAAGCGCGCCAGATCCCAGGTGGTGTTAAAGTGCGTTGGGCGCTGCAAATGGCCAAATTGAACTTCGTAAGTGGCATTTTGCGCGCGCAAGTTGAGTGGAAATTCAACCTTGAGGAATTTGTGATTCTCATGCCATTCAACTTCATTGGCAAAATCGAGCCGCGCCGAAATGGCGGTCAGACTGACCGTTTGCTTCAAGGAACTTTCCGGGCTGAGGTCGTATTCAAAATCCAGCGCAGCCCGCAAAGGGCCCTGCTCCGTCACCCGAACCGATTTCGCGCTGCCTACGTCATAGCGCTTTTCGAGATAGAAGACATCCACATCCCAGGCGTCATTTCCACCGGGGACATCATCAAATAGAACAAAATGGTTGGCTTGTTCGCCGGGCACGATACTCTCACGACCGGCGCGTTTATCGAACAGGCTGGAAAGCCCTCCACTGCGCAAGAAGGTAGCGCGCACGTACTCGTTTTCCAGGATGAACATACCTTCTTTTTCCACAACGCTTACTTTGGATGAAATGACTTCAGGCGCTGTGACGGAATATCCGAGCGCGGGTGCACTCACCACACCAAGCGGCCGGCCGGTCGTGGAGGTTTGGATTGAAACTGTTCCTTGCGGTAATTCCACCAACTCGGTGCGCGCCATCCCCAGGGTATTGATCGCGCAGATGGCGCCATCCGGGGTCGCGCTCCGTACCGCTGCATTGGGGGCATCCTCAGGCTGCCCAAGCAGCGCTTGAGAGGCCTGGTCGCGCAGCGCGGTGGTTTGCTGAAGAATTTCCGCATAACTGCGATCCGAATCTTCGTAAACTTCACGAATGGACGACCCGGGAATAATGTCGTGAAACTGGTTCGTTAAGACTTGCTTCCATAGAGAAGACAACGCTTTGGCAGGGTAGGAATAACTCTTAAGGACATGTGCGACGGCAGACAGAAACTCGACATCATGCAGCAAGAACTCGCTGCGACGGTTGTAAAGTTTGTTGTGGGCCTGGGTGGTATACGTTCCACGATGAAGCTCAAAATATAATTCACCTACCCATACTAATGGATCTTTCGCATCTGCCTCACAGCGCGTGAAGAATTCTTGTGGGGACCGCATTTGTACGCGCGGCAGTCCATCGACATCGCCCATCCGCCCGAGTTGTTCCAGCATGGCTGTGGTAGGACCACCACCACCGTCGCCGTAACCGAATAACAAATAACTTTCGTTGGCGCGATCATGATCTTTGAAGTTGGTGACGTTATACAGCACTTCTTTGACGTTGGCCATCGAATTGTAGGTGTCGGCCGGCGGAAAGTGGGTCAGCACCTGGCTGCCATCCAAACCCTCCCAGATGAAGGTGTGGTGCGGCATCTTGTTAAACTGGTTCCAGGAAAGCTTCTGAGTCAGGAAGAACTGGATGCCTGCCTGTTTCATAATTTGGGGCAAGGCGGCAGAATAGCCAAACACATCCGGCTCCCAAAACTCTCGGCAGGTGGTGCCAAATTCCTCACGGAAGAAGCGCTGCCCGAAGAGGAACTGTCGTACCAGCAATTCACCAGAGGGAATATTGCAGTCAGGCTCAACCCACGAGCCCCCCGCCAGAATAAACTGGCCGCGTTTAACTCGCTGCTTTATCTTCTCGTACAGCTCAGGCTGCAGATCCTTCATCCATTCGAGCTGCTGGGCCTGCGAACAAACGAACAAATAATCCGGATATTCATCCATATACCGCACAGCAGTCGAAAATGTCCGGTAACATTTACGCTGGGTTTCTGCCAGGGGCCATAACCAGGCGGTATCGATATGAGAATGGCCGATCGCCGAAAGATTGTGCTGCCCGCCACCGTTAGGTGTGTCGAAGAATTCGGCGGCGATCGCGCGCGCCTGGGGCCATGTAGCAGGGTCATCCAGGTTGGCGGCATTGACCATGGCATTGGCTGCATACAGCGCCTGGCCTGCGCGGGGAGTGTCTGCCGGTAAATAGCGGGCCATATCGGCGATCACGACAAAATCCCACAATAAATCCCAGGCCTGACGGTCGAATATGGCAATCTCGGCTTGCTGGAGCAGGCCAATCTGGCTAACCCTGGAACCACCTTCCAAGCCAAACAATCCATTACAGGCGACTTCGACATATAACTCGATCTGCTCTCCACCTTTTGCCTTCTTCGACAGGCAATATTCCGAGCGAATAGTCCCGCTGACCCAACCACGGGTCGAACCCGTTAAACCTTGCAGCGGTTGGCCATCCTGCCACACGCACGCCTCGGATGACGAATCCCAAAGCAAATGAACTTCCTGCCCATCCCAATCGGGTGGGATGGTGATCTCGAGCTTTACCCAGTGCGTGGACCACTGGGGGCCAAACTTTTGCCCCACCTGGATCGGTTGGTAACTGCCCTGCATGGCTTCAGCATACGAGATGCGGCCAGGAGCAGGGTAAGACGATAAAAGGACAGGTGAACGCCGGGGATATAATCTTCCCTTCAACTGGCTTTCAGAAGCAAAATTTTTCAGTCTCTGTAAGGTTAATTCGGCATGTTTTTGCATTTTGACCTCGTCTTTTAACGTTTCTGGTGAATTTCAGCCACTTTGCTCAAATTCACCAGTAATTTAATTATAGTGCAACATCTTATCAATCCGAGAACGAATTGGGATTAACATTAAAAAACTTTTTTTGCGAACAGCAAAAGTAACTGAAGCGCCCATCGCCAATTTACTTAAGTGGATCGACCTGCATACAGGTTTTGATCCTGAAACTTTACCGTCCGATTCCACAAAAATTACGCCGGGTATAAAATGTGAGATATTATATAAGAATGAAACCATATACTTTTACAAGGTTGTCCATTGATTAGCAAACTTCGCCTGAATTTTTCAACCATAGTCCTGACAATTGCCATTTTATTCCTCGTTGTCCACCTGGGCAATGCTTTGTTCCTGTATGCCCGCCATGCGGTCGCGGCGGTCGGCTTTCCCTATCCCCTGGATTACGGCGAAGGCCCGATTTTAGATCAGGTTTTACGCCTGTCAAAAGGCGAAACGATCTACCGCAGTTCGTTTGATGTACCTCCTTATACCGTCACCCTGACTCCTCCACTGTATATGCTTCTCCAGTCCCCGTTGGTCCAGGTCTTTGGTCTGAGCCCTGGGTATGGTCGCGCAATATCGATCCTCAGCCTGCTAATCGCAGCCATGTTCCTGGGGCTGACCCTGTTCCAACTCACCCGGGACCATCTGGCCTCCATTATCGGTGGGCTGCTGCTCTTCTCTGTTCCCTATTTCTTCAACTGGTCCGTTTTAGACCAGGTTGATTCGCTCGCCCTGGCTTTGAGTTGGGCCGGCCTTTTTTCTATTGTTCGCTGGCCTGACCGGTGGAGAGGGCTGACTTTAGCAGTCTTGCTCTTTACAGGCGCCATCTATACCCAGCAAACTTACGTGTTGGTTGCACCAGCCACTGCCCTGGCCTGGTTGATTCAGACCCGGCGTCTCCGCCAAGCCATCGCTTTGTTGTTAACCACCGTCAGCCTATGTCTGCTCCTGTTCCTGGGCATTAATATTTTTACCGGAGGAGGATTTGCCTTCAACCTGTCGGCCTTCAACGTCATCAATCCCTGGCTTTATCCCCAGGTAGCCGGCAGGCTCATCGAATTTACCATTCATGCTTTTATCCTCTTCCTGATGGCATTGATCTTCCTGATCGCCGAACGGTTGGATGCCCCCACCCATTCCTGGCCGTTCGTCCTGCCCTATGTTATCGCCGCCTTCCTGATCACGATGTCGGTTGGCAAGGCCATCTCTAGCGATAATTTCATGTATGAACTCGCAGCCGCTCTATGCCTGACATCAGGCGCTGCCATCGCCTGGGTGAAGAACCATTGGGTCCGAGCCGCAGTGCTTCTTTTGATCGGCATCCAGGTCGGCTCTTTCGTGGCCTGGACCAAGGCGGATTACCAACCGATTTTCGATGAGAAATTATCGTACCGGTCCGAAATCTCCAGGCTGTCGGAGATGATCCGGCAAACAGACAGCCCTATCCTGATAGATGAGTACATGGGCTTGATCCCACTGGCCGGTAAAAATTTATATTTTCAACCCTTCGAATTCGGTCAACTAGAATTTTCCGGGCTGTGGAACCCGGCTCCTCTGATTTCGGACTTGAAGCACCACAAATTCCCGGTTCTTATGATTTATTTCCGCGATTACCGCATTACGAAAAGCCGTTGGACAACCGATATCTATGCGGCCTGCTGGGAAAACTACACTCTTACGCAAACCCTGGCCGATACACTGGTGCTCTCACCAGATAAATAAGGTTGCCTTGGCTTCCAGCCCCGGAGCCTTCCACTGGTCATGCGAGAATATCGCGGTCTTGTTTATGTCTAGCAAGCTTCCTCGTACATAGCAATCACCTTTTCAGGAGCAACCTCTGCCAGGATGTTGTGGATATTGCAGAAGACATAACCACCATCCTGCTTCATATATTGTGTCACCTGGCGCACCTCCTGCCTGACATCCTCTACTGACCCAAGCGGGAGGGTTTCCTGGGAGTTGACACCCCCTCCCCACAGGGCGATCCGGCCTCGCGCCTTATCCTTCCATTCCTTGTAGGAGTGCCCACCAGCAGGCCATTGAACGGGGTTGAGGATATCGAACCCGCTCTCAATCACCAGATCGATAAGGTTATAGACTGCCCCACAAGAGTGTAAGAACAGCTTAACCTGGGGGGCAATCCGGTGGCACTCATCGGTCACCCGGCGGTAGAAGGGCAGGAATAAATTGCGATAGACCTTTGGTGAAGCAATCAGGTTATTTTGCGTGCCCCAATCATCAGCAGAAATCATGATCACATCAATATCGTTGCGGATCTCAGGCAGCACCGCCCGAATATTATAAAGTGCAGTTTCGATGACAGTTTCGTGCAGCTCGGTTACAAAATCCGGTTCTGTGATGCAAATGATAGGGAAGATGGCCAGCCCGCTGTAAGCGCCAATACCAAACGGCGCTCCAATCGCGCTGTTATTAAAGAAAATTGCACGGTCGGTTGACTCGCGCACCCGATGGCAAAGATCACGGATTTCGATGATCTTCTTATCTTTTACTACTCTGGAACGGCTTTTCCGGCGGACCTTGCCCAGGTCAGGTTTGGGCAGGTCATCTGAAAGATTAAGAGGTTGGCCAGCATGTTCCTCGTCGAAAACATAAGAATCCAGCACCATGCGCGTCTGGCCCCGCTGTAAGATAGAGCCATCTGGTTGGGTGCTAAAATTTTTCGGCCGGAGCACCCGGGCGGGTAATCGTCCATTGAAATCATAGTTGTGCCATTTGCCAGGTTGGTCAAAGGCATTGGTCACCTCGTCCAGGATCGCAATGACATCCACCCCCAGGGCATCCAGCACATCTATGTCAGGTGTCGCCAGCATCTGTCCCGTATCCTCAATTTTCGGCCGGCGATAGGGCAGCCCCAACGCTTCCACGAGTTTGGGGTAAGCAAAAGCACTGATGCCAGTTGAACGCATACCACCCAGGTCCCGAGGCAACCGGTCAGGTGTTTGGAAATTCAATGTTTGCAGTACTCGTTCTCTAGATGTTGTCATACCCGGCACTCCTCAAGGTGTGTATTTCGCATTGGTACCATCGTGCCCCCTCTCCCACCCCATCAGGGACTGAATTAGCTCGTCTCTAAGAAACCATTCCATTGACCCACTCTCCCACCATGCGCACGCGCTCGATATCGCTGTCCGGTGGGACTTCATCCGAGACACCGAGAATCAAGTGAGGATAAAAGGTGTCAACCACTTTCTTTGTAAAATCCTCCAATTCTTTCAACGGGTAATACTGTAAGAATAAAACAGCCGGAATTCCATCCAATAAAACCCGCTCGCCCAGGGCCTCCTTGATTTCTTCCAGAGTCACATCCCCCTGGGGTAAAGGCGTACAGGCCTCAATAGCTGGAAATGGGCTTTCTCGTATCAGAGGGATTAACGGCCGCATGGCACCATCAATATGAATATGGCTGCTTTTTCCAGCCGCGGTCAACTGGTTCACCCGCCGGTTGTAATAGGGTTGTAGATACTTTCGCCAGATAGAAGGCGGATCCATGTGAACATCAATATTCTCGCCAAAATTCAAAATTCCAATTGGAGCCTTACACAAGACTTCATACATCGCATCGTCGGCTGCAGCAGCAATTTCAAGATACTCCTGCACCACTTCAGGCTCGTCTGCCATCATAAAGATCGTATTCTCAAACCCCATGTTTTCAATAAACAGCCCCTGGATTGGCGACCGGCGGAAATAGAACTGCGGAACCCCCCGGCCATCTACCCACCGGATATCCGCTTCATAAGCTTCCTGGTCCCAACTCCAGGTTTCATGCTGCAGCATATATTGGTAAACAATAAAATCTTCACGTGTTTTTAACCGGTATTCGCTGTTATAGCTCGATAATTTATATTCATCATAATGATGGACGTCGGTCAGGCGTCCTACCGGCGTCTCATCAGATTCTCCGGATAGTTTTTTCATCTTCCCAATGCTCTGTGATCTGAACATTTTGAAACTCATGCTTCAAAGGATTCACAAAATAGCGGATGGATGCATGACAATAATCATACAGATCCAGCAGGCTGAAATCCTTCAGGTGATCGGGTAGAGTACCGCGGGTTTTGTTAACGGCAAACCAAAAATCAATCCTCGGTTGCCAGATGACCTGGCCGGGGTCTTTGCCAGAAAAAACATCCAGAATTGGTTGAATGAAATTGGCCCGAGGCATATTCATAGATCTGGATCCTGTCTATTCGTACAAATAACAGGCAACCTCATGATTCTCTCCTACTTTGACCAGAGGAGGAAAGGCCTTGGTGCATTGGTCCATATGTTTTGGACAGCGTGGATAAAAACGGCAGCCCACCGAACTGGACATTCGCATAACTTCCTCAGAAGGGAGTGCGATGGTCGTGTCCCACTTCACTTTCGGATTCGGCTCGGGGATGGAATCAATCAACTCCTGCACATAGGGATGCTTGGGATTCTCGATGATCTCCGCCGTATTTCCTCTCTCTACCGTGGTTCCCTGGAAAAGGACGTACATCAGGTCGCTGATCTGGTAAGCCGTCGATAAATCATGCGTAATATATAGGAATGAAATATTCTGCTGGTCGCGCAGGCGCAGCATAATGTCCAGAATCATAGCCCGCAAGGAAGCGTCTACTGCAGAAACCGGCTCATCCGCGACAATCAACCTGGGTCGCAGCAAATAAGCGCGCGCCACCATCACCCGCTGGCGCTGTCCGCCCGAAAGTTGGTGAGGATATTTTTCCAGGATCTCACCGCCGCGCAGCCCAACCACATTCAACGCTTCTTCGATAAACTGCGCCCGGTCTTCTTTGTTTTCCGTCAAATCAAAGTGTCCAAGAACCATGTTAAAGATATGCTGCACCCGATAAAAGGGATTGTAAACCTCATACGGATCCTGGAAGACGGCCTGGACTTCCTTGCGGTATTTAATCCGCATTTCCCGGGGTATTTTTGCCAGATCGACACCCCGGTAAAGCACCTGTCCCTCAGTGCAGGAAGTAAAGCCAAGAATAATGTTGGCGAGGGTGGTTTTCCCGCTGCCGCTTTCGCCAGCAATGGTCACAATTTTGGCCTCATGTTCATGAATATCAAGGGAAAAATGGTCCAATGCAACGAAGGGTTTGGCAGAACTAAGAAAACCGCCTCCGTAAACCTTGGTAGCTTCTTGGATGGAAATAATGGGTTGTTCTTGGGCTGGTATCATCATAATCCTATGGCAGGTATTGTACGCAGGCGACCCAGTGATCTGGAGCCATTTCAATCTGTTCGGGCCTTTTTTCCAGACAGCGACTTTCTACTAACGGACAGCGGAATTGAAAACAGCAGCCCGGGGGAGGATTGCGCAGATCGTGGGTCAGTCCTTCGGTCACTTTCAAAGGCTTGCGTTCTCTGATGGATGGGATCGAATCAATCAATAGCCGGGTATAGGGATGGTAAGGATTTTCGAACAGTGCGCCAACTGGCCCGACTTCAACCAGATTACCGGCGTACATGACCGCCAGGCGGTCTACCAACTGCGCCTGCAGGCCCATATCATGCCCAATCATGATCATTGAGACACCCAGTCGCTTCTTGACATCCAGCAAAGTCTGCGCGACCACCCGCTGCACGACGACATCCAGCGCACTGGTGGGCTCATCCGCCAGAATGACCGACGGATTGAGCGACACCGCCATGGCAATGCACACGCGCTGCTTCATGCCACCGCTCAGTTCGTGAGGATACATGTTGTAAACGCGTTCAGGAAGGCCGACATCGTTGAGCAGCTTGATAATTCTATCCTTCAACGCCTTACCATTGATGCGTTCATGTGCCTGAATGCCATCGGCCATCTGCTCTTTAATTTTGGTCACCGGATTTAAGGAGTTCATCGCACCTTGAGGGATCAATGCCAGCTTGGTCCAGCGCACCCTGCGCAGCTGGCTTTCTCGCATTCCGACAATATTCTCTCCATTAACCAGGATTTCTCCACTGACAATCCTGCCAGGCGGTTGGACCATCTGCAAAATCGACATAGCCACCGTCGTTTTGCCACAGCCAGATTCACCAACCAGGCCAACAATTTCCCCTTCTTTCACATACAGATTGATCGCATTGGCTGCAACAACCGCGCCGAGAGGAGTGAAGTAATGAACATTGAGATCATTAATGATGAGAACTTTTTGATCATTACCCATTCTTATATCCTCTCAATCTTGGATTTGCAATCTCATCCAAACCAATTGTCATTAAAAAGAAACCGGTAAAAACCAGAACCAGGGCAATGATGGGCGGCAGCCACCACCACACCATGCCGCGCACCAAAGCAGAGCTGGTCAAGGCGTAGTTAATGATCATGCCCAATGAAGGGACCCGGGCAGGACCCAGACCAAGCGCCTCGAGACCGACGGCGCCCAGAATTGCCCCTGAAATACCGCCGGTGAGCGAGGCCGCCAGCCAGGGCAGCATATTGGGAACCATTTCGACCAACATAATTTCTAAGGGAGGCACATTCGACAGCAGCGCCATGCGCACATAACCCCGCTCGCGCAAAGTTAACACCTGAGACCGCACCAACCGGGTGGGCGCCGGCCAGGCAAAAAGAGCCAGGATCAAGGCCATCTCGGTGACATCCGTCATATGGATGTAAGCGGCAATCGCAATCAAAACCATCAAGCTGGGAATGGTCATCACAGCATCACTGATGGTGCGCACGATATGGTCCACCCACCCGCCAATGTAACCGGCGATCGAACCAAGCAGCACACCCACCCCAAGACCAATCGAAGCTGCAACCAGGCCCACTTCCAGAGAGGCCGGGATGCCGACGATGAGCGAGGCCAGCATATCGCGCCCGTTGCTTTCGGTGCCCAGGGGATGTTCGGGCGTGCCGCCTTTATCCCACATGGGGGGCAGGTTGGTTGGGGAAGAGGCAGTATAGGCTAAATCTGTATTCCAAAACAACGGTCCAAGCAGCCCAAACAGCAGGACAATCAATACAATAATGCTGCCAAGTACAAACTTGGTGTTCAACCAGGGGGAATCCCAAATATTAAGATGCCTGATGCCTGGCTGGGTTTTCGAATTGAGTGCAACATCGGCCATTTTGGCTATACCCTTTCATTTAATTTCACGTCTGACGGTTAAGAAGAGATATTTCTCTTGAAGGTAATGCGCGGATCAATCAACGGGTACAACAGGTCGATAATTAATACGCCGCTGGCTGTGATGACGATCATCAAGTTGGTGATCGTCTGGATAACGGTATAATCCTGCTCCATGATCGCCCGGTAAAGGAGATAGCCTGTACCAGGATAAGCAAAAATCCATTCCACCAGGGTCGACCCGCCGATCAGAGCGCCCAATCCCATGGCAAAGGCGGTGAGAGCAGGCAAAATGGCATTGCGGATGCCGTACCGGAAGAAGACCCGTGCCGGCGACAGTCCTTTGGCTTGCGCCAGTAAGAAATAATCCTCATTGTTGACGCCGATCATTAAACCGCGCATGCCCAGGGCCCAACCGCCCATCGAGGTCAAAATGATCGATAACAACGGTAATATCCCATGGTTGAATACACTTTTGATAAATGGCCAGTTGAAACCTGGATCGACTTCCCGCGAATACCCGCCGGTTGCCGGAAGCCAGTGCAGCTTGAATGCGAAAATGAATATCAGCAGGATGCCAAACATGAAAAACGGCACAGCAGTAAACGTCAGACTGAACGGTAGGATGGACTGCAGCCAGTTTGGCGTTTTACGCCAGCCCATGAGCGAGCCTACGGTAATGCCAATGAGAAATGAAAGCACCGCTGCAAAAGAAAGCAGGATCAATGTCCAGGGTAAGGCCGGTTTGACCACATCCCACGCAGCCATTGGAAAGCCGGTGAAAGAAAAGCCATAGTTGAATGTGACAACGTGCCCCAAGTAGCGAATATATTGGACGTATATGGGATCATTGAGGCCGATACTTGTTTTATATGATTTGATAATCTGGTTGGCGTTATCCACATAGCCGCGCAGGTTCATCATGCGCAGGA
>CAVYIF010000021.1:0-284330 GCA_963768585.1 uncultured Chloroflexia bacterium
TGAACATGCGCTTGAGCACGAACCGACCCGCATCTGTATCTATATAGCTCAATTGACCACCTGCCATGCCGGCATGTTCGTTTATCGGCGCGAGTTCACACGGGTGACGGGTTTTGTGAGCAGTTCGCTCAAGGTTTCAGGCGTCAGCATTTGATCAACGCTATCGAAGAGGGCATATTTGGGTTCTAAGTTCATCATCTTTTCCTTTCTAGCCTGGTTTTTGAACAACGGTCAACAATGCAGGCCACGCCAGCGAAATAACGCCGTTCGTCCTTTGGGCTTCTAACTCAACGAGAATATATTCGCGAATCCGTCGTTGAATAACTGGCGGTTGACGTTCGAGGATCATCTTCGTTCGGACCGACATCTTTCCAAGAATTTCCACCGCTTGTTGTGCAGAGGTTATTTGCCACGCGATGGGAAGCCGTTTGAAAAGTGGTGCGCCAAACCTCGATTTTCCCGTAACACTTTCACAGTCATGCTCATTTGCAAAGCGCATTTGGGTCCATGTTTCTGGAAGGACAAAGGAATCGGTTACAAACCTTGCATGGGCGTCGCTTACAATCTTGAATAAATCATTCCCGTTCTTGCCATCAAACCACAACGTGAAAGCAAATCGTCCGCCAGGCTTCAAAACACGGAAGGCTTCATTTACTGCAGCCTGTGGATATTCCATGTGAGAAAGTCCGAATGCACAAGTCACAGCATCGAACGAGTCATTCTCATACGGAAGTTGCGTAGCATCGCCAACCTTGAATATATTTCTGGGATAAGTCTTTCTGGCTACCTCGATCATCGGTTCGGCGAAATCAATTCCTTCGCTGGCAGCCCTCTGTTGGGAGGCCGCCGCAACCAGATGCCCTGTCCCACTGGCGACATCCAGATGCCGTTTTCCCTTCAGTTCTCCGAGGTTGTCGAGAATATCTCCAATCACTTGTTTGGATATCAAAGCAAACAATGAATCATAGATCTCAGCCTTTTGCGACCAGGCTACACGCTCAATCTCATGCAAAGACTTATCCATGACCAATGACACTCGGTTTGATATTTTGGTTGAGTCTGAACAGGTTGGTCGGGTCGTATTTATTTTTCAATGCAACCAGCCGTTCGTAATGAGATCCGTAAGCATCTTTTACAAGCTTTTCGCCTTCCTCTCCAAAGCCTGCAAAGTTTATATACAAACCACCCGGCGAATAGGGCTCCATTTCTGCCAGGAATTTACGTGCATATGCAATCACCGTATCGCTCTCTGCAGGGTTATCCCAGACACAATCCACGCTTAGCAAACAAGCTGCATCGCGCCCCATGAACGCTGTGGCACTATTATCCACTCTTTGCATGGCTCCACCATATTGCCACAGTACCACCAGGATAAACGGTGATGGGGGATGGATGGCGCGTGCGGCAACAGCTTTTAATGTGTCGTCATCAAGTTCTTTCAGCAAACGTGACTTGAAGTAGTACAGCCGTTGACCTTTGGGAAAGAATGGATCGAAAGCCTGCTGGGCCGCGACCCACGAAACCGGCCCGCTCAGATCGACCATTGGTTTGCTCATCTCACGAAGCGGCTGGATCACCCTCAGACCTTCTTCCACAGGTCCGCAGTGAATACCGGCAAACACGATAAAACGTTTCATGTGGTATTCTTCCGGAAAATCCGGAACAGGGGGAACGGTCCAGATGGCAGCACTGCAAGAGAACTCCTCCGGCGCGGTCTTCATAAAATCGCGCCATTTCGGCAGCAACTCGTCTGCCTCTTCGGCGGGGTACCAGGGTGCGCACATTGTGACCATCGGCCCCACCTCGTGCAGGCGAAATTCGAAGGAGGTCACGATTCCGAAATTACCGCCGCCGCCGCGGATGCCCCAGAACAAGTCGTTATTCTCAGTTTCGCTTACAGTGCGAACTTTTCCATCCGCAGTCACAAGTTCAACCGATAACAGGTTATCAATGGTTAATCCATATTTTCTTCGCAGATAACCAATCCCTCCGCCGAGGGTTAAACCTGCGACGCCCGTGGTTGAAACCACGCCACCCGCGGTGGCCAACCCAAAGACTTGCGTCTCGCGGTCAACATCCGCCCAGGTTGCACCGCCCTGTACACGGGCAATCTTTGCCTGCGGGTCAACATACACACCCTTCATCAATGAAAGATCGATCATGATGCCGCCATTACAAGAGGCAGTGCCACCTACATTGTGGCCGCCCCCACGCACTGCCACCAGCAAACTATTTTCACTGGCGAAATTCACCGCAGTGATCACATCTGCCACGCCGGTACAGCGTGCGATCAGCGCGGGATGCTTGTCATGATATTTCCCATTCCAGATCATGCGTACTTCGTCATATTGGTTTGATTCCGGTGTGAGCACCTCGCCACGCATGGCGGTTCGGAATTCTTGTATGGTCTCGTTAGATAACACAATGTTTCCGCCGTCTATCGCGGCAAATTGAACGTTTAACATAATGCCTCCTTCAGCCTGTTGATTTGAGTTCATATACAATACAGAAGGTTGGACGCCATGTCATCGGGAAGACTATTGATTTTTTCAAACCAGTGATACGCCTGGGGAGATGGTTTACTACGTAAAATTACTTAGACACCAAATTATTCTGGATCGCAAAGGCGCTGGCTGCGGTGCGGTTATCACAACCGGTCTTATTGAGGATATTCGTCATATGCGTATTGACCGTACGGATGCTGATGTGCAACACATTTGCAACTTGCTGGTTGGTAGCCCCCGTCGCGACCAGCCGCAGCACTTCCACCTCACGCTGGGTCAGACCGGCTGGATAAGTCGGTTTATCGGGTGCCGGAGTATGCTCCAATTGTTCGATTTGTTTGATCCACTTGGAAGCCAGGAAAACTGTCTGAAGTGGTGAACCAGAAAGTGAGCGGATCGTCTGATCGATCATTTTCCGCGTTTGACGGATGACCTCATCAGGTGCTTGACCAGTCTTTTGCATCACCTCCGCTAAACTCAATCGAATCTTCCAACGCAATGAGCCGTGCTGGATTCCATCCACGATATCCACCGCTTTTTCGAGATGTCCGACCGCCTCATCGAATTGCAGCATCCCTGCAAGAGCCAGTCCCTCAAACCAATGCGATTTGGCAATATTCTTGAGCACCTTGTTTGATTCTGCCAGATTGCGCGCCTCTTGAGCAAATTCAGCAGACTGTTCAAACAAACCTTTTACCAGATACATTTCACTCATCAACAACTGATAACGATTGTAATAACGAAAGCGCGCAGACGCAGACGACTCTTTGATGGATTCAAATTGAACGATCGCCTCTTGCCCCTCATCCGGTTTTTCAAGATGAAGGTAATCTGTTGCAATGTTGAGCAAACTATACCGGCGCATCTCGTAATTACCCTGTGTTTGAGACTGCCAACTGGCCTCTAATGCTTTTTGATCCCATTTCAAAGCGGTTTGCGCATCTCCCAATTCAAGGTGGAGATAACCCATCAGATTCAAAATGCGTGGGAGGTTATGGTGATGGGATTCGGAGAGGTTGCCAGCTTCCAAAATCGTGAGAATAGTCTGGTACGCTTCTATATATTTTCCTGACTCGATTTGAGCCCAACTTAAATTTTGGTAACCTCCACCTTTGACCAGGGGATCCGTTGATTTCTGTGCACTGGCAAGCGAGTTCTGTGCATATGATTCGGCTGCAGGATATTGCCCTTTCCAAATCGCCAGATAGCTTTGCAACTTGAATATCTCGCTCTTCATTGTCTGATCTTCCAAGGTCCGTGAGCGGACCAGGGCTTCATTTAGGTGATGCGTAGCCTGCTCCAACCGACCACGATAAATCAGCAAAGCTCCCAAACAAGAATGAGTTTGAGCAAGCAGCTGCACATTGCCTGTTTGTTCTCCGATCTTGAGAGCCTCATTTGCAGTTTTTTCAGCCAGATCAAACTGATATTGGCCAATGCGTACACTTGCCAAATTGACAAGAGCACGCCCTTCTGCAGCGAGATCGCCCATCTTTTGAGCTGAGTTGCGCATGTATTTGTAGATAGTTTCAGCTTCATCGCGTTGCTCATTCGCTCGATACGACCGCCCCAAACGGTCATAGATATTGAGGATGACTTCAGGTTCGACAGCTTTTCCCACACTTTCTGCAGCCTTTAAAACCTGTTGATACCAACGAACGGCTGAAAACAAAGCAAACCGCTGGCCAGCTTGTTCCCCTGCTGCCAGACCATATTGGATTGCTTTTTCCCAATTTTCTGCTTCATAAAAGTGATGAGCGATTGTGTAAATGTTGTCTTTCTGTTGCTGCTCAAATTGAATGGCAATGCGCCCGTGAAGTTGTTTGCGTCGGCGGGCAAGTTGCATCGTGTACAACACTTCGCGGATCAACCCATGTGAGAAGCGGTAAAGCTCCATATCGTCATCTTCACATGTAATCAAACCAGCATTGAGGGCGCTTTCGAGCGCATTTAATAATTTCTCCTCGGGAAATTCCAGAACAGATTCGATGATTTTCAATTGCCATGATTCCCCGGCAATTGAAGCCACGGTTAACAGCTGTTCCACTTCAGCATCCAACCTGCTTACCCGTTGTGTGATTAGTTGTTTAAGAACAGTTGGAACTGGTATAGATTGTTCGGGCGGTAGCCAATATCCGGAATTATTCTGGGTCAACAAATTCTGCGAGATCAAATCGTGGAGCAACTCCACAGTGAAAAGTGGATGACCCTCTGCCCGTTTGAATAAATAATCTACTAATTCGACGCTACATGGACCGTAATAACCAGTTGCCAGTCTTTCAATATCCTCGCGATTGAGCGCTTGCAAATGGATCAAGTCAACCAATCCATTGAGTCGAAGCCTGGGTAAATATTCGTTCAACGGGTTTTGTTGCTGCGTTTCTTCACTACGATAGGTTGCGATAAATAAGATCGGCACAGATGAGGATTGGCTGATCTGTTGGTATAGCATTTCCAGCGAATCCGCGTCAGCCCAATGTAGATCATCCAACAAAATGACAAACGGTGCCTTTCTTATACAACGATTAAGCCATTGAGAGAGTGACTGCCTTAGTTGTTGTAAAGAATTTGCCGCCGGTCCTGTTCCAATGGGAGTCGACAATGACTCGATGGATGTTCCCTTATTCGACATGAATTGCACTACATCCTGCCACAATGCGTAGGATGAACTTTCTTGTTCGGAACAGCGGACAACAACGAATTCTGCCCCATATTGTCGGATTCGTTCCTGGAATGCCATTACTATGGAAGTCTTCCCGATCCCCGACACACCTGAAATCAGTAATAAAGCACCCTGACCTTCCATAAGGCCACGCAAGCGCCTCTCGATCGTTTTCAGCACATCAAGACGACTGCCATTCAGCACATATAAATGTAATAACTGCTGATAAATTGCCTCGAATATTGGATTTTCAATTTGAAGGGTGCGCGCAACATCGATAAACTTCAAGAAGTTTTGTTTTTCTGATTGTGTTAATGCTTCCCCATAGATGGAATTGACCAGAAATCCGAAATCGGCTCCTGGATATTCTTTTCTGGCAAGCTCGATTAGTTCGTTTAGTGGGCTGTGCTCCATTATACTTACCTATCGGTGTTGCTATCGGTATAAAATTATCAACCTGGGTCTGCACGCTTCTTAAAAACAAGCACATATTGCTTCTTGAGTTAGGCAAGATTTCATTTTCATTATAGATGATTTCTATTCACAATATCAATATTTGGAATCCCGAAAAACATCAGGATTTCCGAAAAATTCAGACAGCCAAGCTGTACTTCCATGCGCATTCAGCGTGCTTCTTGGAAGTGTTGCTACAAGAAAACCCCCAAACCCCAGTCGATTAAGTTTATCCTAATTTTTATAGAAACGTACGTTCTCAAGTTAAACTTTCTGCACCAAAACAAACCATGCTGTCAGTTCAACAGGGGTATGCCAATGTATATTTGATGAAAGCAATGCTTCCAAGAACCTGGGGAAAGGTACTATTTTTATCGGCGGGTGATTCAGCTAATTGAAGAAATATTCGCAGCCAGCTAGGCGCGCGTTTTGTGCGCCCAAACCCTCCAACTGAACACCAGGGTTGTACAATGGGAATAAATCACCGCGCCTGACTGCGCCTGTATGGAGAATTCATGAATTCCACTATCAACGTTCGCAATGCCCGTTTGCACAACCTCAAAAACGTTACCCTTGAAATTCCCAAGAATAAACTCGTCGTCCTGACAGGATTGTCAGGATCGGGAAAGTCCACCCTCGCTTTTGATATCCTGAATAAGGAAGGGCAGCGCCAGTACCTGGAATCCCTCGGCCTGGTTACCTGGGGCCTGTCCAAACCACCGGTAAATTCGATCAGCGGTTTGTCTCCGTCGATCAGTGTGGACCAGCATCTGACCAATCACAGTCCCCGTTCGACGGTGGGTACTGCGACCGAAGTTTTTACCTATTTGAGGATTTTGTACGCCAGGCTTGGACATCGTCCCTGTCCCAGATGCGGTAAAGATGTTGCGCCGTCCTCCTATGAATCCTCTGCCGAAGACTGGCAGGACGAATCCGATGAGAGCCTCGATGGATCTTTCCCCTGTCCCCACTGCGGCGCGGCGGTGCCAGAAATGGGTATGGCCAACTTTTCGTTCAATAAACCTGCCGGCGCCTGCCCTACCTGCACCGGTCTGGGCGTGGTGCGGCAGGCCATCGTCAGCCGCCTGATTGACGAAAGCAAGAGCATTCCTGAATACGCCGTTGACGGCTGGATTGAATTCCACATACACCATTACAGCCAGATATTGAAAAATACGGGAAAGTATTTCGGTTTTGAGTTTGATCCTTCAAAAGCCATCAAGGATTACACCCCTGTTCAACGCGACCTGCTTCTGTACGGCACGCAGAGCGCGCAGTTCCTCCGCCATTTCCCAGGCGTCAAGCCGCCTGCGACCAATGCGCAGGGACGGTTCGAAGGTGTGGTTACCAACCTGCAGCGCCGCTACGACGAACATGCAACCAACCCCGACTATCTTGAAAAATTGGATCACCTTTTCACGACCCAAACCTGCCTGGATTGCGAAGGAACGCGTCTGCGCCCCGAAAGCCGCGCTGTGAAGGTGGCGGGGGAGGCGATTGTCACCATCTCGCAGCTTTCCCTAAACGACCTTGATGCCTGGCTGAAGACACTGCCCGCGCATTTCACTGCTCAAGAAATGCTGATCGCCCGGCCAATATTGGATGATTTGTATGCACGGGTTGGCCGCTTACTCGAAGTGGGTGTGGGCTACCTGACACTGGAACGCTCCTCGCCTTCTCTCTCTGCGGGCGAAGCCCAGCGCTTGAGGCTGGCGGCCTTGCTTGGTTCCGGGTTGACCGGGGTACTCTATGTTCTCGACGAGCCGACAATTGGGCTGCATTCTCGCGATACGCAGCGCCTGATAAACGTTCTGTACCGGCTGCGCGACCTGGGCAATACCGTCCTGGTGGTGGAGCACGACCTTGAACTGATTAAAGCTGCCGATTACCTGGTGGACATGGGACCTGGTGGGGGCAAACACGGGGGCCAGGTTGTTGCCGCGGGAACGCCGGCCGAAGTGACCCAAATCCAGGGCTCGCTGACGGGGGCGTTTATCGCTGGGAGGATGAAGGTGCCGGTTCCCCAATCCCGCCGTGAACCGAACCACAGGGCGCTCGTGATCCATGGAGCACGCCAATTCAATCTGAAAAACCTGACCGTGCGCATTCCACTTGGTTTGCTGGTTGCGGTAACCGGTGTTTCGGGATCGGGGAAGTCTTCATTAATTTTTGATATCCTCGACCTCGCAGCGCATCAGCGCCTGAACGGCGCTGCAGATTTGCCAGGCGAACATGACTCGATCACGGGTTGGGAATATGTCGACAAGGTGATCACGATTGACCAGCAGCATCTCGGGCGCATTCCGCGCTCGAACGCCGCCACTTATTCCGATACATTCACTCCCATCCGCAGTGCTTTTGCCGCCACGCCAGAGGCCAAAAAATATAAATTATCGCCCCGCCACTTCTCGTTCAACGTCCCCGGTGGGCGTTGCGAACGCTGTGCAGGTGCCGGCACGCTGAGTGTTAAAATGCACTTTTTGCCCGAGGTTGAAGTACGCTGCCCGGCCTGTCACGGACGCCGTTTCAAGCACGAAACACTTATGGTGAAATATCGCGGCTATGATATTTCACAAGTGTTGGAAATGACTGTAGAAGAAGCGCTGACATTATTTGCGGATATCCCTGCCGCTGCATCGCGCTTGAAAGTCATGGCGGATGTCGGGCTGGGCTACCTGCAGCTTGGGCAGCCTGCCACCACGCTCTCCGGTGGAGAAGCTCAGCGGGTTAAACTTGCCAAGGAACTCGGGCGGCGCGCTACGGGACGTACCATCTACCTGCTCGATGAACCAACCACAGGCCTGCATCCTGCCGATACATCTCGCCTGCTGCTCGTCCTGCAACGTCTGGTGGATGCAGGAAACAGCGTAATCGTCGTCGAACACGACCTTGATTTCGTGAAGGCGGCGGATTGGGTGATTGACCTGGGTCCTGAGGGCGGCGCGGCAGGTGGTCGCCTCCTCGCCGAAGGCGCTCCCGAAGATGTGGCAAAGGTCAAACAATCCTATACAGGGCAGCTTCTTTCAGAGATGTTTGCCTCCCATTGACCATAACTTGGATTCAAGCTTGATCATGGCAGGAACTTTTTGGCATTCCGGGGCGTCTGTGGATTAAACCCTGGAGGTAGCCATGATCCGACGATTGAGTTCTATCCTGATACTCGTAATTATCGCTTTATCCAGCCTGGCGAGTGTTGTCCAGGCCGATGGAATCATCGTTCCGGAACCGCCGTGTGAAAATTACGACTGCACACCCTGGAATCCTCCGATCTGCCCAAAAGGGATCCCCTGCCCGCCGGTACCTCCCCGTCCGCGCCCCATTTCTCAGTTAGAAATTAAATATCACCATGTAACGGTCAAGATCGACCAGCAGGTGGCGGTGACGCACATCGACCAGGTCTTTTACAATCCTAACCAGTGGTCTGTAGAAGGAACCTATATTTTCCCCCTGCCGGTGGATGCAGTCGTGACCCGTTTTGTGCTCTGGGTGGATGGCAAGCCGGTGGATGGGAAAGTTCTAAATGCAGATGAAGCACGCCGGTATTATGAAGACACGGTTCGATTGCAGAAGGACCCGGCTTTGTTGGAATATATTGGCCGCGGCGCTTTACAGGCCCGAATTTTCCCCATCCCCTCAAAGGGAGAGCGGCGCATCGAGGTCGAATACAGCCAGGCATTAACCGCCGAAAACGGATTGGTAAAGTACAGCTACCCGCTCAATACAGAAAAATTCTCCACTGCCAATCTTGACTCGGTTTCGGTGAGTATTGAAATCCACACCAGCCAACCGCTGCGGGCGATTTATTCCCCCAGCCACCCGGTATCGATCACCCGCCGGGATGAATTCAACGCCAGCGTGGGTTGGGAGGCCAGTCAAACCCGACCAGATAAAGATTTTATCCTGTACTATTCGATCGGCAGCAGTGAAGCCCTGCATTTGCTCAGCTATCGCGATCCCATGGATGCGGGTAATCCGGACGGATTCTTCATGCTGCTGCTTGCCCCTCGCCCCGAGCTGCCAGACCAGGTCGTCGCCAAGGATCTGATTTTCGTGTTGGACCATTCAGGCAGCATGGAAGGTGAAAAATTCACCCAGGCCCAGACCGCTTTGAAATATATCCTCCAACATCTCAACTCAGAGGACCGTTTTGGGGTGGTGGCGTTCAGCACGGCGATCGAGCCGTATGCAAGCGGGCTGCGTCCAGCCGATGAAGCGAATGAAGCCGTGGCCTGGGTTGACCGATTAAGCGCGCGCGGCAGCACGGATATTAACCGGGCGCTCCTAGAAGCGGTGTCCATGGTGGATAAGGAACGCCCGACCTACTTAATCTTCCTCACGGATGGCCTGCCCACCATCGGCGAAATTAAGCGCGAACGTATTCTCGAGAATTTTTCAGCCGTTGCCCCGCACAATGTGCGCCTGTTCTCTTTTGGGGTGGGCAATGATGTGGACACTTTCTTATTGGATACGCTCAGCGAACAGCATCATGGATTAAGCACCTACGTCCGACCGGGAGAAAATCTGGATGAGATTTTATCCGCCTTTTACGAACGGATCAGTACACCGGTGCTGACCGACCTCACGGTTGATTTTGGCGGAATGAGCGTTTACGACCTCTATCCCAATCCGCTGCCTGATCTGTTTGCCGGCAGCCAGGTGATTGTGGTCGGACGCTATCGTGAGGGCGGATCTGTCGATCTCACCTTACGCGGTACGGTCAACGACCAGATCCAGGAATTCCCCTTTAAAGGGCAGAATTTTGCCGCAGACAGCCGGGGTAGCGGGGCGGAACTTTCCAGCCTGCCGCGTTTGTGGGCCACGCGCAAGATTGGGTATTTGCTCAACCTGGTGCGGTTAAAAGGCGCCGACCAGGAAACCATCGACCAGATTGTCAGTCTCAGCATTCGTTATGGGATTGTGACCCCATACACCTCATACCTGGTGACAGAACCCATGCCGCTTGGCGCCGAAAACCAGCAGCGTGTTGCCCAGGATGCCTTTAAGGAGGCTCTATCCGCTCCGCAAGCCGCATCTGGGGCCGGAGCAGTCCAAAAGGCGGCCGAACAGGGCGCACTTTCACAGGCACAGCAGGCCCCAGGTTTGTCTGAGGAAGCCGGACAGACCCTGGCAACAGTAGGTTCGCGCACCTTTGTGCTCAACCAGGGTACCTGGATGGATACTGCTTACGATCCCCAGAAGATGCAGACCCAAAAGGTTGATTTTCTTTCGGATGCTTACTTCCGGATGAGCGAAGGACGCCCTGAAGTTGCAGCGGCCCTGGCCCTGGGCGTGAAGGTCATCGTGCTGGTGGACGGCAGTGCCTATGAAGTCGTTGAGGGAAACGCCGCTGCTGCTCCTACGCCGGTCTTACCTGAGACGTTAACCCCGCTGGCGGTGACACCGGTTGTGCAAGTTACGCCCAAACCAGGCGACCCGACTCCGCTGGCAACGGCAACTCCATCGACCACAGCCAGTTCACAGGCCGCAGATTGGCTGCCTCTGGTGGGCATTGGTTTAGGGGCTGCAGTTCTTGCCGGGTTGGGACTCACTCTCCTGGCTGCATCGAGAAAATCATAAACGGGATTAATCAACCAGAAGCGCTGCATCAGGGTTGCAGCGCTTCTGGTTTTTTTATGGCGATTTTGGCGTGACCAGCCAATCCGTGGGAGCCGGTGTTGTTCCGGGCAGATCGTTGGAAAAGCCTCGTCCTTCGCGATACATAAAATAGGTGATCCCCCCCGGGCGGATGGAAACGTCCGCCTTTTTTAATTCTTCGTTGTACACAAAGGAAACTTCGTAGTCACCAGCCGGCAGGTCGCTGAGTACGAGGTTCTCGCGGTAGTAATCATCAAAATAGATGTTGTTGGGCCCGTAGGTGCGTACCTCCCAAATATGGTTGGTGGCTTTCGAACGCACAAAAACCGCTTTCTGGTAGAGGGGCGTGGTATCCTCGCGCATCAGCCGCGCCACCAAAACCCCCCATCCCTGCGGGGGAGAAAGCCATAATTCTGGGTTGCGCGTAGCCCCGTAGTCGCCATACAGCAAGCGTACTTCGAAATGCAGGTGCGGGCCGGTGCTGTTGCCGGTGGTGCCCACGATTCCCAATTGCTGACCGGAGGCAACGTGCTGCCCCTTAACCACATCCACACGTGCGAGGTGACCGTAAACGGTGACGACGCGGTGACCGTCGAAACCAAAATCGTGTTCGACCTGGACTGCCAGCCCGTACGGGTCTTCGATATTTTCCTCACGCCGGTTGATTAAGCCATAACCCGCCCAGGTAACCACACCCGGACCGGCGGCGACCACGGGCGTGTTGCGGTTCGCGGCAATATCGATGCCGGAATGCGCCAGCTTTTTTCCCTCGGCAACGGCGCCATAGCGGTAATCCCACTCAGGCCAGTTGACTTCATCCGCGTTGATCGGACGGGTCAAGAAAAAATGGTCGTTCGGCCCCAGGGCCCAGGGTACATCGTATAGTGGGGGACGCCAGCGCGATGCCGGAATAGGCGCCGGGGTTGGAAAAGTGAACTGCATTGGGTCCCCGCTGCGTACAGGCGCTACTTCGGGCAGTTGCGGGTCCTGGCTCTGATCAGGATCAGGTTCAGCCACAACAGGTAGGATGACGGCTGTCGGTGAAGGTTCAACCGCCGGTGTGGTCTCAGGGAGGGTGGTGGTGGAAGGTGGGAGGACCTGGGTAGACTGGCAGGCTGAAAGCAGGACGGTTGCGATAGCAATAAACCTGATCAATACCAAATAATTTTTCATGGCGAGTTGGAGCCTGGCGGGGTCAATGTCGGATGTAGGGTGGCGGTCAACGTTGCGGTTGGGGTGATGGAGGGCGTGATCAAGTGCTGGTACCACAACGTTGGAGTGGGGGTAATGGAAGGGGTCAGGGTTACCCACATCGTGGGGGTGGCGATCGCCTCGTCCGGGTAGATCTGGTTCATAGCACCTCTCCAATTCAACCCGTCGCGCAGTACGAAAGTGCCAAATTGGGTTGCCGGATAGTAGGTCCGCCAATTAATTAAGGCTGGCAGGCGTTCCCAGCCATAACGCTCTGCCAGGTCCGTGAAATCTACCCAATAGCCCTCAGGAATGGGACTGTATTCACCCCCCAGGTCGTATATGCGGGGATCTCCCCGGTAGCGTGCATTAAGATCCCAGGGTCGTTGATTGAGCGGCTGGCCCGCGGAAGCATCCTGGTACAGGCAGCGCAAGTACATCCTCCAGTAGGTCTGCCCATTGATATCTTCGCGCACCAGGCTAATCCAACCTGCAGATAATGGCGAGGGGTTGATCGCCACGGCCCGTCCGGTGAAAAGCCAGTTCTCATTAAGTTCGGGTAAGGAAGGTGTCGTGACTGGGAGGTAAGCATTTTCCAGGCTGCCCAGGAAATCCCAACCGATCTCCTTTGCGACCCGCTGGCGCAGCGCCTGGAAGGATTCGTCAACCCCATCCGAAAGGTATGGATAAGGTACGGCGACATCTTTGAGTGGAACCAGGGCCAAACGGCTTTTTTGCAGGCCAGATTGCACGGTCAAAACGGGTTGGTAAAGCGCGGCTGCCGGCGCTCGGCTGTTGACCGGCACCGGATAAGAAGCGATCAAATCCGGAACGTCACCGGCACGCCAATCTAACCCCTGCAAATGGCCTGGCAGGCGGGCAGGGGGATAGACCACAGTTCCATCGGATACCTCGTATACGGCCAGTGAAGTTTGATCGGGTTCGCGAATCTCGGCCAGCAGAACATTTCCTTGCGGACCCCAAACGGGCGTGCTGCCAGTCGCAACCTGGCGGGCCGGGCGGTTAGGGTCCTTAGCATCCCAACTCATCAGCATGCTGGTCCAGGATGTATCGGTTGTCCAGGCTAAAAAGTCGCCTGACGGAGACCAGCGCGGTGCACGATCCCGACCGGTGCCGTTCCGAGAAATATCGATAAAGCGATCGTCGATGCGGTCGAGGCGAGCCAACCAGATGTCTTCTTGATTGGTAAGAGTCGACATAAACGCAATTTCTCGCCCTTGCGGCGACCAGTCCGGTGAAAAATTTTGTCCGGGGGCAAATGTAAGCTGCACCGGTGCCTGGGTTGGGTTGGCCAGACTTTGAATAAAGATTTGCATCCCGTCACTGGTATAGGACTCGAATGCCAGGAACTGGCCGTCGGGGGACCAGGTCGGAGAGCCGTCGAATGCAGGCGTGTCGGTAACCCGGCTTTGGCGGCCGGTTTTAAGCTCCAGCACATAAATATCCCAATACCCATTTTGATGAGAAGCATAAGCAATCTGACTGCCATCCGGGCTGATTGCCGGATCAATATCATCCCAGGGGTTGTTCGTCAGGCGGGTAAACGGCAAAAATTGAGGATGGTAAGCAAATAGATGGTAATGGGCACCATCCGCCATGGATAATACGATCACACCTTGCTGGCGCAGGCCTTCCAGCGCGTCTTTTGGTGGCAGGGTGGCCGTGGGGTTGGTGGGAGAGGGGCTGGGGATGGCGGTATCGGTTTGTGTCGCTGTGGCTGCATCCGGAAGGGATGTGGAAATTTCCACCAGCGGTGCGGTTGGCAGGGGAGGTTGAATCGCCGGCAGGACCCAACCCAGGATGATGCCCAGGTTGGCCGCGAATAAAATAAAAATACCAGCGAGTAATACCACGATGGGTCGATTGTTTCGGCGCTTCATCATCATTCTCTTCAGGGCTGCTGCGCTAAAATCGCCAGCGGATCGACGACCTGAAACCAGCCGCTGACCCGCCAAACACAATAATTATTGCGTTCTTCGGCGGTGGTTTGGATATCATAATGGCCGAAGCTTGATATTTTCATCCCTGCCGGCCCTAACCGGGCTTCAAAGTGCAGGTGCGGGTTCACGGATGCACCGGTGGTTCCCGCCTCTCCGATGACCTGCCCGCAGGCAACGCTTGCGCCGGGCTGCAGCGGGGAGGGTTGGTTGAGGTGACCGTATAACAGGTAAAGCGAGCGGCGAGAAGTATCCCAGGCTGGCAGAGTCAAGGGGTCAGGGCAGGTCAGGCGGGCATCCGGCGTTACGGGAGGAGCGGGCGTTGGCCAGTCTAACGCTGACTGCCAGGATTGGGGTATATTTTCAAGCGGAACTTCGATGATCACAGTATTTCCATAAGGCATTCGGTCTGGAATGACGGCTGCCACTGTACCATCCATGGCTGCACGCAGCGGCAGCCCTAAGAAGGTTTTGCGATCTCCATGTCGGTAAAATGCAAAATCCACACCGGGATGCCCGCTGTCTCGGCCGGGCATGGGGGTCTGAAATGTATTTCCCGCGACCATATCAGGCAGTTCCTCCAGGGATACCCCGTCTAAGGGTGAACATAAGCGCGGACCGCGGGTTGGCGACGGCTGAAGAAGGGTGGCGGTGGGTACGGCAGTGGCCGGAATGGTGGTTTGGGTGGAAGGAAGCGTCTCGGTAAGGGTCGCGGTGAACGCTGCGGTTGCGACCGGGACTGGGGTGGACGGTAGAGCCGTTGGCAGCGCCGAAGACTGCGCTGAACAGCCAGCCAGCAGGCCAAATAATACCGAAGCCATCAGGCTTAGAAAGATGGTGTTCAGGCGGTTGAGCTTGCGTATCCAGGCACACCCGTCCAAATTCGTTCATTCCTCCTCAAATCGCATACTGTACAGGTTGTAGTATACCCCGCGCTGCGCTAATAATTCCTCGTGGGTTCCCTCTTCGACCAGTTTGCCATCCATGACGACCACAATGCGGTTGGCATTCACGATGGTGGAAAGACGGTGCGCGATAACGAAAGATGTGCGTCCTTTGAGTAATGTCGCCAGGGCATTTTGGATCACGCGCTCGGTCTGGGTGTCTACCGATGAAGTGGCCTCATCCAGAATGAGGATTCTGGGATTGGCGAGCAAAGCGCGGGCAAATGAGATCAACTGGCGCTGCCCAACGGATAGGATCACCCCGCCTTCCTCGACCGGCGTATCATAACCGTGGCGTAATTTCTGGATAAACTCGTCGGCACCGACTGCCTGGGCAGCCTCTTCGATTTCGGCATCGGTTGCATTTAACCGGCCAAACCGGATATTTTCGCGGACAGACCCGGAAAACAGGAAAGGATCCTGAAGCACAATCCCCATCTGCCCGCGCAGGCTTTTTTGAGTGACATCCCGTAAGTCGTGGCCTATCAATCAAGATTTGGCCCCCGGTGACATCATGGAAACGTCCCAGGAGTTTGATCATGGTCGTTTTTCCGGCGCCGGTTTTCCCCACGAAGGCGATGGTTTCACCCGGCTGCACCTTTAGGTTAACCCCGGTCAGAATTGGGCTGGGATCGTCGCTGTAATGGAAGTCGACGTCCCGAAATTCTACCTCGCCCCGAACGGGGGGCAGTTCCTGGGCATCCGGACGATCTTCGACTTCAATCGGGGTTGCCATCAGCGCCATAATGCGCTCACCCGATGCCATCATCGCAGTGAAATTATCAAAGCGGTTGCTCAAATCGCGGATGGGATCGAAGAAGCGGTTGATGTACAGGACAAATGCTACCAGCACACCCGCGCTGATCTGCTGACCTAAAACAGCGGTGCCTCCCACCCAGATCGCAATTCCCAGGGCGAACGTGCCTAAAAAGTCGACTGCCGGGAAGAATCGGGCGGCCAGATTTACCGATTTTAGATTGATATCCAGGTTGTTTTTATTTACCGTGTCTTTGAAAAAGGCATAATTGTAATCCTCGCGTGAGAAGCTCTGCACTACGCGAACACCATTTATATTCTCAGCCAGGACCGAATTTACCCACGACATGGCCAGGCGTGAATCGCGGTAGTACGCACGCGCTTGTTTTCGAAAGATAATCGTGATTACAATCATGACCGGCAGCACTGAAAAGGATACTAATGAAAGTTTGGCATCCATCGCGATCATCGAAATCACAATAAAGACCAAAACGAAAATATCGCGCAGTACCGCCATCAAAGCATTTGTGATGAAATCGCGCAGCACATTGACATCGTTAATCACGCGCACGATGATCCGGCCTACGCTGAAGCGGTTGAAAAAGCTCAAGGAGAGCTTCTGCAGGTGGAGATACATCTGGTAGCGTAAATCAAAGATTACCGATTGGCCAATCTGCGACATCAACAGAACCCGTAAATAAACGGCCACCCACTGTAAAACCGCAGTGCCGAGATATGCCAGCACCATATTGCGCAGTACCCAGGGGTTGCCCTGGCTGATTCCCGAGTCAAGTGCCACTTTAATAATGTACGGGCCAATTGCGGAGGTTGCAGAAGTGACGATCATCAGGAGCATCGCCCCGAACAGGGGCAGTTTATACGGCGCCAGGAATCGAAAGATTTGGCGGGTTACCTTAGAGTCATAGCCTTTGCGGGGCTGATCTTCAAGTTGGACAGGAGGTACGATTGCCATAATTATTTACCGGTGTGCGTTAATGATCGAGGTGGCCGATATTTTCGGCTCGATCATCATGAGTAGACTTATGCGTCCTTTGGGTTTGTTCCTGTTCGATATCTTCCATGGTAGCCAGAAATTCTTCCTGGTCGCGCAGCTGCAGGTCGTAGATCGTGCGGTACAGGCCTTCCTGGGCGAGCAGCTCTTCGTTCGTGCCGCGTTGGACGATCTCACCCTGGTCCATGACCAGGATCAGATCGGCCCTGCGCACGGTTGAGAGTCTTTGGGCAATGACAAAGGTCGTGCGCCCCTCCATTAACAGGTCGAGTGCCTGTTGGATCTGATGTTCGGTCTGGGTGTCGACGGAAGAGGTCGAATCATCCAGAATGAGGATACGCGGGTTCATCAGCAGCGCGCGGGCAATGGCTACCCTTTGCCGCTGCCCACCCGATAGGGTAACCCCGCGTTCACCGACCACCGTATCCAGACCCTGGGGTAAGTTTTGAATGAACTCAAATGCCTGGGCGGCTTTGGCTGCGGCCACAATCTCCTCGTCTGTGGCATCCGGACGGCCGAATTTCAGGTTTTCGCGCAGGGATGCGGAAAAAAGAAGCGATGTTTGCAGCACCATCCCGATCTGGCGGCGAAGAGATAATAACTCGATCTTACGCACATCATAGCCATCGACGCGGACCTGGCCCTTGTAAACATCGTAAAAACGTGGGATGAGATTGATGATGGTGGTTTTACCTGAGCCGGTAGAACCGATTAAAGCAACGACCTGGTTCGGTTGAACTTTTAGATTGATATCCTTCAGGGCCGGGTTACTTTCTCCGAAGTAGGAGAAGGTAACGTGATCAAACTCAACCTCGCCCCTTAGAACAGGCAGCTTTTTGGCATCAGGGGCAGAACGAATTTCCGGAGTCAACTCAAGAATTTCGAAGGTACGCTGCAAACCCGCAAAAGCCTCGCCCCCCGCGTTTACCAGGCTGCCGATTTGTTGGGAAGGAACCGCCAGCAGGATCATATAGCTGTTGAAGGCCACCAGTTCTCCCAGGGTCAGCTTGCCTTCGATGACCATTTGCCCGCCGAACCATAAGATGAGAATGGTGCCAAGGGTGACCAGCAGCGTGGTGGTTGGCATCACTTTGCTCCATTCCCTGAGCACCCGAATTTGCGCGTTGAACAGGTCTTGATTGGCTTCCTGAAATCGCTCAACCTCGTAATCTTCACGTGTAAATGCGCGCACCGCCTGAACACCGGCCACATTTTCTTGCAGGCGGGAGGAGAGCTCACCCAACACGTTATCGACGGAGAGGAAAAGCTTACCGATGCGTCTGCCAAACCCCGTGGTCAGCAATACCAGGGGGATCATGGGCAAGAGCGAAATCAATGCCAGGGTGAGATTGGTGGAAAAAAGGATCACCAAAATCGAAACAAGCAGCAGGATCACATGGATTAATTGGACGATCCCATTGCCGGTAAAATTTTGAATGGAACGCACATCCTCGATTACCCGGCTGATTAACTGCCCGGATTGTGAATGGTCGTGAAAGCTGAAAGAAAGACGTTGAATGTGCTGGTAAAGTTTGTTGCGTAAATCGTACGCTACCAGGTTGGCAAGCGAACCGGTTTGTTTGCGCTGGATGTTGGTCAGTATAGCTTTCAGGATCCCCAGGCCGATAATGATCCCGGCAGAGATGACCAAAAAGTTGGTTTGGCCGCCCTCCAGGCCAAGATCGATTACCTCACGAATGATGGTTGGAAAAACCAGATCGATCGCGGTCAAAACAATGAGCAGTAGTGCACCTGTGATTACTTTATTGCGGTAAGGTTTGATAAGGGTCGATAGTCTATGAATGGTTTTCACTGGTTCAGGCATCTCCGCTCGAAGCCGGGTCGATCTGAAAAGCAATCGATCTTGTGTCGACAATACCGGTTTCGGGGTAGGTTATGTTCGCAGTTAATTGATAGCTGTTGTTTAAACTGCGCGTCCGAATATGCAGGGTAAACACGATCCTGTTTTCGGCGGTTTCAATGATGTCTGCGCGGGCGATCTCTTCACCAAGATCATCCGCCAGGATGACATCCAGGCTTGGATTTTCTTTAAAGGGAGTTATGGTCAGGTGGACGCGAATTCGCCGTCCATCCGGCCAGGGCTCGACTCTCAGTTCAGTGATGCGCACATCCTGCGGGTGTTTCGCATCCTCGGGGAGAGGTCGTGGGCGTTGAAGTGAAGGCATAAGGTTATTATAGCCCGGAAAAATAACTCGCCGACCGGTTTGCGGACTTTACAGAAATGTTGACCGCACGCGGGGAGATATCAAGGGACAATTTTACGGCATTCCATGTAAAAACGTTTCTCGATGGCTTCACCCATGGAAAAAGTTTTTCGAGGAAGTGCTCCATCGAGCACGACTGTCTTAAAGAAATCGCTTTTCGAAATGCCCGGCAGGTAAAAGCCCAGGTTTCCTGGCTGCCGTCCGAAGGCATCCACCACATCTGTGCCGTGCAAATAGTCGATTTTCGCATAGCCCGAATCGTGCTGCCAGCTGTCGAGGAAAGCTTGAAGGGTGCCTACCGCCAAATTGGATTCCGGGTTGGTTATTCCCACGGCTGCATACCCAGTGGCAGAAATTATCCCAAACATCTGTTCATCAACCTTTTGTTGATCGACCACATGCAGCATATCCTCAAGATCACGGCAAGGGAGTAAACGGAAATTATCTCCCCAATATTTGCGCATGGCCGCCTGGAAGTTTCCATTTACATTAAAAACTACGCGGTGGATCGGTTCAAAAATGAGCCCACTATCGTGCACATTTTCGATTTCAACCAGGGCATATCGGGCAGGATGGTCCGCTCCAACCGAATGTTTAATGTCGTCCCAAATGGCTTTTGCGGTTGCAAAGGAATGATTGCCGTCTCCCATGGCGAATAAAAGAACGTCCTGGTTGCTGCTTGTGCCGTATTTTTGTTGGAATGCGGCCGGATCAGCCAATTTTTCAAGGGCCGAAACGACCTGCTGTTCTAACGCGAGATCTTCAACGAAATAGCCTTTGAGGTGCCCGCTGCTGAGCATCAGGTCCATGTCGTATACTGGTTTAAGCTGCTCCTTTTGGGCAGCGAGGGGCTCGATCACACTCCGGTCAGGGTCATCGATCAAGACCAGAATGTGAGGTACCTCCAGGGGAGCTCCCTTACGGATTTTTATACGTGGGGGCAGCCGCTCGAGGATGGTGCCCTCGGTCGCTCGAATCAGCGTCTGGGATCCCTTGTGAAAATCGTATTTTTCCAGGTCGAGTGCCAGCATTAAACCATGGCGGGTGCGCCCGGCTACCGTTCTTTCGACCAGGATCAAGCCTTCATAAGGCTGGAGGATATTCTGCTCCAGGTACTGCTTCATCGCGGTCTGGATCAAGGCCAGCTTTTCAGATTCTGCCTGAGTTCCTAAAAACACTTCGGGAAGGATGAGATGGTAGGTTGAAGGCGCATCCCCAGCAATTTGAGCTACTTTTTGCCAGTATTCAGGTTGAGAGGTGAATTGATCACAGGCGATAACCGACCATCGCGTGAGGTCGATCCCTGGCTTGGGGAGCAAAATAGATGGTACGGCTGCACCGATGGCTGCATAGGTTCGCATATCGTATTCCTTAAAAAGTTATCCAAAAGCCACGGCTTTTGGATAACTTTGTTTAATTGGTTTACATACCGGTCATATAGGCAATTCCCAGGGCTCCTGGACCGGTATGTACGCCCAGAACAGGGGTCACCCTGCCCAGAATGGTTTCTGTAACATCACTCACCCCAAAGCGTTGGCGGGCTTGATCGAGCAGATTTTGTGCTTCGATGGGCGTGTCTGCATAAAGCGTAGCAAGGCGGATTGGGCAGCGCGATTCGTCCGTCCGCTCGTAGAATAACTCAACCATCCGCTCGCGAGCTTTGGTCGCTGTGCGAACACGTTCGACGGCCTCAACCCGGCCGTTTTTCACTTCCAGAATTGGCTTGAGGTTGAGCAGCGTTCCCATAAAAGCCGCCCCACCACCGATCCGTCCGCCGCGATGCAGGTACTCAAGGGTGTTGAGGACAAATAATATTCCTGTATTGTCGCGGGCGCGCTCGGCTTCGATTTTGCATTCTTTTAGGGTGGCGCCTTGCAAAGACAGGCGCGCGGCTGCCAGGGTCTGAAAGCCCAATGCCAGGCTGGTCGTGAAGGAGTTGACAATTTCAATATTTGCGCCGGGGAGCATATTGCGCGCTTGAATGGCTGAGTCAATTGTGCCAGATAACTTCGAAGCGATATGGATGCTGAGAATATCATAACCCTGGTCGATCAGGTTGGTGTACATATCACGAAAGGCGGCCGGAGAGGGCTGTGAGGTTGAGGGATTGATTTTGGAAACCTTTAATTTTTCATAAAATGCATCATTTGTGATCGTTTCATTATCAAGAAAGGTCTCTTCACCCCAGATTATATGCAGGGGAATGTAAAAGATTGGCAAATTACGGCTGACTTCCGGGTTCGTAAAGCCCGTGCTGTCGGTCAAAATGGCAACTTTTGCCATGCGGTCCCTCCGAAGGATCATTAATAGTGTAAAGATTATAACCCAATGGAACAGTCCGGGTTACGCGATCCTTCTTTCCACTCAGGGCAATACCCCAGTTTAATGTATATAATTAAAACAGTAACTACTCTGCCATCAGGGATTAGGCGGAGCAGTGAAAACTCGTTTTGACACCCTGTGATTGGAGCGATTGATGGAAAAACAATATACGGAAAAGAAGCCGTTGGCCAGCACCCCACCGCTGGGTTGGAACTCCTGGAATATGTTCGGGTCGAAAGTGAGCGCGGATTCAGTTTGTGAGATGGCGGATGTCATCATCCGGACGGGCTTAAAGGCCTGCGGATATGAGTACGTGGTGATCGATGACTGTTGGTCGGTGAAGGATCACCGTGACGGGAACGGCGACCTGATCCCCGACCCGGAGCGGTTCTCTGGAGGGATCAAAACGGTCGCGGATTACGTGCACAGTAAAGGGTTGAAGTTCGGGATCTATTCGGATGCAGCAGAAATGACCTGCGCGGGGTATCCCGGCAGCTATGGGTTTGAGGAGCAGGATGCAGCGCTGTGGGCCAGTTGGGGGGTAGATTTTTTGAAGTATGATTACTGCTATGCGCCGTCTGACCAGGCAACCGCGATCGAGCGCTATACGCGCATGGGCAGCGCGCTGGAAAACTGCGGGCGGGAAATTCTGTTCAGCATCTGTGAATGGGGCGGACGAAGTCCGCACCTGTGGGCAAGGCAGACCGGCGGGCAAATGTGGCGTGCGACCGGTGATGTGGTGGACAGCTGGACCAATACCCTTTCCGGGACGTGGTGGGGCCTGGGGATTGACGCGGCAATCGACCTCGCGGTAAACCTGCACGAATATGCCGGCCCGGGCGGATGGAATGACATGGATATGCTGATCATCGGGCTGAATGGGAAAGGCCACGTGCCTGGCACCGGTGCCTCCTACCTGGAATATCAGACCCAGATGTCGATGTGGTCGATCCTGTGTTCGCCGTTGATGATCGGCTGCGATATCCGTTCGATGAGCCCAGAAACGGCCGGGTTGTTGATGAACCGTGAAGTGCTGGCTATCAATCAGGACCCACTGGGCCAGCAGGCAGCGCGGATTAAGAAGACCGGTGACCTGGAGATCTGGCGCAAACGGCTGGAAGATGGTGGGCTGGCGCTGGCTCTGCTCAACCGCGGATCGACCGGCGCGGAAATCAGCTTCAATGCGGGCGAAATCGGGCTGCTGGATGGCTCCCACGGCGTGATCCGCGACCTGTGGAAGCAGGAGGATGTGGCCGATTTCCAGCCCTCCTTCAGTTATGAAGTACAGCCGCATAATACTGCGCTGTTAAGGCTCAGCGTCGGATGATAATGATTGAATACCTGATTCACCGAATGACTAATCACACACAACAGGAGATAAGGCAATGAAAAGTTTAAGCGATTCCTACAAACTGTCCAATGGCGTCGAAATTCCTTGCATCGGATTTGGCACATGGCAGACGCCGAATGGGGAGGTCGCTGTTTCCTCCGTACTCAGCGCGATTGAGGCGGGCTACCGCCATATCGATACGGCGCAAGGATACGGCAACGAGGAAAGCGTGGGCATCGCTGTTAAGAAAAGCGGGATTGACCGGAAAGAGATTTTCGTTACCTCCAAGCTAACAAACAGCGAGCATGGCTATGAAAAGACGCTCGCAGCTTTTGAAGGTACGCTGAAAAAGCTGGAAATGGATTATCTCGATCTATTCCTGATCCATTGGCCCAACCCGATTGCATTTCGCAGTAACTGGCAGGAGGCCAATGCCGGGTCATGGCGGGCTTTTGAGGAACTGTATCATGCCGGGCGCATTCGTTCAATCGGCATCAGCAACTTCCATCCGCATCACATCCAGGCACTGATGAAGACCGCCACAATCGCCCCGATGGTAAACCAGATCAGGCTTGCCCCTGGCGATACGCAGGATGAGGTAGTTGATTACTGCCGCGCGCAGAACATGCTGCTGGAAGCATATAGTCCGTTTGGCGTCGGCAAAATCTTCGATGTACCCGAAATGCAAACCCTGGCGGAAAAGTATGGGAAATCGATCGCGCAAATCAGCCTTCGTTGGAGCCTGCAGCGAGGATACCTGCCTTTGCCGAAATCGGTTACACCTTCGCGGATTAAAGAGAACGCGGATGTGTTTGATTTTGAACTGGAGCCGGCGGATGTGCAGTTGATCGCCAATTTGAAAGGCTGTGTCGGCTATTCCACTAACCCGGATACGATCACCTGGTAGAACAAATGCGGTGGCGCTGAGTGAGGTCATTCTTGCCAGGATTGACCCCCAGCGCACCGAGCAAGTGAGCGGCAATTTGGTTAGCAATGCGCTGCGCTATATGCCATCAGGCGGTCAGATTTCAGCATGTAATCCCTATCAGGCGGATTACAGGTAGGGAACGAATTTTCTCTCTCTTTCCCCAGGCTGAGCAGTTACTAAAAACATATCGAAATGATGGAGGATTTAATGAAGAAAATCAGCTTTGACCGGGATTGGCGGTTTAATTTTGGCGATCTCCAAAGGGCTCATCGGGGTGAATTGGATGATTCAACATGGCAGAGGGTTAATCTTCCCCACGATTGGAGCATAGGTATGCCGCGGAGTGCGGACAACCCGAGCACTTACTCTGGCGGGTACTTTGAAATGGGGCGCGGATGGTACCGGAAAGTTTTCACGCCAGAAGCCGATTGGTCCGGAAAACAGGTGCTGATCGAATTTGAAGGCATTTATATGAATGCCGAAGTTTGGTGTAACGAACACTTTCTGGGGCGGCATCCTTACGGCTACACCAGCTTTTCCTTTGACTTGAGCCCTTACCTCGTTCCAGGTGAAGAGAATGCAATTCGAGTCCGCGTAGACAATTCTCACCAGCTAAACAGCCGTTGGTATTCCGGTTCGGGTATCTACCGCCACGTCTGGCTGCATATCGGAGATCGGGTGCATTTTGGCCAATATGGCATATACGTCACCACTCCGCAGGTTGCAGAGCGCAGCGCGCTGGTACGTGTGCAAAGCACTATCGAGAGTCATACCACTGAATCCGCTCGGATTTGCCTGCGTTCACGTGTCATTACAGCCCAAGGTGACGAAGCCGGGGTAGTCGAAACCAACTTTGAATGGTCAGGTGATATGGTTTCGGATTTCAGCCAGGATATTAATATAGAAGCTCCTCGCCTTTGGTCGCCGGATTCACCCACGTTATACCGGTTAGAAAGCAAGATCGAGGTGGATGGAAAAGTGATGGATACCACTCAAACGATGTTTGGTATTCGCACGCTTGAATTTTCCGCGGCCCAGGGTTTCAGGATCAATGGACAGGTGCTCAAGCTCAAAGGTGGGTGCGTGCACCATGATAATGGCATTCTCGGCTCCGCCTCGTTTGATCGGGCCGAAGAACGCAAGGTTGAGCTGCACAAAGCAAATGGATACAATGCCATCCGCTGTGCCCATAACCCACCCGCGCCCGCTTTTCTGGATGCGTGCGACCGCCTGGGTATTATGGTGATCGATGAAGCCTTCGATTGCTGGCGCCAGGGCAAGAATCTGGGCGATTATCACGTGGCTTTTGACGATTGGTGGCAGCGCGATCTGGATAACATGGTTTTGCGTGATCGCAACCATCCCAGCATTATCATCTGGTCAATTGGCAACGAGATCATCGAACGTGATGGGCGCGGTGGTGGGGCGCAGATTGCCAAAGATTTAGCCGATCGGGTGCGCGCAGTGGATCCCACCCGTCCGGTAACCGCTGCAATTTGTGGGGTTGGGGGAAGCCAGCACACCTGGCAAGATATGGACCCGGTTTTTTCTGCCCTGGACGTGGGTGGGTACAATTACCAGCTGGCCGAGTACCGCGCGGATCACGAACGGCTGCCCAAACGAATGATGATCGGCACCGAATCGATGGCCCTGGATGCGTTTGACCATTGGATGAGTGTCGAAGAAAACCCCTATGTTCTGGGCGATTTTATCTGGACCTCGCTGGATTACCTGGGTGAATCAGGTATCGGCAGGACCTATTATGAAGACGAACCGTTTACTTTCCTGGGAGAATACCCCTGGCACCAGGCTAATTGCGGTGATTTAGATTTGTGCGGGTTTAAACGACCGCAATCATATTACCGCGATATATTATGGAAGACAGGCGGGCCATTGTATATCGGGGTGCACGCACCTGTGCCGGCTGAAAAGGAACAAAAACTGACACGGTGGGGTTGGCCGGATGTCCATCCAAGCTGGACCTGGCCCGGTGAGGAAGGTCGCGACTTCCAGGTTTTCGTGTATTCAGCCTGCGATCAGGTAGAGATGTTTCTTAACGGTCGTTCCCTGGGCTTACAGCCCTCGGGCAAGGACGAGAAGTTTACGGCAACCTTCAGCGTGCCTTATGAAGCGGGTGAGTTAAAGGCTGTTGGCATCATTGTGGGAAAACCAGCCGCTGAAATTTCTTTGCACACTGCCGGCGAGCCAGCCAGCCTATCGTTGAGCCCTGACCGGGCTCATCTGAAAGCAGATGGGCAGGATTTATCGTACGTCACGGTTGAATTATTGGACGCGCAGGGTCGCATGCATCCCTGCGCTGACCGCGAGGTGTTTTTCACCGTTCAAGGCGCAGGTTCTCTGGCTGCAGTGGGCAGCGCAAATCCCACCAGCACAGAAAGCTATGTAGGGCATGCTCGTTCTACGTATCATGGCAGGTGCCTGGCCGCGTTGAGGGCTGGCAGCCAGCCCGGGACAATCACGCTGCGCGCCCAGGCGGATGGTGTGGCCCCGGCCGAGGTCGTGATTCAGGTCAAATAAAGCCAATTTGGCGCGAAACGACCTTGCCGGGTCGTTTCGCGCCATTCTTCTACAAAAAAGCCCTTGACCTTTACTACGGAACAGGCTAAAATCCTGTCCTATCTTGCCTCTCGCCGAGAGGTGGCATTTGTTTGTCTTGAGGAAGCGAATTTGTTTGAGAACTTGACCGATCGATTAAATAAAGTATTTGATGACCTGCGCCGTCACGGTAAATTGACCGAGGCGGATGTGGACACGGCAATGCGCGAAGTGCGAATGGCGCTTCTTGAGGCTGATGTCCACTATAGTGTTGTCAAAGACTTTGTCGCCCGGGTTAAAGAGCGTTCCATCGGCGCCGAAGTAAGTAAAGCCCTTAATCCGGCCCAGCAGGTCATTAAAATCGTGAATGAAGAGCTCATCGCCACACTCGGCGAACCGGCAAAGCTCAATTTGACCGGTGTCAAACCCAGGGTGGTTATGCTGGTTGGTTTGCAGGGTTCGGGCAAGACCACGGCAGCCGCGAAGTTATCGCGCTTGCTGCGCGCCCAGGGGGAACGTGTCGAAATGGTTGCCGCCGACCCATATCGACCGGCTGCGGTGAAGCAACTGCAAACCCTCGGTGAAAAAGTGGACGTGCCTGTTTTTCACGAGCCAGGTCTCAAACCTCCGGAATTATGCGCGCGAGCCTTCGACCAGGCCCAAAAGGGTGGGGTCACAGGTTTAATCATCGACACAGCCGGACGCTCTCAGTTGGATGATGCGTTGATGGATGAACTGCGGTCGATCAAGCAGCGGGTACCTACGAATGATGTTTTATTGGTGGTTGACTCGATGATCGGCCAGGAAGCGCTGCATGTGGCAGAAGGTTTTCGGGATACCGTCCAACTTACCGGTTTAACCTTAACCAAAATGGATGGAGATTCGCGAGGCGGAGCGGCGATATCCATCCGCTCCGTTACCGGCGTTCCCATAAAGTTCCTCGGCGTGGGGGAAGGGATCGACGCCCTTGAGGCATATGATCCGGACCGCCTTGCATCAAGGATTTTGGGCATGGGCGACATGATCGGTCTGATCGAAAAAGCCCAGTCAGCGTTCGATCAAAAAACTTCCGCCGTTCAGGCCCAACGAATGCTTTCCGGTCAGTTCACTCTGGAAGATTTTTCAAACCAGCTGCGTCAGCTGCGCAAGATGGGACCTCTCACCGCATTGCTCGAAATGCTGCCGGGCGGGATGGGCCAGCTTGCCAAGCAGGTTGACCCCCAGGATGCAGAATCCCAGATGAAAATGACGGAAGCAATTATCAACTCGATGACCCCGGGCGAACGCAGGAGTCCGGATATCCTCAATGCCAGCCGCCGCAGGCGGATTGCGCGCGGTTCCGGTACTGATGTGCAGGATGTTAACCGCCTGATCAAGCAATTCCGTGAAGCGCAGCGCATGATGAAGTCCCTACAGAAGACAGGCGGGCGCGGCATATCGCGCCTGTTTGGCTAGACCGGAGCGCCAGCCTGACGGTATCGCGTGTCCTTCCACGCTCCTCAACCGCAGAACAGCAAACCGGGACTTAAAACTACAATCGATGATTTTTTGAAGGAGTACGTTAGAATGGTTCGAATTCGTTTACGCCGTACAGGCTTGCGCCATCAACCCAGCTACCGCATTATGGCAGCTGATAAAGAAGCCCCTCGCGATGGCCGTTTTCTTGAAATTTTAGGTTCTTATAATCCGCGTGAGAATCCCTTTGGGTTCCAGGTGGATGAGGGCCGTATTTATCACTGGCTGAGTGTTGGCGCCCAGCCCTCAGAATCGGTTGCGCAGCTATTTAAAAGTGTTGGATTGACGGAGCGTTTTGCCCGCTTTAAAAGCGGAGAGCCGGTCGAAACACTGTTAGCTGAAGCCAAAGCTTATTACGAAGAGCGTGCCGCCAAGAGCGTGCAGCCGAGTACTCAGGCTTAATTAACTTTCGGCCAACCGTTCGGTCGTGGAAATCTATCTGAGGGCGCGATGATTGCCCAAAAGTGAGATACCCTGGCGAAGGCTGGTCGGATATAAGAGTGAAATCGAAAGGAGCCGCCTTGAAAGAGTTGATAGAATATATCGCCCGATCATTGGTGGACGATCCAACAGCTGTCCATGTACGCCAGGATCGCGGTGGGGGAACGGTTCGATTGGAATTGCGCGTAGCCAAAGAAGATATGGGGCGCGTGATCGGAAAATCTGGCCGAGTGGCAAATTCGATGCGTGTCTTGTTGCGTGTTGCCGCTGCCCGCGAGGGTAAATCGGTCACGATGGATGTGATTGAACCCCGATGAAAGATTCTCAATCAATACCCAATAGCCCGCAGGAAAGCACAGGCTCGCCCCGGCCGGGCGAGCCTGTTTTTCTGGTTGTTGGCAAACTTCGACGCCCGCATGGCGTAAATGGCGAAATTATCATGGATGTCGAGACGGATTTTCCGGAGCGAATAAGGCGTGGTAAAACCATTTACGTTGGCGAAGAACATATGCCTTTAATTATTAAAACCATTCGCCCTCAGAATCGCGCCAGGTTGTTATCCTTTGATGGATATAATGACTGCGACCAGGTGGGTGTACTTAGAAACCAGATGGTTTATGTCAAAACCAAGGATATCCCCCCGCTGCCGGAAGGGGAATATTATTATCACCAGCTCATGAACCTGCGCGTTGTCGATGAACAGGGGCAGGCGTTGGGTGTACTCACCGATATCCTCAAAACGGGCGCCAATGATGTTTATGTGGTCACGTCTCCCGATGGCGCGGAGCTTCTTTTTCCAGCGATCGAGGATGTGCTCCTGGGCGTGGACCTGGATAAGCAAGAAATAAGGGTTCGCCCGCAGGAATGGAGCTGAGTAAAGCGCGGTGGGGATGGAGCGCAAAGCATATTGGGTCGGTTTCAACCTGGTTAAAGGCATCGGAGCCGTGCGTCTCAAGGGGCTGCTTGAATTTTTTGGCAGCCTTGAGATCGCCTGGCAGGCCCCCCCTGAAGCGTTAATCAACGCGGGTATATCCGAAAAAGTAATCCAAAACCTGCTGATGGTCCGCAAGCAGGTTGATTTAGCCCGGGTGTGGGACCGCATTCAATCCCAGGGTATTCAGGTAATGACCTGGGAAGATGATCTTTATCCACGTCGTTTGAGAGAAATTGACCAGCCACCGCCGGTACTCTACGTTCGGGGTGAAATTCTGGATGAAGACAGCTGGTCTGTGGCAGTGGTCGGTACACGCAAAATCACCGTTTACGGCAGGCAGGTGACCGAAGAACTGGCAGGTTTTTTGGCGCAGAATGGAATCACCGTGGTCAGTGGCCTGGCGCGCGGGGTAGATGGCGTAGCGCATGCTGCCTGTCTCAAAGCGGGTGGGCGGACGATTGCCGTTCTGGGCAGTGGGGTGGACCGGGTATACCCGCCAGAACACCAGCGCCTGGCCGATCAAATCTGCGAACGTGGGGCATTAATCAGTGATTACCCGCCGGGCACCCCTCCGGAAAGCACTAATTTTCCCCCACGCAATCGCATCATTTCAGGGTTATCGCTGGCGACTATCGTGATCGAAGCCGGTGTCACCAGTGGCGCTTTGATTACTGCCACCTTTGCTGCCGAGCAGGGTCGGGATGTACTGGCGGTTCCCGGAAATATCAACGCTCCCCAGAGCAAAGGTACCAACCGTCTGATCCAGCAAGGTGCGCGTCCTCTGCTCAAACCTGAGGATGTAATCGAAGCCTTGCAGCTTGAACTGGTCAATGAACACCACGAGGCACGCACAGCGCTGCCCACCGAACCGCTTGAAGCCTGTATTTTGCAGATTTTGAGCAGCCAACCACTGCACGTGGATGAGATCGGCGCTCAGTCAGGCTTGTCAATTGATAAGGTATCGGCTACACTGACGCTCATGGAGCTCAAGGGAATGGTCCGCCAGGTCGGCGGGATGAATTATGTTTCTGTCCGCGAAGACCAGGCGCCCTATTTTACGGAGGAACATGAATAACCATACCTATGCGGTGGTCATGGCAGGAGGTGGGGGGACGCGTTTATGGCCTCTTTCACGCAAAGCTCATCCCAAGCAAACATTGAGTTTTGGCCGGCCGCGGACTTTGTTCCAGATGGCAGTGGACCGGTTGGGCAATCTTGTCTCACCGGAACGCATCCTGGTAGTGACAGTTGCCGATCAAGCCGCAATGCTCCAGACACAGGTGCCTGCCATTCCCCACGAAAACTACCTTCTTGAGCCCATGCCCCGCGGAACAGCCTCTGTGGTTGGGTTGGCAGCGATCGCCCTCCAACATCGCGACCCTCAGGCAGAGATGGTTGTACTGGCGGCAGATCATATTATTGAGAATGTACCTTATTTTCAAATGGTGGTAAGATCGGGTCTGGCCGTTGCCCGCCAGGGCTATCTGGTTACCCTGGGGATCACACCTACTTTTGCCGCCACGGGATATGGGTATATTCAATATGGTGAAGAACTGGGGACGTTTGAGGGATTACCGGTTTTTCTTGGCATGAAATTTAAAGAAAAACCTAACCAGGAATTGGCCGAGCAATTTCTCGCATCTGGTGACCATGCCTGGAACTCGGGTATGTTTATCTGGACTGTGGAGCGAATTCTGCGCGACATTCACCGCTCAATGCCCGACCTGGAAGAAAAGCTGTTGAAAATCAGCCAGCAGTGGGACACCCCCCAGCGGCAGGATATTTTGCATGAAGTGTGGCCAACGATTCATCCACAGACGATCGATTTTGGTGTAATGGAAAAAGCCGACCAGGTTGCAGTGATACCGGCGCGCGAACTGCAATGGAATGATGTGGGAAGCTGGGATTCGCTGTTTGATGTTTTAGAAAAAGATACGCAAGGTAATATTTTGGTAGATGGGGAACATCTATTAGTTGATACACAAGACACATTGATTTTGAGTGAAGTACCCGGAAGACTGGTCGCCACGATTGGTGTCGACAATTTGATTGTCATCGATACTGGAAATGCACTGCTGATTTGCCCGCGTGACAAAGCGCAGCAGGTGCGCCAGGTGGTTGACCGATTGAAACAAGACGGGCGCGACATTTATTTGTAGGAGATGATTGATTTGGAAGCTTATTGTGTGAAATGTAAGGCTAAACGAGAAGTAAAAGATCCGCATGCTGAATTTAATAAAGTTGGCGCACCGGTTACCCGCGGAATTTGCACGGAATGCGGCACGAAAATGTACCGGATGGGACGAACTCCGGCTCACGAAGGGCTGACCCCACCGGATAAAACTCCCAAACGCAATGGAAAATTGGTAATCGTCGAATCCCCCGCCAAGGCGAAAACAGTTGCCCGTATTCTGGGCAAAGGTTTCACGGTGAAAGCTTCGATTGGGCATGTACGTGATCTGCTGCGTTCAGAATTATCGGTTGACGTCGAGAATAATTTTGAACCAAAGTACCGCGTGCCGAATGAGAAACGTGCGGTCGTGAAGGAAATTAAAGCGCTGGCGAAACGGTCCGAAGAAATATTTGTGGCAACCGACCCGGACCGCGAAGGTGAAGCGATTGCCTGGCACTTAATGGAATCGGCAGAAATCGAATCCAAGCTCACAAAACGGGTCGTATTTCATGAAATTACTGCTCCGGCAGTTGCCGATGCCTTTGCCCATCCGCGCGATATTGATATGGCGCTGGTAGATGCCCAACAGGCACGCCGTGTCCTTGACCGGCTGGTCGGCTACAGCATCAGTCCGTTGCTTTGGGAGAAAGTTCGCAGCCGGTTATCTGCTGGACGGGTGCAATCCGTGGCATTGCGTTTAGTTGTCGAAAGAGAAAATGAGATTGATGCCTTCATTCCAGTGGAATACTGGTCGATCGACGCTGAGTTCAAGCCAGAAGGGGCCAGGCATAGTTTTACAGCCCATTTAAGCAAAATCGACGACCAGGATCCTTCCCTTCCTAACCAAGAGGTGGTAAATCAATATATTGAGGATTTGGATCAGGCCAGTTATGTGATCAGCCGGATTAAACGCAGCGAACGCCGGCGCAAACCCTCTGCACCATTTATCACCAGTTCATTGCAGCAAGAGGCTTCTCGCCGGTTGGGGTATACCGCCCGGCGGACCATGGCCCTGGCCCAGCAGCTTTATGAAGGGATTGATTTAGGAGAAGGCGGCGCCACCGGTTTAATCACTTATATGCGAACCGATTCCACCAACATCTCAGATCAGGCGATTAATGAGGTGCGTCCTTATATCCTCGAACATTACGGCAAAGAATTTCTGCCCGCGGCACCTTTAACATATCGCACACGCGCCGTAAGCGCTCAAGAGGCCCATGAAGCCATTCGACCCACGTCCGTGCTGCGATCTCCAGAAAAAGTGAAGTCATTTCTCACCTCTGACCAGTTCAAACTTTACCGGTTGATTTGGAAAAGGTTTGTCGCCTGCCAGATGGAATCGGCTGTTTTTGATACGTTGTCGGTCGAAGTTACGACCAGCACAGCCCGTCATGCCTATCTTTTTCGGGCTTCCGGTTCGACGCTCAAGTTCCAGGGTTTCCTGGTCGTCTACGAAGAGATGCGAGACGAAGACCGCAAAATCAGCGAGGAAGAAGAATCTGAGTCAGTACGAATTCCGGCTGAGGTGGAAGAAGGGCAGAATCAAGAACTGGTGCGCCTGGCTCCTGAACAACATTTTACCCAGCCGCCTCCTCGCTTCAGCGAGGCATCCCTGGTGCAAATATTGGAAGAGTACGGCATTGGACGACCTTCGACCTATGCCCCCATCCTTTCTACCATTCAAGAACGCGGTTATGTCGTCCGTGAAAGTAAACGTCTACTCCCCACTGAAACCGGGGAGCTGGTGAACACCCTTTTGGTAAAGCATTTTCCGGAAGTTGTGGATATGAACTTTACCGCTCACATGGAAGAGGACCTGGATAAGATCGCCGCCGGAGAACAAGAATGGCGAACGGTGATCGCTGATTTTTACCAGCGATTTGCGCCCCAGGTTCAAAAAGCCCAGGCCGAAATGCCCACCCAGAAGGCCGAGTTGGAAAAAGTTGGAAGAGAATGCCCGGAATGCGGACATGATCTGGTGATTCGTTGGGGACGATTTGGCAAATTCATCTCTTGCAGCGATTTCCCAACCTGCCGTCATACGGAACCTTTACTGGAAGAAATTGGTGTGCTGTGCCCGAAATGCGGAGGCGAAATTGTGAAACGCCAGACGCGCAAACGTCGGGTATTTTATGGCTGTGCCAATTACCCAACCTGCGACTTTACTTCCTGGAAACGCCCCATAGCGCACGCATGCCCTAAGTGCAATGGGCTGTTGGTCATCTCCAATAAAAGAGAAGCGCAGTGCATTCAATGTTCGGAGTCGTTTTTACTTAAATCCTTGGGCGAGACTATCCCCGAAGCAGTGTAAGCACTATGATCGGGATAACAAATCATCCTTGGCACCCGGTTGAAACTGCTTCACTGAGAAAGTGGATTGAATCCGGCATGATAATTGCACCATTCATTTCAAAATGATGCTGGATAGCGGTTGCTTGTTTTGTCAATATGTTCTAAAATGATTAATATTGGTTAAAATAAATGCCAGTCGCTATCTGGACGCTTTTCTAAGGAGCTGATGACGATGGAAAAGGTACGTGAGTTATTAAAAAACCCGCTGTACGTAGGGATTGGTGCAGGACTGCTGGGTTTAATCGTTGGTTGGTTTGTGATCGGTTGGGGAATCTGGCCGGTGACATATTACGATGCGGCCCCTGTGAACCTGCGTTCAGATTTAAAAGTCGATTACCTGCGAATGGCAATCAATTCTTATGCCAAGACCGGGGATGCCGTCACCGCAAAACGACGCTATCAGGATCTTGGCCCGGATGCGGCTACTTATCTGCAGGAGATTAAAAATGCGCCGGGCAAGACTTTCCCGGATGACATTACAAAGTTTGCCAATGCATTGGCGATGACTGCCCCACTACCTGGAGCAGCCACGACCATACCTGGTACGGCTGCCCCGAATCCCACCCAGTCTTCGGCCTTGCAGCCCACAATGGCCGTGACCCCGGTCGCCGAGGAAGGCAGCAGCAGCCTCCTGTTATTGGTCTTATGTGTCGTTTTACTGGTCATTGGCGGGGCATTGGCCTATGTCTTCCTGCTGCGCAACCGCAAGGGTGGAGACCCGCTGGCACGCATGTTCAGCGGATCCAAGCAGGCCCCCGCCCAGGTCCGGCAGCCGGAATACGATGCTCAGGGTGTTGAAGCCCCAATTGCCCAGTTTATGACGACCTACAAATTGGGCGTCGATATGTATGATGACTCATTCAGCATCGACTCTCCCACCGGCGAATTTCTCGGTGAGTGTGGTGTTGGGATCTCAAAGCATATAGGTGTGGGGGACCCCAAGAAGGTTACTGCCTTTGAAGTCTGGCTGTTTGATAAGAACGATATCCAGACCGTCACCAAAGTTCTGATGAGCGAAAATGCTTTCAATGATCCTGCTGCCATGCAGGAACTCCAAGCCAAGGGTGAACCGGTTCTGATCGTTCCGGGCGCTGAAGTTTATCTTCAGACGGCTACCTTACAGCTCACGGCTCGTGTCGTGGATATGAATTATGGTCAGGGCGCTCTGCCCCAGAACAGCTTCTTCGACCGTCTGACGCTCGAACTGGCGATCTGGCCCAAGCTTGCTCAATAAATTACGAATATAACGAAAAAAAGGATATTGACTTCTTGTGAGGTCAATATCCTTTTTTTATTGGAGCTGTTTGCTTTTCGGGTACTTGCCCATAAGCGGGCAAGTACCCGAAAAGAATCATGCACCCTGCGTTATTCTATTTTGAGGATTTTAAGTTTAATATTTCCGGCTGGGATTTCAGCTACAACCACATCTCCGACCTTGTGATTCATCAATGCCCGTCCGATGGGAGATTCGTGTGATATTCGTCCATTCTCCGGATCGGCTTCTTTCGGTCCTACCATTTGATACGTTTCGGAGGGATAATCATCTTCCTGGATCGTGATAATGGCGCCGATATCCACGCTGTCGCGGTGCTTTTTGTTTTCATCGATAATGGCTACGTTGTTTAATATCGCATCCAGTTCCTGGATCTTGCCTTCTAAGAACCCTTGTTCTTCTTTGGCCTGGATATAATCAGCATTTTCTGAAAGATCGCCTTGTTGAATGGCGGCCCTTAAGCGCGCCGAGAGTTCCTGGCGGCGCGGCCCTTTCAACTCAGCCACTTCTTTTTGAAGCTTTTCAAGCCCTTCTGCAGTTAAATAATTCACATCCGGCATGGTGCTACAACTCCTATCGAAATTAATAATCTAACTAAAACAAGTGAATGGAACGTATCAGGTTATGGTAATACTTCCGGGTCAAACAGCTTGCGGTGTTCTTCGATGGCATACCGGTCGGTCATCCCGGCAATATAATCACAAATTGTCCGTTCTAACCCGCGCTCTTCAATCGTATCTTGAATGTGATTGGGCAGCATGCTTGATTCGGAACGGTAAGCATCAAAAAGGGCGCTGATAATGCGCTCTGCTTTTACCGCCATACGGATGACGCGCCAGTGGCGGTACATATTTTTATACAAGAAATCTTTTAGCTGGCGGTTACGCCGGCGCAAATCATCACTGAAACCGACAACATTATACGGCAGTTGCTGTAATTCGTCCACCGAACGCACAGCGCTGTCTTGCAGCTTTTTTGCCGTGCTTTGAGCGACATCGGTTACTTCTAATCCGATCAGGCGGCGGATTGCCCGGTGGCGGGTCAATTCATCCAACATCCCACTGTGCCAGCCGACAGAGCTGCGTAAAATCTCCCACAAGTCGATCCCTTCTAACATGGTCGGAGTGATCATTCCCGAACGCAGGCCATCATCCAGATCGTGGGCAGTGTAGGCCAATTCGTCGGCAATGTTGGTAATTTGGGCCTCCAATGAACCGCGTAAATCCGGATTGAATTCTTCCGCATCTGATTTGTCATACTCGGTTTCGTGCTTGACGATCCCCTCAAGGACCTCCCAGGTCAAGTTTAAACCGGGATACTCGGGGTAGCGGTTTTCGAGTAGGGTTATGATCCGAAAAGATTGTTTGTTATGGTCAAAACCACCGTAGTCTTTCATTAATCGGGCCAGGGTGGCCTCTCCAGAATGCCCAAAAGCCGGGTGCCCCAGATCGTGGGCCAGGCAGATCGTCTCAACCAGGTCTTCATTGGCTCCCAATGCACGGGCAATCGTTCTTCCGATTTGTGCCACTTCGATCGTGTGGGTCAGACGCGTGCGGTAGTAATCGCCTTCATAGTTGACGAACACCTGGGTTTTGTATTCCAGCCTGCGAAAAGCTGTGGTGTGAATTATCCGGTCACGGTCACGTTGGAAGCATGTACGATAATCGGGTTCATCTTCAGGGTACAAACGCCCGCGGGAATTGCTTGCCTTAATGCCAAAGGGGGCCAGAGAAACTTCTTCATTTTCTTCCAAACGAGCTCGAGAGAATACCATGGAAAACTCCTTATGTTCTAATCCGGGTCCCGATATCTTTTCCGGACAACGCCAGGGTTACATTGCCTGGGACCAGGCCCGAAAAAATTAAAATTTCCAGGTCAGGAATGTCCCTCAAAAGATTCAGCATTGTCTGCACTTTCGTCAGCATGCCGCCGGTAACATCGATGGCTGCAGAACCCCCTAATTGATCGGCAACCTGCTCAAACCCGTCTGGGTCGATGGTTTCGATGAGTTGGCTGCAGGTTGGAAAATCGGCCCAAACGCCGGATTCAATTCCAGACAGGGCAATTCGTCCCGGTTTTAGCTGGCGCGCCAGGTGGAAAAACAATTCTTCCGTCGAAAGTATTGTCCCACCGCGCTGATGATCGAAAACTGCATCCCCGTATACCAGTGGAATCAGTCCGGCTGCCAGTGCAGATTGGATAGGCAAAAGATCCCATTTTGCGACCTTCCCATCGGCGGCGGTCACAGAGGCGGATGGGGGCATGGCAATTACCGGCAGACCGGCTTTATTAAGGTTCTCAAGCACGATCTGGTTTAAGGTTCGGGCTTCATTCCATACCTCGATAAAGCCGGCCCATTCTAATGAGGTCCGGACGCCCATGCGAGTATGATAACGATGGGCCGGGACATGGCCAAAAGACCCCGACCCATGCCCGATTACCAGGCGTAAATCGGGCTGCAAAGCCATAGCGGTCCGAATTTCTTCAGCCAGGCGGTTCAATACATCCGGTCGCGCGGTATGAGGATTGTTTTTATCGGTAATCAGGGATCCACCCAGTTTCAGGAAATAGAGATTCATGATGCCTGCCGGTTTATTTGGGCTTAATTTCCGTCACCCAGGTCCGCACTGCCCCGGCGACCCGCAGGCCGGCAGCGATCGCTTCGGCTCTGGTTGGATCTGTGACCGCGATCATATTTCCGCCCATTCCCCCGCCGGAAAGTTTCGCTCCCCAAGCGCCGGCGTTACGGGCGGCCTTGATCAGGCGGTCAAGGGCAGAATTAGAAACGCCAATTTCTTGCAGCAGTCGCTGGTCTTGATCCAGCAGGGAACCCAGAGCTTGCATTTCGCCTGATTCAATACAATCCTTTACCTGGTAAGTAATTTCGGCCATCTGGTCAAACAGGGCATCATACTTTTCTGGTTCTGCCTGTCTGCGATCCCGTACACCTGATATCGCAACCCTGGTTGGGCTGCGAACACCAGTGTCTGCGATCACCAGGGTGAATGGCGCGGCCGGGCGCAGCAGTTGAAAGGGCTGCTCACGCATAAAAAAGATCGGCTGCGCATAGGTTATAACGGTGTTGTCGATCCCCGAGGGTGTGCCGTGAAAGATCTTTTCCTGCTCGTAGGCCAGTGCGGAAACGCGTTCATCTGCGAGGGGTTTGCCGATAAACGCGGAAAGGGCGCGAATCGCTGCCACCGCAACTGCCGCCCCGGACCCGAGCCCGGCAGCAATAGGAATTGTAGAAATGATTGTGATCCTTAATGCAGGAAAACGCGCGATTTTTAACTCTTTCGTGACTGCCTTGAATAAATGGACAATGGCATTCGTGTCCGGAAGCTGCGAGAGAGAGGCCGAGAGATTGATTCCGGGTGCCTCGATCCAGATCTCACCGGGTTGGCCGCGAATTTCAGCAATGACAGTTGCTTTGGCCTGAACCTGTGTTACCGGGACAGCGATGGCCGGACGGCCGTAAACGACCGCGTGTTCTCCTACCAGGATGGCTTTACCAGGAGCAGTGGCTGTGATCGCCGGCATTATTTCCTCTTAAAGAGACCCGTAGAATATGGCTACGACTGCTAACCCCCAAAGAATAAAAGTCGCTTGCAGCGGCCGGTCGGTCAAGGCCATCTCTTCTGGTTCTCCGCCTTTCTGTTTGATTTGGATCAGGTAGAGATAGCGAAATATCGCATACACCACGAATGGGATGGTCAGCATCATGGTGTGGTTTTCAGGAATGTTAGGGGCCGAAAAGGTATATAAGCTGTAGGCGATAATTGTTGCCCCGGACACGATGGTAATCAACTGGTCAAGGAATGCAATTGAATATCCCTCAAGCACCCGGCGGTGTGAGTTGGCTTCTGTGGTCAACAGGTTCAGTTCCGCGCGGCGTTTGCCGAAGCCAATGTATAAAGCCAGCAAGGTCATGCACACGTACAACCAGGGTGAAAAGCGTTCTACGGCAATCAGACTGACACCCGCGGCAACCCGCAGCACGAACCCGGCCGCGATGATCAGCACGTCGATGATGACGATATGCTTCAACCAGTTCGAATATGCCAGGTTGATGACTAAGTAAGTTGCCGCAACCAGGAAAAACCCCCAAGATAACAAATAAGAAATCGACAGGGTTATGATCAAAAGAATGATCGCCGCTCCTAATGCAACCGGGACAGGCAGTTTGCCAGAGGCAATCGGCCGGTTGCGCTTGGTTGGGTGGATGCGGTCGGCCTTTAAATCGGCAATATCATTGATGATATAAACCACGCTTGATAGGAAACAAAACAGAAAAAAGCCAGCCAGGGAACGGGCGATTGCATCAGGTTCTCTGAGCTTCAGATCAAAGACCAGGGCTGCCAGGACAAATACGTTCTTTGTCCATTGACGAAGACGCATCGTTTTGATGAGGGCCTTTACCATAAGATTATGATACCACAAGGGCCATCCATGAAGTAAAATTTTATGTATGAAAAAGTTGCGCCTGGATGTTCTGCTGTTCAAGCGGGGGCTGGTTGATAGCCGATCCCTGGCTCAGCGCATGGTGATGGCCGGGCAGGTGCGGGTGAATGGGGAAGTCGAATACCAGCCCTCAGCAAAAGTATTCAATGACGCCGACCTGACGATAGACCACGGACCGCGTTATGTCTCCCGCGGGGGAGAAAAATTAGCGGCAGCGCTGGAGGCTTTTGACCTGACCGAACTGCATGGAGAAATATGCGCCGACGTGGGCGCATCTACGGGCGGTTTCACCGACTGCCTGCTGCAGCACGGCGCCGGGCATGTCTTTGCGGTGGACGTGGGCTATGGGGAACTGCACTGGAAGCTGCGCAACGACTCAAGGGTGACGGTGATGGAGCGCACCAACGCCCGTAACGTCAAAGGGTTTCCGATCCCGGTCAGCCTGGTGACAATCGATGCCTCGTTTATCTCGTTGAAAACACTGCTCCCGGTGGCGGCATCCTGGTTCGAGGATGGGATGGGGCGGGTCGTGGCGTTGATCAAACCCCAATTTGAGGCGACCCGCGAGGACGCCGCCAAAGGCGAAGGGGTGATCCGCGATCCTGAAGTTCATCACCAGGTGCTTAATGATGTGTTGAACCATGCTCAGAATTTGGGTTTTGCGGTAAAAGGGTTGATTCGTTCTCCTTTGATAGGGCCGAAGGGCAACGCTGAGTTCCTGGTGTTTTGCCTCTGGCAGGGAGAACAAAATACGGACCTGGAGGAGATGATCCAGCAAGTCCTGGAGAATGAGCGGCTCGAATGAAATAAAACTTGCTTCTGGCCGCGCGTTTGCGCCTCAGAAATCATTTTCTGTTTTGGTCATGTTTTAAGGTAAAATTCAAGGCTATGGATGAGCATGTTCGAAATTTCTGCATCATTGCCCACATCGACCACGGGAAATCAACCCTGGCTGATCGTTTGCTGCACCTTACCGGAACGATCTCGGACCGCGACACGACCGAACAGGTGCTGGATGCTATGGATTTGGAGCGTGAGAAGGGGGTAACGATCAAAGCCTCGGCAGTGCGTATGAATTACACCGCCAAGGATGGCCAAACATATGAATTAAACTTGATCGATACCCCTGGTCATGTTGACTTTAATTATGAAGTTAGCCGTGCCCTGGCAGCCTGCGAAGGGGCACTGCTGGTAGTAGATGCCTCCCAGGGAATTGAAGCACAGACCCTGGCCAACCTTTATCTGGCGCTCGAACACGACCTGGTCATCATCCCGATCATCAACAAGATTGACCTGCCTTCAGCCCAACCGGATGTTGTAGCCGAAGATTTGAACAGCCTGTTGGGGGTGGATCCTGAAAGCATCCCGCGCATTTCAGCCAAAGACGGCACCAACGTCGCTCCGCTGCTGGAAGAAATCGTCCAAAAAATCCCGCCGCCAAAAGGCGACCCGAACTTGCCGCTGCGTGCCCTGATTTTTGACTCGCATTATGACTCCTATAAAGGCGTGATCGCCTATGTGCGTATTTTTGAAGGGTCGGTTTTGTTGACCGATACCCTGCGCATGATGGCAACCGGCATCGAGACTCGCCCGGTGGAAATTGGGGTTTTCTCTCCCAATATGCGCCCGGTTGCAAAACTTACCGCTGGAGACGTGGGTTATCTTGCCACGGGTTTAAAAACGGTGGCCGAATCACGGGTTGGCGATACGGTTACCCTGGCAAATCGGCCTGCCCGCCAGCCGCTCGCTGGTTACATGCACGCCAAACCGATGGTGTTTGCCGGGATTTACCCGGTGGATAATGATGATTACCAGGATCTCAAGGAAGCCCTGGAAAAACTTCAATTGAATGACGCTTCCTTAAGCTACCAGGTGGAGACATCTCAGGCGCTTAATTTTGGCTTCCGCTGCGGTTTTCTGGGCTTGTTTCACATGGAAATCATCCAGGAACGCCTGGAACGCGAATACGATCTGGATATCTTGATGACCGCTCCATCTGTCGAGTATGAGGTGGAAATGCTGACCGGTGAAACGATGCTGGTGGATTCGCCGGTTGAACTGCCGGATGAGGGGCTGGTCAAAGAAATCCGCGAACCCTGGATGACCCTGCAGATCATAACCCCCACCGAATTTTACGGAACGATTATGGACCTGGTAATAAAACGGCGCGGGATCTACAAAACCCAGGATTACCCGGCGCCCAACCGCGTCCAGCTTTCCTTCGAAATCCCCCTGGCGGAATTAATTGTCAATTTCTTTGATAATCTAAAATCCCGCACTCGGGGTTATGCTTCGATGGATTATCAGTTTGAAGAATACCGACCTGAAAACCTGGTGCGATTGGATGTCTTGATCAATGCAGAACCGGTAGATGCGCTGGCATCCATCGTTCACCGCGAAGACGCCTATCACAAGGGGCAAACGCTGGTCACCAAACTCAAGGATTTGATCCCACGCCAGCTTTTCGATGTCCCGGTGCAAGCTTCTGCCGGCGGCCGGATCATCTCCAGCGCCAAGGTGAAAGCGACGCGCAAGGATGTCCTGGCGAAATGCTATGGGGGAGACATTACCCGGAAAAAGAAACTATTGGAAAAACAAAAAAAGGGCAAACGCCGTTTAAAAATGGTGGGCAATGTTGAAATTCCCCAGGAAGCCTTTATGGCAGTTTTGCGCCTGGAGGAAGAATGACAGCGTTTACAAAGTCGTCCTTATGGCGTGATGCGCGCCGCTGGCTGCCAGGAGTGATTATCAGCCTGGTTGCACTGGTGATTTTATTAACCCTTTCAAAGTGGAATTGGGCCGATCTCATTCAATCCTGGCAGGCCTTTAAATGGCCCACCCTGGTTGGTATCGTCGGATTGACGATACTCTCCCTGGTAGTGAGAGCGGCGTTATGGCGTACACTGTTAGAAGAACGAACAACGCTCGCACACTCTTTTTTCATTATTAATATTGGCTATATGCTCAACAATCTCTTCCCGCTGCGCATGGGTGAGATCGGGCGGGCCGTTTTTATGGGAGGAGCGACCCGGCTCAGCCCTTTTCACGTACTCTCGACGATCGTGATTGAACGCGCCTTTGACCTGGTGATGGCGGCAATTCTGGTGCTTTCCACGCTGCCTCTGGCCCTTGGGCAGGATTGGATGCGCCCGGTTGCGACGGTCACCCTGGTGGTTGTCGTTAGCATGCTGGTCGTTTTATTCTTAATGGCGCGTTACCGGGAGCGTGTACACCAGATATCTATCCGTTTGGGCCAACGCTGGCGATTGGTACAAAAGTATATTATCCCGCAGGTAGACGCCCTTCTGGAAGGGCTGCAGGCGCTTACCAACCCGCGCAGATTTCTTCTGGTTCTTTTTTGGGTCGTGCTTAATTGGACGATCTGGGTCTTGATCTACTATATCGGCATTCTGGCGATTGCCCCAAATGCTCCGTTTTGGTGGGCGATGTTTGCCAACTCGCTCCTGGCTCTGGGGGTCGCAATTCCTTCTGCCCCGGCTGCACTGGGCGTTTATGAGGCTTCCATGGTGGCGGCACTATCCATCCTGGGAGTGGCATATGCTTCAGCTCTGGCGTATGCCTTTTTGATGCATTTTATACAATTTGTCATCACCGCAGTCTTTGGATTTTGGGGATTGGCCCGTGAAGGAAAATCCCTTTCAAATCTCTGGGCTGAGATTCGCATGACAAAAAACACCAAAATGGAGTGATTGATGGCTAAACAATTTCTTGTGACAGGTGGAGCAGGCTTTATCGGTTCTAATTATGTGAATCGTTTACTACAGCATGGAGAACAGGTGAGTGTTCTGGATAATATGTCGCGAGCCGGGGCAAGATTGAATCTGGAATGGCTGCGCCGGACCCATGGCGACCGGTCTTTTAAACTCATCACGGGCGACATACGTGAAGCACGCGTTGCCCAAGACGCAGCCCGGGACGCGGATGTGATCGTTCATCTGGCGGCCCAGGTGGCAGTCACAACCTCTGTGACAAACCCGCGCGAGGATTTTGAGATTAATGCTCTGGGAACGTTTAACATGCTCGAAGCTGCGCGCCTCTCAGGACGCAATCCGGCTTTTTTGTTTGCATCCACGAACAAAGTTTATGGCGAAATGGAAGAAGTGTCAGTCGTTGAGCAATCCGGACGCTACGCCTACGAAAATCTACCGATGGGCTGCCCGGAATCCCAGACGCTCGATTTTCACTCTCCATATGGCTGCTCGAAAGGTGCAGGAGACCAATATGTGCGGGATTACCACCGCATATATGGGCTGCCAACCGTTGTTTTTCGTCAATCCTGCATTTATGGCCAGCGCCAGTTTGGGATCGAGGATCAGGGTTGGGTAGCCTGGTTCGTCATTGCCGCACTCACTGGCCGGCCGATTACCATTTACGGTGACGGCAAACAGGTGCGAGATGTGCTGTTCGTCGATGATCTGCTGGATGCCTATGATGCGGCGATTGAACGGATAGACACGGTTGCTGGCAGGGAATATAACGTGGGCGGCGGGCCGGATAAAACCCTGGCGGTCTGGACTGAATTTGAACCTATTCTCGAAAAACTTCTGGAACGGAAGATCGAGGTTGGGCGGGGGTCATGGCGACCGGGTGATCAAAAAATCTTCGTCTCAGACATTCGCAAAGCCGGACGCGAATTAGGATGGACACCGAAAGTCGGCGTTCAGGAAGGGATCGTCCGTTTATACGATTGGGTTCGAGCAAACCAATCTCTTTTCTAGTATGAAGCTGCTTATCGTCCTGACTTATTACCGCCCGCATATCAGCGGTTTAACGATTTATGCGGAGCGCCTGGCAAAAGCCATGGTAAAACGCGGGCACCAGGTTACGGTGCTTACCTCGCGTTATCTGCCAGGTTTGCCAACCATCGAGGTTCAATCCGGGGTTAAGATTGTGCGCGCCCCGGTGGCTTTCAGATTATCCAAAGGTGTGATTATGCCCACCTTTGGGTGGTTGGCGAACCGCCTGGTCGCAGAACACGATGCCATCCAGCTTCATCTGCCCCAATTTGACGCGGCCGGGGTGGCGCTCCGTGGAAGAATGTTGAAAAAGCCGACCGTGATCACCTATCATTGTGATCTGCTTATGCCTCCTGGATTGCTGGCGCAAACCGCTAATCTGGCCGTGAAAGTGATGAACAACCTGGCGGCGCTAGCCACACACCGCATTGTGACCTATACACAGGATTACGCCGAAAATTCGAATTTCCTGCGCCGGCATATGGATAAGCTGCAAGTCATACCACCGCCGGTTGAGTTACCGTCGATTTCCCCTGAAGCCGTGGCGGCATTTGCCCAAAAAAATAATCCCGACGCTCGCAGGCCCGTTATTGGCATGGCAGCCCGTTTTGCCTCCGAAAAAGGGGTCGAAGTGCTGTTGAATGCCATGCCGCGCATCCTGGATGCGTTTCCAAAGGCCCAGGTGCAGTTTGCCGGCCCATATCAAAATATAATCGGTGAGGAACAGTATTTCCACCGTTTATCCCCGCAAATCGAAGCTTACCAGGCCAGGGGCAGCTGGCGTTTTTTGGGCTCTCTCAATCCTGAACAAATTGCTGCCTTTTATCCTAACCTGGATTTGAATGTGCTCCCCAGCCTCAATTCCACCGAAGCTTTTGGTTTGGTGCAAATTGAAGGCATGATGAATGGCGTGCCCAGTATCGCATCCGATTTGCCAGGCGTGCGCCAACCGGTCGCACTGCATGAGATGGGTAAGATTATTCCCATTGGCGATGCAAATGCTCTGGCGGATGCCGCGTTGGAAATCCTGCGCCATCCCCAGGATTATGTACGTGCGCCAGGACCAATTATTACGCGTTACCAACCGGATACCATTGCGGCCGCATATGAAAAGCTGTTTGATGAAATTAACAGATCTTTATAACCTTAAATCGAAAACGGAACTTATCTTTCAATGACGCCATCAACTCAAGAGACCCAAAAAGATTATTTGTGGCTGCAGTTAAAGGATATGCCGTATTTCCGGGCAGTGCTGCGTGCTGTCGAATGCCGGTTTTACCAGGAATATCCACTGCAAGGACCCACACTGGATATGGGGTGCGGTGATGGTCATTTCGCTTCCGTGGCTTTCGATCGTCCGCTCGAAGTGGGGATCGACCCCTGGACCGGGCCGGTGTTTGAAGCCGGGCAGCGAGGCAGCTACCGGTTGACGGTTCAAGGATTCGGCGACCGGCTCCCTTTTCCTGACGGTGCATTTGCCAGCGCTGTCAGCAATTCGGTTCTTGAGCACATCCCCGGGTTGGATGAAACCGTGAAAGAGATCGGCCGCGTCATGAAACCAGACGGTTTATTCCTGTTTTGTGTGCCAAACCACCAGTTTTTAGCCAATTTATCGATCTCCAATGCGCTGGATAAAGTCGGGCTGCGGTCTCTGGGGGATGCGTACCGGCGTTTTTTTAACCGCATATCTCGCCATCATCACTGTGACAGCCCCGAGGTCTGGCAAGTACGCCTGGAAAATGCCGGATTTATAATCGAGAAATGGTGGCATTACTTCTCCCCGCGTTCTTTGCATATTCTTGAATGGGGGCACTATTTTGGGTTGCCCTCCTGGATCAGCCATGCTATTCTAAAACGTTGGATCCTGGCGCCCACGCCCTGGAATCTGGCGTTAACCCGCAAGATCGTGGAGCCAGCATATAACGAAAGTTGGGAACAACCCCAAGGGGCTTATACGTTCTATGTGGTGCGCAAAAAAATCCATTCCAAGTGAACAACGACTTAATTGCTTATGGAAGAACCTAGTGTCCTGGATTATCTAAAATCCTTATTAATGCCCTGGAAAGGACAGCGTATTCAGCTGCCTGATCCAAAAACCGAACCGGCAGATGTGCCTGCTGTTGAGCCGGATGATCAACCGCTCCTCGAGGAAGAGATGGACCGGCCTGAATCCATGCCCGATCAGGCCGGTGAAGTCGCGCCCACGATAGAGAATGAAGAACGGGTGGTAATTTCCACCCAGCCAGGTGCCGGCCCAAAGCTATCTCGATTCCACCAGCCTTACCGCTTGCCCTGGTTCTCGTTTCTGGCGCTCTTCCTGGGCTTATTTGCCCAATCAGGATTTGAGATGACCAACCGTTCGGCTGGTCTGGGAATCACATTTTATGGACTGGCCGCCGTGGCTTTGATTGCCGCGATCTTCCGAAAGGAATGGCAAATTCCGGAGCTGCCCGAAGATGCAGCCGGTCCTATGCCGACCACTGTGCATGGGCTGATCTTACTGCTGGGTGGGCTCTTTTCCGTCCTGGCATTTTTTATGTTTTCAAATAATCGTTTTACCGCGACCAATATCATCATTGGACTGGTGGCGGTGGGTTATGTCATCCTGGGTGTATATTATTCATCTCAGAAGTTCAGCTTTGCGACCGTTTGGGAAAGCACCAGGCAGCCGTGGTTAAAGTTCATTCGATCCAGACCGACCCAAACCTGGGGGATTATCATTATCGCCGTGCTGCTGACCGGTTTGGCATTGTTTTTCCGCTTTTACCGTCTGAGCAGTGTGCCGGGGGAAATGTTCAGCGACCACGCCGAAAAACTGCTGGATGTCTGGGATGTATTAAACGGTAAACATTCCATTTTTTTTCCGCGCAACACCGGTCGTGAAGCAATCCAGTTTTATCTGACTGCGGCCATCGCCACCTGGCTCGGTACCGGTCTTTCGTATATAAGCTTGAAATTAGGGACGGCGACGGCCGGTTTTTTGACTTTACCTTACATTTATCTTTTGGGAAAGGAAATCGGTGGCAGAAGGGTGGGCTTCTTCGCTGTCAGCCTGGTTGCGGTTGCCTATTGGCCCAATATCATCGCCCGGGTCGGCCTGCGTTTCCCGTTTTATCCTTTATTTGCTGCCCCGGCCTTATATTATTTTATCCGCGGACTGCGCCGTCAGAACCGGAATGATTTTATCTGGTCCGGGATTGCCGTGGGGATTGGCCTTCACGGCTACACACCTTTTCGGATCATTCCCTTTGTATTAATCATTCTCTTCCTGCTTTATCTTCTCCATCGCCAGTCCAGAGGGAAGCGCAGCCAGGCGTTGGGAGCATTCATGATTACCGGGCTCATCGCTCTGGTGCTGTTTTTACCCCTGGCGCGCTATGCCCTGGAAGAGCCGATGAATATGGACAATTTTGGCTTAAGGGCGATTTCGCGCCTGGGTACGTCCGAGCGTGATTATCCAGCACCGCCGGTTCAAATCTTCTTTGAAAACCTGGGAAAATCCTGGGTGATGCCCTTCTGGGATGATGGTGAAACCTGGGTCACCTCGATTACCGGACGTCCGGCGCTGGATATGGTTACCGCCGTTTTATATTTCCTGGGTAGCTTAATGGTTCTGATCCGGTATATCCGTAAAAGACACTGGATTGACCTTTTCCTGCTGGCTTTGGTCCCCCTGTTGATGCTGCCTTCGATCTTATCCCTGGCTTTTCCGAACGAGAATCCGTCGCTCAACCGCAGCGGGGCCGCGATTATCCCGGTATTCATTCTGGCTGCGATTGGGATGGAGGGCGTTTTGAGGGCGATCAAAGGCCCGACTGGCTCAAAATTGGGGTTGGCGTTGGCGCTTCTGGTCGGAAGTGGGATGTTCGTGCGCATCGTGTCTCAAAACTACGATCTGGTGTTTAACCGTTACGAAAATCAATATATGATGGGCGTGTGGAATACTTCTCAAATAGGGACCGTCGTGAAAGAATTCGCCACGACCATCGGTACCCGTGATTCGGCTTTTGTTATCCCCTATCCATATTGGGTCGATACCCGCCTGGTCGGAATCAACGCCGGTTATCCGGACAAAGATTATGCCATCCAGCAAAATCAGCTGCCTGCGACCAGGGAAATACAGGGGCCAAAGTTGTTCATATATAAACCAGAAGATGTGGTTACCGCAGAAGAACTAAAAAATATTTATCCTTCGGGATATTCGCAGCTGATACCTGGAGATTACGAAGGAAAAGATTTCGTCGTGTTTATGGTCATGCCTCAATGAGCGCCCTGACCTGATGAAGGATTTTATGGCAGTAAGCAGCGGTATTCCAGAAAATGCAAAAAGAAATCAAGGCGGTCTGGCTTTCTTGGGCTGGATTGTCCTGATTCTAATATTGGTAGCGGGCGCATATTTTCGTTTTATTGGATTGAATTGGGATGAAAGCCAGCATTTGCACCCGGACGAACGCTTTTTGACGATGGTCGAAGCCTCACTTACACCGGTTAAAAGCCTGGGTGACTATTTCAACACGGATCAATCGACCCTGAACCCAAACAATGTGGGTTACGGCTTTTTTGTTTACGGGACTGTGCCCATTTTTATCGTTCGTTATGTCGCTCAGGCGTTGGGCCAGACCGGGTACGACCAGGTGTTTCTGGTAGGGAGGGCTGCTTCAGGGGTAGCAGATCTTCTGGCAGTGGTCCTGGTGTATTTGGCGGCTCAGGGCCTGTTTAGACGGCGTTGGCTCAGCGTGATTTCCGCCGGTTTCTATGCCTTCGCCGTTTTACCGATCCAACTATCTCATTTTTTTGCCGTAGATACCTTTGCCAACACATTTGCCCTGGCGGCGTTATGTTTTGCGGTTGTGATCCTTAAATCCAGATCTTTGAACGACCCTGATGAATCGGAAACACCGCAAAAAGGCTGGGATTGGATTACAAGGGATGGGAAGTCCTCCATCCCTTACCTTCTTTTTGGCCTTTTTTACGGCCTGGCGCTGGCATCGAAGATCAATATCGCCCCAATGGCGGTCTTGCTGCCAGGCGCCGCGGCGGTTGCCTGGTCGCGTCTTTCACCGGGCGGGCGCATCCGACAGTGGCCGGTGATCGCGCGTAATCTGGTATTGGCGGGATTCGTCGCGTTTCTCATTTTCCGCATCGGTCAGCCGTATGCCTTCCAGGGTCCAGGTATTCTGGGAATCGCACCCAACCAGAAATGGATCGATAACATTAAAGGACTGCTGGTCCAATCCAATGGGAACAGTGATTCTCCACCTGAACTGCAGTGGGCACGCCGTCCCGCAAGCTTTGCCTGGACCAATATGGTTGAGTGGGGGTTGGGGCTGCCTTTAGGACTGCTGGCAACGATCGGGCTGTTCTGGATGGGGTGGCGAATCCTCCGCGGGCGCTGGCGAGAATATGGCTTGCTGTGGTTTTGGACGGTGGCTTACTTCTTATGGCAAGGTCTGAGCTTCACGCGAACGATGCGTTATGAACTTCCCATCTATCCACTTATCATGATCATGGCGGCCTGGCTGCTGCAGGAATTGTGGGGATCACGGATGAGATGGATGGACGCTATAACGAACAAAATCTCTGTGGTTCCCTGGGGGAAGATTGTTTCGATCGCGCTGGCGGTGGGTACGTTAGCCGCCACGTTTGCCTGGGCATTTGCTTTCACGCGGATTTATACCCGTCCAATCACCCGGGTGGAGGCATCGCGCTGGATTTATCAGAATGTCCCTGCTCCGATCAACCTGCAAATGCATTCAGATCAGGGTGAGGCGAGCAGTCTGCCGCTGAGCTATCCAACTGATGCCGTGGTCCGGCCCGATAATGGCGTTGAATTGCCTTTCACATCCCAGGAAGATGGGGCTGTATCCGCGGTCCAGCTCAATAAATTCAGCCTATCGGTTGGGACGGCCGGCCAGGTGCAGCTGCAGGTTGTGCTTAACAGTCTTGATGAGGGGGATCAGATGATTGCCGGCGGAACCCTGGCGTTTCAATCCAACATGCAGGACCAACCGGCGGAAATTTCCTTCGACCATCTGGCAATGTTAAAAAAGGGCCAGCGCTATACGCTGAAGATCGATCTTTCCGGCGAAAACAGCATGCTGATCCTGACAGACGGTCTGCAATTGAAGGTGTCTGAAAATTATCATCCGATCAAACTCGGTCCTCAAAATCCGGTGATTCAGCCTGGAAAACCGTTTTCTGCATCGTTTTTTTCGCAATATCCGGGTCAGTTGAGCCAGTTGGCGCTGCCCTTAAAGGTTTCCCAGTCAGCAGCGCCTAATCAGACGCCAGTCAGTGTGACCTTGATCGAGAGCGGTGCTGTTTTAGTGGCTAATGTCAATAAGATTATCGACATTTCGCCGGGGATGTCTGTACCGGTGATCCAGTTTGACCCGCCGGTAGACATTAACCCTGGGGTTGGCTACGTGCTGACCATCGAAGCGATCAATTCCACAGCCCCCATCCAAATACAAGGCCAGCTTCAGCTCGATTTGTTGGACGGAGAGCGAAATTTATCACTGCCTGCGCCTGTCCACCTGATCCGCCCCGATGCCCCCTTCCTGACGCCTTTTACTGCTCGGAATAGCGGCATTTTAACTGGCGTCCTCCTGGCGAGGGCCGCCCAGCAGGTCCCGTCGACGGGTGGTACGGATACACTGACGGCTACCATCACCGATTCCCTAAGCGGTCAGGTTCTGGCGGCGGCTCAGGTCACTACGGATTTATTCCCGGCGAACGACCCGCGCGGCAGCCAGGTACAGTTCACTTTCGACCCGCCTTTGCCCGTCCGGCAAACTCAAACCTATTTCCTGCAGCTAACCACAGATCAAGGAGCGGTGGCACTGCGCGGGAGCGCCCCGGCCAATGAATCCAGTTGGGATGACGGTTTGCCCTTACGTGTCGACGGAATGGATGGTTACAGTGGTTTTTACCAGGGTGACCTGAACTTTGAGATGTATTGGAACGATGATGCCGCCAAGTTGGAGCGCTTCACGACCATCCTGGATCAGGCAGATTACATCTTTATTTCTTCAAATCGCCAATGGGGTACCACTACCCGTGTCCAGGAAAGGTACCCACTCACCACGGAATACTACCGGGATTTAATGGGCTGTCCTGCGGACCAATCGATCATTGATTGCTACAGCATCGCCCAGGTGGGCATGTTCCAGGGAAAATTGGGTTTTGACCTGGTAAAAGTGTCTCAATCTGAACCTGCTTTGGGTGGTTGGCAGTTCAACACCCAGTTCGCCGAAGAGGCTTTCACTGTTTACGATCATCCGAAAGTGATGATCTTCCAAAAGCGGGCGGATTATTCCTCACAGAACGTGCGCAACCTTCTGGGAGCAGTGGATCTGAGCAAGGTCGTTCAGGTTACCCCGCGACAAGCCGGCGTGCCAGGGAACTTAATGCTTCCCAGTGAAAAATTAGGCCAGCAGCAGGAAGGTGGTACCTGGTCAGAATTGTTCGACCGCGAGTCGATCCTCAATCGTTGGCCGGCTGTTGGGGCCGTCATCTGGTACCTGTTTATATTCTTATTGGGTTGTCTGGTGTACCCGTTTGTCCGTCTGGCGTCGGGCGGTTTATCGGATCGGGGGTATCCGCTGGCTCGCCTGATCGGGATGATCTTACTGGCCTTCCTGGTGTGGTTTGGCAGTTCCAACGGGCTGCCTTTCACGCGGACCGTGATCTGGCTGGTGCTGGCGGGCTTGCTGGTACTCAACCTGGTTCTTTTCCTCATCCAACGCACGCAAATTGTCAATGAGATCAAGTCCCAACCGAAATATTACCTGATGATCGAAGGGCTGTTCCTGGCATTTTTTGTTCTGGATCTGTTGATTCGCCTGGGAAACCCGGATTTATGGCACCCGGCCAAAGGTGGGGAAAAGCCGATGGATTTCTCCTACCTGAACGCGGTGATTAAGAGCACCAGCTTCCCGCCATATGATCCCTGGTTTGCGGGTGGGTATATCAATTATTATTATTATGGCTTTGTCCTGGTCGGTGTGTTGATCAAAGCTTTGGGGATCATCCCGGCGGTGGCTTATAACCTGGTCCTGCCAACACTGTTTGCCATGGTCGCGCTGGGCGCTTTTTCGGTGGGTTGGAACCTGCTCAGCCGCAACCCCATGGATGAAGATCGCGAGGAGTCAGGTGCAAACGGCAAAGGCATAGAACGCACGCCATTATTGGCTGGATTGGCGGCAGCCGTGGGATTGTTAATCCTGGGCAACCTGGGAACGATTAATATGATCTGGGAAGGATTTCAACTGACGGTCGTTTCTCGGGATGTGATGGAGAAAGCGGATTTCTTCACGCGCATGGGGTGGACCTTCCAGGGCCTGCTCAACTATTTTAAGGGGATACCCTTACCTTATAATATCGGCGAGTGGTATTGGAACCCCAGCCGGGCGATCCCGGGTGAACCGATTACCGAATTTCCCTTCTTCACCTTCCTTTATGCAGATTTGCATGCCCATATGATTGCCCTACCGGTGACCATCCTCTCGGTCGCCTGGAGTTTAAATATCCTGCGCGGACGTTGGGTATGGGGGGTTGTCGGTCGTAGTGAGGCCTGGGCATGGATGCAGTTTGGGGCAACATTTGTGCTGGGTGGCTTGGCGATCGGGGCCTTGCGGCCGACAAATACCTGGGATATGCCGGTCTATATGGTTTTGGGCGCGCTTGCGGTCCTGTATACGGCGTTGAGATATAGCCCGGCGCCGCAGCGTGTTTTACGCCTGGCAGACAATATCTACCGGTTTTTTGCCGAGATGGATGCAGAAGAAGAGGCCGAAAAGAAAATCACCAGTTCAAGCTGGGTGCGCCGGATTCTGAAATTTGCGACGGTAGCCCTGCCTTCTATACTACTGCTGGTCGGCCTTTCATTCATTTTCTATCAACCCTTTGCGGATTGGTTCGGTCAGGCGTATAACTCGATCGAGGCCTGGACAGGGGATCATACCCCGATGTGGGCCTACCGGCTGCATTGGGGCGTATTCTTGTTTGTGATCGCCTCCTGGATGGTGTGGGAATCGATCGATTGGATGGCCAGGACCCCGTTGTCCGCACTGAATAAACTGCGCCCATTTGTGGCTGTAATTGTCACGGTTGTGGTTGGTCTGTTTGGGGCGGTGGTTTACCTGACGCTCAATAAGATTCAGATTGCCTGGATACCGCTCGTTCTAGGCGTCTGGGCGTTGATATTGATTTTCCGGCCTGGTCAATCTGACGCGAAAAGAGCCGTGCTTTTTATGACCGGTACGGCCCTGGCATTGACCCTGGCAGTGGAATTGATCGTTTTGCGCGGCGACCTGGGCCGGATGAACACCGTTTTTAAGTTTTACATGCAGGCCTGGACATTATTTTCGCTGAGTGCTGCGGCGGCATTAATCTGGCTGCTGCCCGCGATTAATCGCTGGCGTTCCAATTGGAGCAGCGCCTGGCAGGCTGCGGCGGTGACCCTGATCGGCTGCGCGGCTTTATTCCCGCTGCTCGCCGGACAGGCCAAGATTGAAGACCGCATGGCGGCGAATGCGCCCCACACATTGGATGGCATGGCCTATATGGCCTATTCGCATTATTCCGATCAGAATACGGATATGGATCTCTCTGAAGATTACCGGGCCATCCGGTGGATGCAAGATAATGTTAAGGGCTCTCCGGTGATTGTCGAAGCGAACACCCCCGAATACCGCTGGGGAACCCGCTTTACAATTTATACCGGTCTGCCGGGTGTGGTGGGGTGGAACTGGCACCAGCGCCAGCAGCGCGCTTTAACGCCTTCCGAGTGGGTTACGGACCGGATCGATCAGATTGGCACGTTTTATTCGACCAGCTCCGAATCGTTTACTTTGGATTTCCTGAGAGAGTACAAGGTCAGATATATCATCGTGGGACAGTTGGAACGGGCCTATTATCCGGAGGAAGGATTGGCGAAGTTCGATCAATGGAATGGCAAGTATTGGAAAGAAATTTACCGTGAGGGCCAGACTGTAATCTATGAGGTGCTACAATAGGGTTACCTGACATGCTAGATCTTATTCTCTGGTATCTGGTCATTTCTATCATAGGCTTGATCGCTTTACCGGTTGTTTACCGGTTCCTTCCGTTTTTAAGCGATCGCGGCTACACCTTTACGCGTACCCTGGGTCTTTTGATTTGGGGATTCATTTTCTGGATCCTGTCATCGCTGCATATTTTGCAGAATGATATTGGCGGGGTGCTGATCGCGCTGGTGTTGCTGGGTTTATTAAGCTTCTGGGTGGGCGGCGGCTTCCAAAGCTGGCGCAATATCTTTGCCTGGCTGCGCACCCGGGTGCGCCTGGTGATCATCAGCGAAATCCTTTTTATCATTGCCTTCATATTCATGGCAGTAATGCGCATGAACAACCCCCAGATCTCTGGCACTGAAAAGCCAATGGAGCTGGCCTTCATCAATTCGATTTTACGGTCGCCATCTTTTCCGCCGGCTGATCCATGGCTCTCAGGTTATTCGATTTCTTATTATTATTTTGGCTATGTGCTGGTGGCGATGCTCTCAAGGTTGACCGGCGTGGTGGCCGGGATTTCATTCAACCTGATGATCTCGCTGGTGTATGCCCTGACCGCACTGGGCGCGTACGGCATTATGAATTCTCTGCTTGCCTGGTGGTCGCAGCGCAGACAGGCACAAGGCAAAAGCGGATTATTCTCTCAGGGATGGGCATTGTTGGCGCCTTTGTTTATCCTGCTGGTAAGCAACCTTGAGGGTGGTTTTGAAGTGCTGCATGCGAAGGATTTCTTCTGGCATGATAACGGCCTTGGCCAACAGTCCACTTTCTGGTCGTGGCTGGGTGTTCTGGAATTGAACCAACCGCCCAGCGAGCCTTATCAATGGAGCCCGAACCGGCCGGCCGGGATCTGGTGGTGGCGTGCCTCGCGCGTCATCCAGGATTACAACCTGCAAACCAACGTCGAACAGGCGATCCCGGGATTTCCTCTCTCATCCTATATCGTGCCCATCCCCGGGCGCAGCGGGCCGATCGAAGTCATTGACGAGTTCCCTTTCTTTTCGTATTACCTGGCGGACCTGCACCCGCACGTGCTGGCGATGCCTTTTGTGATGCTGGTGGTTGCCCTGGCGTTAAATCTCTACTTGCGCGGTGCGCAAGAATCGCTAGCATCTTGGAATATGTGGGCCTGGGTAAAACAGGGCGACTTCTGGGTCACATCCCTGGCGATTGGCGCGCTTGGCTTTTTCAACACCTGGGACTTTCCAATCTATGTGGCCCTTTTCAGCGCAGTCTTTACGCTCGTGCGCGTCCAACAAATTGGCTGGCAGTGGCGCAAGCGATTCATAGACTTTATCCAGATGGGAATCCTGCTGGGAATTGCCGGGTTTGTCCTGTACATCCCCTTTTATGTTGGCTTTTCATCGCAAGCTGGCGGAGTTCTGCCCAGCATGGTTTTCTTTACCCGTGGGGTGAATTTTTGGATCATGTTTGGGTGCTTGCTCACACCCCTGGTGATCTGGTTGCTGTGGCTGCGCAGAAATTTGGGCACACGCTTTGTTTTCCGTACCGGCTTCGTGTTTGCCGCGATCATCGTAGGAGTTTTGTGGGTCGGATCGTTCTTGCTGGGCCTTTTGGGGTTAAACCTGTCAATGCTGGGCAACCTGGCTTCATCTTTGGGAGAAGGAAATTTCATTACCAGCCTTGCCGCCAAGCTGGTTAGTTGGGGCTCATTATTCACCGGTTTACAAGGCGGCTCGTTTGCCGGTCAGATTTTTGGAGAAGCGCTGATTCGCCGCTTAGAAATGCCAGGAACCTGGATTACCCTGCTGCTGGTCCTGGCTCTTACCTGGAGCCTGCTTGCGAGTCTCAGAAAAATTTCTGAGGGTGAGAGCCTGGTTGAGGTTGAAGAGTCTGATGATAAGAATCAAATTGCAGTTGAAGAGTATGATGGTAAGAATCAACTTGCGGTTGAAGAGTCTGATGGTGAGAACCAGCTTGAGGTTGCCAGGCAGACCGGTGACCCCAATGGATTTGTTTTACTGCTGGTTTTGATGGGAGTGGGGCTGACCCTTGCGCCTGAATTTGTGTATCTGCGCGACCAATTTGGCACGCGGATGAATACAATTTTTAAATTCTATTTTCAAACCTGGATGTTGTGGGGTCTGGCCGCCGCTTTTGCCAGTACCTTGGTCTTGACTGAACTGCGCGGTATTTTCGCGTGGGTTGGAAAGACCGCCGTGCTGCTGGTAATTTTTCTGTCGTTGATTTACCCATATTTTGGGATCAGCGACCGGGTTAATTTCCAACAAGTCAAGGATTGGACTCTGGATGGGAACGCCAATCTGGCATTGTATGATCTGAATGAATGGGACGCGATGCAGTGGTTGTCTGCCGCGCCATACGGGGTAATCGCGGAGGCAGTCGGCGGCAGCTATGGCCCGGCGGCGCGTATGGCAACCCAGTCTGGCCTGCCAACCGTGTTAGGTTGGCCCGGACATGAGGCCCAGTGGCGGGGCGGCGGTTTGGAAATTGGGTCACGCCAGGAAGATATCAGCACGTTATACCGCACCCGCGATTGGAGTGAAGCACAGGCCATCCTGGAGCGCTACCAGATCCGCTATATCGTTGTGGGAAACCTGGAACGCAGTACCTATCAAGCCGATGAAAAGAATGGCCTGCGCGCATTGGACGAACAAAAATTTTCTCAAAATTTACAAATCGCATTCCAGAACAGCGGGGTGACGATTTATGAGGTCAGTATCCTCGGCCAGTCACTTGTGAAGGAGCTGCATTAATCATATGAAATCGGGCAAACTATCCACAGAGCACTTTTTCTATGGTCTGGTGATCGTACTGGCCGTCGGTTTGCGTTTCATTGGACTCGGTAGTACCCCTTTGAGCGATCAAGAGGCAGGTGCGGCCCTGCAGGCAGTTTCAGCCTTCCAGCCAGGCCATGTGGTCAGTGGTGGCCAACCCGGATATGTTTTGCTGACTGCGGCCAGTTTTTTTCTTTTCGGATCCAGTGAGTTTCTGGCCCGTTTTTGGCCCGCCGTGTTGGGTACGCTGCTGGTATTGGTTCCATATCTGGGACGCGAACGGTTGGGTCAAAAAGCGGCTCTGGTGATGGCTTTTGCTCTGGCGATAGAGCCTTCCCTGGTGGCTGCTTCACGCCAGGCAGATGGGCGAATACTGGCGATCACCGGGCTTGCATTTGCCATTGTTTTTCTCCTGAGGCGAAATTTACTCTGGGCAGGGATCGCAGCCGGATTTGCGCTATTTGGCGGTCCAACGATATGGAATGCCTTGCTGGCGGTTGCCCTGGGTTGGAGTGCATTCCGATTGACCGCGGCACCACCCGTTGAAAACCCGGATATTGAAACTATTACCTGGCGAAATTTTTGGTTTGGCCTGGGTGGTACGGTTGTTTTCGTGGGTACTTTGTTTGGTCTTCTTCCGAGCGGATTAAGCAGCCTGGCAAACAGTCTGGTTGTATATTTTCAGGGTTGGACGACCACTGCGGCTGGGCCGATCCTTCCCCTGCTGGTGGCATGGGTTGGGTTATCGCCGCTGGCATTCATTTTTGGAATCTCTCGAATTGTCACTGGCTTGCGCGAGAAGGATCCAACGGATATCGCGTTAAGCTGGCTGTGGGGATTTCTTATGGTGTTGGCTCTTCTCTATCCGGATCGTCATCCGGTGGACATAGCCTGGGCGGCAGTTCCATTTCTGGCGTTGGCAGCTCGCCAGGCTGCGCGCCTCCACTTTCCGGCTGAAATTAAGCTGCCGGCACTGGGTTACGCCGGGCTGGTGGTGGTATTATTCGTCTCACTTGGGATCAATTTTTCTGGTTTAATTGGTGAGACGCCCCTGTTTGATGAAACTTTACGCCTGGGTGGGATGTTGGGCGGCGTGTTCTTGCTTGTGGCGAGTTTTGTTCTGGTGATTTGGGGATGGTCCTGGAAAGTTGCTTCCACAGGAGCTGTCTTTGGTTTGACCATTTTCTTGTTGATTTACACGATGTCGACCACCTGGGCCGGGGCAGGTCTGGGAAGACACCCGGACATGGAATTATGGGTCGCGGGTATTTATCCGAAAGAACAGGCATTAACGTTGAAAGTGTTAGGAGATGTTTCCGAATGGAATACTGGTCGTAGGAATTGGTTGGACCTGGTCGTGAGCGGCATTGACACGCCTTCCCTGCGTTGGGGATTGCGGAATTATGCCAATGTTGATTTTATCGACCAGCTGCCGCAAGGAATCCAGCCAGGGGTCGTCATTACCCCCGAAACACAGGGGGGAAATCTTGGTCTGGCATCCCCCTATACAGGTCAGGCACTGGCCTGGGGCCAAAAAGTTAATTGGAGTTTATTGAGTCCGAAAGAATGGTTGCGCTGGGTATTTTACCGAGGCCTGCCGCAGCAATCCGGATTGGAATCCGCCCAGGATATCATCTTATGGCTGCGAAGCGATTTATTTCCAGGGGCTTCTACTACCACAGCCGGGCCCTAGGAGTAAAATGATTACCAGGAGAATGTTGGACATTATGCCACTGCCACAAATAATTGCTATCGACGGGCCTGCTGCCTCTGGAAAATCGACCGTCGCCGAAGTGATGGCGCGAGAATTGGGCTATCTTTTCTTTGACACGGGAGTAATGTACCGGGCTGTCACCCTGGCAGCCATAGACAAGCTCCATTCCGTGGATGATGAAGCGTTGGTCTCGGAATTAGCCCATGCCATAGAGATAGATGTTCGTCCGAGCAGTGTGACGGATGGGCGGACATGTGATGTACTGGTGGATGGACGGGATGTTACCTGGGATATCCGCAAACCTGAGGTTGAGGCTAATGTTTCGCAGGTATCAGCCTATCCAGAAGTGCGTAAAGCCATGACCCTCCAACAACGCAAGATTGGACAGCGGGGTAAAGTTGTTATGGTAGGGCGCGATATTGGAACTGTCGTCTTACCTGAAGCTGAATTAAAAATATTCCTGGATGCTTCCGTTGAAGAACGAGCCCGGCGGCGCTACGAAGAAAATTCTCAGCGGGGCGATCGTTTGAATTATGAAGATATTCTGGCGGCCATGCGCCGGCGAGATAAAATTGACTCTACCCGGGCGATTGCGCCATTGAAGGCAGCTGAAGATGCAGTCTGGGTGGAGACCGATGGTTTAACCATCGAACAGGTATTGTTAAAGGTATTGGGCCTGGTTTATGCTGAGGGGTAGAAAATCGGTCAAAACCTGCCTTAAATAGGAACGATATGCCCGATTTTTTCTTTGATGAGGCAAGTTTTTCTACAGCATTATTGGACACGGTAGGGGCGTTAATCGTTGTGTTAGATGTTGAAGGTCACATATTGCGTATTAACCGGACCTGCGAACAGCTGACCGGGTACACACAGGCTGATGTTCGAGGAATTCCGTTCAATCATTTTCTTTTACAAGACGAACTACCGGATTTTGAGCGTGCCTTCGAGCATTTAGTAAAAGATGAACAGCGTCAATACCTTCAAAATCATTGGGTCACAAAAAATGGGAACTTAATATATATTGAATGGTCTGATTCGGCATTGAAAGGCAAAGATGGTCAGGTTCAGTATATCCTTGCCACTGGCATTGATGTCACCGAACGAAACCAAGAAGAGAAGGCTTTGCGCGAGAGTGAAAAAAGGTTCGCCTCTTTATTTCATTCCAGCCCGGTGCCCATCCTGATTGCCAGAGTTGCGGACAGCCAGATCCTTGATGTCAATCCGATCTTTGAAAAATTTACGGGTTACTCCCGCCAGGAACTGATCGGAGTCAATCTGATCAATTCAGGCATTATAGTGTTCGATGATCCGGCATTTTGTTTAAGTCAACTTATGACCGATTTTGCGAAAGAACCCGTTCAATGTGAATTAATAATTCACGACAAATCGGGGCGTGAATTTGTCAGGATCGCCTATATGGTCTCGATTGCTTTGGCCGGTGAAACCTGTGTAATAGCCACTTTGCTGGATGTTCCTGAACAAAAAGCACAAATACAAGAAATTCTAAAATCCAATGATGATTTGGAGCAGCCGGTCATAGACCGATCCGCTGCTTTGGAACGCCAGGTTCAACCAGAACCGATCTTGCAGCATAGGTTAACTGAACTGATGCGTATCAATCCGGTGGTGATTGTATCGACACTCCCCTTTGAACCCTATACGATCACATATATCAGCGAAAATATTGAAACGATCTTCGGGTATCGTCCTGACGAAATGGTAAATACGCCTTTTCGTTGGCAACAAATAGTCCATCCGGATCATTTACAGATGGCACCGGAGATCATCCGCGCGCTTGAACATTCGAAATCAGTCACCCACGAATTTCTACTTCGCAGGGCCGATGGGGTGTATCGAAACGTACTGCATGTGGCCACTTTAATCCGGGATGAGAATGAAAATCCGGTTGAAATTCATTTTTCTTTACAGGATATTACTGCACAAAAAGAATATGAGCACGAAATCAGGGAACGGGAAGAGATGTATCGATCGTTAGCCGAGTCTTCACATGATATTATCTCGGTCTTAGCCAAAGATGGAACGATCAGTTATGTAAACAGCTATGGTGCCAAACTGTTCGGTCTGCAGCCTGAAGAAATGATTGGCAAACCTCGGCAGGAATTTTTTACACTTGATCAAGAAAAATATCAAAAAGAAATCTTGGAAAACGTTTTTACAGAGGACCAGGTATATTATCTTGATGAGAGTGTTTCCTTACCGGACTCATTGACATGGTTTGGTACGCGATTGGTGCCAATTCACGGCAAAGACGGCGCTGTTAATGCCGCTTTAGGAATATCGCGTGATATTACGGCTCGCAAACAGGTTGAGAACGAATTAAAGAATGCCTTGCAGAAGGAAAAAGAACTCAATGAATTGCAGGTTAATTTTATTTCGATGATCACGCACCAATTCGGCACACCGCTCAGCACCATTCTTTCTTCAGCGGAAATGCTGGAAGAATACGGAGATCATTGGGCGAGTGAAAGACGTTCGAAACATCAACAGAAAATTATCATATCGGCGAAGCGGATAAATGAGATGATGCAGGAAATTCTTGAACTCAGCCGGGCAGATGCAGCTGAGGACCGGATTAATTTTCAACCGGTGGATCTGGTTATGCTGTGCAACAGTATTGTTAAATCTTTCCAGGTTGCGGATCAAGGACGCCACCAAATCCAATTTACGGGACATAACGACTCCCTCGTTTGCTGGATTGATGAGCATTTGATGGTTTATTCGCTGGAGAATTTGCTGAATAATGCCATGAAGTATTCTGCCGAGGGAACTTCGATAGAATTAGGCCTGTGGTTAGAAGGGGATCGCATTCATATCCGGATTAAAGATCAGGGCATGGGAATATCGCAGCAAGACCTGGGTGTGGTAGGCACGGCCTTTTTCCGGGCCAAGAACGTATCCCGAATTCCCGGGACCGGATTAGGTCTGGCATTTGTCAAACGATCCATGAATGCGATACAAGGAAGCTTTGAGATCAAAAGCGAGGAAGATGTAGGAACAGAAGTAGACCTTCGACTGCCGTATCTGCCGGCAGCCTTGGAGAACGAAAACATCGGAGGGGTGGATGAGCAAGATTCTGGTAATTGAAGATGAAGATGCGGTTCGTGAAAACATTATCGAGCTGTTAAGTGAAGAAGGATATGAAGTGGTTGGTGCGGGTGATGGAGAGGAGGGGGTTGTCCAAATTTGGACGCAAATCCCAGATTTGATCATTTGTGATATCTTGATGCCGAAACTTGATGGATACGGCGTATTAGCAAAGATCAATCAGGATGTCAGGCTTGCCAGTATCCCTTTCTTGTTTTTAACGGCTAAGATTGGGAGGGATGATTTACGGAAAGGAATGGGTCTGGGCGCAGACGATTATATAACCAAGCCCTTTACCCGCACTGAACTGCTTCAGTCGATTTCCGTTCGGCTGGGAAAAATACAAAAGTTGGAAACCCTTGCTCGAAAAAAACTGGTCGATTTGCAGAAGAATCTTTCGGCATACTTTCCACATGAACTGCTGACCCCGCTCAGTGTGACACTCAGTTATTCAGAACTGCTCCACGAAGGTGTCGATAACTTTTCCAAAGAAGAAATTCGGGTAATATCTCAAGACATCCATCATTCAGCACAACATTTGTTGAGTCTGATCCAGAATTATTTGTTGTATTCTGAGTTGGATGCGATCGTGACTGATGCTAAAAAAGGTGAACGCTACCTCCAATCGCCAGCAATTAATGTGGTTTCGGTGGTGGAAGCGATTGCAAAAGAAAAATCCCGTCAGTCTGGACGGCTTCTTGATATTGAATTCGAACTTCAACCGGTTGAATTAAATGTATATGAAGCTCACCTGGTCAAAATCGTTGAAGAAATTGTCGATAACAGTTTGAAATTCTCGCACAATGGGACCCCGCTTTGTATTGAAGGAGAACTGCTTCCGGGAAAGAGAACTTACCGGCTGCGGTTTATGGACGAGGGGCGAGGGATGACACCTGAACAAATCCGAGCGTTAGATGGATTCAATCCGTTTGATTGGCAGCTGCGCGAGAAAAACGGATTGGGTTTGGGGCTGGTCCTGGCCAAACGCCTTACGTTTCTTTACGGTGGTTCCTTCCAAATTTCCAGCCAGATCGCCAGGGGAACCACGGTCGATGTGCTGCTTCCCCTGAGAGCTGCTTCAAGTTAAGCAGCTGAGGCGCTTTCCTGACCGTATGCTATAATCCTTTTATTCCTTGACGGTGGATCAATATGCCTGGTCCCTTGCCAACATCATTATCATTTTTATATATCGATCCGCCTTACAATTTGCTTGGCGGATTGGGTTGGTTAATCCTGTTTGGTTTGGTTGTTTTTCTCAACCGGCAGGTATGGGAGGTTGGGACAAGCCGGCTGAGGCTGCGTTGGTTGGTGATTGCAGGGCTGCTTATCGCTGCGCCGGTGGCAGCAGTTTTATTTCCCATTCAGGTTCCGCTTGGAGATCCACTGCCCGTGCCCGGGCTGCCGGTCGAACCACATTCGCCGGTTTTATTTATACTGGCGGGAATTCCATTTGTTCTGGCGGCGGGTTTGCTGGAACCAATTTGGGCATGTGCGGTAGGCGCCCTCACCGGGTTGGCAATCGGTTTTGTTGACACCCATATTCTCTTCACCATGCTTGAATATGCCGGGTTGGCGACTCTTTTTAGTGCGGCCGTACGACAGCGCTACCGGACATGGTTTTTTTCGTTCCTGAGACATCCTCTCGGTGCAGCGATTTTCTTGAGTTTATTTTTTGCCCCGATTTACATGCTTTCCTCATTTTTTGCGGCAAATGGCACCGTTGTTGCCCGCCTGGATTACGCCATCACGCAAACCTGGCCGATCATGCTCACCCGAGCGGGCGAATTGATCATTGCCAGTTTGTTAGCAGAGATAATATATCTGACCCGAACGCCGGTTTGGGGCAGGCAAGGAATACCGGCACCTTCTCCATTCGAAACCAGCTTGCAGTTAAAGTTTTATGTTGGTACTGCACCGCTGGTTTTCATCTTGTTGTTAACGTTGACGGTCGGAGACTGGCTGGTCGCAGGGAAGGCTGCCCGGGACATGATTCAATCCCGTCTCGAGAATACAGGCACATTGGCCGCGAGCAGCCTGCCCTATTTTATGGAGGTTGGGCAGAATTTATTACGGAATCTGGCTAAACCCGACCTTATGCAGATCGCTCCAGATAAATTTCATGATGAGCTAGAAATGCGCATGTTGTCCGTTACCTATTTTCAGCAGCTTTTCATATTCGATTCGCAAGGGAAGGCGATTGGCGGTTATCCTAAAGCCACCATAGACGAGCTTCAGGCCACGGGCGAAGAATTTAATGGCGTTGACCTGGCGTTGAAAGGGGTCAGGGTTCTTACTTTTGTCGTGCCTCAGTTAGCGGGTAAGACGAGCGTGCAGGTGTCTTTTGTTACGCCCATTCTGAATGATCAGGATCAAGTCATTGGCGTGCTGCTTGGGCGGACGGACCTTGACTCTAATCCCTTTACCCAACCTACGCTGCAGGCTCTGGCAACGATGGAAGCATTAGGGGGGCATGGTTATATTCTAGATGAGGAATACCGGATTTTATTTGGCGTAGAACCTGATTTTCTTCTGTCGGATTATCGCACTCGTGGCAATATCCCTGAAGACAACCGATTTTTTGAAGAAGTTTCCGGATATGGCACACGTCAGATGGTGTATTTCCAAACCATGGAAGGTAAAAGCTGGAGCGTTGTTTTGTCCGTTCCCGCCGAACGCGCCCAGGAAATTGCGATTGGGATAGCAATTCCATTATTGGTAATCCTGGTTGTGCTGGCCGGGGTAGCTTTCATTGCTCTGCGGGTTAGTTTACAGTCAGTAGCCAAATCCATGCAAACTTTATCCAACGAGGCTACCCTGATTTCTCAGGGGCATCTGGCACATTCTTTACAAATTAACCGGGTGGATGAAGTTGGGCAGGTGGGACGAGCCTTTGAACAAATGCGCATCAGTCTCAAAGCTCGTCTTGAAGAATTGAGCCGTCTGTTGCGTGTAAGCCAGGGCGTGGCTGCAAACCTGGAAGCAGGGGATGCAATGCGCCCTGTGCTGGAAGCGGCCATTGGAGACGAGGCAGCGGCAGCCCGCGTGGTTTTGCAGCCGGATGTGGTGCAGGATCTTAAGGCAAAACGCCCGGCAGTATTTGGCGTCGGGGTGGCATCTGAAACTTACGCTTATCTTGACCCTCAAATCTTCGACTTGATGCGTTCACAGGAAGTGATGTCGATCACCAATTCGGCAAGGGTGCGCCGGGTAGTCTTTAAACCGGGTTCTGCCCAGCCGGGAGCGATGGTGGCGTTGGCTCTGCACCATGAAAGCCGGTATTTGGGAGCAATCTGGGTGGCTTATGAACAACCCAGGAATTTCACGGAGGAAGAAATCCGCTTCCTGGGGACTCTGGCAGGCCAGGCAGCTATCGCGGCATCTAATGCCAGTCTGTATGCCTCCGCTGAAATTGGACGTCAGCGATTGGAAGCTGTTCTGGTCTCAACACCCGAGCCGGTACTGGTGGTTGATGAGGAGAATCGCCTTCTGCTGCTCAATGCGTCGGCTCTTCAGGTTCCAGGATTCATTGTGTCACCGGATCCTGGGCGGCCCATCCAGGATGCAGTCGCCCATAAAGATTTGGCAGCTCTGATCCTGCAAAATCAGGATGAGATGCTGGCATCCAAAGAGATAACCCTTGCGAATGGACGTACGTATTATGCCAGTGTGAGTCCGGTCAATGCTGAAGGCCGTTCAGTTGGCAAAGTTTGTGTCCTGCAAGATATCACCCATTACAAAGAACTGGATTCGTTAAAGTCAGATTTTGTTGCTACTGTTAGCCATGATCTGCGTTCGCCACTTACCCTGATGCGAGGTTATGTGACCATGCTGCAAATGGTAGGCGAACTTAATGATCAGCAGAAAAATTACACGCGCAAGATCATAACCGGTGTTGAGAATATGTCACACCTGGTGAACAACTTGTTAGACCTGGGGAGAATTGAGGCCGGAATTGGGCTGCAAATAGAGCGCGTGTTGATTCAAGATGTCATTGAACAGGTCTTAACCTCACTCCAGCCGCAGGCCACGCAAAAGAGCATCCAGTTAACCCAGGAAGGTTTGGATCAACCGCCCATCACACTGGAAGCGGACCGGGCATTAATTCAACAAGCAATTTACAATCTGGTCGAAAATGGGATAAAATATACACCAACCAACGGGAAGGTGTGGGTAAAGATAAAACCACAAAACAGTCGTTTAGTCATCGAGGTTCAGGATAACGGGATTGGCATTGCACCTCTGGATTTGCCCCGCTTATTCGAAAGATTCTACCGTAGTTCCAGGCGAGAGGCAATCAACCAACGGGGAACAGGATTGGGATTGGCAATTGTGAAGTCTATCGCAGAGCGGCACCAGGGGAAGGTTACTGTTGACAGTATGCTTGGTAAAGGAAGCACATTTTACCTGGAGCTTCCGTACAACCAAAAAAAGGGGTAGAATCCAGAAGAAAACAACTAAAAGCGGGGAATTCTCTTAGAATTAATTAATCGAATACAGTTGAATTGTGGTATAATTTTAGTTTGCATGATTATTCGAGAAACACATTTATCTCTATTGTAAGCGCTTGAGAAGATTCCCTCTGGCGCTTCGTTCGGTTTATTCTGCGGGGTCACAGTTCAGGAGGCAGCTTAGTGGAAACCAAGGGTTTAGTCGCATTAAGGATTAGCCTTGCTTCACCAGACACGATTCGAAGTTGGTCGTATGGTGAAGTATTGAAGCCGGAAACAATTAATTATCGGCGGCTGCGGCCAGAAAAAGATGGTTTGTTTTGCGAGGCAATATTCGGCCCTACTCGCGATTGGCAATGTTATTGCGGGAAATATAAAAATCCGCGCTATAAGGGCATTGTTTGTGATAAATGCGGTGTTGAAGTCACCCGTTCATCCGTTCGACGCGAAAGAATGGGGCACATCGATCTTGCAACTCCGGTTGCCCATATCTGGTATACACGTCGCATCCCATCTTATTTAGGCCTGCTGTTGGATATTTCCCGGCGTAATCTTGACCGGGTGCTTTATTTTGCACAATATATCGTTACGTATGTCGATGAAGATGCCCGCCAGAAGGCTTTAAAACGCCTTGAAGACGAAATGAATGTCTCAGAGCGCGAACAAGCTGGCGAGATCAACACAAAGATTTTAGAGGTCAAGCAGGAACGCGATCGCAAGGTGGCTGAACTCAACCAGCGCAAAACCGACCTTGAAAATCGCGCCGACGAACAAATTGCGCTTCAGCTCGAACCGGTGATCCAGGAAGGACAACGTCTCGAGCGAGCTCTGCAAGAAAAAGTCAACGACATTACTCATAACCCCATCGCTTTTGAAGCCACCAATTTGATTGTGGCCAAGCAGGGTGAAACCATCACTTCGGCTCATATCTCCAAGGTGCAGAAAATTGTTAAAGAGCGCCTGGAAGAAATTGAGACTGAGGCGAAAGCACAATTGGTGCGCGATCTTGAACAAATCAAGATGCAGATGCAGGCTTTCCGTGCTGAAGCCGAAGAGCAGATGGAAACCCTGAGAAACCAGCTGGAAGACCAGTCTGAAGTCTCTCAGAATCAGAACGCTCATAATCGGGATGAGCTTTTGGAGCTGCACCCCTTCTCCTTCCTCAGCGAAAGCCGCTACCGCGAGTTAAAAGGTCGCTGGGGTCAGGTATTTCGCGCAGACATGGGTGCGGAAGCCTTCTACGACATTTTGCGCCGTCTGGATCTGGAAAAGCTCTCCGAGGATCTTTGGGTTGAGGTGCGTACTTCAAAAAGCAAGCAGAAGCGCAAGAAAGCCACCACCCGCCTGAAAGTGATCGAGAATTTCCACCGTTCGGGCAATCGTCCTGAGTGGATGGTCCTGACCGTTTTGCCGGTCATCCCGCCTGATCTGCGCCCCATGGTGCAGTTGGATGGTGGGCGCTTCGCCACATCAGATCTGAACGATTTGTACCGGCGTGTGATCAACCGCAACAACCGTCTCAAAAGGCTGCTCGAGCTTGGCGCGCCGGATGTCATCGTGCGCAATGAAAAACGTATGCTTCAAGAGGCTGTGGACAGCCTGATCGATAATTCTCAGCGGGGTAAGGCACTTTCCCGGCGTGGACGCCGCGAATTGAAATCTTTGAGCGACATGCTCAAGGGTAAGAAAGGCCGCTTCCGCCGCAACTTGTTGGGCAAGCGCGTCGATTATTCGGGCCGCTCAGTTATCGTGGTTGGCCCAACCCTGAAGTTGTACCAGTGCGGTTTGCCAAAAGCGATGGCTCTTGAGCTTTTCAGGCCGTTTGTGATTGCGCGATTGGTCAGCCACAATTACGCCGCTAATGTTAAAGGCGCGCGGCGCTTCATCGAACGCAACCGCCCAGAGGTTTGGGAAGTGTTGGAAGAGGTGATTAAGGATCGCCCGGTCATGCTCAACCGCGCTCCCACTTTGCACCGCCTGGGCATTCAAGCCTTTGAACCAGTACTGATCGAAGGCAGCGCCATCCAGCTTCACCCGTTAGTGACCACTGCTTTCAATGCAGACTTCGACGGTGACCAGATGGCTGTGCACGTCCCGCTATCCGAAAAGGCAGTTTGGGAAGCGCGCAACCTGATGCTCTCCTCAAAGAACCTGCTCAAACCCGCCGATGGCGAGCCAATCATCAGCCCATCCAAAGATATGGTCCTGGGTGTTTATTACCTGACGATGTTGGACAGCCGTGGTCATAGAGGTGACGGACGCGTGTTTGGCACCCTGGATGAAGTGAACTATGCCTATGCCATGAACGAGGTCGAGGTTCACACCAAGATCAATGTCAGAGTTACCTCCTGGTACGATAAGCAAGATAACCGCCTGACTGAACCTCAGACGGGGATGCTGGAAACAACGGTTGGCCGGGTGCTGTTCAATTACATCCTTCCACCAGAAACTCAATTCGTCAATCGAGTTTTAGACAAAGGTGGCGTCAAAGATTTAATTGCCGAAGTTTACGAAATTTGCGGTCAAGAGATTACCACCGAAGTCGCGGATGCGGTTAAAGATATTGGGTTCGAGTATGCGATGAAATCCGGATCGACGATTGCCGTATCCGATATCAGCATCCCGCCAGAAAAAGTCGAAATCCTGGCCAAATCTCAGCAGGATGTTGAAAATGTCAGCCGCGCCTTCCGCCGCGGCCTGCTCACCGAGCAGGAGCGCAATGAACGCGTGATTGATATCTGGCAGCAGACCACCAAAGTCGTCGCGGAAGCCGTCCGTAAGACCATGGATCCTAACGGTAACCTGTCGGTGATGGCGCAATCTGGCGCCACCAAAGGCGGTTTTGGTCCGATTGCCCAGCTAGCTGGTATGCGCGGTTTGATGGCCGACCCGGCCGGGCGTATTATTCGCCTGCCGATCCAATCAAACTTCCGCGAAGGCCTGACGGCGTTGGAATACTTCATCTCCACCCATGGTGCGCGCAAAGGCCTGGCGGATACCGCTCTGCGTACAGCGGATGCGGGTTACCTGACCCGGCGCCTGGTGGATATTGCCCAGGATATCATCATCAACGAAGACGATTGCGGCACCGAAGATGGTCTCTGGCTGCGAAAATCCGACGATGTCGCCGGACAGGCGTTTGGCACCCGCCTTTTTGGGCGGTTGGTTGCCCAGCGGATCGTCGATCCGATGACCGGTGAAGTGCTGGCAGAACGTGATGAAATTCTCGACCGCGTGCGCGTGCGCAAAGTGGTGGAGGCCAAGGTGGATGCAGTTAAAGTGCGTTCGCCGATGACTTGCGAACTTGTCCACGGGATCTGTGCGAAATGCTACGGCATGGACCTCGGTCGGGGAAAGATGGTCGAACAGGGTTCCGCGGTTGGTATTGTGGCTGCCCAATCAATTGGTGAGCCAGGTACCCAGCTGACCCTGCGTACCTTCCATACCGGTGGTGTGGCCTCAAGCAGCGATATTACAACGGGTCTGCCCCGTGTGGAAGAGCTTTTCGAAGCGCGCCGCGCCCCGAAAGGTGAAGCCGTCATCACCCGTATCTCGGGTGTGTCCAAAGTAATGCAATCTGAACGCGGCATCGAGCAGCGTGTTGTCAGGGTCGAACACAGTGAGTTGGTCAGCGACGAGTACGATGTACCCGAAAGCTGGGACCTGGTGGCGGCGGATGAAGGCACAGTCTCGCTTGGCGACCCAATTGCCACGCAGGGCGAGGCTTCGATCACTGCCCAGCACACCGGACGGGTGCGTGTTGAAGGTCGGAAGGTGATTGTTTCCTACGAACAGCGTGAGAGCGAAGAATATGATATTCCGAGCACATCCCGTCTGTTAGTAAAAGATGACCAGCATGTAGAAGCCGGTGAAGCACTGACAGAAGGTTCGCTCAACCCGCACACCATCTTAAAGATCAAAGGTCGCGATGCTTGTGAAATGTACTTGCTGACCGAGATCCAAAAAGTTTACCGCGCTCAGGGTCAGAACATCAACGACAAGCACTTCGAAGTAATCATTCGCAAGATGTTGGGCAAAGTTCAAGTCCTTCGCCCGGGTGACTCGCCTTACTTGCCGATGGACCTGGCAGATCGCCTGGAAATCCGCAGGGTAAATGAACGCATCATCCCCGAGGGCAAACAGGCGGCAAAGTACACCGAGGTGCTTTTGGGTGTAACCAAAGCTTCCTTGAGCACGGATTCATTCCTCTCAGCTTCATCCTTCCAGCACACGATTAAAGTACTGGCAGGTGCGGCAATTGCTTCCCGTGAAGACCCGCTGTATGGCTTGAAGGAAAACGTGATTATCGGCAAGCTCATTCCGGCTGGAACAGGTTTCGTGGCTGGCCGGTTCGATAGTATCAAAGAAGGAATTCCCTCGTCGGTTGCAACGCTGCCCGAGGAGTAAAAGATCCATCTCGTTTTATGAACCATACCCTCTCCTCTTCTCATCGTGAGAAGGGGAGAGGGTTTTGTTAACGCCAGCATGGGATAAAATTATTGCGAGTTAAAGGTTGTTGTTGACGAAACTGGCGTTTGACCTTAAGATAGGAGAAGTTTGATCGAATGTTCTATATGGAGAGAATTTCATGGAGCTAGGGCTGATCCGTAAGGTTGATATAGATTCCGAAATGCAGCAGTCCTACCTGGACTATGCCATGAGTGTAATCGTCGCACGCGCCCTGCCCGATGCGCGGGATGGGATGAAACCGGTCCAGCGGCGGGTGTTGTTCGCGATGTACGATATGGGGCTGCGTTCTAATTCGACATATAAAAAGTCAGCCAGAATAGTCGGTGAAGTCCTGGGTAAATATCATCCTCACGGGGATGTGGCGGTCTATGAATCGATGGCGCGCCTGGCGCAGGATTTTTCAATGCGCTATGGACTGGTGGATGGGCAAGGAAACTTCGGTTCGGTAGATGGCGATCCGCCAGCTGCCATGCGGTATACCGAAGCCCGGTTAAGCGATTTCGCCATGGAGATGCTCGTTCAGATCGACCGAGATACGGTCGATTTTGCTGCGAATTTTGATGGAACGCTGTCTGAACCCACCGTACTGCCGGCGGCGGCGCCAAATCTATTGGTGAATGGCGCCAGCGGGATCGCGGTTGGCATGGCTACCAGCATCCCGCCGCATAACCTGGGTGAAGTTGTGGATGCGCTGATCCTGATGCTGCATGAATGGAACCGCCTGGATGATATATCGATATCCGACTTGATGCAATTCGTTCAAGGACCGGATTTTCCAACCGGTGGGATTATTCTTCAAGAAACCGGGCAAGATGTACTACTGCAGGCTTATGCTACCGGAAGAGGGCGGATAAAGGTGCGCGGCAGGGTTCAAAAAGAGGACATGGAACGTGGAAAGAGCCGCCTGATCATCTCCGAACTACCCTATCAGGTCAACAAATCGTCGTTGATCGAACGTATCGCAGATATGGTGCGAGAGAATGTACTGGAAGGAATTACCGACCTTCGTGACGAGTCTGATCGGCAGGGCATGCGCATCGTGATCGAGTTAAAAGCTGGAATCGATGCCGAACCGGTGCTGCTGAAACTCTACCAGCGTACGACGCTCGAATCAACGTTTGGCATTTCTTTACTGGCCCTGGTGGATGGCGAGCCGCGCCTGCTCTCATTGAAGCAGGCACTGCGGGTTTACCTGGAGCACCGCCTGGTGGTGATTAAGCGCCGCTCCGAGCATGATTTGTCGAAAGCACAGGCGCGAGCGCATATTTTAGAAGGGCTGCGCATAGCTTTAGCGAATTTGGATGAGATCATTGCTTTGATCAAGGCTGCTCCGGACGTCGAGACGGCCCGCGTTCGCTTGATCAAGCGATTTAAGCTTTCAGACATACAGGCGCAGGCCATCCTTGATATGCAGCTGCGCCGTCTGGCTTCGCTCGAACGAAAAAGAATTGAATCCGAATATAAAGAGCTGAAGGTTCTGATTAAAGAGCTAGAGACGTTATTGAAATCGCCGGCCAAAATGCGCCAGATGGTGGAAACTGAACTGGTGGCGATCAAGGAGAAATACGCCGACAAACGGCGAACGCGGATTGTGGTTTTAAAGGAAGGCGAATCGGCCAAGGAACTGCTCACCACCAATGACATGACCCCGGCTCAAAAAGTTTGGATTGGTGTTATGGAGGACGGCACTATCGGCCGGGCGCACGAGGACTCGCTCCCGCGGTTGAGCGGGCGGGCTGCTCCGCGCTGGCTTCTGCGCGCCACTACCCACCATACGCTGTACCTTGCTGCTGAGGATGGGCGCGCCGCTGCCGTTTCGGTAGAGGCTATTCCGGATGTTGAAAAATTCGCAGATGGCGTCCCGTTGAACAAAGTTTCTCCATTTGAGCCGGACGATCTGCTGGCAGCCGTGGTTACCTTGCCCGCTGCAGGGGAGATTGAAGGCGAGGTCTTTATCATGACCGTAACCCGCATGGGTATGGTGAAAAAATCACCTGTTGAAGAACTCCCGGGACCTTCTACGCAGCGCTTTGTGCTCGTTAAAACGAATCCCGGGGATTCGCTGGGCTGGGTGTTTCTGACTGGCGGTAATGCCGCAGTTCTGCTGGTTACCGCGAAGGGGATGTCGATCCGGTTTTCTGAGCAGGATGTGCGCGCGATGGGCCTGGTAGCGGCCGGGGTCAACGGCATTAAGCTGAGATCAGCCGACCAGGTGATTGGCGCTGCACGCCTGGTGGAAGGCATGGAGATGTTGGCCCTGGCGACAAATGGAAAGGCCTGGCGGGTAGACGCTAAAGAATTCCCGGTCCAGGGTCGCTACGGTCAAGGGGTTCAATTGTGCAAGCTTGAATCAGGTGTGAAATTAACCGGAATTCTGGTCGGTAAACGAACGCAAGGTGGTCTGGTCCATTTCCGCCAGGCAGCTGCTAAGTCTGTCCGGGTAGATGAGATCCATATGGTTAAACGCGGGCGGTTGGGACAGGAAATTTACCAGATGAAAACCGGTGAAGGGGTAGTGGATGTAACCCCGGTACAAGATGGGCTGGCTTTCTGGAAAAAATCCGGACCATTGGCCAGAATCCGGGATGGTGAATCTGATTCCGACGATGATGATGACGCCACGCTGGAGATTGTTGAAGACAGCCAGGTCCAGGAAGCCCTGCCTGGTCTGGAAACAGGTGAAAATCAACAGGCGAAACCGGCCAGCCGGCGAAAATCTACGCCCAGGTCCGGGCGGCAGGCAGCTAAAACCCCTTCAAAATCTGCACCTCGCAAAACGTCTGCCGCAGCATCTCGCCAGGAGAAAAAAGCAGTCTCGGATGCACCCCTTCTGCAGCAAGCTGCTGAGGCAGAAAAACCGGAAACTGTTGAAAAACCATCCAGCCGGAGAAGAAAAAAGGCTGTCTCCCAGAAAAAAATGGTTGACAATCAAAATACTGCACCTGCCGCGCCGGAAAAAACCGTACGGCGCACTTCTAAACCCAAAACTGCTGGCAACAAACCTGCGGTGTCTGCCGCGGCACAGGCTCCAAACGCAGAGACAAAGACAAGCCCATCAACCAGAGCGAAACGAGCGGCTGGGAAAAAGCAGCCAGCGGTCAGTCCTGCTGAAGAATCCGCACCTGCCAACAGACGTAAAAAACAGCCCGCGCCCGCCAACCCACCGCAGCCGGAGCCCTTTGAAATCAGCATCCTCAAAACCGGCAGGCCGGGCTGAGTCCGGCAAAAATACCAATCCGAAGAGTGCTCCGAGTGTACCGCCGGCCGGTAAAAAACCCGCACCCGCATCCTCATCCCGCCGCTCGTCTCCAAAAACCTCAAAGGCGAAGAGCACGACCCCGGCAGAAACCCATGGCTGGGAGCAGGTTGAAATCCCGCCGGTGGTTACTCCGGAAGAAATGAAGCGGCCTGCCAGGAAGAAATCCTCGCCCAAGAAGAAATGAATTGACCAAAACCAAAAACCACCTTGTATTTGAACTGACAAGGTGGTTTTTTGATTTTAAGTGACAAATACTAAACAGGGGGTGGTACGTTTCCTTCCAGGCCTAATTGAGGAGCAATACCGCGCATCGCCAGGATTACATGATCGACATGAGGCCACAATTCGACCCCGAATTCTTCTGCCGAACGGGCGATTTCATCCCGGTTGGCGCCGGCAGCAAAGGCTTTATCTTTCCATTTCTTCTTTACTGATTTTGAAGTCAGATCATACAGAGAACGAGAAGGGCGTACCAGGGCGACCGCAGTCACCAGGCCGGTAACTTCATCGCAGGCATACAGCGCTTTTTGCATGGGGGTCACCCGGGGCACACCGGTATGGTCGGCATGGCTCAAGATTGCCAGGATAATTTCTTCGGGGACGCCGCGCTGGCGTAAAATGGGGGCACCCGACTGCGGGTGGTCTTCCAATGTGGGATGGATTTCCCAGTCAAAATCGTGCAGCAGGCCGGTCAACCCCCATAGTTCGACATCTTCTCCAAGGCTTTTAGCATAATAGCGCATGGCAGCCTCTACGGAAAACATATGTTTGACCAGATTAGGATTCTTGACATATTCATGCACGATGGTTAAAGCATCCGACCTATCCATTATTTCCTCCATCATTGTGTAAATTACCAAATATTGGTTCGGGATTTCCCAAAACCGGTAGAGGATGCCCGATCCATACATCCCATAAGGCGACCGCCCCCGCCGGAATTTCGCGAATATTGGCTCCAGTGATATATTTTCGCCGGTCGGCAATCACACCCTCCGCTGAGAGGCCCAGGGCATTGCAGGTAAAAACTGCTCGCGGCAGATGAAATGCCTGGGTAACCAATACTGCATCTGTAACGCCAAATATCGCCTGTGCCCGGTAGCAGGTATCATAGGTGCGGCGGCCGGCATAATCCAGGACGATATCTTCACGCGGGACACCAAGATCAACTGCAAATTTTAACATCGCCCCTGGTTCGTTGTAATCAAGAAAACGGTTATCACCGCTCATTAATATTTTTTCAACCTTGCCTGCGAAATAAAGATCCACGGCGGTGGCTACTCTGTCGCGTAAGACGGGGCTGGGTGTGCCATCTCGCTGCAGTCCAGCGCCAAAAACGATGGCAACTCGCCTGGCAGGCGCTTGTGAAGCGGAATAAATGCGCGGATTGGCATACAGGTTGATAATAATCCAGGGAATCCCAAGGATGAGCGCAACCGCCACAATCAAATACAGGCCCAATCGTACCAGCCTATGCCAGAGTCTTGAAAATGAGAATTTAAACAATGTTCTTACTTCGTAGTGTTTTGTCATAAATAGTAGACGGTCATCCTACTTTCCAATCAGCGTATCCAGCTTTACCTTGGAAAGCGTCAAATACTTTCGCAGCGGATCGTAAACTGTATCATCGGTAGGTTGAATATCGGAAATTTCATAATTATTGGCAGTAGAGAATAACTGTTTTTGATCTTTCACCAGGGATTGCATGACAAAACTCAGGTCATCCCGGATTAATTTTGGAACACTGGTGTGGAATGAAATATTTAAATTGGGGATAATGGGATCGATCTGGTAGATGATCACCACACGATTCATCACATCAGTCAGGTCCTGAGTGATCGCAGCCGCAGTACGCGGGTCTCCGGTTGTGGCAAACGTTGCCCCAAAATCGCAAATCCCATTCACATATAATGCCCGGACGACAGAAGTATGGCTCTGGGTGATCACCCCATCCTTCACTTTTATGCCTTGTTCGGCTAACAGTCCTAGCGGCACCACATATCCAGAAGCCGAGGTTTTGTTTACCCAACAGGGACGCCCCTCACTGAACTGCTGTAACGCAATTCCGGCATTGGTAGTATTTAGATTTTTCGCAGGGTCAAAATAAATCGTGAAATTGCTGTTAACATTCGCCAGAAATTGGCCACCGTATTGATAAACCCCAAAGTGATTGGTCAGGAATGCAGGTTGTACCAGATTCCTCTCCCGTGCCCACAGATAGGTGAAGGGGGGTAAAAAGACGATATGTACTTTTCCGGCGCGCAAATCAGTTAAAAGATCGGCGTAATTCCGATAAGTTTGTGAGCGCATCCGGTAATTGGTGATCCGTGCCAGGATTTGCACCAATTCTTCGGCAGCAGCACTGGCATTTTGATCGCCGGCTTCTGATACGATGCCCAACACAAGCGGATTTTCTGAGGATGCTAATGGATAAGGTGTGGGCGTGCGTGTGGGGAATGGGGTGGGGGAGACAATCGGGGTTATGGTCGGCGTTGGGGTTGGTGTTTCCGTCGCACGATTACAAGCTCCTAGAATGATTGCCAGGGAAATAATGAGCAAAAATACGAACCAGGTGTTTGATGATTGCAATCTATGCATACTGGAAAAAGTGTATCCTTGGAAAGATACTTTGATTATAACCGGAGTTCATACCCGATTTGTCCAATCTGGATGGGAATACTTGGAACTGATTAACTGCCGGGTACGTTCCAGTTCGGCTGGAGAAGGCTCAGCAAGCGTGAGTTGAATATCCAGAGCCTGTTCAAAACCGGTCATAAATGCCTGGGCGGCCTCCTGCCAGCTGACCACTCTCCCCAGGCAGGTCTCAACGGTCAGCGCGCGATCCTGCAGACGGGCTGCTGCAGACTGGCGTTGGGATTCGCTGTCAAATTCTAATACCTGGACAATGCGTGTGAGGTCTCCAACCAGCGGTAGAGAACCATGCTGCAGAACACCCTCCCGACGGCGTGCTTGAGCGCTGCCAATCAGTTTTTTACCGGCGACCGTGATCTCATAATTGGAAGGAACTTCAAAGCATACCGGTCCAACCGGCAGGTCTTTATCGGGGCTTACATGGTCTTTTTCGGCTTTCGCATCCAGGCCAAGTACAGACAGGGCGCTCAGCAGCGCTTGCGATAGACGGCGGTAGCTTTCTAATATGCTGCCGTAAACGTGTGGTTCGTGCAGAGGTGCGATGACGGAATAAGTTAATTCGTCTGTATGCAAAATGGCGCGTCCGCCAGTAGGGCGGCGAACAAGATCCCAGCCATGGATTTCTAACTGGTGACGATCGACATCTTTTACAGATTGGGCATACCCCAAAGAAAGGCAAGCTGGCTGCCAGGCGAACAGCCGCAAGGCTGGCAAGGCCTGATCCTGACCAACACCTTCAAGGATCGCTTCATCCAATGCCATGTTCCACGGACCAGATGCTGGAGGTGTCAGCAGCACCCGCCAGATGGTTTTTTCCATTTTCACCTCTTAAATAAATGTCAACCCGATTATAACTGGGTTTTTGCTCCCATCATTTAAAGAAGAACCGAATTACCCGACTGAATATTATGTTAAACGTTTTGCGTTTTGGCAAAATAATGTAAAAAATATTGACATAAGATTTTTAGAAATATATAATTTTGACATTCCTTCTTTGTCAGGAAATATTTTGAGACCCATTCTCTGGATGATTCCAAACCAAAGCGTAAAGAATCTGCATAAACATGCCATTATTGATTTGATTCGATTTACGCCAGGAGGAACTTCGCGAGGGGAATTATCCCGTCAAATGGGTTTAACCAGAGCGGCGATTTCCACAATTGTTAACGATATGCTCAAAGCGGGCATCATCAGCGAACCGGAAAGCCAGGCGCCAAGCGGGCGTAGGCCGGTCGCTTTAGAGATTTTCCCATCCCAGGGGTATGTGATTGGCGTGGATATGGGGGCGTCGCATGTCACCCTCATTCTGGCCGACTTTGGGGCAAAGGTCATTCAAGAAATGTATATGCCGCTTGACATTGACTTGGGACCACAGATCTGCCTGGGCCAGGTTGATACCTACTTGCACGAGATGGTTAAATCATCTGGTTTGAAAATGGCCGATATCAAGGCCGTTGGAACTGGGGTGCCGGGGCCAATTGTCGCTGAGGCCGGGATGGTCAGCGGACCACCGATTATGCCAGGTTGGGATGGCTTTCCCATCCGGGATACACTCCAAAACCTTTGGAACTGTCCGGTTTCATTGAATAATGATGCCGAACTGGGTGCGTTGGGCGAATGGGCCTACGGCGCAGGGCGTGGTGAGCGTGACCTGGTTTATATTAAAGTAGGGGTGGGGATTGGGGCAGGGTTATTTCTTGATGGGCAAATTTACCGCGGTTTAACCGGCAGCGCCGGTGAAATTGGGCATATCACGCTTGAAGAGGATGGCCCTTTGTGCCAATGCGGTAACAGAGGCTGTCTTGAAGCGCTGGCTGGAGGCCGGGCGATTGCCCAACGCGCGATTGAGGCGGTCCATCAAGGGCAAAGGACGATCCTCGTCGAAAAATCACCGGTGGAATCGATCACCCATCAGGATGTGATTGCCGCTGCCCGGCGCGGAGACCTGGTTTCTCAACAGATAATGTCTGAGGCAGGTTCGCATTTGGGAACTGCGATCGCGGGTCTGGTCAATTTGGTGAACCCGGGGATGGTTATTTTGGGCGGAGGGGTGGCCCAAATTGGTGATCTGCTCCTTGAACCAATCCGGCGCAGTGTGCAGAAACGGAGCTTACGCGTTGCCTCGCGGGCTTTGCGCATTACCAGCGCGCTGTTAGGCCGCCGTTCTTCAGGGGTTGGGGCCGTTGTCGAGGCGCTCTCCCTGGTGATGCACCAGGCTATTGATCAGAATTAGAAAATATTTTATGGATTTTATTTTTATTCATGGCGCTCCTGGAACAGGAAAATCCTCGCTGGCATGGGCGCTTCAGTCCAGGTTTCAGAGCCCGTGTTTCGAGTTTGGCTGGATTCCGGAATTCCGGACGAAGAGCAACAGCACGATCAGCTATGTTGAGGAAGAGGGACTGGCATTCGAGAATTTAAGCCTGGTTCTGCGGAATTATGTGCGGCATGGTTTCGACAATATCATTGTCACCGATCTGCGCGATCCGATCGTACGCCAGATTCCCCGCCGTTTTTCACGGTATCAGTATATTCTGGTTACCCTGTGGATAGCAGACGACCAGGCGCTTAAAGCCAGAGTCTTAGATGAGACGCGGTCCAGCGGCTACCGCGACTGGCAGGAAGCCCTCCAACTCAACCGGACTATCCGTACGCGCAAATTGATGAAAAACGAGGTCAGGCTCGACAGTAGCCAGAATACGGTGGATGAATTGGTCGAAGAAGTGGTCAAATTGGTGAGTTTTCCTGTGAGATGAACCGGAATCTACGAACCCATATGGAGCGTTTGCCATAAATACAGCAGGCATTTTCATTTGCGCCGGACACCAATATACAAACACAATGGAAGCGATCTGTGATTTAGGCATTATCTGAACCCACTGAACGGGTAAGTATTGGCTTTCTGGTTGTGTTCTCTCTGGCGAATGCCAGCGCATTTCTGGCCGTCTTGCCTGTGCTCACCATCCTCATTCCCGCCCAGGTATCCCGGATCGATGTTGGGCAAACTGCTGCCAACCTGGCGATTGTACTGCCGGCCGGAGCGGTGGGAGCGTTTATTGGCAACCCGTTGGGCGGGGCGTTGAGCGACCGCACCACTTCCCGCTTTGGCCGCCGCCGGCCCTGGATTTTGCTTGGCAGTCTGGCCACAGGGGCAGGATTGGCTTTATTGGCCAACAGTTATTCGATTATCTGGTTGGCGGTTGGTTGGTTTCTGGTCCAATTTTTTGGCAATATTCTCTTTTCTGCGTATACCGCTATCCTGCCAGATTATGTGCCCGTTCAACAGCGAGGTACGACCCAGGCGATTCTGGGTCTGACGTCACCGGTATTTATGATTTTAGGTGCCTATTATCTTGGTCAAGTGCAGGACTTTCGCGCCGGTTATTACCCGATCATACTGACATTGATTGTTTTAAATTTCGCTTTCCTGGCGGCTTACCATGAGCCATCCTTACCCAGGGGATCCTTACCCAGCATTCATTTGCGAGATTTTGCGGCTTCATTTTGGATCAAGCCTAAGAATCACCCAGAGTTTAGTGCGGCCTGGTTGGCCTGGCTTCTAATCTGGGCAGGCTATGGGCTGGGTACAGGTGGTTTTATATATCTTTACCTGCAAAACATTGTCGGGTATGAAACCTTGTTTTCGGGACATGCAGTTAAAGAAGGGGTTTCGTATATCCAAATCCTCTCCACGGCATGCGGCGTACCCATTTTGATGTTTGCCGCGATTCTTTCTGACCGGTTTGATCGTCGGAAAATATTCGTTGCGGGCGGGGTCGTCATGGTTATGGTTGGCCTGATTATGCTTATCGCATCCTCGAACTGGACGGTGGTAGCCATCGCCGGTACGCTGATCGGGGTGGGTTTTTCCATTTTTTACCGTCTTGGTTTAGCCCTGATCTCACAAATCCTGCCCTCATCTACCAGCCGCGGGAAAGATCTGGGGGTGATCAACATCGCTTCGACCCTTCCGCAAATTATCACCCCTGGCATTGGTGCAGCCATATTGGGAGCCTTCGCGGCAACTTCTCCCACCGGGTACCAGCTCATTTTTGGTGCTGGATTCTTGTTTTCGTTGGGAGGCATCTGGATGATGCGAAAAATATGGAGCGTTCGTTGAAGAGAATTCTCGCAATTGTTTACTGGGTTGTATTGGGGCTGGCCTTGCTCGGATTGGCCGCTCAGATCTTTCCGGCTCTCACCGATTATTACCACAGCGCGAAAATATCTTTAACCTACCCTTACTCACTAGACTATGGCGAGGGACCAATTCTGGATCAAACGACACGCCTGGCAAGATTTGAAAACATTTATCACAGTTCGTTCGATCAGCCACCTTATACCATATCCAACTATCCCCCGCTGTTCCCGTTGGTGCAGGTGCCGTTCTTCTGGATTTTTGGCCCGGCATTATGGTATGGTCGCTTGATCTCTATCCTGGGTGCTCTCCTGACGGCGGTGTTTATCGGTTTAACGCTTTACACCATATCCCACAACTTGATAGGATCCGGCATTGCAGGATTTTTGTTGATCGTCTTTCCATACGTCCAGCACTGGTCCATGTTCAACCGCATCGATGAACTGGCCCTGTGTCTTTCTTGGGCCGGATTGTATACGATTGTGCACAATTTTGGGCATTCCATGCCAGGAAAGATTTCCTCAGGATCCATTTCGGACGAAGATACGCAAAACCCTGTCAGTAAAAAAGAAACTCTGGCGGGGATGAGCCGGGAAATTCTTTCCTCCCGCGGGTTTTGGATCGCTGCTGTTCTTTTCATCTTATCAATTTATACCCGCCAGACCTATGCCCTGGCTGCCCCGGTTTCGGCATTTTTCTGGTTGATCTTTGGAGCGCGAGGCACCTGGAAAAAACGGTTTGTGCGGGCTGTGTGGCTGGGGATCGTAGTCGGTAGTATCACACTGGGGTTATTCCTGGTGATTAACCTGGTCACCGCCGGTGGGTTTTACCTGAATATTGTGGTATCCAACGTGAATAAGTTCCTTTGGGATACCGTCTGGCATTACGGTCGGGAGATTCGAGATAAAATGTGGCCTCTGTACGGCCTGGCAGGGGCATTTATCCTCAGTGAGGGGGTCATTGCGATCATTCGTTGGGCTGTACGCTTTTACCGCCGGCGCAAAGCAAACCCGAGTCAGCCCGCTGCCCGTAAACTCAGCGCCTGGCGGGCTACAAGTTGGGCCCTGGTGCTACCTTATGTACTCACTGCTACCGCTGTTTCGATAACCATTGGAAAAGATGGCTCCAATGTGAATTATTTGCTTGAGTTTTCGGCCGCATTAAGTCTGGCAGGCGGCGCAGCCCTGGCGGCTACTTTTCAGTGGAAGCGCTGGTATGTCCGTTTGCCGCTGCACCTGGTGGTGATCGGATTATTGGCTTACCAATGTAATGTCCTGGTGGAATTAACTCGTAAGAATTACGATTCTCATCTCACAGATCGGGTCACCCATCTGGCAGACATCACGGCAATCTATCAGATCGTCAAAGACTCGCCGGGAATTGTGCTGGCAGATGAATATATGGGGCTGATCCCCCTGGCAGGCAAGCCATTGTATTTTCAGCCATTTGAGTTCAAACAAATGGCCGACAACGACATCTGGGATCAATCGCCGTTTCTGGAGGAAATCTTAAATCATAAATTCGATGCCATTTTATGGTATATCCCACCGACCTGGAAAGATTCCATTAAAGCGCGTTGGACGTCTTCGCAAATTGCGGTTGTGCTGATTTCTTATGATATGGTGGAGAAAATTGGCGATGTATATGTGTATCGTCCTAAGAAATAGAACAATGAAACCGGATTCGATGGTTCGACTTTGGCGAAAAGCCAAAGTTAAATTTATTTGGGAGTCAAGCGATGAATAAAGCCTGGTGGAAAGAAAGCGTGGTTTATCAGATTTATCCCCGCAGTTTTTGTGACAGCAACGGCGACGGGATTGGCGATCTGCGCGGCATTATTCAGAAGCTGGATTACCTCAAAGAGCTGGGGATAAATGTGGTCTGGCTGAGCCCGGTGTATAAGACCCCGAATGACGATGGCGGTTATGACATTTCCGATTACCAGGACATTCAGGACGAATTTGGGACGCTGGCTGATTGGGAGGCGTTGATCGCCGGGCTGCACCAACGCGGGATCCGGCTCCTGATGGACCTGGTCGTCAATCATACCTCCGATGAACATCCCTGGTTCGTCGAATCGCGCAAATCGAAAGATAACCCTTACCGTGACTATTACATCTGGCGCCCGGCAAAGCCGAAACCGGCAGCCCATCCCGAACCGAATAATTGGTTTTCCTTTTTTGGCGGTTCAGCCTGGCAGTACGACGAGCCAAGTGGAGAATATTATCTGCACCTGTTCAGCCGTAAGCAGCCCGATCTCAATTGGGAAAATCCTCAGGTTCGCGCCGAAGTTTACAAGATGATGGATTGGTGGCTGCAGAAGGGGGTGGATGGTTTCCGCATGGATGTCATCAACTTAATATCGAAGACGCCCGGGCTTCCTGATGCCCCCACCAGCAATCCCGATAGCCCGTACCAGTGGGGTGGGATGTATTTTGCCAATGGCCCGCGCCTGTTTGAATTTCTGCACGAGATGAAAGAAAAAGTACTTTCTAAGTACGATGTATTTACCGTGGGCGAGACGCCGATGGTTACCCCGCAAATTGCCGCCGATCTGACCAACGAACAAACTGGGCCGCTGAATATGGTCTTCCAGTTTGAGCATATGGGGTTGGATTCTGCCCCCGGTGCCAGTAAATGGGAATATAAGCCCTGGAAACTTGTGGACTTAAAGCAGGTGATGACGCGATGGCAGAAGGGTCTTGAAGACCGGGGATGGAACAGCCTGTATTTATCGAACCACGATCAACCGCGCACGGTCTCGCGATTTGGCGATGATGGCCCATACCGGGTCGAATCGGCAAAAATGCTGGCTACCTTTCTGCATATGCTGCAAGGGACTCCTTATATTTACCAGGGTGAAGAAATCGGCATGACCAATGTCCGCTTCGATACCATCGAAGATTACCGGGATGTTGAAACACTCAACCTGTATCGAGAACTCGTCTACGATCACCAGGCTGATCCAGTGGAAGTCATGGAAAAGATCTATCGAAAAGGGCGTGACAATGCGCGTACGCCCATGCAGTGGGATGCGAGTCCCCAGGCAGGTTTTTCCAGCCATTTACCCTGGATTAAAGTCAATCCCAATTACCCCACAATCAATGTCAGGCGAGACCAGGTTCAGCCAGATTCAATCCTGCACTATTATCAAAAGCTGATTGAACTGCGTAAAAAATATCCGGTAATAGTCTATGGTACCTATGAATTGATCCTGGCCGACCATGAACAAATCTATGCTTTCACGCGTACACTGGATGCGGAATGCCTGCTGGTAATTCTAAATTTTAACCAGGAACCATCTCTGTTCCAACTGCCTGAGACGATCAGTTTTGCAACAAGCGAATTAATCATCGGCAACTACGAAGTTCCTACGGAGGAAACTATAAAGAAAATACACTTAAAACCTTATGAAGCCCGTGTCTATCAATTAAGATAGCCAAAATGCGTATGTATTCTTTTCTCAGCTTCCAAGAATCGTTATGACAGCAGAGAACAACTACAATCTCAGGCAGCTTATGCACCAATTTAATCATATCGATGGAAAATTTAGCTCGATAATGATTAATATTGTGGTCGTTCTAAATTTGGTATATAATGATTAACGACTTTAGTAAAATAAGACATGCAGATCTTTCTCTTGATATACAAAGAGAGATATAATTTGACAGGGGGACCTAATGAATAATTATAAAGAATCTCTGGTCTGCAGTACCACTGAGGCGAGCTTTACCGAGGTCCAAGCATCACCGGTAGCTGAGGTATCCGTAGCAAAGAATCGCTCTAAGAATTCCTTTCTTAGACGTTTTTTGGAAAGTCTTTCGCAATCAGGAGGTGTACGAAAAAAAATAAACCCCAAAAATTTAGTATTTGACCGATGTTTTCTCAACCATATTCTAATTGGAGGATAGTAATGACTGCAAAGAAACTTACACGCCGAGAGTTTTTGCTCATGTCCGCGACCGGGATTGCCGGCTTAGGACTGGCTGCGTGCGCCCCCGCCGCAACTCAAGACTGCGGCTCCCACTTCAGCACCGGCCGCAACGAACCCACCCGCTGCTGCTGCCACGCCTACGCCCATCCCCACCCAGGCCGCGACAGCGACATCCGTTCCGACCGCCATGGCCACTTCCAATGAGCCTCCCGCGCTGGCCCAACTGGTGAAAGATGGCAAGTTGCCCCCCTGGCTGAGCGCTTACCGAAAGTCCCCCTAACCCTTTCACCGATCGATGGAATGGGAAATACGGCGGCCGCATCCGCAGCTTCTGGCCGGGAGCTGGCTGGTCCGGTCACTTCCAGGAAAGCCAATACGGCCATTCGCCTTTGCGCTGGATTGACGATGGTTTAGGCATTGCCCCTGGCATGTGCGATACCTGGTCCGCCAACGCGGATAACAGTGAATGGACCGTGCATATCCGCGAGGGCCTGAAATGGTCCGACGGTGAACCCTGCACGGTAGACGATGTGCTCTTCTGGTGGGAAGATCTGACCCAGGCCACTGATCCGGCTCACCCCGATGCCGTACCGGACTTTGGACAGGATGCCAATGGCAAACTGGCGACTTTCACCAAGGTGGACGACTATACTCTCAAGATCGGCTACGGCACGCCTTCCCCTTTAACCGCCAAACGGTTGGCCATGTGGGTGAATGCCAATATCGGCCCGCGCTGGATTGCCCCCAAGCATTTTCTCTCTCAGTTCCATCCCAAGTACAACCAGCTGTATCAGACTTCAAGGAATTCAATGAAAAGACTGAGACCTTGACCAATCCGAAAATGCCCGTATTGAATGCATGGATGCTGACCAATTATGAAGCCAGCAAGACCATGACAGCAGAACGCAACCCGTACTACTACTGCGTGGACACTGAAGGCAATCAATTGCCTTACATCGATGGCGAAGATTGGGTTGGCGCTGCCGACCGCCAGGTCGAGCTGCTTCTCGTCCGCCAGGGGTCGGTAGATCCATCAGCTTTCCATGACTTCACCCTGGGCGATATCGCGCTCTTGAACCGCGGACGCAGGAACGGTAATTACGATGTTTACCTGTGGGATTCGGGTTCGGGCACGGCCATGATGTACTTCTGGAACTACGATACCGCCGATGAGAAACTGCGCGAACTATATCGCACGCCCGAGTTCAAGCAGGCCATGTCCTTCGCTCTGGACCGTGCCACTATCCAGAAGACCGTCTACTACGGCACGGGCATCCTGACCACAGGTACAATGAGCCCCAAGGCTTTCGAGTTCAACTTCAATGCCGAAGCCCAGGCTTATGGCAAGAAAGCGCGCGAGATTTATGCTGCCTATGATCCCGAAAAGGCCAAATCCATGCTGGATGCGATCGGCTGCAAAGTCGGCGCGGATGGCAAGCGTACTTACCCGGATGGTCTCCACTTGAGGTGCGCATCGACATTCATGCTGATGCCAACAAGGAAGCCATGGATGTTCTCGAGCTTGCCAAGAAGAACTGGGAGGACGTTGGGTTGAATATTATCACCAACCAGGTGACCCCCACAGCCTTTGACGAACAATGGGGTGCCGGCCAACTAACCATGCGTACCGCCTGGGAAGTGGGCGATGGCCCCGACCACCTGCTCTATCCGAGCTGGGTTGTACCGAACGAGCCCACCCGTTGGGCGCCGCTGTGCGGCAGACTGCTGCAGTTTGCAGGTACACCGGCGGAAGCCCAACAGACGGATCTCAATCCGTGGGATCGCAATCCTCCGCGCTTCATCAAGACCGATCCCGACTATATAGGTACTCCGATCGAGAAGATCCACGGTATTTATGCCAAAGCTATCATTGAGCCGGATGAGGTTAAGCGTGCCAGCCTGGTATGGGATATGTGGAATATCCACGAGGCGGATGGCCCGTTCTTCATCGGTACCGTAGCGAACTACCCCAAACCGAAGATTGTCAGCCGCAAGCTGCAGGGTGTTCCCAAGAAGGACCAGCTCAAACTGGGTGGGTTTGACAATCCATGGATTATCCCCTTTCCCGCGGTGACCAATCCCGAAACATGGTCATACAAAGCATAAACTAACGCAAATGGTTGTTGGGGGGGAGGACCAGGCAATACGGCCTGGTAAAGCCCTCCCCCCTCTTAAATAGCAGAACCTGGAGGATATGGAGTGAACCATGTTTAATTACATTCTGCGCCGTTTGGGTTATATGGCGATCACCTTGCTGATTGTCGCTATATTGGGTTATATCATCATCGAACTGCCCCCGGGTTCTTACGTGAAGTCTGAAGTAGCGCGGCTGCGTTCGCAGGGCGGTAACCTGACCCAGGGCCAGATCGACGCCCTCTACCGGCGCTACGGTCTGGATAAACCCGAATACGAACGTTTCTGGTTATGGATACATGGATTTGTGCGCGGCGATTTTGGCGAGGCTTTTGCTTATAATATGCCTGTTGGTGATTTGATCTGGGGCCGGCTGGGTCTGACGCTGGCCTTTTCAATCATGGCGTTAATCTTTACATGGGTGGTGGCGATAGCTACCGGGGTGTACTCCGCCACCCATCGCTATACCATCCCGGATGGCATCATCACCGTCCTGCAGTTTGTAGGTCTGTCGGTGCCAAATTTCCTGCTGGCCCTGGTATTGATGGTCCTTGCCCAGAACATCTTCCACATGCAAGTGGGTGGTTTGTTCTCATCGGGATTGGAAAATGCTCCCTGGAGCATGACCAAGTTTCTTGATCTGCTGAACCATTTATGGATCCCGGTGATCGTGATTGGGGCCAGCGGTACGGCCTGGTTGAGCCGGGTGATGCGCGCCAACCTGCTGGATGTGCTTAACATGCAGTACGTGCAAACAGCCCGAGCCAAAGGATTGACCGAAAGCGTGGTCACCTGGAAACACGCCTTCCGCAACGCTATCCATCCTTTGATCATGGTTCTGGGTGGCAGTCTGCCTGGGTTGATTTCCGGCGAGACGATCGTGGCAATGGTACTCAATCTGCCAACTGCCGGGCCGTTGTATTTCAACGCCTTGATCCAAAAAGACATGTACCTGGCTGGTGCGTTCCTGGTGTTCCTGTCGATTGCCTTATTGATCGGCAACCTGTTAGCAGATATTCTGCTGGCCTGGGTAGATCCGCGCATCCGCTACGAATAATGATCCGACGCAGGCTTGAGAAGAGGTAAAAAATGGCAGAAATAGCAACCCCTGTTCCGCAAGCACCCATCGTGGACGAACCCGTCAGCGAAGTCGGGCAGTTATCCCAGACTACGCTGATGCGCCTTCGTTTTACCCGTAACAAGCTGGCCATGGTCAGCCTGTGGGGCTTAATTATTATGTACATGTTGGTGTTCTTCGGACCTTTTATCGCCCCGAATGAATACCAGTACCAGAACCACGATTATGTATTTGGCCCTCCAAGCCAGTTCGCTTTGACCGGACCGAATGGCAATCTGGGCCTGTACATGTATCCTATGACGACCGTGCTTGATTCCGAGAATTTTGAATTTGTGCATACGATCGATTACAACCAAAAGCTTCCGGTCCACTTGTTTACCAAGGGGGATCCGAACACCTTGTTTGGTTTCATCAATTCGGATGTCCACCTGTTCGGCACGGAAGACCCCGCACAGCGCATTTATGTCACCGGAGCCGATTCGATCGGCCGGGATATGTTCGCCCGCACCCTGCTCGGTGGGCAGATCTCGATGACGATCGGCTTGTTAGGTGTGGCGATCAGCATTATCATCGGCTCGGTTTTGGGCACTGCCTCCGGCTATTTCATGGGCCTGGCGGATGATGCTATTCAGCGGGCGATCGAAGTGATCATGTCCTTTCCTACGATCCCTTTATGGGCGGCCCTGGCGGCTGCGCTACCACCGATTTCAGAGAGTTTCACGGCTTTAGATCGTTATTTTTTGATTACCGTCGTGCTTTCTTTTGTGGGTTGGACCGGGCTGGCCCGCCAACTGCGCGCCAAAGTGATGGCCTACCGCTCTGCAGATTTTTGTCAGGCCGCCATTGCGGCCGGTGCCACCGATACGCGTGTCATCTTCTCGCATATGCTGCCGAACGCTGCCAGTCATATCGTCGTTTCAGCCGCATTAGCGTGCCTGGCATGATCCTCGGCGAAACCGCGCTGAGTTTCCTGGGATTGGGTATTTTGCCTCCCATGGTCAGCTGGGGCGCTTTGCTGCGTGATTCTCAGCAGGTCTCAGTCATCGTGCAGCATCCCTGGATCTTGCTCCCGGGTGCAGCCGTGGTCATCACGGTCCTGTTCTTCAGTCTCGTGGGTGATGGTGTGCGCGATGCTATCGATCCCTATTCGATCTAGTCCAAGAAAGGCAGCGAGATTTCAATGAGCCAACTAACAGGATCACCAACTGCGGTCAAAGCTGACACGATTTTGCGGATTAACAATCTCCATACCTATTTTTATACCGATATCGGAATAGCCAAAGCTTTAAATGGGGTTACGCTGGATATTCCGGCAGGTAAAGTGATGGGTGTGGTGGGAGAAAGCGGCTGTGGAAAGAGCGTGACCGCCCTTTCCTGCTTACGTTTGCTGCCGAAATCTGCCAAAATTATCCAAGGTGAAATCACATTTTTCAGACCGGTTGATAACGGGCTGAAAACGATCAACCTGACAAACCTGGATCCGATGGGTCAGGAAATTCGCAATATCCGCGGCGAAGAACTGGCGATGATTTTCCAGGAACCGATGACATCCCTTAACCCTTCCTATACGGTAGGAGATCAAATTGCCGAAGCGATCATCCTCCACCAGAATGTGGATGCCGCCGAGGCCAAGGTCCGCACGGTAAAAATTCTGGAACAGGTCGGTATGTCCAACCCAAGCGGTACCTTCGGACGCTACCCGCACGAACTGAGCGGCGGTATGCGGCAGCGCGCGATGATCGCCATGGGGCTGTCGTGCAATCCGGCGGTGTTGTTTGCAGATGAACCAACGACTGCGCTCGACGTTACGACCGAAGCCCAGATTCTTGATGTGATGAGAGATTTACAGGCAGAATTAGGCATGACGATCGTCTTCATCACCCACAACCTGGGGGTGGTGGCCCAGATGTGCGACAATGTAGCGGTCATGTACCTGGGGCGCATCGTGGAAAAGGCTGCCATGGATCCATTATTCTACAATCCGCTGCACCCATACACCAAGGCTCTGCTTAATTCCATCCCTCACGCCGGCAGCAGGATTCACAACCGGCTGCAGCCCATTCGGGGAGTAGTGCCGGATCCTTACTCCACTGTAAGCGGTTGTCCTTTTCACCCACGCTGCAACGCCTTTATGCCTGGGAAATGCGATAAAGCTGTTCCCGGTATCACAGCGATGGAAGACGGCCATTTAGTACGCTGTTTCCTTTACTCGGATAAGGTGGAAGAATGACAGACCAGACACTAACCGAAAGATTGAAAGATAACTCCCTGACCGAAGATAAGGAAGATCTCCTTTTAGAGGTTGTAGGTCTAAAGAAATATTTTCCGGTCCAGGGTGGGTTTATCAAGAAAGGCGTAGGCACTGTAAAGGCTGTAGACGGAGTAAACCTGTTTGTAAAAAAAGGTGAAACGCTGGGTCTGGTGGGTGAGAGCGGCTGCGGGAAAACCACTGCCGGCCGCACAATCATGCGCCTGATGGAGCCAACCGCCGGTGAAATCCGGTTCAATGATCCTGAGCAAGGGTGGTTGAACCTGGAAAAGTTAAACCGCAACCAGATGCGCGCCGTGCGGCCCAACATGCAGATTATCTTCCAGGACCCATTTTCTTCTTTAGATCCACGTATGACGGTTGAACGCATCGTGGGTGAACCGCTGATAATCAATCATTTGTTCAGCGGGCAAGACTTGAAAGACCGGGTCGCCGAACTGCTGCGGGTGGTGGGCATGCGTCCCGAGTACATGAGCCGCTACCCGCATGCTTTCAGCGGTGGGCAGCGCCAGCGTCTGGGGATTGCGCGGGCCCTGGCTCTGAACCCCAAGCTGATCGTGTGCGATGAGCCGGTGTCTGCGCTGGATGTTTCGATCCAGGCCCAGGTGATCAACCTGCTGGAGGATTTGCAGGGAGACTTTAAATTAACCTATATTTTCGTGGCGCATGACTTGAGCGTGGTCGAGCACATTTCTGATCGGGTAGCCGTCATGTACGTAGGCCGCCTGGTAGAATTAGCTACAACAGACAACCTGTATTACGCCCCACTGCACCCGTATTCCGAAGCGTTAATGGCAGCCGTCCCCAAACCCGACCCGCGCCGCCGCGAACGGCCGATCAAACTGCCGGGCGAAGTCGCCAGCCCGGTCAACCCGCCATCCGGCTGTTATTTCCACCCGCGCTGCCGGTATGCCAAGGATATTTGTAAAAATGAAACACCGCTGTTAAGAGAAATTCAGCCGGAGCATTATGCAGCCTGTCATTTCGCCGGTGAACTTCAATTACGCGGGATATCAACTGGAGAGTAGTTTGGATACAGATGAGAATAGAGGTGGCTGGCTCGTCAGCATTGGACAAGCCCTGGCGTGGTTGGTCACCAGTATTTTGGTCGTGTTTGATGCACTGTATATTCGGGAAGCCGCACTGAGTATTGCCAGCCTTTTTCAAGCTGCGCAATACCAGGCATTCAAGCAGAAAGGCGGAATAGGACTCGATTTTCAAACCGGATATCTGGTTGGGGCCTTTGATAACATCTTAATGATCACCCTGGGTATAATGGCGGTTGTCGCAGTGGTTGGGATTGAATATTACTTCCGCAAAGGACGACCGAAAGGGCTGCTGTTAAAACGCATTGGAATCGTTTTGGGGATCGAGATTGGGGCTATCGTGGTTTCAATTTTGATCCGCCTGGTGATTTAAGTACGGCTCATCCATCCTGTAAAATCCTCGGCTCATTAATTGAGAGAGGATAAAGTAGAAAGCGCCGTGCATCATAATCTTTGATTATGATGCACGGCGCTTTATACAGCACACAGGAATTCAAGGGCTCCAATTTTTATTACGGGTATGCGGAACATCAACAAAATCGATTTGTTTTTCAAGGGCTTTTAATTTATCATCCAACTGTGGAAAAGATTTGAGCAGTTTCTTGGCGCGAGAATTCCAACGCCAGCGTTTGATTGTCCCGAGTATCCCAGTTAATTCTTCCCCCAGCTTCTTCTTAAGACGATCATATTCATTTTGAGCGGTCCGCTCGACCATCAACGTGTTCCAATATTGGGCCTCCAGTTGTGAGACCATCAAACGTTTAATAAATTCCTGCGTCATACTGCACATCATTTCAATCGCGAGCATGCGCTGGTTTTCTTCGAGTTCGGCTCTGAAGGCAACCTGGAGAGATGAATATGCCTGCATAAAAATCTCCAGGGCTTCTCGTTCGGCAGCTTTGAATTGTCTACGTTTTTTTGGATTTATCTTTTGAAAAATTTCTTGACCCTCTTGAAAAGCATCCAAACCGCGTAGATAAGCAAGTTGCGAGTTTACGTCCAATCTTGTGCCGCACTCACTGCAAGCATGTTTCCAACCATCACCTGAAATTAATATCTCTGTATCACAATAGGGGCAGGTGATTTCTAAGAGGGCATCCATGGTTGTGATCCATTGCAATTTTGGTAAGTAATAAACCGATCTTCTTTCGGGCCTATTTAGGACTGTTAAATCTGAGATGTTTCATCGTTAAAACACACTTCAATCAATATAAGGGGTACTTATAAGACCTTGATCGTAGTAATCGCGTTGAAAAACATAGGCAGCCAGTAATCAAAATCTTCTGGGGTCCGGCCCTGGGCGATGACGACCAGCTGGCCATTGCCCCAGTAAATATTTCGCACCCAACGTTTGCGGCGGTTATCGCCTTCAAGAAAAGTAAAGCGTACATCGAACAAATTGACCGAATTCGATAGCGTCTCTTCAAAGGACTCGATTTCTACACCGGGCAGCGATTGAATATCTTTGTGAAAGGCATCGCGTAAGATTTCAACATCTTCAGGTTTGACATGTATTTTTAGCTTATGCTTCTCTACCAATATGCTGGTGTTGATGTCATCCGCATAGGGTGAGAAAAGAAATCCCCTGTGGTTTCGTTTTAACTTGGTTTCATGCCAATCACTGGGCAGCCAGACTGAATAACCGCCATTTTCATCGACATGGCAAGTGACGCCAGTATAAGCCGGGTGCCCATTTAATTCATTTACCATTCTTTCCCTCCATCAGGAATTTTGTTGCTGAAAGGTGATTATAGCAGGGTTATTTGGGAAAGAAAAGATCTGGTTTATTATCCAAAAACAGTTTTTGCGTGAAAAAAAATATGATTGAGACTATAATCACTTCTATCAAATTTGAAAAAGGAAAAAATATGGCCCTCACAGAAGGTTGGAAGCGTCGTCTAGAACGATGGCAGAAAGCCATCACCGAAAGCGTCTATTCTCCTTTGGGTTTGGTGGAGATCACTGGATTTACCACCCTGGAACAACTCACGCCAGATCAGGCTTTGTCACGCGCATTCAGGCCAATGCCGCCCGGGACAGCATGGGGCGCCAAATGGGAATATGGCTGGTTTCAAACCCAGGTCGTTTTACCACAAGCCGCCCAGGGAAAGCGCATTGTCTTTGCAATTGCTGAAGATGTTTTGGATATCAACTGGCATTTTGCGACAGAAGGCCTGGTGTGGGTTAATGGGCGTGAAGTTGGCGCGCTGGATTTTGGCCACAAGGAAATAACCCTGACCTCAAACGGGCAAACCGGTGAAAAATTTGATATTTTAATGGAGATCTATGCCGGTCATGGTCCGCGTAATGCCGGTGGGGGGCCAGCTCTATATGGAAAACAGACTGTGCCAGAACCAGGACCGACTCAAATGGTCGTCCCGCCAGCCAGTTTTGGAATCTGGCATGAGGAAGTGTTTCAATTGGGAATCGATTTCATGACCCTGTTTACCGCGCGGAATGCTATCGATCAGAATTCACTGCGCGTGGCAGAAATTGATCGGGGCCTGATGGATGCGACCAATTTGATCGATATGGAACTGGCGCAAGATGAAATGTTGGAAACGGTGAAAGCTGGACGGGCGCGCCTGCGGTCCTTGCTGGAATGCGTGAATGGATCGACTGCCCCTGAATTTTTCTCCTTCGGTCATGGGCATCTGGATATTGAATGGCTGTGGCCTTTAGCCGAGACCGAGCGCAAGATGGCTCGAACCGTTGGCACCCAGCTGGAATTAATGAAGGAATATCCGGAGTATAAATTTTTGCAGAGCCAGCCCCATTTGATGAATATGCTCAAAATACGCTATCCAGATCTGTATGAGCGCTTCAGGGCCGCCGTAAAATCAGGGAACATCATTATAGAAGGTGGTATGTGGGTGGAAGCGGACACCAATATTACCGGCGGAGAGAGCCTGATCCGGCAGTTTATTCACGGCAAACGTTTTATGCAGGATGAATATGGCGTCGAAAGCCAGATATTATGGCTGCCGGATGTCTTTGGATATTCAGGGGCGCTGCCGCAGATCATGGCCGGATGTGGCGTGAACGGCTTCATGACTTCCAAAATTTTCTGGATTTATAATGGCGGCGATCCATTCCCTTACAACAACTTCATCTGGGAAGGCATCGATGGAACCGGTGTTACCGCCCATCTATATAACGGCTACGGCCATTTCCCATTGCCTTCCGATTTGCTCGAGCAGTGGAACACGCGCAGCCAGCGCAATGATATCTCATCGATGGTCTTTCCCATTGGTTGGGGCGATGGCGGGGGTGGCGCCAGCCGAGCCCACCTGGAATTTCTACGGCGGGTCAAGGACCTTGAAGGTATTCCACGCGTGCGCATGTCTGGACCGGTGGAGTACTTAAAAGATCTCCACGCGCGCGGTCCAATTAAGAATCGATACGTGGGTGAACTTTACTTTCAGAACCACCGCGGCACTTATACTACCCAGGCAAAAACCAAGAAAGGCAATCGTAAGAGCGAGATTGCCCTGCGCGAAGCGGAGCTGTGGGGCGTGGCTGCTCGCGCCATTAAAGGACTTCGATTTTGGCCCCGCATCCCTGGATGCTGCCTGGAAAACCGTGCTGCTGCATCAATTCCACGATGCATTACCTGGATCATCGATCAACCGGGTTTATCAGGAGATCGAGCGAGACTACGAGGTCGTTATTTCTCAGGCGCGGAATCTCGCTGTCCAGGCTGCCGGTAAGCTGGTAAGCAGTGCGGCAGCTGCGACGGCTTTCAACTCACTTTCCTGGCCGCGAAAGGCGCTGGTTGCCTTGCCAGAGGGGATAGACCCTGGTGGTCTCCACCAAAAAGTGGGGGATCAAACCCTGGTTGAAGTCGACCTGCCGGCCTGCGGCTGGGCTGCTGTACCGCAGAATGGGGGTTCTACCAATCGATCGGTAGGATCGGTGACTGCAACCGACCGGTCAATGGAAAATGAATTCTTGCAGGTGCAGTTCAACGATCTTGGGGAAATCACCAGCCTGATGGATAAAGAAACTGGGCGAGAACTGGCAGCCGGGGCATGCAACAGCTTCAAAATGTATAAAGACGTGCCCGCCTGGTTCGATGCCTGGGATATTGATCCACAATACGTCGATTCTCCAGTGGAATTACCCGCCGCTGCCAGTCTGACCCTGGAAAGTAGCGGGCCATTGGTGGCTGAATTGAAGCTTTCGCGTAAGCTGTCTGAAAAGTCGAGCCTCACTCAGATCATTCGCCTGCGGCGCGGCAGCCGGCGGGTTGATTTTGAAACCACGGTCGACTGGCAAGAAAGCCACAAAATGCTCAAGGTCGCTTTTCCGGTAGATATCTATGCGGATGAAGCGATCCATGAAATCCAGTTTGGCCATCTCCGCCGCCCGAATCATTATTCACGTCCTTATGATGCGGACCGGTTCGAGGTGTGCAACCATAAATGGTCGGCCCTGGCAGAAGAAAACCGGGGCGTGGCGGTGTTGAACGACTGTAAATACGGCCTGAATGTGCTCAAGAACCAGATTAACCTGACCCTGCTCAAATCGACCCTGGCTCCGGATATGACTGCGGATAAGGGCATCCAGATCTTTACATACGCGCTATACGCCTGGAACGGAAGTCTGGCGGAGAGCGGGGTGGTGAAAGAAGCATACGACCTGAACGTACCGGCGTGGTCCCTCCAGGGTGCAGTTGACGAACCAACTTCACTTTTCTCTCTGGATGCGGAGAATATCGTGATTGAAGCCATCAAACCAGCCGAAGATGGGAGTCCAAATGTAGTCGTCAGGCTTTACGAAGCGATGCGCATGAAAACGAACTGCCAGCTGAAAACCAGCCTGCCGGTAAAAACTGCCGCCCATGCGGATATGCTCGAAAACAAACAGCAAGATCTGGATTGTAAGGATGGCGTCATTGCGTTGGATTTCCGTCCATTTGAAATCAAAACCGTGATTCTGACCCTCTAAGCCAGCGCAAACAGAGCCTCCACCCCAAAGCGGGCGGAGGCTCTGTTTGCAGATCAGTAATCCACTCGGATTGTTGATTATCGTGTGAAAACAATGTTTGATCAGGATAGAAAAGAAAGCTCACTGCGTGGTTGAAGAATGTGATGTCGCGATTATCGGCGCCAGTCTGGGCGGCGTGGCAGCGGCGCTCGCCGCAGCAGAAGCCGGCGTAAAGGTGGTGCTCACGGAAGAAACGGCCTGGATCGGCGGGCAGGTTACCAATCAGGCGGTTTCGGCTCTGGATGAGCATGCCTTTATTGAAAAATGGCCCGGGAGCCAAACTTATGCGGCCTTTCGGGCAGGCGTGCGCAAATATTACCAGGATAGCTACCACGTTCCTGGCGTGATGCCGGATGGGACGCCCTTAAACCCGGGCAATGGCTGGGTCAGCCGGTTGTGCTTCGAGCCCCGGGTCGGATTAAGTGTGCTTCAAAATATGCTGGCTCCTCATATTCAATCCGGACGGGTGAAAATTCTCCAGCGTTACCATCCTGTACGATGTAAAGTGGACCAGACGCTGATTCGCGAAGTTGAAGTTGCGTCTGTGCGGGGCAAGCGGATTAGCCTGCGAGCCAGCTACTATCTTGATGCCACGGAGCTGGGTGACCTGCTCCCGTTAGCAGGTGTACCCTATCGTACCGGGGCTGAAGCCTGGGAAGATACTCGCGAGCCCCACGCCAGCCGGGATGGGGCGCATCCCGAAAGAGTGCAGAGCTTTTCGATTTGCTTTCTGGTGGCGTTCTGTGAGGGTGAAAATCACACCATACAGAAACCCGGCGGCTATTCCAGACTGCGCAAGGACCAACCCTACAGCCTGACCTTAATCAATCACCAGAATCAAGCCGTGCCGTATAACTTTTTTACCCCTACCGCCGCCCGCCCGCTGCCTTTCTGGACCTACCGGCGGGTTTTTGACGCCGGCTTGCTAAATCCCGCTGGAAGTGGGCGCGATATCGCCCTGATCAACTGGCCATCCAACGATTATCGTTGGGGAAACCTGATTGATCAGACTCCCGAGCGAAAAAGTGAGGTTTTGAGGGCTGCAACCCGGCTCGCGCGCGGGTTCCTGTACTGGCTGCAAACCGAAGTCCCGCGGGATGATGGCCAGGGATACGGATACCCGGAATTGAAGATTCTCCCTTCTGCGGTGGGGACGCGATCTGGGTTCGCACAGGCACCGTATGTGCGTGAATCGCGCCGGATCGTCAGTTTGCGCAGAATCGTCGAGCAAAATATCGTGACAGCAACCAATGCAGGAAAAAAACAAGCCAGTTTTCCCGATTCGATAGGGATTGGCTGGTATCCGATGGACCTGCATGCCTGTGTCGGAGATGAAACCACCATGTTTGCCCCGACACTGCCTTTTCAAATTCCTCTGGGGGCGCTTATCCCTCACGATTTCAGCAATCTGATTGCGGCCTGTAAAAATATTGGCACTACTCATCTCACCAATGGATCCTACCGGCTGCATCCCGTCGAGTGGTCGATAGGCGAGGCTGCCGGCGCGCTGGCGGCTTACTGCCAGCAAAACGGGCGCTCTCCACAGCAGGTGTGGGAGAATCCGGATGTTTTAGGTGATTTTCAAGCACAGGATGCGCAAGCGTGGGGTTCGGTTGGAGTGGCCTGAAGAAATTTTGTAAAATCAAATCCGGCAGCCAGAACCGGTAAAATAGATCATTTCATTAGTAGTTTTTTTGCCGCCCGTATTTTGCGGTGAACATCGATATTTTCCAGGAATGTCTTGCGATAATAATTTTCTTTGGGGATAAACTCATATACCCGCATCATTTCTGCGAAAGCTTTTTCCAGAAACTCATTGGACTCAGTCTTATGATGATTGGCTGCCAATACCTGACTGTGGACGAAGTAAATCTTTTCGGTAGAGCATTCGATAATGTTAACATAACCAAACGAATCGTAAATTTCGATGGCCTCTGTTGAAGACTCGAGTGCTTTCTGCAGGAGTTCATTCACATCTTGCTCGCTGGTCGTAAACTGGGTCAGTCCCAGGTAGCTGACTGCCCTCTCGCAAGCGGCAGCCATAAGGTACTGGCGAGATACCAGTTTGTTCTGGCCCATTTGTGAAATCTCCGCGGAAATTTCCAGGGCTTGTTTAAGGCTGTCCGCGTCACCCAGGGCATTGAACATCAAGAAATAAACGATTTTTAACCCTACCCGTCCCAGTTCGAATACATTCTTTTCCGCCAGCGGTGCTGCGGTCTTTAGCGCTTGATGGGCGCCCTCAAATTGACTGAGGGCAATCAGGATTTGCGCCTTACGCAGCAGGGGGAAGACCTTGCCTGAGACGGCTTCCAGGATATCGAGGGATTCCTGGATCAGCACCAGTCCTTCCTCCAAATTGCCCAGGTCTAATGCCTGGATTTGACCGCAGAACATAAGCGAATTTGCTTCCTCGAAACGATTTCCGGTCTCTCTGGCGATCTGCAATCGTTTTTGTTCGAATTCTACCAACCGGCGATAATGGTTGCCTGTCCTTTCGTATTGGGCGCCCATCACCCGCAGCAAGGTCATCTCCGCGACCCGATCGTCTAACTCCTGGCATATTGGCAAGGCGGCATTTAGGTATTCCATCCCTTTCTCTAACTCATCCCGGCCGACATAGGCATGACCAAGACCAAGCAGGATCATGGCTTCATATTGGCGGTCATGAATCTCCCTGGAGAGGGTCAAGGCTTTATCGCCAATCTCAACCCAGCTCGGGTCGTTCAAGAGGTTGTTCTGGCTGGCAATTGCCAGCAAACAGTTCATCTCTCGCCGCTTGTCACCAATTGCTTGCGCGATTTTCAAGGCTTCTGCGGCAAGGGGCACTCCTTTTTCTAATTCTTCATAGTTATCTGCTGCGGCTACGCCTGGTTGTTCCAATAAGGCATCGATTAACCAGGACGGATCATCCTCCATTTTGCGGGCTAAAGGCAGTAATTCCCGGGCATCTGCCCAACCATCTTGAATATTCCCCATCAAAAAATGAACTGCCCGGCGACCATTTAAGGCCTCAAATTTCTGACTCTGAATTGCGTAATATTTCGGGTCATTTTGCGGCGTCTCTTTTTCAATTTCTGTCAGCAGGTCAAGGGCCCGGGTGTAATAGCCCAGTGCTTCCACGTTAGCGTAAATATTCTGGGCGTGCTGCGCAGCCTGCAAGGTGTAAAAAAGCTCCTTTTTAATATCACCCGCGAGACGGTAATTATGGGCCAGGATATTAAAATACCTTCGTTTTCCTTCCCGGAAAACTAAATCTTCGATATATTCGGCGATTTTAAGATGGTATGCGGTGCGTTGGTTAATGAGTAAGCTTTCATACGCAACATCACGGATGAGTGAGGAATCAAAAACGTACTCCATTCCCAGGTCTTCAACATTGGCGCGTTCGTGGATTAAACCCGCTCGCTGTAAGATGATGAGCTCGTTCTGCAGAACTTTCGCTGAGACAGCCGGTGAGGCCAGGGCTTGCAGAACATTTAACCAGAAAATAGAGCCAATGGCAGCTGCCATCTGCAAAACTCTGCGGTCACCTTGAGCTAAACGGTCAATGCGAGCCATGAGCAGGCTTTGCAGGCTGTCCGGTAAATCCAGAGAGGTAACCGGTCTCACCTGCTTCCATACGCCATACTCTTCTTCTCTGGTTAATGCGCCCCGCATGATCAACGCGTAAACCAATTCCTTAATGAAGTAAGGATTGCCTTCCGATTTCTTGATGATGAGATCTTGTGTATCGTTCAGGAGAACCTGTTTGCCCAGGAACTGGTCAAGGAATTCTGTGCTCTCCTCTTCTGTTAATGCCGGCATTGGAATTTTAACCAGGCGGTGGGGGTAGTTTGTTTCCAGGAGATGCTCAAACTCCCAGACGGGTGAATCGCGGTCCGGCCGGTATGAGAGGAGCCATAAAACGGGTTGTGTATCGCATAACGATAAGCAATAGTCGAGCAGACTTAAGGAAGATGCGTCAGCCCATTGAACGTCCGCAAAAGAAATCACCAGCGGACCCTGTTCGGCCAGGTTCTGTATCCAATCTCGCACGGTATTGAATAGCTGCCTTTTCAATCCCTCGGCATCCATATGCCGTAGGGTTTCAGTGGCAGTCTCTTCAATAGGGGTTGATAAGAAAGTGGACAGGTTAGGGTATTCTTTTTCAACATCGGTATCCCAAAGCCGTTCAATTTGGGCCCGTAAAACAGCGGTTACTTCTCCAGCTTGATTTTCAGGTTGAGATCCAAGCCACCCATAAATTAGATCTAGCCAGATGGAGTACGGGCGAAGATGACCGAAAGAACGACAGCGACCATGCATCCATTGGATCGGTTTGTTGGGTGTCTGGGAAACCTCTACCGGGGAAGATTGACCTGAGGCGTGGTTCTGAATCACCGCCAATAATGCATTTTGGCGCATAAAATGCTGGCGGACCTGGTTCACCATAAAAGATTTGCCCATTCCCTTGGCCCCGGTGACTTTAACGATCCCACCAATACCGGCATGCAGATCTTCAATGCATTTCTTGAGGATCTGCTGTTCTTTATTTCGCCCGATGATCCCTTGGGCGAATCCAAAGGCGCGCGCATCCTGATCCGGTTCCTCGGTTTTGTTGAGCGCTAAAGGCCGGTAAACCGGCATGGGTTGACTCATTCCTTTAACCGGTATTTCGCCGATCGGATCCCACTCAAACAGGTCGCGTACCAGGCGATAGGTATTGTCACTTACCAGCACTGTGCCTGGTTCGGCGGAAGTTTCCATACGCGAGGCGACGGTCAGTGCCTCTCCCATGGCCGTATCTTCACTATAAGTTGCGTTACCCACGCTGGCCACGATCACTTCCCCGGTGTTGACTCCAACGCGAATGGTGAGTTGATTGCCTTCATTCTTGGATAATTGAGCGGCAACTGGTACCATTGCTTTTTGCATTGCCATGGCACAAAGCACAGCTCGTTCCGGATCATCTTCATTGGCTATCTTTGTGCCAAAAAATGCCACCAGACCATCTCCACGGAATTGGCCAACCTCGCCCCCATAACGGAAAATTTCGGCTTCAAGAACCTGGAAGACATTGTTCATTACTTCAACCCAGGCTTCTGTGCCGATATTTTCCAGCAGTTCGGTGGAACCCTTGACATCGGCAAAAATTACCGAGGCTACCCGGCGTTCTCCTGACAGCGGAGCACTGGTGGTCTCTCCAGAGGCATCCGTGCTGTCCTGGGGTATAAGACCTGGCACACGGGGAGCGGCCCCATTGGTAACCGTTTTTACGGATACTGCAGGACGAATATCAAACTCCCCAGGAGAAAGAACGGTGCCACACATGCCGCAGTAATGATAGTTTATCGGATTCACAAACTGGCATTCCGGACAAATGCGCGTGAGAGCCGTCCCGCAGTTTCCGCAGTAACGCATTTCTTGGGGGACTTCAAAATTGCAATTTGGACATTTAATGAGTTGCATTTTATTTTAAAACGAAGCGCTCACTTCGGAGCGCCTCGAAAATTGCAGAACTCCAACCGTGAAGGTTTACAAAGAATCCAGGGCGATGCGGAATCGTTTGGCCAATTCTTGAAGAATATAAACCGCCATATCCGCATCCTGTCGCAGGGTGGCAATAAAATCCCAACGGGTTAAAACCAGGCAGGTGGTGGGTTCAATCGCCACTATTGAAGCGGTGCGAACCCCAGTATCGTCAAGTAGAGCCAGTTCACCAAAAAAATCTGTAGGTCCAAAGGAATTGACCAGAACCTTCTCTCCATCCTGACGCGCTCGGGTCGCTTCAGCTTTTCCTGCTGTAAGGATATAAAAGCCTTCGCCTCCCTGCCCTTGCTCTACGATTACATCGCCGACTGCGAACGTACGCTCAATCATTCGGTCGGCCAGACGTTGAATCTGGCGATCCTTGAGCCCGCTAAACAAAGGAACTTTGCTGATAACTGACTTCTTGAGGTCCGCACTTGCCATGGTTCAACTCCTTTTCGACAGATCTTTTGAAGACTGTGTCCAATATCGGAAATTATCACAGACAATCATATTATACTTCGATCTTTTTTTTATACCACTGTAAGAAAGCTTAGATATTCTGAAATTCATTAATTTTGGTGCCTGCTTTTATGATTCCGCGGCACAAAAATTAGTTTGGGCGATCTTTCTTTCTGAATCTGGGGTCTCCCTGACGCTTGATTGGGCGATCACGATCTCTGGCGAAGGCCGAACTGTAAACTTACTGAAAAGCGGTGGTCAGACAATTTGTGTTAAAATAGATCCCCACTTATTTTTATCACTAGAGCGAACTATGAAACCTGTTTCTGACCTCATTCATCTCGTCACCCCCCGTGCGTCGGTGGAAGTCCAGCTGCCAGACGGGCGGGTATTGTGTGGCCCCCGTAATACACCCATCGGCCAATTCTTGAAAGAGCTGCCGGAATGGGATCATCGCGATCCCATTCTGGGCGCGGTAGTGAATGGCGAACTGCGTGAATTGACTTACCCGATCGAAATGGATGCCAGGGTACACTTCGTAAAAATGTCCGATTCTGATGGATCGCGAATATACAGGCGCTCTATCACGTTCTTATTGGAAGCGGCTTTTGAAGACCTCTATCCGAATGCGGATATTTCTGTTGATCATTCGATGTCTTCAGGTGGTTTCTTCTGCACAGTCATTCATCGCCCACCGCTCAATAAAGACGAACTTGCTAATCTTGAACGTCACATGAAAGAGTTGGTGCGAGCGGATCTGCCTTTTGAGCGCAAGATTGTTCCCTTGCAGGAAGCGATTGATTATTTCTCTTCAAAGGATCAATTTGAAAAAGTTGAACTGCTCAAATACCGCAAGAAAGAGAATCTGGTGCTTTACAACCTGGGGAAGCGGCGAGATTACCACCACGGTTACATGGTACCTTCTACCGGTTTTCTGCGTTGGTTCGCGCTTACTTTGATGGGGGAGGGGTTTGCACTGCGCTTCCCGCGCCGCCAGGCGCCAAACGAGCTGCCCCCGTTGCCTGATTCTAAGAAGCTGCTGTCTACATTTCGCGAGTACAACGATTGGTTAGTGCGGTTAGGAATCCAAAATGTGGGCGCATTGAACAATGCAATTTTAAATAACCAGGCCACGGAAATTATCCTTGTTTCCGAGGCGCTGCACGAGCATCGCATCGCTGAAATTGCCAGCCGGATCCTGGAATCGGCCAGGGATCTGCGGATTGTGTTGATCGCAGGCCCATCTTCGTCTGGAAAAACCACATTTTCCAAGCGTCTGGCTGTTCAGCTGCTGGCGCAGGGGATTTCTCCCTTTCCGTTGGAACTCGATAATTATTTTAAAGATCGTGAAATTACCCCCAGGGATGAAAATGGCGACTATGATTTTGAATCCCTGGGTGCGCTGGATACCATCCGGCTCCAGACCGATTTACAACTCATGATTGCTGGCGAGGAAGTTCAGCTGCCCAAATTTAATTTTCGTCTGGGAATCAGCGAACCCGGCGAGGTCGTCCGTCTGGAAAAGGATCAACTGGTGATCCTCGAAGGGATCCATGGTCTGAACCCGGGATTGCTGCCCGATATCTCAGAAGATCGAACCCTACGCATTTATGTTTCCTGCCTGACCCAGCTGAACCTGGACCGGCACAACCGCATTTCTACCACGGATACGCGTCTGCTGCGCCGGATCATTCGAGATGCACGCGATCGGGGTTACAGCGCCCAACAAACCATCGGGCGCTGGGTATCGGTCGGTCGTGGTGAAAAGAAGCACATTTTCCCTTACCAGGAGAATGCGGATGAAATGTTCAACTCCGCCCTGGTTTATGAGTTATCTGCCCTGGGTCCTATGGCGGAGCCGCTGCTACGCCAGTCTGCTTTTGGCACGGCGGAATACATTGAAGCCAAGCGTTTACTGGCTTTTTTGCAGTGGTTCGAGCCGATCGACGAAAAATTAATCCCCGACAACTCTTTGTTGAGAGAGTTTATCGGGGGATCAATTTTGAAAGGTTTCACCCTGTGGGAAACCAGCAAACAGAACGGAGAATAACGTTTCAGTTTGTTCCCCCTCATTATCGAGGGGGGTAATGAGGGGATCGCTTTCCTATCTTTTACTTGATCTGCCGGCGAATGACGCGGGAAAGGCGTTCGATCCCGTTGGCAATTTGCGTCGGGTTTGAGAAAGAGAAATTTAGACGCATAGTGTTTTCGCCGCCGCCGCACGGAAAGAACGACTCGCCGGGGACATAAGCTACTTTTTCAATGACAGCCTGGGGGAAGATTGCCGTCGTCGAAATATTCTCGGGTAAGATGGCCCACAGAAACAGTCCACCCTGAGGTTGATTCCAATGAACTTCGATCGGCATCAATTCTGTCATTGAATCCAGCATGACATTGCGTCGTTCGCGATAACAAGCCACTATTTTCTGAATGTGACGGTCAATGAATCCATCTTTGCTCACTTCATAAGTCACAATCTGGTTGAAGGAAGAAGTATTCAAATCGCAGCCTTGTTTAGCCTGAACGAGTTTGCGAATGATTTCTGGTGGGGCAACGACCCAGGCCAGACGAAAACCGGGGGCCAGGATTTTTGAATACGTACTCAGGTAGATGACATTCCCATCATAGCTGCCCTTGTTTTCACGGATCCGGTCATCCAGGACGTAAACCGGCGGGATATGCTCGCCCTCAAAACGCAGTTGGCCGTATGGATCATCTTCGACGATTGGCACACCATAGCGGTCGGCCAGTTCCACCAGTTTTTTGCGCCGTTCGAGAGGCAGCGTGCTGCCAGACGGGTTTTGAAAATTAGGCAATACGTAGATAAATTTTGGTCCGTGGCGTAATGCCTGCTCAAGCTCATCGGTAACCATTCCGTATTCGTCTGAACGAACCGGGATATACCTGGCGCCATACGAATTCCAGGCCTGAAGTGCACCCAGGTAGGTAGGCAATTCAACCACGATATGATCGCCCTCGTTGATAAATATTTTACCCAGCAAATCCAGTGCCTGCTGCGAACCAGATGTAACCATCAAATTATCAACCGATAGTTGAATGCCCTGGCGTTCCATATTTTGGGCAAGCTGTTCGCGCAGGGGGCGATATCCTTCGGTGGTGCCGTATTGCAAAGCTTGCGGGGCCTGATCACGCAGAACACGAACGGACGCATCTTTAAATTCCTCGGCTGGAAATATTTCCGGGGCCGGCATTCCCCCCGCGAACGAAATGATTTCCGGATTTTCGGTCAGTTTGAGAAGTTCGCGAATTGTAGAACTCTTCATTTGCTGCGTGCGTTGCGCGTAGCGGTACTCCCAATTGGTTTGCATTGTTTTTATTCTCCTCTTTCAGACGGCCTGATTATAACTTTGGAAAGCGACTGCATACCGTTGCAGGAGTAGGCAGGGTCACTCGTTCACCGGGTTTAAGCTCGGCAGGCATCTTGCCTGTGGTTTTAGGCGCACCCTGGTAAATGGCAATGGGCGTTCCCTCCTGGGCATATTTCAGTTCGATGAATGCCTGACCTGTGAGAGTTCCGTCACTGTCAATCGCGCAGGAGGTCACGGTTCCGACCATGCGTCCCTTTGGTTCGAGCACAGGGTCGTGCAGGTGGGCCATGCGCACCCCTTTTTCATTAAACCGGAAGCGAACGACAACACCCTTCCGGTTTCGTTCGCGCTCCAGGAAAGCCTGGCGTCCAATGAACCACGGTTTATAGGGCTTTACATAAGTGCCAAATCCGGCTTCAGCCACACCCAAATCCAGATCGCCGCCCATTTCGTGCCCGTAGAGCGGCAGGCCTGCTTCAGTTCTTAGCGAATCGCGCGCGCCCAACCCGCAGGGTTTCAAGCCCAGGGGTTTTCCGACTTCAATCAGCGCATTCCACAGCGCGACCGCTTTGTCAGGATGGACAAAAAGTTCAAAAGCCATCTTTTCTCCGGTGTAGCCGGTGCGAGATACCACCAGATCGAACTCGCCGATCTTTGCATCGCACAGTTGCGTGCGTTTAAGCGCCATGATTTGTTTCCGCGTGGCGGGATTTACACCCAATGCCAGCAGGATGTCGCGAGATTTTGGCCCCTGTAGGGCGATATCCACGCGCATATCTTCCCCGGCCCTGGGGTCGCGCAGGTTGCGCAGGATGGTGCCGCGCCCAAAAGCGCGCACCCAGGGCTGGCTGTCTTCGATCAGCACTTCACCCTGCAGCACGGCGTTCAACCAGGCCCAATCTTTGTCATTATTCGAGGCATTGACCACCACCAGATATTTTCCCTCGGCCCGGTGGTAAACCAGGGTATCGTCGATCACGTTTGCCTTGGGATCCAGGAAATGAGTGTAGCAGGATTCTCCCACCGCTAAAGCATTAACATCATTACCGCACACACTGTCCAGGAACAACGCTGCATCCGGTCCCTCTGCCTGGAATACACCCATATGAGAAACGTCGAACAATCCGGCAGCCTGACGGGTTGCCAGATGTTCATCCACCACCGAGGTATACCATACCGGCATGTCCCAACCGGCAAAAGGCACCATTTTTGCGCCTGACTGGCGGTGGACGGCATGCAGGGCCGTCTGCTGTAAGGGCGTTTCGACATCCTGCCATTCAAATTCTGGCAGCGTGGGGCCACTGCCGGCCGGGATGCCAATGAAATATGGTTTCTTGCTTGCCACGGCTGTTCCAGCCGTCTGAGTGACCGGAGCAGCATCTGATTCGGAGACGGCTATTGGCCCAGGGATGCGCCGATTTTCCTGTGGATCGAAAGTGCAGTATCCATCTGAAAGAGCGCGCAAGAATGTAGCCGCCAGTCCGGCTTGCGAGGAAGGCATACTGAAGCGGAAGATATCGGTGCTGACCCGGGTCAGCACGCCATCTACCTTGCCGCGTGGGGTGGTCAGGCTGGTCGGTTGGCTTGATCCTGGCTGCAGAGCCTCAACGTCACTCGAAAACACATAATTTACGAAGGGCAAGATCGATCCGCCCTGCAGTTCCAAGCTCGACCAACCATCTTTAGCGCTGAACGGATCATCGATATAATAGAAGTGTGGGTAACCATGGCGCGTGGGTTGAAAATCAATTCCAGCTTTTTCAGCCAGGGCGCGAACGGCAAGTTTGGAATCCTCCAAAACATTAAAGTCAACCTTGGCGCGCTGTGCCGAGCCCTTGCGCGATTCTACGGAATACGGGGTCGTTGCCTGGAGGACATTTGCCATCAAATCCGCCACCCGGACCATATCTTCTTCCGTGAGGCCGCGCTGGGTCATCCATGGTGTTCCGAAGCGAATCCCGGACGCGTGCAATGCGGTTCTGTCTCCCGGGATCGTATTGCGGTTCACTACGATCCCGGCTACATCCAGGATGCGAGCTGCCATGTCACCGGAGAGGGGCGTTCCATCGCGTCCAATAATTGTCTTGCAGTCGATATTTGCCAGATGGGTATCGGTTCCGCCAAAAGGAATTCTTAATCCTCGTTCCTTCAGCCGGGCCGTCAGCGCCACGCTGTTTTGAATGATTTGGCGCTGCAACCGGCGAAAGGCTTCGCTGTTATCCAATTTAAATGTGGTGGCAAGGGCCGCGATGGTATGCATATGAGGGCCGCCTTGTTCGCCTGGGAAGACTCCCCGGTCAAGCTTCCGCGCTAAAGCGGCATCGGTGGTCAGGATGCAGGCTCCGCGTGGGCCGCACAGCGTCTTGTGGGTGGTAAAAGTTACGACTTGCGCATAGCCGATGGGAGAAGGGATGGCCTGACCGGCGATTAATCCCGCAATATGTGAAACGTCCGCCATCAAGATCGCCCCCACGGCATCCGCGATGGCGCGGAAACGTGCCCAATCTGGTACCCAGGAATACGATGAATAACCGGCAATAATGATCTTCGGGTTATTATCCCGGGCAAGTTGTTCCACCGCATCATAATTGATTTGTTCGGTTTGTGGGTCCACATTGTAATGGGTGACTTTATAAAGCTTTCCCGAACGGTTGACCGACGATCCGTGCGTCAGGTGACCGCCATGCAGCAAGTTCATACCCAGAATGCCATCGCCAGGGTTTAGCAAAGCAGTATAGACCGCATTGTTGGCGGGTGCGCCGGAGAGGGGCTGGACATTCGCGTAAATTTGATCGGCTGAGAAATTGGGCGTGGCAAACAGCTCCGCACAGCGCCGCCGCGCCAATGACTCGATGACATCCGCATATTCGACCCCTTTGTAGTAACGCGGGTCGGCGTACCTGCGGTAAGTTGAGAGACGAGCAGGGAAATCAAGGATTTCATCTTCACGCATCCAGCGTGTATCTTCATCCGGATACCCCTCGGCATAAAGATTCTGAAATACCGATCCTAGAGATTCACGCACTGAAGCTGGAGCAGTACTTTCGCTTGGAATCAGGATCAGTTTGCGGAATTGGCGTTCGGCTTCTAACTGGTTGAGTTCAAAAACGGCAGGATCAAGATCAGCGAGCGCGCCGCGGAAAAGAAAATCTGTCATGGAGTTTCTCCTGGATTTAATGAATAAATACTGCGAAGCTAATTTTAGTCCGCCCGGAAAGGCCGGTCAAGCAGCGATCGCTACCGCAAATTGTACCATTCAAGTCGTCCGCCGGCTCCGATTTTCAGGTTCGCTGGTTTGGGTAGAAGGGGTTGAGGTGGGCTATAATCAAGGCCAAATCGAGGTTGCAGGTATTGATGGTAAATTCTGACCGCTTGGCTAATTACGAGCAATCTGAATCGAAGGGTGGAGCAGGTTGTTGGCACACACTTCTGGTACCCCTGGTCGCAATTTGGATCAGCGCGGTAATCGCAATCTGCCAATTCGCGATTTGGATTTTGGAACAAAATTATTTTAACAGTGTTGTCCCTCCCACGGACCCGCGTTGGATCATTGGGCTGGTTGGCGGCGTGGCGATCTGGCTGCCGTCTATCCTGCTTTCAAGAAATTCTCGTTCTGAGCAGCGCCCGATTTTTAAATCCTGGCAGATGGCCGCCTATTTGGTGATCTTGATGGTGCCTGCCCGATGGTTAACGCTGACCGATAGCCAGGGAGTGACGTTGATTCAACTGGCCGCTTTGAGCCTGTTTTTACTGGTGATGTATCTGGCAGGCGATAAAACAAGAACGCGAGTTAACGATCCTGGGCTGCTTCAGGCGGTTTTTCTGGCAGCCGGGATTGGTGGGCTGATTCTCATCCCCTGGGCTGCCTGGGGAGCTTTGGGTTCTTTCCTGGACGTTGTTTTAGGAGGGTTGTCGGCCCTGCTGGGAGGCGTGGCCGCTGCCAGGGTGCTGGAAGGTCTCTCGCAACCGGCAGGTCAGCCGCCGCGGTATCCTCGCTGGATGGCAGTGGTTGGCGCACCGGTGGCGTTGGCTATTTTTGCTTTCGCCTTCGGCCTTAATGGGAATGAATGGTTGTTGTTAATCGTTTTTCCACCGTTGGGTTGGCTCGCGCTTGTCTTGCAAAATCAGGTACACCTGAAGAAATCTTTCTGGTTAATAGGGCTGGTTTTGGGGCTGGGTTTCAGCGGACCGCTGGTCTGGATCGACCCGGATGAATTGGCGTTAATCGTTACCTCCGGGCCCGGAGAATTGATGGAATGGGCGCTGCGGGCTGGCCTGGCAAGTGTGGCAATCACGCTCCTGGTTGTGATCCTGGCCGGTTTGATCCTGCCAGGATTAAATCCAGAAAAAATTAAACGTCGGGCAGTGTGGTTCGCCGGGGTGGTGTGGGCAGGTTTGTGCCTGATCTTTTTTTTCGTTGGCCAGCCAGGCCTGTATGGCGAGCAGTTATTTGTAATTTTAAAGGACCAGGCTGACCTTTCAGGCTTACAGAAAATCTCGGATGTTTCGCATAGGCGAAGCGATGTTTACCGAACGCTGGTTGAAACCGCCAACCGCAGCCAGGCCGGGCTGCGCCAGGACCTTGCTCGATGGGGGATCCGCTACCAATCGTATTATCTTGAAAACGCTCTGGAAGTAAAAGCCGGGCCATTGGTAAGGTTCTGGCTGCTCAGCCGCCCCGAAGTCGACCGGATTTTACCCAGCCCGCATCTTCGTCCCTTGCCGGATCCCCTCCCGATTGCCCAGGGGAGCGAACAGGCTCCGGCTTCTCCCCAATGGAATTTAACCATGGTGCATGCCAATCAGGTTTGGGATGAATTAGGCATAACCGGAAAAGGAATCCTGATTGGCCAATCAGATTCCGGCGTGGAAGGGAGCCACCCCGAGCTGGAAAGTCAATACCGCGGTAGAAATGGCCAAGATGACGGCTCCTGGTTTGACCCCTGGTACCATACGACCCGGCCAGTGGATATCGGTGGGCACGGCACCCATACTTTAGGTTCAATCCTCGGAAAGAATGTGGGTGTTGCTCCGGATGCACAGTGGATTGGCTGCGTAAACCTGGCACGCAACCTGGCAAATCCTGCTTTTTACCTGAACTGCATGCAATTTATGCTTGCTCCTTTTTCGCAAAATGGCGACCCATTTATCGATGGTCAGCCTGAATTGGGAGCGCAGATTTTGAACAACTCGTGGGGTTGTCCGGTTGTCGAAGGCTGCGATGCGGAAACTTTCATCCCTGCAGTGCGCGCTCTGGAAACCGCTGGCATTTTTGTGGTGGCTTCAGCCGGGAACGATGGTGAGGCAGGCTGCGGCAGTGTGCGTGATCCCATCGCCATTTATGAGGACGTGTTTTCAGTCGGGGCAGTTGACCGCGATAGACAGCGGGCCAGCTTCAGCAGCCTGGGACCGGTGATCGTCGATGGCAGTGGGCGCCTGAAGCCGGACCTGGTCGCACCGGGAGACCAGGTGCTTTCGGCTTTTCCAAATCATTCTTACGCGGTGCTCAGCGGGACTTCGATGTCAGGACCGCATGTGGTTGGCACTGTTGCCTTGATGTGGTCGGCCAATCCTGAATTGGTGGGGAATATCGCCGAGACTCGCCGCATTCTGGAAATGACGGCGGCGCCATTCCCTGGTAAGCTGGCATCTTGTGGTACCGGCACTTCCCCCAATGATACCGTCGGCTACGGGATTGTGGACGCCTATGCCGCCGTGACGATGGCGCTGGCAGAAAAGTGAAATCATCTTGCAAATTGGCCAAAAATTCATTATATTTTGATTTTGTACACGGATTTTAAGAAACATGATCACCCCTATCTCCTTTCCATTCTTTGAATGGGTAAATCGGTCCCAGGCGCAACCCCACGGTTTCAGTGGGGTTAATATAGATAAAGCAGGCTATCTCCTCCGGTGAGCGAATTAAGTGATAACGAGGTTCTGGAACGGGCGATCCAGGGGGATCCTGAAGCGTTCAGTGTTTTATATGAACGGTATATTAAGCGTATCTACAACTATGTTTTTTATCGTACAGGTAGTGAATATGATGCCGAAGATTTAACCGAAAGAGTTTTTCATAGAGCCTTCGGACACATCCAAACCTATAACAATCGCGGCGTACCTTTCTCAGCCTGGCTGTACCGGATTGCCCACAATTTAGTCGCCAACTGGCACAGGGATAACAGCCGGCGAAAGGAAGTTCCGCTGGAAGACCACGCGGTCATCCCAGTTCACCACAATCAACCAGAAACTGAGTTGGTGAACACCCAGGAAAAGGAAGGTTTGCTCACGGTAATTCGTACTCTCCCCGAAGATCGGCAGCAGCTTTTAATCTTGAAATTTGTCGAGCACCTATCGAACCAGGAAGTAGCCGTCATTATGGGTCGTAGTGAAGGCGCAATAAAAAGTCTCTATCACCGAACTTTACTCACATTGCGAGAAGAACTCGACAAGGGTGGGTTAACTTGAAGGAACCAGACAAATGCTGAAAATCGTCACAGATGGCGCCGTGGACATGCCTCATGGGTGGGAAAAGGAATATGACATTCATGTTCTTCCGCTTTGGGTGCGGTTTGGAGAAAGGGTGTATACCCAGGGGATCGATATCGGACCGGAAAATTTTTATGACCTGGTTCGAGAAAACCGGGTCCTCCCTAAAACTTCACTGCCCTCTCCCCAGCAAGTGATCGATTTCTACCGTAAAATTGCCACCAGGGGAGACAACGTCCTGTCTGTGCATCTCGCCAGTAAATTATCCGGGACATTTTCGGTCATCCAGATTGCCGCCCGGGAATTGGTCAATGAAATCAATATCGTTCCATTCGACTCAGGTGCTGGTTCTGCGGCGATGGGCTGGATGTGTCGCGAAGCCAGGCTCCTGGAACGCAGCGGAGCGACCATGGTAGAGATTATGCAGCGGTTGGAAAGATTTCGCCATCAGTTAACGCTCATTCTTACGGTCGATAATCTGGAATTTGCCCAATTAAGTGGACGGGTGAATTCGTTACAGAGTACGATCTCATCTGTACTGCGCATAAAACCGGTCATTATGCTGCGCGATGGATTGCTGTATGCCGGCGAAAAAGTGCGTACACGCCAAAAGGCATTGGATCGATTACTGGGTTATGTTCGAGAGCGGGTAGGGCAGCAAAAAATTTTAATGGCTGTGGTGCATGCCGCCGATCCAGAAACGGCGCAGCTGTTAGTTGAAAAATCCAAAACGCTTTTCAATATCAAGGAATTAATTGTTACCGAGTTATCCATTCCGGTCGCAGCCCATCTGGGCCCAGGCACGGTAGGGATCGTCGCAATCCCAGTAGAAGAGGATTAGTGAAATGTTAGAAGTTGATCGAGTTAATCGAAAAAAATTTCAGGCGGAAGAATTGGAGTTTGCCTTATTTTCTTCTTTAAATCCGGTCGATCCGGATCCTGAGTTTGTAACCCGGCTGCGAAACCGATTTGACCATATGCCTTCCACTGTGATCGAACACCGTACTTTTTGGGAAGCCTACGTTATTATCGCCACCGGTTTATTTTTCGGCACCTTTCTAATCTGGCTGGTCCAGAGGCTGGTTAGTAGACGCGAACCTGCCTCTGGATAACCGATCATCAGCACAGATGAACGCATTGCCGCACGGGTTTCCGCTGCGGCAATTTTTTATTTATACCTGGGGGATGCCAAATTTGGCGGCAAGCTGTCCGATGGAGGGTTCTACCAACTTCGAGCCGTCTGGAAAAATGATCGTGGGAACAGAGCGGAAACCGTTATTTACGGATTCCACATATTTTCGCGCTTGCAGGTCGACGTCGATATCCACCCATTTGTAGGTAATATGATTTTCATCCATAAATCTTCTCGCCCGGCGGGTATCTCCGCACCACACAGTTCCATAAACGATGATTTCATTGTTTGGCGTTGATGAATCCATTTTTTGTTATCCCTCAGATAAAATTTGTATCAGCCAACGGGTTTCGGCAATTAAATCTACCTGGGCAGGGATTTGAAAGTCTTTATCGACGCGCATCAAAAGATGGTCGATCACCTGTCGAATTTCGTCGCTGGCCTCCGGCTGGTCTCGCAAGAGCTGAAGAACATCGTAGGCTGAAGTCGATTCGACGGGAATGCCCCGGTTCCCCAAATACGAGCGAGCCGTTAATCCCGCCGCCCGGCGGGCGCTGACCCTCGCCCTCCCCTCAAATCCTGTTGCCCGAGCTTTTTCCGCATGTGCAAGCTCAGTGTATGCCTGAGCAAGTATTTCTTGGGAGATCATATTTTTTATTTTACTTCAAACTCGCCTGTAAAAGGTTCAAAACCGGCAAATTTTGAAATATGACTGAAATGGCAATATAATCAATAGTTATATAAAATATTATCTGAATTCAGGATGATGGCTGCATGGCACATGCGTCCTGATATTATTAAAGTTAAGAATTAGAATGGAGTGATTATGAGCAATCCTGGCTTAATCGCATTTCTTGGATCAGGTGAAACATCCGCCACAGGTGGTCTTATCTTTGAGACGGTCGCCAGTAAGTTAAAAATACCGGTTAATATACGCATCCTGGAAACACCGGCCGGGTTTGAATTAAACGCCAGCCGGGTTGCCGGTCGGGTTGGGGAATTTATGAGCACCCGGCTTCAGAATTACCAACCGGATATTAAATTAGTCCCTGCCCGCAGGCGCGGTACACCCAACAGCCCGGATTCTCCGGCTGTGTTGAAGGATTTATTGGATGCCCAAATCATGTTTATGGGGCCCGGCAGTCCAACCTATGCCGTGCGCCAGTTAAAAGGCAGCCTTGCCTGGGATTATCTGCAAACCTTGCACCGCCTGGGGTGCGCAGTGGTGCTGGCCAGTGCCGCTACGATTTCTTTCGGAGAAGTTGCGCTGCCCGTTTATGAAATTTATAAAGTGGGAGAAGATCCATTCTGGAAACCGGGCCTGGATTTCTTCAAACCCTACGGGCTGTCGTTAGCTTTTATCCCGCATTGGAATAATACAGAAGGCGGCAGTGAACTGGATACCAGTCATTGCTTTATCGGGTTGGCTCGCTACGAACCTTTGTACAGCCAGCTGCCGCCGGGAGTGACGGTGGTTGGATTGGATGAGCACACTGGCGTAGTGATAGATCTCGATCAAGAAATCTGCCATGTGATTGGTCGCTCGCAGGTCCATATCATTACCGATGGGCAAGAAACGGTTTGGCAGAACGGGGATCGTTTTGATATTCACCAATTAGGCGATTTTCACCCGCTTGACGATGTTCGCCAAGGAATTGATCCAGAAGTCTGGCAGAAGGTGTCTGAAGAGCGGCAAAATCTGCATGCTGCACAAAGCCAGCCAGACCAGGCACCGGCCGAAGTGCTCAAATTGGTGGACCAGCGCCAGGCAGCGCGCAAGAACAAAGATTACGATGAATCGGACCAATTGCGCGAAAAAATTGCAGCTTTAGGTTGGAGTGTGCAGGATACCCCCCAGGGTCCGCACCTCGAACGGTCATGATAAAATAAAAAGCATGGAAACCCGCGTCGTATTTATGGGGTCGCCCGAATTTGCTTTGCCCAGCCTGCAAGGTCTGGCTGAGCATTATCGTATTGTGGGGGTAGTTACCCAACCGGACCGTCCGGCAGGCAGGGGCAGGGTCATGACCCCGCCGCCGATAAAAACACTGGCCGAGGAGCTGGGGATTGCGACCATCCAACCGGAAAAACTGCGCGAACCGGCAGCTTTTGAACTTTTACGGGCCTGGCAGCCGGATTTGATCGTCGTTACCGCATTTGGCCAGATCTTGCGCCAAAATGTGTTGGATTTACCCCGTTTTGGCTGTATCAACGTGCACGCCTCGCTGCTCCCACGTTGGCGCGGGGCAGCCCCCATTCAAGCCGCGATCCTGCATGGGGATGAGCGAACCGGGGTGACGATCATGAAGATGGATGCGGGGATGGATACCGGGCCAATTCTGGTTCAGCAAGCTGAGGATATTTTGCCGGAAGATACCGCAGGCAGTCTGGCAGAACGTCTGGCGGTCCGTGGGGCGGACCTGTTGGTGAAAACGCTGCCGGGATACCTGCGTGGTGAAATCTTACCCAAACCACAGCAAGACAACCTGGCGACTCGAGCACCCTTGATCCACAAAGAGGATGGTCTGCTTGATTTTAAACAGTCTGCAGTGGTTTTGGCCAGGCAAGTGCGCGCATTTCAGCCCTGGCCGGGATCATTCTTTCCCTGGTTGGATGGCATGTTGAAAGTTCAACAGGCTCATCCCGGAGGGGATTTGGGAAAAGAGCCGGGTCAAAAGCTGGTGGTGGGTGGCTTTCCAGCTGTAGCTTGCGCGTCGGGCAGCCTGGTGCTGGATGTTGTGCAGCCACCTGGAAAAAAACCAATGCCGGGGGATATTTTTTTACGCGGCGCCCGCCAATGGTAAGTAGAAATCAACTGGTTTGTTTCTGAATCTTGTAAAATGAATTTTTTATGTTTCGGTGTGGGTGCGATAGGGACGTATATTGGCGGCAGCCTGGCTGCTTCGGGTCAGCGCGTCGTATTTATTGACCGGCCGGCTGTTGCAGAAGAAGTGCGCCAGCACGGCCTGCATCTGCGCTATCACGACCGGGAGAAGCGAGTAAACCAGCCCCAGGTGGTGGGCAGCCTGCAAGAGGCGCTGAGCCTGGGCCCCTTCGATGTGGCGATCCTGGCTGTAAAATCTTTCGATACGCCTGCCGTTATGGCAGAAGCGCAGCCTTACCGCGAACAAATGCCGCCGGTGCTGTGCTTTCAAAATGGTGTCGAAAATGAAGCGCGCATCGCCGAAGCCCTGGGCGCAGACAAAGTGATCCGCGGAACGGTGACGACCGCGATTGGGCGGGGGGGCTCGGCAGTATCAGTGTAGAAAAACTGCGCGGGGTTGGCGTGGCGGTTGACCATCCGCTGGGTGTGACGCTGGTCGATATCCTGAACGAAGCCGGCTTGAAAGCAAAAGGTTATCCGCACGGCCCCAGTATGAAGTGGTCGAAGATGATCACGAATCTGCTCGCCAACGCCTCGTCTGCCATCCTCAATATGTCTCCGGCAGAAATATTTTCACACCCCGGTTTGTACCGGGTCGAGATAAAGATGTATATGGAAGCCCTGGCTGTGATGGATGCCCAATCGATCCGGGTATGCGATCTGCCGGGCACCCCGGTGCGCCTGTTATCCTGGATCATCCGATCCTTACCGGCGGGGATCAGCCGGCCATTATTAGTCCAATCTCTGGGTAAAGGACGGGGTGGAAAGATGCCCTCCTTCCATATTGATCTTTACAGTGGGCGCGGCAGCAGCGAAGTGGATTACCTGAATGGTGCTGTGGTTCGCTTTGGAGATCAATTTCGCGTAGCCACACCGGTAAATCGTTGGTTGAACCAGACTTTACAGGCGATGACCAGCGGTAGGATCGCAAAATCGGAATATGCTCGCCAACCGAAGAAATTTATTCAGGACATCACATCAGGGAGAAGCATATATGAGCACACCCTATTGGGTTGAGGATGCGATTTTTTATGAAATTTTTCCAGACAGGTTTGCGAATGGCGATCCGGAGCATTTAACCGCCAGCACCCTACCCTGGGATGCGGCGCCAACCATCCAGGGTTTTCAAGGCGGAGATTTACGTGGCGTGATCAAAAAATTGGACTATCTGCTCGATTTAGGGATCAACGCGATCTACCTGACACCCATTTTTCAGGCGACTTCGACCCACCGCTATAACACCACCGATTATTTCAAGATCGATAACAAACTGGGTGATATCCGGGATTTTAATGCATTGATCCATGCCGCCCATACCAACGGTATCCGCATCATTTTGGATGGCGTTTTCAATCACTGCGGGCGCGGCTTTTTCGCCTTTAATGATTTGCTTGAGAATCAGGATCAATCTCCTTATAAAGATTGGTTCCACGTCAAGCGCTTCCCCGTACGGGCCTATTCGCCGGGTGAATCGGATGATTACCTGGCCTGGTGGGGTTATAAGAGCCTGCCGAAATTCAATTTCTCATCCCCACCTGTGCGTAAGTACTTTCTGGAAGTCGCGCGCTATTGGACCAACCAGGGGATCGATGGCTGGCGGCTGGATGTGCCCAATGAAATTGATGACGATGCGTTTTGGGCGGATTTTCGCCTGGTTGTGAAAGCTGCCAATCCGGATGCCTATATTTTAGGGGAAATATGGGACGGAAACCCAAACTGGATCGGGGATACCAAGTTCGATGGGCTGATGAACTACCCGATCCGCGATGCGGTTTTAGACTGGTTATCGGGTAAAGGCACCGTAACCCAGTTTGCCAAGCACATTGAAAGGCAGCTGACTCTGTATCCGCGTGAGAATGTATATGCCATGTATTCGCTCCTTGGGAGCCACGATACTGAGCGGATCTGGACGATGCTTGGCGGGAATCTTGAAAAGGTAAAACTTGCCTTTCTGTTTCTATTTGCGATTCCAGGCGCTCCCGCCATATATTACGGCGATGAAATTGGCATGGAAGGCGGTAAAGATCCTGCTTGCCGGCACACCTTCTCTTGGGATGAAAGCTCCTGGCAAAAAGAGCTGCGCCATTGGCTGCAAAAATTGATTTCCCTGCGTAAAACGATGGCGGTCCTGCGGCGCGGTGAATTTCGGCGCGTATGGTTGGATGATATCCGCCATTGCTACGCGTTTGCGCGCAGCCTGGGTGAGAGCAATGTCCTTGTGGTGCTCAACACCAGCAATACGCGGCGTCACTTGCGGCTGCCCGTGGGTGGGTTAGGCTGGCCGGATGGCCGGATCGTTCACAACCTGATGGAACCAGGCGATTTTATCGTTTCAGGAGATACGCTGACCGTTTCTATTAATCCCTGGAGCGGAATGCTGATCTCCTAAGAGATCAGAAAGGCTGCTCTCAACTTTCATTTCCAATATTGGTACACTGGTAGGCCCGGCACGTATCCCCAGGCGTAAAATGTCGGGACATACAGAATCCGTTCTCCAGCCTGCCAGGCTGCGGCATCCTGGTCATGATAGGTGCGCAACTCCTCAGGCGAAATCATTTTCGCCAGGTCATTGGACAGAATATCCCATTCTGATTGGATTTCTTCCGCAGGACGTGAGGGGCCCCATTGACCACCCAGAACGCCGGTTTGCACCTGGATCAGGCCGGCAGAGTGAAACAAATGGCCCAATTTGCGCCCTATACCCGGATCTGCTCCCTGACGCCTCAGGGCCTGGCCTTGCTTTTCGCCGATGGCGGCTAATTCCAGCGGATAGTCAATCCGTCCATCGTAATCCGGTTCTGCCAGGGCAAACACCACCCCGCCGGCGCGCGTCACCCGGCGCATTTCATATAAAGCCATCAGCGGATCCGCTGCCCACAAAAGAAAATAATGGCAGAAGGAGAAATCAAAAATGCTCGTTTCGAATGGCAGGTGGAAGGCATTGGCCTGTGCCAGGTGCAAGGCGGGATGGGCATTTTGCCCAAAATGCAGAAAATCCCAGCGCAGATCGATCCCGTGGATCTTTGCCTGGCCTGTGCGGAAGATCTCTTCGCTGATTACGCCGGTCCCGCAGCCCACCTCCAATCCGCGGCGGGCTTTTTCCAACCCCAGGCCGTCAAACAGGACCCGCCGGACCTGTTCTGTCCAGCGGGCCTGTTGGGTAAAGCGTAAATTCCATTCCAATGGGGATTGCATCACATCAGGGGTGCTTTGACCAGATTGCTTCCCAAGGATCTACCAGCATATTTCCCAGGACCTGGTTCAAACCTTGAGCAGGCAGCACATCCCCGTCTGGTTCAACGTACAGCCAGGCCCGGCCCGCACCTTTCACCTCTTCTCCTTCGGCCAACTCGGCGGCGATCGGGTTGAAGCTCGAATACGGTACTGGAATATCCCAGATCAAAGACAGGCCTTTTTCTGCAGCCTGGTGGCGCACGGCAATCATCGAATTGCGCAATGCGTTGTTTTTAGCGGATAATGAAAGCAGTTTCACATCCATCTTGACCAATCTGTCGAGCAGATCGGGCATGGTTGGGATCATTTGCTCGGTTAATGTGAGGTGAACGGTAACCGACAGATCTTCTACCATCAGGTCGCGCAGGGCTTCCCAGGATTGTTCTTCGGAAGGATCAAGCAGCAGCATCACATGATCTATCCCGGCATAAAGAATTTCGTGCAGGTATTTGCGATCCGTAAGCCGCAAACCATCGGTCAGCACCCCACTGACCATGCCCAGTTTTTCTGCGTATGCGATCAGCTCGGGCAAATCTGGGCGTAAAGTGGGTTCTCCACCGGTGAAGATCACGTGTGGGATACCCGCATTCCAGGCCTTATCCAGAATGGTCTGCCATTCTTCGGTCAGTAGTTCCCGTTTCACCCGCGCCACCGGCGCCAGTTCTACCAGGGCGGGAGCGGTGAGTTGGTAGGTCAGTGCGCAGTCCAACCGGTAGGGAGCGGTGATCGCAGATGAGTACGGTGTGGTCTTGTCAAAACCCAAGAAATCCCACCGGATCAAGGTCGGGCGAATTGACTAAGGTATCCAGGTTCTGATTAAATTCCAGGAAATCTTTCAAAGCCGCTTCAGGTTCTATATGATAGCGAGCGGCTATTTGCTTGCCGATTTCCTCCTCCGGGGTCTGCTGGACCAGGTGGTAGGCCAGTTCGGCCGCGGTCTGGTTCAACCGCAGGACGATGCTGGCATTCACGATCAAAACCCCATCCCCGTCGGGATCGATACGCAGGTGCAAGCGCAGGTTCGAAGGAGATTCATTCGGGGCCTGGTAATGATAGATGCCTGGCGGTAAGGGCTGCGCCGGCGGGAAAAACCGTTGAATAAGATGCTGTATGCGTTCCATCGACTATGCCTCCAAAGCATGCTGGTGGGCCAGGGGGCATCCACCGCCGCACTCCGCCAACAATGCACAGGACGTACACTTTTCCGGCAGGTTCTTGCGCTCGCGTAACTGCACTGCCAGCGGGTGATTCCAGATTGCTTCCCAGGGCTGCGTGGTCAGGCTGCCCAATGTTTCATAATATGACTGGCAGGGAATAACCTGCCCGTCGGGTTCGATACACATGTTGTAAAGGGCTGCCGTGCAGCCTTTGACACCCAAATCGAGCTGTACCGGATCGAAATGGCAGTACTGGGTAGGGGTATACCAAATCAAGCGCTGTCCGCTGCGCTGCGTATGGGCGCGGGCCAATTCCAACAAGGGTGGTAGGGCTTCTTCTCTCAAACCTGTCCCTACCGTTTCACCGTGTCCGGAATAAATTAATGCATTCAAACCAAAAGTGGGCACCCCCAGTTCTTCCAGAAATGCCATGCTGTCCGCCAGAAATTGATAATTATCTTCCAACAAGGTGGTATTGGTCATCACAAACAGGCGGGTCTTGAGGACATTTTTCAGGCCTGCAACCGTATCCTGCCAGGCGCCATCCGAGTGCACCATGGCATCGTGGATGTGCGGGAGGTGGGATTCAAGCGTGATTTGAACGTGGTCGAGACCGGCATCCACCAGGGATTGCACGAACTGAGGATTTTTCAAGCGCCTGCCGTTGGTATTGATTCCGGTGATCTGACCATTTTTCTCAGCATGGGCGATCAATTCGGGCAGATCTTTACGCAGGGTGGGTTCGCCGCCGGTGAAAACGATATGAGGAATGCCAACTTCCCAAAGACGGTCCAGAATGTCTTTCCATTCCTGGGTGGTCAATTCTGGATAGCGGCGCGACCGGGCATTATAGCAGTGTGCGCAGTCGTTATTGCAGCGGTAGGTCAGCGCCAGGTCCATGCGGTAGGGGCGGAAGGGCGGGCCGAGAAGGGTGCGATCGTATCGAGCTGCAGTTCGTGTATCGGGCAGGCACCATCTGGCGCGATCATTTCATCCAACTGGTGATGAAAGGCCTGGTAGTCCTGTCCAGCCTGGATGGGTGAAACATGGTACAGGCGGGTCAGTGCCAAAAGTGCGTCTTGGGAAGCAGCATCGCCCAGCGCGAGGTAGGCCATGAAGGTCGCCGTCGGGTTGAGATGGTAGACCCGGCTGGCATTGACCAGTAAAAGCCCGTTTCCCTCCGGCTCGATGCGCAAGTGCAGGCGTGTTTTTCCCTGTGCGTTTTCTCGCAGGTAATGGTACACGCCGGGTGCTGGCGGTTCCAGGACCGGGCTTTTGCGAATGCTGCGCCGAATGCGCGCACTGAGATCAGATAGCGTTACCATTAATTCATCCTTTTCCTCTACCTGCCGCCACCGGCGCAGGCGCAGGCGCAACCCGCACAGGCACACGCACAGGCACAGGATGATCCACCACTGCTGCCTCCGGACCGGCCAGAGCTTGAATAATTTGATATCGGAATGGGGTTGGTCTTCGAGGTTATCCCTCCGGTAAAGGAGGTCAGATCGCCGACCGTGCCGGCAGCCACACCCTGGACAGAATTGACAATCGACGCCGCAAAATCTGATCCGGGCACATTGGGACGCGAGACCGATATTGGCTGGCCGCTGGGCATATTCATCGAACTGCCGCCCCCTGAGGAACGGAAGACCGGGTCGTAGCGCCCCCACCACACCGGGACAAAAACCGGGCCGGTGCGAAAAGTGTCGCGCGTGCGGTTGTCAAAGTTCCGGTCAAGCATCGTCCAATCCAGATTATCATCAAAAGCTTGAGATTTCACCTCTGGCGTGGCGGCAGTCTCGACCTGCTGCCAGGCTGTTTTGACGATGCTTTCATAATAGGCCACCGTTTCTTTACGGCTGAACCCTTTCATCTTTTCGGTAATCGATTTAACCAGGTTGATCATCATCGTCTGGAATAATTTTTTACGGGCCGCCAGCTTGGATTCCTGCATGGCAAACAGAAATTCTTTCTCATAGCCGTTCAGGCCATCCGGCAGCGGATCGGCTACATTTAATTTGAGCGGTTCTTTGGTAACGACCGTTGCAGCTCCTTTCTTAATCGTACCAAATAAGATCATGGTGATGACCTTATCCATGGGTTGTTCCATCAAGATGGCGGCTTCGACCGCAGTAAGACCACGTTTTACGCCCATGCCTTCAATGGCTATTTTTGGCGGCAGGTATTTTAGTTTGCGCTTGCGGGCGCCCCAGATCGATCCGTAGATTGAAAATCCAAAAACCAGGACAAAAAATCCACCAAACCCCCAGCAGATCAGATCCTCTATGGGAGGTAAGGTGATCAGCGGCTTGGCCTGGATTGAAGCTGCCGGTACCAGGCGTGCTGGAAAACTGGCGCCAAAGATATATTTGGTATAGGCATTGGCGGTCTTGTCTTGCCAGGAATAAAATTTTAAACCGGTCGCCGTATCCGTACCGGTGAAAGGCGCGGCTGGTCCCGGCCAATCTTGTGGGGTGTGGTAGCGCGGCTCATCCGGCAGGATCTGGGGTGGGAAAAGGATATTGACAGTAGTATCGGTATTGCCCTTCACATAGGCAGGATCAAACCAGTTGGGTGAAAAGCTTACACTGGCGTAGGGTTCTTTCTCATTGGTCAGATCCGATTCAAAAATGACCTTGCGCACCACCCCGATGCGAGCGTGGAAGCGCCCGCTTCCACCTGGGGGAATGGTATTGCTCCCTAAACCGAAGGCAATGCCCGGTTTGACATAATCTGATACCTGGATATCGGTGATTGGTTTCCCGTCTACATCTGCCGTGACCGAACGCATATCGTAGTCATTGGTTTGGGGAACGCCGATATCCACATAATCGATGGCATGCCCGTTTGGCCGGTTGACAAAATCATAGTAATATTCGATGGTTGCGGTGCCATCTTCATTGATAAAGAAATTGACCTGGGCCCGAGCTACCTCAAACAAATAATCTTGGGCAAGGACTATGGTGGGTTGGATCAATAATCCAAGCACCCCCAACAGCAGCAGGACTGCCAACAATCGTTTTTTCATGCAGCTCCCTCCCGAAAATTTTAAACTACCACTTTGGTTCTTCGGTCAACTGGTAGGTCGAGTCGCAGAATGGACAGGTCACGACCGGCGCACCGCCAACCATTTTTATATCCTTGGATGATAAAGAGCCCCCGCAAGACTTGCATTTAAGCGAGTCCATCTGGACATTTCCAGGCAGATCAATATTCAGGGTCACATTGGTGGTATCGCCGGCAGGAGGGCGGCGTCCGGCAAACCAGATCAGTCCAAATCCAATCGCGACCGAAATAATTCCGATCACGATCCACCCCCCACCCCCGCCTTGCGCACTGAAGGAACCCCAGATAAACAAAACGCCAAAAAAGATCAGGATTGCGGCGATAATATAGATGATGATTTTGCCGACGCTCATAAATTCCTCCGTTTCAGTTTAGTTTAGCATCGAATCAAAGTGGAGGCAATCAGGTAGAATATCACTTTTGTAAGCTTCACTTTTTATATATATACGGAAAAATCATCAAAAAAGTTACAATTTGCTATAATTCAGGGTATGGAAACGACAAACATTCGGCAAGAACTTGAGGATCTGCGCAGCCAGATCCATTTTCATAACTATCGTTATAACGTGCTGGACGATCCTCTGATCAGCGACGTTGAATACGACCGGATGATGGCGCGTTTGAAAGCCATTGAAGCCGATCATCCGGAGTGGGTGACGGCTGATTCACCCAGTCAGCGTGTAGGTGGGGCTGTTTCCGAAAAGTTTGCCAAGGTGCCCCATCCCAGACCGATCCTCAGTTTGGCCAATGGCTTCACTCTGGCTGATGTTCAGGCCTGGATCGATCGCCTGGCACGCCTGGACGACCGGGTGGAAAAGGCTGATTTTATGCTCGAACCGAAAATCGATGGCCTGACCGTGGTCCTCCATTACCAAAATGGAATCTTTGTGCAGGGTGCCAGCCGCGGAGATGGTGAAATTGGCGAAGATATCACCGCCAATTTGCGTACGATTAAGGCCATTCCCTTGCGAATCCCGGTGAATACCAGCGGTCCGCAGCCGCCCGAGCGATTGGTGGTGCGCGGTGAAGCGTTTATGCATATCCGGGATTTTGATCAGTTGAACGAACGCCTGTTAGAGATGGGAGAAAAGACGTATCAAAATCCGCGCAATACCGCCGCGGGTTCATTACGCCAGTTGGATCCCGGTTTGACGGCTACCCGACCCCTGACGCTGTTAACCTACGAGATTGTGGCTTCTTCCGACCCTCTACCGCGAACCCAACGCGATTTGCTGGATTATCTCCGGGCATTGGGCTTCCCGGTTTCGGCGGATAATGAATACTGCCGCGATTTTGCTGCCGTGCTTGAAGCGTGTCCAACCTGGCAGCAAAAACGGGATAGCCTGCCTTACGAAGCCGATGGGGTGGTGATCAAGATCAATGATTTGCGCCTGCAAGCGGATCTGGGCGTGGTGGGCAAGGACCCCCGCGGGGCATTGGCGCTAAAGTTTCCGGCCCAGGAAGTAACCACCCGGCTCAATGACATCGGCGTCAATGTCGGCCGGACGGGGGTGTTGACCCCCTATGCACAGTTGGAGCCGGTTGAAGTCGGCGGTGTGATCGTGAAACAGGCCACGCTCCATAATTTCGATTTCATCGATGAAAAAGATATCCGTGTGGGAGATCGGGTATTAATTAAGCGTTCTGGTGACGTGATTCCCTATGTGATTGGGCCTATCATCGAAATGCGCACCGGCGATGAGCGCAAATTTGAACGCCCCACGGTCTGCCCGGCCTGCGGTCAGGCGGTGGAGCAGGTGGAAGGCGAGGTCTACCTGTACTGCGTGAATGCCGCCTGTCCGGAGCAGCTGGTGCGCAACGTCGAGCATTTTGTCTCCCGGGGTGCAATGGATATTGTCGGCATGGGGATAAAAATTGTTGAGCAGTTGATTGAGGCCGGCCTGGTCCAGGATGTAGCCAGCCTGTACACGTTGAAGAAGGACGATTTGCTCCAGTTGGAAGGTTTTGCCGAAAAGAAAGCCGATAATCTCCTGAATGCGATCGAAATCTCCAAACAGCAGCCTTTGGAACGGCTGGTAACCGCCCTGGGGATTCGCGGGGTGGGAGAGGTGATGGCGCACGATTTATCTGCGGTATATCACGATCTCGACCAACTCGGCCAGGTCTCCAGTGAAGAACTGCAGCAGATTGAAGGTGTCGGGCCGAATATTGCCCAGGCCATCGTAGATTGGTTTGCCCGTCCGGCCAACCGCGCGCTGTTGGAAAGGCTGCGTGCCTGTGGTGTCTGGCCGGTAGTGCAGGAGACTGCCTCAAAACCAGCCGCAGGGAGCGCTTTGAATGGGCTGACCCTGGTTGTGACCGGAACCCTGCCGAATTTTTCGCGAGAAGAAATCAAACAATTAATCCAGCAGCATGGCGGTAAAGTGACCGACTCGGTCAGCAAAAAGACCAGCTACCTTGTGGCCGGCGAAGCGGCTGGATCCAAGCTCGACAAGGCGCGTGCATTGAATGTGCCGGTATTAGATGAAGCAGCGCTGATGCGCTTAATTGGCCAATAAACCTGAAATCAAAACATCGGGCGGCGCTACCAGCCGCCCGATGTTTTCCGGAAAAAGTAGTGTACGAGGTGCAATTTGGATGCAATTGTCTTAAAACCTGGGCGCGAGAAATCCCTGCATCAACGCCATCCCTGGATATTTTCGGGCGCGATCGACCGGATTCGCGGCAATCCGCAGGTGGGGGATACCGTGGAACTATTCAGCAGCGCCGAAGAATGGTTGTGCCGGGCGGCCTACAGCCCGCTCTCGAACATCCGCGCCCGGGTGTGGACCTTTGACCCGGAAGAGAACGTTGATGCGGAACTGCTGCGTAAAAGGTTGGAAAGCGCGCTGGCTTTGCGCAAAGCGCTCATCCCCGAAGGTGAGACGGACGCACTGCGCCTGGTGCACGGCGAATCGGATGGTTTGCCCGGGGTGATTGTTGACCGCTACGCCGGATGGCTGGTGATCCAATGCCTGACAGCCGGGGCGGATGCGTGGAAAGATGCCCTGATCGATGCCCTGATTGAATTGACCGGGATTACGCAGGTTTACGAACGCTCGGATGTCGATGTGCGCCGCCTGGAAGGGCTGCCCGAACGGGCTGGATTGGTTCGCGGCAGCGAACTGCCTGAAAAGGTAACCATTCATGAAAATGGGTTGAATTTCGGGGTCGACCTGCGCGCTGGCCAAAAAACCGGTTTTTATATCGACCAGCGCCGCAACCGCCAGCGCCTTGGGCAGCTTTGTGCCGGGCGCGATGTGCTCAACTGCTTTTGTTATACCGGGGCTTTCAGCGCCTATGCCCTGTCCGGGGGAGCGCGCAGCGTTCTTTCTGTGGACAGTTCCGGCGAAGTGCTGAAAGCAGGCGTCCAAAATATACGTATGAATGCTCTGGCAGAAGAGGTGGCAACCTGGGTGGAGGGGGATGTTTTTCAGGTTCTGCGCAAGCTGCGCGACCAGGGACGCAGCTTTGACCTGGTGGTCCTCGATCCGCCGAAATTTGCGCCGACGGCGGTCCAGGTGGAAAAGGCAGCTCGCGGATATAAAGATATCAACCTGCTGGCCTTTAAACTGCTGCGTCCGGGTGGCCTATTGTTCACCTTTTCTTGTTCGGGTGGGGTAAGCGCGGACCTCTTCCAGAAGATTGTGGCTGGCGCAGCTCTGGATGCCAGGGTGGATGCTCGCATTGTGGAACACCTGGGTCAGGGAGTCGACCATCCCATTGCACTGAACTTCCCCGAAGGAACCTATTTGAAAGGCCTGGTTGTGGCCAGGATGTGAACGCATGCAATATGAGATCGTTGCCACCCTCGGTCCCAGCAGCGAGTCTCCCGCTATCTGGCAGGCGATGATAGCTGCCGGGGCAACCGCTTTTCGTTTGAATACCTCCCATCTCTCCCTCGAACAGCTGGCGGCCTGGCTGCAGAAAATCCAGGATTTTCGTACGGAAACCGGATTAACCATCCCTTTGGTGCTGGATCTGCAGGGCAGTAAATGGCGGTTGGGGGATTTCCCCTCTTTTGAACTGCAGCCAGGAGCGGTCCTCCAACTGGTTTTTCGAAAGCAGGTTGATCAACCGCACATTTTGCCTGTGCCGCATGCCGATTTTTTCCGCGCCGCACAAAACTCGAACGGTGAGATCATCCTCAATGATGCCAAAAGCCGGCTTGAGGTTCTTTCTTCCGATCCGGCCAGCCTTACGGCCCGGGTGGTCGTTGGTGGAAATATTTCTGCCCATAAAGGCATCACATTTGGCGCAACGCAGTTTCGGGTGGAAGCGATCAGTGAGAAAGACAGCCAGATCTTGAATATGGCTTCGCAGGACGCCTCTATGCGCTTCGCGATATCTTACGTGCGGGATTCCGCCGAGATGGAAAAGTATCGCCAGATGCTGGGAAGCAGCGCCTATCTTATTGCCAAACTCGAACGCGCGTCTGCGATGGCCGATGTAGCGCGGAATTTCGGCCTGCTGCGACGAAATGTGGGTGTGCCGCGGGGACCTGGGCGCCGAACTCGGGCTGCGTGCAATGGCACAGTCTGTGGCTGCATTCACGGCACAGATTGGCGGTTTGCCTGTTCCGGCGTTGATGGCGGGTCAGGTCCTGGAGCACATGACCGCCCATCTCGCGCCGACCCGTTCGGAAGTGTGTTATCTGTTGGATGTGCTGCGGCAAGGATACCGCGGTTTTGTGCTGTCGGATGAAGCCGCGATTGGGCGGTATCCGGTCGAAAGCTGCCGCAGCGCGGCGTTGTTTCGCGGTGAATCATAAATCAACCATTGGTTTTTAGGAGGCAGGTATGTCTGGAAAATTAAACGGAAAAGTGGTTCTGATTACGGGTGCCAGCGCGGGTATCGGTTGGGCGAGTGCCCTTGCCCTGGCAAAAGAGGGTGCCAGCCTGGTATTAACCGCCCGCCGTCAGGGGCGTCTGGCGGAGTTAGAGAAGGCTGTTCAGGCGGCAGGCGGACAGGCGGTTAGTTTGGTGGGGGATGCGCGCGAAGAAGACACCGCCCACCGCTGCGTGGATTTGGCTGTTTCCAAATTTGGCCGGGTGGACATTTTAATCAATAACGTGGGCGTGGGGAATTATAAAAACCTGGTCGATACCAGCGCCGAAGAATATGATGAAATGGTCGATAGCAATGTGCGCTCGACATTTCTCTTCTCACGTCATGCCGTACCGCTGATGATCCGGCAAAAATCCGGCACGGTTTTAATGATCTCTTCCATGGCCGGAATTTATGGTTTTGCCGGAGAAGCGGTGTACTGCGCCACGAAATTTGCCCAGGTAGGCTTTGCCCAGGCCCTGGACAAGGAGCTGCGCCCGCACGGCATAAAAGTGGGGGTGATCTGCCCGGGCGGTGTCAAGACGGAATTTGCCCTGGGTAAGGGCCGTACCGAACAGGGCGTTGCAGCCTCTGGGATGCTGGAGCCCGAAGATGTCGCTTCGGCGGTTTTGCTGGCCTGCACCCAATCTCCGGGATCGCGAATTATCGAGGTCCAGATGCGCACCATGGACGAAGCGTTGTAAATTCTGGACTGGCGAAAAATTTTTGCACCTTGCGGCATTTATTCGTGATTAGTCTGATCCGGTATCAAGCCAAAAGGCCAGGATATCACGTGACTTCCAAAAACGATAAATAAGAATATACCCAATCATTTTGGGGCTGTCCAAAACTTCTTTGTGGACAGCCCCAAGCGATCGTGATCAATCTGCGCGGTTCTCATCCAGACCGCACCATTGCCAACTGAGCTCCCACAACCGCCGAGCTTTTTGTTCGTCATATGACTCGTCACTTGAGGGCACCTCTTTGCCATCGGCAATAAGTTTTCCGCCGACCTCGGCATAGCGTGGATCGGTCGCGGCGATCATATAAGATGCGGAGGCCTGTTCCAGCGAATTCGCAAAGGGCATACGCGCCATAATTTGCTTATAGAAAAACCGTTCAAGCGGCGATTTGCGGCGATCGCCGATCGCCGCCGGAACAAATCCTGGGCATACCGCGTTGGATGTAACGCCCGTACCCGCCAGCCGGCGGTTCAACTCATACGCGAACCACATGTTCGCCAGTTTGGAGTTGCGGTAGAAAACTTGTGAGTTGTAATACTTTTCCCCTTTAAGATTGTCGTAATCAAAATCCACTCGCGGCCCGCCCGCATAATCGGGATTATGCAGCCGCGAAGAAACCGTGATCACCCTGGCAGGGGCGGACTGTTTTATGTCATCCAGCAGCAAATTGGTGAGCAAAAAGTGTCCCAGGTGATTCGTGCCCAGGGTCAGTTCAAAGCCGTCTGCGGTAAAGCTGGCATGTTTGCCGGGTATGGCCCCGCCAGCGTTGTTGATTAAGAGGTGCAAGGGGTAGCCCTTCGCCTGAAAGGCAGCCGCACACTGGCGGATCGAAGCGAAAGAAGCCAGGTCAAGCGGAATCGACTCGACATTGGCTTCTGGATTGCCGGCATGGATTCGCGCAATGGCCTGTGCGCTTCTTTGTTGGTTGCGTGAGGCCAGAATTACGTGAAATCCTCGCGCAGCCAGTTTGGTGACGGTGGCAAATCCGATACCGCTGTTCCCGCCGGTAATCATTGCTACAGGTTGTTGAAGTTCTGTCATGATCAATTATCCTAATTGCCAGAAGCGGAGGTTTTCCGCATATGCCTGGCCTTCATCCCGTAAGGGATCATATTCTGCGGTAAGGATGATCGCGTTATGCTGATTGCGTAAAATCATCCGCGATCATTGGACAAACAAGAGGTTTTTCAAGATCGGCAGTCTGGTGGCGGGTCTTGATAGAACTGTAAACGGTAAAAAAAGCTTTAAAAAACCTGCTTTTCGTATAGATTTGCAGATCATGGCGAGCCAGGCTTGCCAGGAGATGACCGCTAGAGCAGGTAGCGCGAGTCGGCGGTGATCTGATTTAGCCCGTTTTTGATGATCTTGAGCGCCGATTTCTTACTGACCACCCACTTTAAACCCGCTGGAGCGTCTGTTTAATCCGGGCAAAAGCTGGTTCTAGCTGGTTTGCCAACCGACCGAAACTAAAAAATCCATGCACCATACCGGGGTAGCAGGCGTAAACCACTTCAATTCCAGCTTCTCTAAGCCGGTCGGCATAGGCCTGGCCTTCATCCCGCAGCGGATCGTATTCTGCAGTCAGGATGAGCGCGGGCGGTAGATTGCTCAAATCACCCGCGAGCATTGGAGAAACAAGCGGCTCTTCAAGATCTGCAGGCCGGCGGATGTATTGATTGGTGTAGAAGTCCATCGACTGTTGGTTCAGAACCGGGTTATCAGCATAGAGCGCTTTGGAAGGGTAAGCCCCGCCCAGGTCTAACGCCGGGTAAATCAGGACCTGAAAGGCAATCCGGGGACCGGCGATTTCGCGGGACAGCAAACAGACGGCTGCCGCCAGATTTCCCCCGGCACTGTCGCCCATCAGGATCAATTTATGCGGGTCGGCACCCAGTTCGATACTGTGTTCCGCCACCCAGCAAGTCGCATCATATGCATCCTCCAACGCTGCGGGATATTTGTTTTCCGGCGAAAGGCGATAATCAACTGATACAACCAGCGCCCTGTTTTCTCCGGCGATGCGTTGGCAAATGGCATGGTGGCTATCAAGCCCACCCAACACCCAGCCGCCGCCGTGGAAAAAAACGATCACTGGCAGGCTGCCAGACTGTTCGGGACGATAGATGCGCACCGGTATACTCCCCTGCCGTCCGGGAATCGATCGATTTTCAATTTGTGCGACTGGAAAGTGGCGGAACAAGCCGCGAGGTTTGGCTTCCGCCAGGGAGCGAAATTTTTTGAAATCCTTTTCAGGCTCGAACGGTACAAAACGCATGAACCAGAAAAGTAAATTCATTTTCCAATCAAGTTGATATTTTCGCATGCGGGGATATTCCTCTATATATCTTCGACATACTGCTCCGAAAAGTGAATGTAGGGGAAGCAGTTCGGCTGGTGCGTGTCATACACGCCGTGCGGGCTCATCACCCAGGCGGGGTGGGGTGATACTTCCTGACCGCTGGGATTCAACTTCTCAAAACGCCCAAACAGCATCCGCCAGGTGTCACCGTCGAGCGGGGGTAATGAGCGCCCGTTTGCCAGCCAGTGCATGCCCTGCCAGGGGAATGCCACCTCTACCGTCCAACCCTGGTCGATGCTCGTGTTATGGTTAAGTTTGCCTTGCACTTTGACGCCAGATTTCAAGCCGGGAAAATCCCAATCCAAAAAGGCCCAGCGTGTCTTACGCGGGTGGGTGCCTTCCCAAAAGCTGGCGGGCTGCCGGTCGTAGTCGCCGCCGAAGGAGAATACTCGCCGCGTCAGCAGATCGAAATCCGGCACGTCGAAACGGCTGCCGCGGGTGTATGCATCGCGCCAAATAAAAAACACTTCATAAATGGTGTTGAGCGCATTTATCTCAAATTCGTAATAGCAATCACCCCCATCGATGAAGAGCTCCACATCATTTTCTTGAAAAATAATGGAATCGCGCTGGGTGTGATGGGCCTCAACAAAGGGTTCCTCGATCCAATAAGCCACATAGAAATTCTGCTCATCCCACAGGGCGGCGACGCGTGTGTCGAAATACCCCGGCTGACCGGTGACCATATCCACAAAGCGGGTTGAACAGGGTGCTTTCTTCCAGACGGCTTCATTCAATTCACCGTCAACGATGATGGGCTGGCGGGTTCGGTAACAGGTGTAATGGGCGATACTGGAGTCAGGGCAGGGTGCGGTCATAAATCCTCCATTCTGTGATTAAGGCTTGTAGTGCAGTGTTCTCACCACAAGTAGGCTTTTATTTGATCATTTTAGTCTAATCTGAAAGAATTGCCATGGACTTTCCCTTAAAGATAAAAATGGCGCACACATGCGCCATTTTTATCTGTTTTCTTCAGGTGGAGATGGCGGGAATCGAACCCGCGTCCGAAAGAATCGACCCACGAACATCTACGAGCGTAGAGGTTCTTTGTTGTCGCCCGTTACAGGAGGAACCACAGACCGGTAACAGGCCATCCGCTCGAGCCCGAAGGCCCTCTATTCGCGCCGATCACGGCAGTTGGCGCGGCACCGCTGGCTTTTTTACGCCTGCTCCACCTCCGGCCAGGGAGCGGGGTGGGCAGACGTGACCTTAAGAGGTCATTGCGCTAGCCTCAAGCTTATGCAGCGAGGGGCATTGCAGCGTATGAAGTGTTTTTGGCACTTGATTTTTTGTGCTGAGTTAACGAGGTCGGCACCTCTCGGCTCGCAGTTCGGGACCAGCCTCCCCCGTCGAAGCCTGTCATCCCCGAATAATTAAATTATACCATAGTGAGTTTCAACCCAATCCAGGTGCCATTTGGTAAAATTAGAGGGTTAGCTCTACCGGTCTGGTGGGGAAATGCTATTTTTCAAAGGAGGAGCCCATGATTTCGTATTTAAAGAACACTGAGACCGGTTTAACGGAGATGAACGAGCCAGTAAACGGCTGTTGGATCCGAATGCAAGATCCTACCCAGGGCGAAATATTCGAGGTGACAGAATTAGGCGTCCCCCAAAATTTTATCACGCCGGCGTTGGATATCGACGAGCGGGCGCGCACCGAACGCGAGGACAACGGCATGATTTTAATTGTGCTGCGCGTGCCACAATTCCAGGGCAAAAAAGTGGATGTTCCCTATATCACCCTGCCGATCGTCATCATCTTATCCGAAAAATATATCATTACCGTATCGAAATTTTCCAGCGACATCCTGGACGAATTTGCTACCGGTAGGATTAAAGGTTTTTCTACCAGCAAACGCAACCGTTTTGTGCTGCGCTTGCTTTTCAGCGCTGCTAATAAATACCTGATGCATTTACGCGCGATTAATAAGACGGTGGATGCCCTGGAGGATCAGCTGCAGCTGTCCATGCGCAACAAAGAGGTGCTCGAACTGCTCAAATACCAGAAGAGTCTGGTCTATTTCACAACCGCCTTGAAGACAAATGAATTTGTGCTCGAGCGCTTGCAGCGCACCCAGATGTTTAAGATGTACCCGGACGACGAAGATTTGCTGGAGGACGTGATCACCGAAAACCAGCAAGCCATAGAAATGGTTAATATTTCGAGCAGTATTTTAAGCTCGATGATGGATGCCTTTGCCTCGATCATATCGAACAACTTGAACGTGGTCATGAAATTCCTGGCTTCGATCACCATCGTGATGAGTATTCCCACGATTGTCACCAGCTTTTTTGGGATGAATGTTGCCCTACCGTTCCAGAGCGAACCCCTGGCATCCGTTATCATCATCATCATTTTCATGCTTATTTCAGCCGGGGTGATCTGGGTATTTATGCGTAGAGATTGGTTCTAATCGCTTTTCAGCCAGCCAGCGAATGGTCAGTATTACCGTTAGTGAGCGATCCGTCAGCGATTAGCGATACCAAAATGAATATTGACGCCGGTTGGCAAATATCGCCAGCCGGCTTTGTATAAACTGTGTACAACGTAATGGTAAAGGTGGATAAAAAGGCTTAGAATATAGCCGGATAGGAGCAGTACCACGTGACCAAACCCGCATTGAGCGAACCAACCATACCCACAATCAAAAACGAAAATCCGCATGCGCCGGATTTCTTACACTTTTCGCATTTAACCAAGAGCTATCTGGAAGGCGGAAAAAGGCGAGTAGTATTACAAGACGCCAGCCTCGCAATCGGGCGGGGTGAGTTTCTGGCGATCCTGGGCAGAAGCGGCAGCGGCAAGACGACTTTGCTCAACCTGATCAGCGGGATTGACCAGGCAGATCAAGGAATGATCTGCCTCAATGGGACGAATTTAACCGCGCTGAACGAATCCGAAAGAACCTTGTTCCGCCGTCAGAATATTGGTTTCATTTTTCAATTCTTTAATTTGATCCCAACCTTGAGCGTTTGGGAAAATATCACCCTGCCGCTGGAACTTAACGGCAAAATGGATCCTGCAGGAATCCAACGCGCACAAAGTCTGTTGGAATCCGTTGAACTGGCAGATCGCAAAGCGACATTTCCCGATCGATTATCCGGTGGTGAGCAGCAGCGCATTGCCATCGCCAGGGCGCTGGTCCACGATCCGCTTTTAGTGCTGGCGGATGAGCCCACCGGCAACCTGGATGAAGATACCGGTCGTCACGTGCTGGACCTGTTAGACCGGTTGACGCGCCAGTCAGGCAAAAACCTGGTGATGGTTACCCACAACCAGGAGGCAGCCAGCCAGGTGGACCGTATCGTCTGGCTGAGCGAAGGCAAACTCGTGGAGCATCACGGTCCGGAGAATTAATGAAGACCAGGTTGTTTCCGCGCGGTTTGTGGAATGTTGGTTGGCGCTACCTGCTGCGCCATCGCTGGCAGTCATTCTTGATGATCCTGGGCGTCGCATTAGGTGTGGCTGTGATGGTGGCCATCGACCTGGCAAACGCCAGTGCCAGCCGCGCGTTTGAACTGAGCACGGAATTTATCACCGGTAAAGCCACTCACCAGATTCCCGGCGGGCCCCTGGGTCTGGACGATACGGTCTATACTCACCTGCGCCGCACCCTGGGTGATATTCCCATGGCCCCGATCCTTTCTTCTTATTTTGTCTCTCCTCAATTAGGCGACCGTCCCCTGCAGCTGTTGGGGATCGATCCATTCGTCGACGGCGATTTTCGCTCTTATCTCAATCCCAACACTGCCCCGGATCTGGCATCCTGGGCTGCGTTTCTCACCCGACCGGGTGCAGTTATCATTTCACAGACTCTGGCGGACCGCTATGGATTAGTCCTGGGAGCGAACCTTGAGCTGGAGATTGATGGGCGTGCCCACCAGGCTTTTGTGGCCGGTCTGGTGAATCCGGTCGACGAATTGCAGCGGCGTTCGCTGGAGGGCACTATCCTGGTGGATATTTCCACGGCGCAAGAATTAACCGGCCGGATTGGAAAATTGGATTGGGTGGATCTGATCCTGCCAAAAAATGACCCTTCTGCCGTCCAGCGCGTCCAGGATCTGCTGCCACAAGGACTGCAGGTGAGCACTGTTCAGGCCCGGCAAGGAACGGTGGAGCAAATGACCACCGCATTTCAGTTGAACCTGACCATGCTCAGCATGCTGGCATTAATCGTCGGTCTCTTCTTGATTTACAATACGATGACTTTTTCGGTGGTGCAGCGCCGGGCATTATTTGGCACGCTGCGCTGCCTGGGAGTCACTCGCCCAGAGGTTTTTGGCCTGGTGATCAGTGAAGCCCTGGCTGTGGGGGTGATTGGCTCGGCAGCCGGCATTGGATTAGGCATATTGATGGGGCGCAACACCGTCGGTATGGTGACCCAGACGATCAACGACCTGTATTTCACCACCACCGTCCAGGCCACGGGGATCCCAATCCTCAGTCTGGTAAAAGGTGCAGCAGCCGGCATCCTGGCGACGTTGCTCACGGCTGGTTTCCCGGCATGGGAAGCGGCATCTGTGCCGCCTCAAGCCGCACTCAGCCGGTCCGGCCTGGAAATCAAGACCCGGCGGATCGTGCTGTGGATGGCAGCGGGCGGTGTTGGCATGGTTTTGGCCGGCGGGGTGGCGTTCAGCATTCCTCAGAGCAATTTGTTGTTCAGTTTTGGCGGAACGGCAGCGGTGGTGGTGGGTTTTGCCATGTTGGCGGCACTGGCGATGGTCTTGATCTTAAAAGTCATCGCGCCCGCCCTGGAAAAAATGCTGGGCTTGATCGGTCGCATGGCGCCGCGCAACCTGGTGGCATCGCTCAGCCGTACCTCAGTGGCCGTAGCAGCCTTAATGGTTGCCGTGGCAGTGACGGTAGGGGTGACCTTGATGATCGACTCCTTCCGCTATACCGTGAACATCTGGCTGGCGCAAACTCTGCAGGGCGATGTATATATCACTGCCCCCAGTTTTTCCGCGACCGCTTCCACCACGCCGATCGACCCGGCGGCAGTCAAGGCCATCCAATCCTGGCCGGGCATCCTGCGCGCTGACCTGCTGCGCACCGTAAGGGTGCAGACGCCCCAGGGCGAGGTACAGTTATCGGCTACCAACAACCCGAATATCGGTGCGGAGCGGTATTTCTTGTGGTCGAAAGATCCGCCGCAGCAGGTCTGGCAGGCGATGCAAGCCGGAAGTGTGCTCATCTCTGAGCCGCTGGCCCGGCGATTTGGCTTGCTGGGGCATGATGGCAGCATTCAACTGGATACGCCGGCCGGGTTGAAATCCTTCCCGGTGGAAGGGATCTACTATGATTATGCCTCCAGCGAGGGGGCTTTGTTCATGGCGTCCGGAATATATGAATCGGAATGGAAAGATAATGCCGTCACTGCAATTGCCCTGCGCCTGCCGCCGGGTGGCAATCCTGACCAGATCACCCGGCAGCTGCAGGATGAGTTGAAAGTCGGGCAGCGTTTGCTCATCCGTCCCAACCGGGCTTTACGCGCCGATGTGATGGAGGTATTTGACCGCACCTTTGCCATAACCGGGGCCCTGCGTATTTTAGCAACCGTGGTGGCGTTTATCGGCGTGCTTAACACCCTTCTGCTCCTGCAGCTTGAAAAACAGCGTGAATTGGGAATTCTCCGCGCCCTGGGCCTGACTGGCAGGCAGCTCTGGCAGTTAACCATGCTGGAAACGGGCTTGATGGGTCTATCTGCCGGACTGCTGGCGGCTCCTACCGGATATGTGTTATCGCTGATTTTGGTATACATCATCAACCAGCGTTCTTTTGGCTGGACGCTGCAGCTTTCCATTCAGCCTGAGGCCTTTGGACAGGCCTTGCTGGTGGCTGTGATCGCCGCCTTACTGGCTGGAATTTATCCGGCCGGGCGCATGAGCCGCCAACCGGCTGCAGAAGCGATCAGGTACGAGTAAAACGGTATGAAGAGAATCTGGATCAGGATCCTGGTGTTGGCAGCCGCAGCCGTCGCGGCGGTTGTCCTATTTTATCCGCGTACACCGCAGCAAATCGATTCCGGTTTGAAAAGTCTGCCGGTCGTTTCAGACCAGGGTTTTTTACGTGCGGATGGCCCGCGTCAATTCAGTTTCCCGCAAGATTTTGGATCGCATCCAGACTACCAGTTGGAATGGTGGTACTACACTGGCAATCTAACGGCAGAGGATGGCCGTGCATTTGGCTACCAGCTTACATTTTTCAGGCGGGCGCTCCTCCCGTTGCAGGATAAAGTTCAACGCACCTCAGATTGGGCCGTTAACCAGGTCTACCTGGCGCATTTTACCCTGACGGATGTGCAGGCCGGGCAGTTTCATTATATTGAACGCTTTGCGCGCGGCGCGGCCGGGCTGGCGGGGGCGGTCGTTGAACCCAATTATCAGGTCTGGTTGGACAACTGGTCGGTCAGCCAGGTTTCCGATGGCAGCTACGCGTTACAGGCTGAATATGCTGGCAACCGGATTCAATTAGAAATGATCGACCGAAAAGGTCCAATCCTGGAAGGGATTGACGGCTACAGCCAGAAGGGTCCTGACCCGGGCAACGCCTCTTATTACTTCAGCCAGCCCCGTCTCGAAACTACCGGCACGGTCACCATTGGGGGGCAAGCCATCGCCGTGAAAGGCACAAGTTGGATGGATCACGAATTCAGCACCAGTGCTCTGGGCGCAGACCTGGTCGGTTGGGATTGGTTTTCGATCCAATTGAGCGACGGAAGTGAACTGATGCTCTACAACATGCGCCATGTCGACGGCAGCACGGACGCTTTTTCGCAGGGAACGATCATCCATCCGGATGGGACGACCCGGCGCTTATTGCGCGAGGAATACCGCATCACGCCGACCGGGCAGTGGAAAAGCCCGCATTCTGGCGCGGTATACCCCTCCGGGTGGCGGGTAGAAGTGCCAGGTGAACAAATCGATCTGACGGTCAAACCACGTCTGGCAGACCAGGAACTGCGTGTATCCTTCACGTATTGGGAGGGTGCGGTGGCAGTTTCAGGGACACGGAATGGGAAGCAAGTCACGGGTTCCGGGTACGTAGAACTGACCGGCTATGCCAAAAGCATGCAAGGGCAGTTTTAACAATACTACTGAAAAATGGTAATTTCGACGAAGAATGTTCTATCTGCTATGACTTTTACCCTGCATTCATAGCCTTCACGACCGGACTGGGGAAGCGGGTCTCGAAATCCAAAATTCCAACCCAATCTGGTTTAACAGCAACCCGTGCGAAATATTTTATGTTCGGCGCCAGAGGTTCCAGAGTTGTAAACCATCCCTGAGCAACTTCGTTGCCCATTAATTGAACACAGGCCTGGATGTATTCCTCTGGGATGCCCTGTTCCTTGGTGACTCTGGCTGTGCCGCGGATCAATAGAACTTTGAAAGGATAGATAGTGGAATCAATAGTTATGGCTACCCTGGATTGATCGATCACCTGGTTTCTGGGTGCGCCGTCTGTGCCACACATCACAATCTCTTCTCCAGTCCAAAAGAAACCAATTGGGATCACCCGGGGGCTGCCGTCCTTCCAGTTATATGCCAAACGGGCGGGAATGGGGGCGCGTAAAAGCTCCTGTGCTACAGGATCATTCAATAGGCCAACATCGCCTTGATTAATAGCCATTTCTCCCTCCTATAACTAAATTTTGTTTACATTATAGATATATTTTATATGAATTCCAAATTAATGAAAACATTCACAATTGGCTGGTCAAACCACCAATTTAAAACTTCTTGTTTCCTGGATTTTCCTGTATTGAAATAATTGGAATTGAATCCGGTCGACACCTATTTTAAAAATTTTTATTTTTATTGGCATTTCACGCTCTTTTCCACAATCACATTTTAAAAAGTTTATATTTACAAGTGGATAATAATTTAAATGTAAGTGGAACAGTACTCGAATCTACGACTTTGACCAGGCATGTCGTCCCAGAATTTGCGCGAAAACACGAACATAAAATTGGCCTGAAAGGAAGCGGTGGCGGTTTCGGGAACACAAGGTGGCAGGCTACGGATATGTGGAACTGACCGGCTATGCCAAAAGCATGCGAGGGCAGTTTTATATCGCCTGTTAAAATAATGGGCTAACAGTCTCTTCGTATTATGGGACGATCATATGCGGACCTGGACCGGTCGGTGTCGTCAGGTGGCAAACCGTGCAGGTATCGATCGTTCCGGTGTGGCCTTGTAGCTCTATAAATTTAATGGCATCATTCGCTTCGCGGCTGGTCGCAATGGCATGGGTGCTGTCGTGGCAGGCCTCGCAGTACACGCCACCGTGTCCGGTGGAAAAACGGTATAGCGGTTGATCCTGGTTGAACTGCATGGTTGCGGTTGGGGTATGACACCCGTCACAGCGTGGTTCATTTAGCCAGGGATTGGAATTATGAGATACTTGATTCATCGACCCGTGGCAATCAATGCAGTTCATTTTCCGCGCCGGATTAATCGCAGAGGGTATATTGAGCGACATGCTATCGCGCAGGCAGCGCGTGGTAGGGCCGGGGTGGCAAGAATAGCACCCATCCAGTGTGTTGGGAATTTCTTCAGCGTGATGCGCATGCATGGCGTTTGACAGACTGGGCAATCCGGCTACTCCAGGTTCTCCAAGTGCATTTGAACTATGGCAGCGGGCGCATAATACCGGCCGACTGTTGAGCAAATTGGTATTTTCCTCATGATCGTGCAATGCCAGAATATTCAATTCGACCCTGACCTGGTTGCCGCCCGGATCTTTTCCGGATGCATGGCAGGTGTCGCAGTGCATTTCGGTCGAAACAGGCGCGACGACGGTCAGCGTTGCCAATACCGCATTGGTTGAGATATCTTTTGCAGTCAAGATTGCTTTTTGGTACGGATACGGGGTAGTGGGTGCGCTGTCACTAAATTCGGTCAAGGGGATCCCTTCAGCGACGAAATATCCTGCTTTCGCGTCCATCGCGTCTGCCAACCCCTTGCCTTTCAAACCGACATTATCCGGCAGATTGATCCCAAAAAGCTGTGCTTCATAAGCCCAGAAATTTGTCTTGTTCGATGAAGTTGTATTATCGGGAAAAGCATACTGGATGCGAATGCCACTGGTCACGATTTGCGGAGGATCCCCGCGTTTAATTACCTGCGCCCATAATGTATTATAGGGTGGGAGTACTGCCAGGTCTTGAAAATCGTGATTGTAGCAGTGCATTCCCAGGTCGTTCCAGCCAAACATTACATAGGTGCCATGCTGCGGACCAGATAACACGATTGGCAAGTATTGGGTTAAAGTTGGTGGGGCGGTTTGCTCGTTATTTGGTTTTGCATATGCCAATGAAGGTGCTGGCGAAGCTGCAGCCAGGGCAATGGTGACTGCAAGTAAAAGTATGGCGATGAGTGTCAGGCGTGAAACACTGGACCGGTATAAATTATGTCCCCAACTGCGGTTCATAGGCACCTCTTTCATTGAAATTTGAAAAGGAGCACCATTAAATTGTGAATTATTATACTAATTATATCATGGCTGCCAAGCGGATTAAAATCGCAACGGTATACATATTCCTCTAGATGGGTCTCTTCTTGCTGTTGACCAGGCATTTGTACCCCTTTTCGTCACGATCTGTAAAATAACGATTGTTATGGGGATGTTTTCGTGCGAAGTTTTGATGTTTTCACAAACAGAAGAGAAAGGGTCACATATATCGAATGATCATAAGTCAGGTATGAGGACACAAAATGAACAATTTTGATAAAAATCTAAGCCCCTTTGCAAAATTATGCGCTCCTGTGAGCGGTAGTGTGCGCTGGACGGAAGGATTCTGGGCGGAATGGTTTGCTACCTGCCGGGATGTCATGATTCCGAATATGTGGCGCTTGCTCAACGATGACGATATCAGCCATGCCTACGCAAATTTTAAGATTGCTGCTGGCCTTGAAGACGGTGAACATCAAGGGCCCAAGTGGCATGACGGCGATTTCTATAAGTGGTTGGAAGCGGCCTGTCATGTATACAACATCAGCCGGGATGAAATCCTTGACCGCCAGCTGGACGCAATCGTCAAATTGATCGGCAAAGTGCAGCGCGAGGACGGATACATCCATACGCCGGCGATCATCACAGCCCGAAATGAAAATGATGAAAACCGCTTTCATGAGCGGCTGCACTTCGAGACCTACAATATGGGGCATCTGATGACAGCGGCTTGTGTCCATTTTGCCGCAACTGGAAAAACAACCCTGCTTGAAATCGCGAAAAAAGCGACCGACTTCCTTTATAACTTCTATAAAACTGCTGCGCCAGAACTTGCCCGAAACGCTATCTGCCCATCGCATTATATGGGAGTAGTTGATATGTACCGCACTACCGGAGAGCCGCGCTATCTGGAACTCGCAAAAAACCTGGTCGAAATTCGGAATCTGGTCCAGGGCGGGGATGACAATCAAGACCGGGTGCCCTTCCGTGAACAGAAAACTGCGGTTGGACATGCTGTCCGCGCCAACTATCTGTATGCCGGGGTCGCGGATATATACGCTGAAACCGGAGATTCATCTCTGCTGGAAACATTGGAACAGCTCTGGCACAGTGTGACCTCCACCAAGATATATATCACGGGGGGCTGCGGCGCCTTGTATGATGGCGCATCCCCGGATGGTTCTCCACTGCAAGAACAGATTACGCGCGTTCATCAAGCTTATGGTCGTGAATATCAACTACCAAACCTGACCGCATATAATGAAACGTGTGCCAATATTGGCAATGTATTGTGGAACTGGCGCATGCTCAATATCACGGGTGAGGCAAAGTATGCAGATATATTGGAACTATCCCTGTATAACAGCGTTTTGTCAGGGATCAGTCTGGATGGCAAGCGCTTCTTCTATACAAATCCCCTGCGTTCGGTAAAGGATATGCCGTTTGAACTGCGCTGGTCGCGGACGCGTGAAGCATATATCAGCTGTTTCTGCTGCCCGCCCAATGTGGTGCGGATGATTGCACAGGCTCATGAATATGCCTACAGCACCTCCGATGAAGGTATCTGGGCAAATCTCTACGGCAGCAGCGACGCGCACATACAGTTACCTGGCGGAGGGCGGGTTAATCTCCTGCAAGAAACAAATTATCCCTGGGATGGTCGCATCAGGATCACTGTCAATGATGTGGATGCTGTATCATTCGACCTGATGCTGCGCATTCCTGGTTGGGCAGAATCGGTTGCGTTGTTGGTCAACGGTGAACCTGTCGGTATCCCCTTACAGCCACAAAGCTATGCGCGCTTATCACGAATATGGTCATCTGGCGATGTGGTTGAACTGCAATTAGACATGCCTGCCCAATTGATCGAAGCCAACCCATTGGTAGAAGAGACACGTAATCATCTGGCGGTAAAACGCGGCCCAATTGTATATTGTCTCGAATCGTTAGATTTACCCGAAGGGGTTGGCGTGCTGGATGTCACCATATCACCGGAGATAATCCTCGACACAGCAGAAGATGCCGCGCTATCAAAACTTTTACCGGGGTTGACCACCCTCAAAGCGAAAGTACATCTCTCAGATACAAGTGAGACCTGGAATGGGCAGCTCTACCGCACGCTGTCACACCGGAAAACACGGTTGGTGGATGTTCAATTTATACCCTATTTTGCCTGGGATAATCGCGGCCAATCTGAGATGACTGTTTGGATCCCGACTGCGAGTTTATAAAGATACAGCCAGGACTTGCCCCTGCGACCCCCGTGTATATCATCCCCTTCTGGGGAATGGATGGGCTATTAAACAAAAAGTGTGCAGGACAGGACTCGTTCCTGCGTCCACAACTGTGTATGTCATCCCCTTCTGGGGAATGGATAGGCTATTAAACAAAAAGTGGGCAGGACAGGACTTGTTCCTGTGTCCACAACTGTGTATGTCATCCCCTTCTGGGGAATGGATGGGCTTGTTAAACAGAAAGTGGGCGGGACAGGACTCGTTCCTGCGTCCACAACTGTGTATGTCATCCCCTTCTGGGGAATGGATGGGCTTGTTAAACAGAAAGTGGGCGGGACAGGACTCGAACCTGCGACCCCATCCGTGTAAAGGATGTGCTCTAACCAACTGAGCTACCCGCCCGAAACCGATAGCATCCCACGTGTTTTGACTGGAATGCAGAATTTTTTCAACCGATGAAACGAGTGATATACCCGTTTGTATGCGTGAATTTTACCATAGAAGGGAAAAAAGAGACTTCGATTAGCTCTCTTTTTTCCCTTCAGCAGTTTTAGCCCAGCTCTTCGACTCCGTGCATTTCAATCGCCGGTTTTCCGTCCTGATCAACCCAGACACCGCACATCCCGCCGTCACTGCTGGTGCCCAACGCCACGGGAGAACCATCCAGGCGCAGGGCCGGGTGATAATATTTCGCCACTTCCTGTGCCTCACCGCCAATATAATGCCCGATCAATGCGCGGCGGAAGCGCTCCGGCGAGTGGTTAGGACCACTGCCGTGCACCAACTGCCCGTTGAAAAACAACACGTCGCCGGCGTCCATCACCATGGAAGCTACCTCGGTTCCCTCCGGCACCGGCACGGTTACGTCGGTGAAGCTTTGGGTGGTGTCGGCTTTGACCGTACACAGCAGCGGCCAATTCTGGCTGCCGGGCACCACCTGAAGGCAGCCGTTGCCCTGATCGCATGGGTCGAGTGCCATCCAGGCTGCGATGCAGGTGCCGGGTTGGACGCGCAGGTAGAATTGATCCTGGTGCAGCGCCTGCCCGCGTGCTTTGGGTGGTTTAAAGTAAAGCATGGTTTGTACGGCAAACGGTTCGCGTTCCATCAAAGCGGTTAATGCCTCTCCGATACGAACATCAAGCAGCCAGCGCAGGCTGGTCTCATCCCAGCGGTGCATGTGGATCATGCGTGGGAAGCGCTTCAGCGGGTCGCTGCTCTGCAAATCTACCCCGGAGAAATCGCCGGGGTGATTACTTTGGCGCAGCTTCATAAAATGCTCGCGCAGCATATCCACCTCGGCAGGGGTGAAAAGCTGCTTCAGGATAAGATAGCCTCTATGATCAAAATGCTTTTTTTGTTCTTTCGATACCATTTGATTACCTCGATATACATTAAGTATTATGATCATAATTATAGCATTTTTGAAGCGCATGGATGCGAAAATTTAATCCCATTCGATAGGCAAACATAATCCATCAATGAACTGCTGCCGCTTCATCGATGGATTATGCTGATGGATTAAAATATAAGCCTGAACCGATGCTGATTATTTACAACATGCGATCAACCGGAAATACGAAAGCCCCACTTTTCAAATATTTTCACCGCCAGAATTTTGGCCTCATTGCTTTCGGTATCCAGATTCCGTTGGGTAACTTCGCGTTCTATTTCTGATACAGCGTTGGTCAGCCGCTGGCGCAAGGCGGCGGGTAATTTTGCAAATGGAGCGGCTGCCCCACGAATGGGGATTGTAGGGGAGGCTAAACCCAGAATGGTATAGACTTCATTCCCAAATTTCGATGCAAGTTTCGCCAGGTCATCTCCGAAAGGCCGGCTAACGCCACTGACCCATTGGGCCATATCGGTATGGGCTACATCCAGGTACCGCGAAAAGCTGTAATAGCTTTGAGGTGTGGGCTGAGCCTGTTCCCATTCGGCATATTTTTGTTCGAGCCATTCTTGAAAGTTCATTTTCGGTTACAATCATAAGAACGTAAAAATATTTACGTTCATTATATAATAAATCTGGAGGTCATATGCGTTTCGTACGATATCTACAAGGTAAAGAGACACCCCGGTACGGCTGGGTTTATGAAGACCGTGTGGGACCGATCGAAGGTGATTTGTTTGGTGATTACCGGCGTTTGGAAGCGGATATTCCTCTGAGTAAGGTACGCCTGCTGGCTCCGGTTATGCCATCAAAAATAATCGCTGTGGGGCGTAATTATGTCGAACATGCTCGCGAACATAATGTCGATGTTCCCGAAATTCCGGGAATCTTCTTAAAACCGCCGTCGTCGGTAATAGGTCCCGGTGATACCGTGATCTTGCCACCACAATCCGAAAGGGTAGAACACGAAGGTGAATTGGCCGTGGTGATCGGTACCCAGGGGCGCTGGATTCCTGCAGAAAAGGCTAAAGATTATATTTTTGGATATACGGTTTCCAATGATGTGACAGCGCGCGATTTACAACGCAAGGATTTACAGTGGACGCGGGGCAAAGGGTTTGACACATTCTGCCCGCTTGGTCCATGGATTGAGACAGAGATGGATGCTGCGGATGTCCAGGTATCTTGCCGGGTGAACGGAGAATTACGCCAGACGGCTTCTACGCGTGAAATGGTCTTCAGCATCGCGCAATTGGTTGCGTTTATATCCGCTGCGATGACCTTGCTGCCTGGCGATGTGATTTTAACTGGTACGCCGGCTGGCGTAGGCCCCTTAAATCCAGGCGACACGCTGGAAACGGTAGTGGAGGGTATTGGCAGCCTGGTCAACCCGGTCGCTGCAGAAAAATAAAACCAACGTTATGCCGCAAAAATGTCTTTGGCACGTTTATAGTAATTATCGGTTGGGTAATTTCTGTGATTGACAAACTTTGAGGATTTCATATACTATTATTATTGGAATGTCGAAAAAACCTAACATTCTTGTTATGCTTTGGTTTGAAAAGAATTTAACAGGTTAATTAAGGGTGGCGGCAAAGCCCCGGCGGTTTTCATTTGGTCGCATTTCTCCCGAACTGGCGTTGCAATCTCCGGGAGATCAATATCGAAACCGGTCTATCTGGCCGGTTTTCATTTAGAGAAAGGAATATCTCATGAATGATGACTTGCCCTTACGCACCATGCCCGTGGTTGAGCGTTCAAAAGTGGTAGGGCGCGATCTGGACGAGATGACAACCGAACGGCAGCGAGTCTTAGTTGTGGAAGATGAGCCGGATACCGTACTGCTCCTGAAAAACATTTTGCGCATGGCTGGGTACGATGTCTTGAGCGCCAGCAATGGGCAGGAAGCCTTGAAAAAGTATAAAGACCATGTTCCGGATATTATATTGTTGGATCTAATGATGCCGGAGATGGATGGCTGGGAAACATTGCGTTATTTGCGAGAAATGTCGGACGTGCCCGTCATTATCATCTCGGCCCTGGGGGCTAAAGAGGATATCGTACGCGCTTTAAAAACGGGGGTCGATGATTATCTGACAAAACCATTTTTTAATGCAGAGGTGTTAGCACGCATTCAAGCTGTAATGCGCCGAGCAGGCAAACTGCATCCTATCACCCGCCTGGTTTTTCCAAAAATTGAGCTCACGATCGATTTTACCGCGCAGGAAGTCATTTATTTCGATCAATCCATCCATCTTACCCCCAAAGAATTTGCCGTGCTATCGGTATTGGCAAAAAACGCACCGTCAATAGTAACTTATCCAACCATTTCAAATACGGTTTGGGGTGAAGATTCAGAAGACGCTCGCAAGCGAACGAAATACCTGATTTATCTATTAAGGCGTAAATTTGGTTCCATGCATGCCAATTCTGATTTCATCCAAAATATTGACCGCCTTGGTTATAAATTGCAAACAGAAACATAACCTGTGGAGGTCATCTGTAGAGTAAATTGTTCCTTTACTTTAATACGCGATTTTAGCCGGCAGAACCAGGTTTAAAAAGGGGATTGTGTACAAAAAATTGGTGGGTTGAGATAACTCAATCGGCCGCGCCATGACAAAAATCCGCCCCCAGGAAGGGGCAGATGGTTTCGAAATACAGGTTTGCAGCACCAGAATGTCATTTTTCAACCCATAGGTGTGGTAAAAGAGCTGATCTGCGCTGAATTTTCTTTGATTGGATAAACTCACAAAATTTGAATAGGGGTCAGCAGGTGAAAGAGCCTGGTACTCTTGAACTTCGTAAACCTGGTAATTCTTCAAGGTACCATCCCCAAAAACCAAAGTTATTTCGGTGCCCGGCTGAAGCTCAGGAAAATTGGAACCTGCCAGATAATCGTGAGCTAACAGGCCGATTGTATTATATTGCGTGGCCATACCGAATTGGGTTACGGTATCAGGCAGATCAGACACATAACCGGGGTCTGAACTGGGTTGCTGCACCACCGGGAAAGCCAGCACACCCTCGACGAAAACCCCTGCGACCTGGTCTGGCAGATTGTTCTTAACCGAACGTGCAAAATCCGTCAGGCCTGGTGTCGAAGATTCGTCTGATTTCTCAAAAGGCTCAAGTCCCGACGCCCCAGTGTTTACGATGTCTGCTGAGACATTTTGGGCTGCCAGGCCAAATGCAAAAGCCACAACCAGTAATATAACAATTATTCGATAAAATTTCATAAGTTAATAGCCAATAATCCAGATGGAATGAGTTATTCTAAACGATAGTTGTTAAATGTGCCATTAGATAAATACGAACTTTCAGAACTGTCAGGTATCCATCAGTAATCACTCGCACCGGTGAAGCAAATTCTTAGAGGGATATCTTGATTTTGAAAGTCATTTGCTATGGTATAATTTTAGAGTGTGTTAATCCCCCTTACCCAGGTTTAAGGAGATACAAGGTATGTCAGGTCATTCCCATTGGGCCACGATCAAGCGAAAAAAGGGCGCCAGCGACGCCAAGAAAGGCGCGGTCTATACTCGCCTGGCGAGAGAAATTGCTATGTCAGCACGTTCAGGCGGCGGTGATCCTGAAGCTAACTTTTCACTGCGTTTAGCAATAGAAAAAGCACGTAATCAGAATATGCCCAAAGACAGCATTGAGCGCGCGATTAAACGGGGTACTGGTGATAACAAAGACGGGTCAGTGATCGAAGAAATGTCCTATGAGGGCTATGCGCCCCATGGCGTTGCTTTAATCATTGAGTGTGTTACCGAAAATCGCAACCGCACGGTCGCCGAACTGCGTCATGCCTTGAGCCGGGCAGGTGGCAATTTAGGTGAAGTGGGATCGGTTGCCTGGCAGTTCCGCCAGGCGGCTTATTTTAACCTGCCCGATACCGGGTCAAATTTTGACCAGGTATTTGAGCTGGCGGTCGAAGGCGGCGCTGACGATGTTCAGACCGACGGCGAAACGATCGAAATTTTTGCCCCGGTCGAAAACTTCAAGACGATGATCGATACCCTTCGAGATGCGGGTATCACCCCCGATGAAGCTGAACTGCGCATGCTGCCCAACCAGGAATTAGAATTGGATGTTTCCCCAACGCTCCAGGTGATGCGCACCATTGAGGGACTTGAAGAATTAGACGACGTGCAAAATGTATACACAAACCTGCGCTTTACTGAAGAGGCGATGGCAGCGTTGGAGGCCGAATAGACCAGCATGGTGGTGTTGGGTATTGACCCCGGAACCGCCACAACCGGCTATGGATTTGTTCAGGAAACTGAAGCGGGTGATCTGGTTGTCATTGATTATGGCGTGATCCGTACTCCGCCTAAAGTAGCGGCGGAAAAGCGCCTGTTGATGCTTTACGATGAATTAAAACGATTGATTCTTCTCCACCCCCCCAACAGTGGGGCGGTGGAGAAATTGTTTTTTCAGCGCAACGTAACTACGGCCATCGCGGTCGGGCAGGGACGCGGCGTCGTGCTGCTTGCCATGGCGGAGGCAGGGATCGAGGTCGCGGAATACACGCCGCTGGAAGTAAAGCAGGCCGTAGTGGGTTATGGTGTGGCGGATAAGAATCAGGTGCAGCAGATGGTCAAGGCACTGCTGAACCTGGAGCAAATCCCAAAACCCGACGATGCTGCCGATGCGCTGGCAGTCGCGATCTGCCACATTCACAGCTATCGTTATCTGTCGCTTTCAAGGGGAGAATGAAAATCACCAGTTCCGCGAACCCGCGAATAAAATCGCTGCGCAAACTGCGCGAGCGTAAATATCGCCAGGAAAGCGGCTGTTTTTATGCCGAAGGGCTGCGGATTTTGGTTGAAGCGGCTCGGCAGGGTGCGATAATCGAAACGCTGGTCGTTTCACCCCAATTATTGACCAGCACCGTCGGCCTGGCACTGGTAGAAGAACAACGCCGTAAGGGAATAGAGATCCTGGAAGTCTCATCTGCTGTTTTTCAATCTTTTGCGTTAAAGGATTCGCCAGTCGGTCTGGCTGGTGTGATTCGCCAGCAGTGGCTGTCTTTGGAAGAGATCCAACCAGGTGCCGGCGATTTATGGGTTGCGTTGGATGAAGTTGCCGATCCTGGCAATTTAGGAACGATCTTGCGTACCCATGACGCAGTGGGTGGAAAAGGGGTCATTTTACTTGGGCATGCCACCGATCCCTATGACCCATCCGCGGCGCGGGCCAGCATGGGCGCGCTGTTTTCGCAGTGTCTGGTAAGGGCTTCGTTTGAGGAATTTTCAGCCTGGAAACAAAAGCTGAATATCCCCTTGATAGGCACCTCGGATTCCGCCCAGATAGATTACCAGAAGATTCACTATCCGTCGTCCATGGTGCTTTTGATGGGCAGCGAACGCCATGGATTGGATGAAGCGCACATCCGTTTATGCGATTCCATGGTGCGCATTCCAATGGTTGGTACCAGCGATTCACTGAACCTGGCGGTGGCCACCGCAGTAGTCCTGTATGAGATATTCAACCAGAGACGAATAATTAAGGAGCGGGAATGATCGCTTTCATTGAGGGTGAGGTCATAGAGGTGGGCGAAGACAACCTGGTTGTAAAAGTGGGCGGGGTCGGGCTGCGTATTTTCGTGCCCGTGGAGTTAAAAAGCCTGCGCCCTGGTGAGTCAACCCAATTATTTACCCAGTTGATCGTTCGTGAAGATCTATTGGCCCTTTACGGTTTTGCCACTCAATTGGAATGCGACTTCTTCAACCTTGTATTGGGGGCGAATGGTGTCGGCCCGCGCACGGCCCTGGCGATTATTTCAATGATGTCGATAGATATGATCCGGCGGGCAGTCTTAAGCGAACAGGTAGAAATGTTTGCGCGCGTTCCAGGGGTGGGCAAAAAGACTGCCCAAAAGATCCTTTTCCATTTACAGGGAAAAGTCGGCGGAACGTTAAGTGAAACCCTCCCGACCCTGGATGTGGATACCGAGGTCATGGAAGCGTTGACGGGATTGGGCTACAGCGTGGTCGAGGCCCAGGCTGCGCTTCAGGCGATTCCACGGGATGCAGAAAAAGATGTGGAAACGCGCCTGCGGTTGGCGCTGCAGTATTTTTCGAGTTAAATCTCCAGATCGATCTGGCTGGACAAGCCTTTCACTTTAATATAAACTAACTTAATAAAAACCTGTCCGAAAATTAATTCCAGTGTGTTTTTTGCCCCACGAAGTGAGGCAAAAAACACACCTGAGATATTTTCCGGATAGATATTAAGCAAATATCTGTTGAGCCTCCGGGAGATTGTATGTCAGATTTGTTCCAACAACTCACCAACGACTTACAGAATAAGATCGAATCATTTGAGACCCATTATGCTGTTCGTGATATTGGGGTAGTTCTTGAAGCAGGAGATGGCATTGCGATTGTTCGGGGTCTTGACGGCGTTCATTCACAGGAATTAGTACAATTCGAAAACGGTGTGATGGGTATCGCTTTCAACCTGGAGCAAAATCAGGTTGGAACGATTTTGCTTGGCGATTATTCGGAAATCGGCGAGGGGATGAAAGTACGCGCCACTGGTCGGATTGCTTCTGTGCCGGTTGGGGATGGACTGATTGGGCGGGTAGTCAACGCCCTGGGTGAACCGATCGATGGCATGGGGGCTTTTCCATTTAAACAATACCGGCCGATTGAGCGCATCGCGCCCGGGGTGGTGGAGCGGCAGGATGTGGATACTCCGGTGCAAACCGGGATTATCGCAATCGATGCCATGACGCCGATCGGGCGCGGACAGCGCGAATTAATTATCGGTGACCGGCAGACCGGAAAAACGGCCCTTGCGATCGATACGATTATCAATCAGAGTCAAAAAGATCTGATCTGCATCTATGTGGCCATCGGACAGAAGAAGTCATCGGTCGCACGAACCCTTGCCACACTGGAGAAATACGGCGCGATGGACCACACGATCATTGTGTTGGCTGCTGCGGATGAGCCCGCCGCCATGCAGTATATCGCGCCTTATGCGGGCTGTGCAATTGGTGAAGATTTCATGGAAAGGGGCCAGGATGCGCTGATCGTGTATGACGATCTTTCCAAACACGCCTGGGCTTACCGCCAGCTCTCGCTGCTGCTGCGCCGCCCACCAGGTCGTGAGGCTTACCCGGGTGATGTCTTTTATTTGCACTCTCGCTTGCTCGAACGGGCAGCGCGCATCGCCACCAAGTATTTGATTGTTTCCAACACCTTAATGTCCACTACCGCCGACCCCCGCGACGGCAAAGATAATATGGTTTTTGAAGGACCGCAGGCACGCCATACAGCTGAATTAACACTGCAAGATCTGCCCAATTCGGATGGATATAAAATTGTCCCTGTCGAAGGCACGGGAGGATCTTTAACCGCTCTGCCGATTATCGAAACCCTTCTGGGCGATGTTTCTGCGTATATCCCTACCAATGTAATTTCGATTACCGACGGACAGATCTATCTCGAAAACAACCTTTTCAATGCCGGCATCCGGCCGGCGATCAATGTCGGCATATCGGTCTCGCGGGTCGGTGGCGTTGCGCAAACCAGAGCCATTCGCCAGGTAGCAGCGCGCTTGCGCCTGGATATGGCCAGCTACCGCGATCTGGCAGGATTTGCCCAATTTGGCTCAGACCTGGACAAGGCCACCCGGGATCAATTGACCCGTGGGCAGCGTCTGCAAGAAATTTTGAAACAGCCGCAATACGAGCCCATGTCTCTCTCCCAGGAAGTTGTCCTGCTGTACGCCAGTATCAATGGCTTTGCGGACCATATTCCCCTCGAGAAAGTAAAATTCTGGCGCCATGACTTGATGCGCTTTGTTGATATGAATTATCCGGAAGTGGGGCGTGATATCGAAGAAAAGAAACAAATTACAAAAGATACTGAAAAACTGTTACGTCACGCTATCGATAACTTCACCATTGGCTGGAAGTAAAAGAAAGGTTGGGTTATGTCATCTGCGCGGGAGATGAGACTGCGCATTCAGAGCATAAAAAATATTGCCCAGGTAACCAAAGCGCTGGAAACCGTCAGCGCCAGCAAGGTGCGCCGCTCAACCAATTCTTACCTGGCAGCCAAACCCTACGCAGATAAAGCCTGGAAGCTGCTGGTCCACCTGGCGCGCCAACCTGGACGATCCAGCACCCATCCGCTTTTACTGGAGCGACCCAGGGTCAAAAAACTGCTTGCAGTCATTGTAAGCAGCGACCGCGGACTTTCGGGAGCTTATAACACCAATATCATAAGGCACACTCTGGAACATTTCGCGACAATCGATCTCCCGGTAGACTACGTGGCAGTTGGTCTCAAAGGCCGGGATATGTTAATCCGGCGGCGCAAAAATGTAATTGCCGATTTCAGCGGCCTTCCACCCGCGCCGTCGTTTACCGATGTTTCAGCCATTGGCCGCCTGGTCGTGGATGACTTTCTGCTGGAATTGTATGATCAGGTTTTCATTGTTTATACAGAATTCGTCAGCATCCTGCGCCAGAATCCCGTCATCCGCAAGCTGCTGCCATTGGAAGTCATGTACGCGGAAGATGTTCAATCGCTAAATTCAACCCATCCTACCCATTCCGTGTTTATCTACGAACCAGACGAGCATGAGCTTCTGGATCGGATCGTCCCCAGGTTCACTGCAGTCCAGATTTATCGCTGCATCTTATCCGCGTCAGCCAGCGAACATGCTTCACGGATGATGGCCATGCGCAATGCTACCGATAATGCGCAAGAATTGATGGGTTTGCTGCAGCTCGAGTATAACAATGCCAGGCAGCAAACCATTACCAATGAAATGCTGGATATCATTACAGGTGCGGAAGCGCTGGCTAAAACCCAGTCTCTTTAATCAAACACCGTTTTTTCTTTGCGGAGGAATCAATGGAACAAGCTGATGGGAGGGTGGTCCAAATCCAGGGTGGGGTGGTGGATGTGGTTTTCCCAGAGGAAGAACTGCCGATTATCTTTGAAGCCCTGGAGGTGCTCGTTCCAGATGCGCCGGTTTTAGTGCTTGAAGTCCAGAAGCAAACCGGCAATCAACTGGTGCGCTGTGTGGCGATGGATTCAACGGATGGGTTGCAGCGCAGCACACCGGTCCGGCGGACGCACAGCCCAATCCGCGTGCCGGTTGGGAAAGAAACCCTGGGAAGGATATTTAACGTTCTGGGGAATCCAATAGATGGCAAAGGAGAGATTAACGCCCAGGAATATTATCCCATTCACCGCCCGGCGCCAAATTTTGCGGAGCAGACCACGCGGGTTGAGGTTTTTGAAACCGGATTAAAGGTAATTGATCTGATTTCCACCTTTACCAAAGGTGGAAAAACCGGAATCTTTGGTGGAGCAGGTGTCGGGAAAACAATCATCATTCAAGAATTGATCCGGTCGATCGCTACGGTGCACAAAGGAAAATCGGTATTTGCCGGGGTCGGTGAACGTACCCGTGAAGGCACACAGCTCTATCGCGAAATGCTCGAGTTGGGCGTGATGAAGGATACGGTGATGGTTTTTGGGCAGATGAATGAACCGCCCGGCGTTCGATTTCGCGTAGCCTTGACGGCTTTGTGCATGGCGGAATACTTCCGCGATGACGGCATGGATGTATTGCTGTTTATCGATAATATTTTTCGTTTTACCATGTCTGGAGCAGAAGTATCTGCATTATTAGGGCGGATGCCTTCTGCGGTCGGCTACCAGCCGACACTTGCTTCAGAAATGGGCGAACTACAGGAGCGAATCACATCCACCCAAACCGGATCGATTACCTCACTGCAAGCGGTATATGTGCCGGCGGATGATTACTCCGACCCGGCGCCAGTGGCGACCTTTACCCATCTGGATGCGACGGTTGCCCTGGAACGGGCAATTGCCGAGAAATCAATCTATCCCGCTGTCGATCCGCTGATTTCCACCTCCCGAATTTTAGACCCGCAGATTGTAGGTGAAGAGCATTACCGGGTGGCTCGTGAAACCCAGCGTGTGCTGCAGCGGTATAAAGATCTGCAGGATATCATTGCCATCCTGGGGGTAGACGAATTAAACGAGGATGACAAATTGCTCGTCAGCCGCGCGCGTAAGATCGAACGCTTCTTTTCCCAACCGATGTTCGTCGCTGAGCAGTTTACCGGCATACCGGGTGTGTATGTGCCTCTTCAAGAGACCGTGCACGGTTTCCGCGAGATTTTGGATGGTGATTGTGATGAACTGCCGGAACAGGCTTTTTACATGGTTGGCAACATTGAAGACGCCCGGGCCAAGGCGAAGACCCTCGCCCAAAGTGGGTAAATTAAACTGGAGATGATATAGAATGCCTATCCGCTGTGAAATTGTCTCTCAGGATCGGGTTGTCTTTGCCGATGATGCGGATATTGTAGTTTTACCAGGCGCTGATGGTGAAATGGGGATCTTGCCCAACCACACCCCATTATTGACTATGATACAATACGGTATTGTTAAAATTCGTAATCAAGATGGAGAATCATTTTTTACAGTAGCGGGTGGGGTAGCCGAAGTACAGCCCGATCAGGTAACCATTCTTGCGGATGCCGCGGAAAATGTAGATGAAATCGATATTCAACGCGCTGAAATCGCCCGCCAGAATGCAGAGGATAGGCTGAAGCAGGGCATACCTTCCGATCAAGATATGTATTTAAGAATACAGGCGGCTTTACGCCGGTCCACATTGCGAATTGACGCAGTTCGTCGCTTCCGGCGGGGGCGGGAACTGCGATCCCAAAAATAGCACTGCGAGTAAATAATTTATGCCCGTTTTTACCCGTGAAATTGGAATTGACCTCGGCACAATGAATACGGTGATTGCTGAGGGAAACCAGATTCTTTATAACGAACCCACTTTTGCGGCCCTGGTCGTTGAAGAGTTAAAAATTGTTGAATTGGGGCAGGCGGCCCGGGATATGTTCGGACGGGTTCCGGATACCATGGAAGTCGTCAGCCCGCTGCGCCATGGGGTGATCGCCGAATACGAAATTACGGAACGCATGTTGTGGTCGTTATTAAAGAATATGCGCGGCCCGTTGTCTTTTTTTCCACCGCGTTTGATGATTACTGTCCCCTACGGTGTGACGAGTGTCGAAAGCCGCGCCGTCCATGAAGCAGGTTTGGGCGCCGGTGGGCGGGATGTTTATCTCATCCAACAGCCTCTGGCGGCTGCGATCGGTGTTGATCTTCCGATCAGCACCCCAACCGGTAATATGATTATTTGCCTGGGGGGAGGCACTGTCCAGGTAGCCGTCATGGCGATGAACGGAATTGTCACTGCTGACACTGCGCGTACTGGCGGGACCAGACTGGATGAAGCGATCGTTTCTTATACGCGTAAGAAATATGGGGTGATTATTGGGCAATCTACTGCTGAACAACTTAAAATAAGGATCGGGGCGGCCCTCTCTTTGGACCAGGCCCTTTCGTTAGAAGTTCAAGGGCAGGACCAGGTATCAGGGCTTCCGAGGCCGGTCAATTTGAATACCGATGATATCATCGATGCCCTCCAGGATCCGTTAAACGATGTGGTCAGCACGGTAAAAAGGGTGCTGGAAAAAACACCTCCGGAATTAATCTCAGATATTATCGATCGTGGGGTGGCTTTATGCGGAGGCGGCGCCCAATTACGCGGCGTCGATAAATACTTAACCAAAGCATTAGGAATTCCGGCTTACCAGGTGGACAACCCCACCACCTGCACCGCAGAAGGAGCGGCAAAAGGAGTCACGATCCGTGAATCGCTCCGGCGCAGTTTGATCGCTACGTAAACATTACCGGCTGCCCAAATGGCAGCCGGTTTTTTTCGTCAGGTTGAGAGAAATCAATCAGCCGAGATAATAGGTCATGTGCTGCAGCTGGATGATTGGGTCGATGTACTGGACATAGACCTCTTCCGGCAGATTGAGTGGGACGGGGGCATAGCTTAAGATGGATTGTATTCCAGCCTGGACGAGTTCTTCGGCGACTTTTTGTGCCGCGTCAGCCGGTACAGTCAACATGGCTACCTTGATTCCGTTTTCACGGATCGATTGAGCCAGGTTGGCCATATCCTGGACCACAAAACCGCCGATCTGGCTGCCAATCTTATGTGGATCGACATCGAAAACCGCAGCGATGCGGAACCCGCGGTTTGTGAAACCCTGGTAACGAGCGATTGCATGCCCCAGATCGCCGGCGCCAACCAGTGCGATCCCCCAGACCTGTTTTACTTTGAGGATAGCCTGCAGCTGGTCAATCAGGTAAGGAATGGAATACCCGGTTCCTTGTTTGCCAAATTCGCCAAAGTGGGAAAGATCCTTGCGAATCTGGGCCGCTGAAATCCCGATACGGTCTCCTAATTCCTGAGATGAAGTGGCATTTTGACCTTCTTCTTGCATACGATGTAATGCCTGCAGATAGCGCGGCAGCCGGCTCACGACAATATCTGGAATTAAGGTAGAATCCATTTCTTGTGCTCTCCCGTTGGGATCGGATTGTCTGGTGACAGTATCATAATAGCATAAATTGCGTAATTTTTCACGCAGAGAAATATAGGAATAACGATAATTTATATCCGGGTTTTTTGGGAGGGATTTTCTCCTGGTATGTCAAACTTTCGGTCGTTTGGAACAGACTCATAGCAAATTTGCATCTCTTAATCGAAAGGGTTAACCTGAAAGATGGATTGACAGGGGGCTATCGAAAGGGTAAGATCAACCAGATATTTACATATGTTGGAGGATAGATGTCTAAACGTTTCAAAATATTATTGATTATGACCATTGCTGTATTAATCTTAAGCGCTTGCGCCAGCAATACGGAAACAGCACAACCCACCCAGACCCCTTCTGGAACAGTAGCTCAGGCGACAGATACCCCCGTTCCGACTGTGGACGCCGGATATCCTGCACCCACCATGGCCAATCCGGGGGAAGCGGCGGCTCCCACAGGATACCCTGCTCCAGAAGAGGTGGTGCCACCTTTGACCAATACCGGTTATCCCAGCCCAGGAACTTTCAACCTGACTCTGGCGGATGGCAGCGAAATAACAATGGCGGTCGACGTGCTGAATGCGCTTCCCAAAGAAAATGTCTCATTTGATGGCACCACATTGCAAGTTCTGGCACTGGCAGATGCGCTGAAGCAATATAATGTTGGATCCTATAATCAGATCACAGCGGTCGGATCGGGTAATTCAACATTAATATTGACCAAGGACCAGATTTCGCAATCGTACCTGGATTTTCTTCCAGACGGTACGATCCGCCTGGCGGTACAGGGTGCACCCCAAAACACCTGGGTGACCGGCCTGGTCAGCTTGAAGATCGAGTAATCTGTTTTTGCCAATAAAAAACGCACCGTGTTTTCTCGCGGTGCGTTTTTTGGTTCTTTGGGAGTTGCCGTGGTGGGTATATAACCTCTTCCACGGGGAATCCCAATGAGCCCGTTTTTCATGCTTTATGGATATGTTATGATTGTAAAGTTATTAATCAGGAGTTTTTATGGTGCTTTATCGATCCGCATTAGCATTGGTGCGCAGCTTACCGGATGAATCCCACGGAGGATTAGTGGTCCGGCATTCCGCTCGCTATCCAATTCTGAGCGATGAAGATGTTTTTTCTGCCGGTCTGACCGCTGAAGGCATAACCCAGGCGGAGCGGTTCGGAAATGCCCTGGCTGATGTCCGCCAGCCTGGACGGCTGGTTTCCAGCCCGGTGGAAAGATGCCAGGATACGCTTCGGGCCATCGCCCGTGGGGCCGGCTGGGAGCTGCCGCTACAATCCGATTACCGTTTGAGCCACCCTTTCATCGAACGCATCTGGTCCGGGCCGACCATCCAATGGAAAAAGGATCCCCTGCCTGAAGCGGTGCGTGCAATCCTCGACCTGGTATTGAGCGGCGATAAAACGCCCGGCAGCCTGGATATTTTTACCACCCATGACACCGTGGTGGCGGTTCTGGCAGGCTACTTTACCGGAGCCAGTTTTCAATACCCCGATTATTGGCCCGACTTTTTGGAAGGGATTTTAATCTGGCGCTGCGCCAACCAGGTCCACCTGAAATGGCGCGATCGCGAAATAATCCTTGGGTCATGGCCGTTGGAAAAAACCGGGCAGATGCAATTAGGCCTGTAACCGTTCAGACTTTGGGCAGCAAGATCGACTGCTGGTTTTGATATTTGCCTTTCTTATCGGCATACGAAACCTGGCAAACTTGATCGGCTTCAAAGAAAAGCACCTGGGCGATGCCTTCATTGGCGTAAATTTTTGCCGGTAAGGGGGTGGTATTGGAAATTTCGAGGGTGACATAGCCTTCCCATTCGGGTTCGAATGGGGTGACATTCACAATGATCCCGCAGCGCGCATAGGTGCTTTTTCCCAGGCAAACCGTTAAAACGCCGCGCGGAATGCGGAAATATTCCACCGTGCGCGCCAGCGCAAAGGAATTGGGTGGAATGATGCACACCGCGCCTTGAAAATCGATCATCGAGCGCGGATCGAATTGCTTCGGATCCACCACTGCGGAATACACATTGGTAAAGATTTTAAACTCTTCCGCGACGCGGATATCATACCCGTAAGAAGATACCCCGTAGGAAATCACGCCTGGGCGGGCGCGACCCTCCTCAAAGGGCTCGATCATGTGCTGTTCCAGGGCCATCTGGCGAATCCAACGGTCATTTTTTAAGCCCATCTCACGCTCCTGATTCCATAGTTAAATTGGCGCGAATGCGCAGCGCTGTTTTTACGGCGTTTTCGTGTAGCCACGACTGTTTTTCGATTTCTTGCATGCGTTCCAGGTATGGTTTTGCAGGAGTAGCATCCTGCAGGCTCTGGCAGTTGATGCGCACATTCAACCCGGCGCTGGTCAAGGCTGCACGGGCCAGGGCGGCTGCGCTGGCAGCATCTGAAATAGCATTGAGATTGGCGATGGCGGCTGCCTGGGCAGCTAACGCCATAACCTGCACCGTCTTTTCCGCGGTTTGTAAGGGAACTTCCGCGGCATGCAGGGTAGCCCGGTCGATCTGTACCGCCCGGTAAGCTTGCTCCTCTGGGGTCGATTTTGGCAGGCGCATGGCCGCAAGAATGGCATCGAAAGATTGGGCATCTTCTTCGACCGCCAGCGTCAGTGCGGCGCGCAGGCTTTCTGCCTCGTCGATCATGGCCCACATCTGGGATTCAACGCTTGCGTATTTCTTCTTGCCGATGGTCAGGCGGGCGACCATCGCGACCAGGGCGGCAGCCGATGCGGCAGAGAATGCAGATGCGGAACCGCCTCCTGGGGTGGGGGTGGCGGCTGCCAGTCGATCGAGAATATTGGGTTGTGTGGCGGACGTTGGTTCGGCAGGGTTTTCGGTCTGGGCCTGGTAAAGGCGCTGTTCTAAAATTTGTTCGGGTTCAAATCCATCCAACTGCAGGTACCAAACCGCCGAATTGACCAGGGCCTCCTGGGGGATTAGCCCGACCAGTTCGCTGTGATGGATGGAGACTCCGTAGCGGCGCGCTTCGCGCCGCACCAGTTCCACCACCCTGAAAACCGGCGTCTGGCGGGTATTGGTCAGGTTCATCGAAACCTGGGCCCGCCCTTCCACCAGGATGCCCATGGCTTTGACGAAGCGCAAACCGCCCGATGAATTGCGCACCGCCCTGGCGATCTTTTGGGCGACGCTGACATCATCCGTGGTCAGATAAACGTTGTAAGCCACCAGGGGGTGGCGCGCGCCAATCACGGTTGCCCCGGCTGTTCCCAGTTCGGCGGGCCCAAAATCTGGCCGGCGGTCCGGATTGCTTTTAATTTCATTCTTCAGGCCTTCGTACTGCCCGCGGCGGATATTTTCCAGGTTCTGCCGCTCGGGTCGGGTAGCCGCCTCTTCATATAAATAGGTGGGGATGCCCAGTTCCTGGCCAACTCGTTTGCCAAGGCGGCGTGCAATTTCAATGCATTCTTCCATGGTCGTATCACGGATTGGCACAAACGGCACCACATCCGTGGCGCCGATGCGCGGGTGTTCGCCGGTATGCTCATCCAAATTGATCGTTTTCGCGGCGCATTGAATTGCCAGAAATGCGGCTTCTTCCACCGCACCTGGCGCGCCGATATAGGTGACCACCGTCCGGTTGTGGTCGAGGTCCGAGTGCCGGTCGAGGATTTGCACCCCGGTCACAGATTGGATGGCAGCGACGATCTGGTCGATCACCTCGGGACGGCGCGCTTCAGAAAAGTTGGGGATACATTCCACCAATGGGGCAGGCACATTCACCTCCTACAGGCCAGGATAAGGTTATTATACCGGATGCAAAAATTTCAGGCGAATGTGTTAAAATCAGCCAAAGGAGAGATCATTATGTGCGGCAGATTTACAATCACATTGGCGGCTGATGAGGTTCACGAGCAGCTCGAGCTGGGTGAGCTGCCGCATGACTGGCAGCCGCGCTACAACGTGGCGCCGTCGCAGCCGGTACCGGCCGTTACGGATGCTCAAAGCCGGCAGGTGGAATGGCTGCGCTGGGGTTTGATCCCATTTTGGGCCAAAGATATGGCCATCGGCAGCCGTCTGATCAATGCCCGTTCCGAAACGGTCACCGAAAAGCCCTCTTTCCGGCAGGCCTTTGCCCAGCGGCGCTGTTTGATCCTGGCGGATGGGTTCTACGAGTGGCAGCGTTCCAAAGAAAAGAAGAGCCCGTCGATCCCATATCACTTCCACCGCAAAGACCGCGGCGCTTTTGCCTTCGCCGGATTATGGGAACGCTGGCGCAATCCCGAAGGTGAAGAGCTGCGCTCGTGCACCATCCTGACCACCGCGGCCAATGGGGTGGTGGCCCCGGTTCACGACCGCATGCCGGTGATTTTAAGCGGCGCCGACCTGTGGGCCTGGCTCAATCCGGCTAAACCGGCAGAACTCCAGGCTTTGCTCAAGCCCTACCCGGAGGATTGGTTGGAGGCATATCCGGTTTCGCGGGTGGTCAACAATCCTGCGCAGGATGTGCCGGAGTGCGTACTGCCGGTTGGCGGTCAGGACCTGCTCCACAGCTAAAACTGGTTTGTTAAATAGCTTGACCCTTTATAGGGTCAATGGTAAAATCTCACCCATTGCCCCCATGGTCTAGAGGTTAGGACACAGCCCTTTCAAGGCTATAACCGGGGTTCGAGTCCCCGTGGGGGCACCAATTAAAACCGTCGTAAGGCGGTTTTTTTTGTTCGAGTCCCTTGCACCCTGCGGGTGTCGTGATGGGGGCACCAATTAAAACCGTCGCAAGACGGTTTTTTTTCGTTCGAATCCCTCGCACCCTGCGGGTGTCATGATGGGGGCACTTTAAGAAAAGACACCTGAAAGGGTGTTTTTTTGTTCGAGTCCCTTGCACCCTGCGGGTGTCATGATGGGGGCACTTTAAGAAAAGACACCTGAAAGGGTGTTTTTTTGTTCGAGTCCCTTGCACCCTGCGGGTGTCGTGATGGGGGCACCAATTAAAAAACATCTCAAAGGGTGTTTTTTTGTTCGCGTCCCTCGCACCCTGCGGGTGTCATGATAGGGCACCAATTAAAAAACACCTGAAAGGGTGTTTTTTTGTTCGAGTCCCTTGCACCCTGCGGGCGTCGTGATGGGGGCACCATTAAACCGTCTCATTGAGGCGGTTTTTTTTGGATAATCTAGCATAGAGAACAGCATTCGCCAAATCAATACGAAATCGCATTTTTTTCTCTGCTTGCACGAAAGCTGGGTCTTTTTTCAATTCATTGTGAAGTTCATTGAGATTGATTTTTCTCTCTTTTCGTTTTGTTGAGAAATATAATCATTTCGATATTTATTGGCTTTATTTATTTCGTCATTTGGTACTTTTGGTACTTTCTTTTTAAATCCATGCGTAATAATTATTCGATTGCTATGATAAAAATAAAACAATCTATATTTAACTTTCTTGAACAAGGTACGGAGCTCAAAAATTCCATCCCGTAGTTCGCCTGAAAAAGGGCGACGTATCATATGTCCCAATTTCTCCAAACGTTCAATATCAGAGTAAATAGCGACACGAACTTCAGGATCTTCCTGTTCTTCGATGAATTCTTTTGCAGGACGGCGGCCGTTTCGAGTTAAATAGAATACAGTTTCCATTTACGGCCACCTGTAGTGAGATTGAATTGAGCAGGTGTCAATTATAGCATATATGCTATATAAATCTAGCATTTTGTAGTCCCTTTGTCAATCGTCCAAAAGTTCCATTGTTTGATATTATTTTTTACTTCACACCTGCTTCGCCCAGACTTCTCCAGGCGATTGTGTTTCCCCTTTTATTTTCTGGGCAACCTTTTTATAAATAGTCGCAAAACCATAGATAGGATTTATTGCTGTCTTAATTGCCACTTCCGCAATATCTGGAGCCATCATTACAAGTAGTTTTCAAATATTTTGTGATAACCTGCTCGTTCGCATTGTCACCATTTTCCGCCTCTTTTTGTAATTCGGAGATTGCCGTTTTTGTGATCTGTTTTTCGCTTCCCTCCGGCATTGCATCAGCTCTTTGAGAAAGGTCAATAAACAATTTGTCAATTGTAGTATTGGATTGTGTACCATAAATATTGCTATTCTTAACTTCACTTCCGATAAACGCAGGTCCGCCAATATTGATGGTGGAAATTTTGAATTTACAAGTTCGAGTCCCCGCACCTATTTACTCCTGTCAAATCTAGCTGTCATCATGTTCCGGCACGAGCACCACACTCTCCTGTTCATTCGGATCGGTGCGGGCCAGAACTGCGACGGCGGTCTCGGTTTCGCTCGGGTTATACGGTTGGTGCGGCATGCCGGCCGGGATATACAGGTACTCGCCCGCTTTAACGGTCAGATGTTCTTTCAGGTTTTCCCCATACCACATTCCGGCCTGGCCTTGCAGCACGTAGATGGCGGTTTCGTGGTTTTCGTGCAGGTGGGCCCGGGCGCGCTGGCCTGGCGCGATGTGGAGCATGTGCATGCAAATGCCCTGCGCACCGGTCGTTTCAGCGGAAATTCCGCTGAAGTAGGTCAGGGCTTGTTTGCCTTCGTAGGTTTGCGCAGATTGGATGACCTTGCAGGTTAAGCTTGGGGTGGGCATACTTTCCTCCCGATGAAAAGTGGTTTACCGGTATTTTAGTTCCCGGAGGATGATGCTGATGGGAACAAAGTGCCAATTGTATCACTGCCCGGTGAGCATATTTACCTGTAGAAATTAATCGGGGACGGCCGCATGATCGCGCCGGTCAGCATCGAGGCAGTCGGTTGCTCCAACGGAAAAGAGACCGGGCGTACCCGTGGCGTTGAAACCAGGATTTCCAGAAATTTACCAGATGCCCGGCAGCAGCCGGTAGCGCACCTGTTGAGCGTACTGCGCGTAGCCATGGAGTTCGGCGCGCAGCATACGATCTTCGTAATACGTACGGATCAAGATCATCAGCGCAGAAAGCAGCCCAGGGATAACCGCCCACCACGATCCCAACAGGATCCCGGTCACGGACCAGAGTAAAATCAGGGCCGAGTAAGCGGGATGGCGAACGAAACGATAGGGTCCACTGTGGGTCACTTTTTGGTTTCGATCAGCCTGCAGGCGCGACTCGGTCGAGAAAAAGGGGTTGGAACTGGCCGCCCAGCCTGAGATCCAATTTCCGATCAGGTAAACCACGTACGCGAGCAGGATCAGCACCGGCGGGACCGGCCCCGACCAGTGAAAGCGCCCGCCATCTAACCCGGCAATCAGAAAAGTGCTGAAAGAAATCACAGAATACACCCTCACAATCCGGCGGTCATATTGTTGGGTGTTCTCATGGCTGGTTCCCCGTTCCACCATCAGCGCGGGATCGTGCCAGCGCAGGTATAGGATATGGGCGAATTTGAGCAGCCCCCAAACCGCAACAAACAGCCAGCCCAGGCCCCAATCGAGCCGGCCTGCCCCGGCGAATACCAGCCCGGCGATGAACAGCAGGGATACCAGCAGGTTTGTCAGCAGTTTCAGGAAGGCTGCATTCGGGGTGATCTGTGAAGTGGTTTCAGCCATGGGCAATCATCCTCGCGGTCAGTGATCGGGGTAGGTGGGGGAGTGCTGAGATCAATCCAGTTTATCATGAAAGGATCCTGGCATTAATCAATATTTTTCCTGGTGCAAAAACACTCAATAAAGGTTCGTCTCCCTTAGGGGGCCGCTTGCAGCCGCCTCAGAAAGGCGGTTTTTAGAAAATTAACCGATATCTTTCCTCTGCCAGAGGTTTCCTTGTCGTATTATTGACATTTTTGATTACAATATAGATATGGTCAACACCTGCCCATATCTATTATAAACTGACTGGCGCAGGTCGGTAACAGCTTTTGTATGAAGGCCCATGAGTGAGGAACCTATGGATAAACTGAACGCGATTGTCAATTGGATTAAACGCCTTTTTGGGCGCAGCGCGCCGCCCATCCCGCCGGCAGATGAACCTCTGGTTGCTGTTTCGCCGCGCATTCTCGTGATCAATTTTGATCCTATCGTGGATGAGCATGGTACCCGCCTGACGGAAAGGATGGGCTGGAATAATGTGGATGCCCTCATCAAGGGATTCATCGCCGATATGAAAGAGGTCAGCTACGGGTTGGTAAATTATCAATACGACAGCGCCAACCGCATTGATGTGAACGAACTCCCGACCAAAATGGATGGTTTTCAGTACACCGTACCCGCCTATCTTGCCATGATGCAGCATCAGGAGACCCACCATGATCCCGATGCTGTGGATTACCATAAAATCGTCGAAGATTTTCACTTGATTGACCGGGTGATGGATGACCAGATCGATGAGGTCTGGATGTTTGGCGGACCGTATTTTGGTTTTTATGAATCGCGCATGGTGGGCAAAAACGCTATCTGGTGTAATTCGCCCCCACTTGACAATACGGATCACTGCACGCACCGGTTTGTGATCATGGGATTTAATTATGAACGCGGTGTTGCCGAAATGCTGCACGACATTGGGCATCGCATGGAATCCATTATGGGCTATGTGTATGATTCGTTCGATACGCTTCAGAATGCCTATAATGCTGTGAAACCCAATATCCAACCGCCAGTTTCCCCGGCCCGGTTTATGAATCCAAGAAATGATTTTGAACATTTCATGCTGTTCGAGAAAATTGCGCCCGGGCGGGCCGCGGTAGGCTTGATTCATACCCCACCCAATGCCGATAAAGATTTTGATTGGCAGAATTCGAATCTGGCTTCAAGCAGCGGCGATGATTGGTTGAACTATCCCAACTTGCAGGGCACGCGCCGCGCGATCAACTGTACAGAATGGGGCTGTGGAGGAGACGGGTACGCCTTTACCAAATGGTGGTTCCAGCATGTGCCCCACGTGAAGGGCAATCAGAACGGTATTTCAAATAACTGGTGGAAGTACACCATGCAGGTGGACCGGCCTTTCCGGCCAGGGCAGTAAAAGACGCATCTACCATAATTTGTGAGCTGCCCGGCATTCTCGTTCGGCCTGTCCACCGCACAGCATGAGCGCAGATATCACATGGAGGAACGATATGAAAATCGCTTTAAGCATTATTGGCGGACTGACCGCTTTAATGGGACTCGTCTTTTTTCTGCAGGGGATCAATATTCTCCCGGGGAGCTTCATGACCGGAGATCCTCAATGGGCGGTTTACGGGGCGATTGCCATGGTCCTGGGGGGCGGTCTGGTGTACGTTGCCAACCGCCGCGGCAGCGTTCCCCCCAAGGAGTGAACCGCGGCGGTTTTCCGGCCGCAGACCTGTCTGCTGCGGATTAATCTGGTCGGGCGGACGCCCGCCGGTCATTGTTTCAGAACTTTATCGAGCCATTTCCTGCTTTGTTTGATCCATGCACTGGTAAATTTCCAGATGCCTGGTCTGGCTGCCGGACCAGGTTCTATTCCTTGATGGATATAGCGCATGGCTGCCGCGAGCGCTTCGAGCGACAATTTTTCTTCCACATCGGGGGCGGCGATTTTTCCACTGGCTGATAGGATAAAGGGCATATTGACCAGGCTGACGACCAGTGATGCTGAGACATGTGCGTCGCTGATCGTAAATTTGCCCTGTTGTCTGCCTTTGCGGATTAACCCGGCGATCAGTTCAATCGTTGCCTGCATCCAACGCGGGGGATTCTCCGCTTCAGGTTCGACCCAGACCAGCCGAAATAGATTCGGGTTTTCTCTGGCGAAGTTTTGAAATTTTTGCAGCGTATTTTCGAGCACGCGAGAAATATCTTCCTTTTCTGCTTGCTCAACATAGATCTGCAGCCGGCTGAGGAATTTGGTTTGTTCGCGCTCAGCCAGGGCCCGGTGGATCGCCGCCTGGTTTGGAAAGTAGGTAAACAATCCCATATGGGTCAGGTCCAGATGTTGGGCGATCGCGCGCGAGCTGATTTGCTCAGGGCCATTCTCGATGAGGATAGCACAGGCTGCATCCAGGATTTTCGTGCGGATTAGCTCGCGCTGGGCTTCCGGCATTTTTGGTCGGGACATGAAAGCTTCCTTCAGTTTCGTGTGTAATATATATTTTACAGTGTAAACTAAATATTAAGGAGAAAATCCTGTTGAAAAATGGGCGGAATCCGGATAGACTGATTATGACAACAAACCTCCATTGTTCGGTAGTGTAAGGGCTGCCGTGGTTCCTGTCATGTAAAGGAGGTAAAGATGGATATTCGTATCGGGAAGGTCAAACATTTTTATTCACGCCTGGGTGTGGCTGTGATTGATGTAGAGGGGGAGCTTGAACTGGGCCAGGTTGTTTCTATCCAAGGACATACCACCGACCTGGTTCAAAGAGCATTTTCCATGGAAATCGACCATCAAAAAATATTTAAAGCTGGCCCTGGCATGGAGATCGCATTGAAAGTAAATGACCCGGTTCGGAAAGGGGATCAGCTATACAAAGTTGCCGAAAGCGAGGAATTAGCCGAAAGAATATAGGCTTTTTCACACTGCCAGCTTTGTTGTGGCATAAAAAAACACCCGACCGGGCATTCCGGTCGGGTGTTTTGGAGTCATAATTCTTAGCGTTTCACTTGAGGCAGGTAGATCGGATACGCCACGTCGATGGTAACCGAAGTGCTGGTTGATATACCATAGCTGTCGGTCGCCGTCAGGGTGATGGTATGCTTTCCTGGAGTCAGGTTGTTGATCGGCACAGAGGGGCCAATCCCCAAACCGCCCTGTACGTCGTCACTCCACACCATTGCCGAATCTCCCAGCGTGCCGTCCTCAAAATCTGTAGCGCTGCCGTGGAATACGACCAGGTTGCCGGGAAGATGGATGCTCAGGTTGACGGGATTGGTGATGATTGGCTGCGGGGCATGGTTGGGGATGGTGATATCAACCGTAGTTTCGTCGTAGCCGGTATTGACACCGTCGCTGGCTACCACGCGGAAGCGCGCATCGGCAGAGCCGGCCATGGCATCTACATCCACATCGTAGCTGGGATTGGTCAGGCTGTCCGCGATCAGGCTCCAGCTTGTTCCACCGTCATTTGAATAAAACACGGAGTAAAGCAGTTTGTCACCATCAATATCACTCCCGTTCCAGGTGAGGGATTGGATGGTTTTCTCCGGCCAATTGGCAGCTACGACCGGACTGGTGATGGTTACCTGGGGGGCGTTGAGGCTGACGTTGCGCGTGTCGAGCACATCGCTGTTATGCCGCAGCACGATGCTTTGCGTGCCTTCGATATACGGCATGATAAAGGAAACATCCTCGGCTTCGGCGGGCGACCCAGGGAATGGCGGCGGCGGGAGCGGCCCGCCCTGGTTCTGGTATTCACTGGTGAAATTGACATTAAACGATTGGCTGGCCAACGACTTTCCGGTTCCGTCAGGACCGTCGAACAATTCGACATAATACTGCCCAACCGGGACGGTGTAGCTGAACCCGCCATTGATGCGTTCTAAATTCCCAAGCGAACCCGAGGTGGGTGGGTTATTGATGGTGGCATTCACCGCCAATGATTGATCGAAAATGGTCGGCGCGAACGTGTAAGGCTGGGTCATGTGAACCATGGATGGGCCATTGCCAGAAACAGGGTCCGCGGCCGAATTGGTTAGTTTGGTATACATCGTATTCCAGGTAAAGGGTGAAATCCAGCCCTGCTTAGACCCGTTCGAAGGGCAGTAGCTCATTAGATCGTGGGTCGTAGCCGGATCGTAAATCTTGCCGGTCAGGGTATTGAAGCCAAAGGCCTGGATGCTGGAATTGCTGTAGGGGAAATTGGAGTTGCTGTCGTTGGACCCGCAGGCATCCGCCGTGTTGGTGTGGTAAATATTGTAGTCGTGGGTCAATTCATGCCCAAAAATCAATGCGCCGGAGCCCGGATTATCCGTATTGGTACCCGGTGCATCCGAGCCGATGCCCACCACACCTAAACCACCGGCATGCGGGTAAACCGGCATATCGGCATGTCCACCGCTGTATCCTGCAGAGGGTGCCCAACCATAGACGTGCCTGGCCCCGGTAAAGGCGCCTGACCCAAACAACCAGGTGAGGGCGTTTTCCTGGATCCATTTCCAGTTGAGCGCACTGATCAAGGCGTGCTGCCCGCTTCCAGAACTAAGACTGGTGGTCCAATTCTGGTAACCACTGCGCAGGTAGTAGGTGATGGCGTTATTGCTGAGTGGGAGGAGCTGGTTCCACCACTGGGCGCCGCCGCCGTTCACTGCCCAACCTCCCGCATACTGCGTCCCGCCGTAGCCGGAGGGATGGTAACGCAGCCGGTCGCCAACCACGGTCATCGTTCTCCGGTTGGCGAAGGTCATGGTAATGGTACCCGCAGGAGGGTAGCGGTTGTTGGATTCATTCGATTCAGAATAAATATTATCGGGATCCACGACCGCATAAAACTGGATGGTTGTCTGGCTGCCGTAGGCATTGAAGTAGATATCGGCGCTGTCATGAACCGCCTGATTGATGATCGAGGTTGGGTTTCCGACGGCATTACCTACATAATCATTGCCAAACGCCAGGATATGGAGCCGGACGGGGACATTGTGGTAATTTGAGAACGCGTTATTCGCCTTTAAGTAGATGCGAGCCGTCGCGTCTTTGCTGAGCACCATGGGCAATGAATTGTCGGAACAACCTGCCGGAAGACCATTGAAACACTGGATCCCCTGGGTGATTTCGATTCCATGGATGGCAAAATCGGGTTTTATGATGACGGGAACCACGACTTGACTGGCAGTAAAATGCTGAAAAGCATACATCGGAACCAGGGGTGTGGCAGTAGGGGTCGGGCCTGGCGTGGGTGATGCCGTCGGAACAGGCGTCCAGGTCGGGAGCTGACGGCGAGGGGTGGGGTTCAGTCCGGGAGCTATATAAAGGTTATCGATCAATTCGTCGCCGCCTTCAATATAATTGACATCGACGAAGGAGATGCGCTGCTCGACGTCGTATATGCCGACAAAGAATTTGTGAGCCTGGTCAACATTGTTGAACCTGAAGGTGCATAAAGGAAATTTTTGGATGTCATATGCGGTAACATCTGCAATCACCTGACCCCCGGTGGGTAATATGCCGTTTCCAAGATACATCGCCACATGGGTGCGAGGAAAATCGAAGGCAATGGTTAATGGTGAATTTTGCAATTGTGGATCTGTAAAGTTACGGGCGACATTTGGTGGAGTCTGTGGTGCATCAGGATCGCCCTCATTTACAGCATGAATGACCACGGCTGGCCTGACGTTTGGAAAAACCACCCCATAACCTGCCTGGTATTGCGTATTCAATTCCTCACCATCTTTTAAATGATCAAAGGTGATGATTTTGGGTGATGGGATGTCGCGCGGGTCGTAGAATTGGACACAGGATTGTTGGGTTTGCGCGTTAGCTTGAGGAAGCTGGTTGTTCTGCATAATAAAAATACCGGTTAATAAAATCAGAACCGGAATGGCAGCGATGACCACATTTTTTTTCTGTATTCGGGTGAATATTTTAAACATCGTAATTAACTCCTCGCGATCCAACCGTTTTTCCATTTGAACAGGTTTACCCGCCGATCATACAAATTAAGTTTCCCCGCCGGGTTAAAATACAATTAGATAAATTTTACATTAATTGTCAATATATTTCAAATGAGAATCTTTTCAGAAAGCACTCAGATTCGTGGCTTTCGGGTTAGAATCTAATTATTCGATCGGGCGAAATGAGCAATGTGATGCAGGGATTTGAAACACTGGGCAAATTGTTAGTGGTGTTGGGGGCAGTCCTCCTGGTGGTCGGGGGTTTGATCTGGCTGGCAGGACGAATTCCTGGACTTAAACAAATCCCGGGCACTTTGCAAATCAACCTGGGTGGGTTGACCTGCATTGTTCCAATATTGGCCTCAATCCTGATAAGCGTCCTTTTGACCCTGCTGCTCAACCTGGCCTTACGCCTGTGGCGCCATTAGGCTTTCTTAACCAAAAAAAACCCGCAATGAGCGGGTTTTTTTTTATCAGCAGTGGATTGTGACCGGCGTTTAACTGCCCAGTTGGTGGCTGATGTCTTTCAGCGCCGGGTATAGCTGGCGGTACAGTTGATAAGTTGATTCGTAGCCAGCAACAGTACTTGATACCGGCTGGGTGGATCCGGTAATGCGGATCCCAGCCTGGCAGGCCTGATCGACATCTGGCCAATAGCCAGCGCCGACCCCCGCCAGCAGGGCAGCGCCGTAAGCCGCGCCTTCCGTGGTGTTGATAGTAACCAGCTCAGAATTGAATACATCGGCTAAAATCTGGCGCCAGAGCGCACTGCGCGCGCCGCCGCCGGAAACTCTCACCTGGCGAATCTGGCTGAGGCCGGCTGATTTGATCAGCTCAAAGCTGTCGCGCAGTCCGAAAGCCACGCCCTCCAATACAGCCCGGCTGAAATGAGGCAGGCTGTGGCGAATGGTCATGCCGGTGAATGATCCGCGTGCCAATGGATCCGGATAGGGTGTGCGTTCTCCGGTCAGGTAAGGCAGAAAGAGCAGCCCTTCGCATCCTGGCGCAATCTGAGCAGCCGGGGCCAGCAGCGTGTCATAATCCATGCCGGGGGCGAACGTATCGCGGTACCAGCGCAGGCTGCCGGCGGCGGAAAGCATGACGCCCATCAGGTGCCAGCGGTTGGGTACGGAATGGCAAAAAGCATGCAGGCGGCCTTGCGGTTCGATAAAAGGCCCGTCCGTGGTGGCGAAGACCACCCCCGAGGTGCCCAGCGCCAGGGAAACGATGCCTGGTTCGACCGCCCCGACCCCTACTGCCCCGGCAGACTGGTCGCCACCACCGCCCACCACCGGCGTTCCGGCTTTCAACCCGGTCAGTCGCGCTGCATCTGTAGTCACCTGACCGGTCACCTGGGTGCCTTCAAAGGTGGTTGGCAGCCATTCCAATGGAATTTCCAGCGCTGTGAGCATCTCTGGCGACCAATCCCTGGTTCGGATATCGAACAGGATCGTACCGGAGCCATCGGCCCGGTCCACGGCAAACCCTCCGGTAAGGTGGTAGCGAAGGTAATCTTTCGGCAGCAGAATATGTCTGATTTTGCCGTAAACTTCCGGCTCATGTTCGCGCACCCATAAAATTTTTGGCGCGGTGAACCCGGTCAGGGCGTCATTGCCGGTGATTTGAATCAGGCGGCTGCGCCCCACCTTTTCGCGGATCTCATCGCATTGGCTGGCAGTGCGCTGGTCGTTCCACAGAATTGCCGGACGCAGGACTTTTCCACCCTCGTCTAAAAGGGTCAACCCGTGCATTTGACCCGTCAACCCGATGGCAGCCACATCCTGACCCGCAATGCCGGTTTGGGCAAGCACCTGGCGGATCGAATTCAATGCCCCATTCCACCAATCTTCGGGGTTCTGCTCACTCCATAATGGGAAAGGGGAGGAAAGCGGATGTTCGGTGTTAGCAGTTCCGACCACGATTCCCTGCTGGTCGATGATCAATGCTTTGACGCCTGTTGTGGAAACGTCGATACCCATGAAATAAGGCATAGAATTCTCCTGTCTCAATGTCGGGTCAATTTCTTACTTCGGAGACCCATTTCAAGATAGATGCGGTGGTATCCTGGATAGCCTGGTAGTTGCGGGCAGCCACATAATCTTTGCGAACCAGGCCGCTTCCCAGGCCAACACAGCACGCGCCAGCTTTAATCCAGCTTTGCACCGAGTTGCGTGTTGCTTCGACCCCTCCGGTGGGCATCAGCCGTGACCAGGGCATAGGGCCTAAAACAGACTTGATAAACGCCGGACCGCCTAAGGTTTCCCCCGGGAATACTTTAACGATTTCGACCCCGGCTTCTTCCGCGGTGGAGATTTCGCCTACCGTGCCGCAGCCCGGGAGGTAGGCGATTTTTCGCCGGTTGCACAGCCGGGCAACTTCCGGGTTGAACAGCGGCCCAACGATAAAGTTGGCGCCATATGCGAGATATAAAGCCGCGGTGGGGGCATCGATCACCGAACCTACCCCTAAAATGATGGGCAGTTTGCTGCTTTCGATGAAGGAATTAAGATGAGTGAAGACAGACAGCGCTTTTTCACCCCGGTTGGTGAATTCAAGTACACGTGCCCCGCCGGCGGATACCGCTTTCACAATTTCCTGGGCGACATTCGGGTCGTCATGGTAAAACAGCGGTACAAGTCCGGTTGTGAGCATCGCGTCATATACTTCCAGACGGGTATAGCGGGCCATTTAAAATCCTTTCAAGTTCAATTTGAGATTGGGCTAAATGGTTGTGAACCGTTAATTGGCAGGTTTATTCCCAAGATTATTATAGCCTCTCCTCGGGCATCAGCCATGTGAATTTCCAGGTAAATCCTCATAATTTGCCATGTGATTGTGTCACCAGATTTATTGACAACTCTCTTTAAAGGTGCTACTATCCGACATACTTAGTTCCGGGTCCATATGAAAAAAAACTCCTCGACAACTACTTTTGGTACGATGCAGCCGACTACTGGTAGGACCAGAGCACGGAGGGTAGGGCTTTTTCAGAGATGGGACCATTAATAACCCGAATTTTTATCAAGCCCTCCGGAAGATGGAGGGCTTTTATTTTTCCAGGTGAGGAGTCAGCGCAGCATGAATGATCAGGCGAGTCGTACCCTAGTGATGAAATTTGGCGGGACCTCAGTCGGTTCGTCTGCGGCAATGGGCCAAATGGCAGCCATCGTTCGCAAATCCCGGCATGATTGGACGCGGGTAGTGGTGGTGGTTTCGGCGTTGACCAGGGTAACCGACCTGCTGCTCGAGCAGGCGGCCCTGGCAGCCGGTGGTGATGTGAGTGGTTTGACGGCGGCCGCCGGCGAGTTGCGCCGGCGGCATGCCGAAATTGCGGATGAAGTTGTCCTTGCGGACCGGCGTGCCGATGTTATGGCTCAGATTTCGGAATTGATCGATGAATTTGATGCTTTATGCAGGGCGATCTACGTCTTAGGCGAGGCTTCGCCCCGCGCATTGGATTCGGTTGCCTCGCTGGGCGAGCGGATGTCGGCCCGCCTGGCAGCCGAAGCGGTTAACGCAACAGGGATTCCATCCCAAGCAGTGGATGCCACCCAGATAATTGTCACGAACGACGGCTACCAATCTGCCACACCGGATGTGCCTGCCACCAATCAGAAGACGCGTGAGGTTCTCAACCCGCTGCTGGCAGCCGGGATTATTCCGGTAGTGACCGGATTTATCGCCGCTTCGCACAAAGGGGTGGTGACTACACTGGGGCGGGGGGGCAGCGATTATTCAGCGGCGTTGATTGGGGCGGCTTTACCGGCGGACGATGTGTGGATCTGGACCGATGTAAATGGGGTCATGACCACCGATCCGCGCCTGGTGCCAGAGGCCTGCACGATTGCTGAACTCTCCTTTAGAGAAATTTCGGAACTGGCTTACTATGGAGCCAAGGTGCTCCATCCCAAAACGATCCGTCCGGTAATCGAAGCCGGTGTAGGGCTGCGGGTGTGCAATACCTTCCAACCCGACCATCCTGGTACGCGCCTGGTAGCGGAAACGCAGGCGACCGAAAACGGCAGCATCAAAGCCGTATCGGCGATCAAAGGGCTGCAGCTGGTCACGGTCGAGGGGCGCGGTATGCTGGGGGTGGTAGGCGTGGCGGCGCGCACGTTTGCCGCAGTGGCAGCTACCGGAACCAGCGTACCTTTGATTACCCAGGCGTCTTCGGAGCAGTCCATTTGCTTTGCGGTGCCCAAGGAGTCGACGGATGAAGTCCTGACGGCCCTGGCTGCCGCCTTTACCCACGAAATTGCCAACCAGGATATCGACCGGGTGTGGGCGACAGGCGAGGTGGTGATTATCACCGTGGTTGGCGCAGGCATGCGCTCTACCCCTGGAATCGCGGGGAAAGTCTTCAGCGCGCTGGGCGACCAGCGGGTGAATGTCATTGCCATCGCGCAAGGTTCTTCCGAAGTGTCGATCAGCCTGGTGGTCGACGGCGCAAGTATCCAGCCGGCGGTGCAGGCACTGCACAACCTGATTGTATAATCAGCAGGAGTGCTGTCTGGCATTCCTGCTGGCATTCATTGGAGGTCATGATGAGTAAGATCCCTGTTGCTATCTTAGCTGCCACCGGTTCGGTGGGCCAACGATTTGTGCAGCTGCTCGATGGGCACCCATGGTTCGAAGTGGTCGCCCTGACCGGCTCGGACCGGTCGATAGGCCGCCCCTATGCTGAGGTCTGCCATTGGATTTTGGGTGAATTGATGCCTGATTGGGCCAGGAACATGATTGTGGTTCCTACCGAACCCCAAGCGGTCAACGCGGCCCTGGTTTTTTCTGCGCTGCCCACGGATGTGGCGAAAACGGTAGAGCCATTATTTGCCCAGGCGGGCACGCTGGTTTGTTCGAATGCTTCGGCCTACCGCAAAGAACCTGACGTACCGATTTTGCTGCCCGAGGTGAATGGCGATCATGCCCAGGTTGTCGAAGTGCAGCGGCGCAACCGGGGGTGGAAGGGCGGCATCGTGACCAACCCGAACTGCACCAGTACCGGGATGACGGTTGCCCTCAAAGCCCTCCAGGATGCTTTTGGTCTGACCCGGGTTCTGGCCGTATCCATGCAGGCTGTCTCTGGCGCGGGTTATCCTGGTGTCGCTTCGATGGATATTCTGGATAATGTCATTCCCAATGTCGCGGGCGAGGAAGCCAAAGTGGAATGGGAACCGCGCAAAATGCTCGGGCAATTTACCGGAAGCGAACTCCAGCTGGCGGATTTTGTGATCTCTTCCCATACCAATCGGGTCGCAGTCACAGACGCCCACTTGATGTGCCTGTCGCTCGAGTTTGAGAAAAAAGCCGGGTTGGACGAAGTCCGCGCAGCGCTTTCCGGCTACCAGCCGCAAGCTGTCGCCCGGGAGCTACCTTCGACCCCCCAGCCGGTAATCCTGCTGCGGGATGAATCGGACCGCCCGCAGCCCCGGCTCGACCGCATGACCGGGCGCGGGATGACCACCGTCGTTGGGCGCGTACGCCCGGACCCCCTGCTGGATTACAAGATGGTTGTGCTCAGCCACAATACCATTCGCGGCGCGGCGGGCGGCGCCATATATAATGGAGAGCTTTTGGTAAATATGGGGATGCTGGAGAAATAATCTTCTAGCTGTTGTGGATGATAAGCACAAATTCGGCCTTGCGCGGGCCGGCCTGCTGTTTTACCTCGTTCACGCCACCGCGGAATATGGCCTCTTTGGGCAGTGTCAGGTCACAGGCCAGGGTCACCTGGGCACCTTTGCCGAAGGTCCTGGCGACATCCTCCAGAACAGCCCCCATACGATAAGGTGTATCCATTAATACTACAGTCATGCGCAGACCGCGCAGGCGTACCAGTTCGCGCCGCCGCACGTCCGAATCGCGCGGTAAAAACCCTCCATAAACAAAACGGTCTGGTTTGAAACCTAAGATTGAAAGCGCGGCCATTAAGGAAGATGCGCCGGGTACCGGGGTCACCTGGACCCCATAATCGACTGCCTGGCCGATTAACGCTGAACCAGGATCAGAAAAAACCGGTGTGCCGCAGTCCGAAATCAGGGCCATGTGCTCGTTGGTTTGCACCAGGCGCATCAGCAGAGAAGGAACCAGTTCAATTTCATTGTGTTCGTTGAGCGGAATTAATTCCTTTCCGGTAATTTCCAGGCGTTTGAGCAGCTTACTGGCTTCTTTTCTCTCTTCACAGATAATCGCATCGGCCTGGCGCAGGGTTTCAATGGCGCGTAAGGTGATGTCGTCCGGGTGACCGATAGGGATGGCGACAATTGAAAGCTTTGGTTTAGGGGGCATATTATTTTTTCCAGGTACAGGCTGAGGTAGAGAAGACGTGGTGGATACAAGGATCAGACATCTGCGAGATGGGTTAAGAGGTGTTCTTGCGCAGCGTTTTCCAGACCAATCCCTTCCTCGGAGCGAAGAAAAAAACCAGTAAGAAAAAGAACGTGGCGATCAATACAATCGCCGCGCCAGACGCAATATTAAGGTAATAGCTCACATACAGGCCAACCACACTGGATAAACCGCCGATGATTCCGGCCACGACCATCATCGAAGGCAGGCGGTGCGTCAGCAAATATGCTGCCGCAGCCGGGGTAACCAGCATCGCCGCGACCAGGCCGATCCCCACAGTTTGCATGGAAACCACGATTGTGATCGCCAGCAGGATCAATATCAAGTTGCGCAGGGTTTCTGTCGGCAAGCGTAAGGTTTTTGCCAGCACGGGATCAAAGGATACGACTAAAAACGGGCGGTATAAAATGATCATCGTCGCCAGTACCAACCCGGAAAGGATGATCACCCCCCACAGGTCCGAGCTGCTGACCCCCAGGATGTTGCCAAAGAGGATATGGCTGAGGTCGACCGCATAGGTGCGGATGGAACTGATTAAGGCCACCCCAAGCGAAAGCGCAGCGGCGAAGAGGATGCCGATTGCCGTATCTTCACGAATTGCCCCACCCCGGCTGAAGAAGCCGATGCTCAGGGCGACAATGATTGCGGCGATCAGGGCGCCGACGATCAAGGATCCGCCCAATAGATATGCAACGGCGATTCCGGGCAAGATGGCGTGGGCCAGCGCGTCTCCCAGGAAAGCCATAGAGCGCAAAACCACGTAACAGCCAACCACGGCGCATAGAACGCCGATAATGATCGCAGCTGCCAGGCCGCGCTGCATAAAACCATATTGCAGGGGTTCTAATAGCCAGGAAAAGATCATTTTTTCGCCGCGGGTTGTTCTATAACTGATAGTGGATGGGCATGATCGTGTTCGGGATCATCTCCACCGCAGCAGTCATCCACGACCGCGGTACCGTTTACGAAGATCACCTGGCTGAACGCTGCAGAAATGTTGTGAGGTTGGAAAACTTCACTCGCCGGGCCAAAAGCCACCAGTTTGCGGTTGAGCAAAGCAGTCAGTTCGAAGCGTTCAGCGGCCATGTTCAGGTCGTGGGTTGATACCAGAACGGTAACTTTTTGAGCTTTCAGGGTTTCGAGAAGCTGCAGCGTTGCTTCCTGGGTGCGGATGTCGACGCCGGTAAAAGGTTCATCCATCAAAAGAATATGCGGTTCCTGGGCGATGGCTCGCGCCAGGAAAGCACGCTGCTGTTGGCCGCCGGAAAGCTCCCCGATGGCATTCCTGGCCAGATTGGCGATGCCCAATCGGTCCAGAGCCTGATCCACTATTCGCCGATCGTCCCGCGAGTACCGGCCAAACCACCCAAACTTGCCAAAACGCCCCATCATCACCACGTCCCACACGGTTACTGGAAAACGCCAATCCACTTCTTCACGCTGTGGGATGTAAGCCACACAGTCTTGATGGTGGCCAAGCGGCTGGCTGTGAATGCGAATCTGCCCGCTGCGAATGGGTAGCAACCCCACCAATGCCTTAAAAAGGGTCGATTTCCCGGCACCATTCGGGCCGACCACGGCCACCTGGGCGCCGTGCGGCACATCGAAGGAAATGTCTTCCAGGACTGCACGCCCATTGTAGCCAACGGTGACGTGTTCAAATTCCAGGCGTGCGGGGTCAACAGGGATATTTGTTTTCATAAAGCCTCATGCTGTTCATCACGGTTCTATTTTACCTCGTCTTGGTACGCGGAGCGAATGGGAACGGGTAATTGAGGGGAAAGTCTCCGGCGTAGGCAGATTGACGATCACAGGTATAATTGCTGCTATGTCCCGATTAACCCGCAATACATTGATGCTGGCTGTGCTGATGGCGGTGGATAAAGGTCTGGCAATTCTGCGCCAGGTGATTATTGCACGCCAGTTCAGCTTTTCCAGCGATCTGGATGCATTCAACGTGGCCAATAATATCCCGGATTTGTTGTTTGCTATGATCTCAGGAGGAGCGCTGGCATTGGCTTTTATTCCGATCCTGACGGATATGCTGACCAAACACGGTCGCCGCGCCGCCTGGGATCTTTTCAGCCGGATCGCAAATCTGGCGTTCTTTGGAACCGCGATCCTGGCTGTAGTTGTGGCGTTGTTGGCCGGCCCTTTGGTACGGTCGGAAATCGGTGTGGCCCCCGGGTTTTCAAGCGTCCAGCAGGATGTGGTGATAAACCTGATGCGCTTGAATTTAATTGCCACGTTAATATTTTCAATCAGCGGCCTGGTGATGGGCGGATTGCAGTCCAACCAGCATTTCTTGCTGCCGGCCCTGGCGCCCATGTTGTACAATTTCGGTCAGATTTTTGGTGCCCTGGTGCTGTCTCCCACCAACCCCTATGTGATCGCCGGCTTCCAGCTTCCGGCCTTTGGATTGGGTGTCTATGGCCTGGTATACGGGGTGATCATCGGCGCCGCGCTGCATTTGAGCATCCAGATCCCGGGATTGATCAAATATGAATTTCATTGGATTCCCAAAATCGGTCTCGGAAATCCAGATGTGCGCCGTGTGCTGCGGGTGATGGTCCCGCGCCTGGGCGTCATGCTGTGCATCCAATTAATGTTTGTCATCCGCGATAATCTTGCTTCTCGCCTGGCGGAAGGCTCAGTTTCAGCGCTTACCTATGGCTGGATGATCCAACAGGTGCCCGAAACTATCCTGGGAACGGCTTTGGGAATTGCACTGTTGCCGTCGATTTCCGAATTGGTGGCGCTGGAAGAACGGCAGAAGTTTCGAGAAACCATCGAAAAGTGCGTTCGCATCCTGGTAGGTCTGACCCTTCCGGTGGCGGTTGTCTTAGGGCTGGGATTAGAACCGCTGGTTAAGCTGGTCTTTGGTCTGGATGCCTCCCAGGCGGACCTGATGATGTGGGTATCTCGCGGATTTTTACTGGGTTTGATGGGGCACACCGTGCTTGAAATTGCGACACGTTCATTTTATTCCCAACAAGATTCACTAACTCCCTTTAAAACTGCGCTTATGACTCTGGGAATCTATATTTTTATGGGAATCTTCATGTACCGTTGGCTGGGCGCGCCTGGAATTGCTCTGACGGATACGACCGCTTATACCGTCCAGGCGATTGTGCTCTTGATTATTTTTGGCCGCAGGGAAAAGTGGCCGGTGCGCCTGGGCGACACGCTGCCGCGCGTGATTCTGGCTGCTGCGGCTGCCGGGGTGACCGTGGTCGGGATATATTTTTTGGCGGGCGACCGATTACCTGCAGTGCTGGTATCACTTGCCAGTATGGCTGCCGGCGGAGTGGTATTTCTGCCCTTTGTCTGGAAAGAAGTCCGTTCCCTGGTCCGTTTATAGCTTAGGGTATAATTGCGCCTATGTCTGATGAAACAAATAATCCTGATGCCACCCAACCGGTGAGCGTCAATTCGGAAAAAACGCAATCCCTCCCGCTCAATCAAGAGGGCGCAACGCGTCCAGTCAGTTTGGGGGAAGTATCCGAAAAAAATAATCCAACCGGCAACGATGGACCGTCGACCGATCTTCCTGAGACTGAATCTGTTCCCGGTGAAGATTCAGCCATAGAAGAGCCGCAAAAATCGTGGCGTGGTCGTTTAATCTTGGCCGGCATTATCTTTGTGTTGCTGGTAGGTGCATTGGGCGGTTTTCTGGGTTACCGCTCCGGACTGCAAAGCCGGGTCGAGCATGAATCCAGCCAGGTGGCAGCCGCGGCTGCCACTCAGTTCCAGCTGGGTTTAGACGATATGGCAAACGGACGCTACGTCATGGCGCGCGGACGCTTTGAATATGTGATCAACCTGGATCCTAATTTCCCGGGTGTAGTGGAAAAGCTGACCGAAGTTATGATCGCGCTCGTCCCGACGACTGTGCCCACGGCAACATTGACCCCAACCCCGGCCTTCACCCCGACTCCGGATACCCGTGGGGAGCAGGAAATGTTTAAACAAATCCAGCAAAGTTTGGCTGATAAGAAGTGGGATGAAGCGATTACATCGATTGAATCCCTGCGCACCAAAAATCTTGGCTTTGAAACGGTCGCGGTAGACGGTCTGTATTACATCGCCTTGCGCAACCGGGGCGTGGATAAGATATTGCGTCTCGGGGATCTCGAAGGTGGGATGTACGACCTGGCATTAACCGCGCGTTTTGGTCCCTTGGACCGCGATGCCGAAAGTTACCAGGTTTGGGCGCGCTACTATGTGACCGGGGCCAGCTTTTGGGAAGTGGATTGGGAAAAGGCTTCCTATTATTTTGGTCTGGTCGCGCCTTACCTGCCAAACTTGCGCAACTCATCCAATATTTTTGCGATTGATCGCTACCATGAAGCCGCGACCCATTACGCTCAACAATTAATGGATGATGGCGAAGCCTGTAAAGCGGATGAAATATTAGGCAATCTGTTATCCAATAATTACAAAAACGCCACCACTGAACCGCTGGCGACGGCAGCTAACCGCAAGTGCCATCCGCCTACCAAAACACCAGTACCGGAAAAGCCTACCGCGACGCCTTCTGAAACGCCAACGCTTAACCTGACGCCCACTCTGGGTCCTACCGGCCAGACCCCACTACCAACCGCAACCAATACCAAGGGTCCGGCAGCGACGGCTACGGAAACCGCTCCCGCGCCGACGGCTACAGCGAACTTACCAGCCCCGACGGCCACCAATACCCCCATACCACCCACCGCGACTACCGCTGCGCAGCCTCAAGGGTCGACCGACGTTCCAACTGCTAACCCTTAACCATGACGCTCTATCCAACCGGAATGCTCACCGCAATCTACTGGCTGCACATGCTGGCAACTGTGGCATGGGTAGGGGGCCAGGCCGCCCTGGCTTTGATGGTGCTGCCAGCTGCGCGCAAGACGCTTAATGGCGAGATTTATTCGACCTTTCTGGGGCAGATTAACCGCAGGCTGCAGCTGGTGGGATGGATTTCGCTGACCGTGCTGGTGGGGACGGGCATGTTTCAAATGAGCGCCAGCCCTTCTTACCAGGGATTTCTTTCTATTACGAACACCTGGGCCGTGGCTATATTTTCCAAGCACCTGGTCATTGGCCTGTTGGTGGTATTGAGCGCCTATTCTACCTGGGGCCTGGCACCGGCGCTTCAGCGTCTGTCGCTTCTGCGTTCACACGGCAAAGGCAGCCAGGAAGAATTCGCTTCGCTTCAGAAAAGGGAAGAGTGGTTGGTGCGAGTTAACCTGGCAATTTCGATTGTGGTCTTACTGTTGACGGCCTGGGCCCGTTCCGCAGTTTAGACGTGGCGGGTCAGGGCAGGGCATTCAGAAAAAATTCTCCAGGATGTTGGGGGTAATAATGGAAAACCTGGCGGGCGGGAAACTGTTCTGCCAACTGTCGGTCATAGGCGGGGCCCATACTCATCGCAAATATATACGGCGAATTGAACGCCGGGTCAGACAACTCGAGCAGAACGGCATATTTGCGCCAGTCGTCATTCGCATGAACAATTACCAGGGCGGGGGTCCGGGCTGCGGCAGCTGGTCCCTCGAATGGCGCCAGTTGGGACCGGTCGACGCCGTAGAGCCGGGTTAAGCTCCCTAACCGGATGGGGATATAAAACAATAAATTCACGGAAACCAGAATTCCCAAAAGAATTGTGAAACCCACAAACGCCAGGGAAGGAAAACGCACTTCTAGATGATGCATCTGGTTGAATCGCAGAAGCGATCGGATTTTCCCCTGAAAGGACAGCCTCCGGAAAATCCATACGATGCCGGCTGCGTTCAGCAAGGTAACACTATACAGGCCTTCGTAATAATAACGCGGACCAAATATCCAGGCCCCAACCCAGTAAAACAGGTAGATGAACACCAGGGAAGGAAATACAAGGCCGACCAGTTTGGCCGGTGGATTTTTCCTGATGGCGGTGATCCCAAACGGTAGAAACAACCACGAAAGGTACGGCCAACCCATCAAGTCATGCGCACCGACTTTTAATGAAAAAAAAGCGTCATTGAGGGCATTCAAGAGATTGTGCCCGCCAGGCTGCACCCCAATTCCGGCCCCAAAGCCAATTTTATCGAACGGCCACCACAGCGTATAGGGGTTCACCCACGGGCTGCCCGTTAAAACTGCCTGCCAGATAAAGTGAACTGCACCGATTCCACCGGCCAGCAGGCTGACTGCCAATACCCGTTTGCGTGCCAGCGGCGGAGCCCTTCCACAACAGCCACAATCCATGAAAAGCGAAGGGTAAGGCGATGCCGACCGCTGTCCAGGGGCGGGTGAGCGCCAGGGCGCCGGTCGCTGTCCCGGCAACCGCCGCCAGCAGCCATGGGGGATTGGATGATTTATAGAAGAACAAATCCAACCAGGCCAGGGCCAGCGCACAGCTCAGGAATAAACTCCAGGCATGTGAGAGATAATTGGCCGAATTGATTAAATAGAAAGGGGATATTGCCGTCAGAAAAGCCGCCAGTAAGCCGGTTCGCTCGCCAAACAGTTTTTTACCCAGAAGGTAAATCAGCCATAAGGACCAGGCTGCGATCCAGGGATTGACCCAATCCTGTAAACCCAGACGCACCCCAAACGAGAGCAGCACCGGGAATCCCAGGGGATATTTGCCAAAGCGCCAGCCCTGGTGATCGATCACAAACGGCACCTGGAAGGAGAGCGGCGAAGGTGGGCTGGGGATCATAAGACTGCCGTCCGCGATGACCCTGGCTTGCCAGAGGTAGGTCATCTCATCTTCGAGATGGGGCAGGTTTTCAAAGACCCTGCTCGCCACCTGGGCGTTGGCAATCAGTGAGCAAAGGCAGAGCAGCAGGGCAAAACGGTCGAAACGGGTCATACCTTCGAGATTATAGGCGTTTAACACCTGTTTCTGGAATAAGCGGACGCGCGACCAGGTCGTGGGCCAATGCGCCGGTGATCTGCACCGGAACGATCTCACCGATCGGAACGCTGCCTTCGATCAATACCATCCCATCAATTTCAGGCGCGTCGCGGTAAGATCTGCCGATCGATACCTGCTTGTCCACCCCCTCAACCAGCACATCCAGGGTTTTCCCAACAAAGCTCTGGTTGCGGGACAGGGATATTTCCTGCTGGAGAAGCATCAACCGTTCCAGCCGCTCGTCTTTGACTTCCTGGGGGATTGGGTCGCCAAGGGGTTCGCTGGTCGTGCCCGCCTCGTAGGAAAAGGTAAATGCGCCCACATGGTCAAAGCGAATTTCTTCGAGAAACTTGAGCAGAGTCTCAAATTCGGATTCGGTCTCGCCCGGGTAGCCAACGATAAACGTGGTGCGCAGCGCCAGATCAGGGATTGTTTGGCGCATCTTTTCCAGAGTCCGGTACACCCAATCCATATTGGCGGGGCGGCGCATGCGCTTGAGTGTGTCGGGGTGAGCGTGCTGTAAAGGCATATCCAGATAGGAGAGCACCTGCGTTTTGGCTGCCATGACGTCGATCAGGCGGTCGGTCACATAACCAGGGTAGGCATATAGCAGGCGGATCCAGGGCAGATCGGGGATGGTCCCCACCATTTTTTCGAGCAGTTGCGCCAGACCATCCTTGATTCCCAGATCGTGTCCATAATCGGTCGTATCCTGGGCGATTAAGTTGAGTTCCAGGACACCTGCATCCACCAGGGCTCGGGTTTCCGCCAGGATTGAATCCATCGGACGGGAGACGGCGGTACCTTTGATCAGCGGGATCGCGCAAAAAGCACACGGCCGGCGGCAGCCATCCGCGATCTTGAGATAGCTGCTGGCGCCCTGAATGGCTACTCGCGGCGCGCCGTGTTCGTCGCTGCCCACAGTAGCCACCTCGGGAAGATGGTAAAGGGTAATCGGGTGCGGGCGGTCGTCGCGCAGTTCATGGACTACATCCACAATATCCATCCAACGGCGCGTTCCCATGATGCCATCGATCCCCCGCACGCGTTCCACCACTTGCTGGCGGTAGCGCTCGGTCAGGCATCCGGCGGCAATGAGCAGCTGGCCTTTACGTTTTTTGCTCGCCAAAGTATTCAAGACTTCGTATGATTCTTCGCGCGCTGGTCCAATGAAGCCGCAGGTATTCACGATCAAGACCCCCGCCTGTGAGGCTTTTTCGACAGGAGAATAACCGTCTTTGATCAAAAGATCCGCCATGGATTCAGAGTCGACGGTATTTTTTGCGCAGCCAAGTGATACGAAGTAAAAAGTTTTTTTATTCATGAGCCACCATTAATTAAGGAATGAAGGGAGTAATTGTAGCCGTAGGCGCAGTGGGCGAAGGCTGGCTGGTTGATGTGGGCTGGGTAGTGCGTGTAGGGGTTGCTGTGAACAATGGGGTAGGCGTGACTGCCCCGTCACTGGTAAAAATGTAGGATTTCACCTGGCCGACCAGGCCCAACACGCCCAGGTCTTCCTGGTTGAAAAACACCTGGACAGCCGCCGCGCTGCCGGTCAGCAGTTCGATTTTGTCTTTTCCGCTGAATGGATAGGCATTTCCCGGAACCACCCGCCCGTTAAACACCTCCTTGTTATCCACCGTTATGCGCAGATAGGCTCGCTGGAGAGCGACCACATACACCTGCAGCGGCAGGTCCCCACTGACCGGCACAGTTGCATTACCATCCGGGGTGCTGGCATCTGACCGGCTTCCCACTTCGCCGGGGGCCAACGTGCTCAGATTTGCCAATGCAGTCGGTGTTGTCGAAGCGCGTGGAGTGATGGTCGAATTGTTGAGCAGCACATCCGAGATGGAAGGCGGGGTAACTGGGTCTGAGTTGTTGCTATTTAAGGAATCTACCTGGGCTGCGGCCCATAAGGCAAAGCCTACGATAATCATCACCAACACAATGCTGACCAACAGGTCCATAGAAAGCAACCGCCGGGGCACTTTTTTGGCCTGCGCCGGCTGTGACGGCGAGTCAGAATCATTTTTCTTTTGGGCTGGATTTGGTGGAAGTCGTTCTTCTCTGCGAGACTGTAAACCTTCGGCAAAAAGCAGCAGCAGCCCCTCCACGTCCAGGTTAAGGAAATGAGCATAATTGCTCAACATTCCCCGACCCTGGACTGGAGAAGGTAAATCCTCAATCCGTCCCTCTTCGAGGGCGGATAAATAGCGCTGGCGTACATGAATGTAGCGCTCAATTTCTGCGATAGTCAAATTGAGGGCGACGCGCTGTTTCCTTAAACGGTCCCCAATTTCGATAAATGCCGATCGAGCCGGTGAAGGATCGGCAAACTCCTCGACGAAAGGTTCGTCTTCAAAATGCGCATCTTCAGGGATTTCGTTTGTTTCTTCTTCGTCTTCCGATGAAGGTTCAACGTCCTCCACCAATGTCACCGGGAGCGGTGGTTCGTTTTCAGGATTATCTGGAACTTCTTCCTCCGGTTCTACTGGCGGTGTCGGTTCAGTCTCGCTGGTTTCGACGGCTGGGGGCGGGAGTTTGCCATCCCAAAGATCGAGTAGAGGCTGTGCCGCCAGTCCCAGATGGTCAGCGTACATGCGCAGGAAGCCCCTGGCATGCACTGGCGAGGGCAGCACCTTGCGTTTATCTTCTTCTAAGGCTTTAAGGTAATCCACGCGAATATGCAGAACGCGGGCTACCTGATCCAGGGTCAGTCCACGTGCTGTCCGTGCTTTATTGAGCTGTTGGCCAACGGTTTCAGGCATCATCGTTGCATAAAGTTAAGAAGGACCGGCCGCCAGCACAGGGCTGAACTCGGCCGGTCGGTCAGAGATCTGAAAAATAGGATTGTTACTCGGCTTTTGGTTCAGCCGCAGTTTCTGCTTCTACTGCAATTTCTGGCTCAGTCGCAGTTTCTGCTTCGACCGCGGGTTCTGCTTCAACTGCATTTTCTGGAACGGTCGCAGGTTCTGGTTCAACTGCCGGTTTGGATTCGCCTTCCGCTGCTTCTGGCAAATCGGGCTGTTCGCCTTCGCGGTGGACGATCACTTTGATCTCAGGGGTCAGGTCCACGGTGAGTCGCGCCAGGATCTTGAATTCGCCTAAATTGCGAATCGGCTGGGCTTCGATTTGATGACGGTCAAGCTGCAGTTTATATTTTTTGTTAATTTCATCAACCATCATCTGGGTGGTGATGGAGCCATAAAGTTTTCCGGTATCGCCGGCCCGGGTGCCGAAAGTAATAACGGCGCCGGTAAGCACCTCGGCAATGCTGGACATTTCCGAATTGAGTTCGGCGCGAGCTGCGGTGGCTTTTTTGCGGATCATTTCCACCTGGCGCAGCGCGCCCGGGGTTGCCAGCACACCCAGTCCCTGGGGCAGCAAGAAGTTGCGGCCGTATCCATCGGCGACACGTTTTACATCGCCAGCCCGGCCCAATTTAAAAACATCTTTGATTAAAAGTACTTTCATGAAAGTCAAGCCCTTTCGAGGCAAAATACTCTGAAACGAAGGGTACAACGCTTCAGGCAACGGGATTGTACCACAGGATCGATCAAAAACCTATCCTGCATAGTATAATTTGACGATGTCCTCGGTGGTCACCTCAAATGAAAATATGCAAAGATCCTGGAAGCTGGCGGCGACCGGTCTATATTCCGCGTCGTTTGCCGCCCTGGGTCTGACCTTTTCGATTCTAGGGCCCACCTTGCAGACCCTGGCGGCAAATACTCATTCCAGTCTGACTGAAATCAGCGTGCTGTTCATCGCCCGGTCCATTGGTTCGGTGGTTGGCTCGGTTGGCGGGGGACGGTTATTTGACCGTTTTGCCGGGCATCGCGTAGTGGCGGTAGCCATGGGGGCGATGATTGCATGTATAGCATTTGTGCCGGCAGCCTTGCAGTTGTGGACTCTGGTTGCGCTTCTGTTTTTATCCGGAATCGTTCACGGTACATTAAATGTTGGCGGCAACGCGATGCTGATCTGGGTTCACGGAAAAAATGTTGCCCCCTACATGAATGTGCTCCATTTTTTCTTTGGATTGGGTACTTTTCTTGCCCCAATTTTGGTCGCCCAGGTGGTGTTGATCAATGGGAATATGAGTTGGGCTTATTGGTTGGTGGCCCTGGCTTTTCTGCCGGTCACGATTGCCGCCCTGGTATTACCCAGTCCGCAGCCTCAGCGTTTATCACGGGCGGCTGGTAAAGACCAGGCTGATCGCTGGTTGGTTCTGGGCTTTTTTCTGATTTTCTTTGGCTACAGCGGGGCTTCGGCCGCCCATGGGGGTTGGATTTTTTCCTACATCACCCAGCTCAACCTGGCCAATGAAGCGACAGCCGCCTATATTAATTCCTTTTTTTGGGGGGCGCTGACCGCTGGCCGCCTGCTTTCCATTCCCCTGGCGGTCCGCTTCACGCCGAGGTCGATGCTTAGAATGGATTTGGTCGGTTCTCTGGTCAGTCTGGGGCTGATGATCCTTTTTCCGCGTTCGCTTTGGGCATTAGCGGTAGGTTCCGCGGGGTTGGGATTTTTCCTGGCGACTATTTTTCCAACCAATATGTCACTGGCCAGCCGGCACATTCCCATCACCGGCCGGATTACGGGCATTATGTCGATCGGCAGCAGCCTGGGTGCGCTCCTTATGCCCTGGCTGGTAGGGCAGTGGTTTGAAACGGTTGCCCCAGAGATGTTGTTGGTGGTAAATTTGGTGAATATGGGGTTCACGCTGCTCGTGTTCTTCTGGCTTGAACGCCGCCTGAAGGTACATGCAGAAAATGCATAATCAATCGCGTTTGTGTTTAATCGTCAAATTCCCAGGGAGGTCTCCCCGCACCGCCGCCGCCAGAAAGAGAGGCGCGGATGGGGCCGGCCAAATCGGGCAGGACGTCCGCCACAGCAGACAATAAGCCAAAACAGCCGGTAATCATCATATCTCCAAACGGCACGGCAAAATAGGGTTGTAATACTGATCCCCTGATCAATCCGCGGCGCGGTCCGGTGACCACCAGATTGGCAACCCCCTGGTCGTTGGTTGGCATGGGCGTTGGATCATACAGCAAGGCCCCGTGTCCCATATCCTGAAAAACATCTTCGTGCTTCAAACTGCCATTGGCTAACCGGCGCAGGTATGATTCCAATGCGGGCTGATCTAATTCACCGGTATGGTGTTCGAAAACGCCCTCAATCCCGCCTGGACCCAGGCGAAAAGCCAGGGTATGAAAATTGCCAATGTTGGCGATCAGCACTGCCTGGCGGTTCGCTACCTGCGGATCAAACGTGGCTCCTAACACCGCGGCTGGAGCAGTATCCATCACCACCAACGGCGCATCTAAATCCCTGCCAGATCTGGCTACCGCTTGCAGGCGGGTCATAATGGCAGGAATCTGGTCGCTGGGGTAAGCAAAAGCGCTCAGCCGGTTGGCTGCGCGCAGGCGCTCATCCAGGTAATCAAAACGGAACTGCCGGTCCGATACATCCACCGGTGCATTGCCGTGGTCAAAAACCGCGACAGCCACCGCATCCAGATCTGCGAGCGTCACCCCAAAAATGGCAAAAGCACGCCGAATGGCCGATATATCAAAATCGCGCATTTCCACCCGCAGGACGTTCTCCGGAAGTTGGCCCACTTCTTCCTCGCCAATCAAACGAATGCCCATTTCCTCGACCGCAGCCAGATCGTCGTTGATGGTTCGCGCGGCATCGGGCGTGGCATAAATGGGCAGGCCCGCCCGGGCGTGGTCTGCCGCGGCCCAGGCACTCGGTCCGCCGCCCATCATCACGCCGCTCAGAACTACAGCCTGTCCGCGGCGGGCCGCCTGTTCAATCTGGTGATGCACGATCATTGTCGGCGAAGGCAGGACCAGCTTGAAGCCGTTTTCAAGGTCAAAGCGTGAGTCGTATAAGTAGATATCCTGGGTTCCGGTACCAATATCGACGGAAAGTATTTTCATTTAGGGCCTGATCGATAAAAACAACACAAAAGGCGAAATTTCGTCTCAAACTGGACGAAGTAAGGAAATTTGTCTGAAGTTTACCATAAAGATGTTCACTCCCTGAAGCATGACCGCTGGTGTATACTCAGGTTACGTCAAAAAACCGATGAGGGAATGCATGGGTATTACAGAAGAATTCCGACGATGGGAAGAAGACACTCTGGGGCCGGTGATGAAGAAATTTCCAGAGCGGAAAGATGAATTTACCACGGCCTCCGGCAATTGCATGCCGCGAATTTCTGTACCACACGAACGTGATTACATCAAAGAATTTGGATTTCCGGGTGAATATCCTTTTACCCGCGGGATCCAACCGACCATGTACCGCGGTCGTTTCTGGACGATGCGCCAGTATGCTGGATTTGCATCTGCCGAGGAATCCAACCAGCGCTACCGCTACCTTTTACAGCAAGGTCAGACCGGTCTTTCCGTTGCTTTTGATCTGCCCACCCAGATTGGTTATGATTCAGACGATCCAATGGCGAGTGGCGAGGTGGGCAAAGTGGGGGTGGCGATTTCTTCCCTGGAAGATATGGAGACCCTTTTTCACGACATTCCCCTGGACCAGGTTTCGACCAGCATGACGATCAATGCTCCTGCCTCGATTTTGCTGGCGATGTACATCGCGGTCGCCCGAAAGCAGAATATCGTGCCGCGTCGATTGCGCGGAACGATTCAAAATGATGTCTTGAAGGAATATGTCGCCCGCGGCACGTATATTTTCCCCCCCGCGCCTTCCATGCGCCTGATCACGGATGTTTTTCATTTCTGCAAGGAGCAGGTGCCCAATTGGAATACAATCAGTATTTCGGGCTACCATATCCGTGAAGCAGGCTCGACCGCCGTGCAGGAGATTGCCTTCACCCTGGCAGATGCGATTGCCTACGTTCAGGCTGCCATCGACAGCGGCCTGGTGGTAGATGAATTTGCACCGCAGCTCTCCTTCTTTTTCAATGCCCACAACAATTTTCTCGAAGAAGTTGCCAAATACCGGGCTGCCCGACGATTATGGGCACAGATCATGCGCGACCGGTTTCATGCTCAGGATCCCAAATCCTGGATGCTGCGTTTTCATACCCAGACAGCCGGGTCAACCCTGACCGCACAGCAGCCGGAAAACAATGCGGTGCGTGTAGCCTTGCAGGCTTTGGCGGCTGTGATGGGTGGAACACAATCTTTGCACACCAACAGTATGGACGAGGCTCTCTGGCTGCCCACTGAAAAATCGGTGCGCCTGGCGCTGCGGACACAGCAGGTGATTGCCTATGAATCAGGTGTCGCCGATACGATCGATCCTCTGGGGGGATCCTATCTGGTGGAGGAATTAACCGACCAGATCGCAGAGCAGGCCATGGCTTATATTCGCAAGATCGATACCCTGGGTGGTGCGCTGGCGGCAATCGAAACCGGATACATGCAGCAGGAGATCCAGGAAGCAGCTTACCGCTACCAGAAAGCAGTAGAGAAAAAGGAACAGGTTGTGGTTGGCGTAAACGCCTTTGAAGTGAAGGAAACCCTTGACCTGGAGCATTTAAAGGCTGACCCGGCCATCGAGGCCGGTCAAAAAGCCAGACTGGCAGCGATGCGCGCCAACCGCGATTCGATCAAGGTCGCCGAGATGAAATCCAGGCTCGAGGAATTTGCCCGGGCCAGGGATAATTTGATGCCCGTATTCATCGAATGTGTTGAAAATTCTCTGACCCTGGGCGAAATCTGCGGTGTCCTGCGTCAAACCTGGGGTGAATACCAACCTGGTGCCTGGATTTGATTGATTTTTAGGAATATGTAATGGCGAAAGTTACCAGAATCAACCATGTTGCGATCGCGGTCAGCGACATCGACGGCGCGTTAGGTTTCTGGCGAGACGCGTTGGGCCTGACGGTAGACCACGTGGAAGATGTTCCCAGCCAGAAAGCTGTTGTGGCATTCGTCCCGGTCGGAGACAGCGAGGTTGAGTTGGTCCAACCTGCTGCGCAAGATACCGGGGTGGCAAAATTTTTATCTGAGCGCGGTGGCGGGATGCACCATCTTTGTTTTGAGGTCGACAATCTGGATGAGATGCTGGCCAACCTGAAAGCCAGGCACGTTCGCCTGATAAATGAAACCCCGCTCGTTTTACCTGGGCGGAAGTTGGTCTTTGTCCATCCCAAAAGCACGGGCGGGGTATTGGTAGAGCTGTACGAAATCTCTGCGTAAAGGTTTTATTGGGCCAGGGCTTCTTCGGCCTCCGCCACCTGGATTCCCTCATTGACGTTGACACCGGTTAACACCAGGGACCCGAGGATGAAGAAGATGATCAAAGAGATGATCCCCATCCTTCCCCCGCCCAGGAATTGCGTCGCCAGGCCAAAAACGAGCGGACCCGCAGCCCCGGCGATTTTCTCGCTGATCCCAAAGAAACTGTAAAATTCCGCCGATTGGCTTTTTGGCAGCATGCGGCCGAACAGCGACCGGCTTAATGCCTGGCTGCCGCCCTGAACGGTGGCGACCAAAGCTCCCAGGAGCCAGAACTGCCACTCCTGGGTTAAGAAATAACCCAGGACCGCGATCAAGGTATAGACTCCCAGGCTCAAGAAAATTGACCTTTTGGTGCCAATTCGTTTGGCCAGCCATCCGAAAAGAAAGGCGAATGGAATGGCAACAAACTGGACCATTAACAACGTGCCAATTACGGTAATATCGCTGAAGCCCAGCTCTTTGCCATAAATACTTGCCATATAGATGATCGTGCCAATCCCGTTGTTATACAGCCAGAAAGCAATCAGAAACTTGAAAAGCTGGCGGTATTTGCGGATGGAAGCAAAGGTATGTCCCAACCGGTTGAGACTGGAGACGATCGGCGTACCGCTCTTTTCGCCCATCAGACGGCGGCGCGGCGGTTCTGGCACCCAGCGCCACAAGGGGATCGTGAAAAGAAACCACCACACGGCCACACTCACAAACGACAGTTTGGTCATTAAAAGCTGCGTATCTCCGCTGGTGAGTTGAATCATTGCCAGGTTGATTGCCAGCAGTAAGCCTCCCCCCAGGTAACCCATCGCATACCCGCGTGAAGACACCTGGTCGATTTCGTCCGGGTTGGCGACATGCGGCAGAAGTGAATCATAAAAGACAATCGATCCCGAAAAACCGAGTGCGGCAAAGATGTAAAAGAAGGATGCCAGTAAATAATCACCCCGACCGACGAAATACAGCAGGGCGGTGGAGACTGTTCCCAACACGACGAAGAACGTCAAGAAACGTTTCTTGGCACCGCTGTAATCGGCCATGGCTCCCAAAATTGGACCGAGAATCGCCACCAACAGCAGCGAGATGGTGGTGGTGTAGGCCCAAAAAGCAGAGCGCATGTTTTCTGGCAGGGTGGCGGCAGCCACGTTCGCATAATAAACCGGAAGGACGGCGGCCATGATGGTTGTGGCAAAAGACGAATTGGCCCAATCATACATGGCCCAGGCATTGATCGCGCGTTTATGGTTCGATGTGTTCATATTTTTGATTGGCTCATCGGAAGGAGTATTCACAGGAAGATTATAGTGGATCATTAGTATTAGCTGTTAGTTAGAACTCAGTTAATCTGGAAAAGTTGTTCCTTCTGGATGGTATAATTATCGATCTTGTTTATGACTGGCTTGATCAAAAATAAAACATTTGTGCTATAATCGGGATGAATCCCGTTCAAAAGGTTAAGATATGTCACAAAATAATATCCGTGTGGTTGGCGCCCGGCAGCACAACTTAAAAAATATCACCGTAGAAATTCCTCGAGACAAATTGGTGGTGATTACCGGGCTCTCCGGGTCGGGAAAATCATCTCTGGCCTTTGATACGATCTTTGCCGAAGGGCAGCGGCGTTATGTCGAATCCCTGTCGGCCTATGCTCGCCAGTTCCTGGGCCAGATGGAAAAACCAGACGTAGATACTATTGAGGGACTGTCTCCAGCGGTGTCCATCGATCAAAAGGCCACCTCCCACAATCCGCGCTCAACCGTTGGAACCGTGACCGAAGTCTATGATTACCTGCGCCTGCTGTTCGCCAGGATTGGTATTCCGCACTGCCCAATTTGTGGCAGGGTTGTGCAAAAGCAATCCGCCCAGGAAATTGTCGAAATGGTTGAGAAACTGCCGGAGGGTACGCGCGTATTGATTCTGGCGCCGATTGTCCGCGCGCGCAAAGGGACTTATCAGGCGGTATTCGATGAAATTCGCAAAGCCGGATTTGTCCGGGTGCGCGTCGATGGACAGGTGATCAACCTGGACGATGACCGCGAAATCCAATTGGAAAAATACAAGATCCATACGATTGAGGCAGTGGTTGACCGCCTGGTATTTACCGCTCCGGAGACCGGTGAAGATGAACGCGCTTTTCGGTCGCGCCTGACCGATTCGGTCGAGACGGCCTTGAAAGTTGGCGAAGGATACCTTACGGTCCATAATCTTTCCGTGGACCCTCCGGTGGATCTGCTGTTCTCTGAACATTTGGCCTGCCCGGAGCATGGGGTAAGCCTGCCTGAAATCGAGCCGCGCACGTTTTCTTTCAATACGCCCCATGGCGCCTGCCCGGACTGTCAGGGTTTGGGCAGCAAGCTGGAAATCGATCCGCATTTAATTGTCCCGGATACCGAAAGCTCGCTTAACGAAGGCGCGATTGTCGCCATGGAATGGAATAATGGGCGGGACCAGGGGGGGTATTACTGGCAGCACCTGGAAGCCGTGTGCGACCATTACCATATCGATATGGATGCCCCGGTGAGCACCATCGATCCCGAGAAATATAAGTTGATTTTATATGGGACGGGCTCCCAGGAAGTAAAAGTTCACATTCAAGGTCGCGAACGCGAATCCACTTTTTCCGCCGCTTTCGAAGGGGTGATTCCAAACCTGGAACGCCGCTACCGCGATACCAACTCAGACTATATTCGCAATAAAATCGCGGAATATATGAGCGACCGGCCCTGCCCGACCTGCCAGGGGAATCGTCTGCGCCAGGAAGCCATGGCAGTGACCGTCGATCAGTTTAACATTGTTGCGGTGACCAAATGGCCGGTACTGCAGTCCCTGGCCTGGGCGCGCCACCTGGGAGGGCCTGACTCTCCGTTAAATCCCCGAGATAGAAAGATTGCCGAGCGCATCATCAAAGAAATTGAGGATCGCCTGGGATTCCTGGTCAATGTGGGCCTCGATTATTTGACCCTGCAGCGCTCAGCCACCACGCTTTCCGGCGGGGAGGCCCAGCGTATCCGCCTGGCTACCCAGATCGGCGCGCGCTTGATGGGCGTGCTGTATGTGCTGGATGAGCCGTCGATTGGATTGCATCCCCGCGATAACGCCCGTTTGCTGGAAACCCTCAAGGATTTGCGCGATCTGGGCAATACCGTGTTGGTAGTGGAGCACGATGAAGAGACGATCCGTACCGCGGATTGGATCATCGACCTGGGGCCAGGCGCGGGTGAGCATGGCGGTGAGCTGGTCGCCGAAGGTCCGGTCGAAGCGATTCTGGCAAACCCAAATTCGCTAACCGGCGCTTATTTATCCCAGCGCTTGCAGGTTCCTCTCCCAACAATTCGCCGCATGGGCAATGGCAAACACTTACGCATCCTGGGGGCGCGGGCCAACAACCTTAAGAACCTGACCGTAGATATTCCACTGGGAAAGCTGGTGTGCATTACCGGGGTTTCCGGGTCGGGAAAGTCAACCCTGATGGTCGATATTCTGTATAACGTCCTGGCGCGCGAACTGCATGGGGCGCATACCCAGGCTGGCGATTACGACCGGATCGAAGGTATAAACCTGCTGGATAAGATTATCAATATTGACCAATCGCCGATCGGACGCACACCGCGCTCCAATCCTGGAACCTACACCGGTATGTTCGATGAAATCAGGGCCCTCTTCGCAGAACTGCCAGAAAGCAAAATGCGCGGTTATAAAGCCGGCCGCTTTTCATTCAATGTGCATGGCGGCCGCTGCGAGGCGTGCCAGGGCCAGGGACAGCTGCGCATTGAAATGCAGTTTTTACCGGATGTTTATGTGCCATGCGATGTCTGTCATGGGGCGCGTTTCAACCGGGAGACCATGCAGGTCAAATTCAAGGGGCTGTCTATTGCCGACGTCCTGAATATGACCGTCGAAACGGGTCTGGAAACTTTCAGTGCATTCCCAGGCATCGTTTCAAAGCTGAAAACCCTTTCAGAAGTTGGCCTGGGTTACGTACGTATCGGCCAGCCGGCCCCCACCCTTTCCGGGGGTGAAGCCCAGCGGGTCAAACTGGCCCGCGAGCTGTCGCGGCGAGCGACTGGCAAGACATTGTACGTGCTGGATGAGCCTTCGGTTGGGCTGCATGCGGCAGACGTCCATCTTTTAATCGAGGTTTTGCAGCGCCTGGTGGAGACCGGAAATTCGGTGTTGATCATTGAGCATAATCTGGACATCATCAAAGTATCCGATTACATCATAGATCTGGGACCGGAGGGCGGAGATCGAGGTGGGGAGGTGGTTGCTGTGGGGACCCCCGAGGAAGTTTGCCGAATACCAGAATCCTACACGGGTGAATATTTAAAACATTATCTGGTCGATAACCATCAAATGGAGCCTCTCGCTAAATCACCGAATATCAGGTAGAATGAAAATTAACCTTCAGGCAGGCAGCAGTTCCCTGCACATCAGGAGTCGCGAACCGGTTGAAACGACACCGGTTTTGCGGCAAAATATTCTACTCAGGAAAATATATGGCTAAGCGAAGCAATCCTCAAAATGTAATTGATTCATATAAAAGGCGCCAGCGCCTGACTCCATATGTGATTGGTGGTCTGGCTGGTCTCCTGGTGATTGCCGGCGTGGTGATCCTCGTCCTGGCGCTTCGACCCGGTGGATTCGCCCCTGTACCCACGGCAACCCCCACCGAAATCCCGCCAACGAATACCACTACGCCAACGGCTACCCAGCCATCGCCGACAACGACCCAAACGGCGACAATTACTTTAACGCCAACATCGACCATCACCCTGACCCCAACGGGACCATTTGAGTACAAAGTGCTGGAGAATGACAACTGTTGGGATATCGCAGCTAAGTTCAAGGTGGATTTAAACACTTTGCTGGAGCTCAATGGTTTTCCGGCAGGCCAATGCCCGATCACCACCGGCCAGACGATTATGATCCCGGCGCCCGGGCAGGTCGTGCCGACAGCCACACCGGTGGATGTGAGCAAACTTGCCCCAGGAACTTTGTTTGAATATACGGTTCAGCCGAATGACACTTTGCGCGGCATCGCCCTGCAGTTTAACAGCACCCAACTGGCAATACAAACCCAAAACAAAATGGATGATCCCAATTTGCTGGTGGCCGGGCAGAAGCTTGTGATCCCGGTCAATATCGCCACACCGGTGCCCACGACGACGGACACCCCGCTGCCTAAAACCAGCACACCGGCGCCGACGAGTACAGCAACCGCCACGAAGGTACCCTAAAACGATTTCGTTTCTGGTAGATGTTGGGGTTTTGGCAGGTCTCCATGGCCTTTCAGAACCCCATTTTTAATCAATGAGCACTTTATTCGACCTGCTGAGTCAATTTACCTCCGTATTTCTGGGAATCTTTATCGAAGCCGTGCCGTTTCTCCTGCTGGGCACCCTGGCTTCCGGACTGGTGGAGGTTTTTTTTGAGCGTGAAGAACTGGCGCAGATTGTACCGCACCAGCCCTTTCTGGCGGCCCTCGCCGGCAGCCTGTTAGGGCTGTTTTTACCGGTCTGTGAATGCGGTGTGGTTCCATTAACCCGGCGTCTGTTTCAAAAGGGCGTCCCCAGCGCTTTAGGAATTTCATTCTTACTGGCAGCACCGGTCATTAATCCGGTAGTGATTGCCAGCACCTATGCCGCCTTTGGTTTCAGCCCGGTTTTTTGGGGGAGGCTTGCCCTTTCCCTGGGTGTGGCGCTGATTACCGGCCTGGTTTTCTCGCTGCAGCCGGATGTCAACCAGATTTTGCGCGATCCTCTGCCGGTTCAGCTGGATGCGACACCGCTCACCGTATCCCTGGGGGATCCGGCGGTGGTTGTCCCTTTTGGGCAGCGGCTGCGGCGGGTGGTGGTCATCGCGGGCGATGAATTCTTTGAAATGGGCCGTTATTTAGTGATCGGCGCCATGATGGCAGCCTTGCTGCAGACTTTTGTTCCCCAACAGTTCCTGGCATCCCTTGGGCGCGGCCCGGTGCTTTCGGTCGTGGTTATGGCTGCCATCGCCGTGCTGCTCTCCGTATGCTCCACGGTAGACGCATTTATTGCCCTGGCGTTTATTGGCCAATTTTCTACCGGCGCGCTGCTCTCTTTCCTGGTCTACGGCCCAATGGTGGATATTAAGAGTACCTGGATGTTCACCCGTGTTTTTCGCAGGCGCGGCGTGGTATACCTGGTATTTCTACCGCTGCTGCTTACCCTGGTCAGCACGGCGCTGTGGAATTTGTTTTAAAGGACAGCGGTATGGAAACTCGACGGTATCGGACGTTTCAAGCCTTGATCCTGGCCCTGGTCGGGTTCTTTCTGTTGGAAAAAGTTTGGAGCGGAAAAATTCTCTTATATATCAACCAGCGTTTCGTCCTATTGGTTTTGATTGCCGGGATTCTCCTGATTATCAGCGCCCAGTTGATCTTTCAGGAGCGTAAAAAAAGCGCCGCATTGGGAGAAGAGGGTCAGGAATCAAATCTGCCTTCCGTCAGCCCCGGATCCCGCATAAATTTAATGTGGATGGTAATCCCGCTGTTGCTGGGCGTGCTCATCCCGGCGCGTGCTTTGGGCACAAGTGCATTACCGAATCGCGGGATCACGGTCAGCTCGCCGTTCACCATACAAAACACGACCAATGTCCAGGCTTTGGACCGTCCCGCGGCTCAGCGCACGGTGTTGGATTGGATTCGAGCTTTTCATGCCCAATCCAACCCGCAATCCTTGAACGCAGAACCGGTCGATGTCATCGGATTTGTGTACCATGATCCACGATTACAGGCGAACCAATTTTTAATCGGACGTTATGCGATCGCCTGCTGTATTGCGGATGCAACTGCCATCGGAATCACGGTTAACTGGCAGCAGTCTGCTGCCCTGGAGAATAATCACTGGGTGCGCGTTCAAGGAAGCATAGCTTCTGGTGAACTGGATGGTCAGGCAGTTCCGGTAATTAATGCCGACCAGGTCCTCCCGATCCAGGAACCGGACCAGCCGTATTTGTTTCCATGAACCGATTAACCAGCCATTTTGACCGCCTGGTGATTACGATCATCATTGTGCTGGCGCTTGGCCTGGCAGCGGCTGCGCTGGCTGCCAATTTATTGGGACTGCGCCCACCTGAGCTGGTCAGGGAAGAAGTGGGGGAGCGTGGACCGGTTGGCATTCGTTTCAGCCAGGCCATGCGGGCTGAGAGTGTCCAGCAGCGCTGGCACAGCGATCCGCCGGTGGAGGGTCGCTTTAATTGGGAGGGGCAAACCATGTGGTTCTGGCCCGCCAGGGCGCTGGCGCCGGGTACCCAGGTCACTTTTCGGCTTGATTCCGGGGCTGAAGCTGAGGATGGGCAGGTCATCCGCCAGGAGACCAGCTGGGTGGTGAAAATCCGCTCGCCGCAGATTATTTATCTTTCCCCAACGGTCGGCAGCAGCGAAATATGGCGAATTGACCAGGATGGTAAAAATGCAATCCAGATCACCAACACGGGTGGAAAAGTGTATGATTTTTCTCCTGGCCTGGATGGGCAGACGATTGTCTATTCGATCGAGAATTCCCAGCAAGGTAATGACCTCCATACCATCGACCGGGATGGCGAAAATGACCGCCAGGTGCTGGCTTGTGGCGGTGATAGCTGTATCCAACCCGTATTGTCACTGGACGGAAAGACGATTGCGTATAGCCGGAGAAGATTATCGGTGGCGCAAGGTGAGACATACTCACCCAACCCACGCATCTGGACCTTAGACCTGCCAAGCGGAAACACAACCCCCCTGTTTCAAGATCCAATGATCAGCGGAGAAGATCCCTCCTGGTCGCCGGATGGCTCGCGCCTGGCATTTTTTGATCAGTCCGCGCACGTGATCCATGTACTGGATACGATCAGTGGAAAGGATCTTTTATTGAGTTCACAATTAGGGGTAGTGGGGGCCTGGACTGCGGATGGCAGCCAGTTGTGGTACGGCGACCTGGTGAGTAGTGAGACCTTGCCTTTTGGCAGCGATTACAAGGTGGATTTAAACACCGACCAGGTGGATAGTTTATTTTCCCAACTCCAAACCCAGGAAGATTTGGGCGTTCCGGTGCCCAACCCCGATGGAAGCTGGGTTGTGGTCAGTCTGCGTTATCATAATGGCAGCTACAGCACCCAGTTGGAATTGATGCGCCCGGACGGCTCGGAAAAAATCGCGATTACCGACGAATATACCTATACTCACGGTGCTTACAGTTGGGATCCGCGAGGCACACAGATCCTTTACCAGCGTTTCAGAATTGGATCTTCCGCTGCCAGACCGGAAATCTGGATCTGGAACCAGGCCAATGCCACCGCCCGGATGATCGCTGCCGATGCGGCTTTACCGGCCTGGCTGCCGTAGTATTTATCCTGAAAATATCTAAGGGGCGTTTTTTTGCACCACGAAGTGGTGCAAAAAAACGCCCCTGGAATTAATTTTCAGAAAGGTTTTTAGAATCTTTGCAGGGCCTTTTCGATTTCTTTGCGTACCTGGGGTTCTTTTTCAGTTTCACGGGCAGCGATTAATGCCTGGTAGGCATCTGGGCCCACCTGTCTGGCCTAATGCCCAGGCAGCGTGTGCGCGCACCAAACTTTCCGTTTCCGTCATTAATACCTTCTGCAGGTTTGCCACCGCGCCCGGGGCTGCCAGGTTACCCAAAGCCGTGCAGATATTGCGCAGGTACCCGCGCCGCCTGGCGCGTAGGATTGGGCGGTTGCGGAATTTTCGATTGAACGATTGCGGCGTAAGCGCAAGCTCGACGGTTAAATCCGCGTACTGCGCCTCGGGTGAGACCGGAGAAGCCGTTTCGGGCCGCGCGGATGCGAAGCGTATATTCCAGGGGCAGACTTGCTGGCAAATATCGCAACCGAAAACCCAGCTTCCGGTCAGAGAACGTAATTCGAGCGGGATTTCGCCTTTGTTTTCGATGGTCAGTGTTGAGATGCATCGCCTGGCATCCAGGGTGCGGTCGGGTAAGATACAGTCTGTAGGGCAGGCATCGATACAGCGGGTGCACGATCCGCAGTAATCGTGCCTGACCGGCGAATCCGGATCCAAAGGTAGATCCCAGAGAATTTCTGCCAACAAGAAATAGGAGCCAAAATTGGGTGAGATGAGGCAGCTGTTCTTTCCAATCCAACCCAGGCCTGCGCGCATGGCAAACTCTCTTTCCAGAATGGGGCCAGTGTCGGTGTATCCCTTCCAGATTACCGGCTGACCGGCCATTTCCTGGGTAAAATGGACGATTTTCTCCAGCAGCGGTGGAATGGTGTTGTGATAATCCTCCCCGGCGGCGTAAGCCGCGATCTTCCCGGTCAGCGCAGGGTCCGATAACCCGGGATCAGCAGCCGGGGCCTGGTATGGAAAGCCCAAAACCAGGATTGATTTAACTTCCGGCAGGATGAAATGCGGGTCAGAGCGGCGCAGGCGTGCCCGTTCGGTTGCCAGGTAAGCCATACCGGCATGGTTTCCGGCATCCAGCCATTTTTCATAGGTTGGATAAGTGCCAGGCGGGTCCGGGTAGGCCACACCTGCGAGAAGAAAGCCGAGGCGCTTGGCCTCGGCTAAAATTTCAGACTTCAGATCTTTCATCACAGCAATCGGCCATCATTTCACTTTGATTGTCAGGGTAAAGGAGCCAAAATTTCTGCCATCCGGGTTGGTGATTACCCACACGCTGGTATATTCGCCTTGATCACCTGGCGCGCGCATGTTAACCGAGATTTTGGCCAATGTATCAGGACCGACCACCTGTCCAATCGAGCCGTCTTTGCTGTTAAAACCAGGTCCAGCGTACAAGCGCACCTGATAAGTATTATCCCAGGTGGTTGTGCCGATGTTTTTCAGCGTCCAGACCTGGGTAAAACTTTCATTGCGTTGAAATGTCGAATTATCCGCGACAGACTGTGATATATACTCCATTTTATCCGGGGAGACCACAGGGGGCTGCGTGGCTCCGCCAGACGGTACAGTCGGAACCGTACCATCTCCGGGTGTGAGGCTCGGCAGCAGGGTGCCTTCGCCTATGGGCGTGCTGCTGGGACGCAGCGTTGCGGTAGGTCCCTCGGTTTCGATGGGCATGGGTGTATTGGTCGGCTTTGGGGTTAATTTGGCATTGTTGGTAATCTGAGCTTGCACGGTTTGTGCAACTTCGGTGTAAACTACTTTAGGGTCCACCGTTGGGGTCTGGGCCGTCTGACCACCACATCCAGCCATGAGAGCCATCGTAGTGATAAAAACCAGCAGGATCAGCCCGTATTTTCGTATCTTCATCGCATCCTCCAAAATTATGAAAAACAGTTACGGGCAAATTGTCAACCGGTATGGGCTAATTGTCAAGGGAAAGGTCGTCGCCCTATGCTGGAAAACGGTGGAGAATGGTAGAATCGCTTAAGGTGAAACTATGGAAAGCATTTCCAATCAGGATTACTTAAGAAATAATCAATATAAAAACGCCGGTAATCTGTCTGCACGGGTGAACATTCACCAGCGTTTCAGCACCAACTCGTATGGTTGGTATCGTTGGCAGTTCGAGACCCTGGGCATCCAGGCCGGTGACAGGGTGCTGGATGTGGGGTGTGGGCCGGCGACTCTGTGGGTCTCACAGCGCAATCACCTGCCCGAGGGAGTTCGCGTGGTTTGTTTTGACCTGTCGCAAGGTATGGCAAAGACCGCGGAAGCGGCACTGCAAGATGATGCCCGGTTTGAGTTTTTCTGCGCGGATGCCCAGAACATCCCCTTTTCGAAGGGCACTTTCAATGTGGTGACTGCCAATCACATGCTCTATCACGTTCCGCTTATCCAGCGAGCCGTCGCTGAAATTCGCCGGGTATTGCGGCCTGGGGGACATTTGGCAGCCGCGACCAATGGACTCGGGCATATGCAGGAATTGCACGACCTGGTGCGCCGGATCGTACCAACCTATATACCCGAGAGCGGCAGTGCCGCCAGGTTTGGCCTGGAGAACGGCCTTGCGCATCTCTCCGAGGCCTTCTCTAAATTTGAGGTAAAAATTTACCCGGACTCGCTCTGGGTAACCGAAATCGAGCCCCTGGTTGACTACATCGGGTCGATGTGGGGCTTGTGGAACCTTCCCGCCTGGGATGAGGAATTAAAGGTGCGAACCCGAAATGAACTGGCCAAAGAAATTTCCACCGCTGGCGGCTTCGCGATTCGTAAGTCTACCGGAATGATACTCGCCAAGAAATAGGATTTCCAGCATTTTTCTACAAAACCATGCCTGCCACTCCTGAATTTCCAATACGCATGCGCATCATTCTGCCCTTTCTGGCGGCGGTGGCATTATTGGTGGCGCCAAGAGCTGGGGAATTACAAAACGTATTACTCAGCGATAGTTCGGCCCAGGAGCTTCATCAGCCCGAAAAATCGGTTGAATTTTTAGAATCCATGGCCCAATGGGAACCCTGGCGGTCCGGGTTGTGGCAGCAAGCGGGTAGTATGGCCTTACGCAGCGGTAACGGCCAATTGGCGATCATTAACCTGGAAAGAGCCAAAAACCTTAACCAATTAGATGATGCCGGTGTGTTAACCCTGGGAGAGGCTTACTGGTCCGTTCAACGTTGGGATGATGCCATAAAAACCTGGACTCCGCTGATGGAACAGCACCGGGCACCGGTGGAAACGTACCAACGGGCGGTAAATCTGCGGCTGTTAACAGGATGGGTAGAGGAAGCGGCGCGCTGGGCGAGACTCTGGTGGGCGACCTACCCAAAAGATGGTCGGGCGGCTTATATGTTGGGGCTGTCTTCCCTCCCGTTTGATGAGTCAGGGGCAAAGACCGCGTTAACAGCGGCATCCAAATTGGACACCGGATGGTCGGCCAATGTTTCCATCCTTCTCCAGGCCTTATCGAAATCGACCTCCGGTTCTCCACCGGAATCTCGTCAGGTGGAAATCGGGCGTGCTTTGGGCAGTATTGGCGCGTGGAGCCTGGCATTGGTTTCGTTTGAAAAAGCAGAAACACTCAACCCGCAGTATGCGCAGGCCTGGGCTTTCGCCAGTGAAGCCAGGCAGCAGCTGCACCAGGATGGCAACCCTGATCTGGAAAGAGCCCTGGCATTAGAGCCAGATTCTCCCGTGATCCTGGCACTGGCAGCGGTTAACTACCGGCGGCAGGGGGATTTGACTCAGGCCCTCGAACGCTTTACCGAGGCCTCCAACCTCGAACCAGACCGTGCGATCTGGCAGATCGAAATCGGAAATACCTACGCCGATTTGCATAATATTCAAAAAGGACTGGAGTATTACCTGGCTGCTACCAGAATTGAGCCGGAAAACCCGATTATCTGGCGTCTGGCAGCCCAATATTGTGTCAATAACGAATTGCAGATCCGAGAAATTGGTCTGCCGGCAGCTCGCCAGGCTGTGGCCCTGGCGCCTGAGGATGCGGCGAACCTTGATATTTTGGGTCAGGTCATGGATTCCCAGCAGGACGAAATTAGCGCGGAACGTTTCTTGCAACAAGCCATCACTAAAGACCTCGATTACGCGCCAGCGCGGCTTCATCTGGCCCAACTGTATCTTCGCCAGGGTCGCATGGATTGGGCCGAGTATCATCTGGCGCTCGCTGCGCGGCCGGTTGGACAGGAATCAGAAGCCAACCTGGTGGCAAAACGGCTGTTGGCACGCTTTTTTGGCACCCCTTGAGCCGGCGAGGTCTTTGGATCCTTGCCAGGAGTGGTAAAATTGGCTTTAGCCGCCACACCCTGGACATTTCCGGAGGTGGTTATGGAAAGGTTCTTTAAGGTCGTTTTGCTTATGAGCATGCTCTGGGGTCTCGTTGGTTGTTCGAATTCCGTAGAAAGTACTCCCTTCAGTATTAATGGTACGCCGCTCCCCAATGCAATATATGCAGACGACTTTTCCAATCCCGAAAGCGGTTGGGAGACCTGGACAGATGCGAATGGATCATTTGTGGCCTATCAAAATGGCGGCTTGCGCATTTTAGTGCAGGACCAGCAGTTTGATTATTGGTCCCGGCCGGGAAAGCGCTTTGTGGATGCCAAAATTGAAGTAGATGCGATAAAATTGGCCGGACCAAACGATAATGATTTTGGCTTGATTTGCCGTTATCAGGATCGAAACAATTTTTATGGGTTTTTTATCAGCAGTGACGGTTATGCCGGGATCATCAAAGTAGAAGATGGCAAGTACAACGTGTTGAACGGAACCGAACTGGTCTATTCACAAGCCATTCGTCAGGGTGAAGCATTGAACCACTTGCAAGCAGATTGTGTGGGCCAGACTCTGGCCCTGGCGGTAAATGGCGAAAGTATTGCCCAGGCGCAAGATTCCAGTTTTGCTGCCGGGGAGGTAGGTGTGATCGCTGGCACCAATGCCAGCCCTGGCGTGGATATTTTCTTTGATAATTTTATCGTGAGCAAACCTTAATGGTATGAAAGTTTTTCTAGATTCAATCGGCTGCCGCCTAAACCAAAGTGAAATTGAACGTATAGCCCTGCAATTTCGCGCGGCTGGGCACGAAATCGTGGACAGCTCTTCCGGCGCGGATTATGTCGTGGTCAATACATGCGCCGTAACAACAAAGGCTGCCTCGGATTCACGGCAAAAGATTCGTCAGGCACACCGTTCCGGTCAAGCGGCCATTATAGCCACTGGATGTTGGGCTACCCTGGATCCCAAAGGGGCAGCCGCCATTCCTGGTGTGGAACGGGTTGTAAAAAACCTGGATAAAGATGATCTGGTCGCAGATGTGCTTCAGATTCCGGTAGAAGAAATGGACCTGGAACCGTTGGCGCGCGAACCTCTGCCGGGTATTCATCTGCGTACGCGAGCCTTTATCAAGGTTCAGGACGGCTGTGATAATTTTTGCACTTTTTGTGTCACCCGTCTGGCGCGAGGGAAGGGACGCAGCATCCCGGCTGAAAACGTCCTCCAGGATATTCGCCGGGCGCTGGCGGGAGGGTCGAAAGAAATTGTCCTGACTGGCGTTCACCTGGGATCGTGGGGCCAGGATTTAGAACACCCTTTATCCTTACGCCACCTGATCGAAGCCATTCTCAAAGAATCGAATATCATCCGATTAAGATTATCTTCCCTGGAACCCTGGGATCTTGACGAGAACTTCTTTTCGTTGTGGAATGACCATCGCCTCTGCCGGCATCTGCATTTACCGCTGCAATCGGGTGCAGCCGCGACCCTTAAACGTATGGCGCGCAAAGTGACCCCTGAATCCTTCGCCCGCCTGGTTGAGGCTGCCAGGTCCAGCGTACCAGGTCTGGCTGTTACCACTGATGTCATTGCAGGCTTCCCCGGCGAGACCGACGATGAATTCGCGGAAAGCATGGCCTTTGTGCGCTTTATGCGTTTCGCCGGCGGGCATGTTTTTACGTTTTCACCTCGACCGGGTACAGCCGCGGCGCGCTACCCGGATCAAGTCCCTTCACCCATTCGAAAAGAGCGCAATGCGCTGCTGCGCGCAGTTCTGGCAGAATCGGCAGAGAAATACCGGCGGGGATTCGTGGGACAGACCCTGTCGGTTTTATGGGAATCTTCCGGCGGGTTGGGTCCGGATGGTTGGAAGATGGAAGGTCTGACAGATAACTACCTGCGGGTCTTTGCCAGATCGCAGCAGAGAAGATGGAATGAGATCTCGCAAGTTGAAATAAAAGCTTCCTCAACCGGTGGGCTTTTAGGCCAAATCAGCTCATAATTTTAACTGCTGGATCGTGTCTCGCAATATGGTTGCTGAATGCCGTAAACCAGCTAATTCTTCCTCGTCCAGATCCAAATTTAACACTTTTTCGACCCCACCCCGGTCGATGATCGTGGGCAAGCTCAAACATACATCTGAAATCCCATATTGGTCTTGAATTAAGCTGGAAACGGTTAAGACCGTGCTCTGGTCGCGCAAGATCGTCTCGACGATGCGCAGCAGGCTGCTGGCAATCCCGTAAAAGGTGGCCCCTTTGCGTTGGATGATCTCATAGGCCGCCCGGCGAGTCTTTTCAAGGATATTATCCATCACCGGATCATCGCACCCCTCGTTGTTGGCCGCACAAAATTCTGCCAGATTCATACCGGCGATATTGGCCAACGACCATGCCGGAACTTCGCTGTCGCCGTGTTCGCCAATGATATAGGCATGCACGCTGCGCGGGTCGACGCCAAATGTCTGGCTGAGCAGGTAACGGAAGCGAGCTGAATCCAGAATTGTGCCGGAGCCGATGACTTGCGAGGCTGGCCGGCCAGAAATTTTAATCGCCGCGTAGGTTAACACATCCACCGGATTAGAAGCAATCAAGATGATTCCGTTGCGGTTGTATTTTGTGATTTGAGGAATAATTTGCTTGAATATCTCGGTGTTGCGCTGGGTCAAATCCAACCGGGTTTCTCCGGGCTTTTGCGCCGAACCGGCGGTGACGACCACTATAGCGGCATTGGCGCAATCTGCATAATCCCCTGCGAAAATGCGGCAGGGCCGGTGCAGGGGTACCGCATGGTTGAGATCCATGGCTTCGCCCTCTGCCCGTTCTCGATTGGCATCGATTAAAACAATTTCTGAAGCCAGACCGCTGGTCACAATTGCGTAACCAAAGGTGGCGCCAACATTTCCAGCTCCGACGATCGCGATGCTTGTTGGTTGACGTTGATGTTCACTCATACTATTTCCTTTTCTGTAAAAAATTCACTATAATTATCATAGTTAATCTACTTAATTGCAACTGCTGAAATGAGGATAACCGCGAGGGGTTATACAGTTTGTCCAACTTTAATCGTCCTCATTGACGTTGAAATAGCGATTCGGTATAATCCATCCTTTGCCGCTCAAATTCGAGCGCATAAAGGGCAGTATGAATATCGATGATGACCGAGGCACGCCGGTACAAAGGCGTGAGACCGAATACAAGCCGCCCAAATCATTTCGTTCCTGGTTGATTGGACGACCGTTACAAACCGCAGATGCACCGCATCAAACCATTGGTAAATTAATCGGTCTGGCTGTTTTTGCCTCCGACGCATTATCATCTACGGCGTATGCCACCCAGGAAATGCTGACTATTCTGGTGCTGGCAGGTGCAGCCTCAGTTGGCTTTGCCTTCCCGATATCCATCACCATCGTTCTGCTCCTGGCGATCTTAATCCTTTCTTACGAACAGATCTTACAGGCTTATCCTGGTGGGGGCGGGGCCTATATTGTCGCCCGAGATAATCTTGGAGATTTTCCGGCTCTGATCGCGGCGGCAGCACTGCTCACGGATTATATTTTGACGGTCGCAGTGTCGGTTTCTTCAGGTGTGGCCCAAATCGTATCTGCATTTCCAGGATTATTTGACCTGCGGGTATTGATCGCGGTGGTCATGGTCGTATTGATGACCGTTATCAATCTGCGTGGCGTGCGCGAGGCTGGTTCCGCATTTGCCATCCCCACCTATTTTTTCATTGCCATGATGTATCTGACCGTGGGCGTTGGATTCTTTCGTTTGATCACCGGTCAGCTAGGGCAGCTGGCCGATCCTCCAGCGATACAGCTGCTTCACGAAATGCAGCCGCTTTCATTATTTTTAATCCTGCGGGCTTTTGCCAACGGCACCACTGCTTTAACCGGGGTGGAAGCAATATCCAACGGTATAACTGCATTTAAAGAGCCCCGCAGTCGGAATGCCGGGGTCACATTAATCTGGATGTCCGTCATCCTCGGTTCATTAATGCTTGGCATAACTTATCTGGCCGAGTATATAAGCGCCGTACCCTCCGAAGAAGAAACATTGATTTCTCAGTTAGGACGGACGGTTTTTGCCAGCCGGGACATCTTTTACCTGTTCTTGATTGGCGGTACGACGGTCATTTTGATTATGGCTGCCAATACGGCATTCAACGGTTTTCCCAGGTTGAGTGCCCTGACTGCCAATGACGGCTTTTTACCTCGCCAACTGACTTACCGCGGCAGCCGCCTGGTTTATTCGCGTGGGATCGTAGCCCTGGCATTAATTGCCAGTGCCCTGATCGTCGTGTTTCAAGCCAGCGTTTCGCGTCTGATCCCGTTGTATGCTATTGGTGTATTCATTTCCTTTACCCTGGCGCAAGGCGGCATGGCACGCCGTTGGTGGAAATGTGGCCATCTTAAGCCAGGGGAAGAGCTCATCGAACAAGGTTCCACCCTGCGTTATGAGAAAAACTGGCAGAACAAGATGGCGATCAATGGTTTTGGCGCCGTATGTACTTTCATTGTGACCATGGTTTTCACCATTACCAAATTTGCGGATGGCGCCTGGATCATTATTCTGGTGACACCGATCCTGGTGGGGATATTCTGGGGCATTCATGTCCATTACAAAGATCTGGCACAACGGCTTTCACTCGACAATTATGGCGCGCCGGTTCGCAACCCTCGTCACCGGGTAATTCTGGCGATGGGCGGTGTCCACCGTGGGACAATGGAAGCCTTGCGCTACGCGCGCATGCTTTCGGATGATATTACTGCGTTGCATGTCTCCATCGATCCAGAAGAATCGGAGAAAATTCGGGAGAAGTGGGAGGTATGGGGCGACGGTTATCGCCTGGTGATTTTGGATTCACCTTACCGTCTGTTTATAGAGCCGCTTCTGGAGTATATCGAACGTTTGGATGACCAGCGCCAACCGAATGAGGTGATCACAATTGTGGTGCCGCAATTTGTACCGAAACATATTTGGACGGAAGCTTTACACGCCCGAACTGCCGATGAGCTGCGCAATGCCCTGCTCAATCGCAGCGGAATTGTGATTACTGAAGTTCCCTATCAGGTGGATTGAAACCTGTAAAGCGGGTTGATAATGAGGTTGTCATGAAAGTGATTGTCATTGGATGTGGCAGGATGGGTTCTGAGCTGGCTTACCGGCTGTATAAACGCGGACATGATGTCGCCGTGATCGATCAGCGAGACGAGGCGTTTAACCACCTTCCTTCGGATTTTGTGGGACGTTTGTATCAGGGTGATGGACTGAACCAGGATGTTTTAGAACGGGCCGGTATCAAGACCTGCGATGCTGTGGCGTCAGTCACCGAGAGTGATTCGGTCAATATTGTGGCTGTCCATATGGCCCGGACCGATTACAATGTGAAAAACGTGGTCAGCCGTAATTTTGATCCCAATAACCGCAACTTATTTGAGGCTTTTAACTTGCAGGTAATCAGCGCCACAGGTTGGGCTGCCCAGCGTCTGGAAGAATTGATTTATCATTCTGAACTGCGCATGGTTTTTTCGGCGGGTAATGGGGAAGTAGAATTCTTTGAGGTGACCATTCCAGAGACCTGGCATAACCAAAAACTTGGCAAATTGGTGTCCAACCAGAACTGTCTGTCGGTTTCTATCACCCGAGCCGGCAGGGCCTTTTTGCCTACCCCTGAAACAATTCTCGAAAACGGTGACGTGCTGGTCATCAGTGCAACCCTGGCAGGCATTGAAAGTGTAAGCGAAAAGTTGGGGCTGGATTGGGAGGAGAAGTGATATGTTTGTGATCGTGGTAGGTGGCGGACGAACCGGGTCTCAACTGGCGCGTGTCTTGATCAAGCAGGATCATGAAGTGCGCGTTATTGACGATCGCAAGGATGTGTTATCGCGGATCCATCGAGAATTGCCCACAGAAATCATTTTTCAAGGTAGTCCGATCGATATAAATGTGTTAGAACAGGCTGGAATTGAGGAAGCCACTGTTTTAGCGGCTGTCACAACCAATGATGCGGATAACCTGGTATTGTGTTACATCGCCAGGACTCTCTACGGTATTCGCCGTACGATCGCCAGGGTAAATAACCCTGGACATTCCTGGCTGTTCAGCGATACCTTTCATGTGGATGTAGCCGTGAACCAGGCTGAAATCATGTCCCATTTAATTGAAGAGGAAATGTCAATGGGCGACATGATGACTTTGCTCAAACTGCGGCGCGGTGATTATTCCCTGGTGGAAGAAAAGATTCCTGCCGGGGCGCTGGCAATCGGAGTCGCGATTAAAGATCTGAAACTACCCGAGCACTGTGTCATCGCCGGTATCATCCGCAAGGGAGACATCATCGTTCCCCGGGGGGTGACGGTTTTTGAGGAGGGGGATGAAGTGTTGGCGGTTACCGATAGCGAAGGTGCCAAACAGTTGATCAAGCTTTTCTGTGCCGACACTGAAACCGATGGGAAAATGGGTAAGGTATTGTGATATAATAAACTTTCGTGATGTTTCACGGAGCGTTAGAATTCTTTAAATTAGAAAGGAAGAGGCATGCCAAAGCGGACTTATCAACCGAAAATCCATCGACGACTGCGGGTGCACGGTTTTCGACAGCGTATGGCGACCCAGGATGGGCGCGATGTTTTAAAACGCCGGCGGGCGCGTGGTCGTCGCAGCCTGACTGTCACGATGAATAACCACGTCAAACGGATCCGTTGGTAGAAGGATCCCCCCAGGCTGGATCCAGCCTGGTTGTTTAATGGGGAAACGCTCTGTTCAATCGATATGAAACAGACAGGTTATGGGTGAAACGAAGGTTTCGCCTGACCCGATCAACAGATTTCAAGCGGGTGCGGCGTTTAGGAAAATCGTATGCCCACCCGCTTATTGTGTTGGTATCTCTCCCCAACCAGACCGGGCAGTTAAAAATCGGAGTGACGGCCAGCCAGACTGTAGGGGGTGCCGTCCAACGCAACCGGGTTAGGCGCCGATTAAAAGCCTGTTTTGATGAGTTTATCCCTGATATGTACCCCGGTTGGGACCTGGTCGCGGTTGCGCGCCGTCCCATAGTCGAAGCGGAATACAGCGAAATTCGTTCTGGAGTGGCCAGGCTGCTGAAGCAAGCTGGATTAATGGTTGAACGGTAAAGAAGTGGATTCACAAAGCGAATACCCAAATGAACCGCGCCTGAAAGAATTACCGGTTACCCTGTGGAACCTGCCAAAACTCGTTCTGCTGGCGATTATCCGCCTTTATCAGGCCGTGATTTCACCTTCTTTACCGCCCAACACCTGTCGATTCTATCCAAGCTGTTCGCACTATGGTTACCAGGCGATATATAAACATGGGGCAATAAAAGGATCGTTCATGGCCGTTTGGCGTGTACTGCGATGCAATCCTTTTAACCCCGGAGGGTACGACCCAGTACCATAAGTGTCTTTGAACCCCGGAATCTATTCGGGTTTCGCAGGTGTAAAAATAGGACCCATGAAGCTCAAAAAAATCACAATATTCATGCTTTTGATCATAGTGGCTATGGTGTCGTCTGCCTGTACCACAATTATCAGTGGTGGTTTTCCCAGCGGGATGGTAGAACAGGATGTTCTGTACATGTCCGCCGGAACAGGCGTGGTCGCGATCCATTCTGACGGCTCCCAGGTCTGGCGCTATCCTGAAAAAGTGGATTCTGCCAAGTCTTTCTACGCAATTCCAGCGTTAGCTGATGGGCAGGTGATCATTGGCGATTATCAAAACACGCTCTTCAGCCTGGATGCTGCCAATGGCGTAGAAAAGTGGACCTTCGCTGATGCCAGAGGCCGCTATATCGCCAGCCCGACCGTTGTCGGCAGTACTATTATCGCTCCCAATGGAGAAGGTTCCGTTTATGCTGTGGATTTGACCGGAAAGAAACTTTGGAAGTTCGCTGGAAAGGCTGCCTTTTGGAGCGCAGCTGTGGCAAACAAAGATAATTCGGTCGTTTATGTGGCCTCGATGGACCATACCTTGTATGCCCTTAATGTCAAGGATGGCAGCCAGGTTTGGGCAGTCGATATCGGCAGCCCGATGCTGGCCGCACCCGTACTGGCAGAGGATGGCATGCTGTATGTCAGCACCATTGGCAGCCAGATCGTCGCCGTAAACAGCACTTCCGGTTCTGTTTCCTGGAAATTTGATGCCAATGGCGCGATTTGGAACACCCCTTACCTTAAAGATGGTGTCCTGTATTTTGGGGATATCAGCAATAAGGTTTTTGCCGTCAATGCCAAAGATGGTTCTCTGGATTGGTCCAGTGACGCTCCGGGACCGGTCTACGCCACACCGGCTGCCATTCCGGATGGATTAGTGTATGTCTGCGAAACAGGCGAAGTCTTTGTGGTTGGATTCACTGGTGTGCAGTCTTGGACGGATAAAGTGAGTAATGGTAAACTGTACAGTACGCCAGTCATTTTTGGCGATCGTGTCATCATACCTGTCGATAAAGGGGACTCCTTATTGGTTACCTATGATTTCACAGGCCGCAAAGGTTGGACCTTTGCACCGATTAAGTAAAGGTGAATGAATTATGTGGGATTCCCTGATTGTTACCCCGTTTGTAAATGTCCTCCTTTTCATCTATTCGTTGATTGGGAATTTAGGCGTTGCCATTATCCTGTTCACGATCCTGATCCGCCTCCTGACCCATCCGTTGACTGTGCAGCAGTTAAAAGGCACCACGGCGATGCAGAAGCTTCAAACCGATCCGCGGTGGAAGGAGGCGCAGGCCAAATATAAGAATGATAAAGAAAAGTTGGCCCAGGTTCAGATGGAGTTGTATAAAGATTTGGGCGTAAACCCGCTGGCATCCTGTTTGCCCACGGTGATTCAATTCCCGATCTTGATTGGTTTGTACCAGGCATTAATTGCGGCGAATGCCAATACCCCAATCGAAATGGTCAATCTGAGCCGGCACATTTACCCCTCGTTTTTGAACATCTCAAGTTTGCTCCCCCTTAACAGTCATTTTTTGTGGATGGATTTAGGCCAACCTGAGCGCTTATTTATCCCCGGTATTCCATTTGGAATTCCAATTCTGGCAATCGTGGTTATTGTTACCACTTATTTCCAATCCCGATTAATGAGCCCGCCGACAACCGGGGACAAACAGTCCTCAATGATGACGGGTATGATGAGTATTTACATGCCCTTTTTGATGGGTTGGTTGGCTTTGACCCTGGCATCAGGTCTCTCGCTGTATTTTGTGGCTTCGAACCTGATTGGTATTGGTCAATACGCGCTGTTGGGAAAATTGAACTGGTCCAACTTGCTCCCAGGCCGCAAAAAGGCGGAGGTCTGCGCCGCAAGCGGTAAAGACAAAGCAAGTGGAAGATATCAAGACCCAACAAGCGAAGCCGGCTTTAGCCGAGAAAACCGGAAAAGTGTCTGCGAAAGCCACCAAAACGGTGAAAGCCACAAAACCTGGCGTCAAAAAACCGACGAAAATGAATCCAAAACCGAATAAATAACATGCTGGAATAACTTTGAGGCAATTATGAATCAAGAAAAAACCACGCTTGAAATTATCGCTCCCTCGATTGAAGAGGCTGTTTCAAAGGGATTGAATCAACTGGGACTTCCGAGAGATGCGGTGGATGTCGAAGTGTTAGATTCGGGTAGTAAAGGGCTCTTCGGATTAGGCGTGCGTCAGGCGCGCATCCGGCTGCGAGTGCTTACTGAAGAAGATAAACAGAAAAAAGCTCATCTGGATGTGGGTCAGGATCAGGACGAGGAAGTGGAAGAGGAAGTGGAAGACTATCGTCCGCCGGTTGCGGCTTCATCCATGGAAGAATTGCTTGAAGAAACAGATACTGAACTAGAGGATGATGAGGAAGAAGCTGAAGAAGTTGAGGAAGTAGAAGGTGATGAAAATGCGATCCAGGTAGCTCAACAGATTGTAGAGGAACTCCTGGAGCGGATGAGAGTCCGCGCTACCGTCAAGTCCCGCTACATCCAGCCTCAGGATTCGCATGATCAACCGATCATCCTGGTGGATATTCAAGGCGATGATTTAAGTATCCTCATTGGGCGGCGGTCCGAAACTTTAAATGCACTGCAGTACATAACCAGCCTGATCGTGGGTAAGGAATTAGGCCACTGGACTCCTTTGATGATCGATGTTCAGGGTTATCGCGTCCGTCGCGAGCGTTCGTTGCGACAACTGGCCCGGCGAATGGCCGAACAGGCCATCCATACGGGACGCCGCCAGGTGCTGGAACCCATGTCGGCGGCCGAACGTCGGATCATTCATCTCGAACTCCGCGACCATCCCCAGGTGCTGACCGAAAGCATCGGCGAAGAACCCAACCGGAAAGTAACCATTAACTTAAAAAAGTAATCCACATCTGACACTGCTTTACCCGGTCGAACCTTCACCGGTCCAATTTAAGCAGCAGGCCAACAAATTTTCAAGGACAACCCTTGGCAGTTTGTTGGCCTGTATGGTTATTGACCAATCTGGTTAAGAAGTGAGATAATTTAACCAGACAATGTTGAGTCAGGAGAAGATATGCGCGCAGTGGATATCATCATTAAGAAACGAGACCGGGGTGAATTAAGCCAGGAAGAGATCAATTTCTTTGTCCAGGGGTTCACCCAGGGCGAGATTTCCGATTACCAGGTGTCCGCCTGGGCCATGGCGGTATTATTAAACGGGATGTCGGATCGAGAAACCACCGACCTGACCATGGCTATGGTTCATTCTGGAGAAATGCTGGATTTGAGCGGGGTTGTGCCGATTGCTGTCGATAAACATTCTACCGGCGGGGTCGGTGATAAGACGACCCTGGTTGTCGAACCGGTTGTTGCCAGCTGTGGATTGGCGGTGGGCAAGATGTCCGGAAGGGGGCTGGGTTTCAGCGGTGGGACGCTGGATAAAATGGAATCAATTCCAGGTTTTCGGACCAACCTCACCCGAGAAGAGTTCCTGGCACAGCTTAAGTCATTAGGATTGGTGTTGACCGGCCAAACCAGCGATCTGGCACCCGCTGATGGCAAATTATATGCCCTGCGCGATGTTACCGGTACTGTTCAGTCCATTCCGTTGATCGCTTCTTCGGTCATGAGCAAAAAGATAGCCGCCGGCGCGCAGGCTATTGTTTTGGATGTAAAAGTTGGACTGGGCGCGTTCATGCAGACATTATCCGAGGCTCGCCACCTGGCCCGCCTGATGGTAGCGATAGGCAGTTTGAGCGGCCGCCAGGTGGTGGCGCTTCTGTCCGATATGAACCAGCCTTTGGGCAACGCAATTGGCAATGCCCTGGAAGTGACCGAAGCGGTTAATACGCTGCATGGTAAAGGGCCTGATGATTTTACCGAACACTGCCTCACCGTTGCCAGCCAGATGCTGGTCTTAGGGAAAAAAGCGGAGGGAATCGAAAGCGCACGTCTGATGGCTGAATCAGCGCTGGCATCCGGCCAGGCCTGGCAGGCATTCCGGGACCTGGTGATTGCCCAGGGCGGCGATGTCAACTATGTGGATCATCTTGAACTGCTGCCAACGGCTCCGCTGATTGAAACGGTAGCTGCACCGCTAGCCGGTCATATCTGCGCCATCAATGCCCGAGAAATAGGGGAAACAGCGGTTGAATTAGGCGCGGGCCGCGCTCGGAAAACGGACCTCATTGACCATGCGGTCGGGATCGTGGTCCACCGCAAAGTGGGAGATTTTGTTCCGGCAGGAGAAGCTCTTTTTACAATTTATGCCAACCGTCAGGATCGCCTGGAGAGCTGCAAAGACGCGCATTCTTGCCGCCTACCAGTGGAGCGATGTGGCCTGCCCGCCGCTGCCGTTATTCTATGATGTGATTAAATAACCCTGGTGCTTCATATCGAAACAGTATCCCTGGTTTGATCCTGCCAGCGCCGGATTCGTTCAAGCAGCGTTTGTATTCGCGTGTGCTGGTCGGGCTGTGCCGCAAGATTGTGTGTTTCGTAAGGGTCTTGCGAAAGGTTGTACAATTCGTGTTCGCCAGCCGGGCTGTAATTCAACTTCCAGCCGTCGGGAGAAATTACCGTGCGCACCGGATCGGTTGTGGCTTGAACGATTTCATCTTTCGATGCAAGAGCTAGCATTGGCTCCGGAATGGAAACTTTTCCACTGACGTCGCCAAACCCGTTATTATGTCCGTTCCATTCGATGAAGACATCTTCTGCCGGTCTGGCGCCTGCGGCCGGGTCAAACCAGGGGCGCAGGCTCTTGCCCTGCAGGTGTTCCGGTACAGGTTGGCCCAGTAAATCGAGCAAGGTTGGCACGATATCCACCTGACTGACGTTGTGATTTACGTGCATGCCCTGAGATTGGCCGGGTAAGCGCAGCAAGAAGGGCACGCGCACTGCTTCTTCAAACTGCACGCACTTGGCAATTAATCGGTGGCTGCCCATCATATCCCCGTGATCGGAAGTAAACACGATAATCGTGTTGTCCCGCAGACCGCAATCCTCTAATGTATCGAGGATGGTGCCTACATGCGTGTCAACCAGGCTGCACAGCCCCCAATAGTTGGCAATCATCCGCCGCCAGTCGGTTTCGCTTCTGAGCGGCAGCCCCAGCCCGCGTTCATAATAGGTTTTCTGGAATAGTCTGGTCTTTAACGGGTTCTCGGCGTTGGGAATATCGTTAAAATTCTCTGGAAGTTGAACGCGCTTGGGATCGTATTGATTGTCACGCGGGCTGGTGAAAGGCATATGCGGTTCTAGAAAATTTACATACAGGATGAAAGGTTGTTTTTGGTGTTCGCGGATGAAGCGGGATGCTGTTTGCGCCAGGAAAGCCGGTTTTCCGAACTCTTCCGGCAGGCGGGCGGCTTCCTCGCGGCCAAATAGCGTGCCGTTGGCAGGGCGGTAGCCGTTTTTGACCAGAAACTGGTGGTAATTAGAACGCTTACTGCGGTCCCTTCCGGGGCTGTAGTAGCTCGAATATGCATCCTCTACACTGATGAATTCTTCGAAACCATGCTGGGCGAAAATTTCATCGCCCAGGTGCCACTTTCCATGATAGGAAACGGCATAATTCGAAGTGTCCATCATCTCTGGCAAACAGGGAATATCCTCAGAAAGCTGCAGATTGTTTTCCGTCAGGCCGTGACTGTGCGGATAAAGCCCGGTAAGCAGGCTGGCACGTGAAGGCGTGCATACCGACTGTGTGACGTAGGTGCGATCAAAAACAATGCTCTCCTGGGCAAGCCGGTTGAGGTTGGGCATGGCTAGATGGGTGTTGCCATAAGCCGCCAGGGTATCATAGCGCTGTTCATCGGTAAAGATAAATAGAAGGTTAGGTTGGTCAGACATTTTTTCTCAATCCGGTTAATTTCGATTTTGTAAACAGTTGGGTTTATCCATTTTTCGTTAGCTCACGTGGTTTCAAAATTCGTGGCGCTCGTTCAGCGCTGCCATGTGCTCAGGCCTGTGGAAACACGGTGATTCGCAACAGGGTGGCCCCATACGGAACCAGCTCAATTTCTTCGATCTCATCATTCAATCTGGCAGGGAGGGTCCGCCTGTCCGTTTTCCTGGTAGAGACTGAGCAGGATCTCCACTCCGGTCACATCACGCGTCGAGTCCATCGGGTGGGGTGTGGAATGGTAGTGGCGCATCAGGGCTTTTAGATATCGTTGATCTCCGGTAATTTCATATTGGGCCATCACCGCGCGGAAGAAGACGGTATGCGGCCAACGATCCTGTGTGCGCATGCTGTCTGGCCCAATAAAGCCGTCGGCAGCGGCATGCTCGACGGCAAAATCAATCTCTTCGAGCGCCTGCTGGTATAAGGCAGTATCGCCAGCCAGATAACCGCATTTTAAAGCGCCATCAATCCAATAAGCCGTCTGTTCATAAGGCCACCAGTCAGCATATGAACCGCCAGTATTGTCTTCCTGACTGCCCCAAAACTTGTATCCATATGGATAACCGGATACCGCAATATTTCCCGTGAGGCCATTAGTTTGTCGCTCCAAAAAGTCTTGAAGCCATCCGGCTGGGCGGACCTCGCGCAAAGGTACTGGCTGGAAGTGAGCGAAGGGAAGCATATTCATCAGGGGAGATCCTTTGGCAAAAGAGAGTTGCATTTATTAGTTTACTATCAAATGAATATATCAGGCACGCTAACCGGCAACTTCATTGATATTTTTAGGGGTTTGTGGCATAATTTCCCAACTTCAAAAAAGCGAAGATGGAAAAGAGTAAACCCCGAAATTCTAATCAGCGAACCTGGGGTCGGTGAAAGCCAGGGCATAGAATATGGGTTGAAAATCCTTCCGGAGCAGCAAACTGAACGCAGTACCTGCAAGTAAGTGCGCCGGCCTCGCCAGCCGTTATCCTGAGCGCCAGTATATCCTGTATTTTGATGTGCTGGATAAAGTGCCCAATGCTTGTGGGAAACAGGGTGGTACCGCGAGATCTCTCGTCCCTGATGGGAGGGAGGTTTTTTAATTCTTTAACGATTTGAAAATTTCTTTCTCCGGCGGCAATTTTTTTTACGAAGGATATGAAGGAGACTGTATGTTTAAACCTGTATCGCCGAAACTCAATGTAACTGTTCTGGAAGAAAGCATCCTGCGGTTTTGGAAATCGAAAGATATCTTCCATGAATCGATGAGACAGCGTGAAGGTGGCCCTGAGTATGTTTTTTTCGAGGGCCCGCCTACGGCGAATGGCAAACCGGGTGTGCATCACGTTCTGGCGCGGGCATTTAAGGACGTTTTTCCGCGTTATAAAACCATGCGTGGTTACCATGTCCTCCGGCGCGGCGGATGGGATACACACGGCCTTCCGGTAGAAATTGAGGTTGAAAAGAAGCTGGGTTTTACCAACAAACAGCAGATTGAAAATTACGGCATCGCCAAGTTTAACGAATTATGCCGCCAATCCGCTTTTTCTTACATTCAGGATTGGGAGCGTCTGACCGACCGCATCGCTTTTTGGGTCGATTTAAAAACCGCTTACGTGACCTACCATAATGAGTTTATCGAATCCGAATGGTGGATCTTGAAGAACTTCTGGGAGAAAGGGTTGCTTTACCAGGGGTTTAAGGTAGTTCCCTACTGCCCGCGCTGCGGAACACCGCTTTCAGATCATGAGGTTGCCCTGGGTTATGATGATGCGGTTGATCCTTCCGTATTCGTGCGCATGCCGCTGGTAGGCCAGAAAGCCACTTCGTTGCTGGTCTGGACCACCACCCCCTGGACATTGCCTGGAAATGTGGCCGTGGCTGCAAATCCGGATGTCGATTATGTCACGGTTGAGCGCAGCATGGCGGAAGGCGGTCAAGAGCGGTTGATTCTGGCTGAAGCTTTGGTCGAAAAGGTTTTTGGCGAAGAAAGAATTAAGATCGTCGATCGTTTTAAGGGAAAAAACCTCAAAGGCAAGCGCTACCAACCTTTATTCACTTTTATGCCGCCTGATAAGCCCGCCTATTATGTGGTTCTGGGTAATTTTGTCACCACGGAGGATGGTTCGGGGCTGGTGCATATGGCCCCGGCTTTTGGCGCAGAAGATATGCAGGCCGCCCTGGAATTTGACCTGCCGATCTTGATGACGGTCGCGGAAGACGGCACCTTCAAGTCGGATATTCGCCCCTGGGCCGGCAAATTTGTGAAGGATGCTGATCCTTATATCATCCAGGATCTGCAAGCGCGCGGTTTATTGTTCCGCGCCGGGACGATCACCCACACCTATCCATTCTGCTGGCGCTGCAGTACACCCCTGCTGTATTATGCCCGTCCCACCTGGTATGTGCGCACCAGCCAGTTTAAAAATAAACTGGTCGCGTTAAATGAAAAAATTAACTGGTATCCGGGGCATATTAAAAATGGGCGTTTTGGGAACTGGTTAGAGAATAACATCGATTGGGCCCTGGGCCGCGAACGTTATTGGGGAACGCCATTGCCGGTATGGGAATGCGGCGCCTGCCATCACCAGGAATGCATAGGATCGTTAACTGAGCTGGCTGAGAAAGTCGGGCGCGATTTGCAGGGCATGGATCTTCACCGCCCGTATGTGGATGAGATTAAATATCACTGCCCCGAATGCGATCACGGCACGATGAAACGCGTTCCGGAACTGATTGATGTCTGGTTCGATTCTGGTTCCATGCCCTATGCCCAATGGCATCACCCGTTTGAAAATCAGGCTGAGTTCGCTGCCCAATATCCCGCCGATTACATCTGCGAAGCCGTCGATCAGACCAGAGGTTGGTTCTATTCCCTGCACGCGATCAGCACCCTGCTCAATGATTCGGTTGCTTTCAAGAATGTGATTTGCCTGGGGTTGATTCTGGATGGCAATGGGCAGAAGATGTCGAAAACACGCGGTAACATCGTCGACCCGTGGGAAGTGATCAATAAAAATGGGGCTGATGCGATGCGCTGGTATCTGTATACGGCTTCCCCACCGGGGCAAGAGCGCCGCTTTTCAACCGATCTGGTCTCTGACGTGGTACGCAATTTTACCCTCACGCTGTGGAATACGTATTCCTTCTTTATGACCTACGCCAGCCTGGACCGATGGCAGCCGGACCCCAAGATCAAACCGGAATACAGCCCGTTGGACCGCTGGCTGCGCTCTGAGCTGCATACGCTGGTGCGCGATGTAACCACTGCCCTGGAGACTTATGATGTTTTGGGTGCAACCCGACCCATTGAAACTTTTGTCAACCAGCTTTCTAATTGGTTTTTGCGCCGTTCGCGCCGCCGCTTCTGGAAAAGCGAATCTGATGCGGATAAAATAGCTGCATACGCCACCCTGTATGAGGCATTAACCATGCTCAGCAAGTTGTTGGCTCCGACGATGCCGTTTTTGGCTGAAGAAATCTACCAGAATCTGGTGCGCTCTGTGGATAAAACCAGCCCGCTTTCGGTTCACCTGGCGGATTGGCCCGTTTTTGATGCGGCTGCGATTGATGAGACGCTGAATAAAGAAATTTCCCTGGTGATGAAGCTGGCATCGGTTGGGCATGCTGCCCGCAATAAGGCCAACCGCAAGGTGCGCCAGCCGTTAGCTGAGGCCGCTTTCTCGGTGGGCAGTGCAGACGAACGCGAGGTCATATCGAAATATGCGGAAATGCTGGAAGATGAGCTGAATGTGAAGCACGTCCGCGCCCTGGATGCTGCCAGTGAAGCCGTGTCATACGCATTAAATCCGCTGCCCAAACAACTGGGGCAAAAATATGGCAGCCGGTTCCCAGGGATCCGAAAAGCATTAATGGAAATGGATCCTGAGGCAGGCGCCAAAACTTTGCTCGCCGGAAACCAGCTGGAGGTTGTCGCCGAAGGACAGGCTTACCAGATCCTCCCGGAGGAAGTGGAAGTCAGAGCCCAGGCAAAAAGCGGTTTTGCGGTTGCCACTGAAGGGGCACTGATGGCGGCACTGGTGACTGATTTAACCCCAGAATTGGAATTAGAAGGCCTGGCGCGCGAATTTGTCCGGCGCGTGCAGGATTTGCGAAAGCAGGCCGAGTTTGAAATTTCTGACCGCATTCAGATCTATTACGAAGCGACTCCCAAATTGACTGAGGCCCTGGAGGCCTTCCGAGAATATGTGATGACCGAGACCTTAGCCGTCGAACTGCTCTCGCAAGATTTGCCGCACGGCTTGCCCACAACCAGCGATGCCTTCGATGGAGAAGAGGTGAAGATAGGTCTGGCAAAAGCGTAGTCATTAATTCATAGTTTTGGATCTGGCGACCCCAAATCATATATAGAGTGTGCTAACTTTTCTTTTTAAGGCCGTGGCCGGGAAGATTACGTGTAAATCAATCATCTTACAAGGATATAGGGACATGACCGATAACGCAGGGAATGGCATTCGGGGCTTGCGCGCGAGACTGTCTCACGAGTTGCTGGCTGTTGTTCAGACTGACTATGGAATATTTTCCGAAACCGAACCAGTCGATCTGGGTGGTTCATCGAATTTGAACTTGTTCATCGACGACAGATCCAGTCAATGGGTCTTGCGTGTCTACCGTCCATATGTCACATCAGAACGGCTGGAGGCGATTCAAAAAGTACGGCGGGACCTCACGCTTGCAGGGATTCCATGTGGCGGCCTGGTGATGACACAAGATGGAAGACCGTGGATGTCCTTTGACAGCAGGCTTGTGGAGTTGGAGCGGTATGTCGAACACGATGCCTGTATGGATACGTGGAAAGCGCTTGAAGTTGGGATGCCCTTGTTGGCTCGAATCCACGCCGTTCTGCAAGGGGTTTGTGGGTAGTGAGGCAGCCAGACAGCCCCTATTCGCAAACTACATCGAATCGACCCAGGCGCTGGATCTGACTCTGCTTGGCACACGGAGGATTCGATCGTGGAATCCTTCGCCGCTTGAACGGAAACTGGCGGATGAGGCAGAGGAGCTTGCATTGCGAGTTTCTACCGCAGAACGCGACATGCCGGATGCCCTGCCCAAGCAGTTGGTACATGGCGATTTCTGGGATGACAATGTGTTCCTACGAGAGGGAAAGGTGGTCTTCGTCGCGGACTTCGACTTCATGGGTGAACGCCCTCGGATTGAGGACCTCGCTCTGATTCTGTATCATTTCTTGCATGGAATTTTTCCAGAAGCTTGTTTCCGACCAGCAGCTTCTTCTACTGCGAAAGTTGCTGGATGCGTACGACCTTGGCTCGGACAAACCGCTGAATTCAGCTGAACGTGCCGCGCTTCCGCTGGCGATTGCACGCCAGCCGCTCTGGTCGATCGGTGGCTGGGTTGCTTCGCTGGATGATGAGATCAGCGCACGCGCGCATGCAGCGTCCTCTTACAATGAAATTAAATGGGCGCTACGGTTGATGGATGAAGTTACTCGGTGGCAGGACGCTTTCGCCGGATAATGCCGCCACATTTGAAACCACTAAAAGTTCGATGCTAAAATGATCTGTTGTAAAACATCCGAAAAATTTGTTTGCGTAGGTTAACCAGGAGATTCATATGAAGACCAATTCCGTTGCACCAGGTTTTGTGATCCCAGGAATCATAATCTTAGCCCTTGCCACAGCGTTAATTCATCTTTCACTGAATTTGATGATCGGCCAGTTTGATATTATGTTTACCCTGAATGGGATTGGTTACCTGGCCTTGTTGACAGCTTTATTCCTGGACGTACCGCTCGCCAGGGATCATCGCGACTGGGTCCGCTTGGGTTTTATCGGTTTTACCGCCGTGACAATCATCGCCTGGGTTTTCCTGGGTGACATGACCTGGTGGTTGGGATGGTTAACCAAAGGTATCGAGCTGGCTCTGATTGGATTGCTACTCCTGAAACGTCCGTGATGGTTGAGGATGTGAAACCAGTCAGGAATGGTCCTTTTGGATGATTTCGGTTAAAAACGGTTTGATCCTGGCAATGACCGCATTGGTTATGGTTTTAGGGTCGTGCAGGGCAATCAGGTCGGCGGATTTGATCGGGGGAGCAAAGCGCACGTGTACGCGAACATGCCACAGATCGGGCCATAAACGTGGGAATACCACACTGGACAATATCTGGATCGTCGCCCCCAACCGTTCCCGGTCTTTCGCAAGGCGGCGGATGCGTGTCAGCGGATGGTAGGTGGCTTTGGCCGCCAGCACGCCGCTCACGATCACCGGGATGATGGTCGTTGTGGACATCAGGCGCGTGAATACCCCGATGCTGGAGGACCACCGCTCCAGGGCTTCTACCGCGCCGGGCAGAACTGCCGGGTCCGGCTCGATCTCCCCACCGGGAAAAGTTAATATCGCACCCCCTGAACTTAAATGCGTTTTCACGCTGCGCAGCACACCTAACCGTTGAGACGGGTTGCCGTGTACATAAATTAAAAGCGGGTCGGTCGCGGGCAAAACGCGCAGAAACGCTCTTTCGGCGGCGATGATCCGTAAATCCGGGCGTGGGATGCTGGCAAAAAGCGATACTGTATCCGTCATGCCCGGGTGGTTGGATAAAAATAATACCGGCCCATTTTCAGGGATATTTTCCTGGCCTTCGATCACCAGGTCTTTCAACAGTGATTTCAAGAAAATCCTGGAACCGGCATGCAGGCCGTATTTCGCTACAGAATTGTCATAATCCAATACCTGGTAGGCAAAACGCCGGGCAGATCCCTTGAAAAGCCAGCTTAACACCTGCCGGCCGAAGCGCTTGTTTTCCCTTCCCAGGGAAATTAACACATCTTCCAAATTGATTGCCGTTAATTTTTCTACCAGTATTGGATCGTAGGCCTGCATACCAATCTCTCAGGTGTTACGAAATGTCTTCAGGTTGAATCCCGATCGCTGCCAGCCTGCGGCAGGCTTCCTGGTAAGTGTTCTCTGGGAGTTTGCCCTGATTGGCGCTGTGAATGTTTTCCGCGAGGTGCGTCGGGTTGCGTGTACCGATGATCATGGTGTGGATCCCGGAATGGTTCATGGCAAAACGCAGCATGAACTGGCTCATCGATTCTCCAGGGGCGCACAGTTCGTTCAGGCCGGCGTTGGAAAACAGCTCTGGAAAGTTGGCCTGATATTGTTTGACCACCCCACGGATCACGGTGCCAACACCCTGGGCAGCAGTTTTCGCAATGGCGATTTCATTCTTGCGCACCATCATGCCGTAAACGATTTGCATTACATCGAAGACACCCAGGTCCAGAAAGTGTTTGAGATATTGATGGGCATATCCAGCGGGATAAAGTGGATCGCCTGCCCTGCCGTTTTTATAACTGATGGCAATCCAACCCACCTTGCCTTGCTGTTTCACTTCCTGCATGGTGCGAATGACTTCATCGGCAGCGCCGCCTGGCAGTTCTTCAGGCAAGATGCCGTGCAGCTGCCAGACATCCAGATGGTCGGTCTTCAACAACCGCAGGCTGTTTTCGATGTTCCACATCAGCTGTTTGCGATTCCAGATATGCGGGGGTGTCTGCCCCTTGCCGGATGCATCCACATTGCAGCCGCATTTGGATGCGAGAAAGAATTCACTGCGCCGGTGGGCAATCGTATTGCCGATAAACTCCTCGCTGGGGCCGTAATCTGGGGATGTATCGATATAATTAATCCCCTGATCCAGAACCGCATTGAGAATATTCCCGGCGTCGTTTTGGTTTAAATGACGCAGTTCCATTGCGCCGTAGCCTAAAACGGTCACTGGTAGTTTGGTTCGTCCAAGAATACGCTTTTCCATGGTACCTCCAGTTTGGTTTATTGTTTACTGAAATGATTATAATCTTAAGCACAGAACCTTACCATCTTGAGTTTGTTGCCCCAACCCACCAGCCAATTTTTCGTCCCCCGGCCGTTTTAGGGTAAAATCATCATATTAATCTCATTGGAGGAATGTTTGAAGCGAACTTTACAAGACTATTTGTTTCTTGGAGCGATATCCGGCAGCATCATCATCCTGGATCAGGTGACCAAGCTGCTTGTGCGTACCTACCTGCCGATCAACAGCGTCTGGGCACCCTGGGATTGGTTGATGCCGTACGCGCGCCTGTTCCACACCCAGAATACCGGAGTGGCATTTGGCATGTTTCAAGGAGCAAATCTGTTTTTTGCAATCTTAGCAGCGATTGTTTCGATTGCGATTATCATTTATTTCCCTCGTATCCCCAAAACCGATTGGGTTTTGCGTGTAGCCTTAAGTATGCAGCTGGCAGGCGCCGTGGGCAACCTGATCGATCGCATCGTTGTGGGTCAGGTTACTGACTTTATTTCCGTGGGCAATTTTGCAGTCTTCAATATCGCGGATTCATCCATCACCCTGGGGGTTATCGTCTTGCTGGTAGGGGTGTGGCTGCAGGACCGCAAAGAAAAAGGGAAGCTGGCCGAAAGTCATGCCCTAAATGAGGATGGCGTAAATCCCGAAGCGTCCAATTCTCCCGATAAACTGCGTGTAGACGAGTCGCATCATGAGTGATCAAATTTTTACCTTTGTTTATTCTGAATCTGTTCCGCAGAGGCTGGATAAGTACCTGGTGAGCTGTTTGCCGGAATATTCGCGTTCTCGCCTGCAGGGTCTGATAAAGGACGGATTTGTTAAAGTCAATGGAGCGTTGGCTGCCAAGGGTGGGCAAAGTATTGAAGAAGGTAATCAGATAGAAATCCGTATTCCCCCCCCGGTGCCTTCTAACCTGATTCCTGAAAATATTCCCCTGCAGATCATCTATGAAGACAAAAATTTAATGGTCGTCAATAAGCCGGCTGGCATGGTGGTCCATCCGGCAGCGGGGCATGCCACCGGCACGCTCGTTCATGCTGCGCTGGCTCATGCCCCCGAGTTGGAAGGCATTGGTGGTGAAAAGCGCCCGGGTGTGGTTCACCGCCTGGATAAAAATACTTCCGGCCTGATTCTTCTGGCAAAAGACGATCGCACTTACCGCTGGCTGCAGGACCAATTTCGATTGCGTACCGTGAAAAAAGTATATCTGGCTCTGGTTGATGGCAAACCACCCACGCCCAGTGGTCGGGTGGAAGCACCCGTTGGCCGTTCGACTTCCCAACGCAAAAAGATGGCTGTTGTCACCCCGGAGAAGGGTCGCGACGCGATTTCCGAATATGTGACCGTCGAAACATTTCCAGAGCATACCTTACTCGAAGTCCACCCACTGACGGGACGCACCCACCAGATTCGCCTGCATATGGCATTTCTTGACTGTCCGATTGTCGCGGATACGATTTACGGACACCGCCATCCGACCCTTCCATTGAAGCGCCATTTCTTACATGCGGAACGGCTGGCGATCACCTTGCCCGGCGAAGCACAGCCGCATATTTTTGAGGCGCCGCTGCCGCCCGATTTATCAAAAGTGCTTGAAGACCTGCGTGCGGAAAATCGTTAATTTTGGAGATTGCATACATGACTGCTGACATCATTGATTTACGTTCAGATACGGTAACGCTTCCAACCCCTGCTATGCGGGAAGCGATGGCTCACGCGGAAGTGGGTGACGATGTTTATGGTGAAGATCCCAGTATCAACCTTTTACAAAAACTTGCCGCGGAAATGATGGGCAAAGAAGCCGGTTTGTTTGTTCCATCGGGTACGATGGGCAATCTGGCGGCTGTATTGGCGCATTGCGGCCGCGGGGACGAAGCAATTATGGGCAATTTTGGGCATACCTTTCTGTTTGAAGGCGGCGGTGTGTCCGCTTTAGGTGGGGTGATGCCGCATACTTTGCCGAACCAACCGGATGGTACGCTCGTGCTTGAAGATATTCGCTCGGCCATTCGCGGAGACGATCCGCACTGCCCGATTTCGAGACTTGTCATCCTTGAAAATACGCACAACCGCTGCGGTGGGGTTCCGTTGTCCGTTGAGTATACGCAAAAAGTTGCCGGTTTGGTGCACAGCCAGGGTCTGAAACTGCACATCGACGGGGCGCGGATCTTCAATGCCGCGGTGGCGTTAGGTGTTCCGGTGATTGAACTGGTGGAACCGGCCGATTCGGTTACGTTTTGCCTGAGCAAGGGTTTGAGCGCGCCGGTAGGGTCGGTATTGTGCGGTTCGGCTGAGTTTATTCATCAGGCCCACCGCATCCGCAAGCAGTTGGGTGGCGGGATGCGCCAGGCAGGCGTTCTGGCTGCCGCGGGGATTGTAGCCCTACAAACCATGGTAGACCGGTTGGCGGAAGATCATACCCGGGCGCGTCGGTTGGCTGATGGACTGCGGACCATTCCTGGTTTGATTTTAGATCCTGCGATTCCAGCCAGCAATATGGTTTTTGTCAACTTGAGCGATCAGGTCCCGTTAACTGCACCGGATGTTGCCGCAAAGTTAAAATTACTGGGTGTAAAGGTAGGCGGAGCCGGAAAACGCCGCTTCAGGCTTGTTACCCATTACTGGGTGGACGATGCCGGTATCGAAAAGACGATTACCAGCTTCAGAACGGTCATGCAGGCTGCATAACCTGGAGGCATGACCAATTCATTACCATACGCAATGAAATTATTCGGATGAGGTGAATATGGAAGAATTTGTAACCATCCAACAAATTGATGAGGCTGTGGGATATGTGCGCGACCATACGCGCCACCGACCGGAATTAGGTCTAATCCTGGGTTCGGGGTTGGGTGAATTGGCAGAAATGGTTGAAGATAAGGATATTATTCCAACCGCTGACATTCCCCAATGGCCCGCATCTACCGTATTGGGCCATCAAGGACGGCTGGTCCTGGGAAAGCTTGGCGGTCAATCGGTTATGGTGCTTCAAGGACGCACGCATTATTACGAAGGTTACCGTATGGATCAGGTTACATTGCCGGTGCGCGTCATGCAGCGCCTGGGTATTCACACCCTGATTGTGACGAATGCGGCAGGGGGGATCTCTCCAGATTTTGTCCCGGGTGATGTGATGCTCATCACGGACCATATCAACATAATTGGTATGGGCGGCTTAAATCCTTTGCGCGGCCCGAACCTTGCTGAATTTGGAGATCGTTTTCCGGATATGAGCCAGCCTTATGATCGAGAATTGATTGTTTTAGCGCGCCAGGCAGCCGCAGCGCAAAAAGTGAAACTTCAAGAAGGGGTTTATGTTTGCCTGGCCGGCCCTTCCTTCGAATCACCTGCCGATCTGCGTTTCCTAAAAATCGCTGGGGCGGATGCGGTCGGCATGTCAACCGTGCCCGAAGTTATCGTTGCCAGGCACGGCAAAATGCGGGTTTTAGGTTTTTCCGGAATAAGCAATAAAGCCAACCTGGATGGATCTACGATTACCACGCATGCAGAGGTTTTAGAAGCTGGAAAAGTTATTGTTCCCAAGCTTAAGTCCATCATTCTCGATGTTCTCTCTCGTTTATAAATTGAAATGGTCACCCCCTTTTATGCTGGTTAACCGACAAATCCCTAAATTTCCTTCTTTCCCTGCGCGACATTGCACTGCTTCAACGTGAGGGATAGGGTCGGATGTGGGGTGATTGTGCCGAACAATTGAGAATTCTGTGTTTCAAGCTTGCCGGTGAGGCAAGGATAGAAGTCATTCATGGATGAAATACTACGCTTCCTGGTTAATTATGAGGCGTGGATCTATACAATCCTGGGGGTAGGTGGGCTGATTAATCTACGTAGAGTGCTTCAGGCCGTTAAAGAATGGCGTGGGGCTTCTTTCGGTCTGGAGAAGGAGAATGCCAGGTACCGGTTTAGTATTTCCATGACAATCTTGCTGGTTTTTATCGTGTTGGCTGGGATCGAATTTTTTTTGGTATCTTTCCTGGTGCCTAACCGCCCGCAAAGCACAAATCTTGCAACGCCAACCTTAGATCTGCTGGCCACACCCACTGTCACCTTACCTGCCGGCACGCGAGTCGCTGCCACCCCTACGGGGGTGAGCCGGACAGAGGTCCCGGTAGACCAAACAGGCTGCACACCCGGGGTGGTTGAGTGGTTGTATCCAACCGAAGGTGGTGAACTTCAGGGCACGGTGGTCTTAAAGGGGATCATTAATGTGCCCACAATCGGGTTCTACAAATATGAATACAGCCCGGTTGGCTCCGATACCTGGGTGACCATTGCGGCAGGCAATGAAAAAGCAACCAAAGAACCGGGACATGAAAATGAACTCGGCGGCGCCTGGAACACGGCGCAGCTTCCGACCGGGGATTACCGCCTACGCCTGGTTGTGTATGATAGCCAGAATAATGCTTTACCGGCCTGCGAGATCAATATCCGTATCATTTCACCATAACATGGAGGGTGTCAATGCCAGAAATTGAAATTCGACCTGCAGCGCTTACTGATATGAATTCATTGCTGCAAATGGACCATTCATACCAGACGGCGTATGTCTGGCAGATGGACCGTTTTATCGAAAAGGGGGTGATCAACATTCATTTTCGTGAAACCCGTTTACCCAGACCTGTTAGAGTTGATTATCCTAATCCGCCAGAAAAATTGGTGAATGATTTTTCAACCAAAGGTAATGTCCTGGCGGCTGTGATTGGCAATGTTTCGGTGGGTTATATACAAATCACTGAAAACCCCAGTACATCCACGGCCTGGGTGATCAACATGGCAGTGATCGAAGAGCTGCGCCACAAGGGAATTGGGTCGGCATTGCTGTTTGCCGGGCAAAATTGGGCCGCTCAGCGCAACCTTCGCCGGATGGTATTAGAAATGCAGTCAAAAAATTTCCCGGCAATTCAGCTTGCAAATAAGCTGGGCTATGAATTTTCGGGGTACAATGATCATTATTACGAAAATCGGGATATTGCCTTATTCTTTTCCATTTTCCTGAGATGAACGCGGAGTAAACTCAGCAGTTTATGTTGGATAGCTGGCAGACCATCCTGCTCGGGCTCTTGCATACCCTGACGCAAATATTGACCGCAGGGATTGCCATCACGGCTTTTTCCTTGCTCGTTTATGCGCTTACGTTTAACCTACGTAATCGAGTCGCCAGGTCATTCATGCTCATCCTGGTATGTGTGGTCACGGTCTTTACCGCGGATGCGCTGGGCTCGAATGCCGCAGATTTATTTGATACAGAATTGTGGCTGCGTTTTCAGTGGGTTGGGATCATATTTTTACCGGTCACATACCTTCATTTTTCTGATTCACTGCTCGAAACGACTGGCAAGCCCAGCCGTGGACGGCGCCGTTGGGCTATTCGCTTTAGCTATTTTATTTCCAGCCTTTTTTTAATCAGCCTGCCATTTTCTTATTTTGTCGGTCCACTCGTGGTCGATCGCGGCCCGGCGCCATATTTACAGCCTACTACCCTGACAGCCGTTTTTCTGGCCTGTTATTTTGTCGTCATGGTGATCTCATGGATCAATTTTGGCAGAGCCTACCGGCGGACGACCAATCCCACCAGCCGGCGGCGTATGGTTTATCTGATTACCGGCTCCGCCGCGCCAGCATTGGGTTCTTTTCCGTTCTTGTTATTTGATTCTGGATTTGCTAACCTGCATCCATTGTTTTTCTGGCTGACAGCTTTCTTAAGCAATCTATTAGTAGGTGTGCTCCTGGTGGTTATGGCTTATGCCGTTGCTTTTTTTGGCGTTGCCTGGACGGACCGGGTGGTGAAAGCGCGTTTGTTCAAATGGCTGATTCGCGGGCCGATCACAGCCAGCATCACCCTGGGCCTGGTGACCCTTGTCCGGCGAGCCGGGGAGGCGTTTGGGGTCAGCTACTCGGCTTTTGTCCCCATCATTATGGTGGTGACCATCCTGCTCCTGGAGCACATCATCACCCTTTTTGGACCTCTGGCTGAGCGATTCTTATTCGATGGAGCGGACCGGACGGAGCTTGGATTGCTGCGCGAATTGGAGGAGCGGCTGCTGACCACCAACGACCTGCGCCAATTTTTGGAGATGATTCTGGCTGCGGTCCGCGACCGATTTCAGGCCCCAGGTGCTTACGTGGCTGCGCTTAATAATGGTAATGGGCTGGAAATGATTGCCAGAACCGGGAAGGGCGGTTTCGATCCTGAAAATGCCCAAGATATTCTTGCGTGTCTGGATTCAGGGATGAACGATCAAACTTTGTTTATCCAATGGCAGCAGGATTACCTGGTTCCTCTTTTAAATGACGATGATCTCGAACGTAAACCGATGGGAATATTAGGCGTGAGTGGGATCGCGAACCTGGCATTGGATGAGGAGGCCAAGCAGGCGCTTTCCGTCCTGGGCCGGCGCGCGGCCCTTGCCCTGCGGGATCGACAGATCCAACAGCAATTGTTTCAGACGTTGGTTGAATTAACTCCTCAGGTTGGATTGATCCAATCTTTGCGCGCAGCCGGGCGTTATAACGAAACCCGTCTTTACCAGGAAGATATCACAATATTGGAATCAGATTTCAGTCATTGGGTTAAAGAATCCTTAACTCATTATTGGGGCGGTCCAAAATTGACTGAAAGCCCACTTATTCAACTGCAAATTGTCAGACAAACAGCGCATGAGATGGAAGGTAATACAGCCAATGGTCTGCGCGCTGTTTTACGTGAAGCTATTGACCGTATTAAACCTGAAGGGGAGAGAAAATTTACCGGTGAATGGATTTTGTATAATATCCTCGAAATGAAATTCATGGAGGGTCGCAAAGTGCGGGAGATTGCCCTGCGCCTGTCAATGTCAGAAGCCGATCTTTATCGAAAACAGCGGGTTGCAATTGATGCGGTAGCCAAGGTGATCATGGAAATGGAAGAAAGCAATCGAACCACCAAATAGGCTTGCGTTTTCTTTGGTAGTTAATAATTTTCAAGTTATAATTATCGGGATGCAACGTATTATTTATTATCAATGGTAGTGGTTGTCGGGGAGGAAGATTGATGTTTCAGAATCAGGTAGATTCGAAAGAGGATGAGCAGAACCCTGAGCTGGATGAAGGTTGGTGGGCATCAGTTTTAGCTGATGAAATCTATCATACAGACGCAGTCAAAGAAGTAATTGACAGGAGTCCTGCACACCAAAATGCGAATAAGGTAGATTGGGACCATGTTCGGGACTTGTACGACCAGGATGAAATCGTGGAATTAGAGGTCCAGGGATATAATCGCGGAGGATTGCTGGTTCAGAGTGAGAACGTTCAGGGATTCGTGCCCATTTCTCATCTGGTGGATATACCCGGCGGGATTGATGAGGATCGGCGCAAAGAAATCCTCGCCGAGTATATTGGCCGGTTCTTGAGATTAAAAGTGATCGAGTGTGAGCCTTCTCAGGAAAGAATTGTCTTATCAGAACGGGCAGCCTTAGCCGGGGAGGGCCGGCGAAAACAGCTCTTTCTGGCGCTGAAGAACGGGGATGTGGTATCCGGAACGGTTACCAATGTCACTGAATTTGGTGCTTTTGTGGACCTGGGAGGGGTTGAAGGATTGATCCATGTCTCAGAACTATCCTGGGGACGCGTGCAGCATCCCTGTGAAGTTCTGCAAATTGGGCAAGCCGTTCAAACCCTGGTTCTCCAGGTCTCGGAAGAGAATGCCCGTGTCGCATTAAGCTTGAAGCGACTGCATTCCAACCCGTGGGAGATGCTGGTAAAAAAATATAATCCTGGCGATATCGTGCCGGCGACGGTCACAACCATTGTTCGTTATGGCGCGTTTGCCAGATTAGATGAAGGTGTCGAAGGTTTGATCCACATCTCCTCTATCGCATTGCCATCGGGTGTGCGCGAACTGGATAAAATGATCGAACCGGGACAATCCATTCAGGTTCGCATCCTCCATATCGATACCGAGCGCCGCCGCCTCGGATTAGGCCTGGTAACGGTTGAATGACGAGTCCGGCGGGTAAATCAACCTCCTCATCCTCTAAAAAAGTGAAACAAACTGCACCACCTGAAAACCCTGAAGATTGGGTAAGTAGGTTGGCGCAGTTTTGGTTTCAAATTGAACGATTTGTTTGGGATGTTTTGGGGGTTATTCTTTTAGCATTGGGAGTCATTCTGCTGCTTGGCTTGCTCGGATTAACTCGGGGTTCGATGCTCACCCCGATGATTCAGGTAGTGGACCGTGGATTTGGTTGGGGCGGCTTTCTGGTGGTGGCTTTTATCTCCATTCTGGGTTTATTTGCCTTACGCCGTAGGAAACAGAACGAGGCTCCATTCCCAATGAAGCAATTGTTGTTGCTGGAAGGATGGGCGTTCTGCCTTTTGGCCTTATTCACCTTGTTAGGCGGACGTTCTTTGGATCAAGCCGAACAAGGGTATGGCGGCGGATTGGTGGGTTGGGGGCTGGTTGAGCTGGTAAGTAAAATTCTCCCGGATCCTTTCTTACTGGTGTTGTTTATCGCATTGTTTGTAGTCTTTGGGTTGTTTGGTTTCGGCCTGACGAGACGCTTTTCGGAATGGATTGATGCCTGGTTGGCGACACCAGACGAACCCGACCTGGTTGATTTAGCGGCGTTGACATCTAACTCAACTCAATCCGCTGCCCAGGGTCTCAGCTTCATCTCGGACCCAGAAGTCAGAAAAACATCGCAGTCTGATCAATATTAACCCACCATCTCGACCTGCCGGTGCCCTGCACAGAGATGAACGACTGCCGCCATTTAACCTGCTGGGCAGTGAGCAGACTACCCGCGTCGATGAATCCCATATTCATGATATCGCTGCACTGCTGGAGCGTACTCTGGCGGAGTTCGGTATTCCCGCCCACGTGATGGGTTTTCGGGTTGGTCCTACCGTTACCCAATATGCGGTGGAACCTGGATTTATCGAAAAAACCGGTCCGGATGGAGAAATTACCCGGCAAAAAATCCGCATCTCGCAAATATCGGCCCTTTCGAGAGACCTGGCATTGCGCCTTTCGGCCGAACGATTGAGAATTGAAGCCCCGGTCCCGGGAAAATCATTCGTCGGGGTTGAGGTGCCAAACCCGCGAAGTACGGTCGTTCGCTTGCGCCCTATGCTCGAGTCGGACGCTTTTCAAAAACTCAGTTCACCTTTGGCGATTGCATTAGGGCAGGATGTTTCCGGGCAGCCAGTCGTAGCAGATCTGTCTCGTATGCCGCATCTATTAATTGCCGGTACAACCGGATCCGGTAAATCAGTTTGCATTGAAGCTTTGACGACCTGTCTTGTCATGAACAATACTCCGGATGAGCTGCGCCTGGCGATGATGGACCCCAAGATGGTTGAATTGGTTCGATTTAATGGTCTGCCTCATTTATTGGGGAAAGTGGAAACAGAAATCGATCGCATGCTCGGGGTCCTGCGCTGGGCGTTGGCAGAAATGGATCATCGTTACCGTCTTTTGGAAGGAGCCCGGGTGCGCGATTTGGAAGGCTACAACCGAAAAATGGAACGAAAAAAACAGCAGCCGCTGCCGCGCATTGTGGTGATGGTGGATGAATTGGCAGACCTGATGATGAGTGCTCCGGATCAAACTGAGCAAGCTGTGGTGCGGCTGGCCCAAATGGCCCGCGCCACCGGAATTCACCTGGTGGTCGCCACCCAACGGCCCAGCACGGATGTGGTCACCGGTCTGATTAAGGCTAATTTTCCAGCAAGAATTTCATTCACTGTAGCCTCTTCCATCGATTCTCGGGTCATTTTAGATACGTCCGGGGCCGAGGCTCTGCTCGGGCGAGGAGATATGTTGTTTTTGAACCCTGAACAAGGGATCCCTATCAGATCACAAGGCGTATGGGTTAATGATCAGGAAATCGAAAAAGTCATTAATTATTGGAAGAAAATGCGCCCACCAGAAGGTGAATCGGCACCCTGGGAGGATTTGATCCAGGAAGATGATGACTCCACGGATAAATTAGTCGAAGACGCGATATCGATCGTACGCTCAAGCCAGCGCGCTTCTGCCTCCATGCTGCAGCGCCGCCTGCGAATTGGCTATCCACGGGCTGCGAATCTGATCGACCAGTTGGAAGCCCTGGGAATTGTTGGCCCTTCGCAGGGTGGCGGGCGTGAACGCGAGGTGCTGGTTCCACCTGATGATGAAGATGAAACTGGAGATCAGGATGAGGAGTAAAGAATTCTTGACGGATGGATACGGACAAGGTAAGATACCTGGATGTTTTTATTCATTCTTGTAAATCATGGCCAAAAAGCAGATTTTTTCACCAAAATTATGGGCGGACAGACCTGTCCGCCTGTTTTATGTAAGTCGTTGACAGAAATTAAATCTTGAAAGGTATCCATGGGTAATAGAATTTTAGCATTTGGTAATCCTGTTTATGATGTGATATCGACCCCGAGTATTGTGCGCAGTGAACGCATCCTTTCGGGCTGTTCAACCAACGCATGTCTGGCTGCTGCGCTGCTTGGTGAGCAGACGACGCTGGTCGGCACGGTGGGCGATGATTTCCGTGCCCAACTTGAGGCTGATTTGAATTCACGCGGGGTAGATTTTCAATTGTTCCCTTCCAAAGAAACCGGAGGGTTCTCATTAATTTATTATGACAACCAGGGCAATCGCCATCTCACCATCTTAGGAACTGCGGATCCAATCCCTCTCCTCTCCCGATTCAGTCGCCGGTGCAGACATCATCTTGATCGGGCCGATTCTGGGCGAAGTAAATGCAAGCCTGGTTGAAAAAATCTGTCTGGCCAGCCGCGCGCCGATTGTCGTTGACCCGCAAGGTTTGCTGCGCGGCAGCAAGGATGGAAAAATTTTCCACGAGAAGACGATTGATTTCGAAAAAATTTCTGCCATGGCGACGGTGGTAAAAGCCAATGAGTTAGAGACAAAAGTCGTCACAGGGATTGATCCCCGGCAGGACCCGGAAGGCGCTGTGCGAGCACTGCACCGCTTTGGTTGTAAGATCGCGATCACCACCCTGGCTGAGGCAGGATCTATCATCTACGATGGTGATAAAGTCTATATCATCCCGCCTTTTGCGACCAACGCAATCGATCCCACCGGGGCCGGCGATACCTATGCGGCTGGCTTTATGGTTAAGTATCTTGAAACGCCGCAAGATCTGACCTCTGTGGGATGTTTCGGTTCGAGTGTTGCTTCGGTCATGGTCGAAAACAGCGGCCCTGATTTTCCGCTGACCCGAAATGAAGCGGATCGCCGCCATGCTTTCTTGATGAGCCAACCCAAAAAACTGGCGTTGTAAGCGGGGGAGGATGCATGTTAACACGCTGGCGGGCACTCTATGAAAAATTCTCCATCCCATTTGGCAAGGCCAGTTTACGCCTTGGATTGACCCCTAATTTTTGGACACTGTTTAGCTTATTTTCGGGCGCCGTAGCTGCCCTGGCAATTGGCCTGGGCTTTTTCGGTTGGGGTCTGGCGATGATCATCGTCATGAACGTGACCGACATGCTGGACGGTGCCACGGCTCGCGCCGGAAACCTGGGGACACCTGCCGGGATGGTTCTGGACCATGTATGCGACCGCTACGGAGAATTCTTCTTGTTCGCCGGCTATATGCTGGGCGGATGGATCTCTCCTGGGTTGGCCCTGTTCGCGGCATCTGGTGTGATTATGGCTTCGTATGTGCGGGCCAAAGCCGAGTCGACCGGTTTGGTTAAATCCTGTACGGTGGGTTTAGCCGGCAGGCAAGAAAAACTAATTCTCATGATGCTGGGCTTGATCTGCTTTATGTTTAACTGGATGCTGGTGGGTCAAATTTTCATTTTTTTGGCAGGTTTGATTTCTCATATCACCGCAGTGCAGCGGTTGTTGTTTGCGCGTAAAGAAATTTTACATCCAGGATTAAAATAGATGGATGTGTTACCTTTCGGCCTGGAGGAATAAATGAGTATCGATCGTTACGGTATTCTAATCGGAACTTTCAAGATATATTTTTACGGGATCATCATAATGTCCGGGGTTATTGCCGCGGCACTGGTGGCCTATCGGCGCGCCCCGAAATATGGTGAGAACCCCGAGCGTGTTTGGGATATCGTCACCTGGGCGGTGATCGCCGGTGTAATCGGTGCCAGAATCTGGCACATTCTCACCCCATCGCCGTCTCTGGTGGCGCAAGGGATCACCACCTATTATTACCTGACCCATCCATTGGATGCCATTGATATCCGCAACGGAGGGTTGGGTATCGTTGGTGCGGTTGCTGGCGGAGCCCTGGCCGTATTTATTTACTTGCGTAGGAGTAAATCGAGCTTTTTGACCTGGGTCGATATTATTGCTCCGGGATTGATCCTGGCTCAGGCTATTGGGCGTTGGGGTAATTTTGTCAATCAGGAATTGTACGGCGCTCCCACCAATCTCCCCTGGGCATTATTCATCGATCCATCTCATCGCCTGCCGCAATATGCGGATGTGGCTTATTATCATCCGACTTTCCTTTATGAAAGTCTGCTGAACCTGATCGGGATGGGGTTGTTGATCTGGATTTCAAACCGCTACTTCGAGAAGCTAAAGCCGGGGGATGTCTTCCTGGTTTATCTGATCTACTATCCGATTGTGCGCATTTTCATGGAAATGCTGCGTCTGGATTCCTCGACTGTGGCCGGTCTAAACGCCAATCAGGCCTTTATGATCGTGGTAGCCCTGGCTTCGGCAGCGGTACTGGCCATACGCCACCTGAGGAGACCTTCTTCAGGTGAGATACAAGAAGCATAAATAAGCAAAGAAGATTGGGACAAAAACCCCAATCTTCTTTGCAGAACCGCGCTTCTATTATTCCATTCGAATAACCTAAAGAAGATTTCATTCTGAAAAGGGTTTGTTGGCATAGAACACTATTGCCATAAGCCCTGATATTTCTCTTTACAAGTTTGTGAGGTTGTTGTTTACCCATTCGAAAGAAGGTAAGATTGAAAAGGTTTACCGAAAATTTTGAAAGTGGGATGCAATGATTTTTGCCGAAAATTTGACCAAGCAATTTGATGAATTCCTCGCCGTGGATGGGATTAACCTCAATGTAAAAGCCGGTGAGGTCCTGATTCTTTTGGGGCCGAATGGAGCGGGAAAGACCACGACTGTAAGAATGCTCACTTCGATTTTGCGCCCCACTCGGGGAAAAGCTACCGTCGCCGGTTATGATGTGGTCGAACACCCTGATAAGGTCAGGGCGTCAGTAGGTGTGCTTACCGAGAATCATGGGTTATACAACCGCATGAATGCCGAAGAATACCTATTGTTTTTCGCCAGCCTGTACAATTTGGATCGAAAAACTGCCCAGGCAAATATGGAAGAACTGCTGGAAAAGTTTGGCTTAAGTTTTGCCCTAAAGAAACGGCTGGGAGAATATTCGAAAGGAATGCGCCAGAAACTGGCCCTGGTGCGCGCCCTGGTGCATGAACCGGCTGTGCTGCTTTTAGATGAACCGACTTCTGCCATGGATCCGGAAAGCGCCAGAATCGTACGCGATGCGATTCTCCATTTGAAGTCTGAGAAAAGAACCATCATCCTTTGTACTCACAACCTGGTCGAAGCCGAAGAATTGGCCGATAAAATTGCGATCATTCGCCAGGGCAGAATTATTTTCAATGATTCCCCCAAAAACTTAAAGCTTCAACTTCTGGGTCCAATGGAATATGAAGCTCATTTGGCCAATTCGCTCAATGGTTGGATCCCGGAGCTGCCTGCAGGCGTAGAACTTATAGACAGAACTGAAAACTCTCTCCGGTTCAGGGTGTTACAACCTGAAGTAGTCAACCCGTTGTTAATGCGCCAGTTGATGGACCATCAGATGGATATCGTTGCCTTCCAGCAAGTTCCGCGCAGCCTGGAAGATGCTTATTTGCAAGCTGTCAGCCAGATGGAACAGGTTCACCCATGATCAATAGTTTAAGGCCAGCATGGTACATCGTCAGAAGAGAAGTGCGCGATCAGCTTCGGGATTGGCGGATCATTTTCCCGGTATTGGGCCTGACCATTTTCTTTCCTTTCTTGATGAATTTCACGGCCCAGCAGATCCTGGGTTTCGTCAGGCAGTATGAGGCTAATATTATCGGCGAGCGTTTAATCCCGTTTCTTTTGATGATTGTTGGTTTTTTCCCTATTTCGGTTTCTTTGGTGATTGCGCTGGAAACTTTTGTTGGTGAAAAGGAGCGGATGAGCATTGAGCCTCTCCTCAACACGCCTTTAAAAGATTGGCAGCTTTACCTGGGAAAAATGCTTTCCGCGACGATTCCTCCCCTTTTATCCAGCTATCTGGGAATGGCGGTATATATTTCCGGCCTGGTATTTCAGCGCATACCCCTGCCAGAACCAGGGACAATGATCCTGATTGTTCTCCTAACCACAGTCCAGGCGATTGTGATGGTTGCGGGTGCTGTTGTCGTATCCTCTCAAGCCACATCGGTGCGCGCAGCCAACTTACTGGCGAGTTTTATCATCATACCCATGGCGCTGCTCATCCAGGGTGAAAGCATCATCATGTTTTGGGGAGAAATCAGTACCCTTTGGTGGGTCGTCGCCGGGCTTTTAGCATTGACAGTTCTTTTTGTCAGGGTAGGACTGGCTCATTTCCAGCGCGAGGAGCTGTTAGGCAAGGAAATTGACATCCTCAATTTTAAGTGGGGTCTGAGGGTATTCTGGCGCAGTTTTAGCGGCGAATCGCGCAATGTGGTTGAATGGTACCGGGTTGCATTGCCAGAGGCCGTACGTGCCTTGTGGAAACCCTCCACAGTGATGGGGCTTTTATCACTTGCCGGCGTGCTGATAGGCTTTCTGATTGTCGCCCAATGGACGCAACTGGGGGGCATCCCCGAGCAGTTCAAATCCTTTACCGATCCGGGCAGCCGCATTCAGGTACTGCTTCAAGAATGGCCCTTATTCGCTGGCGGACCGGTCTTGATGATCTGGTGGCAAAATATTCGGGCACTTTTATTGGGGTTGGTTTTAGGTGTTTTTTCAATTGGCATCCTGGGTGTTCTTCCATTATTTGCGACCATGATTGTACTGGGTGGATTGATGAATATCCTTGCCCAGTCTGGTGTGCCGATTATGACATATTTGTTTGGGATGATCTTACCCCACGGGGTTGTCGAGATTCCAGCCGCTATTCTGGCCAGTGCCGCGGTTCTGCAGGCTGGCGCGATTCTTGCGACTCCCACTCCTGGAAAAACTGTAGGTGAAGTTTGGATCGCAGCAATGGGAGAATGGGCTAAAATAATGGTAGGTATCGTTATTCCATTGTTGCTGGTTGCAGCTGCTTTAGAAGCCTGGGTTACGCCAAGAATTGCCTTACTTTTCTTTGGCTAGACCAATCTAAGGCCGACAGTCTTCGGAGGTGATATGGGGAGAGTTATTATTTTAGGATCAGGATATGCCATTGCGGAAGATGGGCATGAAAATACACATCTCCTGATCGAGCAAGGTGAGCATTGTGTGCTGGTGGATAGTGCCACCAGCCCGATTGTTCGGTTAAAGAAAGCTGGGATCGCTTTTGACCAGGTAACCGATCTCATTTTGACCCATTTTCACCCGGATCATGTCGCCGGCGTGCCGAATTTCCTGGTGGAAAGCTGGCTTCTTGGGCGAAAACATCCCCTTCAAATTTATGGCCTTTCGCATACCATTGATCGTCTTGAAATTATGATGGGTTTGTTCGATTGGAAGAAATGGCCACATTTTTTCCCGGTAATCTTTCATCGGCTCCCGGATCAAGAAATGAGTCTGGCGATTGGCAACTCAAACTTGCGTATTTACACTTCCCCGGTCAAGCATCTCCTGCCAACGATTGGCTTACGGGTAGAATTTCTTTCTGAAGAGAAAACTTTGGCCTATTCATGCGATACGGAACCCTGTCCGCAGGTGGTTGGCCTGGCACACCAGGTGGACGTACTCATTCATGAGGCGACAGGGAACTCGGTCGGGCATTCTTCCGCCGCACAAGCTGCGCATATCGCCCGCCAGGCGGAAGCCCGCAGCCTGTACTTGATTCATTATAAAACTTCGGAGCAGGCCGCAAAGCTGGAAGAAGCCCGGACAGTATATTCGGGTAAATTGTATCTGGCATCTGATGGATTGGTGATCAATTTCTAACGAGTATTTCAAAAAAAATGGTTCTGGATTCAACAATCCAGAACCATTTTTTATTTTTTACCAACCTTCGATAAACGGCTGCCATTCTGAAAAATCTAAAAGATGATGGCCAAATATATACTGGATCGAAGCCTGAGGCTCGCGCGGTGTTTTTAGCAAATGCATACCGGCTTCTTCCAGGGTGCGCCCACCTTTGCGGTGATTACAAGCGGAACACGCTACCACAACGTTTGTCCAACGATGCGGTCCCCCCATGTGGCGCGGTATCACATGGTCAATGGTCAGATCGACCGCTTTTTTTCCACAGTACTGGCAGGTGTAGCCGTCGCGCCGAAAAATTTCGCGCCGGGTCAGCTTTATTTGAGGCCGCGGACGGTGGATCATATGCATCAGCCGGATCACAGAAGGACGGGGATAATTTTTGCGGACGGTGTGGATTTCACCGCGGCCATTCAAGACCAGGATGGCCTTATCCGCCAGGATCAGGTTAATGGCTCGGCGCATATTACAAATATGGATGGGCTCATAGTTAGCGTTTAGGACCAATACATCAGCGGGCATGGCTGCCAAACTCCATTATTTGGATTATAGCACGAGTATTTTGTCAGCCGGTTAATCGAAGATTAAAGCTTTGATAATAATTGCCAGGTAATGACCTGCCCTCAAAGTAGGTACTCACAATTATGTTAGTACCGGGTACAATGAGCCAGATAGAGTCCCGATAATTGGTTGAGGCTGAACCAATCGTCATCAAATATGATATAAATAGCGGTACAGTTTTTTCTTTAAGATAAGGATGTCTTCGTGAAAGTTTTAATCCCTGGCGGATCGGGTTATTTGGGAAGTGCGTTGGTCGATGCCTTGCTGGCACAGCAGCATGAGGTAATTGTCCTTTCGCGCCGTCCACAATCTGTCCAGGCGCCATCTGGCGTTCGGGTCGTCGCCTGGGATGGTAAAACATCGCAAGGTTGGGGGCATCTGGCTGGCGAAGTAGACGCGATTATCAACCTGGCCGGAGCCAGTATTGGCTCAGGACGTTGGACAAAAGAACGGAAAACTATTATCCGGTCCAGCCGCGAGCAGGCTGGTCAGGCGATTCTCGAAGCCGTGGATAAGGCTGACCGAAAACCAGCCATACTGATTCAGGCTTCGGGGATTGGCGCCTATGGCAACCAGGGTGACCGCGTGCTGGACGAAACTGCCTCCAGGGGGAATGATTTCCTGGCAAACGTCACCGAGGATTGGGAAGCTTCCACCGCGCCGGTTGAGCAGTTTGGGGTGCGCCAGGTTGTGATTCGCACCGGTTTGGTTACCTCGCGCAGCGCTGAATGGATACAACCAGTGCTGCGTATTTATCGCTGGTTTGTGGGTGGACCATTGGGTAGTGGCGAGCAGTGGTGGCCCTGGATCCACATTGAGGATTATACGCAGGCAGTGCTGTTCTTATTAAACCTGGAGGATGCCCGCGGCATTTACAACCTGGTCAGTCCAAACCCCTCCCGAATGAAAGATTTTGGAAAAGAACTCGCCCGCGTGCTGAGACGGCCTTTCTGGCTGCCTGCTCCTGCATTTGCGATTAAGCTGGTTTTAGGTGAAATGAGCATGCTTATTTTAGAAGGGCAGCGTGCCCTGCCGAAGCGCCTTCTGACAGACGGCTACGTTTATCAATATCCTCAACTTCGTCCGGCGTTGGAGGAATTCTTCGGTTAATTACCTCTTGGTTTCCAAAACGCCGGCGAGATGAGTTTTTCACCCGCCGGCGTTTTTTTATTTTAGAGAGGAGAACAATGATGGATATCGATGCCCAGGTAGCATTGCTGATGCAAGGTACCGAATATGGTGATGAAAACCTTCAGCGTACGATGGCCAGCGAACTGCGCGAACGCTTGATAGATGCACAAGCCGCCGGTCGCAAATTGAAGGTGTACTGTGGATTTGACCCGCGTAAACCCGACTTACACATCGGGCACACGGTTCCGATGCGCAAACTGCGCCAATTCCAGGATTTAGGACATGAGGTCATGTTTGTGGTGGGAACTTTTACCTCGTTGATCGGAGATCCCTCCGACCAGGATAAATTGAGGTCGATATTATCTCCTCAGCAAGCCCAGGAAAATGCCCGCACTTATGCCGAGCAGGCTTTTCGCATCCTGGATCGCGAAAAAACCAAGATCCGGTACAACAACGAATGGTTGTCAAAGCTTTCGTTTGCCGACCTGATCCAATTAGCATCAAATTTCACCATTCAGCAGTTTCTGACCCGCGATGCCTTCCGCCAGCGTTGGGATCAAGGGGATCCAATTTACCTTCATGAAACCTTCTACTCGATGATGCAGGGATATGATGCCTATGCCCTTCAAGCAGATGTTCAAATCGGCGGTACGGACCAATTATTTAATATTGTGACGGCCGCCCGCAAGCTGATGGTTGCCCTGGGCGCCCGCCCGAACATTGCGATCATTTTAGGAATATTGCCAGGAACGGATGGTATGGTGAAAATGAGCAAATCGCTTGGCAATCATATTCCTATCTCCACCGGTGCTGCGGATATGTATGGCAAGGTTATGAGCATACCCGATGCAGCCATGCCTGCCTACTGCAGATTGGTAACCCGCTGGACTCCGGATGAAATTGCCCATTTTGAAAGCCGGATTCGAACAGGGGATCTTCATCCCAGAGATGCGAAAATGAGCCTTGCCTATGAAATTACGGCTGCTCTATATGACAGCCTTACCGCCCAAAATGCACAGCAGGAATTTATCAGCGTGTTCCAGAAACACGCTGTCCCTGAGGAAGTGCCCGGCTATACCTGTCTGCCAGGGCAGACTGTTTTAGATATTCTAATCGCTTGTGGGGCTGTCGCCTCAAGAAATGAGGGACGGCGATTGATCGAGCAAAACGGGGTGCGTTTCGATGGCCGGCACGTAACCGATAGCGGGCAGGTGGTCACTCACCCGGGCGTTTTACAGGCAGGCAAACGCAAATTCTACCGGCTTATCTTGTAAATAATAAGAGCGGTGGCATCCACCGCTCTTAATTTCATCAAACCTTAATCGATCAACTCGGTAGGCAGCGTCTGCTGAAACAACCGGATCAAATCCATGTGAGCCGGTTGTTCTTTGGCTTTGCGGCGTATGAAATCCTTCAGTTTATCCACGTGCAGCGTGGGAAAATGAGCGTTAGGCGCGTCAACCACCGCTTTGGGATGAACGAATATCAAGGCCGCTTCAGGTTCAGGCAGGCCCTCGATCTCAACGTTTTTTTGTATGTAAGAATTAATATCTGCCAGGGAAGAGTTTACTTCTTGATCGGGCCGGCCCAGACTTTCCTGTCCAAATATTTTCATATACCAGTTTCCACCTTTCTGGATCCAGCGCTTTTTTTTCGGATCGTAGGTAATTCTTCCCTGCTGTTGGTACGGTGCCAGAACCCAGATCCCGGCGGGACCGACCAGCAAATGAGGTACATTGGTGGTGTAATGGTACAGGATGTATTTATCATCCATACCTTTTAATGCATTGTTGAGATGCTCGTCAGGTCGTGGAGAGCGTCCCCAGCGGTTACCAAAGAATATGCCCACTTGTGAAGCCAGAAAGCCCAGGAGCAAACAAACTAACGACCACAGGAAACCGTCAGAGGTCTGCGCCGTGAAGCTGATGTAAAGGCCCAGACCTAAAATGACCAGACTGCCAACTGTGGTGATATTGCCAATGCGCTTATTGCGGTTAATCAACTTGTTGTTTGTGACAATTTTCATGGTGAAATAATTCCAAATCTTATTTGACTACCACTGCCTTTTCGGCAGCATCTGAAAGGGATAATTTTTCTTGCACAGCCTGTTTCATTTCAGCCAGCAAATCCACTTTTACCGCCTGGCGGGCGACGGCGATCGCGTTTGTAATCGCCCGGGCATTGGATCTTCCGTGACCTACAAAAACCAGCCCGTTAATTCCTAACAATGGGGCGGCACCCACCTCTGACGGATCGATCAGTTTCTTTACCCGCGTAAAGGATGAGCGGATTAAAAGCGCCCCAATTTTCCGGATAAAAGAGGACATCAGTTCTTCTTTGAGCACATCGGTGATCAGTTTTGCCACCGCTTCACTGGATTTAAGCATGATATTGCCGGTAAAACCGTCGCAGATAACCACGTCTGCACTGCCCGCAAATAATTCCTTGGGCTCGGTGTTGCCAATAAAATTGATCCCACTTCTTTCCAGCAGGGGATAGGCGCTCTTGACCAGCATATTGCCTTTGCCGGCTTCCTCCCCGTTGGCCAGCAATCCGATCCGTGGGTTCATTACGCCGAGCACCTTTTCAGCGTAAATGCTGCCCATCACAGCAAATTGAGGAAAAAATTCCGGCCGGCAGTCGGCGTTGGCGCCGATATCACAAACCACACAGCGTCCTTTGCGGGTAGGAAAAATGGCGGTCAGGGCCGGGCGCTGAACTTCCTTAATGAGTTTTAAGGTTCGCAGGGCCACAAACATAGCCGCTCCCGTGGAACCTGCGGTGACAAAAGCGCTCCCTTCCCCGCTTTTTACCAGCTCCATTCCGATCGCCATCGAATTTTTCGGTTTTTTCATCGCCGATTCAACCACATGATCCCCCATTTCAAGCATATCGGGAGCGTGGTGTATGCGAATTGGCAGATTGCCTGGATTGAGCGCCTTCAATTTAGGTTCAATCAGGTCCTGTTTCCCCACCAGGACGATCTCTTCTCCAAATTCACGCGCGGCATCAATCGCTCCCTGAATTTCAGGGTCAGGAAATTTGTCGCTTCCCATCGCGTCTAGAATAATGGTCATCCAACCTCCAAAATTTATGCCGTGACTTGACAAGGGTTTCAACCCGGTTATAATTGCCTTGCAATCGCGCTGGTGCTGGAACTGGCAGACAGGCATGGTTGAGGGCCATGTGCCGCAAGGCGTGAGGGTTCAAGTCCCTCTCAGCGCACTGCAATAAGCCGCAATCGCGGCTTTTTTTATTTAAAGTTCGCGATTCAGAAAAAAGGTCGCCAGTTCCTGGAGTGAATCACGCTCCGGGCTCGCCGGGAAAGTCATTAGAGCGGCGAGCCCACGATCAATAAATTCGCAGGCTTCCTGGGTAGCCAGACTCACCGCTGAACTGGATCGAATTGCATCCACCACTTCCGTGATCTGGTTATCAACCTTGCTGCAATCTCCTGTGGTCAGTTCTTGCGCTAAGCGGTCTTCAGGGTGGATTTCCAGATAATAAATGGTTGGCAGCGTGATCAGCCCCTGGCGCAGGTCGCTGCCCACGGGTTTGCCAAGGGTTGACTGTTCTCCAGTAAAATCCAGCACGTCATCTACAATCTGGAAAGCCATGCCGATATTGTAGCCAAACTGGCGCATGGCCTCAGTCGTCTTATCATCGCACTCGCAAATTAATGCGGCTGATATGGCGGAGGTTTCAAATAATGAAGCTGTTTTGGCGTAGATCCGTTGATAATATTCTTCACGGTTCAATTTGCAGCGGCCATTAAACAGCTGGGTAATTTCCCCATTCACGATAACTTTCAGTGTTTGAGAGAATAGACCCATCACCGGAATCGAATTGGTGTCAGATGCCAGTTTGGCGGCGCATGCAAATAGGAAATCGCCAGTCAAAACAGTGGCGCCAGGGGTCCATTGCGAATTTAAAGTGGGCATGCCCCTTCGTAAGAGCGAACCGTCGATTAAATCGTCGTGAACCAGGGTCGCCGTATGAAGCAGTTCAATAGCTGCGGCCAGCGTGATCATCCGGTCCGCTGGAGCCCCTAACATTCGCCCTGCCAAAAGAGTTAAGGCGGGACGCACTCGTTTTCCACCGGCAGATAATAATAAATCCAGGGCAGCTCGTAAATCTGTATGGCGTCCATCTGCCTGTGCACGAATCAATGCTTCTACAGCATAAATATCTTGTTCAACAGGAGTAACAAACGAAATTTTTGTGGCCAAATATCCTATCTCCATCCCAACAACCGCTCTGCGTTGGTGAAGGTGGCATCGGCAATCACCGCGAGAGGTTGATCATGTAACTCAGCAATCTTTTTGGCAATTACCGGTATATATGCAGGTTCATTCCTTTTTCCGCGGTAAGGCTGCGGAGCGAGAAATGGGGCATCGGTCTCTAATAAAATCGCTTTCAAAGGCAGTGAAGCTACCAACAACTGCCTTTCGGGTGCGTTTCGAAAGGTAACCGGACCGCTGACCCCGATAAAAAAACCTTCTTTTACCGCGTTCAAAGCTGTTGTAAGATCGCCGTCATACGAATGTAGCACCCCGCATTTTCCTGCGAGTGGGTGCTGCCAGTCCAAATGACTTTGCCATTCAGACAGGATCGGCCAGAGCTCATGGATCGACTGTCTTGAATGGATCAGTACAGGTTTACCTGTTTCGGCGGCCAGCCCTAATTGTTCGCCAAGGATTTTTTTTTGCAGATCCTTGGGTGCTCGATCGCGGTAATAATCTAATCCAATTTCACCGATTGCCAGAACCCTGGGGTGTTCTGCCAGTTTGCGCAGTTCTTTAAGCGTTGAATCACCCCAGGTGAGGGCATCATTGGGATGGACGCCGACTGCAGCAAACAGCCTTGGGTCGCGTTCGCTCAACGCAATCACCTGGTGGCTGGTTTCCAAATCCACGCCAGGCATGAGGATCCGCTCGATACCGGCTTGCCAGGCATTTTCCAGAACCTGGTTAAGGTCCGTCTCAAAAGAGTCGAAATTCAGATGGCAGTGCGTGTCAACAAAATTCGCCAAGCTAAGATAATCCTGCGACCCTCAAACCATCCTGAAGAATCGCTTGAACGCGATCCCGGTGGGTTGTCTCACAATATACCCGCATGATGGGTTCAGTGCCAGAAAATCGAATCAGTAACCAACCGCCGTCTTCGAGATTGAATTTAAATCCATCGGACTGGTTCAAACCAGTAACTTTTAAACCGCCAAAGGATTCCGGTTTTGCATCGACGATCATTTGCTCGCGTTTTGCGCGATCGCCGTTGAATTTGGTGTCAATCCGGTCATAATAATGGGGCCCAACTTTATCAAACAGAAGTTCGAGTAAACCGGAAGGTTTTCGGTTGAGTTTGACCATCATGTCGAGGATGTACAGACCGGCGAGTATGCCGTCGCGTTCCGGTACATTCCCTCGGAAGGCATAGCCTCCAGATTCTTCGCCGCCGATTAATGCGTCTGTCTCAATCATTTTTGGGGCGACATATTTAAAACCTACCCCAGTTTCATAAATGGGAACATCGTAAATTTTGCCTAATATGCCGAGCATGCTGGTCGTAGACAAGGTCTTAACAATCGGTCCGCGCAATTTGCGCACTTCGAGTAAGTACAACGCCAGTAAGGCATAAACCTGCAGCTGATTGATGAAATTCCCGTTTTCATCACCAACACCGACCCGATCGGCATCCCCATCCGTAACCAGCAGCACATCTGCCTTTTGTTCAACCGTGGTCCGCAAACCGACGTTGATATTCGGGGGGATCGGTTCGGGACGGCTCATTTCCGGAAAGATCGGGTTGCGGGTGTTGTGAATTTCAACGACTTGTGTTTTACCACCTGCCAGAAGTCGGCTAAACCAACCAGCGCCATTTCCCCACATGGCATCGACCACCACCGTCAGCCCCGCATCTTTAATGGGCTGCAGGTCGATCAAATCCTTGAGATGCTCGATGTAATCCGGGGCAGCATCAAAAAGAATCAGCTTCCCCTGCGATTCTGCGTCGGCAGCAGGCATGGATTTAACCCCAGCGTCTGAATCCGGGATCAGGCTTTCTATTTCCGCCAATCCTTCCGGGGCAATTGCGCCTCCATTCGGGTCGCGTACTTTAAAACCGTTATCCGTAGGTGGGTTGTGCGATGCGGTGATATTAACTGCCCCGACCGCTTTGCGGTGGACGACAGAATAAGAGATCACCGGTGTCGGTGTTGGGCCGTTCGTCAGATAAACCTTCAAACCATTGGCGGTCAGGACTTCGGCCGCTGATTGTGCGAAATTTTCGGATAAAAAGCGTTTGTCATATCCGACAATAATCCATTGCCCTGCATTGCCGTGCTTGAGGAGATAGCTGGCAAATCCTTGTGTACACCGCCTGACGCTTTCAAATGTATAGTCGTTGGCGATTCCCCCTCGCCATCCGTCGGTGCCAAAATGGATCTTTTGGGCCATGATTCCTCCGAGTTGTGAGAATAAGAACAAGTAGTGTTATTATATCAGGGGAATGGGCCCTAGGAAAGTTTAATGCATAACATGCTATAATTGGCCCTCATTGCACGGAGAGCTTAGCGATGAACACAAACACTCGTATTTATCTGGATTATGCAGCCACGACCCCTGTGGATGAACGGGTTTTGACTGCGATGATCCCATATTTCAGCGGTACATTTGGCAATCCTTCTTCGATCCACCAATTCGGTCAGCAAGCCGAAGCGGCCATCGAGGAGGCCAGGATGCGCGTAGCCAGCGACCTGCATGCGAATCCGGAAGAAATTATTTTCACAGCGTGTGGAAGTGAAAGCGATAACCTGGCAATTCGGGGGGCAGTATTTGCCCAGGGGCACCTTTCGCAAAAAAAGCATCTCTTAATCAGCCCGGTCGAACACCATGCGGTTTCTCATACGGCAGAGCAGTTAGCCAAAGAATTCGACTGTAACCTTGAATATCTGCCTGTGGATGAATTTGGCAGGGTGGATCCCCAGGAAGTTGCCCGGCGCATCCGACCGGAAACGGCGCTTGTCTCAGTGATCTATGCTAACAATGAAATCGGCTCGATTAACCCCATCACAGAAATTGGGCGGGTTTGCCGACAAAAAAATGTCTTGTTCCACAGCGATGCGGTTCAGGCGGCTGCCCATTTGCCCATGGATGTCCAATCGGATGGTGTAGATTTGTTAGCCATCGGTGCCCACAAATTTTATGGTCCAAAGGGTGTCGGTGTGCTGTATATCCGCCGCGGGACCAGCCTGATGCCGGTAAACACAGGTGGCGGACAGGAATTTGGCTTACGAGCAGGTACTCAGAATGTGCCCTATATCGTCGGTCTGGCTGAAGCGTTTCATTTAGCCCAGATCAGTGTGGCGGACCACGCCAGGCGGTTGATTGCGATGCGTGATTTCCTCATCGGTCGTGTATTAGAAAGCATTCCGGATACTCGCCTGACAGGCCATCCCACACAGCGCTTGCCAAACCATGCCAGTTTTGTCTTTAAAGGCGCAGACGGCAACCGCCTGCTGATGCTGTTGGATCTGGCGGGATTTGCCTGCTCTTCAGGTTCAGCGTGCAAGGTTGGCAGTCCGAAACCGTCTGAGGTGCTGCTTGCCATCGGCCTTTCGCCCGATTGGGCGTTGGGTTCACTTCGGGTTACCCTTGGAAAAGACAGCACGCCGGACCAAATCGAAAAGTTCACTACAGTTCTGCCTGGTTTGGTGGATAAAGCCAGGAAAAAGTAGTACGGAGAAAGATTAATGGTAGATCGACCGACAGTCGTGGTCGCGATGAGCGGCGGTGTGGATAGTTCGGCAGCCGCTGCGTTATTGGTGGAACAGGGATATACAGTGATTGGTATGATGCTGCGCTTGTGGAGCGAACAAGGGCGTGAAGATGAGAACCGCTGCTGTACGCCGGACGCCATGGCCCAGGCCAGACGTGTTGCGGCACTTTTAGGCATCCCTTTCTATGCGTTAGATGTGCGCGAACGGTTTCACGGCAGCGTGGTGAAAGCATTTCTCGACGGATATGCCCAGGGAATCACCCCAAATCCTTGCATTGTCTGCAACCGCACGATCCGTTGGGGCTACTTGCTCGAGCAAGCTCTATCCGTCGGGGCAGAATACATGGCCACCGGTCATTATGCTCGCCTTCGCCCAGGGGAAAATGGTCAGGTGGTGTTGATGAAAGCTGTCGACGATACAAAAGATCAATCTTATGTGCTGAGCAGTCTGAACCAATCCCAGTTAACCCACACCATGCTTCCGCTGGGTGAATACACCAAGGCGAAGGTACGTGAACTGGCTCGCAAGTTTAACCTTCCTGTGGCGGAAAGACCGGACAGCCAGGATCTTTGTTTTCTGGGAAAAGAGGGTTACCATGACTTTCTTAACCGCCATTCAACCGCAGTTATTCGCCCTGGGGCAATTGTGACCCGCAGTGGGCAGGTGATCGGGCAGCATCAGGGTCTGGCTTTTTACACCATTGGGCAGCGCAAAGGGTTGGGCATTGCACATCCTCGACCTTACTATGTACTTGCGAAGGACCAGAATCAGAATCAACTGGTTGTGGGTTATAAGGAAGAACTCGGTGGAGAAAAAATGCAGGTTGGCCCCGTGAATTGGATTTCTGGATCCCCACCGGTCAATTCGTTTTCAGCCGAGGTTAAAATCCGCTATAAGGCGATCCCGGCTGTGGCAGAAGTGACCCCACATGCCGATGGAACAGCGAGTGTGTTATTCAAGCAGCCCATGCGAGATATTACGCCAGGCCAGTTGGCCGTGATTTACCAGGGGGAATATGTCCTGGGCAGTGGACTGATCGAGAAACAGACCTTCTAAGGAGGAAAAAGATGACCATACCAGGCTTAATTTTGGGTACGGTGATAGGGGCATTAATCGGTGGTCTGCTGCATCTTTTGGTAGGAGGCAACCTGGGACGGTTAATCCTTTATCTGATCTTCAGCGTGACCGGGTTTTGGGCCGGTCATATTGCCGGAGAGATCATGGGCTGGACTTTCTTTTCCCTTGGTCCGGTTCACCTGGGGACGGCAATACTTGGAGGCGTGGTGATTACTGCCATTGGCTACTGGTTGAGTCTGGTGCAAACGGTTAAGAAACCATCCTGAATTTACTCAAAGCAGAACTCTGCACGATTACCCTGCCATCATCAGCTTGAGCGCTGTCTTCCAAGGCGGCAGCGAAAGGTGGAAGGTCTGTTCGAACCGTGTGCAGTTCATCGGAGTATATAATGGCCGGACAGCCGGGGTGGGAAATTCTGACGTATGGGCCGGTAAGATTTCTTCAACCAGTTGTTGATTTGGGTGAGGATCGAGTTTGAGGATTTCCTGCGCCCATTCCAGGCGGCTGGCATAACCGGAGCCTGCCAGATGGTACAGACCGCTCGATTGTTTGATCCATTCAAAGGGATCCTGGCGGCCTTGTGCCAGGACCAGGGTGGATATTTCCGCCAGCATCCGGCACCAGGTGGGACCACCTACCTGGTCGGAAACGATCTTTAAGGTTTTGTTTTTGCGAGACCATTCCAATACCTTGCTGACAAAACTGTCCCGGCGCAAACTGTATACCCAACTGGTGCGAAAAATCCAGTAGGATTCGCCCAATTGTTGAACTTTTTGTTCACCTTCTAATTTTGTCTTGCCGTAGGTATTCAGAGGAGCAGGTGCATCTTCTTCAAGATAGGCTGTCCCTTTTTTTCCGTTGAAAACGTAATCGGTCGAAAAATGGATAAACGCCGCCCGCTGCTGCCTGGCTTCATCTGCCAGGACAGCCGGTGCTTCCGCGTTGATAGACCGGCAAATCTCAGTTTCTGTTTCTGCGCGATCTACCGCCGTATAAGCCGCGGCATTGATAATCACCTGGGGTTGGGTGCTGCGAACCAGCGCGCGCAGGGTATCCGGTTTGGTGAAATCAACCTCCGGCCAATCCAACGCGATCAACTCACCCAGAGGGGCTAATGTCCTTTGAAATTCCCAACCAAGTTGACCGTTTTTTCCGAGCAATAAAATTCGCATAGCCATGTCTAATCTAGCCCGTCATCTTCCAATAAATCCAGCAAGTACTGCCCATACTGGTTGCTGCTCATCAATTCTGCCTGTGAACGCAGCTGGTCGGCATTAATAAATCCCTGGCGGTAAGCGATCTCTTCCGGGCAGGCGACCATCAGACCCTGGCGTTCTTCAATCGCTTGCACAAAGCTGGAGGCCTGGAGCAGCAACTCATGTGTTCCTGCATCTAACCAGGCGGTTCCGCGTCCCAGGACCTCCACCTTTAATTCGTTTCTTTCAAGGTATATCCTGTTAATATCCGTAATTTCTAATTCCCCGCGAGGAGAGGGTTTGAGATTCCGGGCAAAGCCGACCACCTGGCGATCGTAAAAATAAATGCCTGGAACCGCAAATTTGGAACGAGGTTTTTTTGGCTTTTCCTCGATACTGACCGCCTGGTGATTTTTATCGAATTCCACCACGCCATACCGTTCCGGATCACCCACCGGGTAGGCAAAGATCAATGCACCTTCTTGCAGTGATGTTGCTTGCTGCAGCGATTCACCCAGTCCGTGTCCGAAGAAGACATTATCGCCTAAGATCAAACATACCGGCTCATCTTTGATAAAATCCTGGCCCAAAAGGAAGGCATCTGCCAATCCACGGGGTTGGGTCTGGACGACATATTCAAAATGGATGCCCCATTGACCACCAGAGCCCAGCAAGCGTTGAAAAGCCGCCTTGTCTTCAGGGGTGGTGATGATCAGGATCTCTTTAATTCCACCCATCATTAACATGGTCAGCGGATAATAAATCATCGGTTTATCGTAGACCGGTAGAAGTTGTTTACAGTTTGCCAGGGTGATGGGATATAAACGGGTTCCTTTTCCGCCGGCTAAGATGATGCCTTTCATTTTGTTTCTTTCCTTTTAGCGTAATTTTTGTCCATCCAGTTTTCGTAATCAGCTTTGTGCCTGACTGCGTTGACCCATTCCGGGTGGTCGAGATACCACTGAATAGTAAGCTCCAATCCGGTTTCTAAAGATTGGCGCGGTTGCCATCCCAATTCAGTTTTTATTTTTTCAATGTTCATCGCATACCGCCGGTCATGACCAGGCCGGTCGGTGACGTAGCGGATTAATTGAGAATGAAGCTGCTGTGAAGAATCGGGCTGGGCCTTATCCAGCACCTTACAGATTCGCTGTATGATTTCCAGGTTAGTGGGTTGGTTATCCCCACCGATATTATAGGTCCCACCCTGCTGCCCACGGGTTGCCACCAACCAGATTGCTTCACAGTGATCTTCGACGAACAACCAATCGCGGATCTGCTGCCCATCTCCATATACCGGTAAGGAGCGTCCCTCAAGTCCATTCAGGATCATCAAGGGAATCAATTTTTCAGGAAATTGGTAAGGGCCGTAATTGTTGCTGCAGTTTGTAATGGTAACTGGAAGCCCGTAAGTATGGTCGTATGCGCGCACCAGATGGTCGCTGCCTGCTTTTGATGCCGAATAGGGTGAGTTTGGCGCATAAGCAGTTGTTTCCAAAAAAGCGGGATCCTGTGGGCCTAAAGTTCCATAAACCTCATCCGTAGAGACATGATGAAAATGAACCTGGTCCATCGGGGCGATTTTTTCCACCAACCAGGCCTGGCGGGCCGCTTCGAGCAACGTAAATGTGCCGATTACATTGGTCTGGATAAACTGCCCGGGTCCCAGGATCGAGCGGTCGACATGCGTTTCAGCTGCAAAATGGATAATTTTGTGAATTGTGTATTTATGGAGGATATCGTCGATCAGCGGCCGGTCACAAATATCCCCCTGGATAAAAGTGTGCCGATCTGGGTTTGGTAATTCTTTCAGATTTTCCAGGCTGCCGGCATACGTCAGCAGATCCAGATTAACAATATGAACGTCGGGCTGCGTGCGCAGCAAGTATCTGACAAAATTAGAGCCAATAAAACCTGCGCCTCCCGTTACCAGGATATTTTGCATGTTACCTCCCTAAAATTATCCAGGCGTCTTACCGGATAGGTTCAGTCGAACAAATCTGCCTGGTTAAACGACTTACCTTGCTTATCTTTATTCGATAGAACCGGCTCCTGACCCGGAGCAAGCGGCCACTGGATGCCGATGGTTGGATCATTCCAAATCAGGGTCCGTTCTTGGGCCGGCGCATAAAAATCGGTTGTTTTATAAATGATTTCAGCCCAATCGCTGATCACATAAAACCCGTGGGCGAAACCTTCCGGAACCCACAATTGGTATTTGTTCTGAGCCGAAAGTATGCTTCCGGTCCATTTCCCGAACGTTGGTGAACTGCGCCGCAAATCAACCACCACATCAAAAATTTCGCCTACAACGGTTCGCACCAATTTGCCCTGGGTCTGTTGGATTTGATAATGCAGCCCCCGCAGGATTCCCTGGCGCGAACCACTGTGGTTGTCCTGAACGAACCGGTTGGGGACGCCCGCCGCGGCAAATACTTCGGCTTGAAAGGATTCCATAAAAAATCCTCTTTCGTCCCCAAAAACCTTTGGCTCGATCAAAATCACATCTGGAATTTCAGTGGGATGGAAAATCATTGCCCCATTATACATGATGCTACTTAAAAATGAAAAAAATCTAGTTCTACGAATTGAAGGGTATTTCAGCATATAATGAAGAGAAAAGCATTTGGAGAAATCTATTGACCTGGAATTTACATGGAACACACGCTCAGGAAGGCGACCTTGCCCAACTGGTCGGTCTGAAACACAAGCATTTCATTATCACTCTGGTCGCCGGAGGGGCGCTTCATACCCACCGAGGGATCGTAAACCATGACGATCTGATTGGGAAACCATGGGGCAGTCAGGTACACAGCCATATGGGAAGCCCATTTTTCTTATTTCAACCTGCCCTGGGCGATCTTTTACGCAGCTTGCCGCGAAATACCCAGATTTTATACCCAAAGGAAATCGGTTATATTCTGGTGAATATGGGGATCGGCCCCGGCACCCGGGTTCTGGAAGCAGGCACAGGTTCCGGGTCATTAACCAGCGCTTTGGCTTATTCTGTGGGCACCACCGGGCAGGTAATCACTTATGAAGCCCGTCAGGAAATGCAAAATGTGGCCCGAAAAAACCTAAATCGCCTGGGATTGTTGGAGAGGGTCACATTTAAATTAGGCAACATCGAAGATGGCTTTGAAGAAACCGGAGTCGACGCCCTGTTTCTCGATGTCCCCAACCCTTATGACTACATTTCACAAGTAAGAGCAGCGCTTAAATTAGGTGGTTTCTTTGGCAGCATCCTGCCCACCACGAACCAGGTAAGCAACTTAATCCGTGAACTACGCCGGAATACGTTTGCCTTTATCGAGGTTTTGGAGATCATCATGCGCTTCTATAAACCTGAACCTGAACGTTTGCGGCCTACCGATCGGATGATTGCCCATACCGGATTTTTAATCTTTGCCAGGCCGGTACTTGCGGCGCCCAAACCAGATGCCGGTGCGGATGATGAGTCCAATTTATTACAGGAATTACAGAGTGAAGGGGAGATGTGAACGGAAATAAAATCTGTGGCAGTGAGATCACTATCGATACTATTTGCCAGTGCTTATTGAGTAGAAATCCTGCACGTCCATTGATCACTGAAAACCACTATCGTGCCGCTGCCGTTTTGATTCCTTTAGTCTGTGATCAGAACAAATGGCATCTGTTGTATACCCGCCGGACCGATCTGGTTCAAAATCATAAAGGACAGGTATCTTTCCCAGGTGGCGCCGTAGAAGAACTTGATAGCAGCCGCGAGCAAACTGCTTTACGCGAAGTTTATGAAGAAATTGGCGTGCAGGCAGATGAAATTCAGATTTTAGGGCGCTTACCTGATATGCTGACGATTACGGGATATTTGATTACGCCGGTGGTTGGCCATATGAATTGGCCATTGAAATTGCATTTATCTCAAGAAGAAGTTTCTCGGGCATTTATTGTGCCGCTGGATTGGTTGGCCAACAGCACCAATCATACCGAAACGAATTTGATTTTACCCGATGGACGCCGTCGCGAAAATATAATACATTTTGACCCTTTTGACGGCGAAAAAATTTGGGGTGCGACAGCCAGGTTGACCCTTAATTTTTTGCAGACAATATTTTCATGAAAAAAGTGCGGGCACAACTGTGCCCGCACTTTTACTATGAAGATCGAAACCGGGTTGGCTACTCTTCGTCTTCTTCCTCGTCTTCTTTCTTTCCCTTCTCGATGACTTCTGGCTCATCCACACCACCGGCAACTTCTTCCAACTCTTCTTCTTCTTCCTCTTCGGAAGTTCCAGCAGTTATAATCACCAGCATTTCGTCTGGATCGCTCAAAATATCGACTTCTTCTGTAATTTTGAGGTCGCGCACATACAATCCATCTCCGATCTTGGTCAGGCTGGATAAATCGATCACATACCGCTCAGGCAAGAATTGAGGGAGACTTTCCACTTCTAACTGATCTAAACCGGTTACGGCTACGCCGTTCAAGTCTCTGACCGCCGGTGATAAACCCGTAAGCTCAATACTCACATAGGCACGGATTTTCTCAGTAAGTGAAACCACCTGAAAATCGAGGTGCTTGAGGGTGCCTCGAATAAAATCACGCTGCTTTTCACGGATTAACGAGGCATGTTCGGTTCCTTCCAGGTCAAGATAGACCAGGCTGGATCTGCTCAAACCCGCCAGCGCCTGCGTAGAAGTATGTAAATCGAGAGAAATGGGGGTAGGATCGATATGATGTCCGTACATAATCCCAGGTAATAAACCCTGACGGCGTAAAGCGCCAACTTTCTTTCCTGTAACAGTCCGTCGTGTAGCTTGAAGAACAACCTTGTCCATTGTGTTTCATCCTTTGAGCGCCTCTCACCTCACATTTCTTGAGGTTACCTTCGCTCGTTTCTAAAAATTCGGCTTACGCCGTGAATCAACGTTTTAATAAACGAAATACACTCAAAACCAATCCAATCGAAATACCTGTCGCCAGCCCAAATAAGGCCACTGAACGCTGATCAACGATCGTTTCAACCGGGGCGTGGTTCTGTCCCGCCAGGAAAATGACCGATTGAATGTGCCCGCCGGTAACATTACGGGTAACAACCAGGCCGGTGCGGTGATTGTTCAATGCTACGGATTGGCCAATCATAACCCCTACATTGCCCTGGATATTCGCTTCAGAGGCGCTGCATACACCCAGACTGCCGTTGGTCGCGCTGATGTTCGTTCCTTGAACGATCCCAGTGCCACTATTGGCAATCGCAACCGTTTCGCCATTAACCTGACGCACGCCGCTGTTACGAATGGTAACAGTATTGGCTGTCACGTTATTCGCACTGCTCTGGTTTAACTGAACAACATCGGCCTGTACCTGATCAATCGCGACCTTATTTTTTCTCACCGCACTTTGCGCAGGGTCGTTCAACTCCAGTTCAGATTTAGGAAGGTTCATATCATCAGTCATTTTTTTCTCCTGGTCTGGGGACCATTCCTTTACCAAGCGACTTCTGATTTTATCTGCCTTGGATCGTTTCGTCAAGGAAAAATTTTACAAGATCGCTTCACAAACAGCCTGATTAAACAGAAATGCCATTTTGAGGACATCACAAAATGGCATTTCGATTGTCAGGAACAGGTGCTAGATGATTATGGGGCCGGCTGCGGTTCAGTATTTGTAGTCGGCGTCACCGGTACGGTTGGCAGGATATTATTGCCAAACACCAGGTTGGGCATCACGCCTTCCGGAGTGAATACGATTTTGTCGGTGGTTTTGAGGGCCGAAGCATTGGCCAACGCCATCTGAAGATCCAAATAACCCTGGTTGAGACGGTAAATTTCTGCTAATGCAGTTTCTTGTGCCAGATCGGCTTTGGCTTTTTCTAAGGCAGCGGCAGCCTGGGCCTTATTGATTTCAAAATCTTTTTGAGCTGAAACAAGATCATTGGCTTTTTGAGCTTCAATCACTGCCAGTTGGGCGCGTAATTTTTCTTCATTCAATGTAGCCAGGATGGTTTGCTGCTTGGTTTCTTCCTGAAAGCGCGACTGTTCAACCCGGATCTCAGCCTCTTGCTTGGCTTGTTCGGCGAGCCCTTCGGCGGTTGCTTTCAGGCGATCCTGGTCGGCCTTTTCTGTTTCGAGGCGGCTCTTGGTGATCTGGTCAAGCAGCGATTGGACTTCAGGTGACAGCACCACATTTGGTACGGTAACATTTGCGACTGAAAGGCCGTAGGTAGTGGTTAACCCATTTAGTTCACCATCGATGCAGGTTCTTAAGGCATCCCGTTCTGAACCAATCACCAAATCTTTGAAGGGGCGATCGCCGACACAGACCTTGATGGCTTGCAGGGATAGATCACTGATCACTTTCTGCAGCGCATTGTTATCGGTATAAACTGCGCGATATTTCGTCCACAAGCGTTTTGACCAGCTCAATATCGGTCTCTCCAGGGCGAAAAACGCTCCCGGTGACCGTCACGCCAATGCGCTGGTTATCTGCGGTCAGCACTTCCGTGTCTTCGACTGAGAATTGATATGCCTGGGTTGAATAGGTATCCATACTGACAAACAGACCAAAATCCGAATATATGCCAGGGGATACGACATCTTTGATGCGCCCTCCGCTGAGCTGCACTCCGACCTCATCGGGGTTTACCCTGATAAAGAAATAAAAATGGGGTGTTAAAAACACGGTTGCCACTCCCAATACGACAATTACAACCACCAAAATGATCAGTGCTCGTCTCACACCAGCCTCCAGGTTTATATTAAAGTTTGAGTCACCACGGTTTGTTCCACGAAACGACATTTGCTTTTCTCCTCTTTAGGTATACGCATTAAATCTGAATAAGTTGTGGATGCATTATAAGGGATGACAGGTCATTTTAGGCTGTAACTTATGAAAATTTAAGGAAAACTTACAAAACTGAACAATGTTCCGGGATATTGATCGGTTACCAGGAGAAAACCGCGCTCATTTAGCAGCGCCAGGCCTTCCCAATTGCGTGCAGTATCGTCTGGCAGCAGTTGGAGATAGATTGGCGGGCGATCAGCAAGCTTGATTTGTTTTTCATCCCATTGCAATTGAACCAGACGTTCCACGATCTTTGACTTGTCCTGGGCAGGTGGCGTACCATATTTTTGTTTCAAGGGGTCAACCGATGGAGCGATTTTCGTATCGCCCGGAAAAAAATAATTGATTACCCAGAACCGGCCCTGTTTGTCCGCCAGGGTTGCATCAGTAATTCGGTATTCAAGGTTCGGTAATAGAACCACTCCCTGTGGATCGAGAAGCAGATCAAACAGGTGCGCAACGGGGGTGGGGTTAATTTGAGCGCCATTGGCTTCATAAAAGGTGATGAGTTGCTGGTTTACCAGTGTGAGCGCTTCTTCGCTGAAATTCGAGATCGGTGCCTGGGCGGAAATATCCTCCAATTTGCCTGTATCGATATGAATTTCAGAATGATCCTCATTAAACGCACCTGCCAGTAATATTCCGACCATCCCTCCGATTTGGTGGGTTTCGATAGTGAAGTAGATTCGCTCCCCAGAGACAAGAACCGATTCATATCCTTCATATCCAGAAAGTTTCTGTTTTAACCCAGGGGCATAAATTGGGATCAAGCGAGGGTTCAGTGGAGTATTATTTTTTCCATCCAAATATGCGAGAATATCGCTCTTTGATAAAGCGAATATCGCGCCATCACTATCGGCGGCAGTCGAAAGCGTAAACCGTTCTGGATATTGAGGGAGCAGTAAAAGCGTTTCGCGATCCCAGGCAAGCCCAGATAGTTCTGCCTCGGGGTGATCGATCGGGCCTGCTAATGGAATTAATTGGACCGGCGATTCCGCAAGGGGTGAAGTCCCCAGAGTCGGAAGAACTGCAGAAGTTTGGGTAGGCGCAATCGGAGCCGGCGGGGATATTTGACCGGTCTGACAGGCAGCAAATCCAAGGGCCAGCAATCCAAGAATGCTGCATTGGCGTGCTTTCAGTAATAAATTACAGGGTGGTTTAAATTTCTGGGATCGCATGGATCAATTATAGATGCCGGCGGGCAACAAGTGGCAGAAGATACGTGATCTAAAGGTTTAGTTATTCCAATTTATTTGCTGATTCTAACCTATAGATATATAATTTACTCACTATATTCTTTCCGGAAGGAGGTTTTGCATGTCCAGTGTAACGTACGATCATGTGTTCAAGAAATTTGGAGATTTTACCGCTCTGAATGACCTTGACATCCATATTGCCGACAAGGAATTCCTGGTGCTGGTAGGTCCTTCGGGCTGCGGTAAGACGACCGCGCTGCGCTGTCTGGCCGGGTTGGAAGAAGTATCCGGCGGTGACGTGAAGATTGGAGATCAGGTGGTCAATGATGTCGCCCCCAAAGACCGCGATATCGCCATGGTGTTCCAATCCTACGCATTGTATCCGCATATGACCGTGTTTGATAATATGGCTTTTGGACTGAAGCTGCGCAAGGTGCCTAAAGGGGATATCAAGCGCCGGGTTGAGGAAGCTGCGGGTATATTGGGCATTGAGCATCTGCTCAAACGCAAACCTCGCGAGCTTTCCGGCGGTCAGCGCCAGCGTGTGGCGGTGGGGCGGGCCATCGTGCGTGAGCCGAAGGTTTTCCTCTTCGACGAACCTTTGTCCAACCTGGATGCCAAACTGCGCGTCCAAACGCGGGCAGAAATCAGCAAGCTGCACCAGCGCCTGCAGACCACCTTTATCTATGTGACCCACGATCAGACCGAAGCCATGACCATGGCCACCCGGATTGCGGTCATGAATAAAGGCCTGCTGCAGCAGCTCGATTCGCCGCAAAATTTGTACGATCACCCGGCCAACCTGTTCGTCGCCGGGTTCATCGGTTCGCCAGCCATGAATTTCTTCCCGGCGAAGGTCAATAAAGACGGCAGCGACCTGATTATCGATGCTGAAGCCTTCAAGGTTAAGATCCCTGAGAACCGCGTCAGCACCTATGCCGGCTTCGCCGGCAAAGAGGTTATTTTTGGCATCCGTCCTGAAAACATCCACAATCCGTTGTTCGCACCATCTGGCATCACTGCGGCAACGGTAGACTGCAAGGTGGATGTGACCGAGCTGATGGGCAATGAAATCTTGCTCTACATGCTGGCAGGGACAAACTCATTTGTGGCCCGTGTGGATCCGCGTTCTCGCTACCAGATGGGTGAACAGGTGCAGCTGGTCTTTAACATGGATAACTTCCATATCTTCGATCCATCTGTAGATAAAGAAAATCCGGTTGCCGTGCGCTAACCCTTTTCTAGAAGGGAAAAATTAAGATATACTTTGTAGCGCAAGCGATTGCTTGCGCTACAATCTTTTTAACGAGGGAAGGTTATTATGATAAAGCTGGTTTTATTACGCCACGGGGAGTCAAGTTGGAACCTGGAAAACCGGTTTACCGGTTGGACAGACGTTGATCTTTCTGACACAGGATTGGCGGAAGCTCACCAGGCTGGAAAGCTTCTCCTTGGCGGCGGCTACATTTTTGACGTGGCATTCACTTCTGTATTGAAACGGGCGATCCGCACATTGTGGATCGCAATGGATGAACTGGATCAGATGTGGATTCCGGTAATCAATGCCTGGCAGTTAAATGAACGCCACTACGGCGCTCTTCAGGGGTTGAACAAAGCTGAAACCGCTGAAAAATTTGGCCAGGAGCAGGTCCATATCTGGCGACGCAGTTACTCAACGCCGCCGCCGGCGCTCGAATTGGATGATCCGCGCCATCCGAAATTTGACCCGCGTTATGCCTCATTGACCGCGGATGAACTTCCAGCCACCGAATCTTTGGAATTAACCCTGAAACGTGTGCTGCCGTATTGGTTTGGTGAAATCGTTCCCCGCTTAAAAAGCGGTCAGCGTTTGTTGATTGCGGCCCATGGCAACAGCCTGCGTGCATTGGTCAAACATTTGGACAATATTTCCGATGAGGAAATCCCTGGTTTGAATATCCCCACGGGTATTCCATTGGTGTATGAGCTGAACGATGATCTTACCCCCATTCAACATTACTACCTGGGTGATGCTGCCCTGGCTGAAGCCAAAGCGGCCGAAGTTGCCAAGCAAGCCTTGAAGAAATAAGCTTTTCAGGAGTGCTGTTGGTCAGGAAGCGGGCCAACAGCACTCCTGTTTTGTTCACCGGCGTTTCGCGAATAAATTTCCAAAATAGCCAATCAGAAAAGCGAATACGATCGTAAAGATGCCCATCCAGATGAAGGCGTCTTGCCAGAATTTCATCGGGAAAAGGCGGATCAGGGTATCGGAAAAGAGGAATAGCCAGCTATCCCCGCTAAAAAAGATGCGGTGGAAATCGGTGAATAACGAGTTGAAACTGATCAACACAAAAATCAAAATCACCAGGATCAAGCCGATTGTCAGCCAGCCACCGCTTGATAATGCCTTCAAATAGCGTTTGAAACCTTTCAGGCGCCAGCTGATCAGACCCACGATAATAAGCGCTGCCAGCAGGATCCACCACGCCACAAACATAGACTGGATTAAACCTTAACATCCCGCATGTGGCTGAGTTCACGGTCGATATACAAAGGCGATCCATCTGGCAGCTTCTGATTGGCCAGCCACGAAATATCCTGGTCGTTGAGCAGGTAATCCATCGATATTTTGGACCACTTTAACCGCTCTTGCAGGGTAAACCCGTAGGTATCCGGTGGGAAACCAGGTGTATGGTATTCAAAATCCAGATAGAGGTAAGGGATGAGCAAGATCCGGATCGAAGTCATCAACAAGAAAAATGGGATGGCAATCGTGACCAGGAGCATGCCGGCACTGGCAAGACGTTTCATTGTAAATTTTCTCCTGAAAATATAAAACGTAAGATCATATCGTTTGTAATCCATTCCACCGGAGCGAGGTCGTCGGTAAACACTGGACCTGGCGCCGGAGCCGGCTGTAAGTTGGCAGCCGCCGTTTTAGCCGTCTCCAACAACAAAGGGGGAACATTTCCCCTGGCTGCCAGATAGCCGTAGTTTAGCAAAAGATTTTCATCGACTGTTGGCTGGACGGTGGCATAGATGATCGTATTAAATGTACCTGGAATATCCACGACATGCACCGATGGGAAGACGCTCAAGATGGTGCTCGCCAGCGCTTCAATCAACCGCCGGTCATTCGGCGCGCGTCCGACATTGATGACCATCACCCCGTCCTGGGTAAGGTGCTGCCTGACAATCTGAAAGAATTCTCGCGTTGTCAGGTGCCAGGGGATGTACGGTGGTCGATAGGCATCCACGCTGATGATCTGGTACTGCCTGGTGGAATGCTCCAATCCCCAGCGCCCATCCTGGACGATCACATTGAGATTGGGTTCATTCATATCGAAGAATCGCCTCCCAATATCCACCACTTTTTGGTCGATTTCGAACCCGTCGATGGGGATAGGGCCATAAACCGAAGTCGCCTGGCGAGCGGTCGTGCCGGCAGCCAGGCCCACAATTGCCATGCTTTTCACATTTTCAGGTGGGTATGGATAGGAGTTGAAATAGGGGGCGACCAGAACCATTTCCCAGGGACCGTAATAATTCAATATGGTTGGGTGGTAAACCGAGTGCATGCCCTGGCCCTCGTTCATGCGCAGTACCCGGTATTGATCGGATTCCAATACTTGAAGATAGTTATAGGATGATTCTGTTTCATAGATCATCCCGGCGGTGTCTTTATCCGGTCCTGAAAGGCCGGCCCACCAGATCAATCCCAGCAGGAAAGGGGTCCATAGATACGCCAGTGTGATGCGGTGGCCGGCCGTTCGCCATAACCCAACCAGCGCGGCAATTAACAGGATCGCGCTCAGAACCAGGAATGTCCGGTAGGTACCTATGGTAGGAATTAAGAATAAGACCGGCAAGAACGTGCCAATGAATGATCCCAGGGTGGAAACAGCGTATATTCTCCCGGATATTTTTCCCACCGTATCGGTTTGATGGACGGCCAATCGAATAGCGAACGGCGAGGCAGTCCCCAACAAGGTGACCGGGATGATCAACAAGAACAGCACGGCAGTAAAGGCGCCTGCCAGCATACCGATTTGCAGTTGGTCGAATGCATCTGCAGCGGCGCGCAGAATTGGTTTTGAAATTAAGGGGATAAGGGCGATAGAAAGCGCGGCCCAGATAAGAATTTGAAAAAATGTCCGGTAGGAAGGAGATCGATCGGCCCAATAGCCACCCAAAAAATATCCACCCGCCAGGTAGATCAAGATCATGCCGATGATACAGGCCCAAACCAGGTTGCTCATTCCGAAGGTGCGCTCTAACAGGCGTGAGGCAGCCATTTCAAGCGCCAGAGAAGTGAGGCCGGAGACAAAGACAGCTGTAAATAAATATTTTCGCATAGCCATAGTAACTTTTCGTCCTGAGAATTATAACTGCATTTTAGCTCATATGATGGTTCCGCATCCTTCAGAATGAAATATAATTTAATTCAGGAGGTGCACAATGGCGAAGATCGAATTTGTCATTAAACGTAGTGGCGCGGTCGTCCCTTTTAACCCGGAACGAATTACCAACGCCATCTACCGCGCTGCCGTTGCAGTGGGTGGGCGTGATCGTTCCATCGCTGAAGGATTGACCCGCGAAGTAGTTGATTTGCTCGCGTCAAAATCAGCGGAAGGTCATATCCCCACTGTGGAGGAAATCCAGGATGTTGTTGAAAAAGTTCTGATCGAGAATGGGCATGCCCGTGTGGCAAAAGCGTATATTCTCTATCGTGAAGAGCGGGCCCAGACGCGCAGGTTGAGAGCCAGGATCGCCGCAAAACCTTCAGAGAATATTCCCTGGGCAAAAATATGGCATATTTTGGATTGGGCCGCCAGCCACCAGTTTCATACCTGTACCGCCTACAACCGGCGCGTGCAGAATGGCGAGATTGGCAGAATTATCCAGGAATGCGAAGCAGCGTACAATGTGGATGTTGAAAATGCCGCTGAGATGATCAGTTCACGCATTGACCATTTGAAAATGGTGATTATCTCTGGGCCTTCTTCATCCGGTAAAACCACAACCACGAAAAAGATTGCCCAGCGTCTTCAGAGAATGGGTTACAACCTGGTGGCGTTGAATCTCGATAATTATTTTTTCGATCTAGCCCTCCATCCGAAAGATGAATTTGGTGATTACGACTTTGAAACCCCGCAGGCATTGGATATTGCTCAGATTAATGAGCATCTTAACAGTTTGGTCCAGGGAAAAACGATCCAGATGCCCACTTATGATTTTAAAACTGGGAAGCGCACTAACCAGACCACCACGCTCCAGTTAAAACCGGGCGAATTGATCCTCATCGACAGCCTGCATGGCTTATTTCCGCAAATGACCGAAGGCATTGATGTAGATCAAACTTTTAAGGTATACCTCGAACCGCTGTTGCAGATGAAAGATCCAGGAGGAAATTACTTCCGTTGGACAGATATCCGTTTAATCCGGCGCATGCTGCGAGATGCCGCCCACCGGTCGTATTCTCCCCAAAAAACGTTGGAACACTGGCATTATGTGCGTGCCAGTGAAATGCGCAATATTATCCCGTTTTTTCAGACAGCGGATTATATTGTCAACAGCGCGATGCCGTATGAATTATCATTCTACCGGTATAAACTGGCGGACCAATTTGCACAATGGGTTGAACGTTATCGTGGGGATCCACTGCGGGAAGATGCATATCTGCGAGCAGAACGGACCCTGAAGATGCTCCAGCAGGTTGTTCCCCTGTCCGACGACTCGATCGTCCCAAAAGATTCGGTGATCCGTGAATTTATCGGCGGTAGTATTTATGAAGCATATTAAGGTGCGAACGCTATGACTTTACGCGCTTACCTGGAACGCCTTGAAAATGAGGGCCGGCTGCGCCACGTGCGCGAACCTGTCTCAAAAACATATGAGGTCGCCGGCATTCTTAAAAAATTAGAACCGACCCCGGTGATTTTTGACAGCGTTAAAGAATCCCAATTTCGTGTGGTTGGGAATTTATTCTGTGGCAAGGCGGCCTTTGCCGATTACTTCCGCATCTCTACCTCAGAAATAATTCCCATGTTGTCCAACGCCATCCAAAACCATTATCCGCCAGCGGTAGTTCGCAGCGCCCCCTGCCAGGAGGTGGTGGAAGACGATCCTGATTTGAACCTGCTCCCGATCTTAAAACACTGCGCCCAGGATGGTGGAAATTACATCAGTTCGGGTGTATTCATTACGCGTCATCCTGATTGGGGGCAAAATGCGGATTTTCACCGCTCGATGCAGATCTCCAGGTGTGAAATGGCAGTTCGTGTCGTGGCTTCCCGTCATTTTGATACCTTTCTCAAGGACCGCCCCGATTTGGACGTGGCAATTTGTATCGGGCTGCCTCCCCATGTGCTGGCGGCTGCCGCGACTTCAGTTGAAATCGGGATCGATGAGATGGAAATTGCCAACGCGCTGGAACCGATCCAGGTGGTTAAAGCTGCCACGCTGGATTTGATGGTGCCGGCAGACAGCGAATTCGTACTGGAAGGGACCATACATCTTGATCGTTTGCACGCCGAGGGGCCTTTTGTCGATCTTACCGAAACCTACGATGTGGTTCGCCAGCAGCCGGTTTTTGAATTAAAAGCCCTTACCCACCGTAAAGATGCGATTTGGCAGGCTCTCCTGCCTGGGGCGCTGGAGCATAAGCTGCTGATGGGCATGCCGCGCGAACCAACGATTTACAAGAAAGTAAACAGCGTGGTCAGCTGTCTGGATGTCAATGTTAACCCTGGCGGTTGTTCCTGGCTGCACGCGGTGATAAAAATTGATAAAAAGCATGCGGATGACGGCCGTAAGGCGATCCTTTCCGCGTTTGAAGGTCACCGCTCATGCAAGCATGTCTATGTGGTGGATCGTGATATTGATATTTACAATCCCTTGGAAGTTGAGTGGGCCATGGCCACTCGTTTCCAGGGAGATCAGGATGTAATCATCATGCCGCGCGAGCCCGGTTCCAGCCTGGACCCCAGCGCCGAGGCTGGCACTCACCTGACGACCAGGGTTGGGTTTGATTTGACCAAACCGCTCGCGACCGAAGGAAAATCGTTTGATAAAGCCGCCTTCCCCGAGGTCGATCTGAGCCGCTTTCTGGAGGAGTGATCTTATGTTTCTTACGGATGAACAGCGTAAGATGCTTGCCGGGGAGTTCGGGAGATCGGTTAAAAAATCGATGGAGATTCTAACTGCCCTGGGAAAAATTTACGAGGCAGAGCGGTTGGTTCCGGTTTCTTCCGTGCAAATTGCCGGGGTGAGCTACGACAATCTGGGCGAAGCCGGCTTGAACTGGCTGGCAGAAATGGCCGCTGGTGGCGGTAAGGCGCGCGTAAATGCCACCCTTAATCCGGCTGGAATGGACATTGATAACTGGCAGGCCATGCAAATTCCTGCAGATTTTGCTGCACAGCAGCAGCGCGTGATCGCATCCTATGGGCAGATGGGAATCGTTACAACCTGTACCTGCACCCCCTATTTGGTAGGCAATGTTCCTCACTTTGGCGAGCATATTGCCTGGGCGGAAAGCAGCGCGGTGTGCTTTGCCAATGCTGTGCTTGGGGCGCGCACCAACCGGGAGGGTGGCCCCAGCGCATTGGCATCTGCACTGACTGGTTTTACGCCTGAGTATGGGCTGCACTTGAGTGAGAACCGCCAACCGGGGATTGTGTTTGACCTGACAACGCTGCGGCTGGAAGGCACGTCCTCTTTTGGCGCGCTGGGAAAATTGATTGGAGAGCAAATTGAAAAAATCCCCGGCAAACCGATCCCATACCTGAAAGGGATCGATCGTGCATCCCTGGAAGAACTAAAATCTTTTTGCGCGAGCCTCGCCACGTTTGGGGGCCTGGGGATGTTTCATATCGAAGGCATTACTCCGGAAGCCGGGTTGGTGAAGCTGCCAGATTCTCGTCTTGAAGTTGACCGGCAGTCCCTGGAGTTGGCCCGGGAATCGATGGTGGATGAAACGGTCGAAGAAGTCGATTTTGTGAGCCTGGGCTGCCCGCATTTATCCCTGCCGGAGTTGGCGCACCTGGCAAATTTGCTAAAAGGGAAAAAGGTCAAGAAGACATTTTGGATCACCACCGCCAGGCCGATAAAGCAAATGGCGGATCGCATGGGCTACACTCAGACGATTGAGGAAAGCGGCGCAGTCATTGCGGCGGATACCTGCTGCGTGGTGGCGCCGATTCGCAGCAGATTCCGGGTCATGGCAACGGATAGTGCCAAGGCCTGTTATTATGCCTATGCCAAGAATAAATTTAAAACGCGTTTAATGGCATTCGACCAGGTGGTAGCCGAGGCGCTGCGATGAATATACAGGGCCGGGTTATTTTTGAGGGTTGTGCTGAAGGGACTGCCTTGACTACCTCCATGGGTATCTCATTTTTTGGTGGGGTGGATCCAGACAGCGGTATCATCGTTGAAAAAGGGCATGAATTGGAGGGGCAGTCGATTGCCGGGCGGATTCTGGTTTTTCCAACTGGTAAAGGCTCAACGGTCGGTTCGTATACTATTTACCGGCTGAAACAAAACGGCAAGGCCCCGGCGGCCATTATCAACCGTGAATGTGAAACGATTACTGCGGTGGGATGCATCATCGCCGAAATTCCTTGTCTGGACCAGGTTGCGATCGAAAATATCCACAGCGGTATGCGCGTGGCGGTAGATGGAAATCAGATTGTCGAAATTTGCGAATGAGGTTGGTAAATAATTCATGACTGAAGCAGTTGTTTCCAATTCAGAAGCACAAAAAGAAATAGAAAAGAATTTTCGGCACAATTTTATCGTCAATGCAATGGATGGCGCCAGTTTCTGGTTTGGGTTTAGTTTTATCACTCCCACCATCATCCTGCCCTTGTATATCAGCCATTTTACGAACAACCCGTTGATCATTGGTCTGATTCCATTTATTAATACTGGTGGCTACCTGCTCCCCCAGCTTTTTACCTCGAATTTTGTCGAACGCGCCGCCATAAAAAAGTTTTTTCCGGTAAATCTTGGTTTTTTTCTCGAACGTATCCCTATTTTTCTTATGGCGCCCACCGCCTTTTTACTTGCAGGCAGCCGGCCAACCCTGGCATTGATCGTATTCTTATTGTTGTATACCTGGCACTGCGCCGGTGCGGGACTGACCATCGTCGGCTGGCAGGATATGATTGCCAAGATTATTCCGGTTGATAGGCGCGGGCGTTTTTTTGGCATCACGAATTTTATTGGCAATTCCTCCGGGATTCTTGGCGCTCTGGCGGTAACCTTTGTATTGGATCGATTTGCTTTCCCCCAAGGTTACGTTCTATCATTTGTCGCAGCAGCCGTCCTTATTCTTATTTCGTGGATCTCTCTCAGTCTGACGCGTGAACCGGCCATAAAAAGCACTAAACCAGCCGTCTCTCAAATGACTTATCTGCGCTCCCTCCCGAAAGTGATGCGCGCCGATCGGAACTTTCTCAAGTACCTCGTGGCCCAAATCTTCTTTTCGCTCAGCGGTATGGCTACAGGTTTTTTAATCGTTTACACCTCGAAAAATTGGAACTTACCGGATGCGCAGGCTGGTGGATTTGTCATCGCCATGCAGGTAGGGCAGTCTATTTCCAACCTTTTCTTTGGTTTTCTGGCCGATCGCAAAGGTCATAAATTAAGCCTCGAGATCGCCTTGATTTTGAACGTCCTTTCCCTGGCATTCGCGATCCTGGCGCCCAGCCCGGCCTGGTTTTACCCGGTGTTCTTTTTACGCGGTGCTGTTTTTGCGGGTACCTTTATCTCTGGCGTCTCGATCGTAATGGAATTTACCGGGCATGAAAACCGGGCAACCTACATCGGCCTGGCCAACACTGTTCCGGGCGTGGCTGGTTCGGTGGCCCCGTTATTTGGCGGTTGGCTGGCCGGTGCGGTCAGCTACCAATGGATGTTTATTCTGAGTGCTGGCATCGGGATCATTAGCTGGGGATTACTGCGTTTTTCGGTAAAAGAGCCTCGTGCCAGTTTACAACCAATGCCTGCGTCGCGTTCCTCCTAGCCGCCAGACAGAACCGTTCTACCCTCATAGCAGATGAACAAGAAAGGTGCTTTTCCGGCAAATTCTGGAAAAGCACCTTTTTTATAACACTTATCCACGCCAAGCGCGCTGTGGGTTAACTCCGCAGTTTACTCCCTTTAAGAGAAATTTGGACCAGGGATGATTCGATAGAAATCAATTATTTCAGGCCGAGGTCTGAACTTTGACCGGCTCCTCTGACTTGCGGCGTGAGACTGCGAATTGAAAACCGACCAGCATCAGAATTGCGCCGGCCAATTCACTGATATACAAGATGTCGACCAGACCAGCCTTGACAAACGATCCCGCCATTGCGGGAGAAAGCGCGCCGGCAGCGATGAACAGGTTGCCGATCACTCGATTGAGCAGCACCTGTTTGCGCCAGAACAGATAGGCTGAATACAGTGCGCCGCCTACCATAAGGATTGTGCCGTAGATATTCAGAATGATGGTCAGGGCTGTAATAATCCCACTGCGAGTTAATATTTCCTTGTATTGGCCCGATATCGGCTGAGATGGAATATAAGAGCCAGCAGCCGCTGTGATGGGGCTGGCGGTGATTAGAATGATGCTGGCCAGGCTGAGAACCGCCAGGCCAATCGCAAACCCATTCACCAGCTTCTTTCGGCGAATGAGCAGGTAAAATGTGCCCTGGCCAAGCCAGGCCGCGGTCAGCATGGCTCCGGAGATGTACCAGATCTTCAACATCAATCCGCTGAATGTCAGCGATAAAATTACTTCAGAAAGGGTGCCTAACCCATATAAAAATAGGCCAATCGCCCACATGGCAAGATGTGTGCCGCCCTTAACCTGGTAACGGCGAAAGACAACGCCTGCAAAAACAAAGGATACCAATGTCGAGATCACCGGTAGGATATTCATAATTTCTCCTTAATTTGGATTAACCAGCGGGTATTACAAATGCGATGACCAGGGTAGCGATTAAACCGAGAATGAGAATGGCAATAATAATGGGAATTAGCCAGCGTGTTATTGCGCTCTGTTGAAAACGGGTGGATGGTTTTCGCTCCATGGTTTGTAAATATACTACAAACCATCTAATTGCACATGAAAATTAGTTTAGATTTTGGGTGGAATTGCCTAATCAAACGCTCATTATCAAGGTTTTTCTTATATCTGGTGCAAGAATGCTCCAACACTGACCAATTGTTGCATTTATAAACTGACTGGCAGGCGAAATAAAGGAAAAACTATGGGCTTTAACCGGGTTCTTCCAACGCCAGGATCATTTCTTCACCTTCCTGGCGAATGAATGAAAAGCCACATTTTTCTAATACACGGCGCGAGGCGACATTATGTTTAACAACATGTGCATATAAAGGTCGAACCTTGACGATTTTTAGAAATTGGTTCAGGGCACGGGTGGCGATCCCCTTACCCCAGTATGTTTTTCCAATCCAATATCCTACTTCCCTCTCCCCCGATATTTCAAAACTGACCACATTGCCGGCCACCTGCCCTTCAAAAAGAATCGTCTTTTTATCGATATTAGGGTTTGTCATAATTTTGGCCCAATGGGCCATGAAAGCATCCCATTCGCGAGCCGGGAAAGCTGCCATCTGGTTGGCTTCCGGGTCTGCCTGGTGAGCGTAAAAGATAGGTAAGTCGTCCTTTCTTACATCTCGCAAGATCACCACGCCAGCCAGATCATTTTCATTGACTGGTTTTGCGTTGCTTTTTGACATATCTTTATCCGTTTTCTTCCTTTTGCGCAAGATAAGCAGCGAAGCCAAATAATTATAGGCTTTTCCCATCCTGGTTTAGAAATAAATTTTTCGCTGATGCTTCATTTTGGTATACTGATTTTACTAGGAGTATGTCGATGACTCGTCCAATATCCATAGAAAACCGATGGGATATCCTGTACCGGGATTATCCTGATGTGTACGACGCATTTTCGAACACACCTTATCATCCAACCGTTTTCGAAGAACTGCCGAAGATGGTCAAATTGAAAGGCAAAGTGATCGCAGATGTTGGCTCAGGTACCGGGAATTCCAGTATTGCGCTGTCCAGGCATGCACAGCGCGTCATCGGTATTGAGAAAGAATCAAGCATGCTCAGCCAGGTCAAAGTCAAGCCAATCGCTGTAGAACCGGGTCAGGTATCCTTTTTGGCGGGTGATGCACTCGCCTTACCACTTGCAAATGAGTCGGTAAATCTTGTCATGGGGATTACCCTGGCTCTTTATCCGCCAGAACAGTATCGAAATTTTATCTGTGAGGGTCTGCGGGTAGCGTCTGAGCAGGTCGTGTACGTCGGAATTCCACCAGATTGGTATGGTGGAGAGTTGGCCCATGAGATTGACAATCTGGCAGAAGACCTGGCGGTAGTGGAAAGGATTTTTCTTGATGAATTCGATTTCTCATACCAGGATATCCTTTCTGTTCAGGAATACGGCTCGGTCGATCATATCGTGAATACGTATGGGTTTATCTTTGGAAAGCAAGTCATCGACTATCTTATCAGAAAGAAGAAAACGTCTATCCTGTGGAAGTTCCGTGTGTACAGCCGGGGAGTCACATAAATCGATGCTATTTTTGGGGAAGGGCATTCCGCCTGGAATAGGCACCTTGATATACGATTGTCTGAACGGATGTGCCTGTCAGCGCATAATTGATTTCAAAAAAGATGTGCTTATCTTCAGTTGTTCAGGTATGTAAATAGGATTAAGCAGCCGCCAAACCAATCTCTGGTTTGGCGGCTGACGGGTCGCGGCATAAATTTAAGCAGGCTGCGCAGATTCAGTTTGCTGTATTCCCCAGAGCACCTGTTCCTGGTCAACGGGCAACCGGTCAATGCGCACCCCCACAGCATTATGAACTGCGTTGGTAATGGCTGGAGAGGTCGGGATGATGACAATCTCGCCCACACCCTTGGCGCCGTACGGCCCGGTAGAAACATTGTGCTCAACCACCAGGGGGATTATTTCAGGGGTCAAAGCGATCGACGGCATGCGGTAGCGGGCCAGCCGGTCCGTGATTACCCGCCCTTCTTCCACCTGGAAATTTTCGGTCAGGGCGTGGCCCAGGCCCATCATTACGCCGCCTTCGATTTGCCCGCGCAGACCAAGCGGGTTGATCGCAAAACCGACGTCGTTAGCGGAAATGACTCGCAAGACTGTAACTTCACCGGTGTGGGTGTTGACCTCTACTTCGGCGGCCTGGGCGGCAAAGGAAAAAGCAAAGTGCATATCCCCGCCCTTGCCAAGTGGGGAAGTGGCTGGCGCCCAATAGGTGACGGTAGCACTCGGCGTGCGCCCCGAAGAAATGATTTTTTCGGCGACCTGCGCCATGGTCAGGGTTCGCGGTCCGATCTGGGCCAATCCTTCCACATAGCGAATTTCCTCAGGTGGAACATCATAAATCTCAGCCAATTCGCCGGTGATCATCTGGCGCAGGGCCTGGGAGGCCTGGCGAACCGCATTTCCACTGACAAAGGTCTGGCGAGAGGCCGTGGTTGGCCCGCCATCGGGGGTCAGGTCGGTATCCGAAAGCAGAACAGATATTTTTTCAGGATCCTGCTCGAGGATTTCTGCCGCGATCAGGCGCAGTACGGTTGGCAGACCCTGTCCCAATTCAGCCGAGGAAGTGCGCACCTGGAAGGTGCCATCTCGCAGTAGTTCTGCATCCGCTCCGGCTTTATCCGGGGCGCCGCCGCCCAGGCCGGTATTTTTGTAGGCCACGGCAAAGCCCCAGGCCCGTTTCAAATGGCCGGCGCCCTTCATGGTTATGGCTTTAAAAGGCTCGTTTCCGCCCAGGCGTTTCATTTCCTGTTCCACCCGGTCGATGCATTCAACCAGGCCCACACTATCCCGCAAGATCTGCCCGGTATTGGTGACGCTACCGACATGCAGCGCGTTTTTCCGGCGCAGCTCTACCGGATCCAAATCGAGTTTCTTGGCGAGCATATCCATGATGCTTTCGACGGCAAAGGCTGATTGGAAAACGCCAAAGCCGCGGAAGGCCCCGGCAGGTGGGTTATTGGTATACATGGCATAGCAATCGGCACGTACGTTCGGCACTTCATAGGGGCCAGAAGAATGGGTTGTAGCCCGGGTCATTACTTTTTCACCCAACGAGGCGTATGCGCCGGTATCTCCATACAATTCCGTTTCCACCGCGGTCAGGCAGCCGTCGCGGCGGGCGCCGACCTTAACGCGAATCTGGGTGGCGTGGCGCTTGGGATGGACGGTCAGAGATTCCTGGCGATCGAATAACAATTTTACCGGGCGGCCGGTGGCGCGAGCCAGCATTGCGGAGTGGATCTGCCCCATGACATCTTCTTTACCGCCAAAACCGCCGCCGATCAGCTGGCCGATGATATGCACTTTTTCCTGGGGCACGCCCAGGGCGCGGGCGACCTGTTCGCGATCCTGGTAGGGAATTTGCGAGCCAACATAAATTTCAACCCGATCATCCTCGGTTATCCGGGCAATGCTGCACTCCGGTTCCATAAAAGCATGGTCGTGGATCGGTGTGTTGAATGTATGCTCAAGAACGATATCCGCGGCCCGAAAACCTTCATCCATGTTGCCCTTACGGACCTTGATGTGCTTGAGCAGGTTGCCATTGGGATGAATTGAACGGGTTTCGGGCAGGCGAGCCTGCACAGCGCTGCTGACGATCGGGAGCGGCTCATATTCGGCTTCAATCAAATCGAGCGCCTGGGTGGCGATCTGACGCGTTTCAGCAGCTACAATCGCAACCGGATCACCAACCGTACGCACGTCCTGGCCGACTCCAACCAACACCGGCCAATCCAGGATAATCAGGCCTGAGATATTTTCACCGGGAACATCTGCGGCGGTTAAAACGGCCGCAACGCCGGGTAAGGCTCGGGCTTTGGAAACATCCAGCTTGCGCAGCACGGCTGCTGGCAGCATGGCGCGCTTAACACGGGCATGCAGCATGCCTTCGAATTGGATATCATCCGTATAGACTGCCTGACCGGTCACTTTTTGGACGGCATCGGCGCGCGCGTGAACCCGCCCGACGGCTTTTCCGGGGACGGCAGCCTCTGGAATGTCTGGCGGTGCTACCGGCGTGTTGGTGCGCATGGCGGTGGCGGCGGCTTGAACGGCACCCAGAATGCTGGGATAACCGCCACAGCGGCATAAGGTGTCTTTGAGCGCGTATTTTATTTCATCTTCGCCTGGCGTTGAATTATGTTCGAGCAGCGCGGCAGCAGTCATAATTTGTCCGGGGATGCAGAAACCACACTGCACGGAGCCGTACTGGATAAATGCATCCTGGAGGGGATGCAGGCTGTTTGGGGGTGTTTTTTCAGTGTCCGATCCGGACCGCCGGGACTGATAATAATTTGCCAGCCCTTCAATCGTAACAATCTGGCGATTGTGGGCTTTGGCGGCCGGAAAGCCGCAGGAAAGGACCGGTTCGCCGTCCAGCAGGACGGTACAGGCGCCGCATTCATCTTCCTGGCAGGCGATTTTGGTTCCCGTCAGCCCCAGGCGCAAACGGAGCAGATCAGAAAGCATTTCACCCGGACGCTCTTCAAGCGAAACAGGATTGCCGTTAACAGTAAATTCAATCATTTTTTCCTCCACCTATAAGGTGCTGCGTTCCCAGGCCGTGGTGAGCACATCTTCGAGCAGGATTTTGCACAGATGGTAGCGGTAGGCAGCCGTCGCCCGAGCGGCGCTGGTGCGGAAGCTCAGGGTGCTGTCCACCAGGGATTGTGCTTTTTGTATCGCGACCGGGCCAAAGGGTTGGCCGCAAAGGGCTTCTTCGATCGCAATTGCCCTTTGTGGGGTTGTCCCGGCGGGACCTACCCCGATCCGGACGGATTGGATGATATCCCCCTGGCGTTGCAGCCAGGCCGCCAGGTTGATCACCGGCAGAGCCACGCCCTGCGGCCGCATGACGCGGCTGAAGGCGGAAGCCTGCCCCGGTTTTCGCAAGGGAAGGTGAAATCCTACCACCAGTTCAATCGTATCACACAGGTCGGTTCTGCCGACCCCACGGAATATATTGAGAATAGGTTCTATGCGCCGTCCTGAAAGGCCGGCAATTTCGACGGTAGCATTTAGTGCCACAAGTGCTATCGTGCCGTCTGCAGCCGGAAGGGCGTGCGCGACATTCCCGCCCAGGGTGGCGGTATTGCGCACCTGGGGACCACCGATCAGAGCGCATGCTTCAACTGCAGCCAGGGCGTGCTCTTTGACCAATGGAGAGTTGGCAATCACGCTGACCGGCACGCCGGCGCCAATAAATATCAAATCACCACGCAGTTCAAGAGCTTGCAGCTCAGGAATGCGGCTGATATCGACCAGAGTGTGAACGGGGGGTTGGTGGCCCTGCTGGATGTCCAGCAGCAAATCGGTTCCGCCAGCGATCGGGCGGGCGGGCCCTGAGGCTGAAGCCAGGGCTTGCAAGGCCTCATCAATAGACTGCGAAAGAATATATTCAGACCAGAGGTTCATAGGGATCGGTGGGTTCCTCCTGAAAGGCTGGCGGCACTTTTCGACGAGCTCTGCGGCTCGACGCCGGTAGGTTGTCCTTGCCGACCACCGAATCCAAATCTATAACGTTTTCATTCGGGATGATCCCCGAATGTTAATTAATTATACTACGCCAGCCATCATTAATCCGAGCTGCTGGAGTGTACTGTTCCTGGTTTCTACAATACCAACGATGCGGCCCTCATATATGACTGCAATCCGGTCGGAAAGAGCCCGGATTTCATCCAGATCTTCGGAAATCAAGACGGTTGCCGTGCCCGCCTGGCGTTGATCCAACAGGCGTTGGTGGATGTATTCACTGGCACCGATATCCACCCCGCGCGTGGGCTGGGCGGCGATGAGCACTTTGGGCTGGCGCGAAAGTTCTCGGGCCATAATCAGCTTCTGAATGTTGCCCCCGGAAAGGTTTTTAAGGGGTGTATCCAGGCTGGGGGTCTTGACGTTGTATTTTTCAATCATGGAGCGCGAATGTTGGGCAATGGCTTTAAAGTCAAGAAAAATACCGTGGCTGAAGGGTGCCTTACCATGATCTTCTAAAACCAGATTGTCTGAGACGCTAAAATCCTTAATCGCCCCATCGCGCATGCGCTCTTCAGGAATGTATGACTGACCGGCTTCAATATGCTCCGTCGGAGAGGCATGGGTAACGTCTATTCCATCCAGAAGCACTTTTCCTTGTTGAATAGGGCGCAACCCGGCCAGCGCTTCAGCCAGTTCACGCTGCCCATTACCGGAAACGCCCGCCAGGGCCAGAATTTCACCCGCGCGCACGTTCAGGTTGAAGTCTTTGATTGCATCCGTGCCCCGGTCACCGAGCACGGTGAGATTTTGAACATCCAGCAGAATGTCGCCGGCCTGTAAAGGCGGTTGGTTGTACTGCAAGATTACCGGGCGGCCGACCATCATTTCGGCCAGTTCTGCCCGGGTTGCCCCGCCGGTGGAGCGCGTACCCACGACTTTTCCATCCCGCAGCACAGTGACCTGGTTGCAGATTCCGAGGACTTCATGCAGCTTATGAGAGATAAAAATTAGGGCATGCCCATCTGCAGCCATTTGCTTCAAGGTTTTAAATAAATCATCAACTTCCTGGGGAGTCAGCACGGCAGTCGGTTCATCCAGGATGAGCAGCGCGGCTCCGCGGTACAGGGCCTTAACAATTTCAACACGCTGCTGCTCGCCAACGGCCAACTGCCAGACGTAGGCCCGCGGATCCACTTTCAGGCCGTATTGTTTGCACAGCCCCATCATCCGCTTTTCCACCACATCAAGATCCAGCAGCGATCCACGGGTAGAGGGCAGGCCTAAAGCCACATTTTCAACAACTGTCAGGGATGGCACGAGCATAAAGTGCTGGTAAATCATCCCAACGCCGGCATTGATCGCATCTTGCGGTGAATTGAAGTGCTGCTCTTCACCGTTGATCAGTATCTTACCCTCATCCGGGCGGTAGAGACCGTACAACTGGCGAACCAGCGTGCTCTTTCCGGCGCCATTTTCCCCCAGTAAAGCCAGGATTTCTCCTGACTTTACCTGAATATCAACATGATCGTTTGCCAGCACGCCTGGGAATCGCTTTACGATCCCTACCATGCGCATTTCATCGATGCGCGGTTTGCCGGTTGGAAGGAGATTTGTCATAGAAAATTGGTTTGGTCAGGCGGGGCCGACTGATTCAATCGACCCCGCCTGTACCATGACAGATTACTTAGACATTAACGGATCGATCGTGCCATCTTCGATGCCTTTTATGGCATCATCGGCGGCTTTCTTCGCGTCGGCGGGAACTGTGACTGCGTCGTTGTATTTGATCACCAGGCCGTCGTTTTTGAAGGTCAGGGTATAAGCCTTGTTGCCAAGTACGCCTGCTTCGCGGCTGGCAATGATGTCTTTGAGGATGCCGGTCCAATCGTAGACCTGGCTGGAAACGACAATGGAAGGGGCCAGTGAAGTCTGATCCCACTGGGTGCCGAACCACAGGGCGCCCTTGTCTTTACCAATCCCAATCGCCCCAACGACGGATTGCGAGGAGCCCGTCAGAACATCAGCGCCGTTATTGATTTGGGTGGTAGCCGCCGCTGCCATCAGCGATACATCAGAGAAGGAGCCGGTGTAGGTGATGTTGACTTTCGCGTCTGGTTTGGTTGCCAGAACACCGGCCTTGAAACCATCCACGTAAAGCTTGGCGTCGCCGGCTTCAACCGGACCGCAAATACCGATCACGCCCGATTTCGACATCATGGCAGCAAGTACGCCTTGAACATAACCGCCCTGTTGGGCTTCGGCCTGGTAAGCAAACACATTGGTGATTCCGTCTGCCTGGAAGGTATTCAGGCTTGTGCCCCATGCAAAGCTTGTTTTGGGGAAATCCGGGGCGATCTGCTGCAGGGAGGTGCCGTATTGCGAGCCGTGAGCGATGACAATGTCATAACCCTTGGCGGCATAATCCCGAATTGCGGCAGCGGCATCGGGCACGTTGAACATGTTCTCGGATTTTGCGATTTCCAGTTTGGTTGGGCCACCCATCTCGGTCTGGATTTTCAACCAGGCTTCATACATCGATTGGCTGAAGGAGGCGTCAGTGACCGGGCTGGGGAAAATTAAGGCGACTTTGAGGGTTTTTTCGGGCACCGCAATCGTCGGCGCGGGGGTAGCTGTGATCACCTGGGGTACGATCACAGTTTCTTTTACCTGAACGGTTTCTTTGACGGTAACAGTTTCCTTTACCGAGGTTGGTTCTACGGTTGGGGTCGCGGCAGGCGCGCAGGCACCCAGGAGCATCGCGAACAGAGCGAACAACAGGATCATGCGAAAGAGCGGACGTTTCATTTTGTTTCTTCTCCTTGTTTTAAAGTTTGGATAATTGGTTTTCATACTGGGTAATCACGTTTCTAATCCTTGCACCTCCTCCAGGATAATTCGGTTGCACCGGTATATACAACTCAATTTTCTCCCCGTTCAAATGGTTTGGATAGGGCTGCCGGCGTTTGCGTGCGCCTGGCAAAAGCCAGGGCCAAAATGGTCAGGATATACGGCAGCATAACCAGCACATCATACGGGATGGGGATACTTTTATTCAACTGCACCGAAAACTGGAAGGCATTGACCAGGCTGAAAAGCAAAGCCCCACCCATCACCCCCCAGGGCCGCCAGCCGCCAAAATAAACCAGGGCCACGGCGATAAAACCCATTCCGTTCGTCATATTTTCCTGGAACAGGTTGACCCAGGCGATTGACAGGGATGCTCCGGCAATCCCAGCCAGCGAACCTCCCAACAGCAGGGTGGTGTAGCGAATACGGTTGATATTCACCCCGAGCGAATCGGCAGCCATGGGGTTCTGCCCGGCGGCACGCACCTTCAGGCCAAAGGTAGTCTTATTGATTACGAAGGCGGCGATAGGAACCAGCAGAAAAGCAAAGTAAACCAGAATGTTGTGGTTGAAGAATGCGTCTCCCACAAAAGGAATCTTGCTCAGCAAAGGAATGGGGATGGGTTGAAACCCGGTGATGGGCGAGGGTGAGCCAAGCGTTACCTTAAAAAGCAGGCTGGATAAGCCGAGACCAAACAGCTGCAGGCCGATCCCGCTGATGCCCTGCTCTGCTTTCAGGGTGACGCTGATGACTGCCATCAAAAGGCCCATCAGCGCGCCGACGATACCGGCGGTCAAAACGCCCAGCCAAAGATTTCCCGTTTTTAAGGCCACGTAGAACCCGCTGTAAGCACCCATCAGCATGATGCCATCCACGCCCAGGTTGTAAACTCCAGAAAGTTGGACGAAGTTCTCCCCGATGGCAGCATATAAATAGGGGGTTGCCAGACTGATACCTGTGCCAATAATCCCCAGGGCCTGAATGAAGAAAACCGCGATCTCATTCATAAGTTTCGCGCCGCCTCGCCCGTCGCACGGACCAGTATCTGCTGCCAACTACCAGCAGGACAACCAGCCCCATCAGGGAGCCGATTAACGCTGAAGGCACCTGAACCGCGCGCTGCATTTTATCGCCTCCGACGAGCAGGCTGCCAAACAGGATGGAAGCAGGAATGGCGCCCAGCGGGTGCAGGCTGCCAAACAAGGCTGCCACGATCCCGGTGAAGCCATATCCCCCGGAAAGCCCTTCCAGCATACGGTGCTGAACTCCCATCACTTCAATGGCTCCCGCCAATCCCGCAAAAGCACCACCCAGGATCAGGGAAAGGGCCTGGTAGAAAGGCACCCGAATACCGGCAAAACGAGAAGCGTCGGGATTCAATCCAACTGCGCGAATGCGATAGCCAATCGTGGTGCGCCACAAGAAAATATAAACCAGGACTGCCAGTACGACCGCGATGATTGCTCCTGCGTTCAGCAGGGTGCTGGGTACCAGCTTGGGCAGCCAGACTGAGCGCGGCAGCAGGGCCGATTGGGCAATGCGGGTGCCAAGCTCAATTTCATTTGGGTCAATCATCGGACCGCGCAGCAGGTAGTTTCCCAACTGCACCGCGATCGCATTCATCATGACGGTGCTCAGGATTTCATTCACCCCCAGGCGCGCTTTCAAAATCCCAGGAATTCCACCCCAGATGGCACCGGCCAGGGCACCCACCACCAGGCACGCCGGAAGGAGGATGATCCCGGGTACATCCCGAAAACCGACAGCCAGCGCAGTGGTCGCCAGCGCGCCAACCAGCAATTGGCCTTCGCCGCCGATATTGATCACGCCTCCCCGGAAGGCGATGCAGATGCCAAGCCCTACCAACAGGAGCGGTGTGGCTTTAGCCAGGGTTTGCGTGATTCCGGAAACATCCCCAAATGCACCCGTGACCAGCGCGGCGTAGGATTCCAGCGGGTTTGCCCCCAGAGCCAGGATCATGACCGCCCCGATGATAAAGGCTACAGGGACAGCCAATAATGGTAACAGGGCGTCGATTGTGCGGTTGAGGAATCTGATAAGTTTGATGCGGTCTGGCATAAACAGCGCTCTCTTTAGCGGTGAGATGGACCTGGAAGAGATATCTCGGCCATCGATTGTTTGATTGCTCTGAATACGGAAAGCTGGACTGGTTTCACCACAATAAAATTATAGCGAATTAATCAGGTCTGTCTATCACCCATAAGGATCAATATCCTTATTTGTCATACATTTGATTTTATTAATAGCGAGGTTAGGTGTCCATAATATGAATGGGATGTTCTTGAAAGAATTCCCATATCTTTTGGGTGGCATCGATGTCGTAAGTGGTGTGACCGACGATGAATTTGGGCATGGATCCACCCCCGGGCCATGAGTGCCCACCGCCCTGGACCGTGTAGATGACCACATCTATATTCCGTTCTGCGTTTGAATATTGGATTCCGCTTACTTCGCCAAAGCCTGGCAGCACGAACGGCTCGAGACTGCATCCGATGCGCCTGGCGTAGGTTTCGATCCAATCCGGGATGGATGGAAATGGCAGTTCAAAAGAACGGGATGGTCCGCCAGAATAAGGGACAATCGGGTCGCCCGTGCCGTGGAAGGCGATCAGCGGCACAGGGCGGGATGGCCTGCAATCTTCCCAGGGCAGCAGGAATGCGCCTGAAACCGTCCCGATCGCGGCAATCCGCGCTGCAAGCCGGCAGGACAGCAAAAATGACATTCCACCCCCGTTTGACAGACCGTTGGCAAAGATACGCGCCGGGTCGATGTTGTAATCGCTTTGCAGTTTGTCGATCAAATCGGCGATGAAGGTCACATCCAGGGCAGGATCCTGCGGGGTGCCGGCGTCTCCTCGAATGCGCCAGCGCAGGGGAAACCCCGTTCCGCAGGGATAAACCACGATAAATCCGTGCCGGTCTGCCAGGTCGTTCCAGTGGCTGATTTGCATCTGGTGGGCGGGCCACTCGGCGAATCCGTGCAGGCTGATGATCAATGGGGTGGGTGTGGTTGGGTCGTACGACTTGGGA
>CAVYIF010000022.1:0-112546 GCA_963768585.1 uncultured Chloroflexia bacterium
ACGTACAGCAGGTATTTCCGGAGTTCGCCGGATGATAAGATTTTTCCGTTGGTTCGGTTTAAGAATTGAAAAACCAGGACCAGTGTAACAGAAAGTGCAGAAGCAAGTATTCCCAGGCCGGTTACTATTCTTAAAATGTATTTTTTCATAATCTCCTACAAAGAAATATACTCTGTATAGCCGCATTACATGAAAAACTTTTCTTTGCTTGTCCGGCAGTTCGATCTATCGTAATGATCATAAACCGATTCTGGCAAAAACCCACCACAATTTTTTCGATGATATTATAATGAATTTGATCGAAAGGTTAACGATGCCTGATTTTTCCGTGCATCTGTGCTGTAAACATGAACTTCTGATCGTTATTTCCTGCAGTACCAACGCTCAACAAAAAGTTGAAATTGTATTTTCATCGAAGTCACCAAAATTAATATTGAATAGTAATTCATCCTGGTCAAACCGGTATGTTCATAAACTGGTTCAGGTAGGTGTCTGATGCCTCGACCCAGCGGGACGGTGAGCTTTGTTTTCACCGATATTCAAGGCAGCACCCATCTTTGGGAACACCAAAGAGCAGCCATGCAGCGCGCATTTCGCCGCCATGAAGAAATTGTGCGCAGTGCCATGGCTGCTCATGGGGGTTATGTGTATAAGATGATTGGCGATGCTTTTCAGGTTGCATTCGCAACCGCAAAGGATGCCCTGCTTGCGGCACTGGAAGCTCAAAAAAATCTGCACGCCGAAAAGTGGGACGAGAATATTACCGAGATAAAAGTGCGTATGGCTCTGCACAGCGGGGTGACCGAAGAACGGGGAGATGATTATCTTGGACCGGTCTTAAATCGGGTGGCACGATTGCTCAACACCGGGCATGGAGGCCAAGTGCTCCTGACCGATGTCGTCTACCAGTTGGTGCGAGATGATTTGCCCGAAGGAATCACCCTGCATTATTTGGGTGAATATCGCCTGAAAGATCTGATCCAACCAGAAAATGTATATCAGGCGACTGGACCCGGCCAATTACACGATTTTCCACCATTACAGGCAGATGGGGCGCGCCATCAGAAACTACCGGCGCAGAGTACGCCATTTATTGGGCGAGATGCTGAACTCGCTCGAATTCACGAGATGCTTGGAGACCCGGCTTGCCGCCTGGTCACAGTGCTTGGAATGGGCGGAAGTGGAAAAACGCGGTTGGCAATCCGTGCGGCGGAAGAAAGCCTCGAATTTACGAATGGGGTCTACTATTGTGGCCTGGAGCATGTTGACAGCGTTCAGGGTTTAATCCTGGCCATAGCTGAGGCAGTAAATCTGCCCTTGATTTCGCAACCAAGTGGTTCAATCACCGCTGAAAACACCCGTTTACAGGTATGCCAGTTTCTGTCCGGTAAAAACCTGCTGCTGGTTCTGGACAACTTCGAACAGCTTGTTTTTTGCGCCGATCTGGTCGGCGATTTTTTGGATACCGCCGTGGAGTTTAAAATCATTGTTACATCGCGCCATCGTCTGAACCTGCCGGGTGAATGGGTGATGGAAATCGGCGGTCTGTCGTATCCGGCCTTCCAATCGAACGAACCGTTGGAAGGATTTTCTGCTGTCCAATTGTTTGTTAAGACCGCTGAACGCAATTCTTTTTTCCACTTTGCGCCAGATGACTGGTCCGCCATCGTGAGGATTTGCCGGTTTCTGGAAGGGATCCCTCTTGGGCTGGAAATGGCCGCGGCCTGGACCCGCACATTATCCTGTGCCGAAATCGCTGAAGAAATCGAACGGGATCAAGATTTTCTTGCGACCTCCTGGCGAGGTATGCCAGACCGGCACCAATCGCTGCGTTCAGTTTTTGATCATTCGTGGCGGCTGCTATCGGGCACCGAACAGGCTGTATTCAGCCGGTTATCTATTTTTCAGGGCGGGTTTAACCGAGAAGCTGCCCTGGTTGTTGCGCATGCATCGCTGGCTTCGATCAGCGCTTTCGTCGATAAAGCCTTGGTCCGCCGGATTTCTTCCGGCCGGTTCGAAATCCATCCACTGCTGCGCCGCTATTCAGCTGAAAAACTTTCTGCCAATCCGGCAACCATGGTTGAGACGCATTCGCGTATGGCAGACTACTACACCGGTTGGCTGATCTCTGAGAACGAAAAATTGATCAGTAAGGATTATCTCATTGGGTTGGCCGCCATCCGGGGTGAAATCGCAAATATCCAGGTTTCATTGGAATGGATGGTCAAGCAAGTAGATGTGGAACGACTGTCACGCATATTGCCGGCCTGGATTCTTTACCAGGTAATGAACGATCGCAGGTTTGAAATGCAGGAAGCCAGCCGCTTGATTGTAGATTTGATCAACCAACTGCGTCCCAGGATCACCACACCGGACAGCCTGGATGCCATTCTATTGGCCCTGGCCTATTCTGCAGTTCGTTTCTTCTGTATGGACGTACCGGCCCTTAAATTAATGGAAACTTATCAAATAGAAAGTATTCGTCTGATTAAAAGTATTCCGGATCATATTGACAAGCCCTTTGCCCTCCTGTTAAACTGCACCGGACCCGGGACGCTGTCCCCAACTGAGATGGCCGAATACTGCTACGAGTGTATTCGTTTGTTTGACCAATTCGCGAATCCTTGGGGAAGTGCTATGGCTTACCTGGCTTTAGGTGATTCGTATACTTTTGCCAGCTGGACTCCGGATGAGGCCCGCGCTGCTTACACCAGGAGCCTGCATGATTTCACTCACCTGGAAAGCGAATGGGGGCGGGCGTTGTGTATCTCAGGGCTGATGTATTTGGAAAGCAAAGCAGGAAATTTGGAAGAATCCTACCAACACGGTAAGACTTGCCTGGAAATTTTCGCTGAAATGGGCAGCTTTGAGCGCATGGTTTCCATTCGCCAGAACCTGGCAGAAATTTCCGAACAACTGGGAAATGTATATGAAGCAGCGGGTTTTTATCAGGCTAATCTGGCTCATTTTGTGCGGCGTGGCGATGAAGCCATTAAACTCCATTATCAAACCAAACTCGCTGAACTAACAGGCAAGACCGGGCTTGATCTACAACCAGGCCTATTCTGACTTTGCCAGGTGCGCTTTTAGCCTTCTCCTTACAAATGAAAGTTCATTCTAGTGGGATGTGTTTAAGCGTTCATCGATCTGTCAGGTGTTCATGATAAACTTGGTTTAGATAAAATGAAAAGGTACCACCTCAAGAATGGCTAAATTATCCGCCAACGCCCTCGCCCACCCCAACATCGCTTTCATCAAATACTGGGGCAACCGCGATGCCAGGCTGCGCATTCCGGTCAACGGTTCGATATCGATGAACCTGGATGGGTTATTTACGCAGACCCGGGTCACGTTTCGGCCCGAGCACGAGATGGATATCTTAAATCTCAATCGCAAAATAGTGGGCGGGGTAGCGCTGGAGAGGGTGGTTTCGATTCTCAACCTGGTGCGGGAACGGGCAAATTTGCCCCTTTTTGCCGAAGTGGTTAGCGAAAACAACTTCCCCACCGGGGCCGGGATTGCCTCTTCGGCAGCGGCATTCGCTGCCTTATCCCTCGCGGCTGCCACTGCAGCAGGTCTCAATCTCAACGAGGCTGAACTTTCTCGCCTGGCGCGCCGTGGATCTGGTTCCGCGGCACGTTCCATCCCCGGCGGGTTTGTCGAATGGCAGGCCGGAGAAACCGACCGGGATTCGTTTGCTTTCAGCATTGCCGCGCCATCTTATTGGGATCTGGTTGACCTGGTGGTGATCGTCCAGGCGGATCAGAAAGCGGTCGGTTCAAGTGAGGGTCATGCCCTGGCATGGGCCAGCCCGCTGCAGGAGGCCAGGGTAATGGACGCGATGCGGCGCTTAAATTTTTGCCGTAAGGCGATCCTGGATCGCGATTTTGAAGCCCTGGCAAGCGTGGTCGAACAGGACAGCAACCTGATGCATGCGGTGATGATGACCTCTAACCCGCCGCTATTTTATTGGGAGCCGGCTTCATTGTTGGTGATGAAATTGATCCCACAATGGCGCCAATCCGGATTGGCAGTTTGTTACACACTGGATGCCGGGCCAAATGTTCACGTTATCTGTGAAGCATCCGCTGCCGCTGAAGCCCAAAAACGGTTGGAACAAATCCCTGGCGTAAAAAATATCTTAAAAGCAGTTCCCGGGGGAGCGGCGCGCCTTGCGAGGGATGTACATCATTGGCTTTCCCCGGTAAACGATTGATTATCGGATTATAATTAGCGCATATAGGGTTATCGATGACAAATGCTGTTTCAATATTAATTTTTATTCTCTCATTCAGTTTTCTGGCCTTCGTCCATGAGCTGGGGCATTTTTTACTTGCTCGATTATTTAATATCGAGGTCGAAGAGTTTGGGTTGGGTTTTCCTCCCCGGGCCTTGCGTTTATTTAACTGGCGTGGAACTGATTTCACATTGAATTGGATCCCTTTTGGTGCGTTCGTGCGTCCTAAAGGGGAAAATGATCCGGAGATCCCCGGTGGCTTAGGCGCTGCGCATCCTTTGAAACGCCTGGCGGTTCTATTGGGCGGACCAGTGATGAACGTGGTTATTGGTATTTTACTATTTACCTTCGTCTTTTCGCAGACCGGGATCCCGGATAACTCTCGGGTCGAAATTGGCGGGGTGGTCCAGGGTTCGGCGGCTGAACAATACGGGCTGCAGACCGGGGATATTATTACCAGTGCCAATGGGACTGCGATCAACAATGTGGAAGTATTACGCAAGATCATCCAGGCTTCGCCGGAGAAACCCATTTCGATGGTTGTCCTCCGCAAGGGTCAGGATAAATCAATCTCAATTACGCCCAAAATTAGCAATGGTTTAGGAGTCATCGGGGTATATCTCAGTAATCCTCTGGTGGTCGGCCCCTGGATCGATACCCTGCCGTACGCCGCCAATATCTCAGTCGAATATGTACGCCAGTTGATCGCCTTGCCTGGCAAGATCATCATGGGTCAGATTTCACCTGACCAGGGTCGGTTAACCTCGGTGGTTGGTCTGGGTAATATGTTCGTTCAGGCACGTGAAAGGGATATTCAGGCTGAATCCTCGGCCTCCGGTGCGCCTGCCGTAACCTCATTATCGCTGGTGGCCTTGATTTCAGTCGCCCTGGGAATCACCAATTTGCTGCCGCTTCCAGCCCTGGATGGCGGGCGCATTGTATTTCTTCTGCCTGAACTGCTTTTACGGAAGCGTATTCCGGCCAAATACGAAAATACTGTTCATATGATTGGTTTTATGGCGTTATTACTGTTGATGGTTGTGGTCACTGTGCAGGATATTGTCAACCCCGTCAACTTACCATAAGGATATTTACCATGGCGAAGACTAAAAAGAAATCTGTGCCATTCTCGCAAGTACTGGAAGCCCTTCAGGATTCCCAACGACCCTTTCCTGCCGTTCATCTGCATCGATTTTCGGACCTTGGTGGGACCGATCTGGCTCAATTTAAGAATGTCTGGGCGAAAGTGGAAACCAATCGTCGAGCCGCATTGCTGGAAGATCTTGAAGAGCTGGCCGAATCGGACACAGTCGTATCGTTTGACGAATTGGGCAAATTTGCTTTGTCTGATCCTGAACCGAGCGTCCGCGAAACCGCGCTGCGCCTGTTGTGGGAGTGCGAGGATAAAAAATTAATTCCCACTTACCTCAATATGATGGAGAAAGATTCCAACGCAATGGTGCGAGCCTCTGCCGCCACTGCTTTAGGCCTGTTTGTATACATGGGCGAAATAGAGGAGATCCCTGCCGAAATGCTCGAGAGGATTGTCGACCGCCTGCTGCAGGTGGAGAAGGGTAGCGACGATCCCATTGTCCGCCGGCGAGCCCTCGAGTCGCTGGGCTATTCTGATCACGAAGAGGTTCAAGGGCTGATCATGAAGGCTTACCGCTCTGCGAGTAAAGAATGGCAGGCCAGCGCGATTTTTGCCATGGGCCGATCTGCTGACGACACCTATGAAAGCCAGGTTCTGGACCGCCTGGATGCAAATGACACTGAGATCGAATTGGAAGCGGTAAAAGCAGCCGGACAATTGGAACTGCAGTCGGCGCGCGAACCGCTGATTGCTAAACTCGACCATTACAACGAATTAGATGAGGAAGTGCGCCTTTCTGTGGCCTGGTCTCTTTCACAAATTGGCGGAGAAGATGTGCGCGAAGTTTTGGAAAAATTGGTGGAAGAAATAGAAGATGAAGAAGAAGGCGATACCATCGAGCTGGCTTTAGAAAATCTTGCCTTTACCGAAGACGTTCCCGGATTTGGGATGTTTGACCCAATTGCCAATATTAAAGAACATACTCAGATTATTGACCTCTCTGAATCGGCTGGGGATGAAGAAGACGAGGACGACCTGATTGATGAGACAGATTCTCAACCATAGAATCAACCTGCGGATAATTGGAATTTTTGTCCTCCTGCTGGCCAGCCTGGGCGCTGCTGGTCGTGTGGCCCAGGCCAAGTCCGATTTTCAATTCAACGATCTGGACGTTTTATATACCTACGGCAAGCAGGTGACCTTTCAGGCAAAATATAAACCGGTTAATCTGGTTAAAGAGGTGTTTTTATTCTTTCAGCCCTCAGGCGAGGATATTCGCCTGGTGCAAATGGAGCTTAACCCGCAGGGTGAAGTCATTTACTCGTACGATCTCACGACCCATTTTTTGCGCCCATTCAGCCGCACAGAATTCTGGTTTCAGGCCGAGTTGGTCGACGGCGAGAAAGTAGAAAGTCCCAGGCAGGCCTTTGATTACATCGATAATCGGGAAACCTGGCAGTCGTTGGATAATGGCAGCATCCAGGTAAACTGGATTAAAGGCGACCTTTTTTATGGTCAGGATGCATTAAATTCGGCAGCCGCCGGCGCAAAAACAGCATTATCCATCTTCCCCGGACAAGATCTTTCAGGTCTTCGCATTTATCTGTATGATAGTGCTTCTGCGATGCAGGAAGCGTTAAACAATAGTCCAGCCTCGTGGGCGGTCGGACAGGCCAGCCCGGACCTGAACATCATTGTGGTTTCCATTATGCCCGGGATCGATCAGCAGTTAGAAATGGATCGTCAGATTCCACACGAGATCATGCACGTTTTGCTGTATCAATTGGTCCACGATAACTATAACAATGTTCCCATGTGGTTGAGTGAGGGCCTTTCCTCTATCGCCGAAACTTATGCCAACCCTGATTACGAACGGGCTTTGAGTAGAGCGGTCAGCGAAAACAGTCTATTGCCTTTGAACGTTCTTTGTGGCAATTTCCCCCAGGACGCATCCAATGCCTTTCTGGCATATGCCCAATCCGATTCTTTTGTCCATTTTCTGCAAAATAAGTTTGGCAATAATGGGCTGTTAAACCTGGTCCAGGCTTATCAAAACGGTTACAGCTGCGAAGAAGGGGTCGTTGCAGCCACAGGAAGTGCGCTCAGCCAGCTTGATTACCGCTGGCGCCAGGAAAGCCTCGGCATAGATACCGGATTTTTAGCAGTGCAGAACATGCTGCCTTACCTGATGGTCGCCGGGATTCTGGTGCTGGTACCCTTAATTGTGGCCTGGGCTGTTATTCGCCGGAAAAAGTTTTGAGAATTGGCATGGTGTGATGAACGACCAGCTGTCATGTTTACATGTAATCGTGGAAGGTAGAGTACAGGGGGTTGGATTTCGCAATTTCGTGCAGCTTAATGCGCAGTCTCTGGGGGTAACGGGATGGGTGCGGAATGTAAAGGAAGACCAGGTGGAAGTCTGGGCAGAGGGGGCGCAGCCGGAATTGGATAAATTGCTTGATCTTGTCCGCCGGGGTCCGCGTTCAGCGTACGTAACAGGATACCGGATCGAGCCCGAAACACCCAAAGGCAGCTTTATCCGGTTTCAAATTGCCCCGTCGAGCTGGTACTAGCCCCTAAACATCGCCGGCCAATAATCTTGCTTTCTGCCAGGGCGGTATGCTCGGATCCTCGGCCAGGATACCGCGCAGTTCCAGAATTTGGTCGCGTAATGCAGCTGCGCGTTCAAACTCCAGTTCTTTGGCCGAAGCTCGCATCTGGTTCTCCAATTCGGCGATAACTTTCTTGATTTCACCTTTTGGCATTGGTGCACCTTTACCTGTGCTGTAGCCGCCGCGCTCTTCGGCAACCACCCCGCTTTTCACCCGGTCGGTAATGTCATGAATAGCCTTGATAATCGTCAACGGCTCAATATTATGGTCCTTGTTGTACTTTTCCTGTTTGGCCCGGCGGCGGTTAGTTTCATCGATCGCCCGGCGCATCGAGTCCGTGACTTTATCCGCATACATGACCACTTTTCCATTGACATTTCTGGCTGCACGCCCGATTGTTTGAATTAAAGCAGTATCAGAACGCAAGAAGCCCTCTTTATCCGCATCCAGGATGGCGACCAGGGATACTTCTGGCAGATCTAACCCTTCGCGCAGCAGGTTGATCCCGACCAGCACATCAAAGACTCCCATGCGTAAATCCCGTAAAATTGCCACCCTTTCCAGTGTTTCGACCTCGGAGTGCAGATACTGCACCTTAATGCCTAATTCCATGATGTAATCGGATAGATCTTCTGCCATGCGTTTCGTCAGAGTTGTGACCAAAACGCGTTCTCCCACTTCTGTTCGTCGCCGAATTTCGGAAACCAGGTCATCCACCTGGCCTTTCGTCGCGCGGATTTCTACTTCAGGATCGACCAGACCGGTGGGGCGAATAATCTGTTCGACAATCTGGTTGGCGTGCTGCAGTTCGTAAGCTGCCGGGGTCGCCGAGGTATAGATGGTGTACCCCATATGTTCTTCAAATTCCGAAAACTTCAGCGGACGGTTATCGAGACAGGAGGGCAGTCGAAATCCGAATTCTGCCAAAACCGACTTGCGTGATTGGTCGCCATTAAACATCCCGCGGATTTGAGGGATAGACATGTGCGATTCGTCGATCACCAATAAATAATCACTCGGCAGGTAGTCGATCAGAGTCCAGGGTGCAGAACCGGCAGGGCGCTGGTCGAGATGGCGAGAATAGTTTTCTATCCCAGAGCAGTAACCGACTTCACGCAGCATCTCCAGATCATAGCGCGTGCGCTGTTCGATGCGCTGCGCTTCAAGATACTTTTCCTCTTTTTTATAATACGCCAACCGTTCTTCTAATTCCTTTTCGATATCCGCGATGGCTTTCTTGAGATGATCCTCTTTGGCAATGAAATGTTTGGCCGGGTAGATATCAATTTGGTCCGGCTCATCAAAAATTTCCCCGGTGAGCGGGTTGTAGCTCAGGATGCGTTCCACTTCGTCCCCGAAAAATGAAATCCGGAACGATTTGCGATCCTCATATGCCGGGAAAATTTCTAGGGTTTCCCCTCGTACTCGAAACGTACCTTGTTTCAACTCCAGATCGTTGCGCTGGTATTGGCTCTCGATTAATTGGCGCAGGAGGGCATTGCGCCGGTAAATACTGTTTTTCTCCAGGTGAATAACCACCCGCCCGTATTCCTCAGGATTACCCAAACCGTAAATACAGGAAACCGAAGCCACAATGATCACATCTTTACGCGACATCAGGGCTGTCGTGGCTGCCAGGCGCAGGCGTTCGATCTCCTCGTTGATGTCTGTTTCTTTTTCAATATACAGATCATGCCGGGGGACATAAGCTTCAGGTTGGTAATAATCGTAATATGATACGAAGTATTCGACCGCGTTTTCCGGGAAGAATTCTTTAAATTCTGAATACAGCTGAGCTGCCAGCGTTTTATTATGCGCCATGATCAGCGCGGGTTTATTCAATTGGGCGATCAGGTTGGCAATGGTGAAGGTCTTGCCTGTTCCGGTTGCGCCCAATAATACCTGGTGGCGCATGCCCTCCCGGACGCCATCCACCAATTGGTGGATCGCCTCCGGTTGATCACCGGTCGGTTGGTAAGGAGCATGAAGTTTAAAGTCCATATCATTTTCCTTTAATCTTCGACAGATCTTGAAGACAATATTTTGGGAAATTAACCGCCAAAATTAGTAGAACGTACGTTTCATTATATCACGGTTCCAGCAGAAATCGATATCTTTAGCAGTCGTTTTAATCTTTATGGAGCCGGTAGCCAATCCCAAAAACGGTTTCGATATAGCGCGGTTGGCGCGGGTCGGGCTCAATTTTTGCCCGTAAGTTTTTAATGTGTGCATCCACGCTGCGTTCATAGCCTTCATAAGTGACGCCGGGGTTAGCTTCAAGCAGTTGCAGCCGGCTGAAGGCGCGCCCCGGTTGGCCGGCCAGGGTTGCCAGTATCGAGAATTCTGTGGGGGTCAGGTCGAGAGATTGCCCGCCGCGCGTGACGGAATGTGCTTCCAGGTCAATTTCCAGATCGGCGATGGTTAACCGTTGGGGAGGGGGCGTGTTCGCCGTTGAACGGCGCAGCACGGCGCGCACTCGGGCAACTACCTCGCGCGGGGAATACGGCTTGATGATGTAATCATCCGCGCCAATTTCCAGGCCAATCAGGCGGTCGGTCTCTTCCACACGGGCCGTGACCATAATGATCGGCGTGTCCGTTTTGCGCCGGATTTCTCGGGCTACATCCATCCCATCCAGCCCGGGAAGATTCAGGTCGAGAAGGACCAGGTCGGGACGCTCATGTTCCCACAACGATAACCCGGTATCCCCTCTGGCGGCGCTGACGACGGACATGCCCGCTTTTTCTAAATAGGAGCGCAGCACGCGGATCAATTCGGTCTCATCTTCGATGATCAGGATTTTCGGCATATCAATCCTTTAAAATCGCGTAAAGCAGTGCCAGTAAGCGTTCTTTCCAGGCGTTTTCATCGGTACCCATCGGCATCCAATAGGCATTTTTCCCGGTTCGAGCTAACTGTCCGACTGAAGGCAACCTGCGTGGGGTCGCGCCTTCAGGTAAAAATGGATAGCGCAAGACGAATTGGTCATTTTCCACAGAAACGGATGCCAGTCCGGCTTCTTCTGCCAGGAGTTTAATGCGCATCTGGTAAACCAGGTTGGAAACCTGGATGGGCAGCGGGCCAAACCGGTCGCCAAATTCTTCGGCAATCGCCTGTGCTTCTGATTCATCCTGCAAATCGGCCAGGCGGCGGTACAACTGCAAGCGCATGACCTGGTCCGGCACATATTCCACCGGGATCCCGCTGGGTAAGGGCAGATCCACATTCACTGGCGGGCGAATCTCTTTGAGTGCCGCCAGCGTTTCTTTGGGCGACGGCATTCCGGAAACGTCGCGCATTTGGCGAACGGCCTGGGCTAACAGCCGGGTATACAATTGAAACCCAACCGAGGCGATATACCCATGCTGGCGGTTGCCAAGCATTTCACCCGCACCGCGCATTTCTAGATCGCGCATCGCGATTGAGTATCCGGCACCTAACTGCGTGTTTTCCGCGATCACCTCCAGGCGTTCGGCGCCTTCTGGGGTAGGTGATTTTTTTCGGTGGCGAAAGAAATATGCATAAGCGCGCTGGGCACCGCGTCCGACCCTGCCGCGCAGCTGGTAAAGCTGCGCCAGGCCAAAGGTATCCCCGCGGTCTACAATCAGCGTGTTGGCATTGGGAATGTCCAGACCAGACTCAATAATCGAAGTGCACAGAAGCACATCGATTTGTCCCTGGGTAAACTGGTGCATCACTTTTGCCAGGTTGGCTTCGGGCATCTGCCCATGGGCGACCCCTACCCGCGCTTCAGGCACCAGGTTGTGGATATGCTGCTCCATCGCGCGAATGGTCTGCACGCGGTTGTGTACAAAAAATACCTGTCCGCCGCGCTCCAATTCGCGCAGGATCGCCTGCCGCACCAATTTCTGCGAATACGGGCCGATATGGGTAATAATGGGTAGGCGCTCGTCCGGGGGAGTGTTGATAGTTGAGATATCGCGCACGCCGGTCAGGGCCATATACAAAGTGCGCGGGATGGGGGTCGCCGTCAGGGTCAGGACATCTACCTCAGTGCGCAGTTTTTTGAAATATTCTTTATGCGTGACCCCGAAGCGTTGTTCTTCATCAATCATTACCAACCCCAGGTCCTTAAATTGGACATCCTGTTGCAGCAATCGGTGAGTGCCAATGATAATATCAATATTGCCGGCTTTCAGCCTTTTAATAATTTCATCTTGCTCACGAGACGATCGGAAGCGTGATAACATCTCTACTTCTGCCGGATAGGCTGCCAATCTGCGCCGGAAGGTGTCAAAATGCTGCTGTGCGAGCACGGTCGTTGGCACAAGCATGGCCACCTGTTTCCCGTCCATCACCGATTTGAAGGCTGCTCGCAGGGCAACCTCAGTCTTTCCGTAACCTACATCTCCGCACAGCAAGCGGTCCATCGGGCGGACGTTTTCCATATCATGTTTGACTTCTCGGATAGCTTCGATCTGGTCCTGGGTTTCGATATAGGGAAAGCTGGCTTCCAATTCCTGCTGCCAGACACTGTCAGTCTTAAAAGCATGCCCGACTGCGACCTGGCGTTTGGCATACAGGTCGAGCAGGTCCTGGGCAATTTCCAATACCGCCTCGCGCACACGCTGCTTGGTGTTGGCCCATTCAGGCGTGCCCAGGCGCGTTGGTCTGGGATCACCGGCATCCGGTCCTATGTACCGGCTGAGGCGGTCCGCCTGGTGCACCGGGACGAAAAGTTGGTCGCCTTCATCGTACGATACTGCCAGGAACTCCCGCTCCACGCCTTCCAGACTGCGCCGGACCAATCCCTCAAACCGCCCGATCCCATAATCGATATGCACGACCCAATCTCCGGGTTTGAGATCGGCATAAAATGTCTCCGGTACCTCACTGGTAAAACGCGGCTGCTGGCGGGGTCGAGGGCGTTCCCACCCAAATATTTCACTGTCTGTCAGCAGCTGCAGGCTGCCTCCGGAAGGCATCTCAAGGATCCATCCTTCCGATAATGTGCCATCGATAAACTGCGGATGGCACGAAATGCCGCTGATCTCCTCATGGCGGCGCTCGCGCCATAATTCTTTCAGGCGGGAAATTTGGCGCGAAACAATCACCATCTCGGCGTTTCCGGTGCAGTTTTCCGTCATATGGTCGATAAATGATTTCAAATGTCCGGCAAAACGCGGGCCTGGGGTAAAAGCCTTCGCCAGGGGTGAGGATTCCTCGGCTGTACTCCGGCCCAATTCCAACCATTTCCGATTTGAAAAACTGTCCTCGAGTTCTGACCAGGATAGGTAAGGAATTGGAAAATCGGGTTGAAGCGTGCCTTCGCTGATCAATTCGTGCCGGAAACGCACCGATTGTTCCTCAATTTCCGCAGCTGCCGTTTGCAGATGGTCGAGATCGTCGAAGATCACCAGGGAATTCGCCGGCAGATAATCCAGCAGGCTGGCAACTGCCGGATGGATAAGCGGCAGGTAAAACTCATTAATTTCTTCGCCTTCCATGTTCAGGGCTTGCGCCTTTCCCTGAAGAAATTCGCGCGCGGGGGTCACCAAAATCTGGTCGACCGATTGGACGGTGCGTTGAGTGGCCGGTTCAAACCGCCGGCAGGTGTCGATTTCATCTCCAAAAAAGTCCAGACGGGTCGGATAGGGTTCCGCAGCTGGCCAGACGTCTAAAATTCCACCGCGCCTGGCAAATTGGCCGGGTTCTACTACCAGGTCCGCGGCCTGGTATCCGATATCTACCCAGGAGCGCTGCAGTGCTTCAGGCTGGACTTGCTGGCCCACTTTAATAATGCGGCTGGCTTTTACAAAATCGCGCCTGGGTAAGGTGCGCGCCATCATTGCCCTTACTGAAGCCACGATCAGGGGAGGTTTTTCAGGTCGGTCAGCACCCAGGATATGGTACATCGCCAGCAAGGTGATCGCTTGCAGTCGGTCCCTGCGGGTGGTTGAGCCCCAGGCTGCCTGTTCATAAAATAATGGATTGGGTTCGGGAAATAATTTTCGCAGTGATTCGGGTGCCCAAAAACCCATCTCATCCAACAGGGTCAATGCGTGGTCGGCGCGATCAGTCACCAGCACGATAGGCAGGTTGAGATCGCCTTGCAGTGCAGCCAGAACCGGCAGTCGGGCGGCCCGGTTTAATCCCAGACCAGGAATTTTGAGCTGTTTATCAGTCTGGCTGGAGAGTTCTTTCAAAATATCCTGATATGCTGGCAGGGAGCGAATTTTTTCTAACAACATCACTCCTTTAAAATGGTTCCATTGAACTGGTTCATGGCGGCATCTAAACCTTCGCGAATAAAAACCCTGGCGGCATCCACAGTGCGATCCAGCACGATTGAAATCACTTCCAGGTCGTCCTTTGAGAAACTCTTAAGCACGTAATTTGCCGCCGCTTTTTGTCCGGGAGGGCGCCCCACACCAATCCGCAGGCGGGGGAATTCCTGGGTGCCTAATTGTTGGATGATTGATTCCAGCCCGCGGTTGCCGGCAGAACCGCCTTCGTGACGGATGCGAATTGTGCCAACCGGTAAATCAATTTCATCGTAAAAAACCATCAGTCGGTCCTGGGGGATGCGGTAAAAACGCATTAAGCTTGAAACCGCCTGTCCGGAAAGATTCATGAAGGTTTGCGGTTTTGCCAGGACAATTTTATGCCCTTCAAAAATACCGGTTCCCACCAGCGCTTTGGACTGCAGCCGGCTCAACTGGATTCCCAGGGTGGCACATAACCGGTCAATTGCCATGAAGCCGACATTATGGCGGGTATCACGGTATTCCCGCCCAGGATTTCCCAGGCCAACCAGGATAAATGGAGAATTTTGTGAAAGTCCGGGATCGATCATCTTCAGGACCTGCCTCTGCGGTGGGCTGACTGGTACAAAGCCAGAATTAGAAAAATGGCGACAGCAGTTCCAATCCCGGCGGCAATGCTTCCTTCCAGGTTTGACGGCTGGATCTGAGCCGGATTGGGTGGGAAGATGGTCGGTGTGTAGCGTGGGGTAGCTGTCGGCTGGATGGGCGTAGGTGTGTTTACAATCGTTGGCGTATTGGCAACGTCAGAAGGCGCAGGCGTATTGGTTTCTGCCGGTGTGTAATTTCGCACACGCAGGCCAGCAATTTCTTTCGATAGTTGACCACCATTGGTGAGGTAAACTTGCAGCCGCAATCGATAGTTGCCATCGGCAATGGTCGTGGTGTCCCAAACTGCCAATGTCCCGTCTTTTACCGGGTCTTGCGATTGCTGGATCAGGAACCAGCTTTCGGGCTGGTTTCCGGAGTAGCTGAAGGCCACTTCTGCATATTGAAAATCCGGGAGATCCGTTGTTCCCAGAATGGAGATGGCGCCTTGCAGCGCCGCGCCGGGGACGGGCGCAGTGATTTGCGGTTCTTCCTGGGGTGCAGTTTGTGCTCCCAGAAGAAAAAAATATAAAAATAGGAAAATAATCAGCCATCTTCTCGTTAACATCGCAATCGATAAGTTTAACATGAAGATTAACGGTGGTCAACTATGTTTTTGCGCATTTTTCGCCTAAAGTAGTTCTATCTCCTGAGAAGGGGACAGAAAGTAGACAAACTGCTAACGATGAGCGCATTGGCTGGTCACGGACCAACCGATATGAACTGGTAGCAACCCTAAACGGGTGATGGAATCCGGATCAAAATTGGAGTATACTGCTAAATATTATTGATTATATGGATAATCAATGTTTCCATTGTGTTCATTGGATCAGAAAATAACAGGTGAGATATGTCATTTAATAACGCAACCGATTTGAACGATGCACTCAAAAAGCAAAATTACATTTCTAGCAAAGAAATTTCAACCATCCTTTATCTCAGCCAGCAGTTGGGGAAACCGGTTTTAGCAGAAGGGCCGGCCGGTGTCGGAAAGACCGAATTAGCCAAGGCCCTGGCAGGCGCAAGCGGGCGGGAATTGATCCGGCTGCAGTGTTATGAAGGTCTGGATGAGTCAAAAGCGCTTTATGAATGGGAATATGCCAAACAGCTTTTATATACGCAACTGCTGCGCGATAAACTGCAAGATACATTATCCACTGCAGAAAGCTTGAAGGCTGCCGCCGACCGCCTGGCTGGTGAGGAAGATGTCTTCTTCTCCATGCGGTTTTTGCTCCAGCGCCCGCTGCTCAGGGCAATCTTGAGCGATAAACCCACCGTGTTATTAATTGATGAAATTGACCGCTCAGATGCCGAATTTGAAGCATTCCTGCTTGAAATATTAAGTGATTTTCAGGTCAGCGTGCCAGAATTAGGCACCCTCAGGGCGGTGCACATGCCTTTGGTGGTGTTGACCAGCAATAACACGCGCGAATTGAGTGAAGCCCTTAAGCGGCGCTGCCTGTATTTGTTTATCGATTACCCGTCCATCGAACAGGAGCTGGCTGTGGTGCGGCTCAAGGTGCCAGATCTTAAACCGAAGCTGGCCCGCCAGGCAGTGGAGCTTGTTCACCGTTTGCGCACCATGGATCTTAGAAAAGCCCCGAGTATTAGCGAAACGTTGGATTGGGCCAAGGCCCTGGTGACGTTAAATGCCAATGCGATTGATGACTCGACCCTCGAAAATACACTCAGTGTTTTGCTCAAACATGAAGCGGATTTGCAGCGTGCCCGCCGAACGTTCTTCAAACCACCTCCAAGTCGTAAAGGGGGTGATTTGGACGTCAAACGCTGGCAAAACTAAGAAAGGCAGGATACTATGGACCGCAGAATGGTGGAATTTGTTGCCGCGCTGCGCGCCGCCGGAGTAAGAATCAGCCTGGCTGAAAGCGCAGATGCCTTTAATGCTGTGGATCAATTGGGGATAGAAGACCGCGATACATTTCGATTGATGCTGCGCAGCACAATGGTCAAGGATGCCACGGATTTACCTGTGTTTGACCAGCTTTTCCCGCTATTTTTCCAGGCCGGCAGCCCTCCGCCTATGACGACCCCGGCCCAGGGTCTCACGCCTGAAGAAGCGCGGTTGATCGCTGATTTGCTCAAAGATATGAACAACCAGCTGCGCAAGCTGATGGAAAAGCTTCTGGAAGGCAGGCCATTCACCCCGGGTGAACTGCGTAAGCTGGATAACATGCTTAACATGGATGACATCAACGATCTCCGCTACCAGAACTGGATGGCGCGCCAGATGGAACAAGCCATGCAGTTTCGCGAGGTGCGCGATGCGCTGGAACAGTTGATGCAGACACTCCGCCAGTTAGGCATGGACCGTGAACGGGTGGACCAGCTGCGCCAGATGATGCAGGCCAACCAACAGGCATTGCAAGAGCAGCTCCGCCAGCATGCCGGGCAGCAAATCGTTCAGAATATGAGTAAGACCACCCGTCAGGAACGGATGGATAACTTGCTCAACCGTCCATTTCACATGCTGACTGAAGATGAATTGCATCAACTGCGCAAAGAAGTTCAGCGTCTGGCGGCTGTGCTGCGTACCCGTATGGCATTGCGAATGAAGCGAGCTAAAACCGGCCAATTGGACGTAAAGGCAACTTTGCGAGCGAATATGAAGCACGCCTCTGTGCCTTTTGATTTGCAGTTTCGCGATCGCACTTTGAAACCAAAAATTGTGGTTTTATGTGATCTCAGTACCTCGATGCGCTATGTATCGGAATTAATGCTGGGGCTGATCTATTCCATCCAGGATCAAGTCAGCAAAACACATGCCTTCGCATTTATCGACCATCTGGAATTCATTTCCCCGCAGCTGCTCGATTTTCAGCCTGAACAGGCCGTTGCCAGGATATTACGGCGTATGCCGGCTGGCCATTACAATACCGACCTGGGACACAGCCTGAAAAACCTGCAGGATAGCTACCTCGAAATTGTCGATTCCAGGACAATATTAATTATCGTTGGCGATGGCCGCAATAACTACAATGATCCGCAGGTTGATATTTTCCGTATGTTCAGCCGGCGCTGCCGCAATGCTGTCTGGTTAAATCCTGAACCTGCGGTTTTATGGGGCACCGGTGACAGCGACATGGATAAATATGGTCCGTACTGCCGCTCGATTTTCCAGGTGAGTAATCTCTCTCAGCTTGCCGCGGCAATCGATCGTTTTTTGTTGCAGTCAGATTAATCTTCAGATATAATGAGAAAGGAAACATTGAGCATGTAAATCATTCATTACAAACTTGAACGAATCGGCGGAATCATGGATCAAGAACAAAACACTGCAGCCTCTCCAGAACCAGAAATGACTAACCCAAGTAAAGCTGTACCCCTGTTACCTGCCGGGGAGGCGCCCAAGAGCAAAGCCAAGACCTGGCCGATTATTGTGGGGGCCCTGGTTCTTCTGGCTGTAATCATCGGACTGATTGTTTTACTGATGTTAACTGGATCGGAAAATGTAGGTAAGATCCGGGATATTTTCATCATATTCATGGCATTGGAATCACTGATTATTGGCATCGTCCTGGTGATACTGATCGTCCAGCTCGCGGTATTAATCAATCTTATCCAAAATGAGATAAAACCGATCATGCAAGCGACCAATGAAACGGTCAACACGCTGAAAGGTACCTCAACATTTATTAGCAATAATATAGCTGAGCCGGTGATTAAGTTAAATGAGTATTTGGCCGGGTTTAAGAAGCTGTTGGATTTGCTGTTTCCAGTCCGCAAGTAGCCCTTGCGGCTTTTTGAGATAGAAAAATAAAAGGAGATAACTTATGTCTGAAAGAGATGAATTTGGGGCTTTTTTGTTAGGCTTCATCGTAGGCGGATTGACCGGTGCCGTTGCTTCCCTGCTTTTAGCACCCCAGTCAGGTGAATCGACCCGAACCCTGCTCAAGGAAAAAGCGATTGAGTTGGGTGGACAGGTCAATGAAAGCGTGGACGATGCTCGTGTACGCGCGGACGAGGTCATGGCGGATGCACGTACACGTGCCGAAGTGATTACCGCTGAAGCTCGGGTTAGAGCAGATGAGATTTTGAAGCAGGCACGAGAAAATGTAGACGATTTACAGAAACGCGGTCAGGTCGTATTGGAAGAACAGCGTACGAAAATCGTCGATGCAGTAAAGAAGCAAACCGATGGCGCTGGAGAAGAGACCGAGACTTCGGCATAAACCCATAAAGCCTCTTTGCCCTTTACCGGGCCGTATCAACAAGTAAGAAATAATCCAGGGATGAGCCTGCCTCTCAGGAGGGCCCATCCCTGGATTATTAACTTTTTAATTTACTCAGAACGGCGGGAATTGATTCGAGCACATCCGATGCCAGCACAGACGCTGAACCCTCGAGAAACGCTTCGGCTTCCAGTCCGGCATGGGCATGAATCCAGGCGCCTGCCGTGGCTGCATCAAATGATGGCACACCTTGTGCGATTAATCCGGCGATGATCCCCGCCAAAACATCACCGGTGCCGGCCCGCGCCAATGCGGCGGTCGCGACCGGGATTATCCTGGCTTTCTGGTCTGGGGAAGCAATGACCGTCAAAGCGCCCTTCAAAACAACCACCTGATTCCATTTCTTCGCATATTTCAGCGCAGTTTCCACCCGCTTGGATTGGATTTGATCGATTTTTAAACCGGTAAGGACCGCCATTTCTCCCGGATGAGGGGTTAAAACGGAATTTTTCGGGAGCAGTTTTGCCCAGTCTTCCAGCTTTGCAAGCAGCTTGAGCCCATCCGCATCGACAACCATTGGTGGTAAATTTGTTTCTGGCGCCCCCTTTTTGGCTTTTGAATCGGTGGCACCCAGGAAGCCGATCGCAGTATGGGCCGCATGCGATGGCTCTTCGCTCAATAAACGCCGGATGAAATCACCTGTGGTATCTTCCATTCCGAAACCTGGACCTATCAGCAGCACATCTGCCTTATCCAGGTTCTTGAGGAGAATGTCGGCGGCAGATTCGGCGATTACCCCGGTATCGTGAGGCAGGATCAACCAGGTAACTTCAGGAAGCTGCCCGGCAAGGGCGGTGTGCAGTGGGCCGGCAACTGCCAACCTGACCAATCCTGCGCCGATCCGGTAGGCAGCCTTGGCAGACAGGTAGGCCGCGCCGGTAAAATTAATCGATCCGGCTGCAACCAGGGCCGTGCCAAAGGTGCCTTTGTGCGCAGTCATCGGACGGGGTGGCACCAGGTGCGCAACCTCCGTTTGTGCAACCACCGCATGGTCGGTCTTATCCCAACTTTTCAGACCCTCTGGCAGGCCAATACTCACTACAGTCAGATTGCCTGCCTTTTCGAAAGCTGGAAAACTGAGTAGACCTTGTTTGATGGCTGCCATGCAAACTGTAACTGCCGCAGGAATCACTTCTGGTGCGCATGCTCCGCTGTCACAATCCACGCCGGAAGGGCAGTCCACCGCGACCACCAGGGGCAGTTCCTTTCTGGCAGAAAGATGCCCCAAAACCTCTGCCGCTTCTCCTCTTAAGGGCAGCTTTATGCCGGTGCCAAGCACGCCATCCAGGAGGATATCGCTCTGGGTGACGAGTTCATCCAGAATTTCAAAGTTTTTATCGTTTATGCCAGAGACGATCTGCACTTCTTTCTTTTTCAAGTTGTCGACCAGCGCATCGTTTTCAGGGCGATTCCCGACCAGATAGGCGCTGGCAGACCAACCTGCTTCCACCAGTGCATCCAGGCAAACCAGGGTGTCACCACCGTTATTCCCTGTGCCTACCAGTCCCACTGCCGTCAACTGCTGCTCTTCATCTGCAAATTCGGCCAGAATCATTGCTGCCAGAGCTTTACCGGCATTTTCCATCATCTTTTCATATGATAAGCCGCTGGCATCGGCTTCTTTCTCAACGGCGCGCATCTGCGCCACGGATAGCAATTTCATAAATCTCTCCTAAGGGTTGATAATAATTTTATTGCGGTCCGGAAGAGCCATCACTTCCAGGGCCTGATGGATGCTCAATAATGGAAAACGATGTGAGATCACCGGTTCGAGCTGAACTAAACCTGCTTCCATCAGGCGGATAGCACGCGTCATTGCCAGGGGAGTGGTGCCGAAGGAGGCATCCATGCGTCCCTCCAGGAAGTGCGTATATCCACCGTCTAATTCAAAGGTTTCATGGGTAGTGATCCCGAAAACATTCCAGCGCGTCCCGCGCCGGCGCAAATTCACCATCAACTGAACCGCTTCAATGGGACCGGCTGCTTCAATTACCAGATCCGGACCTTTTGGCATAACACCATAAATTTGCTCGCGAATGTTGGGCAGCCTGGGGTCGAAAGCATGGGTCGCGCCGGATTCAAGCGCTTTTTGCCTGGCATGTGCACTGGTATCCACGGCGACCAGCTTACCCGCTCCTGCTGCCCGAGCGACCAGCAAACACATCAAGCCGATGCTGCCCACACCGATTACCACCACATCATCGCCAACCTGCATATCGCTGTATTGAATCATTCCTTTCCAGGCACCGGATAATGGTTCTGTCAGGCAAGCGACATCGAAGGATAAAGCGGCCGGTTTATCGAACAAGGTATTTTCCATGGTCAGCATATATTCGGCGAATGCCCCCGGCCAGACATCCACCGGTCCGTCACCACCGGTTGTATATGCAGATTCACAGTAATGCGTGTTTCCGCTGCGGCAGGCATCGCAGTTCCCGCAGTAGCCCGAGGGTTGGACGATGACCGGGTCACCTTCCTTGAAATGCGTTACACCCGGTCCAACGGAAGCCACCACACCGCTGGGTTCGTGCCCGGGTATGAATGGGAAGGTAACATTTTTTCTCCGCCCGGTGATGGCCTTGTAATCTGTAGCGCATATCCCGCAAGATTTAATCTGGACAACGACACTGCCATTTTGCGTGGGTTCTGGCTGTTCCACTTCCTCCAGCACAAGCTGGTTAAAATCGTGCAGTACTGCGGCAAGCATTTTTTTCATTTTCATCCCTGTAACTTCTCCAATCTGGACCTCTGTAGATAAATTATACCGTCGCTTGACGGAGGAGAAACTCCTAAGGATAATAATACCTACATTCATTCAGTGGAGGCACAAATGGTTCGTGATTTAATCTTAAGAACCGGAGCTACCGCAGGTTTTTCCAGGATGAACCGGTCAGCCTGGAAACGTTGCGAGAATTGGTCGATCTGGCACGTATTTCTCCTTCAGCTCGCAATGCGCAGCCGCTGCGTTTTGTCTTCTCAAACGAGCCGGAAAAAAACGCATTAATTTTTAAACACCTGGCCTGGGCGGGATCCTTGAAAGATTGGCCGGGCCCAGAAGAAGGAGAGCGACCGGCGGCCTACATCCTCATTCTCGGCGACCGCGAGATCAGTCCAACCTTTGGCAGCGACCACGGGATTGCCTCTCAAAGCATCTTGCTTGGTGCAGTAGAAAAAGGATTGGGCGGATGCATTATCGGTTCAATTCAACGCCCTGGCTTGCAAGCGGCCCTGAAAATTCCTGCCCGGTATGAGATATTGCTGTGCCTGGCGATTGGGAAACCAAAGGAAACGGTGGTGCTCGAAACGGTAGGCCCAGATGGGAACACAACTTATTACCGCGATGAAGCCCAGGTCCACCACGTGCCAAAACGCGCCCTGGATGATTTAATTTTTGATTTTTAGGCCAGGCTTTTTCTGGTAACGGACTGCAGTTTTAATTCAGGTATTTTAATCCAGTCGCTGTATTAAGCAGCACCACCCGTTCGTGGGTTTTTACCCAACCCTGTTCCAGCAGCTTTGCCAGGCCCGCCAGGGTCGCGGCGCCTTCCGGGGCTGCAAACAGGCCTTCACGCTGTGCCAGCAGTCCCTGGGCGGTGTCTATTTCCGCATCGCTGACCGCAATTGCCGTCCCGCTGCTTTCTTGCAGGGTCTGTAAAATCATCCGGTCCGCAAAGCTGCGCGGGACGCGCAGCCCGGAGGCTTTTGTATGCGCATTGGGCCAGCTTTCACAGGTTTCCGCCCCATGCATAAAGGCTTTTACAACCGGGGCACAGCCCTCCGCCTGCACGGCTACCATGCGGGTTTGAACCGGAGCGCGCAGCCATCCCAGCCCGGTTAACTCTTGAAAAGCTTTCCAGATTCCCACCAGGCCGGTCCCACCCCCTGTGGGATAGATAATCACATCCGGGGTCTGCCAGCTCAACGCCTGGGCAATCTCAAAGCCCATTACCTTTTTGCCTTCCAGGCGGTAGGGTTCTTTGAAGGTGGAAACATCGAACCAGCCTTCATCCCGCGCCCGGACACCGGCCTGGGCCGCAGCGTCGCTGATCAGCCCTTTGACCAGAACCAGTTCTGCGCCAGTGATCTCAACCTCACGCATATTGGCAGGAGGCGTATCCTCCGGCATATATACTGCCGCCTGCATCCCGCAGCGCGCTGCGTATGCCGCCAGCGCACCGCCGGCATTTCCAGCGGTAGGGATGATTACTTTCTCAATTCCCAATTCGTGTGCTTTGGAAACAGCCGCAGCCAACCCGCGCGCTTTAAAGGAGCCGGTTGGATTTAAGCTCTCGTCCTTGGCCAATAACCCGGTCATATTCAGGTGGGCAGCCAGGCGGGGCAGCTCCAGCAAGGGGGTATCGCCTTCGCCTAAGGAAACGATCTGTTCAGGGGTTGCCACGGGCAGCAGTTCGTGCCAGCGCCACATACCGCCTGAGCGCGCACCGAACTCGTCGCGAGTTAATTCTTTCTTCAGCAAATCCAGATCATATTGGGCGACCAGCGGTGCCCGGCAGGCGAGGCAAAAAGTTTGCACTTTATATGGATCGAAGGTTTGCCCACATTGCGAACAAATCAACGTTTTCAGATATGAATATTTGGAACCGGTCAAAATATCCTTCTTTGATTTTCTCTAAATTTATTGAATGGGTGAGATCGACACAACCTGCCCGGTGACAGAGACCTCCAGATTCCAATTTGTCCCAATCTGGCAGCGGGAAAATGTGTCGTAATCGGAGGTTTTGTAGGTCAAAAGTTTGTCGTTTGACATGAATTGAATGGTATAGATCTCATCCTGTTCGCCGATGCGCTGGTAAGACTGCAGGTTGGGATTGGGCCATTGCGGATTGAAGTCGCTTCCTTGCAGGGATGGCTGGTCTATAAGTACCCAGTCCTGCACCTTGTATTCGCAATAATCCTCATAGACCCGGTAGGAGCAATCTTTCACCACCTCACCCAGGCCGCTGCCTTTGTCCACCACGTAGGGCGTACCGCATACTTCGGTTGACACCGGCGCAGGTTGGTCCTGTGTGCGGTCGTATTTTTTCGTGCAGGAACCAATTTTTGCGTTGGCTGGAATGTCTGCTCGGAAATCATTTTTAGAGACGTCTTGTAGAGCCTCTATCTTTAATCACCCGGCTCCAGTTAACCTGCTGAACGATTCCTGTGGCGGTTTCGGTCTTAAAAAGGCTGGATAACAGGAAAAATAAACCACAAATCGCCACCAGGCCGATTGCTATTGGAATGATCGGCAGGCGCTTTTTTGCCGTTGGGGGTGTTTCTGCCTGGACCGCGTTCTGGGGACGGATCAGGGGACTGCCGCACTGCACGCACTGCTGCGCGCTGGCTGGATTTAAATGGCCGCAGTTGGCACACGTCACCTGAGGGCCAGGTACTGTGGAAAAGGCGCCCACCACCTGACCCGCCTGACGGCGCGTGCCGCCGGTTAAATCACCTCCGCACTGAGCACATTCGGCTGCATTGCCAGGATTGCGCGAACCGCAGTAAGGACAGTGAATATCGGGTCCAGCGGCAGCCATTTGCGCAGTTGCTTCGTCAGTTTTCAGTTTTGCTTCACCCGGAAGGTGGAACGTTACGTCGTCTGGCTGAGGTGAACCGCAGTTCTGGCAGGTCTTTTGCGGTCCGGGGTTGTTGCTCTGGCAGCTCGGACATGTCCATTCAAGCTCAATATAGCCCTCGGATTTTTGTGTCATGACCCGTCATTTCTCCTTTGATACGAAAAATAAATTCTATAAAAAGCATTATAAAGAGTAATGTTCAAATAATTATAGCCCTGACTGTTCAATTATCCCGGGTATAATGATTCTGGCAACTGATTGAAAGGTGAAAAATATGGCAAATGAGCCAAATAAAGTAATTTATTCGATGGTCGGGATCAGTAAATTTTACGACAAAAAACCGGTCCTCAAAGATATCTATCTCGGTTATTTCTACGGTGCAAAAATAGGCGTGATCGGCCTGAATGGTTCCGGCAAAAGTACCTTGCTGCGGATCATGGCCGGTATCGAAGAAGAATTTAATGGGCAGGTCGTCTTGGCACCGGGCTATACTGTGGGATTTTTGGAGCAGGAACCCCAATTGGATGATCAGAAGACCGTTAAAGAGGTGGTCCAGGAAGGTGTTCAAGCGATAGTTGATCTGTTGGCGGAATATGATGAGATCAGCGCCAGATTTGGCGATCCTATGACGGACGACGAGATGAACCAGTTGATTGAGAAGCAAGGAGAGGTGCAGGAAAAACTCGACCATCTGGAAGCCTGGGACCTGGATTCTCGTCTTGAAATGGCGATGGATGCCCTGCGCTGCCCGCCTGGGGAAACACCGGTTAATATCATCTCGGGTGGCGAGCGGCGCAGGGTGGCGTTATGCCGCCTGCTGCTGCAAAAGCCCGATATTCTGCTGTTGGATGAACCTACCAATCATCTGGATGCGGAAACGGTAGCCTGGCTGGAACACCATTTGCACCAGTACCCAGGTACGGTGATCGCCGTAACCCACGACCGTTATTTCCTCGACAATGTGGCCGAGTGGATTCTGGAATTGGACCGTGGCCAGGGCATCCCCTGGCATGGTAATTACTCATCCTGGCTCGAGCAGAAGAAAATGCAGCTTCAGAAAGAAGAGAAAGGTGAAAGCGAGCGCCAAAAAACGCTGACGCGCGAATTGGATTGGATTCGCATGTCTCCCCGGGCGCGCCAGGCAAAATCCAAAGCCAGAATTCGTTCTTACGAAGAGTTGTACAACCAGCAGTCTGAAAAGGGGATGCAGGACCTGGAAATATATATCCCGCCTGGCCCGCGTCTGGGCAACCTGGTAATCGAGGCGGACCACGTCACCAAAGGCTTCGACAACCGCATCCTGGTCGATGACATGAACTTTCAGATTCCCCCCGGCGCTGTGGTGGGGATCATTGGTCCTAACGGTGCCGGAAAAACTACCCTGTTTCGCATGATCACCGGTCAGGAGCAGGCGGATAAAGGCAGCATCCGCCTGGGTGACACGGTTTCTCTGGCGTACGTCGATCAAAGCCGGGATGTGTTGGATCCTGAAAAAACGATCTGGGAGACGATTTCAGGCGGGATGGATTTAATCCAGCTTGGAACTCGCCAGGTCAATTCTCGCGCTTATGTTTCAAAATTTAATTTTTCTGGCACCGACCAGCAGAAACAAGTCGGCATGCTCTCGGGTGGGGAACGCAACCGGGTTCACCTGGCCCGGGTTTTAAAAGAAGGCGCCAATGTCCTCCTTCTGGATGAGCCCACCAATGACCTGGATGTGAATACCATGCGCGCCCTGGAAGATGCAGTGGAGGCGTTTGCGGGTTGTGTCCTGGTGATCAGCCACGATCGCTGGTTTCTGGACAGGGTGGCTACCCATACCATGGCTTTTGAAGGTGATAGTAAAGTTTTTTGGTTCGAGGGTAATTTTTCAGAATACGAAGCCAACCGCCGCCAAAGATTAGGCAATGCGGCCGACTTGCCCAAGCGGATCAAGTACCGCCAGCTGACAAGATAACCGGAGGAAAGATGAAAAAATATCTTGTAGATCATAAAAAAAAGATCGATTTGCTTAAGGATTACGACCCGGACGAATATGGAGGTTGGAAGGGGAAAAAGGATGAGGGCGTCAAACGCCTCGAGAAACTGCGCCGCGAGCTGGACCAGCTTCAGGAACTGCTTTACGCCGAGCATAAGCAGAAAATCTTGATCGTGCTGCAGGCGATGGATACTGCCGGGAAAGACAGTACCATTCGCAATGTTTTTGAAGGGGTCAACCCACAAGGGGTAAAAGTTGCCAGCTTCAAAGTGCCGACTCCAATTGAAGCCGACCACGATTTCTTGTGGCGTGTTCACCCGCATGCTCCAGGCAAAGGAGAAATCGCAGTTTTTAACCGCTCCCATTACGAGCAGGTGCTGGTCGTGCGCGTGCATAATTTAGAACCGGAAAAAGTATGGCGCAAGCATTACAAGCAGATCAATGACTTTGAGCGCATGTTAGCCGAAACGGGCACCACGATCTTAAAATTCTTCCTGCACATCGATCTTGATGAACAGAAACAGCGCCTCCTGGAAAGAATTGAAATCCCGGAGAAGCAATGGAAGTTCAGCCCGGGCGATCTTCCGGAGCGGAAATTATGGCCGGAGTATATGAAGGCTTTTGAAGAGGCGATTAATGAAACCAGCAAGCCCTGGGCGCCGTGGTATGTCGTGCCGGCCAATCATAATTGGTACCGCAATCTGGTTGTGGCCAGTGTGATTGTAGACACCTTAAAGAAATTGGATATGAAATATCCTCAGGCTGTCGAAAACGTCACCCAGTACCGTAAAGAACTCGACGGAAGTTAACATGAACCCGCGCAAGGATAATCCGACGGTTTATTCCAGCCAGTCCGGTCGGATTTGCCCGGTTTGCGGGCGGCCGAAAACCGGGTGCATCTGCCAGAGAAAAGCTGATCCCGTGTCCAAAGGAGATGGGATTGTCAGAGTACAGCGAGAATCCAAAGGCAGAGGCGGAAAGATCGTATCCCTTATTACCGGGCTGGATTTGGGCACGCATCCCCTCAAGAAGCTGGCTGGCGAGCTCAAGCGTTTATGCGGCGCCGGGGGTGCGATCAAAGATGGCGTCATTGAAATTCAGGGCGACCACCGTGACCTCCTGGTAGAAGCCCTCAAAAAGCAGGGATATAAAGTAAAGAAAGTCGGCTGAAAAAGGATAAACCAGAACAGGCCGGTCCGGGCAGACCCGGCCTGTTCTGGTTTATTTAAGTGCTTCCCTGGCTGAAATCAGCTGTGCTTTCACAGCTTCGGGGGCTGTGCCGCCTTCCACCGAACGCCGCGCAACAGAGGCGGCGAAGTCGAAAACACCGGCCACATCTTCCTGGAAAATCGCGTGAATGGCCTTGAATTCGTGCAGTGGCAGCGCACTGAGCGGCAAAGCGAGGTCATTGGCCCGGCGCACGCACTGACCGGCGATCGCATGTGCCTGGCGGAAGGGAATTCCGCGTTCTACCAGGTAATCCGCCAGATCGGTAGCCAGCATGGCCGGGTCCAACGCGGCCTGCATGTGCTGAGGACGAACCTGCAGTGAGGCTAAAAGCCCGCTGACCACCGGCAGCATCAGGCACAGCGTGTCGGCAGTTTCGAACAGCGGCTGCTTATCTTCCTGGAGATCCTTATCGTAGGCGGATGGTAATCCTTTTAGCGTGGTTAAAAACCCGGCCAGGCGTCCGATGATTGTTCCAGCCTTCCCGCGGGTGAGTTCCAGGGGGTCGGGGTTCTTTTTTTGCGGCATCAGGCTGGAACCGGTGGAATAGGCATCGGAAAGTTCGATAAAACCAAATTCAGCCGTCGAAAAGACGATCAGCATCTCTGCCATGTGGGCCAGATGGACGCCTACCAGGGAGGCATTAAACAAAAACTCGGCAATAAAATCGCGATTGGATACGGCGTCCAGGCTGTTGGGGGCGACCTGTGCAAAACCCAGTTGTTTTGCCAGAAAAGGCCGGTCCACCGGGAAAGGTGCCCCTGCCAGGGCGCCAGCGCCGAGGGGTAAAACCGAGGTTCGCTGGCGAAGCTGGAGAAAGCGCTGGCGGTCGCGTTCCAGCGGCCAGAAGTGGGAAAGCCACCAATGACTGAGCAGGATGGGTTGGGCACGTTGAAGATGCGTATAGCCGGGAAGGATGATTCCCATATCCTTTTCAGCCCGCTCGATCAACGCCTTTTGAACATCATGCAGCAGGGTCCCCACCTGGTCGATCATCCCCATCAGCCATAAGCGGGTGTCTGTAGCGATCTGGTCATTGCGGCTGCGACCGGTGTGAAGTTTGCCGCCCACCGCACCGATGCGCTCGGTCAGGATGCGCTCGACGGCGGTATGAATATCTTCGTCATTGTCATCCGGTTGGAAACTTCCTGCCAGGATATCTTCCAAAATCGTCTGTAATCCTTGAACGATTTGCGATGTTTCTTCCGTGGTCAGCACCCCGGCTTTCTGGAGACCCTGTGCCCAGGCGATCGAACCCTGCACATCCACTTCTGCCAGACGCTGGTCAAAAAAGAGCGATTGGTTGAATTGGGCAGCGAGCTCATCCGGGCTGGCGGTAAAACGACCTCCCCAAAGTTTCATACATCCTCCAAGATATTTTTGGATCCAGGAGATTTTCTCCTGGATCCATTAGCCAATTTCAGTCCCGCTTAAACTTGGAATAATCGGGGGTATCGTAATCGGTTGGGACGCCGGTGGTGATCTCGCGCATTGCCTGCACCTTTAACGGCAGGCCAAACAAAGTGATAAAACCTTCGGCATCGCTCTGGTCGTAGACGCTGTCCTGGCCAAATGTGGCGAAATCTTCCCGGTACAGGCTGTAGCGGCTCTGGCGACCGACGGGGATCACATTGCCCTTATAAAGTTTCAGGCGAACTTTACCGGTGACCGGTTCCTGAGTCTTGTCGAAGAAGGCATCCATCGCTTCCCGCAGTGGGGTGAACCATTGTCCGTAATACACCAGCTCGGCATACCTTTGGGCGACCACGTCTTTATAGTGAAGTGTTTCGCGGTCTAAAGTGATCGATTCGAGTTCGCGGTGGGCCGCCAGCAGGATCGTTCCGCCTGGAGTTTCATACACGCCATGAGATTTCATCCCCACCAGGCGGTTTTCTACCAGGTCCACCCGACCGATGGCGTGCACGCCGCCGATCTTGTTCAACGTATCTACCATGGTTGCAGGAGAAAGGGCTTTGCCATCCAGGCGAACGGGGTAGCCTTTTTCAAACTCCAACTCAATGATCTGAGGTTTATCCGGGGCTTTTTCAGGAGAAGTTGACATCACGTACATATCTTCTTCCGGCTCAATCCATGGGTCTTCCAGCAGTCCGCCTTCATGCGAAATATGCCACAAATTGCGGTCGCGGCTGTAGATTGATTTTTTAGAGGCAGTTACCGGGATATTGTGCGCATCTGCATAAGCCAGCGCGTCTTCGCGCGAAGTGATGTCCCATTCCCGCCAGGGTGCGATGACTTTAAGACGCGGATCGAGGGCCATAAAAGTCAGTTCAAAGCGCACCTGGTCGTTGCCTTTTCCCGTACAGCCGTGAGCCACGGCATCTGCACCTTCTTGTTGGGCAAGCAGCACCTGGTGTTTGGCGATCAAAGGCCGGGCAATCGAAGTACCCAGCATATACTTCCGTTCGTAGATTGCCCCGGAACGCAGCAGTGGGAAGAGGTAATCTTTGGCGAATTCCTCGCGCAGATCCTTGATGAACAACTTACTGGCGCCGCTGGCTTTCGCTTTCGCCGGTAACCCGGATGTTTCTTCACCCTGGCCCACGTCGGCGCAGTAGCAGATTACTTCGCAGCCGTAATTTTCGATCAACCAGGGAACGATCACCGATGTATCGAGACCACCGGAATAAGCCAGGACAACTTTGTTAACTTTTGGCTTTCCGGCATCACTCGAATCAGAAGTAGGGGCGGACTTTGACATGGCATTTCTCCTTAGCAGTTAAAAAAATCGAGCCCTTCAGGAGAGGGCTCGTTGAGAATAAAGTCAGAAAAGATTTGTGCAGCGCGAACAGCCAACTCCAATAAATTTTGGGAGTCAGTTGGTTCGTCGTGAGTGCTGATTGATTTCTGCCATAACGAAATGAATATTATCCCAATTCGGGTCTTTTGTCAACCGCAGATTGTGGTAAACTCAACCGCTGATTGCTATATTATTTATCCGATGGATCATTTTTGCAGGTTGGAATTTAAGATTTGAACCATTATCTTGCGTAACCTTCTGTGAACCGGAGGGTTATAGAAACATGTAGACCATAAGTGCGACATATTTTAAGAATTTTCGTTTTAATGAAACATCATTTCGGAGGTAGGCGAGTATGGCGAAGAAAAAAAATCCTGCGGACGTTGTCAACCGCAAACTGAAAACCACGCCGATTGCGGTCATTGGCATGGCATCTGTGTTTCCGCAGGCGCATAACCTGGATGAATATTGGGATAACATTTTAGGCAAAATCAACTGCATCACAGATGTGCCCGCTTCGCGCTGGAGCATCGAAGATTATTACGATCCCGATCCCAAGGTTCCCGATAAAATATATTCCAAGCGGGGCGGTTTCATCCCAGATATTGATTTTGATCCCATGGAATTTGGCTTACCCCCAAATATTCTGGAAGTAACCGATGTTTCACAACTGCTCGGTCTGGTCGTCGCCAGAGATGCCCTGGAAGATGCGGGTTATTCTGAATCACGCGAATTCAATCGCGAACTGACGGGCGTCATTTTGGGTGTGGTTGGAATGTCCTCCAAACTGGTCCAACCGCTCTTTAGCCGCCTGCAATATCCCGTTTGGGAAAAAGTGCTGCTCAATGCCGGCGTTCCTGAAGATGACACCCAGAAAATCATCGAGAAAATAAAGTCTGCATATGTCGGTTGGGACGAAAATGCTTTTCCGGGAACGATTGTCAACGTCATCGCCGGTCGAATCGCCAATCGCTTCGATCTGGGCGGCACGAACTGCGTGATTGATGCCGCCTGCGGCAGTTCGCTCGCGGCAGCTCGCATGGCAATTATGGAATTGGCCGAAGGCCGCGCGGATATGATGATCACCGGCGGCGTGGATGTGGATAATTCCATTCTGACCTACATGTGCTTCAGCAAAACCCCGGCTTTCTCCAAGGGTGAGTCGGTGCGCACCTTCGACGCCGATTCGGATGGAATGCTGGTCGGGGAAGGAATCGGCATGCTGGTCTTGAAACGGCTGGAAGATGCCGAGCGCGATGGCGACCGCATTTATGCCGTGATTAAAGGCATCGGCTCTTCAAGCGATGGCCGGTTTAAGAGCATTTATGCGCCCCGCTCTGAAGGTCAGGCCAAAGCTATCCGCCGCGCTTACGTGGATGCCGGCTTTACCCCTGATACAGTCGGGCTGGTCGAGGCTCACGGCACGGGCACGATGGCCGGCGACCCGGCTGAATTTAACGGAATGCAGCTCGTCTTTGGTGACGGCGACCCTGATAAACAGGTCATCGCCCTCGGTTCGGTAAAATCGCAAATTGGCCACACAAAATCGACCGCCGGAGCGGCCAGCCTGATTAAAGTCAGCCTGGCTCTGTATAACAAAGTATTGCCGGCGACCTTGAATGTCAAAAAGCCCAACCCAAAGTTGGATATCGAAAACACCCCGTTTTATATCAACACCGAGACTCGGCCCTGGATCCGCCCCGAAGGTGGAAACCCACGCCGGGCCGGGGTGAGTTCATTTGGTTTTGGCGGAACCAATTACCACATGGTTTTGGAAGAATATTCCGCCGATCATGCCTCTGCTTACCGCCGCAACCGGGTCGCTCAGATGGTTTTATTAGATGCGCCTACCCAGGCCATGCTTTTGGCCAAAGGTCAGGATACCCTGGCTGACCTGCGCGGTGAGAATGGTGAATCCGTATTTTACAATCTCAACCAGGCAGCGCAAGAGAGCGAGATCCCGCTGAACCATGCCCGGGTTGGTTTTGTGGCTGAGACGTGCGAAGAGGCGGCTGGATTACTGCAAACGGCTGTCGATTTGATGAAAGACAAGGCTCAAGACGAAGCCTGGGAAAGTCCCAAGGGAATTTTCTACCGCAAATCGGGGATCGATCCCAAGGGCAAGGTTGTGGCTTTATTCCCGGGTCAGGGTGCTCAGTATGTCGAAATGGGCAGGGAACTGGCGCTCAATTTTCCGACCGTTCGCGAGGTTTTCGCTCAGATGGATGGTTTGTTCGTAGAATCGGGTGAAGAACCGCTCTCGAAAAAAGTTTTTCCCATTCCTGTGTTTGACTCCAAGGATCGAGACTCCCAAACTGAAAACCTGACCAAAACTCAAAACGCGCAGCCGGCGATCGGTACCTTGAGTGCAGCGATTTATAAAATCCTCCACCAGGGCGGCTTCCGTCCAGATTTCACCGCAGGGCACAGCTTTGGTGAACTGACCGCATTGTGGGCAGCCGGTGTCTTGAGCGAAAAAGATTTTTATGCGCTGGCGAAAGCCCGCGGCAAAGCCATGGCCCCCCCGGATGACGCGAATTTTGACGCCGGGACCATGCTGGCAGTTAAGGGTGATGTGGAGCAAATCCGCGCCGAATTGGCCGATTTGGAGGGAGTCACCCTGGCAAATTGGAATTCCAAGAATCAGGTTGTCCTCGCCGGATCAAAGCCCTCAATTGCCCAGGCCCAGCAGGTTCTTGGCGAAAAAGGTTTTTCTGTCATCCCGTTGACTGTTTCTGCGGCATTCCACACACCCCTGGTAGGGCATGCACAAAAGCCGTTTGCCCAGGTTATTCAAAAAACGGCTTTCCAAAAACCGCAAGTACGCGTCTTTTCCAATACAACTGGCGCTGAACACAGCGCTGACTCGAAGGAAATCCAGGCGGTACTCTCAGAGCACATCCTTAACCCGGTTCTTTGGAAAGATGAAATCGAATCGATCTATGAAGCAGGTGGCTATTTCTTTGTGGAATGCGGACCGAAGAATATTCTCACCAACCTGGTCGATAATATTCTGACGGATAAACCCCACGTGGCAGTTGCCATGAATGCCAGCGCTAAAAAAGACGGCGACCGCCAACTGCGTGAAGCAGTGGTGAAATTAAAAGTGGCAGGTTTAAACTTTGGAAAGGTTGATCCCTTCCAGAACCGTACGCCAAGGTCAGCCAAAAAACCGAGCGCTGTCAACGTAAAATTAAATGGTGGACTTTATGTTTCGGCGAAGACTCGCCAGGGGTTCGAAAGTGCCCTGAACGACGGATTTAAACTGGTTAAACCCCAACTGGCAGCCCCTGCTGCCCCGACTTCGGTCATCCAAGAACCCACGATTACGACACCTGCTGCAGGTGTTCAGTCGCCTGTGCCAACACCCCCGGCACCTCCTGCGCAGGTTGCCGCTCCTTCGCCGGTTGTTATGACAGACATCGACCAGGCGTTAACCGGTTTACAGACCCAGCAGAGTGAAGCCACCCATGTCCACGAGCAGTATCTGGCAAACGAAGGCGAATATGGGCGCATCTTCTCTCAGATTACGCAAATGGGTGTGGGCCTGGTGTCTAACCCTAACGCCAACCCGCAGCAAATCGATCAGGCGCTCGCGGCACTGCAGAGTATTGAGCGCAGTATGATGCGTTTTCACGACCATCAGGCCGAGACTCTGCACGTCCACGAGCAGTACCTTAAGGGACAGGAAGATTTCGCCAGGCAGTATGTATCTTTAGTGAAACAGCAGTTTGAATCTTCCGGCGGGAGACCTGTCCAGCTTGCACCCAGGCTCGCGCCCGTGGCGGCTCCGGTTTCAACCCCTACCGCACAACCCACTGCTCAGAAACCGCTTGAGCCAGTCCAGAAGATTGTGCCGCAGGTGGCGATCAGCCCGCAAGCGCCTATTTTGGAAGCGCCGAAGAATGGAAACGGGGCAAAATTAAACTCCACACCAGCGCCGTTGGTAAAAGAGACGCCCGTGCCCGCAGCTCCTGATGCTGGTAACCGCGATTATGGGGTGGATCTTCTGGCGATTGTCAGCGAAAAGACGGGTTATCCCACAGAAATGCTTGATCTGAACATGGATATGGAAGCAGATCTGGGGATCGATTCGATCAAGCGGGTTGAGATTGTGGGTGCGATGCGCGAGAGATATCCGGGCTTGGCGAAAATGGAAGCCGAAACCTTTGCCGAAATTCGCACCCTGGGCCAGATTATTGAATTCATGAACTCCTCACTGGGCGCTCCTGCGGCAGTTCCGGTCCAGAGCCAACCCGCTGCTGCCGCAGTGGTTCATGCGGTTGTTCCAACCGCGCCAGCAGCGCCTGCGCAGCACGCGATCAGCAGTGCGGATGTGGCTAAAGCCTTACTGGATATTGTCAGCGAAAAGACTGGCTACCCGACCGAAATGCTGGATTTGACCATGGATATGGAAGCCGATCTGGGAATCGACTCGATCAAACGGGTGGAAATCCTGGGCGGTATGCGCGAAGTCTACCCTGATTTACCTAAGGTTGATCCGGAAGTGTTCGCCGAAATGCGGACGTTGAGCCAGGTCATTGACCACATCAGCCAGGTCTTGCCTGGGGTGGGGACTGCCGCCGCCGTAGAAGCCGCAGCAAAATCCGATGAAGCGCTGGCAAAATCAGCGCCAACGCCACTGATAGATCAACCCGCGGCGGAAGTTCCGACGGCTGTCGCAACCGATAACCAGGATATGGCCACAGGATTATTGACGGTCGTCAGTGAGAAAACCGGGTATCCACCCGAAATGCTCGAGCTCAATATGGATATGGAAGCCGATCTGGGAATTGACTCGATCAAAAAAGTTGAAATCATGGGCGCCATGCGGGAGATTTATCCTAACTTGCCCAAAGCTGACCCTGAGATCTTTGCAGAGGCGCGCACACTCGGTCAGATCGTCGATTACCTTGGAAAACTGGCCACGGAGGCAACTCCCACCCCTTTCTAATTGAGGCAGCGGTTGAATTTACCGGTCCCGCCATTCGACGCGGGGTGGTTAACTTGAAATCGCTGCCGGCTCCAGACCAGCTTGATATTCATTTTCCACCAGCGCACAGCGCGATTGTGGTGGATGACGGTACGGAGTTAACCGAAAAAATCGTTGCCCGGCTGGAAAATCTTGGCTTAACCTCGATCGTTCTCCGCTTGCCGCAATCTGTGGTGGCACGCAGTCAGCGCCTGCTCGCAAGTGTGCACCAGATTCAGTTAGACGATCTGGGTGAAGACCAGTTGCGTCTCCGCCTCGATGAGGCCGCCCGACAATACGGGCCTGCGGCGGTCTTTATCCATTTGCAGACGGCATGTAGCGATTGCGCGGGCGCAGGATTGCATTTTTCCGAACATGGCAAACAGATCCTGCAGGAAATATTCCTGGCAGCAAAACATCTCAAGCCTACCCTGAATGAAGCTGCCCAAAACGGTAGAGCGGTTTTCATGAGTGTGGTCCGTTTAGATGGGGAGTTTGGACTGGGTAAAAGCAATGATTTTGATCCGGTAAGCGGCGGGTTGTTTGGTCTGGTAAAAAGTCTGAATCTTGAATGGGAGTCGGTCTTTTGTCGGGCAATTGATTTAAACCCCGATATCGGCGCCGATCAAGCTGCTGAATTAATCATGAATGAATTGGCGGACCCTAATCGGACGGTGGTCGAAGTGGGTTACAGTCAGAAAGGCCGGGCCACCCTGGCTTTAGAGACAATGGGATTGTGAGCATGAATTATGGCAAAAAATAACCTGGTAAATTCCAATTCAGTCGTTGTAGTTAGCGGCGGCGGTCGCGGGATTACCGCTCAATGCGTGGTCCGCCTGGCGGAACGGGCGAAGTGCAAATTTGTTTTACTTGGCCGCACGCCTATTGACGAGTCTCTTCCGGTCTGGAGCGAAGAAATTGTGGATGAATCGGCCATGAAGCGTAAGATTTTAGAGGATCTTGCCGCGAATGGTGAAAAACCCGTACCGGCAAAAGTACAAAAGATCTATAAGAGCATCGTCGCTCGGAAAGAAATTCATGACACGATCAATGCTGTCCAAAACGCCGGGGGCCATGCCGAATATATCAGTGTCGATATCTCCGATCCCTCTGCTTTACAAGAAAAGCTGGCAGAACCGGAACACCGGCTTGGCAAGATTACAGGGGTAATTCACGGCGCTGGCAGCCTGGCCGATAAGTTGATTGAGAAAAAGACAATTCAGGATTTTGAGACCGTCTACTCGCCAAAGGTGACTGGCCTGCAGAACCTTCTTCAGGCTGTTCCGGTTGCCCAGTTGGATTTCCTGGTATTGTTTTCTTCAATTGTGGGTTTTTTCGGTAATATTGGCCAGACCGACTATGCCATTGCCAACGAAATCCTCAATAAGACCGCCCATGCGCTCCAACGACAGAATCCGAAATGCCATGTCATTTCTCTCGATTGGGGTCCCTGGGAAGCGGGCATGGTTACACCAGCGTTGAAGCGCGCCTTTGAGGAACGCGGGGTAGAAATAATTCCGGTCGAGACGGGCACACGGATGCTGATCAATGAATTGTTGCCCACCAATTCTCACCCGGTGCAGGTTGTTCTTGGCACAATGCCGGTCTTACCCTCCGAAAAACAGGAGCCGGAACTCAAGGAATACCAGATACGGCGCAAACTGACCCTGGAAGCGAACCCATTTCTATACGATCACCAAATTGGGGAGCATCCGGTTCTGCCCGCGACATGTGCAGCCACCTGGGTTGTTCATTCCATCGAACAGCTTTATCCGGGTTATTTCTTTATCCATCTCGCAAACTACCGTGTGTTGAAAGGGATCGTCTTCGACAAATCGCTTGCAGATGAGTATTTCTTGGATATCAAAGAAACTGCCAAGTCAGAAGATGGTACGATTGATTTTAAAGGTCTGATTTGGAGCAAGAATAAGCGCGGAAGGGCGTTATACCATTACAAGATCGAAGTTCGGCTGGGCAAAACGGTTCCACCGGCCCCTGTACAGCCCATTCTGACGACCGACCCTGCGGAAATTATCGACGGGAAAATGTTGTATGCAAACGGCACCTTGTTCCATGGTCCTTCTTTCCAGGGTGTGCGCAGAGTGCTGCACGTCAGTAAGGGTGAATTAAAAATGGAATGCATGCTGCCCAGTGTTGCCGCGAACGTTCAGGGGCAATTTCCGGTGATCACTGGCAATCCATTTATTTACGATACGATTGTACAAGGGGTTTTGATCTGGGCACAGTACATATATCATGCCCCTTGCTTGCCTTCACGTGTAGATAAATTTGAACAATTTAAGGCAATTCCTTTTGGACGACCAGTTTTTGTCGATATGCAGGTTGTCACCCAGTCTGAGACCTCGGTCGTTACAAATGTAACCGTCCAGGATGAAAGCGGTGAGGTTTGTGTACAAATCACCAACCTCGAAGGTACCATCAGCCCTTTGCTAAACCGGTATATTGGTGCCAAATCAACGGAAAGCGTCACAGGATAAGCATAAATGGTTGATGAGGTAGAAATTTTGCAGACTGCGGCTGAGGATCAGCTGGCAGTTATTGGAATGGGTGTGGATTTTCCTGGCATCCATACCCTTGAAGGCTTTCTAGATGCGACCTATCGTGGAAATTCTCTTCCTGAGGCTGCCCAATCCTGGCAGCCAGAATCCGCTTTGAACCGCGCCGCTGCGCAAGCGATCCAGGATTGTGCCTGGGAAGGAGCTCAACACCAGGTCGTTGGTTCGTTGGTTATCGGCGCCGGTTCGGAAATCAGCCAGTTCAACGCCCACAATGGGGCTACAGGCCCGGTGTTAGATTTTACCGGTTACAGCGAACCTTTACCCGCCATGCTTGTTCAGGCACACGAATGGCTGTCTGAGCATGAGGTGGAGGCCGTCATTCTGGCAGGCAGCAATACCGGTGACCAAGGCCAGGACTCTGCCATTCGTTTTGGATTTGACCAATCTGTGCATACATCGCAGGTCGGTTCGGGCGCGGCAGCAGTGGTCATCATGCGCAAGACAGATGCGCAAAGACTTGGGCTGAAAGTTTATGCCTTAATTGACGCGCTGGCTTTCACCAATCAGCCAAACCTCGGCTCGCTTCAAGATGCGGTAGCCGCCTGCGCCAGGAGGGCTCTCCAGGCCGCAGGTGTCACACCAGGGTGATATTGGTTGTCTGGATGCTGCGGCCTGGGGTGACGACCGCATCGATCGGCAGGAGATTACCGCCTTATGCGCCGTTTACCGCGGTGATCCCAATACCACAGCCATTAGCAGCAGCCAATCTCTGACCGGATTTATCGATGGTGTCAACGGCCTGGTGGGGTTGGTTAAAATTGGACTGTGCCTGACCCACCGCTTGCGTCCCGGATTGAAAGGCTGGAGCGGGCCGAAATTTCCCGATTTATGGTCTGGCAGTAATTTTTACCTCCCCACAAACTCTTTAACCTGGTTTCAGAATGAATCCACAGGCAGCCGCACCGCGGCGCTCAATTTGATCGGGAAAGATGGCAGCTGCGCTCATCTTATCCTTTCCGGGAAGCCCATTCCCTCTCAGGCAGCGCCTGTAATGCGCAGATCGGATACCGTTCTTATCCCGGTTTGCGGCAGTTCCCAGGCCGATTTAATCGCAGGTTTAGAAACAGTATATAAAGCTGTTCAACAGGGCACTTCGCTGGCCGAGGTCGCCTGGCAGGCTTTTCAACGTACTCAATCCAAGCCATATTCGACCATGGCTGTGTTCCTGGCCCATACGCCAGCCGAAGCGCTGCGAGAATTGGAATTTGGGATGCGCGGTATTCCAGGTGCAATTCAAAAAGGGGGGGAGTGGCAAACTCCAGCAGGGAGTTATTACACCTCCAATCCCCTTGGTCCGGACAGCCGGGTTTCGTTTGTGTATCCGGGTGCATTCAACTCTTATATCGGTGTCGGCAGGGAATTGTTTTATACTTTCCCTGGTGCGTATGATTATCTTCAGGAGATTGTTCAGGATGCAGGTGCAATCCTGTGTGAAGAGCAGTTATATCCACGCAGTATCCAACCGCTGGATAAGGCGCAGTTAGAACAAGCCGAATCGAATTTGCTCAACGATGCGAATGCAATGATGGTTAGCGGTTCCGGCCTCTCAGTAAGCCTGACACATATTTTCAGAGACGTCTTTCAGGTCGAACCTGACAGCGCTTTTGGCTACAGTCTGGGTGAAAACAGCATGATGTTTTCGCTTGGCGTGTGGGGAGATGGCATCCGTGCCAGCCAGCGTTTATTTGCATCACCGCTATTCCATACGCGCCTGGCTGGACCGCAGAATGCGGTTCGTACCTATTGGGGGCTTCCCCCTCTGGCAGAAAATGCTCGCTCAGAGGATGCGTTGTGGGAGAACTTTCTCTTGATGGCACCGGTCGAACGAGTCCAGGGGGCATTAACCGCCGAGTCGAAGGTCTATCTGACTCATATCAACACTCCACGCCAGGTAGTGATTGGCGGTGATCCGGCTGCATGCCGGAGGGTAATCGAGAATTTGAAATGCAGTTCGTTAAAGGCGCCCTTTGATTTTGTTTTACACTGTAAAGCAATGGAATCGGAGTACCAGGCCTTATATGAAATCCACACTTTGCCGGTGATCGGTCAGCCAGATTTGAAATTATATTCCGCGGCTGATAACCGCCCCTTTGTACTTACCCAATCCGATATCGCCCAGGCCATCGCTCGTGACCTGACTTCTATGCTCGATTTTCCCCGCCTGGTCGAAACGGCATATGCTGACGGCGCCCGGTTTTTTATTGAACTGGGCGCGGGCGCTAATTGTGCAAAATGGATCGAAGATGTTTTGCGCGGCAGGCCTTTTCTATCGGTTTCAGCCAATCGAAAAGGCGTAGATGATGCCACTTCAATCTTGCGGGTTCTGGCGCGCCTGGCAAGCCACCATATTGGAGTCAATTTGGAACCACTTTATCAAGATCAGGTATTTCATGGATAACCATTCATTCGAAGACGCGGCACTCCGCCTGCAGGATCAGGCTCGAGAATATGTTTCTGACATGGCAAAAAATGCCAGCCAGGCTCAACAACAGTTTTTATCCTCGCGCAGTGCAGTTTTGCGCCAGATCGCCGATCTGGTCAGCTTGCAGGCTGGTTTTCCAATATCGAGCATTTCGCCAACTCAGCCTGTATTATTTGATCGGGCAATGCTGGAGGAATTTGCGGCTGGTTCGATCGAACGCTGCCTGGGTGACGACTATGCAGTTTATCGTGATCGCAGAGTTCCGCGAATCCCGAATGGCATCCTTTTATTGATGGATCGCATCCTTGATATCCAGGGGATTCGGGGGCAGTTAAACAAGCCCTCTGAAATTATTACCGAATTTGATGTTCCTATGGATGCCTGGTTTATCACTGACAGTGGATCAGACAGTACCCCTTACAGCATTTTGATGGAGATGGCCCTCCAACCCTGCGGATTTTTATCCGCTTACCTGGGCACGATGTTGATTTCACCAACCAGCAACCTCTTTTTTCGTAATTTGGATGGAGAAGCGCGTATCTTGCGCCAGGTCGATTTACGCGGGAAAACCGTGCGTGCCTGGGCGCGTATGGTCAACCATACGGTGAATGAAGAGACCGTGATTCAAAAATTTGAATTCCGATTGGAAGTGGAAAACCAGCCATTTTATGAGGGCAGCTCAGTGTTTGGTTTCTTCCCAGAAGAAACCATGCTGCGCCAGATCGGATTAGATAATGGCAAAAAAAGCGTGCCTGAATATCTGAAAAGCGGGTTGTCCAACGTCCAGGGCAAAATGATCGATCTTGAGCCACTCTCGTCCGGTGATGTTGGAAAACACGGGATGCGGCTGTCAAGCGGAAGGCTTGCCCTGCTCGACCAGGTATACATCGATCCGCGCGGCGGATCTCAAGGGTTGGGCTATCTATATGCCTCGCGTGATATTGACCCTGATGCCTGGTTTTTTCACAACCATTTCTACCAGGATCCGGTCATGCCTGGATCGTTAGGGATTGAAGCCATTCTGGAAGCGATGCGTGTTTTTGCGCTGGATCAAAGACTTGATACAAAAATTCATAATCCATCCTTTTCATTGGATGAATGCAGCTTTCAATGGAAATATCGCGGACAAATTTTAAGAACCGTCCAGACCATGTTTTTGGAGGTAGATATCCGGCGCAAAGAACAGGATTCACGCGGAATTGTTGTCGCCGGCGATGCCAGTTTGTGGGCGGATGATATGCGCATTTACCTGGTAAAGAATGCTGCAGTACGGATCACTCAAGGATAATAATCATGGGAATTCCCCCTTCTCTCTCCGAATCAATAGTCACGTTGGCCAATCATTCAACCGCCTGGTCCTGGAATGGCACGATGGACTCCGTCGAATTTTCCGAAGAAGGTATGCAGGCTGTCCTCCAGAAGTTAGACCAACCGGTTTTCATACTGGAAATTGACGGCCGGATTGCCTTCACAAATCAGGGAGAGCTTCAACCAGGAGGAGGTGGTGCAGTGCCTTGCCGGGCTGTATCCTGGCCAGTTGAATTAGACAGCATGGGAGATCCTGCTTTTAGGCGGACGCATGCTACAAAATATGCTTATGCCAGTGGAGCGATGGCCCAGGGTATCTCTTCGGTGGATCTGGTAATTGCGCTTGGCAAGGCAGGTATGCTTGGATCATTTGGCGCAGCTGGCATGGTTCCCCCGCGATTGGAATCAGCCATTAAGGCCGTGCAGGCTGCCCTGCCAGATGGTCCGTATGCCTTTAATTTGATCCACAGCCCGCACGAAGAGGCGATGGAACGAAATGCGGTAGATCTGTATCTGCGTTACGGGGTTAAGACGGTTGAGGCTTCCGCCTTTCTGGACCTGACCCCCAGCATCGTTTGGTACCGTGCGGCCGGTTTAAGTCTCGGGGTCAATGGTGAGATTGTCATTGGCAACCGGGTCATTGCCAAATTATCTCGTACTGAAGTGGCTCAGAAGTTCATGCAGCCTGCTCCGGAAAGGTTGCTCAACGAATTGGTACAGCAGGGCAAAATATCCCCGCAGCAGGCGGCCTGGGCCAAGCAGGTTCCTATGGCAGATGATATCACCGTAGAAGCCGATTCTGGCGGACATACTGACAGCCGGCCTCTGGTGTGTTTGGTGCCGACGATGTTGGCTTTACGGGATGAACTTCAGGCAAAACACCAATTTGCCCAGGCGGTAAGGGTTGGTGCGGCTGGTGGAATCAGCACACCTGCCTCGGTATTTGCCGCGTTTATGATGGGTGCGGCCTATGTGGTGACAGGGTCCGCAAATCAAGCCTGTGTGGAAGCTGGTGCATCGGAACACACTCGAAAGTTGCTGGCCCAGGCTGGCATGGCCGATGTGATGATGGCACCATCAGCCGATATGTTCGAAATGGGGGTTAAGGTCCAGGTGCTAAAAAAAGGGACGCTCTTCCCCATGCGTGCACAAAAATTATATGATCTGTATTCCCGCTATGATTCGATCGAAGCGATTCCCGCCGACGAACGTGAGAAAGTCGAGAAGCAGGTATTTCGCCGCGGCCTTAAATCCATCTGGCAGGACACTGTCAAGTTCTTCGAGGAACGGGACCCGGAGCAAATCGAACGCGCCAATCAAAATCCCAGGCGTAAAATGGCGCTTATCTTTCGCTGGTACCTGGGTCTTTCTTCGAAATGGTCCAACAGCGGTGAAGCCGGACGCGAAATGGATTATCAGATCTGGTGTGGGCCGGCCATGGGTACTTTCAACGATTGGACGCGCGGAACCTACCTGGCTGAATATCAGAACCGGCAAGCAGTAGACGTGGGGTTGCACCTGATGACCGGTGCAGCTTATCTGTGGCGTCTTCAGTCTTTGAAAATGCAGGGCGTACGGCTCCCTTCCGTCTGGGAACAATACCGCCCAACGGCGCCATTAATTTAAAGAAGGTATTATGACGAAAAATGACCAGCTTCAGAACCTGCGCAATGAGGCAAACCTGGGGGGCGGTGAGGCAGGTATCGAAAAGCAGCATGAGAAAGGCAAGCTGACTGCGCGTGAACGGATCGAGCGCCTGCTGGACCCGGATACATTTCAGGAAATGGATCAATTTGTGACCCACCGTGCGGTTGGTCTTGGCATGGAGCGCGCGCACCCCCTGACCGATGGAGTGGTCACAGGTTGGGGAAAAATCGAAGGGCGTCTGGTGTATCTCTACGCCCAGGATTTTACAATTCTGGGCGGTTCACTCGGCGAAGCCCATGGTAGAAAAATATCGCGCCTGATGGATTTAGCCTACCAGAACGGCGCACCGCTGATCGGCATGAATGATTCGGGCGGCGCGCGCATTCAAGAGGGCGTTGATTCGTTGGCGGCTTACGGCGAGATTTTCACGCGAAACGTGCGTTCTTCCGGCGTAATTCCCCAAATTTCGATCATCCTGGGGCCATGCGCCGGGGGAGCGGTATACTCTCCGGGTATCACCGATTTCGTGTGTATGGTCGATAAAACGGCCCACATGTTTATCACCGGGCCCGAAGTGGTGCGTGCCGTGACCCATGAAGACGTTGATTTCGACACCCTGGGTGGGGCAGATGTTCACCATCAGAAAAGTGGCGTTGCCCACATTACGGCGGCGGACGAAGACGCCATTTTTACCCAGGTTCGTTGGCTGCTCAGCTATCTGCCTTCAAATAATTTGACGCCCCCACCCGTGGTCAGCGTTACCGATGATCCTCAACGATTGTTGAAAGATATTCATGAAATCGTTCCGGATGATCCCCAAAAACCATATGATGTGCATGCGGTCATTGAACTCATCATGGATGATAAAGAGTTTCTTGAGATTCAACCCGATTATGCTCGCAATCTGGTGATTGGTTTTGCTCGGTTAAACGGCCAGCCAGTGGGGGTCATTGCCAACCAGCCCGATTATTTAGCCGGTGTTTTGGATATCAACTCCTCGGACAAAGGCGCGCGCTTTATCCGTTTCTGCGACGCTTTTCACATCCCTCTGCTGACCCTGGTCGATACCCCTGGTTTCTTGCCAGGCACTGACCAGGAACACGGCGGCATCATCCGTCATGGGGCCAAGATGATCTATGCCTATGCCGAAGCAACCGTGCCAAAGATCGCCGTGATCCTGCGCAAGGCTTATGGGGGAGCCTATATCGTTATGAGTTCGAAGCATTTGCAGAGCGATATCAATTTTGCCTGGCCGAATGCGGAAATTGCGGTCATGGGTCCGGAAGGGGCAGTCAACATTGTCTTTCGCCGCGAACTGGCGGCAGCAGAAGACGCGACTGCCAGGCGCGCAGAATTGATCGCCCAATATCGTGCGGAGATGGCTAATCCATACGTTGCCGCCAGTCGTGGGTATCTGGATGATGTGATTGAACCGGAAGAAAGTCGGGCCAGGTTAATCGGCGCGCTGGATAGTTTGCTCAATAAACGACAAACGACCCCTTCTCGCAAACACGGTAACATTCCGCTCTAGATTTGAGGAACAATGAAAGTTCTCATTGCCAATCGTGGTGAAATTGCCCTAAGGATTATGCGTACATGCCGGGAACTCGGTCATCAAAGCGTTGCCATTTATTCTGAAGGGGATCAAAAAGCCCAGCACACCCGTTACGCTGATAAATCGGTCTGTATTGGCCCGGCCCAGGCGGCGCAAAGCTATCTAAGCATTGAGCGCGTGCTTGGCGCCGCCCTCCAGACGGGTGCTCAAGCCATTCATCCGGGCTATGGATTTCTCTCCGAGAACCCGGTTTTTGCCCGGGCGGTGGAGGATGCTGGCCTGATATTTATCGGACCGCGTGCCGAAACAATCTCCCTCACCGGAGATAAACTTGCAGCCCGAAAAGCTGCTCGTGAAGCCGGTCTGCCGGTCCTTCCTGGTCCGGATATTCCCCTCGATGAAAATCATCCCAATTCTTCAGACCAGATCATAACCTTCCCGGTGCTGGTAAAAGCCGTAAACGGCGGTGGTGGCAGAGGAATCCGCCTGGCGCACAATCTGGAGGAGCTCCAACAAATGGTCACTGCGGCTCGCCAGGAGGCTCAAGCTGCATTTGGAGATAATGCCGTCTATCTTGAACCCCTGGTGCAGCAGGCTCGTCATATCGAGGTCCAGATCCTGGGAGATGGCGAGGGTCATGTGCTTTGCCTGGGCGAGCGTGAGTGTTCGATCCAACGCCGGCGCCAGAAACTAATCGAAGAAGCCCCGGCACCAAACCTGAGCCGGGTCCTGCGCAAAGAACTGCATGCCGCGGCCATTCTTTTGGGTCGCTCCTTAGCCTATCGCAGCCTGGGAACCGTAGAATTTTTATTGGATAACCAGGGGAAATATTATTTTATCGAAATCAACCCGCGCATCCAGGTCGAACATCCTGTTACCGAAATGGTAACCGGGGTCGACCTTGTCCGTGCTCAGCTTGAACTGGCTGAATGTGGAAAGTTCAAATTGAAACAGGAACATGTCAATCCGCGCGGATGGGCGATTGAAGCGCGTGTCCTGGCTGAAGATCCGGATCAGGGCTTTTTACCGGTTACAGGCGAAATCACCCACCTTCAAGAACCCGCTGGTGCAGGCATTCGCCTGGACAGTGCCCTTTTCCTGGGAATGTCGGTAACCGCGGATTACGATTCATTAATTGCCAAAGTGATCGCCTGGGCAGAAGATCGCAAATCTGCCATTCGCCGTCTGCAGCGCGGCCTGGATGAATATAAAATTGGCGGGATACCGACCGATATCGGTTTCCTCCAGCAAATATTAAATAGTCCCAGTTTTCAGGATGGACGGGCAGATACCACCTATCTGGATACCTTCCAGCCGGTAGAACCGCTGGATCGGGAAGATGTGCAGCGCGAAGTAGCCCTGGCAGCGGCCATGTTGATGTATCAGGCGCAAGGGCACACCCAGGATGGTCACCGCAGTGACGGCAATAACTGGTTGGAAACTGCCTGGCGAGAACAGATGTAATTGCGTAACGAAACACCTTGCATGGGGTTTTTATTGGTGGATTGTCTGGACAGGAAAAAAAGTGGCAATCAGTACCATCATCCAGGCGAAATTATTATAGTGAACGTTGTGGAGGTAGTGTATGACGATTTACCGGGTATCTGTGGGTGATCGGGAATATCAGGTTGAGGTTGCTGGAAGCCGGCTGCGAGTTGATGGGGAGCAGATCCAGGCCAGTTTAACGGCCCTCAATGAGCTGGGCTTATACATATTGCATCAGGGAAATATGCTGCGTGAGATGCACTTTTCAAATAAAGGCAGCAATATATTCACCGCGCTGGCTGAAGGTCGACATCTGGTTGCCCAGGTGGAACGCCAGAACGGCAAAGCCCGTCCCAAGAATTCAGCTTTATCCCAAAGTGATGTCAGCGCGCCCATGCCCGGGATCGTGATTAAGACTCTGGTTCAAGAAGGCGAGCATGTTGAAAAGGGGCAGGCTGTGGTTGTAATGGAATCAATGAAAATGCAAATGGAATTACGCGCCCCAGCAACCGGTGAAGTAACCAAAATTTCTGTTGAACCCAATACTCAGGTAGATAAAGGTACCATCCTGGTTAAAATCAAGGCTTGAAATATTTCGCTACCAGATCCGAGAGGTCAGCCGGTGAATGTTTCTTGAGAATGTCAAAAAAATCCTGGCTGGTCGCGATCTGGTTTTGCTCCCGACTGGCGTAATCTTTAAGAAAATCAAAAAAGGCTTTGTCACCCACGCGAGCGCGTACCTCGTGCAGGAAACGCGCGCCGCGTAAATATACACCGTCCCGGTACGGGTATGATCCGGAATAATCGTAAATATGCTGGTTTACCCACCCCGCTGGATTAAAATAATCGACCCGGTACGACCACCACCAATCCTCAAATCCCGGATATACCTTACTGTAAAACAAAAGCTCGCTGTATGTCGCCAGGGCTTCATCCAGCCAGGGCTCAAGGGCCTGGTCGTTTGCCACCCGGGCATACCACCATTGGTGCGCCGTTTCATGCACGCCGATCATTGTTAGATACCCTTTCGGGGTGCCGTCGTATGTGTTGTAAAATCCCTTACTGAGAAAATACAATCCGTCATATTCCATCCCATCCTGGAAATCGACTTCAACCACGGACAGGCTGTCATGCGGGTAGGCGCCAAAGTATTGGTCGTACACCTCCAAAGCCTGGGCGGTATCGTTCAGGACTGTTAAACCGGCGCTGGTGTCGAATGGGAACACATAGCTGGTCACCGTTACCGGCCCCACCATTTTGACATACACGGTGTACATATCGCTGGCAGAAAATGTGAAATTACGTGCGTTGCGTTGTGAATAAGTGTAATGCCCGTCCACCATCTTGACCTGCGAGGCAGCGGCGATGGTCAGATTTGCCGGGGGGAATCGAGCACGAGGTCCACCGAAAAATCGGCCATTTCATACACCTGGTGTTCGCCGTAATACCAGGGATTATGCATTGCCCAACCAGAGCCGTCGATGTAGGCTGGAACGTAAAGGTACCAATCTACCAGATTCATCTGCCGGGCTGAATAACCATAAATACCCGCGTTGATACTTCCGGTCGGGCGGGGTAGCACCGGCAGGCTCAGATCATAGGCCATTTCTAATTGAATCGATTGGTTCTTTTCCAGGACCGCTGGTAGAGAGAAATTCAACTGGTTGTTGACCAGCGTATAGGAACTGATCAATGTCCCCCCGGCTTTTAATGAATTTAAACGGAACCCACCCAGGTAGCGATTTGGCTCGACCGCCAGCACCAACTCAGTTAAGACCTGCCCGGTGCGATTTGGATAATCGATCGTTTCTTGAACCGATAAATAATGGCGGGTGTAATTAAGGGTCGCGTTCAGGGTGTATTGTGCCCGTGCAGGTTCCGGCACCGGAGTGGCTGTTGGCAGTATGGGCACAATGGAAGGCGTAATGGAAGGTTGCGGGGTAAAGGTTGTCGCTGGTGTGGTTGTGCTGCTGGCTGTTGGAAAACTTGTCGCGGTCGGAGTGGCAGCAGAAGGTGCCGGGCTGCAGCCGGCAAACATAAAAAAAATACCGGCAATCGCCAGGAAGAAATACCTGTAAGGGGATGCGGAAATAAGCTTGCGTTTAAAATTCATGCGCCTGAGTTTACCACCGGTTTTTGATTTAGAGCAAGCTATAAGACGCGCATGACTTTCAATATTTTTCTGTGATGTTTCACTCTCAACAAATCCATTAACCCGGTTGTGTTATCAACTAGATAATATTGAATTCAATATAATTGTAACTATTAAATCCTTTAAATGAGTAGCAGGCATGATGTCATGCAGTAAAACTATAATAACCCTGAACGCGATCAACATCGTGGTATGTTGAAGAATCCCTCTGATCGCCCTTTTTGTTATTCAAAAATAAAACGGGAGTACAATCGAATCGATTGTTACAACGTCAAAAGGACATAATATGGATACCCCTGTAGAACCTGCCACAGAAAATGGGGGCATTAAAAGCCTCCCCCGCAATGTTTGGGCTGTCAGCCTGACCAGTTTTTTTATGGATATTTCCAGCGAGATGGTCATTAACCTCTTGCCCTTGTTTCTTTCCAATGTTTTAGGCATTCGAACCAACATCATCGGGATTATTGAAGGTGTGGCGGAAGCCACTGCCAGCCTGTTGAAAATTTTTTCGGGATGGCTGTCAGACCGGACACATGGCCGAAAATGGATTGCGGTTATGGGATATGGCATTTCAGCGCTCTCAAAACCATTCTTTTTAATTGCCAACACCTGGGAACTCGTCGCCGGCGTACGCTGGGCGGACCGCGTTGGTAAAGGCATACGCACCTCACCGCGAGATGCATTGGTCGCGGATTCGGTGAACGAAAAACAACGTGGCATCGCATTTGGCTTTCACCGCGCGGCCGATACATCCGGAGCCATGTTGGGATTGGTAATCGCGGTGGTTGTGGTGCTCATCGCCCAATCTGGAGATATTAATCTGGGGGCGAACACCTTTCATACAATTGTTTGGATCAGCCTGATTCCGGCCTTTTTGGCAGTCCTTTCGCTGGCGATTGGTGCCAGGGATGTTGCGGTTTCAAAACAGCGTGCTGCGCCGAAATTCGCTTTCAAATCCCTGGGAAAAGATTTCATCATTTTCACCTTGATCGTGGGTATCTTTACCCTGGGAAATTCCTCAGACGCTTTCCTGACGCTGCGCGCCCAGGAACGTGGGATGAATGTGATCGGCATCCTGGTGATGATGATTGTTTTCAACCTGGTCTACGCCTTGATTTCTACCCCGGCCGGGTCGCTTTCTGACCGCATTGGCCGAAAACGCCTGATTGTGGGTGGGTGGTTGGTGTATGCTGTTATTTATTTTGGCTTTGCGGCTGCCCAGGATGCGTGGCAGGTATTCGCTCTCTATGTAGCTTATGGTTTGTACTACGGCATGGCCTATGGGGCAAGTAATGCTATGATCGCCGATATCGTCCCCGATAACTTACGCGGCACCGCCTACGGCACGTACAACGCGGTCATGGGGATCATCACCTTCCCTGCTTCGATGATCGCCGGTATCCTGTGGCAGGGGGTGGGAAGTTGGTCGGGTTTTGGCCCTTCGGCGCCCTTCTTGTTTGGGGCCGTTCTTTCATTCCTGGCGGCCATCCTGTTTTTGGTCTGGCGGCCATCCAAAAAAATAGCTTGATCTTTGAAAGAAGAGAAGAATTTGGCAATTTGCCAAATTCTTCTCTTTCTATGTCCGTCTATACCTGTTTTTGATTATGCTTTGAGATAACGATCGAACCAGCGGCGGATATGGTTCAGGCGGGCTATCTTGCGGTCGGTACGCCCTGTGCGCGATAGTCCATGAAATTCATCCGGAAAACGGATCATTTCGGTTTCTACCCCAAGCTTCTTCAAAGCCACAAATACCTGTTCGCCTTGCTCAATCGGGCAGCGCAGGTCAAACTCGTTGTGCATAACCATCGTCGGGGTTGAGGCATTGCCGATATAAGCAATGGGGGAGTGCTTCCAAAAATTTTCCAGATCCTCATATGGTGGCAATCCGCCGATTTCATTCTGGAAAGTCCAGTTGAAATCGCTTGAGCCCCACATGCTGACGAAATTGCTCACGCAGCGTGCCGCCACGGCGGCATTGAAGCGATGGGTATGTCCGATGATCCATACGGTCATATAACCGCCGTAGCTACCGCCAGTGACCCCCATGCGCATTGGATCGATGTAAGGCTCATTTTGCACAACATCCGTCCATGCCATCAAGTCAGCGTAATCGGCGTTTCCCCAATCCCGCCAGATGGCCCGGGTATGGTCTTCGCCATAACCGCGCCCGCCGCGTGGATTGGTGAAATGAACCACATAACCCTGGGCTGCCAGATAATAGAACTCGTGCATGAAGAAGTTGCCGTACTGAACCCGCGGACCACCGTGAATCTCCAGGATCGAAGGATATTTCTGGTTTGCGGAAAAGTCTGGGGGTGTCATGATCCACCCTTGCAGGTCGCTTCCATCCGGCCCTTTGTACCATACCTCCTTTACCTGGCTGAGTTGGATTTTGTCCAGCAGTTCCCGATTAATGTTCGTGAGATCGCGAGTTTTTAGGGTCTCCAGATTCAGAAACTTTACCTGTCCCGGATCGTCCATCTGGCCCCAAAAATATGCCAGGGATTTTTGCTCACGATCCAGGTTATAACTGCCTACCACACCGCCTTCACCGATGATTGTTTCCGGTTGGTTCCCATTCACGTCAGTTTTCATCAAGATCGAACTGCCATGGATCGACACCTGGAAGAAAATTGACTGGCTGTCTTTGGCCCATGTTGGCGCTACCATTTCCGGTTCACCCATATCATTAATCGTCCAGGCGGAGACGTGCAGGTCAAATGCTTCGGTCAGGTTGCGCGCCGGTGCCGAACCATCGGCGGGTACGATCCACAGGCTGTTATTTTTATATTCCAGTTCCTCGCTGTCGGTCCCATAATATGCGATCCAACGACCATCAGGTGAATAACTGGGTTGGCTTTTCGGCCCGGCGGGGGTCGGAACCATGCGCAGTTCTCCACCCCGGGCAGGAATCACAAACAGGGCATCCGCATTGGGCCTTAAATCAGGATCAACCGAACGATTCGAGACGAAGGTCACCCATTTTCCGTCGGGTGACCAGGCTGGCCCATGTTCATCGTAAACTTCGTGGTCGGTGATCTGACGTGCTTTTCCATTGGCCGCATCCACGGTCCAAAGATGCCAGCGTTCCTTCGGCAAATAGCCAAAACCATCCAACTTGAAAAACAACCGATCATACTGCCGTTCGATTACCCCAAGTTTTTTCTTTTGCTCGTCTTTTTCCCGCTCCAGCACATCGGCATCCTTTTTCTGTACGGTGCACAAGATGGTTTTTCCATCAGGTGCCCAGGAAAAGGCCCCGATGCTGCCCTGAATGCTGGAAAGGGGGCGGGCTTCACCGCCATCGATTGGGATTAAATAAAGCTGGGGTGGCTTTTCTTTATCTCCCCGGTTTGACAGGAAGGCAATCTGATCACCAGCCGGTGACCAGCGTGGTTGGATATCCGTCTGGTCGCCAAATGTAAATTGGCGAGGCTTCCCTTGCCCGGTTGGCACGACCCACAGGTTGGCAAATTTCTTCTGAGATTTCGCGTCCACTCTGTGCTGCGCATAGACAACCTGGTTCCCGCCCGGGGAAAGTCGCGGAGTAGTAATCAGTTCAAAGCGGTACAGGTCTTCTGCTTCAATCGGCCGTTTTTGTTTAGAAGTCATTGTTTACTCCTCTTTTTGATCGAACTGATCATAATTATAGATCAACTGCAATCAATGTTTTCTGGTTTATAATTTTTCAATCCACATATACAGGTGCATAAGAAACCAGGGAGTCATACCGTTGGAGCCAGAAAATACAACATGGAATTTCCTGAATACGGTCCCGTTAATTGTTCCGGACCAGGTTCATTTGTGGCGGGTGCGTTTGGATGGGGTGGGCTATCAGGATGAGCATCTGACGGCGGTGTTGTCTGTCGAAGAACAGGACCGGGCGCATAAATTTCATTTTGACCAGCACCGATACCGCTTCATCCGTACGCACGGCATCAGCCGCATGATTCTGGCAAAGTACACCGGTATCGAACCTGAAAAGCTGGAAATTGAGGTGGGTGCCCGCGGGAAACCTTTTTTAGCGCCTGTTCAAAACCGGCTGATTCACTTTAACCTCAGCCATTCCGGTGACCTCATGATCCTGGCGATTGCCATGAATCTAGAACTGGGTGTGGATGTGGAGGTAATCAACAGTAAACTGGAATGGTCCCAAATCGCTGCGAATTATTTCAACGAATATGAAATGCAGGCAATTGCCGGCTTGCCTACGAAAAACGAACAGCTGCATGCTTTTTACCGGGTATGGACGATTAAAGAAGCTTACCTTAAAGCCAGGGGAGATGGACTGGCGGGAGGTCTGGATAAGGTTGTCATTAACCTGGAGCAAGGGTCTTCGGAAATATTCCTGGCCCTGCCTGGGGGTGAAGACGAAAAACGCCGGTGGCAGGCGAAAACTTTTCGTCCTGCAACCGGCGCCTGTGGGGCAGTCGTTGCCCAACAAGGTCAGTCATCCATTGAACTTTTCCAGTATGATTGGGCGGTTTAGAAAACCCGCTTGATCAAATTATTCTTCGTCCTCGTCTTCGTCTTCATCATCTTCATCGAATAAATCATCGTCATCAAAATCTTCTTCGTCAAAATCCACCCCATGCACGTGACCATGCGACATTTCTTCTTCGGTTGGTTCACGTAACCCTACCACGGTCACCCGGAACAATAGTTCTTTTCCGGCCAGAGGGTGGTTTAAATCTAGCTTCACTGTTTTTGGGGTCACATCGACGATAACGGCATTTAAGAGCTCATTGTCCTGGTTTTGAAGCTGAAGTTCAAGGCCGGGCTTGATTTCGAAGTCTTTTGGAAATTCGCTGCGCGGAACCTCAATCAGGGCATTAGGATCCATTTCTCCATATCCGTCTTTGGGGAGAACGGTAACTTCGCGGCTTTCGCCAATTTGCATCCCAACCATTTCTTTTTCCAGGCCCGGGATGATATTCTGGTAACCTTGAAGATATTCCAGCGGTTCATTTTCTTCTGAAGCGTCGACGATATTGCCGTCCACGGTCAGGGTATATTCAATGCTGACGACCACGTCGTCGGCTACGGCATTAGGTTTTTGCGAATCGGTCACTGTAAACTCCATGATAAAAAACTGCGGATCAATTTCATTCAGAAATAATTCCGGTTGATTATATCATCAAGTACCGGTTTCCAGCCCTGAATTCAAGTACTCTAAGGTTGAATCACGTGGATCGCACTGCTTTTAAACGAACCTTGAATCTCTTGCCCGATGGCTAACTGCATCTCCTGTGCAGAAGAACGTGTCACCAGTGCATTGATGTGGATCGGGCCGTCCATGATGACCCTTACTAACGGACCCTGGGGAACCAGCATTGATATTTTGCATTTTAAGCTGTTGCGCGCGCTCGTTTTACCGCCCACATCTGGCAAGGATAGGGTGATATCTTCTGGACGCAGGCAGAGGAAAACATTTGTTCCCGGCTGCGCAGATGATACAGCCTGCAAGATCGTATCGCCGCATGCCACATCCACCAATCCGTCATTCTGGCGAATAATTTTTCCGGGAATGATCATTTCAACGCCGGTAAAGCGCGCTACATCCGTGTCCACAGGGGCCGAAAAAATTTCACTCGCTTTCCCAATCTGGCGTATTTGCCCTTGCATAATAATTGCTACCCGGTCGGCAAGCGCAAGCGCTTCATCCAGATCATGGGTGATAAACAGCGTGGTAATCCTTGTTTCTGAAAGCTGAGCTTTAAGGTCTGTTAAAAGCTGATTGCGGGTGGGCGCATCCAGAGCGCTGAAGGGTTCATCTAAAAGCATCAAATCCGGTTGGAGGACGAAGGCGCGCGCCAGGCTGACCCGTTGGGCTTCTCCACCGGATAATTTATGCGCTGGCCGGTTCTTCAGGTGGGTGATCGAAAATTTTTCCAACCAACGTTGGATGCGGGTATTTGATTCTTTTGGATGAACCCGCCGGAATTTTAGCCCTGAAGCAATATTTTCATAAACACTCATATGCAGCAGCAGCGGATCTTGCATGACCAGTGCCAATCGCCGGCGAAAGGAAAGCTCCCGGTACGGTTGGACACAACGTCCCGAAAAACGAATCTCTCCATTCTTAATCGGGATGAGCCCACTGATAGCCATCATCAGGGTCGATTTACCGGCACCATTGGGACCGATGATTGCCAGGATTTCACCTTGCTCAATCGCAAGCTCAGGCAAATCCAAAATTTCGATACCATCCCGATCGATGCGGATATTTCGTAATTGGAGGAGCGGTTCGACCATAGGCGTTTAGCTCTGGGCGCTGCGCTGCTGGATCCAGGTCAAGGTCAGATTGATCAAAAATGTGAGACCTAAAAGGATTGCACCCAAGGCGATTGCCAGTGCAAAGTTGCCTCGCCCCGTTTCGTAGACAATAGCCGTGGTCAGCACCCGGGTCGAATGGCGCAGGTTTCCTCCAACCATCATCGAAGCGCCCACTTCGGAGATTACACTGCCGAATCCAGCCATTAAAGCCGCCAACAGCGGCAATCTTGCTTCCATCCACAGCATCCAGATCATCTGCATTCGAGAAGCCCCCAACCCTCTTAATTGCAGGCGCAGCCGTGGATCTAACTGCTGCAGCGCGGCTGCAGTCAACCCACTCACCACCGGTGCTGCCAGAATGATCTGAGCTATCACGATTGCAGTAGGCGTATAGATCCACTGAAAGTCTCCTAAAGGACCGCTGCGCCATAGAAATATAGAGACTACTAATCCCACCACCACTGGGGGCAGTCCCATGCCGGTATTGACCAGGCTCAGCAGGAAATTCCTGCCATGAAAATGGTATAGGGCCAACAGGGTCCCAAATGGAATCCCTATCACCAGACTGATCATCGTGGCAATCCCTGAGAGCTGCAAAGAAAGCACGGTGATTTCTACGACATCAGGGTTTAATTTAAAAAGAAGTTCAAGCGCCTGACGAAGCCCTTGCCAGATGAGATCCATAATCAGAATTTTACTTGATTAAATGGATCTCCCCAACAACGGTTGGGGAGATCAGTGGAGAGAGGTGGACCGAATAAGAGCGATCTTTATTGGACCTGGATGACTTCACAATGAGTGTCCATATTGGAAAGGATCAGTCTTCCCCATAAATTTGTCAGACTTTGCAGCGTGGGGAATGCCGCCAGATGGTTCGGAAATAGCTTCCACAAAGGTAGATTGGCCAGGTTGGGGCGGGATGTGTTTTCAAGCGTTCTGCAGATTTGGCCATAATTCTCCAACTCACCCCCAAAGGGTTGGGTATTGACGATCCCGGTTTTGGGTACAAAAGGCCGCGTGTCATTGGACAGGACAGGCTGGGTAAACCAGGATGTAAAGGATTCATACCCGATATCGTCCAGTATAACCATCCCAGATTGGTGGGAGATGAGCTGGTTTAGTTCTTTCATAAAGGCGCTTGAGATGGTCCGGTCTGCAGACACGCTGAAAACTTCACCCAGGTCAGGATATTTGTTCGTAGCGGCATCACTGGCGAACAAGGGTTTAAAAAAGACTTGCGGACCGGGTGAATATGTCAGGAACATCACCCATACAGAGATCAACCGGGGCTGCTCGATGGTCATATCATCCACTCGAACCAGAAACCAGGAGATCTGCTCGTGAGTTTTGGTGGCCGGGGTGATGGCATTCGCCTGCCGGATCCCTGCGAAACCAAAACCAGCGGCAAGTGAGATCAGGTAAATGGCGATAAAAAATGGAAGGGTCAGTTTTTTTGTCATTTTATGCTTTTTATCAGGGGTTGGTCTTTGGCCCGCCCGGGGCGGATGGAGGAATTATCCGAGCGGCTAACCGAGATCAGGTCTCGTAAGGAGCGGTAGAATGGGTGGTAATCGCCCTGGCTCTGGATGAGAGAAACCGACTGCTCTGATTCGGCAGGGTTGAGACCGCTGAAGAAGGCCACACCGATGTAAAGTTGTGATTTCAATTGGCTAAAAGCCTGTTCGTACCATGCGCTTTGGGCGTAAGGATCCTGATATTTTTGATCTTCAGCAGTGATGTTCCCAGTGGGTGGCGTCAGGTGTGTGATCCAGATCAATCCGCTTTCATGCCCATGATCCAGCATCACCTGGCGGATATTTTCGTAGTGACGCAGTACACGGTTCTCGCTTCTATCAGGGGCCTGGAGCGGTTCGCCTGTCAGATCGTTAGCCTGAATACTCACAATGGTCACCACATTGCTTAACCCGTTCTCGTAAAGAGATTGCAGAAAGCTTGCATCATCCAGATCCTGGCCTGTGTTTCCATCGCCTGCCAGAACCGGTTTTAACCCTGCGCCCACCAGGCGGACCGGCAGTTTCGATTTTGAGACTGCGGTCTTGACGGCGACCAACACGCTCATATACGCTCGGGGATCCGGCTGCCGCCCCCATCCTTGAAGCGTGTTTGCTCCTGGAAAGAGTTCGACTGCCTTCATCACCTGAGGGTAGCGATTTGCGAGTTGGACGATGAATTGAGCCGTTTTATCTGCGGCAGGCCCTTGTGGTGTCAGTGCCCAATCCGGGGCGTCAGTCAGGCTGACCATCACCGATAACTGGCTGTGGGCCGCCGTCTCCAGAACCGGATCTAGGCGGGACCAATCGAAGGCCCCTGCTTTGGGCGCTACCGACCGCCAGGATAAATCAAGACCCATCCAATCGAGCTGCAGATCACTTGCCAATCGGACGCCCTCGACTGCAAATGGTCCATTAAGGTCAAGATGGGCCCCAAAACCGAATTCGGCTGAACCAGGCGCTCCACGGGCAGCAAGCACTGACTCGAGTGGCGTTAATGCTATGAGTATTGCTGCCAGGAATAGGAAGAGCACCAGACGAGAACGCATGATTTTTTTACCTCACTAACAACCAGTAAATGAACATACCGTTAGAAAATCCTAAAAAAGCTACGCCACCGCCGATTAAGTAGCGGCGCAGGGGAGTGGTTTTTCGGATGATTTGATAAGAAGATTGAACGCATTTTTGTAAAATGGGTGATGCACTTAGCGTTGGGATCGCCCAATCCCAAAAATGGAGTTCGATTCTGCGGGAAAAATCTACAATTGTCATGTTAGATCTCCTTCCTTACCGAGATGCGGTTAATTTGACGATTTTGCCATCCGGTGAGGCAACAACCCGAACTGTTTGGCGAAGTGTTTTCCCATCAGCGGTTTTCGCTGTTCCACTGTAGACCAGCAGGAATTTCTCACCTGCGTAGGGCTTCACCTGTGGACGGCTTCCCTTTAAACCTGGAAAACGCTGAAAAACATGTTTTGAAACCTGGTCGATCGAATGATTGTCCATATCAGACAGCCGTTGCGCCTAGCGCATCCTGCGCCGCATAAAAGCCGGCAGATCGAGATCGGAACGCTGGTGGATCATCTCAATCGGGGCCCTTTCCGCGATGGTTTCCTGGGGCTGCATCACCGTTTCTACCTCCACCGGGATTGGTTCGGCTTGTTTGCGGGCTACAAATGGTGACTGGACCGCGGTTGCACCTAAGCCCGTGATGACTAAAATCACTTCAACCCGGTCGCCCATGCGGTTGTCTGTGATTATGCCCGGAATGATTTCGGCTCGATTGTTGGTTTTTTCTTGCAGGAAGGTAAGCGCTTCGGCTACTTCCACAAAGGTCAAATCCTGCCCTGCAGTGAAGTTGGCGATAATTCCAGTGGCATTCTCCAGGCTGATGGTTTCGATCAAGGGGTGGTGCAGTGCGCGTTCCACTGCTTGTAAGGCTTTGTTCTCGCCTTGTCCGTGGCCAATTGCCAGCAGTGAGCCCCCGCCCAACTGCATTACCTGGCGGACATGCGAAAAATCGACATTGATTAACCCGGGTCGGGTGATTAATTCTGTAATTCCCTGGATGCCCTGGCGTAAAATGTCATCTGCCATGCGGAAGGTCAGCTCGATGGGCAGATCGCGCGGAGCAACTGCCAGCAGCCGGTCATTGGGGACGGTGATTAAAGTGTCAATGTGCTGGCGAAGATTTGCCAGTCCCTGGCGTGCATTTTGCTGCCGGCGCCCAACCTCAAAGGTGAACGGCATGGTAACGATGGCGATGGTAACTGCGCCGAGGTTGCGGGCAACCCTGGCTGCAATCGGAATAGAGCCTGTGCCCGTTCCCCCTCCCATGCCGGCTGTCAAGAAGACCATATCGGCGCCAACCAGGGCCTTATTCAAATCGGAATAACTTTCTTCCGCGGCTGCCTCGCCAACCCTGGGATCACCGCCCGCGCCCAAACCACGGGTCAGGCGTGGACCAAGCTGCACCTTGGTGGGGGCCAGCGAGCTCTTTAACGCCTGACTGTCAGTATTGGCAGCGATGTATTCCACACCTGACAGGCCTAATTCGATCATGCGGTTGACTGCGTTGCAACCGCCGCCGCCCAGTCCGACCACTTTCAAGACTGGCATTTGGGCAGATAAAGTGTTTCGTTGTGACGATTTAGCGCTTAATGGCATATTCATGTTTCACCTCTCCGCAAGTTGTGTTGCAATACTTGTGCCATCTCCTACGATCCGGCGGATTTTACAGCCTGATAGAATGAGTTTTTCAATCTGCGCGTCAGAAAAAGATTGGTGGTTGCCAATAATCGTTACATTTCTGGCTAAAAGGGCTTCGTCCAGGGAAAAGCCGACGGTTGCCAGATGTTTTTTAACAAACGGACGGATCACTTCCAGGTGCCAATCTGCGATTCCCCAATCAAATGTGGGCAAGAGCAGGTAATGATTAATCGGGTGGTCAGGATCCTGGGCATTTTTGGATTTCGTGCCGTTTTCCTGCCTGGATAGAGAATTTATTTCTTTCAGAGCCAGAATGGTAGCCGAATAATCGTTCGAGGTGCCGAACCAGGCCTGGGATGCGCCAATGCCTTCCGGTTCGGAAGCGAGCATCCATAAATTGCAGGCAATCACACTGGACGGTACTGGGCTGAAGGTCGGGGTATTCTCATTTTGCTGTGTATCTTGACCCGCATCCAGCAGTCTGGAAATATCGTAATTAATTTGGCGGTGTTCATCTGGCGCATACGAACTGGTTCTTTCCTTATATGGGTCGGTTGGGGCCCCTGCGCCGAATACAATCATTGGGCATTCGTGTCCCAAAACCGTGAGGCTGATTTCCCGATACCAATCCGTGATGTGGAAACCCAGGTGATCCTGTTGGTCCGGTGGGGTGAAATATGGGCGGACTGTGCTCCATTTTTGGGCGCCTCCCGCTCCCCAGTTCAGATCGTGATGGTAATTGAATGCGTATGCACTGATCACCAATTTCTCTAACAAGTTGACTGGATTGCGGCGGACGAGTGACGAAAGCATAGATTTTAAAAATGAAGTATCCCAATAACTGCCGCCTGGTTCAAGAGGCGGTAAAAGTGGGATTAATCCTTCGTCCATCGCAGTCGAAGCAATGGGTAAAAAACGGTCCAGAAAGCGTTCCACCAGGTCCTGGCGGGCCCATGTGGCTTTTGTCCAGGAAAGATAGGCGTTTGGGCGATCGAACAGCATCACGCCGTGCGCACCCCAACGAGAATAGGCTTTGAAAAGAAGAGAAAGATCTCTTATCGCGACTGGTTTTGCCAGTGAAAGGTCAAAGTCAATCAGGGGTTCAATCCCCGCGTCCACAATCCCGCGAATGAATTGTTCTGGTATTGCTCGATCACTGGGAGATTTAAGAACCAACCATGAGATCCCCATGGCAGTCAATTCAGGTACCCACTTTGCCAGATCTGTTTCACGGTAATGAAGTGAGTCCTGGAAATAATGAAATCCCAGGCGGGAAGATTGTGTGGGAAAGGGAAAAAAGTTACTATCCATAGAATTTATCCATTGTTTCCACGATTTTTTCAGGCGCTTAAGTGGATACAAGATTTGTGCCAATTCGAAAAACCATCTTTCCTCTGCTATAATAAGAAATCAATGATCCTGGTCACCGGTGGTACGGGCTTTATCGGAAAGTCTTTGGTTAAGGAATTGGTCTCCATCGGAAAACCGGTGCGATTGCTGCTGCGCCCTTCCCGAGAATCACCCCGACTACCGCTCGGTGAAGTGGTAGATGTGGCTGTATCCAGTTTAAAAGATGAAAGAGGACTTCGCTCCGCCCTAAAAGGGGTCGATGTGATCTTTCATCTGGCAGGTGTGGAACGCCAGGGCAGCCGTTCTGATTTGGAAGGAATCGATATAGAAGGCAGTCGCGTGTTGGCTGCTGTTGCAAAACAAGCAGATATAGAAAGAATATTTTATCTCAGCCATTTGGGCGCTGACCGGTCCTCTGCTTTTCCGGTGCTGAAAGCAAAGGCGCTGGCTGAACATTTCTTCATCAATAGCGGTGTTGGGTTTACGATTATCCGGTCTGCGCCAGTATATGGCAAAGGCGACCAATTTACATCTGGTTTGGCAAGTTTGCTCCGTATCGCGCCGGGTATTTTCCCGGTTCCTGGAGATGGGCACAGTCTGGTTCAACCAATCTGGATTGATGACCTGGTTGCTTGTTTGAATATTGCCCTTGAAGACCGCGCGATGATAAATCAAATTATCGAGATCGGTGGGGGAGAATATATTACTTTCCGTGAGGTTTTAGAATTAATTATGCAGGCTACCGGATATCGAAAGATTTTAGTGAATGTCCAACCTGCTTACTTGCGAATGCTTACCCTTTGGCTTGAGCAAACTTTTCCAAGATATCCGCTCTCAATGTTCTGGCTCGATTACCTGGCAGCAGATCGCACGTGTCCCATTGATGTTTTGCCGCGCCAATTCGGCGTTATTCCGGCTCGTTTCAATCAAAATCTGGATTATCTTCATTCGGTGATAAGATTGAGCCGCATCCCATTTCAACGGTAGTTTATTAATTATGAATTCGCATGCCTTCTCTGTCCACGGTCATTTTTACCAACCTCCTCGAGAGGATCCGCTGACCGGCAAAATACCTCAAGAACCAGGCGCCAAGCCTTATCACAATTGGAATGAACGGATCCATGATCATGATTACCGGCCCAATGCCGTTTTGGGAAATTTCGAGCGCATCAGTTTTAATGTTGGGCCAACCTTGTTCGATTGGATGGCCGAGTACGATCCTCGCACTGTGCAGCAAATTATCGACCAGGATGGTTGGAACTTTGATAGATATGGTGTCGGAAACGCGATTGCCCAATCCTATAACCACACCATCCTTCCTTTAGCCTCCCGTGAAGATAAAATAACCCAGGTTCGTTGGGGAATCGCCGATTTCGAACACCGTTTTGGCCATGCCCCCTTAGGGATGTGGCTGCCAGAAACGGCTGTCGATGAAGAAACCCTTCAGATTCTTGCGGATAATAAGATCTTTTTTACTATTCTCGCTCCCTGGCAAGCCGATACTAATTTGATTGACACCAGCCAACCTTATCTGGTTCCTCTCAAAAACAAGAAAAGCATCTCCGTCTTTTTCTACGACCAGGATTTAAGCACGCGCATCAGTTTTGATCCTGCGGCTACTTCGAACGCAGACATATTTATCAACCAGTATTTAATGCCGAAATATTATCCAAACGGCAGCGGTGCATCTCAACTGGTTCTTGTCGCTTCAGATGGGGAGTTGTACGGACACCACCAACCTTTTCGAGACAAATTTTTGTCTTATTTAATGAGGGGTGCTCTGGAAATGCAATCCATTGAAGCCACATATCCTGCCCTTTGGTTAAAAGAACACCCGCCAACCCGCACCATGAGTATACGCCAGTTTACCTCATGGAGCTGCCATCATGGCGTCGTCCGTTGGATGGGTGCTTGCGGATGTACGCCGCATGGTGAGTGGAAAGCGCCTTTGCGAATCGCTGTCAATGAAATTGCTGCATTAATCGATACCCAGTATATTGACTTTTCCAGCCGTTTCGTGAGGGATCCTCTCGAGCTTCGCCATGATTACATTAAAGTTATTCTGGGTGAAATCGACTTCGACGAAATGATCGCGGCGCATGCCAAACAAATGCCCGATGATGAAAACCTGCAAAAAATTAAACTTCTTCTGGCTGCCCAGTATGAAAAGCAGCGTATGTTTACTTCTTGTGGGTGGTTCTTTGATGATTTTGACCGGATAGAACCGCGGAACAATGTTTCTTATACTGCCCAGGCTATTTGGCTGACCTATTTGGCGACCGGCCTGGATCTTTCAAACCAGGCTGCGGCATTGTTAAGAGGGGTAAAAAGCTGGCGTACCGGGAACCGCGCCGACGTTGTATTCACCCAGCATTTAAATCGCGCGCGTACCAGCAATTTGATTGGGAAAATACGTGCATAGGAATTAAAAACACAGCGCGCCCAAAATTTTGGGCGCGCTGTGTTTATTTTATTTTTTTTGTGTATAGCCTAAAAGCTTATTAATCTGGTAGTCCGAAGATTTTTCAGCCTTAATCAACTTCTGAACAATATCGTAGGCGCCCATAATGCGTTCAATCTTCATAGCTGCCGATGCATCTGGTTGTTTGACCCGCTCCAGTACAGCCAGGGTCATCATCCACCAGACGAATTCTTCAAAAGCTTCTTTATTAAACCAGAGGATATCCTGGTGGCGGTTGATATTGATGAAATTCCGGATTTCGGTTGAAGATAGCCAGGTTTCCAGGATTGTCACCAGGGATGAGTTTCCCACGCGGGTATACCAGTGCTGTTCCTGAACCAAAAGGCGGGTCACGGCTAATTGCCGGGAGACGACGGCCGCTTCGATGCCGAATGACCGGAATCCTTCCGCCAGGATTTTACTCACCTGCCATTCATCCATCCAGCTGATAACCTGCAAATCCTCAGGGGGATTGGGGCTCATCGTTTCGAGATTCGATAGAAACGCCCATACATACCAGACCGGCCAGCGTTGGGGGTTCTTATTCAGCCCTTTAAGCATGAAATTAATCGCCCTGGAATATATTTTGGAACCTGGGAAGGGTAGTTGTGTTTCGACTAACGGCAGGCATAAAACATCCCGGATCGTTTTCTGGACGTTATCCACCACTTCTGGATGATATTGCAAGGATGGCTCTAAGTAAATCATCCCATCTACCAGGTTCTTCATTTTGACACCTGCTTCGGTGAGAACGCCTGCCGGAATTTCGGGTTGAGCGGGGCGGCAAGTTTGTTCTTTAAGGTACTGCCAATAACCCGAATTAGCAATCTGCCGGAAGGGCTCGAGAACAGGTTGAACAACTAATTCCCGCATCGCCTCTTGAATATCCGGCACGCCGCGTCCCGCAAGATAGCCGTTTAATTGTCGGTATGACTGCCACTCGTCGTCTACGATTTCGCGAAAATCGAGGAACACATGGTATTCGTATGCACGGAGCTCGAGATAGATGCCTTCCTGCAGGATTTCATTCGCCGGTCGAATAAATTCCAACCGGGTGGTGTGATCGCGGAAAATGACATACGAATTTGAACCTGGCTTAATGCCTAATCCTTCGCCCAGACTGCGCTGCACAATTTGGCGCTGGTCGCTGCCCTCTACCTTGATGGAGAAGCCAACCGAAGTGCGGATCCACCCGCGAGCATCAGCGAACTTGTTATGGAAAACCACCAGACTGCGCTCACTGCCCAAGCCGTTTGCATAGGCGTATACGTCCTCGTTCACAAACCCTTCTGGCGAAAAGAAATCAAACAACAAGAAGTGCTCCACACCAGCGAAGAGGGCCCGGCGGTGAAGGAGGGGGAAAATCTCGCGGATATGCCGCTCGACCAGGTTCTGATCGACCTGTTCTTCCCAATAAGCCCGTCGAAATTCCATGCCGTATTTTTCTGTAAAGCCTTCTACCTGGCCGTGGCCAAACATTGGCAGCCCCGGCAGGGTTGCCATCAGGGTGCAGATCCCAAAATATTTGTCCCCTTTGCCGAACTGGTCGACTGCTGTGCGCTCATCAGGGTTATTCATAAAATTGACAAAACGCTTGAGTATTTCGGGATCAAACTCCAGCGTATTTTTCATTACCGTACGGTATTTGTCATTATCTTCATTCCGCAGCAGGTTCATAAAGGCACTGTTATAGACCCGGTGCATGCCCAACGTGCGCACAAAATATCCTTCCATCAACCAGAATGCTTCTGCCAGGAGCAGCGTATCCGGCGCTTCAACCGCAGCCCGGTCGACTACCTCCCTCCAGAATTCGATCGGCATCGCTTCCTCAAACTGCTCTTTGGTCATGCCGTGTTCGGCTCGCGAAGGGATAGCGCCGCCGGTCCCAGGTTCAGGATACCAGAGCCGTTGAAAATGGCGTTTTGCCAGGGTCATGGCAGCGTCAAATCGGATGATGGGGAAGCGCCGCGCCACACTCAGAATAGTCTGGATGACCGCCTCGCGCACTTCGGGGTTCAGGTAATTGAGCTGGGCAGTATCGTTCCACGGCATGCTGGTGCCGTCATTGCCATGGTAGATATACCGTGTGTCTCCGTTAGAATGGTCATAGCGCTTAAAGACAACCGCCGCATCACTGCGGTCGAAATAATGATCCTCAATATTGAGCGAAACGCGCCCATCCGGTGATAAATCCGGTCCGTTAAAACTATAAGAAGGATAGGGGCTGTAATCCAACGATAAAAACCAGTCCGGATGGTCAATTACCCACTGTGAATCGATCCCCATGTGGTTTGGTACCATATCACTCGCCAGGCGGATCCCCCGCTGCCAGGCGCGGTCATGCAGGTTCTGGTAAGCCTGTTCGCCGCCCAAATCATCAGCGATCCAATATCCAGCCAGGGAATACGCGGAAGCGATGGCTTCGGGATTGCCGCATAGCTGCTTTATCCTGGCGGAAGCAGTGCTTCGCTCCCATAATCCGATCAGCCATAATCCGGTGATCCCCCAGCGCGCCAGGTTGTCCAGTTCTTCATCCGGTATCTGGTCCAGTTTGGTGATTGAACGTTGGTACTTCTTGGAAAGTTGGTCCAACCACACGAACGAGTTTTTGGCCATCAGCACCAGGCGCGGCATCCATTCTTTATCCTGAGAAAATTTTTCGGGTTCGTTTTCTGCCAGCAGCGACCGGTCGTATACTGGAATGGGAACCGGCCCCGGGCCAAAGAAGTGCAGCCTTTCTTCCTCTTTTACCAGGTCCAGGCTTGCCAGGAGGCGGTATAAGTAGCGCCCCAGAAGATCGGCCCAGTGCGTGCGGATATACTCAAGCTGACCGGTTAGCGAGTTCGGCACCGCGATCGCGGGCGCGCGCAGCATTTCAACAATGTTCTGGTTATCCGGTCCAAAGCCGGGTTTGGTGTCGAAAAATGCGCTCAGTTCGACTGCCACCTGTTTATATGCCGTCTGGTTGCTGAGGTGGTCGTCGTTAAACAGCTCCTGATAAGGTTCACAGGCCGGATTTAAATTCGCTACCCACAGCATCAACAACTCTTCTAACACCAGGGCACGGTTTGGAATTCCTTCTGTCATACCATTGAGATACTCGATGGTCGTTTGCTGCTTACGGTACACTGCAATTGGGGGGAAATCATACGAAAACTCAAGCAGCGTCCGATCCAATTCGCGTTCACCTACCCGTTCTTTGAGCCAGGCCAGGGCCTCTTCCATGATTTGCGGGTGATTTTCCTGCCGGTATAAAAAGATCACCTGGTGTAAGATCTCATCTACCAGCCCCATTGCATTTATTTGACCTGCTCGAATGGCCTGTTCGGGAAAGTTAACCAGATCTCTGGTCAGGTTCATCTTCTGGGCAAAGAGGCGCGCAGCATGAAAGTTGGCGAAGATTACATTGCCCTGCAGGTTGAATAAATTCTGATCGAATTGGTAACGATCGCGAGCCTGGCGTGAGATATGGAATTCGAACATGATTACTCCTTTTCGATTGAGGGAGGGTCGACCAGTTCAGACAGGCCTATCCAGTTTTGTTCCTCGCCTGGGAAAGGTGCGCTGATGTAAGGATCAAGGTTAAGCAGCTGCCGGAAACATTTTTCTGAGTTTATTTTGTTCCAGCGGAATAAGCGAGAAATAAAACTGGCGGGTGCTGCGCCGAGGGATTGGATCGCCTTCTGAGCCAGATAGAGGCGCGCATCCGATTCAAAAATATGCGAAGTCTGCTCAATTAAATTTGGGAAGTGGCGATGGGTGAGCTCATAGATAAAAGCGTAGCGCCAGGCACCCACCGGGCTGATTCCTACCGGTAAAACTTTAAAATCCATTTGCAGGTCATTGAGCGCTTTAGAAAATCGCGAATTGCTTTCCCGGCTGGATAAACGGGCGGCATTCCGCAGGGCAATTGTATCCAACGGACCTTCTTGCAGCAGGGTTTCGTAAACAGATTTGGCTTCGGCGGTCATCTTGCCTTGCAGATATTGTTCCAGGTAATCACTTTCGGGTTCGCCGAAATTATTGGATAATGCATAGAAATACGGCAGAGTCTCTAATGAAATCATCGCGTTTCGCTGGCGCAGAACACGCCCGTAATACCAGCGCCGCGCGCCCAACAGGCTGTCTTTCCACGACCAGGTGACATGTCCGGGGTCATCGTGTTCGTCGGGTACCGGGCGGTCGCCTGCCGCCGCCGTCCATAAATTCGGGAAGTCGTACCCTTTGATCGGCCAGAAAAATACAAACCCTCTCTGGTTGACAAAATCTACCGCGTCATCTTCCGATTTCAGGCGCAAGCCCGCTGCGGTTCGATACGTATGTGACCGGTAAATTTCCAGCTTTTCCCGCGAGAAAGCGACCATATATAAATATTAACATATTTTTATAAAAGATGCTTGATTGGGTGAAACCCGCACGCGGGTTTCACCCCTAATGCGGTTTCAACTTATAATTAATCTATCATTTTAAGTCAGGAATAATTATGACAGTATTAATGGCAATTGGCGGTAATATGCGCCTGGATGGGGAGATTGCGCGTGAATTCTTGTGCCGCAGCGGTGGCGTTGACGCTCGCCTGGTAGTGATCCCTGCAGCTTCCTCCCGTGTTAATGGGGGCATGGAGTTTATTCAAGCTTTTCAGGATATGGGCGTAAAAACTCCTCCTGTAATTCTGCCTGTGCATGAACGCCATCATTCCTTTGAGGCAGAGCACATCGAAACCATCCAAAAAGCCACGGGAATTTTCTTTATCGGTGGGAACCAGCTACGCTTGACCACTGTTTTGGCCGGCACGCCTCTTCAGGAGGCGATTTTGGATGTTTTTCGACAGGGTACCGTGGTTGCAGGGACATCGGCCGGGGCAGCGGTGATGGGCAGAATAATGATCGCCGGCGGTAAAACCTCCACCGGCGCCCGCTTTGGCACCGCTCAATTTGCCGCTGGCCTGGGTTTTTATGAAGGCCTCTTGTTCGACCAGCATTTTTACCAGCGCAACCGCATTGGCCGGCTGATTTATGCGGTGACCCTCCATCCGCATTTGTTGGGTGTTGGTCTGGACGAAGATACGGGGGTGATTCTGGTCGATGACTGCATGACCGTGATCGGAAAAAGGGCGGTAACGATTATCGACGGTCGGGATATCATGGAAACCAATATCGACCAGGTCAGCAGCGGGGCGTGGTTTGGTGTCAGCCAGCTGCGCTTGCACCAATTGACCGGTGGCTGCCAGTTTGATATCGCTACCCGGATTGCAACCATCCAGCGGCAGCCCTTGCAGCCTGATTAATCCGCTGCGACGGGTTGCGACCGGTTCGGGTAAGGATAAGAATAGTTAATCCACCCTAAGAATATGCGTGTAGATATTCGACCCGCTGCCGCCAATGTTCTGGGCCATCCCGATGCGAGCGTTTTCAACCTGGGTGCCGGTTGCTTCTCCGCGCAGTTGCTGCACCACTTCCACAATCTGGTACATGCCAGTCGCCCCCACCGGATGCCCGCGGGCTTTCAAGCCGCCCCGAGTCGAGATGGGTATGCGCCCGGTGGGGAGGATCTCGCCATCGTTCGCCAGCCGCGGGCCCTGTCCGCGCTCAGCGAAACCAGAGGATTCCAGGGAAAGCGCCGCCATGATGCTGAAGGCGTCGTGCGCTTCAAAAAGGTCAATCTCCTGTGGGGTGACATTTGCCTGGGCATAGGCCTGTTTGGCCGATTTTTCAGAGGCCGAAAGCCACAGTGGGTCGCGCCGGTCGTGCACCGCGATCGTGTCCGTGGCCCCGCTGGAACCAACAATCTTGATAATTCTGGATTTCTGGAGCGAACGCACATATTCAAGCGGCACAAGTACAGCCGCAGCAGAACCATCTCCGATCGGTGAAGCATCCATTAAATTAATCGGGTCGGCGATCATCCCCGACCGGTTGTAAATTGCGGTTGAAATTGGGCTCTGAAAGCGCGCAAACGGATTATGGGCCCCGTTGGCGTGGGAGTTGATCGAGAACGCGCCAAAATCGGCCTTTGACCATTTGTACTCGTGCAGATAGCGCTGCATAATGAGCGCATTAATCGCGACGAAGGAAAGGCCCTGGTCAACTTCCCAATCCGCATCCGCGGCGGTCGCCAGTTGACCGGTGATTTCATCTCCGGGCGAATCGGTCATTTTTTCCACGCCAACCGCGATCGCGCTGTCCACGGCACCCGAGGCGACTGCCATCAGGGCCGAACGAAAGGCCGCTGCCCCAGAACCGCACGCCGCTTCAATGTGCATGGCGCTGGTGTAATGCATTCCCACCCAATCCGCAATGGAGGCCCCCAGATGCTGCTGGTGATTTGCCGGTCCTGACATCATATTGCCCACGTACAGGGCCTCGGCCCCGGCCAGCTCCGCATCATGCAGTGCTGCCAGAACAGCCTCTCCGGCTAATTCTTTGAGGCTTTTATCCCAATGCTCGTCAACTTTCGTTTGACCAATTCCCAGTACTGCAACTTCGCGCATAATTTATCCTTTCTTTGAGAAGCTCACTTCGCAATTATACGCGTCCCAGCTATCAGATGCTATCAAATATGGAACATGTATAATTAGTTCATGCGGAAAATTGTACCCCTCATCATTGGAATCGCTTTGGGGATCATTATTGGTGGGTGCAACCGTCCCTGGCCGGCTTCGACCGCGTTGCCTTTCGAACCGACCACGATTATTCATCCCATTCAAACTGGTACCCCGGCAAACACACCTCCAGCGCTGAGCACTATGTTGCCATCTCCCCCCACCGCGACAATTGAGCCAACCTCGACGGATGCCCCGCAGTTGAAAGTGTGGGTTGACCCGGGACTTGTCGCATTAATCCCGGGAACGCTGCCGCTATCGGCGGATGAACTGGCAGACGATCTGGCCCCCGCCAATTTACGTGTGGAGATTGGCGGCAGCGGTAAACCACTCGATCCGGTCGGGAAATGGATTTACGCCCTGGCAGCCCCTTTTCCAACTTTGATTGACGAAGTTAGCCTGAATGACCTAATATCCACCTGGCGGGGCGAATCGAGTGCCGGCATGAGTGAAATTAACCTGCTGGTCGACGAACCTACCCGGCAGGTGCTTGTACGCGCCTGGGGAAATCCGTCTTCCAGGGTCAAGACTGTCAATGCCAGTGATCTGCTGGATATGGCCTGGCAGGAAAAAACGGCCTGGGCCATACTTCCTTTTGATGCACTTGTTCCCCGTTGGAAGGTGATCCGCATCGGCGGTCGTTCCCCATTGGATCGGAATCTTGATCCAGCCTACGGCTTATCTTTCCCGATCACCGTGGATGGCGACCCCTGGTCGCTGGACCAATTCTACAAACGTTTAGGTAAAACTGAAAAATTAAACCTGACCAACCGCGACCCTGAAAAACTAACCGTGCTGGTAATGACCGGGGTTTCAGCCCTGGTACGCGGCTCGGCCTGGTTCATGCAGCAGAAAGGCCTGCTGTATCCCGGACGCGATATTCGCGACTGGCTGCTGAATGCCGACCTCACTCACATCAGCAATGAGGTGTCATTCAATCCACAGTGCCCGCCACCCGATCCCAATGATCCCAACCTGCGGTTTTGCAGCGATCCTAAAAATATTCAATTACTGGAAGATGTGGGTGTGGATATCGTGGAGATGACCGGCAACCATCTCAATGATTTTGGCTGGGAATGGGTCAATTACTCCATTGAAATGTATAAGGCGCGCGGTTGGCTTTATTTTGGGGCCGGACCCAATCAAGCCCAGGCGCGAAAGCCGGTATTTGTGACCCATCACGGCAACAAGCTGGCTTTCATCGGCTGCAACCCGGCCGGCCCACCGGCGGATTGGGCAACTGGCGATCAGGCCGGCACCGCGGACTGCGGCGGCGGAGACCTGGATGAATTTGTGGCAGAAATACGCCGCCTGTCCGATCAAGGTTACCTGACGATTGTCACCATCCAATATTATGAATCTTATGATCCGACCCCGCTGCCCATCCAATACCGAGATTTCCAACGCCTATCAGATGCCGGGGCAGTCATCGTCAGCGGCAGCCAGGCGCATCTCCCCCAGGCCATGGAGCTGCGCAACCAGGGATTGATCCATTACGGCCTGGGCAATTTATTCTTCGACCAGATGGATACCCCCTGGCCGGATACCAAAAATGAATTCATCGACCGGCACATATTTTATGATGGCCGTTACCTTGGCGTGGAACTGCTCACGGCCACCCTGGAAGATTTCGTAAAACCCCGCCCGATGACCGAGCAAGAGAGAAACGCGGAATTAACCAAGATTTTCACCGTCAGCGGGTGGCCTCAATCAAATGGAAAAGAATGGAGGTAACTGCAATGGAAATTCTAGATATCAGCCTGACAATCACAAATGGAATGGTCGTCTGGCCTGGCGATCCCCAGGTTAAGTTGGAACGAGTCAGTAAAATTGAAGACGGTGCGCATGCCAATGTCTCCCGCCTGGATATGAGCGTTCATACCGGCACCCACCTGGATGCGCCGTTTCATTTCGTCCACGGCGCGAAAACGATTGAAACCTTGCCGCTGGATGTACTCATCGGCCCGGTGCAGGTCGTTCATCTGGCTGATGAGGTGGACTTGATCACCGCCCAAGTGATCCGCAATGCCGGGATTGCCGCAGAGACGACGCGCGTGCTTTTCAAGACGCGCAACTCTGCTTACTGGTTGAAGCGCGTACAGACGTTTGAAGAGGATTTCGTGGCCGTTTCTGCAGACGGCGCACAGGCCCTGGTGGACATGGGTATGCGCCTGGTAGGAATTGATTATCTATCTATCGCGCCATTTAATGACGGAGTCCCCACCCACCAGGTGCTGCTCAAAAATGAAATGGTGGTTTTGGAAGGGGTCGATCTTAAACGGGGTGCCCGCCGGAAATTATTCTTTGATCTGCCTGCCGCCAAAATTGGGTGGTTCAGACGGCTCCCCGGCGCGCGCCCTCCTGCTCAAAGACTGAAATTTCTCCGGTCCGAATAAACAACGGCAGGTGTTTTTTCCATCCGCAGCGGAAAAAACACCTGCTGAATAACAAGAATTAGTCTGGGACGATCAAGGTATATCCGCCATCGATCGTGAGCACCTGACCGCGGATCATATATGCCGCCGGTGAACACAGGAAAGAAACTACTCCGGCAATATCTTCAGGGGTTACCAACCGGCCGGCGGGCGTTTTGGCAATCGCGCGTGGAATGGTATTGCTGTCGCTCAAGGAGGCAAAATGTTTCAGCGCATCCGTTTCTACCAGGCTTGGGGAGACTCCATTGACCACGATATTCTTTGGGGCCATTTCTACCGCTGCATAGCGGATAAGCGCCTCTAAAGCGGCTTTGCTGGCCCCTACGGCCACATAATCGGGCATCACCCGCTGCGAACCAGGGCTGGAAATCGCCACAACCTGTCCGCCGCCCCGTTTCTCCATCAAGGGCGCTGCCTGCTGCATGCACAGCAGGAAACCCCGCGCGTTGACATTCATTGTCCAGTCCCATCCAGTGATTTTTTGGTCCAGGATCGGGCGGTTGAAACCGGAAGCGGCATTGTTGATAAAGATATCCAGGCCGCCAAATTCACGCTCCGCAGCCTCAAACAGCCGCTCGACATCCTCTGGCTTGGCGACGTTTGCCTGAACTACGAGTGCGCGTTGACCGGTTTCGCGTACCAGGTTGGCAACTTCTTCGGCTGGTTTTTGATTGCGCATGAAATTAATCACCAGGTCGGCGCCATCCTGCGCCAGGCGCAGTGCGATTGCGCGGCCAATACCGCGTCCCGACCCGGTCACCAGTGCGATTTTCCCTTCAAAGGGCGGTGCAGAGTCCATTCAACAGGTTCCTTTCAGTCATGTTTGATATTCAACTTTTTTTAACAGCGATCGATTAAATGAACCGATCCGCTCTGGTCCTAACAACCTCATTTCTGCTTCCACCCGGTCCATATCCAGACGTAATTTTGCCAGGTTGATCCCCTGGCAAACCGGGGGCAGCCGGTCCAGGAATTTTCGGCTGCGGCGGAACATTTTGATTGCGCCGGTATAATTCCCCCGGGTCAAGTGATAGTAACCCACCCCAACCTGCAGGACGGCACGGTATAAATCGCGTATTTCTCGGGGTTCATCTTTCCAGGCGGTTTCGAGGTATTCGTGTGCCTCAAAATAATTGCCCGTGTTAAAATATCTAAGGCCGCGCAGGGCATCAGCGGGCAGCGCCTCATTGCAGGCCAGGGATGTTTCATTGGAAGGCAGCGCCATGCTCATAGTATATCCGAAATTTTTTACAACCTTTCAACCGGTCAGGTACGCATCGATTCCTGCGTTCTCATTAAAGCGGTAAACTATACCTGTATAGGAGAAGCGATGGATCTGGACGACACCGAAATTTTACCCCTTTCCCTCGAACACAGCTTTTGGACATGGTCGGCTCAGGGTCGGGTAGAGCCAATCCCGGTGACCCGCGCTCAGGGCGTGTATTTTTGGGATTCGGCTGGCAAGCGCTACCTGGACTTTAATTCGATGACCATGTGTGTTAATATCGGGCATGGTGATGCGCGCGTGATTGCCGCGATTTGCCAGCAGGCTCAAGAACTCCCTTATGCCGGTCCAGGCATGGCTACCCGCCCGCGCGCCTTGCTGGGCAAGCTGCTCTCTGAAATCACCCCAAAAGGGTTGGATCGCTTCCTGTTTACCCTGGGCGGGGCTGATGCCAACGAAAATGCCGTCAAACTGGCGCGTGCTGCCACCAATCGGTATAAAATCCTGGCCCGCTACCGCTCCTACCATGGAGCCACGGCGGGCGCGATGGCCCTCACCGGGGATCCGCGCCGTTGGGCCTGGGAGCCTGGCTTGATGCCCGGAGTCGTCCATTTTCTGGATCCATACCGGTATCGTTCGACTTTTCACGCCTCGCGCCCCGAACTTTCGGAGGAAGATTTTGCAATCGAATATTTGCATTATCTGGAAGAAATCATCCAGCTAGAGGGCCCGGACACGATTGCTGCCATCATTTTGGAAACGGTCACCGGTACCAATGGCGTCCTGATCCCACCCGCGGGTTATCTCCAGGGGGTGCGCGCAATTTGTGATAAATATGGGATCTTGCTTATTTGTGACGAAGTCATGAGCGGTTTTGGGCGTACCGGCCGCTGGTTTGCGGTCGAGCATTGGGGGGTGACCCCCGACATCCTCACCATGGCCAAGGGGTTAACTTCCGGCTATGCCCCCCTGGGCTGTGTGGCTATGAAGCAGTCGATTGCCGATGTCTTTCAGGACCGGGTTTACCAGGGTGGGCTGACTTATAACGCGCACCCCATCTCCCTCGCCGCGGCGATCGCCAACATTCAGGTCATGCACAGCGACCATCTGGTGGAACGGGCGGCATCCACAGGTTTGGATCTGGCGGACATGCTGTCTGAACTTAAAGACCGCCATCCCTCGATTGGCGAAGTGCGCTCGATTGGCTTGTTTGCTGCGGTAGAATTGGTAAAGGACCGCGCCACGAAAGAGCCCATGGCGCCCTTTGGCGGCAGCAGCCCTGAAATGGATGCCGTGCGAAAATTCGTGCTCAGCCGTGGTCTGTATCTTTACACCCACTGGCATACCTTATTGATCATTCCACCCCTTCCCATCACGAACGACCAGTTGCTGGAAGGATTCTCAATCATCGATGAAGCATTGCAAATTTGCGATCGAGTGGTGAAAACGACGTAACTTTTTAGGACTTCACCCCATCTAAGAAACAGAACCTAATTATGGAGATGTTTAATGGATTTAAACTTGAACTCAATTTCGACCGGTACCTCAAAACCGAATAATGAAGCGATCAAAGTATTGATTCTGGGCTCCGGCCCGGCTGGATTTTCCGCAGCATTGTACGCTGCGCGGGCAGAATTAGAGCCGGTAGTCTTTACGGGCATGGAATTGGGCGGGCAGGCTGCCCTTACCTATACCATCGAAAATTACCCGGGATTTCCGGAAGGGGTCGGAGGGGCTCAGTTGGGAGAATTGTTCCAGAAACAGGCCGAGAGATTTGGCGCGAAAGTCGAATTTGAAACAGTTACCGCCGTGGATTTATCCGCACGGCCGTTCCGGGTATCAACTTACGATCGTGAATTTCTGGCGGAAACGTTAATCATCTCTACGGGTGCCAGTCCCAACCATCTCAACGTACCTGGCGAAAAGGAACTGACCGGGCGCGGCGTGTCTTACTGCGCGACCTGCGATGGTTGGTTTTTCAAAGATAAAAAGGTGGTTGTGGTCGGCGGTGGGGATTCCGCTCTAGAAGAGGCCTTATTTTTGACACGTTTTGCTTCTAGCGTCCACATTGTCCACCGCCGCAGCGAACTGCGCGCCGGTGCGATTTTGCAGAAACGTGCATTTGAAAATCCGAAGATCCACTTTATATGGGATACGGTCGTCGATCAGATCTCTGGCAGCGAAAAGGTGGATGGGGTGCAGTTGAAGAATGTAAAAACCGGAGACGTATCCGGCTTTGAGGCCGACGGCGTGTTTATTTTCATCGGGCATACCCCCAACACCCAGATGTTTAAGGACCAGTTGGCGTTGGATCAAAACGGGTATATTGTGGTGAATATGAATATGGAAACGAGTGTTCCCGGCGTTTTTGCCGCAGGAGAGGTCATGGACAGCCATTTCCGGCAGGTTGTCACCTCGGCCGGAATGGGGGCAGCGGCGGCGATCCAGGCCACTAAATATCTCGAAAACCAGGAAGAGTCTGAGACAGCTCAGGCTGCATGATCCTGAAGAAACTAAAAAAGATCGGGACCATCGGCCCCGATCTTTTTTTGGTTAAGGTTGACTGGTCGGCGCTGCGCCGCTGCCCACCCATCCGAAGACGCGCGGGCTGCTTACCGCACCGGCCTGTTCGTAGATCGGTTGCCCGTCTTTTGTCGAACCGCTCTGGCGCACCGGAACCACCGTCCACCGGAAGATATGCGCTTCGCTTCCGCTGGGGCGCAGACTGGCAGGGACGATGTACTTGGTTTCACTGACGTAATCGATCACTTTATCGCCCGTGCCGGAGGTCAGATCCTCGATTGTCACCGCGTAACTTTCATTCTGGCGCAGGGTCGCGACCGATGACCACTGAAGTGTGATCACATCGTTTGCGGTTGTAAAGGATGCGCCATCCGCGGGCAGCAGCAGGTTCGCAGCCGGATACGGCGGGGGTGGAGTCGGGGTCGAGGTCGGTCCAGGAGTGGGCAGGCGTTTGCACAACGGAATTTTCAGCGTTTTCCCCAATTGGACCATATCCGATGGCAGCCCGTTGTATTCTTTAATCGCTTCACTGGAAACATTGTAATTGGCCGCGATGCTGCCCAGGGTATCATTTTCTTTGACAACATAATCAAACAATTCGCAGTCTGATTCGGTGGCCTTGGCCGCATCTGGTGTGGATGTGGCCTGCGGCGTGGGTGTGACAGTCGGCTGGGGAATCAACAGCTTCTGCCCAATACTCAAAACCCCGCAGTCTGCGGGCAGGTCGTTCGTTAAAACGATGGTTTGCACAGAAACGTCGAACAAATAGGCAATGCCTACACAGCTGTCGCTGGCTTTTACCGTATATTCTCTGGGTGGTAACGGGGTATTGGTGGGAACCGGGGTGCCGGTCGCGGTTGCGGTTAACGTGGGTGTGATCGTCGAGGTTTGCGTCGAGGTCGGTGTAGCCGTAAAATCGAGCACTGTCTCCGGTACCTGGCGAGCAAAGGCATACACGCCGCCGCCGCCAACCGCGATTAACAGGATGAATAATCCAATCGCCAGGGGCAGGCTCAACGATAATGTTGGCATCCGCGGACCTTGCACGGAGGAATCAGATTCGCTTTTTGGGGTCGCGGTCGTGGTGATAGCCCGTCCGCACACCAAACAGCGAGTGGCATTCTCGCTCAGGCGAGTTCCACAGGTAGGACATACTTTTTGTGATTGATTTGTTTTTTCAGCAGCCATAGGATTTGTTTCCGAGGTTCTCCTCCCGGACCGCAAAATTATACCATATCCCTTGTCAAGATTTTGGTCCTCTGGGAGTTGCCGTGTTTACCACGGAAAACCCCAATGAAGCAAGATTTTTTGCACCATCGATCTTTGCAGATTCCCGGCGATTGTGTTATTCTCACAGCGATGCAGCCGCACAGTATTTACATCCATATTCCGTTCTGCCGGCATCGCTGCGGGTATTGTGATTTTAACACGTATGCCGGTATGGAAGACCGCATTCCGGCTTATATGGACGCCCTCGACCTGGAAATCCGCAAGCTGGCCCAATCTGCCAGCCAGGTCTTTCCTGTCCACACGATTTTCTTTGGCGGTGGTACGCCTTCTTTGATTTCACCCGATCGTTTGGAAAAAACACTGGCCCAAATCGGTGCTCAATTCTCCCTTACCCCGGATCTGGAAATAACGCTTGAGGCCAATCCTGGAACGGTATCGTTAGAGACCCTGCGCCGTCTGCGCCAGATTGGTTTTAACCGTATCAGTTATGGCATGCAGTCAGCCAGGCCAGATGAGCTGCGCCTGCTGGAACGCCAGCATACCACCTTTGATGTGATCGATGCCGTACGCTGGTCGCGCGAGGTTGGTTTCGAAAATCTCAGCCTGGACCTGATTTTTAATTTACCTTTTCAAACCCTGGACGATTGGCGGCAAACTGTTGAAACTGCCCTGACACTCCACCCCGAACATCTCTCCCTCTATGCCCTGACGATCGAAGAAGGCACCCCTTTATTCCGCATGCGCCGCAAGGGATTGGTCGCGGAACCGGACGATGACCTGGCTGCGGATATGTATGACTGGGCCAGTCAGCGTCTGGGTGACGCCAATTTTGAACAATATGAAATATCGAATTGGGCGCGGCGCGGCGCGGATGGCGTATTGTTGGCCTGCCGTCATAACCTGCAGTATTGGAAGGACCGTCCCTATTTTGGCTTCGGCGCCGGAGCGCATGCTTATTTGGGGAAGATGCGATTGGCCAATGCCCGCGGGATCAAGAGCTATATCCAGCGGGTTCACGACCGCGAGGCCCAATTTCCACTGGGCCCGGCAACCAATCAGACATGGCCTGTCGATTCGTACACGGAGATGCAGGAAACGATGATGGTTGGATTGCGCCTGATTCAGGAAGGTGTCAGCCGGGCAGAGTTTGCCAACCGGTTTGGCAAACAGATCGATGAAGTCTTTAAAAATGAAATCCGGGATTTACTGGCCAAAAAGCTGCTCGAAGCGGATGGTGAGCGCATCCGCCTGACCCAATCCGGGCGCTTTCTCAGCAACCAGGTCTTTATGCAGTTTGTAGACGCTTGAGATTCAGGTAACGATCACCAGGGTGCCCATTCCGCGATTCTCGATCTCATCGATTTTGGTCGCGGGTGTTGTCCAGCGGTAGATCCATTTGGCTTCGTCACAGCGCATATTGATGCAGCCGTGGCTCATGGTGACGCCGTAATTCGTATGCCAGTAAGTGCCGTGAAAAGCAATCCCGACCACCGGTTCATAAAAGCTTGTCCAGGGAACGCCAGGGTACTCGTATGCTTCCAAATCGGAGGTGATATTGCCATCTCCCATGTGTTTGGACGGCATTTTTGACTGTACGTGAAATACACCGCGCGGGGTTTCTGTAGAATCCTTTGGGTCAGCGCCCCGGCGCGGCATGCCTGAAGAAATGTTGGTATCCATCACCACCCGGTCGCCTTCGTACGCCTTCAAATTTTGGCGGCTTAATGACACTTCGATCCGTTTTTGTTCAGGCGGAACATCGGGCGAGATCGGGGTAAGTTCTTCTGCCAGCACCGGGCGTAGATGTTGGGCGGTAACGAAATACTCACTTCGCAGCAGTTCGTCATATATCCGGTACCAGGCTTCGCCATCCGGGCCTTGTTCGATCCCGGAAATCCAATGCGTTGAATCATAATATAAGCGGTAAACCGGCGTCCACCCGGTAAACTGGTTGTAGCGCATCGCCTGGCTGTACGGCACGGTAACTTCGGCCAACCGCATCTTCTCCGGTATGGTGGAGAGGATCGGGTTGAGTTGAAAACGAACGCGCTGCACGTACGAAGAGTGAATATACCCGCCCCACACCCGGTACCAGATGGGATTGTAGGCGGGCCCATTGGGAGATTTCACCACTTCGTACACATGCACGATTTCATCCCGAAATCGTTGGAAGCGGATGCGGCTCTTGTCCCATGCCTGGCTGTAAACGCTGATCGAAGGCAAGGCAATGCGAATGATGTCGCCGGTATCCAGGTTGGCTTCGGATTGAAAATAAGGTCTGAACCCGATGCCAGCCATGCTAAAAGCGCCCAGCTTTAAAAAATCTCTACGTGTAAGCTTAACCATTAATTTGGATTATACCAATAATTGTCCGATTTGTACTGGCTAATGCCGGAAGTGGCGCACCCCGGTCACAACCATCGCCATGCCGGCAGCCTCCGCTGCGGCCAGCGATTCCTGGTCACGGATCGAGCCGCCTGGCTGCACGACGGCTGTGACCCCGGCTGCGGCGGCGGTTTCGACCGAATCTGCGAAGGGGAAGAAAGCATCTGAGGCCATGACCGCGCCTGAAGCATGATCTCCAGCGCGCTGAATGGCGATTCCCACGCAGTCCACCCGGTTGGGCTGGCCCCCACCAATGCCGACCGTGGCTTCCCCTTTGGCAAACACGATCGCATTAGACTTCACATGCTGGCAGGCTTTCCAGGCAAAGCGTAAGGCGGTCCATTCCTCGGGCGTGGGCTGTCGGGATGTAACCACTTTCCATTCTGTTCCTTCCGGATCCCCATGATCCAGGTTTTGCTTCAAAATACCGCCGGAAATCGTTCTCAGTTCATAATCTGGTTCGATTTTCAGCGCAAATGATTCCACCAGACGCAGGTTTTTTTTCTTTGCCAAAACAGCCCGCGCTTCCGCGGTGAACCCGGGGGCGATGATGCATTCGACGAACAGGCTGCCGATTGCCTCTGCGGTTTCACCTGCAAAGAGCCGGTTGCTGGCGATCACTCCGCCGTATGCTGATACCGGATCACTGGCCAGGGCAGCCAGGAAGGCATCTCTTTGCCGGTCAGCCGAGGCAATCCCGCATGGTGAAAGATGTTTCACGATGCAAATTGAAGGTCGTTCAAAGCTCAGCACCGCTTTCCAGGCTGCATCCAGGTCCAGCAGATTGTTGTAGGATAATTCTTTGCCCTGTAGTACGTTGCCCCCAAAGGGCCCTTTGCCCGGTGCGAAGGAATATAGGGCGGCGTTCTGGTGCGGGTTTTCCCCATAGCGCAGGGTGCTGATCGGGTAAGCCTGAACCTGTAGGGGGCCTTGCGGGTCCAAATAAGCCGAGATGGCGCTGTCGTAATGTGCCGTGTGCTGGAACCCTTTCAAGGCCAGTTTGCGCCGTGTATCAACGGATGTCCCGCCCTTTTTGATTTCTTCCAATACCTGGGGATAGTCGGTGGGGTCGCTGACCAGGGTGACCCGTTCGAAATTCTTTGCTGCCGCGCGGATCAAGGTCACGCCGCCGATATCGATATTTTCGATCGCGTCTTCCAAGGTGACACCGGGTTTTGCCACTGTGGCTTCAAAGGGATACAGGTTGGTTGCCACCAGGTCAATATAATCCCAACCGAGATGGGTCAGTTCGCCCAGGTCCGATGCAGTCGGGCGCGCCAGCAGACCGCCGTGGATCGCCGGGTGCAAGGTCTTGACGCGCCCATTAAGAATTTCCGGTGAGCCGGTGTATTCGGCTACTTCGGTGACCGCCAGGTTGTTTTCTTGCAGCAGCCGGGCTGTTCCGCCGGAGGCAATTAACGTCCAGCCCAGGGCTGCCAGTCCAGAGGCAAATTCCACCAGCCCGCTTTTGTCATACACAGATAGGATTGCTTTTGGCATTTCTTCCTCCGATTAAATTTTACCTGGGATACGATCACAAAAAGTGTTAATCTCGCTGAAGTTTTTCTAACAGCTCGTTAAATCTTGCCGTCCATTCAGCATGTGTGGTCCATTTTACATTCTGACCATCCTGCTTATATCTGGGCACGATATGAAAATGAATGTGAAATACATCTTGCTGGGCTTCTTTTCCAGAACTGTTGATAATTTGCACGTTTTTAATGCCTAATTTTTTGTTATATAAATCTACCAGTTCTTTCACGACTTGCATCACTGCGACCAATTCAGATTTAGGAATATCAAAAATATTCACATAATGTTTTTTTGGAATTACCAGGGTGTGATATTCATTGACCGGATGAATATCCAAAAATGCAAAAACCCTTTCATTCTCATAGACCTTCCAGGATTTTGCGTCGCCCTTGGCGATGTCACAAAAAATGCAATCGCTCATGCCCCGTTCATCTATCGCAGGGTGCCTGATACCGCACCCTGACCTGTCAGTGATTGCAGCACGCTGATCAGCAGCTCATGTTCAACCGCGTGTACGCGATCTTCAAGAGCAGCTAAGGCTTCGCCCGGGTTAATTGGTACTGTTTTCCTGCCCTAAAACCGGGCCCGAGTCGACTCCTTCATCCGGTACCAGGTGCACCATCACTCCTGTGTGCTGGATGTGCCCCTGCTGGTAAGCCTCATAGGCCCGTTCTATCGCATTCGTTCCCGGAAACATACCAGGCAATGCCGGGTGTAGGTTAACCACCTTCCCGGCAAAGCGCTCGAGGAACACTGCAGATAAAATGCGCATCCATCCCGCCAGGATCACCCAATCCGGCTGGTAATCCGCCACCTGGTCGCGCAGCAGCGCATCATAGTCCCGCCGGTCAAGATCGCGCGCTTTTGGAATGGCAATCGCTGCTGCTCCGGCCTGCCGGGCGCGTTCTAATCCATAGGCGTTGGTCTTGTTCGAAAACACCGCCGCCACCCGCGCATTCAGCCTGCCCTGGCGGCAGGCGTCCAGAATAGCCTGCAAATTCGATCCATGGCCTGAAACCAGAACAACCAACCGGGCTGGGGAAGTGGCGTTCATACCAAAGTTACCTTCTTGTCACCGGCGACGATCTCGCCGATCACGATCCCGGGTTGGGGGAGCGCAGTTTGAAGGCGGTTTAATTCACCCTGTGCCACCACGGCGACCATGCCGATCCCGAGGTTGAAAACTCGTGCCATTTCTTCCCAGGCAATGTTTCCCTCGGATTGGATCAGGTTGAAGAGGGGTGGGATCACCCAGCTTCCCCAATGTACCACCGCACCCATGCCGTCGGGCAGAACCCGCGGAATATTTTCGATAAAGCCACCTCCGGTCAGGTGTGCCAGGGCTTTTACCGGGATGGGATTGAGTTCGAACACCGGCAGCATCCAGGGCAGGTATGAACGGTGGGGTGCCAGCAGCGCCTCTCCCAGGCTGCATCCGAGTTCCGGATATTGGGTGTCGAGATCGACGTTTTCGAAAATTCGCCGGATCAACGAATAGCCGTTCGTGTGCGGTCCGGAGGATGGCAGGCCTACCAACAGATCTCCACTCTGGATATCGAGCCGCGGCAGGATGTGTTCGTATTCCACCATCCCAACGATGGTTCCGGCCACATCGAATTCTCCCTGCGCATATACGCCCGGCATCTCCGCTGTTTCTCCGCCCAGCAGTACACAATTGGCCTCGCGGCAGGCCAGTGCCATGCCTGACACAATTTCCGCGGTCACTTCTGGCTTGAGCGATGATGTGGCAAAATAATCCAGGAAGAACAATGGGCGGGCGCCCTGGACCAGAATATCGTTGATGCAGTGGTTGACAATATCCTGCCCGATGGTCTGGTAGCGATTGACTCGCGATGCCAGTTTGACTTTTGTGCCGACCCCATCCGTAGAAGCCACCAGGACCGGCCTGGAAAGCGTTTTCAGGCGGCTGGCGTCATATAAACCACCGAAGGCGCCAATCCCCGCCAGGACAGCCGGTGTGTACGTGGAGCGTATTTCTGACGTCATCAGCGCGACGGCTCGATTCCCGGCATCGATATTCACCCCAGATTGCGCATAGGTATTGGCTCTCGCTGCGTTTGAAGTCCGCCGCAGGGCGCGCTGGCCAATGTCTTTGCGGTACTGCATGCCGTGAAAATGAACCAGCCCGGCGGTTTCGTAGGCCCGCTCCAGCGCCTGGGACAGGTCATCTGCCCAGGCGGTTATTCCCAGAATCCGGCCGCCGTTGGTCATCACCTGGTTTCCTGCCTGGCGCGTTCCGGCCTGGAAAACGACTGTATTTTTTCCAGCACGATCCAAACCGCTGATCGGCAGCCCGGTGGACCCGGATTGGGGATAATTTTCGGAAGCGATCACCACGCAGGCGCAGCTTTGGTTTCGCCAGTGTACATCGGTTTCACTTAATTTCTCTTCAGTACAGGCCATTAGGATTGGAACCAGGTCCGATTCAAGCAGGGGCAGGATGACCTGTGTTTCGGGGTCTCCAAAACGGCAGTTGAATTCGAGCACTTTAGGCCCTTCCGCGGTCAGGATCATGCCTGCATAAAGCACGCCCACAAATGGCATTCCTTCCGCGCGCAGCCCGTCGATGGTTGGCTGCAAAACAGTTGCGACGATCTGGTTCTGCAGGTCGGAAGAGCAGGCTGGGGCCGGGGCATAGGCGCCCATCCCGCCCGTATTTGGACCGCGGTCGCCGTCCAATAAACGTTTATGATCCTGTGCAGGCGGCATGGCTTTTACTGTGATTCCATCCGAGAACGCCAGGAGTGAGACTTCCTCGCCTTGCAGGCGTTCCTCGATCACGATCGTCTGGCCCGCCTTGCCAAAACTTTGTCTGACCAGCATATCTTCTATGCCATCCAGGGCTTCCTGTTGGCTTTCAGGCAGGATGACGCCTTTCCCGGCAGCCAGGCCAGAGGCTTTAATCACGATCTGCCACGGTGCAGTCTGCAGGAATTCGGCTGCCTTTTCGAATTCGCTGAAGGATGAATACCCGGCAGTAGGAATGGCATGCCGGTCCAAAAAATCCTTGGCAAACACCTTGGATCCTTCGATTTGGGCCGCCGCTTTGGTCGGGCCAAAGGTGCGAATGCCTGCCTCGCGCAATGCATCCACCATACCCAGCGTCAGTGGAACTTCTGGGCCGACCACGACCAGATCGATGGTTTTTTCAATCGCCGCCCGCACCAGACCCGGGATGTCATCGCTGCTTACCGCGAGATTTTCACCCAGCACGGCTGTGCCGGGGTTTCCTGGGGCAAAATACAATCGATCGACCTCTCGCGATTGGGCAATTTTCCAGCCAATGGCATGCTCGCGGCCGCCGGAGCCGATAACAAGAATCTTCATTCCTACCTCACGCTTCAGAAAACCATTATAGACCGGTCAGTTGATTGCTGTCTCAAATCCGGTTTTGGTCTGGTGGAAGTTGATCTCAAGCGGGTATTTTCCCGTGAAACAAGCATTGCAGTATCCCTCGCCATGGCCAATGGCGCGCATCATCCCTTCCTCAGAGAGGAAATGCAGGGTGGTGCAGCCCAGGTGCTGGCGCAGTTGTTCCAGGTTCATGCGGTGGGCGATCAACTGCTCGTAAGTACCCATATCGACCCCCATAAAGCACGGGTGAGCGATCATCGGGCAGGTAATCCGCAGGTGAACTTCGGTGGCGCCCGCCTCGCGCAGCATCCTTACCAGCGGCCCGGTGGTATTCCCGCGCACGATGCTGTCGTCGATCATCAGCACACGTTTTCCGCGCACCGATTCCTTCAACACATTAAACTTTAAGGCCACCCCTTGCTGGCGCAGCGATTCGGTGGGTTGGATGAATGTGCGCCCAATATAGCGGTTTTTGATAAATCCGGTATTTTGTGGAACGCCTGATTCCTGGCTGTAGCCAATCGCCGCCGGAATGGATGAATCGGGCACCGGGATGACCACATCCACCGGAACGTGGCTTTCGCGCGCCAGCTGCCGTCCCAGGTTTTCTCGCACGAAATGCACCGATTGCCCATCCCAGATGCTGTCTGGGCGGGAAAAATATATGTGCTCGAAGGTGCAGAAAGCCAGTGGTGATTTGGGCGGGAGTGCCTGGTGGACGCGCAGGGCAGTATCGCTCAAGGCCACGATTTCGCCCGGGTGGACCTCGCGGATGGCGATGCAGCCCAATGTTTCCAGGGCGCCCGATTCGGAGGCGGCGGCGTGCCCACCGCTGGGCAGCATTCCGATGCTCAATGGATGAAAGCCCCAGGGATCCCGCACGGCAAAAACGCCGTCGCGGGTCAGAATCACCAGGCTGTAAGCACCAATCCACTGCTTCATGCAGTATTTGATGCGCTCGTTCCAGGTACTGCCTTCCGCCCCGGCCAGCATCATCGTGATTACTTCCGAATCGGAGGTGGAAGACATCCCAACCCCGCGCCGCATTAATTCCTGGCGCAGCTGGGGGGCGTTGACCAGGTTGCCGTTGTGGCTCACCGCGATCGGGCCGAACAGGGTGTCGATCAAAAAGGGCTGCGAATTGCGTGCGGTAGGAGAACCGGTTGTCGAATAACGGGTATGTCCTATCGCGTACAGGCCCTGCAGGGGTGCCAGGTTTTCGCGATTGAATACCTGTGAGACCAGCCCAATATCCTTATGCAGGGCGATCGAAGCTCCGTTTGACACCGCAATTCCGCAGGCTTCTTGTCCGCGGTGCTGCAGGGCATATAAGCCAAAAAAAGTCATTCGGGCGACGTCTTCATTGGGAGCAAAAACGCCAATGACGCCGCATTCTTCGTGAGGGTGGTCGCTGTCGAAAGGATCTGCCATAATTATTGTTGGATCGCCTGGTTGTCAGACAAAATTTTATTCGCCTGATTCTGCTGAAATTGTTTTACCCGGTTTCTGACCTCCACGCTGGTCAAACCCAGGATCTTCGCCGCCAGTAAGGCGGCATTGCCCGGGTCGAGTACGACCCCCGGGGCAATACCCGAAGGCATGCGCAGTGATGAATACAGGTCTGCGCCGCCAAACGCATCATTTGGGGGTGGGCAGGCGATCACCGGAGCGCTGACCGATCCATCGCTGAACCCTGAGAGCGCATTGCTGCGCCCGGCGACTGTGATATAAACCTTGGGCCTGGCATCTTTTTCGTACTTTTCCAGGAGGTTGAGCACATGCCCGGGAGTCTTGTGCGCCGAGCCGATGTGCAGGGCGACATCCAGGCCAAAACCGCGGGCCGCCTCTGCGATTTTCTGGCAGTGGCTTTCATCTGCTTTGGAACCCATCAGGATTACCACCATGGGCGTACTCATGAAATGATTCCTGCCTTTCGTAAGTTTTCAGCCAGGCGCTTCTCCACCGGGTAAAACCCGGGGATGAAGGGGCGTCCGGTGAGTTGTTCGTAAATTGAAATATACAATTGGCTGGCATCCACCCATAGGGCATCCGGCATTTCTGGTGGTTCGCCATCGCCCCGGTAGCCCTGGGCCGCATACGCCAGGCGGACGAACTCTTTGTCGAACAGTTCCGGCTCCTGCCCGCTGCTCAGCCGCTCAGCATACGAGTCTTTTTTCCAGAATCGGGATGAATCCGGTGTATGCACTTCATCGATGAGCATCACGCTGCCATCCGCTGCTCGACCAAACTCGTACTTGGTATCCACCAAAATTAATCCCGCCCTGTCAGCCACCTCCTGGCCGCGTTTGAAGATTGCCAGGGCGGCCTGCATGACCTGCTCCCATGTCGCCGCATCCAGGTGTCCCTGCTCCACCACCTCGGCACACGTCAGGCGTTCATCGTGTCCGCTGGGGCCACCCTTGGTGGTCGGCGTGATGATCGGCGTTGGCAGGCTCTGGTTCTTGTGCAGTCCTTCTGGGAAGGAATATCCATAGATTTGCCTTTCGCCCAGGGAATAGCGGTACCAGAGGGCGGTCTTGGTCACACCGGTGATGTATCCGCGCACGATGACTTCTACCGCAAAGGGCTCTACCTCGGTAACCACTGCGGCATTCGCATCCGGAATGGATTGGATGTGGTTGGAGATGATCGCCTGGGTCTGTTCGAACCACCAGGCGGATAGCTGGTTCAATACCTGGCCTTTAAACGGCACGCAGTGCAGAACGCGGTCGAATGCAGACAGGCGGTCGGTCGTGATTAGCAGCCGCCGCTGACCGGGAAGGGCGTAGCTGTCGCGCACCTTGCCGGAAAATTTTCCAGGCAGCGGCAGGTCGGTCTGGTCAAATGGCTGGTTCAGCATGGCATGGAGTACATCAGAAGTGATCATAGGGGCACCTCTTACATTTGGGATGCATATGTAACGCCGTTGGCGAACAGCGCCAAACCGCTGCCGCCGCTTTCCCCACGCGTCCAGCGGGGATGTTGGGAAGCGAAAATATGGTTCTCCGGATGCGGCATCAACCCTAATACATTGCCTTCGGGATTGCAGATGCCGGCGATATCCAGTACCGAACCGTTCGGATTGTGCGGGTAAGCTCCCTGGGCGGGTTTTCCATCGGGAGAAGTGTAGACCAGCGCAATTTGGTCGTTGATCTTTAAGCGCGAGGCTGTCTGAGCCTGTTGGGTCACGAAATTTCCTTCGCCGTGCGCTACCGGGCAGAAAATTGGCTCGCTCAGGCCGCGTGTCCACAGGCAGGTTTTGGATTGGGGCTGGAGGGTAACCCAGCGGCATTCGAAATGGCCGCTGGCGTTAAATGTAAGTGTTGCCGGCGGATCGCTTGCGAGGGTGTCCGGATCTGGCAGAATGCCGGATTTAACCAGGGCCTGAAAGCCATTGCAAATACCGATCACCGGTTTTCCACTGCGTACGAAGGTACGCACTTCTTCGGCAAAGTAAACTTTGAGCTCCAGTGCCAACAGCTTTCCAGCACCCAGGGCGTCGGCATAGGAGAACCCACCCGGCAGCACCAGCATCTGGAAATCCTGCCAGTGCCGCTCACCGGCGCGTAATTGGTTGAGATGGACGATCTCCGCCGCCGCTCCGGCGAGCTCCAGGGCCTGGAGCACATCATGATCGCGATTGGTGCCGGTAGTGTGTAGAATCAGGGCTTTGGGTGGCATCGGGCTACCTCGTCCAAACATCGACCAGGCGCTGCACCGGAAGGGTGATCAATTCTTGCCCAAGGTGCATCAAAGAATAAATGGGGTCCGCCATCACCTTGCCGATCTTGCGGCATGGCAAAGTGTCAAAAAGCGCGCTGAAGTGTGCCTCCTCGGATTCGGGCACCTCCACCAGCAGGCAGCCGTTGGTTTCACCAAACGATGCCAGCAGCGGGTCATTTCCGGGTAGATCGATTTGTGCCCCCAGCCTGCCAGCGATGGCCATTTCTGCCGCGCTGACGCTCAAACCGCCTTCACTCAGGTCATGTGCTGCCGCCACCCAGCCAGATTGGATTGCCTGGTACAAGGCGCGGTAGACCTGCGGCGAAGACGCGGATGGGGCCGGGACCGGTTGGTCGGCCGGTCGGCTGGTCACCAATGAGAAATGGCTGCCGCCAAAGGTGGGTTGGAAATCCCCCACAAGGTAAATCGCGCTGCCTGGATTTTTAAAATCGAGCGTCACTGCGCGCCCGATATCCGGGATGATCCCTAACGCAGAAATCAGCAGGGTAGGGGGGATCGATTCGCGCTGTCCATTTTGACCCAAATATTCATTGTTCAGCGAATCCTTGCCTGAAATAAAGGGCGTGCGGTGGGCAAGGGCCGCATCCTGGCAGCCGCGGGCTGCTTCCAGCAGGGAGCCCATCACTTCGGGTCGGAGCGGATTTCCCCAACAAAAATTATCCAGCACCGCGATCCGGTCAGGGTCCGCTCCGACTGCCACCGCGTTGCGCACCGCTTCATCCACTGCGCCGGCTGCCATGCGGTAGGCGTCGATTTTGCCGTATTCCGGGTTTAAGCCGTTCGAGAGCACGATCCCTTTATTGCCGCGCGTGCCGATCGGCTTCAGCACGCATGCATCCGCCGGACCATCGTTCTCGCGCCCGGTCAAAGGTTTAACCCGCGTGCCTCCCTGTACTTCATGGTCGTAGATGCGGATTGTTGCCGCTTTGGAGGCGATATTCGGGTGAGACAGCAAGTCGATAAAGACCTGGCTGAATATGACGTCTTGCGATTGCGTTTCCGACACCGCGGGTGCTGCGGGCAGTACCGCCGTCAGACGGCGCTGGGGCAGCCCGTGATGCAAAAACGCATTGTGCAGATCGAGTACGACCTGCTCCTGGTAGCGCACGACCAGCCTGCTGGTGCCGGTGAACACGCCGATGTCGGTGAGTTCGACCTCGAATAAATCGCAAATGGATTGCAGTCTGGGCAAATTCACCGGCGGGACGGCGATCACCATTCGTTCCTGCGCTTCTGAAAGCCAGATTTCCCAGGGGGCCAGCCCGGGATACTTCAAGTGGACCTGGGACAGGTCGATTTCTGCCCCAATCTCACTCGACATTTCCCCTACCGCAGAGGATAAACCACCCGCCCCGCAGTCGGTGATGGCGTGATACAGGCCTTCATCCCTGGCGCGTAAAATCACTTCCAGGGTAATTTTTTCGGTGATCGGATCGCCGATCTGCACCGATGCCCCGGCCACTGCTCCGGTTTGAGCATCCATCGTCTGCGAAGAAAAAGTTGCCCCACGCAGCCCATCTCGACCGGTGCGCCCGCCTAACACGATCACCCGGTCGCCGGGTTGGGGGCTGCGCACATGGCGGTTTTTCGGCGCCAGGCCGACACAGCCGCAAAATACCAGCGGGTTGGCGGTGAAACCCGGATCGTACCAGATTGCGCCGTTTACCGTGGGGATGCCCATTTTATTGCCGTAATCCTGCACGCCGGCGACCACGCCGGATTGGATGCGCCGCGGGTGGAGCACTCCTTCCGGCAGCTGGTTCAGGGGCAGGCTCTGCGGACCGAAACACAGCACATCGGTATTGGCGATCGGTTTTGCCGATACCCCGATCACATCCCGGATCACCCCACCCACACCGGTGTTTGCGCCGCCGAAAGGCTCGATTGCCGAAGGATGGTTGTGGGTCTCAACTTTAAATGATATTTCGTATTCGTCGTCGAAATCGATGATCCCCGCATTGTCGCTGAATGCCGAAATTACCCAGGGGGCATTGATCTGTTCGGTTGTACTGCGCAGGTAGGTGTTGAGCAGGTTGTTGACCGCACCGGGATAGGGGGAATTTTTTGCGTCCCCCTGACCCTGTACGCTGATCAGGGCCTTGAAAGTCTTATGCACGCAGTGTTCGCTCCAGGTCTGGGCGATGCACTCCAGTTCAACATCGGAACAATCGCGCGCGACTTGCCGGAAATAAGCCCGGATGGCTTCCATCTCGGGCAGGTCAAGTGCCGCCCGGCGCTGTGCCGAGAGCGTTTTCAGCTGCTCCGCATCCATTTCGCGGATGGAAAACAGCTCAACTTGCCCCGATGATTCGGCCGGTTCGGGAAATGCCGGTTCGATCTCGCCTAATGCATAGCGCTGGATAACCGCGTTCGAGAGCAGGCGCCGCGCCAAACCATCCAACGCCTCGCGGTTCAGGTTCTTCCCTTGAATATAAAACTGCAGACCGGTGGAAGCGCGCTGCACACCGTTCAAACCCAGAACGTGCGCCGCCCGAACGATCTGTTCCGCCACCGGATCGGTTACGCCCGGTCTCAAGGCCACTTCGACCAGGGATGCGCCGGGCTTGACGTTGGCCGCATCTTCCGGGAGCGTACTGCCAGATTTTCGCCATTCCACCGTTTGCGTCACCGGGTCGCTCAAAAGTTCGAAGGCCAACCGGTGAAGCTGCTTTTCATCCAATTGGCCTTCGATAAAATACAGGTCGTTGCATTGGATCTGTGTGACCTGCTGCATGCCGAGGGCGTGTGCGTCAGATAACAGATCGCTGGAACGAGGATCGCCCAGGTTCTTGGGTTGGACCATAAACCGAACTATAGGAATGGGCGTGAAATTCATGAGCACCTCAAAGAAGGTTTTATTTTACTTTGTTGAGGTTGTCTAGTCAATCGGAAAATGTGGATAACGGTCAAAAGTCATCTGAAAATAGGAAGATCAGTTTCGTGAGCCTATGTCAGGTCTACCCGGTCATCCATCAAACTGCGCGCTTCTGCCATGGCCTGGCTGCGCAGCGTGATTGGGAATTTGCCGTGCAGCGGGCTCAGCCTGGCACCCCAATGCGTGCAGCGCCAGAACAGCCAGGCCAGCGGCCGCATGAAGCTGGCTAACGGCACCGATTGGCGCAGTTCATCCAGGGTTTCATCGTCCCAGCCGCCAAACAGACCGTACAGGAAGGCGAACAGCGGAAAGGACGGTAAGATTCCCAGGAAGAAAATCAGCACGCTGGTGATTTGATCGCCCCGCCAGATCAACCCGCACAACCAGCGTAAAAGAAGGTAATGGACCCCGCCCGCCAGGAGCGGAGCAGCCAGCGACTGCCAGAAATAGAAGCTTTGTTTGAAGCAGTAGCGGTGATTGATAAAATAACTGGCAATATTTTTGGTGAGCAGGCCCACAAAATAGGCCGCGATCAGTCCGTACACCTGCAGCGAGTCGATCAATACAAAAGCCAGCCCGATGCGGATCGTTTGCTCAGCAAAAACAAGGGCCATTTTAAGGTAAGGTTTATTGGCGCCTAACTGCACGGTATCTCCGACCCAGGAAGGGTATTGGATGGCCCCCCAGATGATCAAGGGAATGGCGTAGATGGCTGCGCGGCTGAACTGTGGTCCGCTGGCCCCCAGGATAAAGCGGTCCGCGACCGCCAGCAGCACGGCGCCGATATAAGCGCTGATGATTCCACCCCATTTGTAAGCCATCACCGCGTAGTATTGGCTGAGCAATTTCTTGCCGTTGGAGATGGCCTCCGAAATCGAGGGCATGAGGTTGTCTGTGAGCGAGCCGATCACCTGAAAGGAAAAGATGAAGTTCTGAGCCAATCCCCAATTGCCCCAGATTTCCGCATAGTTGATCAGGCGCGCCTGGGTGATGACAATTTCCATGGCCTGACCGGCTGCCCAGGCCACGGAGCCAAGCATCTCAAATGTGCCGAAACGAAAAGCGCTGCGGATGATGCCCCAGTCGAAGTGCGCTAAAAACAGCACGCGGGTTGCATATCCCAGGCGGCGAAATAGCCAGAAACCCAGTAAAAAAGCCAGCAGCTGGGTGAAGTAAGCCGCAATTCCCAATCCGAGCAGGCCGCCCATCGAAGGGCCGAAAATGGGGTTGGATCTGCCCCACACCACCATCAGGGTCACAAAAATGGGTTGGACGAGGATGGGCAGCAGCACTTCGGTCGCCAGGGTCACAATTTGAGCATAATCCGTGCGCTGGTTGCTGATCAGCGCCAGGCGCATGACCCCGAAAAATCCTGGGATCTGGATAATCGAATGCAAGATCACGCTCCAGGCGTACAGGGCGAAGGGTGATTCGGGCAAAATCACCACGGCGATGGTCGAGATGATCCCGACCTGGACCGCGCCGGAAATCAACTGCCACCAGATGTACAACTGCCCGTATTGGATCCCCTTTTTGGGGTCGTGCACCCGGTATTCCGAGAAGAATTTGACAAATGCGGCGGCCGTGCCCATGTCGAAAAGCTGCCACAAAAAGCTGAAGAACTGCGTGACCCGTCCCCAGATCCCCAGGGCCTGGGCCGAGGGGAGAATAAACGCCGGCAGGATCATATTCTGGTAAATAATCAGCGGAATAAATACGATCACCCCCATCATAAAGGCCAATAAGAACCCACCGAGGGGCCGGTGGAAACCGATCTCATCCCAGGCAGTGGATGCCTGGCGCGTTTCATATTCTTCGGGTTTCACCACCAGTGCATTCAGGACTTCGGGATGGGCCAGGCTGTAGCGCCGCACCCGCCAGAAGATCAGCAGAACGATGGCGAGAATCAGGCCAAGCCCGCCTAGCAAAACCAGCCGGTCGTTTTCGTGCGGGATGGGTGAACCCGGATACTGGCTGAAGGGCAGCGGTGTTTGCCCGGCCAGGCGGGTGACCAGGTGGTAGACCCAATAATTGAAATAAGCCCACTGTTGAAATTGGGCGTTGGTTTCTGCTCCCAGGTAGGGGGTGAATACAAAGATGTTTCCCACCTCGGCCGGCGTTTTTGCCAGGATCAGCGATTGATCTTCGTAACCGCGCACCAGGGGGATCAGGCTGGCGCTCTCCAGTACGGCTCGTTCTTTGACCTGGGGCGAACTGGTCCAGATTACGGCGGAAATGAGCGCATCATCCAGATTGTGGTCCTCCACCAGGCTGATGTCGGTATCTGCCCTGGCAAGGCGCAGCGGTGCCCCCAGCAAATTCTGCACCCCCGCTGGGGAAAGGTCTGGCCCCATCACCAGCAGCAAGCCTGCACCTTGCCTCACCCGCGCTGCGATCCCTGCCGCATCCGGAATTTGGCCATTGAGCACGATGACATCGGCTAATGCCAGTTCGTTGGTAAATTCAATATCTGGGATGAGGGTTAGCGCATCTTTTAGCCCCCCTTCGTCCCCGGAATAATATACACGGATGCGAACGGACTGGGCGGCAGCCGGGGTATAGCTTGTTAGTAAAAAGCAGAACAAGGCCAGGAAAAGAAGAATCCGTCTCAAGGCTTCCTCGTTTACACGCCAGGATAAACAATAGAAAGATTATAGTCCCATGCCTGAGTGCTTATGCAGTCATATTAGGATTTTTCTCACCACTTAGAAGAATTATGTTGTGTATTTTGGCGCTCGCTCAAACCATCATTTTTGGATGTAAGGGCGACCGATATTCGGTAACGATTACTTTATCTTGATCCACCAATACTATTCTTCAATTGAGGCATTAAAAGAGCTTAAGGGTTAAAGTGTTTTCTAAATTATATTAAGATGTATATTATAAAAATTGAATTTTACATATTGACAATTTAAGATATATTGATATAATGGTTGAAATTTCAAAGAACTGCCTTGACTTTGTTGTGGAGGATTGGAGCCATGGATGAATGGGCGATTGAAGCGCTGAATCTGGTAAAGAAGTTTCCGCGCAAGAAAAACAAGGAAAATGGAAATGAAGATGGTGCCCCGGCAAGAAAGGGCTTTCGTTTACCGTTTTTGAAGAAAAAGACTGAAGAGAAACCGGAAGATAAGCTGTTCACTGCCGTGGACGGCGTCAGCCTCAATATTCACCGGGGCGAGATTTTCGGGCTTCTTGGACCAAACGGGGCGGGAAAATCGACCACCATCCGCATGCTTTGTACTTTATTGGAGCCCACCGGCGGCACAGCCCGGGTGAACGGTTTCGATATTTTGAAGCAAGCCGACCTGGTGCGCCAGAACCTGGGCACGGTCCTGGCAGGAGAGCGCAGCATTTACTGGAAGCTGACGGCGCGGGAAAATCTGGAGTATTTTGCGGCGCTCTACCATGTTCCTGCCGACGTCGCCAAAAAACGGGTCAAAGACCTGCTGGCGCGCATGGAACTGACCAACCGCGCCGACGAACTGGTCGAAAAATACTCCACCGGCATGCGCCAGCGCGTCGCGATCAGCAAGGCCCTGGTCGCAAATCCGCCCATTCTATTATTGGATGAGCCCACATTGGGCCTGGATCCGCAGGCGGCCCGCAATTTGCGCGAATTGATCGCTACCTTGAAAGAAGAGGGCCATACCATTCTCCTTACCACGCATTATATGGAAGAAGCCGACCAGCTCTCCGACCGCATCGGGATTATCGATCAGGGCAAAATCGTCGCCCTGGATACCCCGACCCGTCTCAAAGAGACCATCCAGCAGAAGGATGTCATCCGCATGGAGGTCTCCGGGTGGTATGAAGCGCTTTCCACAAAAATTCAGACCGTACCGGGGATCGAATCGCTGCTTGCCCGCCGCATGGAAGGCGATGGCTTGTATGAGATCAGCCTGCATGCCCAGAATTCACGTGCGGTTCTGCCCGGGATCATCGACAGCATTAACTCGAACGGCACCCACCTGGTCAACATGAATATCGTCCGTCCTTCCCTGGAAGATGTATTCATTAATTTAACCGGCAAGGCTCTGCGCGATTAATTGCAATCACGGTCGCTGCCTTCATTGGTCATGCGGACCTTCGACAAGGTTGTTGGAATATGGCCGCTGATTGGCTGAAATGTAGTAAAAGGATGGTATGAGTATGACAACCAGTGTACTGAGCCCGGACGGGGTCAAACATTATCCTCGTTTTCAGGGTAACCTGCATGCTTTAGTTTGGGTGGCGAAGAAAGAATGGCTGTATTTTGTGCGTTACCCCAGCTGGTTAATCAGCCTGGTCATCTGGCCGCTGATTTTTCCCCTGGCTTATATCCTTTCGGCGCGCGCTTTATCCGGACCAGACGGTTCGGGATTGGCCCTGTTCACCGCGCGTACCGGGATCACCGATTACATCGGCTATATCGCCGTAGGCACCACCATCTGGATGTGGCAAAATGTGGTTTTATGGGGTGTGGGTTTTGCGCTGCGCAATGAACAGATGCGCGGCACGCTGGAGACGAACTGGTTGTCGCCTTCCTGGCGGTTTTCCTTTCTGATCGGCCCCAGTGCGATCCATATGGTCAATATGCTTACTTTTCTGGTGGTATCGGTCTTCGAATTTGGCTTATTCTTCGGGGTCCGTTTTAACGGCAGCGTCTGGCTGACCATTTTGGTCGTAGCCGCCTCCATCCCTGCCATTTACGGCCTGGGGATGACCTTCGCCAGCCTGGTGATTACCGCCAAAGAGGCACAGAACTTTGTTTTTATGGCGCGCGGGCTGGTGATGATCTTCTGCGGCATTACTTTCCCGGTATCGGTTTTGCCGGGTTGGATGCAGGGCATCGCCCAGTGGCTGCCCCAGTCCTACATGATCCGCGCCATTCGCAATGCCGCCCTGGCGAACGCATCGCTCACGGATTTGATGCCGGATTTGCTGGCCCTGGCGGGATTTGGCGTATTCTGGCTGGTGGCAGGCTACCTGATTTTTAATTGGATGGAACGGCGCGCGCGCCGCAGCGGTGCCATCGGACAGTATTAAGGAGAAAATGATGAGCGCTTTGGTTCAAACTCTATCTCATCCAACCTTTGCATCCAATTTGCGTGCATTATACATGATCGCAGCCAAAGATTGGAAGCAGTACTGGCGTTACCCGCTGAACGCTTTCTCTCAGGTGATGAACCCCTTGATTTTCTTATCTCCCGTGTATTTTCTGGGTCAGGCGTTCAGTGTCAACGGTCAGGCCAAGGGTTTTGAGGCTTATTCCGGCACGTCCGATTACATTTCTTTCATTCTGTTGGGAACCGTGCTGAACAACTTCATCATGACAGTTTTCTGGGGCATCGGTTACGCGCTGAAGAACGATATGGACGCCGGCGTGCTGGAATCCAACTGGTTGATGCCCATTTCGCGGCCCTTGCTGCTGGTGGGGCGCACGCTGACCAGCCTGTTAATCACCACTTTAACCTCGCTGGGGATGCTGCTGGTCGCGGGCTTTTTATTTGGGTTTCATCCCACAGGCAGTGCCGCCCTGGCGCTTGTCCCGGTATTGCCCATGCTGATCGGTCTGTATGGCTTTGGGATCGCCTTCGGCGCGATCGTACTTCTGATGCGCGACGCCAATACTCTGGTAGACATGTCCAGCTACCTGGTTGGCCTGTTCTCCGGTTCGCAGTTTCCGGTGCAGTCATTACCCGGCTTTTTGATGCCGATTTCCCTGGCGATCCCGCTTACGTATGGATTTGACGCGGTGCGCGCCATTTTGATCAAGACCCAGTCGATCATTCCCGTCCCGTACGAGATCGGTTTGCTGTTTGTTTTCATGGTCTTGATGATCTGGTTCGGTCTGCGCGTTTTTGCCAGCATGGAACTCAAGGTACGCACCCGCGGCACCCTGGGCCAGCATTAAACTGCATCACCTGCGGACCACCGGTAGAAAAATGGGCTGATGCGGTGGTCCGCAGCGGTAAACAACCCGTGAGGTGTAAGGCGCCAGCGACAGGGTTCCGGCGATCTCAATCCCATTCAAATCGCAGGTTGGCCAGGCGGCAAAGTTGTAGACCATGTTGCTGCGGGTTTCATTGGTGATCACAAAATAAGCATTTACGATCCCCCCGGTCGTTGTTATCGAGCCGGCATCCTTACCGCTGAGCGCCTGCCACTGGGCCAGCGTTTTGGGTTGCCCGTTCAGGTTGATCGTGCCGGTGCTCAAGCTGTGATCGTAGCGGTTGCTGCCGGCAGTTGCCACCTGGCTGGCCGAGACCAGACCGAGGTCGAAGGCATGGTCGCTGCGCGAGACCATGACATTGCCGGAAAAATTGGTCAGCGCGGTACTGCCTACCAGGGCTACCTGGTCGCCCCACATACTTCCCGAAACGTTATCCACCAAGACATTATTGGTGACCGATCCGCTGGAATTCTGGTAGAGAATGCCGTGGACCGTACTGCGTAAAATAGTATTGCCGTTGGCGGTCACCGCCTTCGAGTTGTGATCGATGTACAGGCCGAATGCAAACAGCGCGCGAAAGTTGGGATGGGTGCCGTCGGTATTGCCGATCGTATCCCGGATAATATTGTTAGAAACGACGATATCATGCACCGGGCTGGTCGCAAGACTGCTCCCGCCAAAGGTGTTGACCGCGCCGCAGTCCCCTTTGGCATAGCAGTTCTCCGAAAACACGTTGTACTGCACCGTGTTCCCGTAGCCAAATATCATCACGCCGTTAGCCCCGATGCGTTCGAAACGATTGTAGCGCACGGTGAAGTTGTTTCCAGAGAGACCTTGGCTTGAACGATAAATGCGCAGCCCGGCCCCGTCTTCGGTGCAGGTGCCTTCGCTGCCGCTCATGCCGCAGCCCATGCCGGATTCGTTCAGGTTCTCGATCAGGGCAATGTTGCGGATGATGTTGCCTTCTACCGTCGTCTCGCGGCTGGGGGTGTGGATGCCAAAATGGTTGGCGCCCTGGATCAGGTTGTTCAGAATGCTGATATGGTTGCCGCCGCGCCAGTCGTCCTGACCGTCGCTTGCCGCATAGACCCAGGTGAAGAGGTTGATCCCATCCGCGTCGACATCCAGAATCCGGTTGTTCTGCAGCGTAATGTAGGCATTTTCATCCGGCGACAGGTTGGTCGGAGAAGCAATGCCGTGCTTGTACCACCCGCTGATCTTGAAATTATCCACTACCAGATTGGAAATGGGGCTGCCCAATTGCTTTCCCAGATTGACTGCCCCCAGGTTTTCAGAATTATTGGCTGGGACAATCGAACCCTCGATCAGGTGGCTGTTGGGGTTGCTGGCGGCGTAAAGATAAACCCTATGGCTGGCTTTGTCGTAATACCATTCGCCGTCCCGGTCGAGGGTTTGCAGTGAATTGTTGATGAAATATCCCCAACCCGTACAGTTGGTGGTGAAGGCGCACAGCGCACCGGTGTTGAGCTGCAGGGTTTGCCCGTTCTGGCCGCTGACCACACGGTTAATCATCGACCAGCGGATTACCTTGAGGTGGATCACCGCTCCGATCCAGCTACCACCCGGCAGTTGATTGTCGGTCAGGTGGGTGGAATCGGGCTGCGCATCCACGCTGGCATATCCGCCGTCGCCTGCATCCAGGTTGGGCCAGCGCCCCATGGTCAGACGGCTGCCGTCGCGAAACAGCTGGTTGATGCCATCGGTGGGGAAACGCGCGGCGTTTTCACCACTGCCCAGATCGGCAGCGTAGATATTTCCGGACCATGCTGTCCAGCCGGTGATCGTTTGCGTTCCGGAGAGCACCGGCTGGTTCGTGCATCCGGGCGGATAAGAGGAATATTCAATTGGGTTTCCTGCCGTGCCGGAACGAGTAAGCACCAGCATTTCACCTCGCCAGACATCGCCGCAGCGGAATAGAACTTTATCGCCCGAATTGAGACTGTTCTGCAGCTGGTTCACGCGGGTGATGGTTTTAAAGGGTTGGGCCAGCGTCCCGGGGTTGCTGTCCAGGCCGCTGGAACTGGAGACATAGTAAGTCACCGCGGCAGACGCCGAGAATGCCATTTGCTGCCGCGCTAAAATGGTCGAACCCATGAGAATGAAGGCAATCAATATTCTGTGCATGCCTCTATTATAGAAATATCCCGTGCCCCATGCTCTTTGGGCAGTTATCAATCCTGCAAACCGGGAGGGATTAATTGAATTGGCGAGCTTTGCAAATTTCAGGTGATCCATTTCACGAAACGGGTGATTGAAAATCATCCCAGGTTTACGACAATATCCACTGACAATATCTCAAATTCTGCTAAAATGGAGCAATACAGGAGGAATCATGAGCGAACCCAAAGGCGAACATATGCGTATGGAAAACGGCAAGCTGGTCGTGCCGTCCAATCCGGTGGTGCCATTCATCATCGGCGACGGAACCGGGCCGGATATCTGGCATGCCAGCCAGATCGTACTGGATGCGGCTGTAGAAAAGGCTTATAAAGGCAGCCGTAAGATCTTTTGGAAAGAAGTGCTGGCTGGCGAGAAGGCTTTCAATTTAACTGGAAGCTGGCTGCCCGAGGAAACCCTGGCAACCTTTCGAGAATACCTGGTGGGTATAAAGGGCCCCCTGACCACCCCCATCAGCGGTGGCTTCCGTTCTTTAAATGTCGCCCTGCGCAAAGAATTGGATCTTTATGTTTGCCTGCGCCCCGTACGCTATTTCGCCGGTGTGCCAACCCCATTATTACACCCCGAGAACGTGGATATGGTGATTTTCCGTGAAAATACGGAAGATATTTATACCGGGATCGAATTTGAAAACGGGACCGAGGGAAATGCCCTCTTTAAAAGCCTGCTAAAGCAGCATTTTCCTAAGGAATATGCCAAAATCCGCTTCCCGGATACTTCTGGTTTAGGGATTAAGCCTGTTTCCAAAGAAGGTACTTTCCGCCTGGTGCGGGCTGCCATACGCTATGCATTGGATAACAAGCGCCGCAGCGTATCACTCGTCCATAAAGGCAATATTATGAAATACACCGAAGGCGCATTTCGCTTGTGGGGTTATGAACTTGCCGAGGGTGAATTTGGCGATCAGGTGTATACCTGGGCCCAGTGGGGGCGCACCAAGGACGCCCAGGGTGAAGATACCGCCAATGCCGAACAGGACGCCGCCTTGAAGTCCGGCAAACTTCTCGTCAAAGACGTCATCGCGGACATTGTCTTCCAACAAACGCTGACCCGTCCCAGGGAATTCGATGTAATCGCCACCATGAACCTGAATGGAGATTACCTTTCCGATGCCCTGGCGGCTCAGGTGGGTGGGATTGGAATCGCCCCCGGTGGCAATATCAATTATGACACCGGGCATGCCATCTTCGAAGCCACTCACGGCACGGCCCCCAAATATGCCGATAAGGATCAGGTCAACCCTGGCTCCGTGATCTTATCGGGTGAGATGATGCTGCGCTACATGGGCTGGACTGAAGCTGCTGATCTGATTATCAAGGGTATGGATGGCGCGATCGCGGCCAAAACCGTCACCTATGATTTCCATCGCCAGATGGCAGGCGCCAAACTGCTCAAATGCTCCGAATTTGGCCAGGCCATCGTCGACCACATGGATTAACCAATCCATAAGATAGCGAGTACCTCGTCGTTAATCAATCTCCCCTCTTCACATCTATCTTGTGAAGAGGGGAGATTATATTAAGAACCTGTCCGAAAAATTAATTCCAGGGTGTTTTTTTGCCCCACTCATTGGGGCAAAAAAACACCCCTGAGATATTTTCCGGATAGATATTACGTCAATCCAGAAATAAAGCCCGGGTTTCATCATCCTTACAAAAGATCGGCAAGCCCGGTCAGGCCGGTCTGCCCCAGGATGGAATGGGCGCGCCGGATTGAAAATTCCTCAACATGCCGCTCCAATTCCTGCCGGACATCCTCGGTCCCGGCCTCCACTAAGCGAGTCGCCCGTTCCCATACCTCTTCGCGCCAATCCGAGATCATCAGTGAGGTCATCCATTCATCCAGCGGACCGAGAAGGGTGTCGATCAACCGCAGCCCCGGGTCGTAACGCTCGATGACCTGGTCCTGCACCTGGTCGATCGTGTTGGCAATGATTTCATTCACATGGCAGTGGTCCCGGTAGCGCATCTGGCGGTTCTCTTCCGTAAGGTCTTGCCATTCTGGACGTAGAATATCCGACAGGGCAAACACCAGGTCGTATGTGATGTGCGCATTCACCCCCAGGACCAGTTTTTGCAGGACATGGATCTTCGGTTGGCGGGTGGCTTCAAAAGCGATCTGCCATACTGACGGCGATAGGGACCGGTCCGCTTCATATGCATCCAGCGCCTTGAAATAATAACCTGCGAAATGGTCCAGCAGTCTGTCCACCCATTCCACATCCTCAAAATCCCGCGCCTGAACGGCCGCCAGCATATTCTCGGTCATCATCGCGTAGCAGCTTAAGAAGATCAAGCGCTGGTCCTCGACCGCTTCCCAGGCGGCAATCAGTTCCTTCATCCGGTCAAGAACGGGTTTTTCCATGTCCATCAGGTTGCTCCAATTTACTGGACCGGGGCGTAGTCCGTTGCGTTCATCAGCACGCTGGTCACTTTCTCAGTCAGTTTGCCGTCCACTTCGCTGGCGGCCCGGCCGGCCACCCATTCTGGGTCGCTGCGGAAAACTTCCCAGGCGGCCTGCATTGCGGCTTCATCCGCAAAGCGCAGCAGATATACCAGATCGCCGGTTTCGGGATCCGGCGTGATCGGGCTCCAAAACCCGACAACTTCCATGTTGAGACGTTTGAAAATACCCATGGTCAGTGATCGAAACCGTTCGTGCAGGTTTTCGATCTTGCCTGGTGCAGCCCAGTACCTGCGTAGTTCGTAGATCATATCATAGCTCCCTTAGAGGACACGTTTTGTAATGTTTTACCAAAGGATTATAAATCGGATTTGTTAATTCCATGTAATCCAGCATAACTTGTATCGAGAATCAAAAGCTGCCAGGTTTTGCCTGGCAGCTTTTGAAACACTGTAAAATTTTATTACTGATCGGAAGCAGAAATCAACCGATTTTTCGGAAAAGCCTGGATCAAGGTACGAACTGGCTGATCCGGGTGCTCCAGTTACCAAGCGCGGTGCGTGTACCGCCGCAGGTACCCAGCAAGTTGTCTCCACTGCCACCCGTGAAGTACGGACCACCCCAGGCGGAATAATCGCAAGAATTGGCAATGTACTCACTTGCGATCCAAACCGAATTACCGTCTACTGCGGCATAACCATAATCGCCCCAACGGGTGCGAGGAGGGTTGCCAACCAGGGCCTTGTAGCTGGTGAAGCCATCGTCCTGGGCCTGGCCCAAACCCCCACGAACGATATTCCACGGACCAACACCGACTAAAGCATCAATCGGTGCATAACCCGCACTCGGGTTAAGTGAATTACCGCTGGCAGTAAACGCCAGTATGCCGCGACCACTTTTAGTTACGCCAATTGCCGGGTAGGTAAAGTCGAAACCGGCTGCTCCGAGATAACCTTGCTTGACAACCTTGCCTGCGTTTGGATTGATTACAAAATAAGCGATGCCGGCGCGCTGTGCACCGCCATCCGGGTTGATTGCCGTGTCCAGCGCTCCCCACAGCTTGCCGTTCGCATACATGACCTGCTGCATGCGGGTGTCGTTTGAATCGGGGGTCGAGATGACTTCGTCATGCGCTGGTTGTGCGCCGACCAGGAGCTGCCAGCATCCAACACCTGCAATCGTCGGGGTCGTTGTGTCATTGATACAGTACCCCTGGGGTGTAGTTGTAGTCGCCAGTGTTCCCGAGCCGGGCTGCTGCTGCTTTGGCGGTATGGCGTACGGATTGACAGTCAGCACCTTATTTGAAAGGTTAAGCGCGGGGGATGACGTATCCAGTGATGAAGTGTTGGTCAGCGACCAAACGACGAGCTGGTTTGACATGTAGTTTCCGCCAGTTCCAGTTATGGGATGCGTCGCTTCGTCGGCGGCGTTTGAACTCATAAAAAATTCGGTGCCACCATGGTCCGTATTGAATTGGGTGCCGGGAGACTGTGCCGGCCAGACGGTGAAGCCAGGCTGCGTCTTACTCATTTCACTCGGCGCATCGACCATACCTGACGTGTCAATGTGTACCATATTGACGCCGGATGCACCGGCAGCCAGTTGTGACTTGGAGAAAGCATATACCTGAGCGCCGGCGAAACCGTTCCCGGTCCATGGATAAGCATTGGTGGTTACATAGAAACCATTCGCATCTGCGCCAATGTGGGGATAATCACCCAGGTAAGGGCCAGGATTGACGCCGCCCGTATTGGTTCCGTCGTTCGTCACATCGATCCGGTAGATATTCCATTTCCCGGTTGGGGCTGCCGTCTGGCTGACCGCGATGTCGATATGGTTTTCTCCCGTAAATGCACCATTGGGAAGCGTCTCCAAGGTAAGTACGACCACGAAGAAGCGCTGGGTTGCCGCATCGTACAGACAGCTGGGGTCGGTGACGAACTGCGCCCGTACCCCGGTAGTGCGATTGATGGCGGGCGCGTAGCCGTAGAAAGAGTTCAGGTCTACCGCATGATTCACATTTCTGGGTGAGCCTGCAACAATATTTGTCGCCGTGTTGTCAGGAAGCACTGATTGTCCGGAGGAATTAAAAATGTTGAGTACATCATTCACGGCTTCAAGCACATATCCATTTCCGACGCAGAGCGCCTGGTCGGGGGGTTCCACCGTGAATTGATTTCCACCGCGGGCGTACCGCTGCTGGTAAAGGTTGAGGCCTTCGAAACCCGTCACAAATTGTGGGTCTGATTTGGCCTTTTTCCCGCTTTTAACAGAAACACCATTACCGGTTCCCTGCGATAAGCTGCGGTTGACGATTGTGCCCTGGTAGGGACCAGGTCCAGATTCAGTATCCATTTGACCTGGAAACTCTGCCTGGGTAACATCGCCTGATCCAGACGCGGTAAAGTTACCGGTCTGTGGAGATGAAGTCCCAGAGATCGGAATTTGGCGCGTGCCACCACTGGCTGCTCCAACGGGTAATATACCGATCATGCTAAAAAGCATGACCAGGGTTGCCAACAAACCCAAAAACTTTTTGATTTTCATGAATTAATCTCCTTAACAGTATCGGTTGAATGAATGACTATCGCGGAAAATCTGCGGTAATAGATGGCGTTTTTCCTGAATTCGTAAGCACCTCCATTCATAAGTATTTTCTATACGGTCAAAACAGCTGATTAACAACGAAGATTGCGGATTGACTTGAATCGGTTTGCGCGTTTAGAGGACCCACACTTTTAAAAAAATGTGCGCACTGCTGCCTTTGCAATATTTATCTGACCAAAAAGAGGTTGGGCTTTAGAGAATGTTTGTGACTAAGGCCAGCCTGGTGAGGTGTCTGCTGCGAGATATCCAATTCTTCTGATATCAACCCGGCATTCTGATTGAGTTTCCATGATTAGTTATCCACCTGTACCAGAAAACACAGATAATTAGGAACGCATTCAACGCTAACCAATGAATGATATCGGTCACCTTGGTTTTATATATTTTAGTATTATAGTCAAAAAAGGAAAATTTGAATGAAATTATGATAAGAAAATGCCATATTTAAAAACTGGCGTTTCCCCGCTCCAATTCATGCTTTATTTAATTTGTGGCGTCATTCTCAGCGGCTTTGAAAACTGATTCAGGCTTTCCATTGGTATAATTTAGCTCATGATTCATGAAACAGCACAATCTTGTAGCCGCCGTTCACCTGGGCTGCCGTATCGGATGCAGACATCGATTAAACTCTTTTTCTGGTTCAGGGATTCCCTACCTTTTAGTTCTTGTGTTTTGCGCCATTCGACCTGGTTTCGGGAGGGTAAGGCCCTCAGATGAAGTCAGCCTTGATCGATCTGGCCCTCTGCCCGGCCTGTGACGCACCGCTGGGCCAGCCTCGTGGAGAAACCTGGACCTGCGCGCAGTGCGGGCACGCTTTGCCTTTTTATACCGGAATTCCTCTTTTCACTCCTCCGCCGGGCGAGCTGGTGCCCTTCGATAAACGCGAGCGCGGCCCGCAGTTGGGCAGCACCTGGCGCCAGGCCAACTGGAAATTTCTCCAATCGCAGGTAGCGCATCTGCCGCCAGATGAAATCGTGCTCGATGTGGGTGCGGGGCGGGGCGATTTCGCCGGCCTTTTTTCCGGTGAGGGCTACCTGGCCCTGGATGTCTACCCTTATCCCGAGGTGGATCTGGTCTGCGACCTGACCCGGGTGACGCCCTTTCGTGCGGGCAGCTTCGATCGTATCCTGCTGATGAACGTCCTCGAGCATGTTTATCAAGGGGCTGCCTTGATTTCGGTGTTGGCCCGCCTGCTCAAACCTGGTGGAGAACTGATCGTTGCCGTCCCTTTCCTGCTCAAGGTCCACCAGGCCCCGGTCGATTTTGCGCGCTACACCCATTTTGCGCTGCGCCGCCTGGGTGAAGAGGCCGGGCTTGAAACCGCCCTGCTGGAAGGATTTTACGATCCGGCAGCCCTGGTCGGCGAAGGCACGCGCAATATCCGCTACACTGTTCTGCAGCGTCTGCCGCGCAGCAAGCGCATCCTCACCCGCCTGACCTTGGACGCCATTGACGGCCTGAACGCGGCCCTGCACGGTTTGGTGGGGGCCGGTTTTACCGCCTCACCCGAAGCCGAAACCAGCCCGGCGCCCCTCGGGTACCACGTCATTTTTCGCAAACCGGGCTGAACCGCCAGCCGGATCACAGGAAGGAACCTTATGCGTGTCGGTCAAAACCCAGTTAAAACCATCAACGAAGTTGCCAAACCCGAACAGATCACTGTCGCGGTGTTGAACTACATCCCCGTGCTCTCCGGATATTATGCCGACCTGCTTAATGTGCTTAAAGCCTGCCTGAACAGCATCCGCGAAACGGCCGATCTGCCCTTCGACCTGATGGTCTTTGATAACGGCAGCTGTGACGAAGTCATCCAGTACCTGGTCGACGAAAATCAGGCCGGGCATATTCAATCCCTGATTCTCTCCGAGAAAAATATGGGCAAAGGCGGGGCCTGGAACATTCTTTTTGGTGCCGCGCCGGGTGAGATCCTGGTCTATACCGACAACGATGCCCTGTTCTATCCGGGGTGGCTCTCGCGTTCGGTCCAGCTCCTGCAAACCTATCCCAACGTGGGCATGGTCACCGCACGCCCCTACCACTCGAAACCGGAATATTTCACCAAAACGGTGGAATGGGCGCAGTCGACCGAGGGCGCTACCCTGGAAGAGGGCCGCTTTCTTAGCTGGGAGGATTTCAGCAGCTTCTCGATGAGCCTGGGTTATTCGGAAGAGCAGACCAAAGAATGGTACGCTAACTCCCACGAAATCAAGCTCACGTATAAAGATATCCCTGCGATTGTTGGATCGAGCCACTGGCAGTTTTGCGGATATAAAAACGTGCTGCAGTCGTTCCTGCCTTTTCAAATGGACCGCCCCATGGGGCAGGTCAAGCAGCTCGACCAGCGCATGAACGCTGCCGGCTACCTGCGCCTGATGGTCACCGACCCGCTGGTTCAGAATATGAGCAACACCTTGCCCAGAGAACTGACTGCAAACTCGGCTGAAAAACCGGTCCGGCGAAAATCTGGGCTGATCAAACGATTGGCGCAGCTGCCCGGCATCCGCGGCGGGCTGCTTGGATTGTACGACGCCATATTCCGCCTGTATTACGAGTAAACCATGCGCATCGGCCAAAATCCTGCCAAAATGAACCTGGAAGCATACCAGCCTGAAGCACTGGGCATTGCTACCCTGACCTACATGCCCAACCTGGAAGGCTACTTTGCCGAACTGCCCGCGGTGCTGCGCCTGATGCTGTCCAGCCTGCGCAAGCACACCCCTCAGGCCTATGACCTGCTTGTTTTCGACAACGGCAGCTGCCCAGAAGCTCAACGAATTTTGACTCAAATGGCCGAGGAAGGCTGGATCGATTTCCTGGTCCTCTCTCAGCATAACCTGGGCAAACTGGGTGCCTTGAATTGGATCTTTGGGGGCATGTCCAACCCCTGGCTGTGCTTTACCGACTCGGATGTGCTTTTCAAACCCGGCTGGTATGAAGCCGGGATGGAAATTGGCCGGGCCTTCCCCGAAGCCGGTATGATCGGTGGGGTGCCCGCCTTTTTCGACGTGCTGCAGGGCAAAGGTACTGCTCATAAACGCTACCAGGATTATGCGGGTTACAATGTCTCAACTTTCCATCCGGAGGACTGGGTGGTGGACGAATACAGCCAGAGCGTGGGCGTTTCGCCGGAACAAACCGCTGAATATCACCGGCGTGAGTTCATCCGCCTGGAAGAGCAGCGCAGCGGCACGCGCGCCCTGGTGGGCGCCTCGCACATGCAGTTTTTAGCCCCCCAGGCGGCCCTGAAAGCCATCCTGCCGCTCAAAGCTGCCCACGCCCTGGAAAAGAGCGAGACCCGCCTGCTGGATGTGGCCATCGACCGGGCTGGCTACGCCCACCTGTCCTCTGAAACATCCTACGTCTACCACATGGGCAACCACATTGACGACCACATCCGTGGCATGGCCGCACAGTATGCCCTGGAAGCGGACCTGCCAGGCGCACAGTCACAGACGCCGGCGCGTCCGCGCGGTAAACTCTACCGGGTGTTGAATGCGCTTGCCGCCCGAACAGCGCTGCGCCCCTGGCTGCACGTGCTGTACCGCAATCTATTCGAAGTCCTTACAGAAAAATAGAAAACCGCTTCCGGCCGCTTTACCCCCTTCAACCCGCTTAAGGATAATGCCAGTCTTCACCCCCGTAGGCCGGGTAGGTATCTAAAAACGGCGTTTCTGGCCAAATTTCCAGCAATCTACCCACTATTTGTGCGAGCGCCTGGCGAATTTCCGGCAGGTGATCGTTTTCTTCCAGGTTTGCCAGTGTTAAACGCAAATAGGTGAGTTCCTGCTGGCGAGAGAACGCGCCTCGCCGCGGATCCCGCTCGTCGCGGCGGTCGTAGGCTTCACCCTTGAGCAGCCGCTCCCGCAGATAAGGGGTGAAACCGATCAATCTGCTCAAGGCCCAATGCGCACTGGCCTGTAATTCATGGCCAATGGAAAATCCATCTTGTTTGCCATTTCCGGCGCCAGTTGGGTGAGTTTGGCGAAGTAAGCTGCCTCCATTTGCTGAACCACCTCAGGAGGCACGATCCGCGCCCGAAAAGAAGGTGGAAAACCGATTCTTGCGCAAACGATATCCACCAGTCCATGCCCGTAGGCCGGTTTTTATTCTGCCAATTCGGAAAGGATCGCCGCTGCTTCTGCCTCAGAGCTCATCCCTACCGGGAAGGACTTACCCGCGCTGCGGTACCAGTAGCGGGCATTCGCCAGGTCTGGTTCTTTGCGGTGCAGGTAGGCATGGATCCACATCGCGTTTGTGTCAGACATCTGCTGCACGATGCGGTGCGCTGCATCCCAATTGCCGTTCAGGTCAAGCCATAGGGCATGCAGGTGCTCGGAAGCAAAATTCGTATTGGCCGGGGTGTTGCGGAAGGTTTCGATATCCATACTTAATTTGTATCATAAATTGGATTTTTTTGCTGCCTTCCATTCCCTTCTGGATAGTTCAAAAGTATACGCCAGAAATTCGATTGGTTTCCCTTCAGCAGATTTATGGAAGGAGGCTGTATTCTCCCCAGTTTTCTGAAAACCCAATTTTGCCAGCAGTGTACAGGCCGCCGCATTCGCCGCTGCAGTCCCGCTGACCACTATCTCGGCCTGCAGTTCCTGAAAGGCACGCTCCAGACCGGCCTGGCAGGCTTCAAAAGCAAAACCTTTCCCGCGGTAATCCTGGGCGAAGATGAAGCCAATATTGAAGATTGTCTGGTGAGAAGCCTGTTCTGGATTGAGCGCCACAAACCCGATGAATGAACCGCTCTCTTTCAGGCATACGGCGATAAATTGATCGCCGCTGGCGAACCAATCCGTGATTTTTTTGATTTCCTCGGCTGCGGTCGGCCAGGGCTGGTCGTAAACCGCCAGTTCTGAACGCTCGTATTCGACGATCATCTCGTGCAGTGCTTCCCAATCGCTGGTTTGAAAATTTCTCAGAAGGAGCCGGTTTGTTTCCAGTGGATTCATTTTTCCCCAACCTTTCCTTCAACTGCGAAAGTTTATTTTTTCTTGCCGGCCTTTTGCTCAGCTTTTTTGAGGTTTTCCGCGACTCGAAACCTGACGATCTCGTCGATCAATTTCAGCGGCATGGGCTGGTCGATGGGAAATCTTATCGATCCCTTACCGCTTTCGTAGCTGGATAATTCAGCCTTGAAGGCTTCCGTCCCGCTGGGCGTCGGATACAAGCCGATATGATTTTTATACGCTGCGAAGTGGATTAAGTTGCCGTGGAGATAAAAAGTGGGCATCTGGTAGCTGATCTTTTCCTCCGCCTGGGGAGCAGCGGCCCGGATTACTGCCCGGATTTCTTGCAGGATGATTTGCGTTTCCTCAGGGAAAGTGGCGATATAGGCATCGATCGATGTGAGTTTATTTTTATTGGTTTCCACAAGATCTCCAATTAATTCCAAAGATATAGCGGTTCGATTGTGATTTTCGGAAAGGATTTGCAGCTATTATGCCATAAATTAATTATTAAGCAGCGCTATAAATAATTTAATATAATTTTGATCATAAAAGTTATAATTTATTCAAATCGGAAAATAACCAGGAGATATTATGGAACTGGATAGCGTAAAATATAATCTTTATTCGCAGTATTTCCGCCAACATGCTTATGAGATTTTTACCGCCATGCGAGAGAAGGACCCGATAATCCGCCAGCCTGGGATTGACGGCGAAACACCGCTCTGGTTCATCAGCCGCTATGAAGATGTGGAGGCTGTGCTGCGCGATGACCGCCACTTTGTCCTTGATCCAAAGCTGGCATTGGACCCGGAAGTCGTTCAGCGCCGGTTTGCCGGCGATCCAATTGTGAACCAGTGGAACAATCACCTGCTCACCAAAGAAGGTGAGGACCACCGCCGGCTGCGCTCGCTGGTAACCCAGGCGTTTACCCCGCGGCGCATCGCCGGCCTGCGGCCGCGCATCCAGGCCATCGCCGATCAACTGATCGACCGTATGATGGCTTCAACTGCTTCACCTGCCGACCTGGTCGATTCTTATGCCTTCCCGCTGCCGATTACGGTCATTGCCGAACTGCTCGGTGTTCCGGTCGAAGATCATGAAAAATTTCGCGATTGGTCCAATGTATTTGTGACCCCGGCGGTTACCCCCGAAGCGCAACAGCGGTTTGGCGAGCAAATGCAAGCCTTCATTGGCTACCTGGGCGCGCTGTTCGCGGATCGCCGCCAGCAGCCACAAGAAGATTTGATCAGTGCTTTGCTTCAAGCGGAGGAGTCCGGGGATCGCCTGAGCCTGGAAGAGCTTTTCAGCATGGTCGTACTGCTGATCGTCGCCGGTCACGAGACTACCGTCTCTTTGATTGGCAATGCTGTCGTGCAGCTGCTGACCCATCCCAACCTGCTGGCGCGCCTGAAAGCCCATCCAGAGCAAATGCCCCAGGCCGTAGAAGAATTGCTGCGCTACGATCCGCCCGTGGAACGCGCGATCACGCGCTTCGTCGCCCAGGATGCGGTCGTGGGTGGTCAGGCGCTCAAGCGCGGAGAAATGGTCGTCCTGCTGTTGGGATCGGCCAACCGCGATGAAAATATCTTTCCGCATGCCGACCGGCTGGATATCGAGCGCGAGACTCGAGCGCATATTGCCTTTGGTAAGGGTGTGCACTACTGCCTGGGGGCTCCCCTGGCCCGTCTGGAAGCCGAGATCGCCCTCAATACCCTGCTGCACCGCCTGCCCAACCTGCGCCTGGCGCTTTCTCAGGATGAACTGGAATACCGCCTGGTGCCCCTCTTCCATGCATATACTCATATTCCGGTTTATCTGGGATAGTGATCCAATTGAGCGTTGTGTTGAAGATAAACTGATGGGTGGGCCTTTGGTAAAACGCATTTCAGTGGTTCTTTTTGAAGTTGGGGCGAGAGGATTTGATGTCATCCCTCGATGGGAACCGAAGACCTGAAATACAAAAAACCGCCTTTCAGCGGTTCTTTGATGTCTAGTCGGGGCGAGAGGATTTGATGTCATCCCTCGATGGGAACCGAAGACCTTAAAAAACCAGAGCCTACCATTTGGTAAGCTCTCTTAGTCGGGGCGAGAGGATTTGATAACACCCCCTCGGGGGACCTTCGACCTGAAATACAAAAAACCGCCTTTCAGCGGTTCTTTGATGTCTAGTCGGGGCGAGAGGATTTGATGTCATCCCTCGATGGGAACCGAAGACCTTTAAAAACCAGAGCCTACCATTTGGTAAGTCTCTTAGTCGGGGCGAGAGGATTTGATAACACCCCCTCGCGGGGGACCTTCGACCTGAAATACAAAAAACCGCCTTTCAGCGGTTCTTTGATGTCTAGTCGGGGCGAGAGGATTTGATGTCATCCCTCGATGGGAACCGAAGACCTTTAAAAAACCAGAGCCTACCATTTGGTAAGCTCTCTTAGTCGGGGCGAGAGGATTTGAACCTCCGACCTCTTGCACCCCATAAAGGCACGAGAGACCCCTTACCAGCGACCTCTTGCAAAGGCAAAAACCCTATGAAACAGGTCTGAGGTAATCCATCCTGATGATCGTTGAAAGCAAAGGGAGATTACCAATGATGCGAATTTCGGAAGCAACTGAAGGGTTCTTGCTCTCACTGAGGGCCGCCGGCTACGCAAAAAACACAACCGATCTGTACCGGTATGTTCTGAGTTATTTGTCGGAGTATCTGCATGATCCAGACGTGGCAAGCATTACCCTGAAAAACTTGAATGAGTATTTTGTTTACTTGCAAGACGATTATGTACCAGAACGAAAGAATGGGGATAAGCAGAAGCTGTCAGGGGGAACACTCCAGAACCATTGGAAGGGCATCCGTTCGTTTTTCAATTGGGCAGAGGAGGAGCTTCGGTTAAAACGGCGGCCGGACGCAAAGCTAAAGTTGCCTGCCCGAAATCCCAAAGTCATCCATCCTCTGACATCGGATGAAGTAAAAGCCCTGCTAAAAGCGGCTGAGTATACTCGTGAAGCAAATCCACATAACCGGCAAGCATTTAAGATGCGCCGCCGGACTGCAGATCGTGACATCAGCTTTGATCTATTTGCTGCTCGATACAGGCGTCAGAGCGGGGGAGGCAGGCAGGTGCAAGATCAGCGATTATGATCCAAAAACAGGGGAGCTTATGATCACTCCTTACGGCAACTCTATGCGTAAAACCAAGTCCCGTACTGTTTTCATTGGCAAGGTTGGCCAGAGGGCATTGTGGCGTTATCTGGCTACTCGGAAAGATGCTGATCCGAACGATCCTTTATTCCTTATCTGGATCTGGTCGCGCGATGGATACCAACTCAATTCGGTTGCTGTTGGTCGACCTTGGTGTCAAGGCCGGGGTTAAGAATGTCCACCCCCACCGTTTTAGGCATACATTTTCAATCGAATTTTTGCGGAATTCCGGAGACGTTTTCAGCTTTAAAACGACTATTAGGACATTCTTCACTTGAAATGGTACAAAAGT
>CAVYIF010000023.1:0-388818 GCA_963768585.1 uncultured Chloroflexia bacterium
TTATACCCGAATTAGCTCATTAACAAATTACCTTTTCACCGTTCAATATCTTCACTTCTGGTCCGAAAAGAAGGATATTAAAAAGGACCTAGGAGGTGGTTATGGGCGAGCGGACGAGTGAAGGCCAACGGGTGGAGTTCTATCGCCGGAACCTACAAGGAGAAACATACGCCGTGATTTCACAATCATGTGGAGTATCGTTGGAATGCGTTCGCTATTGGTGTCAAAAGCAGAAGAAAGGACTGGGCATCAAGAGCCAATGGCACATACCGAAACGAGGGGCGCTAAGCCAATTTCACGCCACAGTGATTCAATGTATCACGGATTTTCGTAAGCAACATCCCCGTTGGGGGCCCATCAGCTTGTGGATCCATCTGAACGATGAACCAGATCTGAAAGGGAAACGGCTTCCCAGTCCGGCCAGTATTGGGCGGTTTTTACATGAGGACCCAGATAATCGGCGACGGCCAAAAAGAAAACTGCCGGAATTAGCGCAGGTCATTCTTACTCACACCCACCAACGCTGGGAGATCGATTTCAAGGTGAGGATCCATCTAAAGGGTGGGGAAACGGTCCAAATGCATACGGTGACCGATCCTTTCAGTGGAGCCCATATTGGAGCGTATTTGTATTTATCCGGGCGAGACACGAGCCGGGTACCGCTTTTGGACGTTCAAGCCACCTTGCGAGCATGCTTCACGGAATGGAGAACCTTGCCTGAGGAGATCCAAACGGATGGTGAGACTATTCTGGCAGCCACTGCTGTAGAACTACCGACCCTATTTACCTTATGGTTGGCTGGGTTAGGTGTTGGTCACAGGAGGATTACACCCGGACGACCTACAGAAAATGGCTCAGTTGAACGCGGCCATCGCACTCTCAACGATTATGGTCTGTATGGGCAACTCCACCGCTCACACGCAGATTTACAGATTTATCTCAGTCAGTGCCGAGAAGAATTGAACACTCGCTACCCTTCCCGAGCAAAAGGTTGCGGAGGACAACCGCCTCTAACCGCGCATCCGGAATTACTTCATCCGCTCCGAGAGTATCATCCGGCATATGAACAGTTCCTGTTTGATTTGCGCAAGACGGATGCGCTCTTGGCCACTTGCCTTTTAGAACGCAAGGTAGGCAAGACGGGCCAGATTACGATTGGTGGTGAGCACGAATATTATCAGGTGGGCCGTGCTTTTGCCCGTCAATTCGTCCAGGTCCGGTTTGATCCTGCTACCCGTAATTTCGTCGCTTATTTTCCGGATGAGCAAGGCCAACTTCAAGAAATCAAGCGCTGGCCCGCTCGTAATTTTGAAGCTCATCATCTCCTTTGGCCTGGGGATCCTCCTCCACTTCATTGTCCACAGCAATTAGCTTTGCCATTATCTTTGAACGAGGGCTTCGTTGATTATTTAGAAAAGGTAAATTGTTAATGAGCTATCAAAGGTAAAACCCTACAAGATTTTGCGTCGAGGACGCACCCTACTGGGTTGGGGTGAGAAGTGTGAACGGTGCGTCAAAGACGCAACCTACAACTTACAGCCCATGTTCGACCTTGCGGATGTGCAGCAGCTGCTGTTCGCGGCTGAGGGCCACGAAGTAGGCCGTCCAGCCGCCCATGCGCACGCGCAGCCCGCGGTATTTCTCGGGTTCGAGCATGGCCTTGCGCAGCTCTTCGGCATCGGCCACGGTGATGGTGAGGATGTTGCCGCCCAGGGCGATGAAGGCCTGGATGAAGGCCCCCAGGCGGGCGGCGCCGGCTTCGCCGCGCAGGCTGCTGGCGGAGAAGCGCAGATCGAGAGGCGCGCCGGCGGCGAGGTCGGTCATGGCCATCTGCACATAGGATTTCACGGCGGCGGTCGGCCCGTTAAGATCCATACCGATATTGGGACTGAAATTGGGGGTGATGGGGTCTCCGGAGAAGCGCCCATCGCAGGAGGCGCCGACTTCATTGCCAATGGAGGCGTACCAGGAAAACGTGCCCACGGAAGCCGGAAAAATGATGGCCGGGTAGCGGGAGGCGTAGAAGCGGGTGCGCTGGCTGAAGTAGGCCATCATCTCCTGCCCGATGGCGTCGGCGTAGCCGTTGTCGTTGGCGAACTTGGGGGCGCGGCTGACCATTTGCTGGCGCAGGTTTTCATACCCTTCCCAGTTCTGGGCCAGAGCATTTAGAACCTCATCCAGGGATACCTTCTTTTGGTCATAGACCAGCTTCTTAATCGCCGCCAGGGCGTCAATCGCATTGGCGACGGCTTCGCCCATCACATGCCAGATGGCGTAGCGCGCCCCGCCGCGGATGATATCCTTCTCGCGGGAAAGGCAGTCCTGCACCAGGGCCGAGAGCAGGGGGTTGTAGGCCGTGCGCCCGTGATTGGAGTGAGCCAGGTCGCCCCGGGTGAGGTGCGCGCCGAAATAATCGATGGTCTTTTCCAGATAAGCATCCATCTGGCGCTTCCAGGCAGCCATGACGTCATCAAACGAGGAAAACAGGCGCGGATCGCCGGTGTCGACCCCTTCCTGGGCCCCGCTGACCCGCGAGACACCCCGGTTGAGGGCCCATTCCAGGATCAGCAGGAAGTTGTACCCGCGGATCAGTTCCTGGTCCGATTTTCCGGCGATCATGGTTTCCCAGCAGTTTGAATTGGCGTATTCGCGGGCATCCTCCAGGGGTACGCCCAGCTTCTGGTAAGCGGGAACGATGACATCGTCGTTATCGATATAGGGCATGCCGCCGCCTTTTTGCAGCACTTCGGCGCAGCGCCGGACAAGTTTGGGCGGCGAGGCGCGGTGCAGGCGCACGGTGACCACCGGGCTGGTCAGGGCGAAGGTTTCCAGGCTGTTGAGCATCAGGTAGGTCAGGGGATTGGTGCCGTCGCTGCCGTCGGGGCGGATGCCGCTGAGGAGCAGGTTCTGGCCAAAGTGGTTGACGGCATCGGCGTTGTCGCTGCCCAGCAGGGTGCGCCAGCGCAGGCCGGCCTGCCAGGGGCGATCGACGGCGCGATTGGAAAAGTTCTCGCGGTTGATCTGGGCGCGGTCGTTGAATTTGATCCACAGGCAGTCGACCATCTCCTGGGCTTCAGCGATCGTCACCCGCTTTTCGGCCAGGTCGCGTTCCAAAAGCGGACCGCAGTACTGGTCGAACCTGCCCAGGGAAAGATTTGTGCCGGTGGAGTAGAAAGCGTAGTTCACGAACCAAACGCTCTGCAGCACCTCATGAAAGCTCTCCGCCGGTTTGCGCGGCACGCTGCGGCAAACCGCGGCGATGCGGCGCAGTTCGAGCGCGCGTTCAGGCGCAGCTGACTCTGCCTGGCTTTCGGCCAGGTCAGCGTAGCGCAGCGCCAGGCGCAGCACGGCCTCGATTTCAATCTGCATGGCCTGCATCCACTGCACGGTTTCAGTTTTTTTATCTGAGTCCGGGCGGGCCTGGACGATGGACATCTGGTCGCGAATGTCCGCCAGGATGCCGCTCAAACCGCGTTCGACCACGGAGGGGTAGTCCGGCACCTTGTGGGAAAGCCCCATGGGGATGCCGCGGCCTTTGGCCCTGGCTTCCTCTCTTTCAGCCGCGGTGACAAATTCGGGCAGGGCGGTGCGCAGGATGCGGCCGCCGCGGGCGGTTTTGCCGACGATCCATTCATCTGCGGCGATTTCGACCGGCATCTCATCCAGCACCCTGGCGAAAGCCCGGGCGCGGCGCAGGACCAGCGGCAGCCCGGCAAGGGCAGGATCTTGAACGATCGGCGCCGGGCGCCAGGTTTCCTGGGCGCGCAGCATGGAATCCTGCAGGCGGTCATATAAGCGTTTGACGCGGGGGGAGAGGCGCTGTGCTTCGAGCGGGGTTGCGGCAGGTTGTTCGAGGGCTATGGGCTGCATTAATAATCTCCTTTTTTACCACGGAGGCAGGGAGGGCACTGAGAAAAACAAAAAATTAGCGAATAATTTGAGCATTAAGGCCGAAGGTACGGCAGATTGCGGCCAGAGATTCCATTTTTTCATTGTCCTGGGTTGCCAATTCTGGCAATGCATAGGGCCGGTCCAGCCAGGCGTACTTGGCCGGGGCGGCGGCATTGTAGGCCAGGAGGTGGATCTCGGTCAGGCCCAGTTCGCGGACAAAGCGGGCAGTGGCTTCTATATTAACAATGTCGTCATTGAGGCCCGGGATGCAGGGCACACGCGCAATTACTTGCGCACCACGTTCGGCCAGCCGGCGCAAATTGGATTGCGCGGTCCGGTTGGATGCGCCGGTCAACCGGCGGTGGGCCTGAGCATCCATCAGTTTTAGATCGAATAAGAACAAATCGGTGGCATTGATTAGCCGCTCAAAAATTCGCCAGGGCGCGACCCCGTTGGTTTCCAGAGCGGTCGCCAGTCCCAGACGGCGGCAGGCGCCCAGAAAAGCGATGGCAAATTCGCCTTGCTGGCTGGCCTCGCCCCCGCTTAATGTAACCCCTCCCCCGGATGATTCAAAGAAAGGCGCATCCCGGGCGACTTCCAGGGCCAGGGTTTCCGCATCCCACCATTGACCGGCCAGTTTTAATGCGCCCGGATAGCACACCTCCACGCACGCCGCGCATTGATCGCATTCTGCGCGGTTTAATGCCACCCGACAGGCGCCATCCTTCACTTCCAGCGGTTGAAGCGCACCCCTGGGACAGGCGGCCAGGCATAGGCCGCAGGCCGTGCAGCGGTTTTCCATATATAAGAGTTCCGGTGAAAAACATTGGGATTCCGGGCTGTGACACCAGGCGCAGTGCAGCGAACAGCCCTTAAGAAAAACGGCTGTGCGGATGCCGGGACCATCGTGGGTGGCAAAGCGGTCGATGTCCAGCACCAGACCGCGAGCGGGTGAGTTGGATTTGTTCATTTCAGTTAATCATTCTGCTTTTGCTCTTATTTTACACCGGAGAAGAGTAAAATAAGATTAAAACGTGATGGGAAAGTCCCAATATCGTGGGGGAATACCCCTAAAAACCTTTGAGGAGAAGCGACACATGGTAAATTTTATTCGCAGCCGGGTATTGAATAATGAACTGTTGTTTGGGCTGATCATGAACCTTGGTTCCAGCCTGACGGTCGAAATGGCCGGAGCAGCCGGGTATGATTGGCTCTGGGTGGACGGCGAGCACGGGATGGGTGGGTTTACCGACCTGGTGCACCAGCTGCAGGCTGCCTCCGCTACCCCGGCGGCGCCGGTGGTGCGGGTGGTCTGGAATGACTTTCCATTGATCAAACGCGTGCTGGATATGGGCGCCTCGGGGGTGATCGTGCCCTGGATTAACCGCGCGGAAGATGCGGCCCAGGTGGTGAGGGCCATGCGCTACCCGCCTCAGGGCATTCGCGGGGTGGCCAGGCTGCTGCGCGGCAATGCCTTTGGCTTTGATTTCGACGAGTATTTTGCACGGGCCAACCAGGAACTGCTGACCGCGGTGCAGATCGAGACCGCGGAAGCCATCACAAACGCGGAGGATATCGCCGCGGTGGATGGCGTGGATGCCTTAATCATCGGGCCTACCGACCTTTCCACCAGCATGGGCATCTTCGGCCAGTTCACCAACCCACTGCTGTGGGAAGCGTTTGCCAAAGTGGCGGCTGCCTGCAAGGCGCATGGTAAAGCGGCAGGAATTCTACTGCCCGCCCTGGATGACGTGGACCGGCTGGTGGAAATGGGCTTCCGGTTCATCGCCACCGGTGCCGACGGCAGTCTGCTGGCAAATGGTATGCGCGCTAATCTGAACCGCTGCCACCAGGCGCGCGAAAAAATTTCCAGCAAGTAAGATTGGGTAAAACTTTTCTCCACAAACTGCGTATACCGTATATAGTTCGTTTTTCAAAATGAGGTGGAGGAAATATGTCTGCAAAATCGAAACTGTTCTTACGATGGGCCGCGGTTTTTGTGCTGGTCGCGGTGCTGTTGGGCGGGGTGGCCGGACGTGCCCAGGCCCTTGAAATCGATCGCAATGGAAAGATCGCTGCCGGCACAACCGTCGATGACGACCTGGTGATGGTGGCGAACGATGTGGTGATGGATGGGACGATCAACGGCACCCTGATCACGGCCGGAAACACGGTGACGATTAACGGAACGGTCAAAAGCGATGTAATTGCCGGTGGGCGGCATGTGATCATCGGCCAGCAAGCGGTGATCGAAGGCAACCTGTTCGTCGGAGCTTCGTCGGTTACGGTTCGCGGAAAAGTAGAAGGCACGGTGTTTGGCGGGGCGGCCGGGTTCATGCTGGACGGCGGGGCCAGTGTTGGGCGCAACCTGTTTTACGGCGGCTTTGACTTCACCGCGCAACCCGACTCGAGCATTAGCCGCGACCTGTATGCCGGAACGTACCAAACCACTTTGAACGGGCAGATGCGCAACGCCAATGTGGCGGCTGCAGCTATCGTGATCAACGGCAGCATCAGCGGCGATGCTGTGCTGCGCGTAGCCGATGCGAGCTCAGCACCGGATATCAATTCATATCGTTTTTGGAGCTATTCCTGGCCGGATATGCCCTCACCGATCCAGCCAGGGCTGCGAATTTCTGAAGGCGCAAAAATTGGCGGTAAGCTGATCTATACCAGCCAGGTGGATCAAGGCGGTTCGATCCAGATCGCACCGGGCGGGGGGATCGTTTACCAGACGCCAGTTCCTGACGTTTCACAAACACAGCGCATGAATACGCCGCGAACCAATTTCCCAGGGTTTAACTGGAGTGGGTTCTGGCTGTGGGCCATGCTGCGAAATCTGGTCACCATCCTGATCCTGGGTGCCCTGGCATTGTGGCTGGTACCGGAGGTATACAGCCGGGCGCAAATTCAACTGCAGCTTCGCCCCCTGGCTTCGTTGGCGGTTGGGCTGCTGACTTTGATCATCGCTCTGTTTGCCATTCCGATGGTGGCGATCGGTCTGGTGCTGGTTGGACTGCTTTTTGGGGTCACCACCCTGTTTGACCTATCAGGGATCATCTTTGGCTTGGGTTTTGCCACCTATGGCCTGGCTCTAACCCTGTTCTTCACGCTATTCCTGTGGGCGGGCAAACTGATCCTGTCGCTGATCATTGGGCGATGGGTGCTGAACCGGCTGTCGGCGCAAGCCAATGTCCAGCAGTTCTGGGCACTCGCCCTGGGTGCACTCATCTTTGCCTTGCTGGCAGCCATCCCGGTGGCCGGGTTCATATTCACCTTCCTGGTGGATCTGGCGGGGGCCGGCGCGCTGTGGTATGTCTGGCAAACGCCCCGGGCTGCATAACATTTTCCCTGTAAAAGAAGAAGCACCCCGTGAGACCACGGGGTGCTTCTTCATATAAATGTAAATATAAATAGATAAAGATAAAGATTATTATGGATTAAGGGGCCCTTGCCGGGGCGGTAACTTTGATCTCCCCGGCTTTTTCGAAGGTCAGGGTGATCTCCACCGGGTCGCCCGGGTTAATGGCCTGATTGAGCTTCATCAACATCACGTGTGTGCCCCCTTCTTTCAGCTCGACCTTTTTTCCAGCCGGAATTTCAATGCGATTGGCCTGGGACATCATGGTGATCCCATTCCGGGTCTCAGTGACATGCACCTCGGCCATACCGGCGACATTACTTGCAGCTTTAATCAGCGCATCCGGTTGGCTGCCGCAGTTATTAATTACCAGATAGGCGGCACTGGTCCCGGAACTGTCCACAACGGCCCTTGACCAGGCGCCGTCGATCTTTATTTTGGATCCGTCCGAGGGTAAATTGGCGCAGTCTGCGCTGTCGGCGGGAGCGCATGCCACCAGCAACAGCCCAATGGACAAAATAAAAAACAGGGAAAAAATTAGCTTCTTCATTTCTTTACGTCCTTCTCTCCTGATCCGATTCCAAGTGGTTTCCATTTAGTTTCATCAGCCCGCAGACGGTGCATCCCTCCGCCGCGGTTGTGCAGTTCATCGAAGTACTCAGGCTTGATGAACATCTCTTCCCCATCCAGCAAACCAAAGACGCCATCCTGACCAGGCTCGGATTGTTTGCTCTGGCAGTATTTGCACGTTTTTGGATCGTGTACGGGGTAGTTGATGGGCTCTTCGTAGGTGGTGATAAAGCCCTCATAATTACGAAGCACAATTTTATGGTCAGACATACTCAATTGATAATTGGGCATGAGCGGTATCTTCCCCCCGCCGCCGGGGGCATCCACCACAAAGGTTGGCACAGCGTACCCGGAGGTGTGCCCGCGCAGCCCCTCGATAATTTCCACACCTTTGGCAACCGGTGTCCTGAAATGTCCGGCGCCTTCCACCAGATCGCACTGGTAAAGGTAATAGGGCCGCACACGCATCCGCACCAGATCCTGGACCAGTTTGCGCTGGATGTGCACGCAGTCGTTAACCCCTGCCAGCAGCACAGATTGATTGCCCAACGGAATGCCAGCCCGGGTCAGTTTGTCGCAGGCCTGGTCCAGCTCCGCGGTGATCTCATTGGGATGGTTGACATGAATGTTCATCCACAAGGGATGAAATTTTTGCAGCATATTACAGAACTCATCCGTAACGCGCATCGGCATGAAAACCGGTACCCGCGTGCCGATGCGGATAATCTCGATGTGGGGAATTTCGCGCAGTCTGCCGAGGAGCTCTTCCAGCAGTTTGGGCGCCAGGGTCAGGGGGTCGCCGCCCGACAGCAGCACATCCCGCACCTGGGGAGTACGCTTCAGATATTCAATTTGCAGTTCGAAGTCAGAGCGCGAAAATGTGGCGCTGGGGTCACCTACAATCCGTGAGCGGGTGCAGTAGCGGCAGTACGATGCGCATTGGGTAGTAACCAGCATCAACACCCGGTCTGGGTAGCGGTGCACCAGGCCGGGAACCGGTGAATGCCGGTCCTCCGCCAGCGAATCTTCCATCATGCCGGTGAAGGGTTGAATTTCACCGGCAGTGGGGATCACCTGAAGCCGGATTGGATCGTTCGGATCGTCAGGATCGATTAACGATGCAAAATAGGGGGTAATATCTACGCGGAACAATCCCTGGGTAGAAAGTGCTTTGCGTTCGCTGTCGGTCAGATGCAGGATTTTCTCGAAATCTTCCATCGAATTCAAGCGGTGGCTTAACTGCCAGCGCCAATCATTCCATTTTTCAGCGGGGATATCCTGATAAATTGCGGCACGTTTGGAGGGGAAAGGGAGAGGAGACATTTAATTTATACCTTTTCGATATGCTGAAGTACAATGGTGCGCACCTGGTTTTTCAACCATCCGCACCCAGATCGTATTGAAATAAGATAACTATTATAGACTATTTTAATTGATTTTTGCTGGCTCTGTCCATCTGAGGTTAATGAAACTCGTGCAGCGTTAAGGGTATGTTTTTTTATATCCGTGCTATTATTATTCTTGTGGCCGAACCTGTACGTGACCGAATTTTGGTAGTTGAGAGCGATCCCCTGGTGGCAGATTTAATTGCGCGCCAGGCGCTTTTAGCTGCCGGCTACCAGACTCAGGTCGTGAGTGATGCCACGACTGCAATCAACCGGGCACTGCAAATTGGACCGGATGCGATCATCGCTAACCTGGATCTGCCAGGTTTAAGCGGTAAGGATTTGATGGTCGCATTAACTTCACAGGGGTTGAATACTCCGGTGATTGTTCTTGCTCGCAAAGGCCAGGAAGCCGATATCATTCAGGCTTTTCGTCTCGGGGCGGTAGATTATATGCTCTGGCCGTTAAAAGAACCCGAAGTGATTAATGTGGTCGAACGGGTACTGCGTTCGGGGCGGGAGCATAAACAACGAGAAATCCTTTCACGCCAGTTGGAACGAACCAACCAGGAACTGCAGTCCCGTGTCCGGGAACTGACCACGATTTTTGCCATTGGCAAAGCCGTCACTTCGATTACCGATCAGACTCTGCTGTTTGAACGCATCCTGGAGGGAGCGACCCGCGTGACCCAGGCTGACCTGGGCTGGTTCTTAATGCGCAAGGATGATAAAGCCCCCTTCTTACTCGTTTCTCAGCGTGGTTTGCCAGCCAGTGTTGCCGAACATATTCAACAGCCGTGGGATGATGGCATCAGTTCATTAGTGGCCCTTTCTGGTGAGCCATTATTTATTCACGGTGAGCCGGTAAAGCGATTTAAGATTGCCGGACTCGGGCAATCCGCACTGATTGTGCCGATTAAATTGCAGAAGCAGGTGATTGGCCTGCTGACGGTAATGCGCCGCAAACCGCTGTCTTTCAATAACAGCGACCAGCATTTGCTCCAGGCAGTGGCAGATTATGCATCGATCTCGATCTCTAACGCTCTTCTGTTTCGCACGGTGGAAGAGCGAGCGCGCAACCTGGAAAGCATGGCGGGATCGGCACAAACTGGCGAAAAAATCAACAATCAGATCTTAATGAAAGTGAAAAATGAACTGCGCGGCCCCCTGGCAAACGCGCTCTCCTCATTTGATAAGCTGGCCAAGGATCCTACTGCCCGTTGGAACCCGGATCAGCGCAGGGAATTAGCCCACCTGCAGGACCAACTGCAATCCATGGGCAAGATTACCGAAGCCATCAGCCCTCCCAGGATCAATCAGGCTGCATCCGATAGAACCACTGTCCTTTCTGATACAGTCCGGCAGGCGGTGCAGCGTTTCCAGAGTTTTGCCCAGCAGGGCGGTCTGGCGCTGGTAACCGAAATCCCTGATGAAAGTGTGATTGTACAAGCGGATCCTGGAACTATTTCTCAAGCGTTGGATGGCATATTAAGCAATGCTTTAAAATTTTCCAACTCGGGTGGCCAGATTGTCATCCGAATTGAAAAGGCGAATGCAAACCAGGCCCATATTATGGTTCGTGACAGCGGTCCTGGCCTGGACAATCATCAGATCGCAGCACTATTTAACCCGGAAGGCCATAAAAAAGTGCTAAACACACGCATTCAACGTTTTGGCGGTTTAGGTGTCAATCTTGCACTGGTTAAGGAAATTATTACCCAGCAAAAAGGTAAGATCTGGGTGGAGGGCCAGCCCGGAACAGGAACCACTTTTCATTTTACGCTGCCAATAATTTCTTAGATCTTCCTCACTTTGACAGGTGTTATGTCTACTAATCAAAAAGAAACTATTCTTGTTGTCATCTCTGATTCCCAGGTTACTTTCTTGTTGGAAAGAGTATTGAAATCAACAGGATACAATGTCGCCGTTAGTCTCGATTCGGCTGCTGCTCAGAAGGAGCTAGATTCTGGCAGCCCGGCGCTGATGATTTTGGGGGAGCAGTTGAGCGACGGGGATGGGTTGGAATTTGCAACCTCAGTACTGCACCAGTATCCAGCGGTACCGATCGTATTATTCGTGAAATCCGACCAACCCGAGGTGTTAAAAAACGCGCTGCGTCTTGGATTAAGCGATTACCTGTGCCTGCCGCTGAAAGCGGATGAAGTATTGAAATCTGTGCAGAACGGCCTGATGAGAACCCGCCTGCGGAGAGAGTGGGTGCTGCAGGAAGCCCAGCGGGCGACCTCCGGCCTGCAAAAGCGGCTGGATGAATTGGAAACTTTGACCAGGCTGGGACGCAGCATCACCGGTACCCTGGATCTGGACAGTGTACTTTTGCTGCTGGTAGATGCCGCGGTTGAACTCACCGGTGCCGAGGAAGGCAGCCTGCTGTTGTTGGATAAATCGACTGGCGAGCTGTACATGCGCGCGGCGAGGAATTTCCAGGAAGATTTTGTGCGCAAGTTTCGCCTGCCAATTCAGGATACGTTGGCCGGGGCAGTATTGAGAACCGGGCAGCCAGTGACTCTGGACGAAAAGACCCCGCAAAAAATCAAAACCGCTTACCTTGTGCACAGCCTGGCGTATGTGCCCTTGAAATCCAAAGATCAGGTGATTGGCGTGTTGGGGGTCGATAACCGTATGGACCGCCGCCCATTGCGCGAGCGAGATATCAAACTATTGGCCGCGCTGGCGGAATTTGCGGTGATTGCGATCGACAATGCCGATTTGTATGCTTTGATCACACAGGAGCATAATAAGCTCAACACGATCCTGACCAACATCCAGGATGGTGTGATTGTGATTGACCAGGACCAACGCCTGGTCTTTGCCAACAAAACGATCATCGATGCCCTGGGCTGGCGCGATCTGGTAATCACCGGGCGACCATATCAGGAATTAATCGTCCAATCGGAAATTTTGGATCTGATTTTCTCCACAGGCGGCACGCATTCGAACCGGACGGAATTTGCCACCGAAGATGGGCGCGAGTTCAGCGCTTTATTAAGCACTATCCCTGAGGTTGGCATGGTGATCACCATGCATGATATCACCAGCCTTAAGAAACTCGACCGGATTAAAAGCGATTTTGTGAGTACGGTTTCGCACGACCTGAGGTCTCCTTTGACCGCGATTCTGGGTTACGTGGAGTTGATCGAACGGGCCGGTCCGATTTCGGAAACGCAGCGGGATTATATCCAGCGAGTACAATCAAGCGTTCATAATATCACCGGGTTGGTTGATGACCTGCTGAACCTGGGGAGAATTGAAGCCGGATTTGATACTCGCAAAGAAGCCATTCAACTCGATCAAATCCTGCGGTATATTATCGAAAGTTTTCAGATACAGGCAGAAGCCAAGAAACAGCGTCTGGTCCTGGAAATTCCAGAACACATCCCTCAAGTGCTGGCAAATCCGATCCAGATCCGCACCATGCTTGAGAATTTGATGGATAACGCGATCAAATATTCCACCTCTGAAGGGAAAATTACCCTGCGAGTTTTGCCAACCCAAAAACAAATTATCCTGCAGGTGGTGGATACAGGCGCAGGCATTCCGGCGATCGACCTGCCGTACGTGTTTGATAAATTCTACCGCGCCAGCAATACCGATATCGAAATTTCTGGCACGGGCCTGGGGCTGGCGATCGTTAAATCGATCGTGGAGAATCACAACGGGCGGATCTGGGTGGATTCAACCGTCGACGCGGGCAGCACTTTTACAGTCGTTTTACCCGTGATCGAATCGTAAAAGTTTCAGGTTCTGTTTTATGAATTGACCTAAATTTTGTATTCCCTTCCTCTCAGAATCAGGAGGAAGGGAATTGAGTTTGATGGGGGCTCAATCTGGACAAAAAATGACAATGATTGTTAAATTCGGGGTTAAGTAATTTTAAATGCCAGACCTCCGCTGGGATTCGGTAAGGAAGAGCCCCGCGGAGGCCTTCGCCAAAGGAGGAGACCACGATGAACAGTTCGGAGATTCCCTGAAACTCTGTCTCCGTTGTTTATCATACCTGAATGGGGGGAGAGTCGACAGGATTGAAAGTCACCTTGGTGGATGATCTTATTCCCGCGCTGTCTGACAAATATCCCAATAAAAAAATCAACTGCTGGCGCTGTTGTACGACTTCAACCCGTGCTGCTACAGCAGACGTACAAAAATGAGGAACGGAAAGGGCAGCAGAACAGCCTAACCTACATATGCAGGGCAGCATCTTGTACATCAGGAAGAGCGGCGGGAAGTTGGTGATGACAAAAATGGGCAGGATAAAAATGCCTGGCTTTTCCCGGGCAATTTCCGTTTGTATGCAGTGGAGAACTGGTTCTGGCACAATTATTGTAACCATACGGAATGCTGTTCGTAGTTTGTAGTCCTTAAGGACAAGCGTGGATTGTCGCAGAGATATGCTTGACGCAATACCCGGGTTATGCTACTATTTTTACTAATATAAGAAAATTTTAAGCTTGCTGAAAAGGCAGTGTTGCAGGCAAGAACTAGGAGACTCTGGAATGAGTAAAAAAATTGTCATGTTGATGATCTTTGCAGTTTTATTAGGGGTGGCATTGACCGCATGTGAACGGCCAGCATCGACTGCTCCTGCTGCAACTGCCACAGGGGGCGGTATTCCATTCCCTGTTACCCAGGCCACCACAACTTTTGGTACGCTGGCCACACAAACCGCTATCGCTAAAAACCAGCAGCCTACCGCTGTTAACGGGCAGCCTGTAGAAAATCCTACGCCGGTGCCGGATCAACCTACGGCGGTCCCTGTGGAAGGCGCCACCAGCCAGCCGCCAGCCCCCCCGGCAGCCACGGCGACAGCCCACCCGCAGATCGTGGTACCCACGGCTACCCCTGGACGCCCCTCCAGCTACACAATCCAAAAGGGCGATCACTATATTTGCATCGCACGCCGGTATAATCTCAACCTGGGAGAATTTCTGGCGGTGAACGGCTTATCGATGAATTCCCTGGCGGTAACCGGGGTGACGGTCAAGATCCCGCAGAGCGGAACGTGGAACTCGGCTAACGGCAGCCGTTCCTTAAGAGCTCATCCGGATACCTATGTGGTTCAATCGGGTGATACGGTTAACAAAATTGCTTGTGCCTATGGCGATGTTGATCCAAACAGCATTATCATAGCCAACGGTTTAAAATCTCCTTACAATTTAACTGCCGGTCAATCTTTACACATCCCCTGATCCACCAAGTGACGATTGGCCGCTCCTGCCGCTTACAAGCGCCAGGAGCGGCTTTTTAAATCAACATATTGGGCGGGCCAGCGAATATCAGTGTTCGAAAATTGGCAAGTTTACCCAGTTTTATTATGGAGGTTGGAATGAATTATGAAATTCAAAAACGCGATGTGGCTTACCAGGGGAGAGCATTTGATGTTGAACGCCTGACGGTTCGTCTCCCGGATGGGAAAGTGCGGGTGTATGACCTGGTGCAGCACAACCCATCTATTACTGTAGTTCCAGTGACCAATGAGGGTCAGATTTTGTTTGTGCGCCAATATCGGATGGGCGCCGAGGAGTCTTTGCTAGAACTACCGGCCGGTGTATTGGAGAAAGATGAGGACCCCTATGAGGGTGCGCGGCGTGAGCTGCGTGAAGAAACCGGGATGGATGCCGGTGAATTAAAACTGCTTGGAAAAGCATATCTCGCGCCAGGTTATTCCAGCGAACTGATGTATTTTTACCTGGGCCGCCAATTATCACCGGCACCTTTGGAACAGGATGAGGATGAATTCCTCCATCTCGAGTCTTTATCGATTGAAGATGAGTTTAAGCATGGCCAGAAGAGGGGCGTTCTATGACTCAAAAACACTGGCTGCCTTGTTTCTCGCCGGGCAAGATCTTATCTAGCTTTTCAGCCAGCCAGTCAGCCATCAGGGATTGAGCTTCGCGAAGTGCATTCAAGACGGTTAAGTTCACCGTACACGAAGGTCACGCCCGACAGGGCGTACTCAGTCTGCGTGGACAACATCGGTATCAGGGCAGGCGCTTTCTGACTGCTCTCAACCGGGTCAGACAAGCATCTGTTCACCAACCATGCCGAACACCTGGTTGGTTTCTTTTTCGTCGGTGACGTTGTTGGTCAGGAGAAAAATGTCGCACGCTCGGGTGTAACCCCAATCGTGCAGTACGCCGGGGATCGAGCCGGTCTTGTGGTAAAAGCGGGTCGAATCGCGCGCCAGGTTGCGCATCAGCAGAGAAGTATCCTGGCAGGATAACAACATGGTTTCGACCCATTCTTTTTGCCGCGAAGGCAGCGCGTGGACCAGATCAAACAGGCGCTGGCAGTCTTGGGCGGAAATGAAGTTGTCCAGACCGCGGGCGCGGGCATCGAAGTCCATCAACTTGCGTTGTAAAACCGTACCCGAAAGCCCGAGGCGACCGGTAAAAATTTCATTCAACCGCTGCATGCCGATGCGCTGGATGGCCAGGTTGGTGCACAGGTTATCAGAGGTGGCGATCATCATCAGCAGTACATCGTGGTAGCTGAGGCGGCGCGTGTTCATCCAACGCGCAAAACCAGCACCTTTCACCTGGGGTTCAGCATCCAATTCACAGGCCTCATCCAGGCTGATTTCCCCGGTTTGTTCAAGCGAAGCCCAGGCCAGTAGAATCGGAATCTTAATCAGAGAAGCAGAAGAAAATGAATCCGCATTCGCCTCAAAAATGGGCGGTTTACCACTTTGTCGAAACCAAAATGCGTATTTGCAGGATAAATGAGGTAAAATATGTTCAATCTTGTGAGAATTCATAAATAAATTATAATTGTAGATTAATGCAACGACAGCAAAATTATAAACAATTTATTAAATTAAGCGGTGTTTGTTTGACACTCACCGCGTTTGCGGGTATACTCGAATGAGTTTAACATCAAATAATATGCCCATTATCAAACATTTCCATATGGATAAAGAGGATACCGCTTCATGGCTGACCTGCTAGATATCCAGGGTCTAGAAACTCAATTCCGTACCCGTGAAGGAACCGTCCACGCTGTAAACGGCGTTTCATTTCACCTCAAAGAAGGCGAGACCTTAGGGATCGTAGGGGAAAGTGGCTGTGGAAAAAGTGTCACAGTTCTCTCGATGCTGCGTCTTATTCCTACCCCGCCTGGAGAAATATCCGCTGGCGAAGCTTTTTTTCAAGGAAAAGATTTGTTGAAAATGAGCGATGAAGAAATTCGCCGCGTGCGGGGTGCTCAAATCAGCATGATTTTCCAGGATCCGATGACTTCGTTCAACCCGGTCTTGACGATTGGCCGCCAGTTGATCGAGCCGTTGGAAACCCATCTGGGGATGAGTTCGGCACAAGCCTACGAACGATCAGCAGAAATCCTCAAGATGGTGGGCATTCCAAATGCCGCGGATCGCTTGAAAGATTATCCTCACCAATTTTCGGGTGGAATGCGCCAGCGGGCGATGATTGCTATGGCCTTAAGCTGCAATCCGCAAGTGCTGATCGCTGACGAACCGACCACAGCTTTGGATGTCACTATTCAGGCTCAAATCGTTGACCTGGTCAAAAAAATTCGAGACGATTTGGGCATGGCGGTTATCTGGATCACCCACGACCTGGGCATTGTCGCCGGACTGGCGGACCGGGTCAATGTGATGTACGCCGGGTACATCATTGAAGAAGCCCCGGTGAAACGCCTGTATGCTAACCCTCAGCATCCCTATACGATTGGCCTGTTAGGCAGCTTACCGCGTATGGATGCCCATGAACGCCGGCGCCTGATTTCGATTGAAGGCCTTCCCCCGGTGCTTTATGATAAGCCTACAGCTTGCCCATTCGCTCCGCGCTGCCATTATCGCGTTGAGCACTGCTTGCATGAAAATCCTCCCTTGATGGATATTGAACCTGAACACCGCGCTGCATGCTGGGTGGATCCTGCGACTGGTAAGGAGCGTTAATGGCTGGCACTGATGTACTTTTGAAAGTTGATAAACTAGTAAAACACTTTCCGATCATGCGTGGGACGATTTTTCGCAAGCAGGTAGGGGCCGTGCGTGCAGTGGATGGCATCTCGTTTAATGTGCATCGTGGGGAGACCTTGGGCCTGGTGGGTGAGTCGGGCTGCGGTAAGTCCACCACCGGGCGTGCGATTCTTCAACTGCACCGCCCGACTTCCGGTCATGTCATCTTCGATGGGATAGACCTGGTTACGCTTAAGGGCGAGGACCTGCGCAAGATGCGCCGGAAAATGCAGATGATTTTCCAGGATCCTTATGCCAGTTTAAACCCGCGCATGACTGTGGGTGAGATTATTGGCGAGCCGCTCCTGGTGCACAATCTGGCCAGTAAATCAGAATCAGAAGAAAAGGTTGAAGATTTACTCAAGCTGGTGGGGTTAAACCCCGATTACGCCAACCGCTACCCGCACGAATTTTCCGGTGGGCAGCGCCAGCGGGTGGGTGTGGCCCGAGCATTGGCCCTCAACCCATCACTGATCGTGTGTGATGAACCGATTTCTGCCCTGGACGTGTCCATTCAGGCCCAGGTGGTCAACCTGCTTGAGGATTTGCAGGAGCAGTTCAACTTAACCTATTTGTTTATTGCGCACGATTTGTCCATGGTGCGTCATATCAGCACCCGGGTGGCGGTCATGTATCTGGGCATTATCGCAGAACTGGCCCCTCGGGATGATCTGTATGCCAACCCGCTTCATCCGTATACCCAGGCGCTGTTATCTGCAGTGCCTATTCCAGACCCGGTCGTTGAAGAAAAGCGTCAACGCCAAATTCTGGAGGGTGAAATTCCATCTCCAGCCAACCCCCCATCTGGTTGTCATTTCCGCACCCGGTGCCCGTTGGCCGATACAATCTGCGCTGAAGTGGCCCCGGAATGGCGCGAAATGAGCCCCGGGCACTTTGTCGCCTGTCATATGGTTCATTAATGCTTTCTCTCATCCCGCCTGCTGAGGAAGCGGGCGGGATGGGAATGAAAGAATTAAAGGAGGTGATTGCTCAAAAATACATGAAAAACATTGTTGAGTTTTTACCTGATCCGTCCATCCACATTCATTTCTCTTGAAGGAGGAGAAAAAATGCGTTCAAAGTTATTTGCTGTATTTTCGGCGCTTATCCTGGCCAGCATGATTCTGGCTGCTTGCGCCCCCGCGGCGACCCCTACGATGGCTCCTGAGCCAACGTCGGCTCCCGCTACCTCGGCCCCTGCGCCAACCACGGCGCCTGAGGCCACCAAGGCCCCCGAGCCCACCATGGCCCCCACGGCCACCACGGCCCCCGAGCCAACCAAAATGCCCGAACCTGTTGCGGCCCAAGAAACCCTGCGGGTTAACCTGGGCAGTTTCCCCGACATCGTCGACCCCCAGAAGTCCTCTTTCGTTAATGAAATTGGGCATTTGAACAAGGCCTACGAAGGTCTCACCCGTCTGGACAAAGATCTGAATACCGTCCCGGCTGCGGCTGAGAGTTGGAAATACAATGCCGACGCGACTGAGATCACCTTTAACATACGCAAAGGCCTCATGTATTCTGACGGCAGCCTGCTGAATGCCAAGCGCTTTGAGTATTCCCTGATGCGCAACGTCAACCCGGCAACGGCTGGCGAATATGCAGCCATCACCGATGACATCAAGGGTGCGGGCGCCTACCGCGGTGCCGACCTGTCGACCATCTCGGATGCTGACCTGCAGAAACTGCGCGATGCGGTGGAAGTGCACGCTTACGATTCTACCGGCGCTCCCTGCACGGGTTACGACCAGGCTGACTGCCTGACCCTCAAGATCGGTCTCGAGCAGACAGCCCCTTACTTCCATGTTGTCATGGGCCTGTGGGTAACCTTCCCCGCGAAGGAAGAACTGATCACGGCTGGTGGCGATAACTGGTGGCTGGACGTCAAGAACCACGTTGGCAACGGCCCCTTCATCTGGGAAACCCTGGAAGAGAATCAGAAATCCGTCTTCTGGCCCAACCCGTACTACTGGGGCCCCAAAGCCCAGGTTAACCTTGAATATCGTTATATTGTTGACAGTGCTGTCGCTTTTGCAGCCTACAAGAACGATGAATTTGATATCGTTGGCCTGGCGGCCGAAGACCTCAAGACGGTTCAATCAGATCCTGTGCTGAGCAAGGAAGCCACGATCTACCCCGGTTCCTGCACCTTCGCCGTTATGTTCCACCAGTTGAAAGAGCCCTTCACCGACCAGAAGGTACGCGAAGCGTTTTCCTATGCGCTGGACCGCGAAGGTTGGGTAAAGGACGTTTTGAACGGTCTTGGTTCGCCGACTTTGACCTGGATTCCGAAAGGCTTCCCCGGTTACGATGCGACCGAAAACCGCTGGGGTTACGATCCTGAGAAAGCCAAGCAGGCCATCGCCAACTCCACGTACAAGACCGTGGCGGCCCTGCCCGAGGTCACCCTGACCTTCAGCGACAGCCCACGCAACCGCACCCGGTATGAGTGGCTGGCCGCGAAGTGGAAGGAAGTCTTCGGACCTGACCTGAAGATCAGCCTCAACCCGGTTGAATCCACGGCTTACACTGCCCTGACCAAAGACGTCAAGACTGCGCCGCAGGCTTACATCCTCGGTTGGTGCGCGGACTACCCCGATCCCCAGAACTGGCTGTCAGTGTACTGGAAGACCGGCGCCTTCGGCGAACGGATTGGCTATTCCAATCCCGATCTGGACGCGTTGATGGCCAAGGCTGACTCGACCCTGGATGATAAAGAGCGTATGGCGCTGTATGCCGAGGCTCAGAAGCTGCTCACCGACGGTTGCCCAGTGGCGTTCATGTGGAACAACGTGAATACCTACATGGTGAAACCATGGGTGAAGGGTCTGGCGTTGACCCCGCAAGACTCTGTCATGCCGGGTGACAACGTTCCAACCTCAATCACCATCGAGAAATAAACTAAGTTTCAGCAATGCCTGCTGGCCGGCCAAACGGCCGGCCAGCAGGTCCCTTTAACCCATTACAGGATCTGGCTTATGATAAAGTATATTCTTTGGCGATTGCTCTGGTTAATTCCGGTGGTTCTGGTAGTCTCAGCCATCACCTTTATTTTGATGCATGGCGCGCCTGGCGGTCCCTGGGATCGAGATTTAAACGCGCGTCAGGTGGATGCGACAACCCAACGCCTGTTGAATGACTATTATGGTCTGGACAAGCCGCTTTGGCGCCAATTTGTGTCTTACCTGATCGGCGACACCAACAGCAAAGGTGTATTCACCTGCGGCCTGGTCTGCCTGAACATGGGACCTTCTTACCGTCGTCGTGGATTAATGATCCAAGACATCCTCTTTAAACCCCCTGCGGACCAATCGATTTTAGAAAGTAAATTCGGCTTTTCGATGCGCCTGGGACTGCTATCCCTGGCAATGGCGGTGATCATCGGCATCCCGGTTGGGGTCCTCTCCGCCTTGAAGCAAAATTCCTGGATCGATTATCTCAGCTTGTTTCTTGTTACGGTGGGGATCTCGATTCCCGGGTTTGTGATGGCGATTTTTCTGATTATTTTGTTTGGCTCGATCCTGCACTGGATTCCAATCGTCCCCGATAATTGGGATAAATTTGTGTTCTGGATCATGCCGGCGGTGGTGTTGGGTTTTGGCACCCTGGCCCGCACCGCGCGCCTGACCCGCGGTTCGATGCTGGAAGTGGTCCGCATGGATTACATCCGTACCGCCCGGGCAAAAGGCCTGTCAGAACGGGTAGTAATTTTCCGCCACATGATTGTAAATGCGCTGATTCCGACCGTAACCTTTCTAGGCCCCGCCCTGGCTGGCCTGGTGACCGGGTCGTTTATTATTGAAACCATGTTCAGCTTCCCTGGCATGGGCAAAGAGTACGTCACATCCATTCGCAACCGCGACTACTCGATGATTATGGGCACCACCCTGCTGTATTCGGTGCTGGTGGCTGTTGCTAATTTAAGCGTGGATGTAATCTATGTTTTTCTTGATCCGCGTATTCGCCTGAGCGACTGAGGTAATAAAAATGACAGAAGACACTCATCCCGCTACTCCACCCAAACCTGAAAAAGGTTCCAGCGTGGCTCGCACTGAAGCCCAACTGAAACAGGTCGCGGATATGCACCAGATTACTACTGCCCGTCGCTCTTTATTCTCAGACGCCTGGTTCCGCCTGATCCGCAATAAAGCCTCTGTGATCAGCATGGTGATTATTGGCGTATTTGTCCTCATTGCCATCTTTGCCAACGTGCTCGCGCCAATGAACCCGCTGGAGATGCATTCCGGTAAAAGTTTTCTCCCGCCAGTTTTTGTCAAGATTGGCCCGACGGGTGACGCGCCGGATCCGCGTTTTCTCCTGGGCACAGACACTTTAGGCCGGGATGTGCTCAGCCGGGCAATTTATGGAGCACGGGTTTCGATGGTGGTGGGGATTGTTCCCCTGGTGATCATCATGATCGTGGGTGTCATGCTGGGACTGTTTGCCGGCTATGCCGGTGGAACGGTAGATAACCTGCTGATGCGCCTCACGGACGTGGTTTACGCCTTTCCAGACCTGCTCTTTTTCATTATTGTGATGATGGCACTGCGTGAGACCTGGATCGGGCAGCTCTTCAACGGCCTGTTCTTGCTGTTTGGTGCGCTGGCGATCATCGGTTGGACGGGCGTGGCGCGCATCGTGCGCGGTTCGGTGCTTTCTCTAAAGGAAAAAGAATTCATTGAAGCTGCGCGCTGCATTGGCGCTCGTGACAGCCGGATCATGTTCGGCCATATCCTGCCCAACAGCCTCAGCCCACTGATCATCACCGCCGCTTTTGCTATTCCAGGATTTATCATCGCCGAAGCAACCCTGGGTTACCTGGGGCTGGGTATGGTGCCTTCTACTACCCCGACCGATATTTTTATCACCAGTTGGGGAACCATGATGACCGAAGGTCAATCGGCGATTAATGCCCAACCCTGGCTGATGCTCACCCCGGCGATATTCATTTCCCTGGTGGTGATGGCTTTCACCTTCATCGGTGACGGCTTGCGCGATGCGCTCGATCCGCGCCTGCAGGGGACACAGTAAAAAAGCCTGCGAATCATACGACGGTGATTTTGTGCGCTGCGCACAAAATCACCGTCTTTTTTATTGCCGGATGAGCAAACCCCACCATTCCCAGGCGATAGGCATAAGGTATAATTTCGCCCTGAGGAGACTTTATGCACATCATCCTTCGGTATGGAATATTCATTATTTTATTATTCAGTATTTTATTGTCCGGCTGCCAGGGCCAACCCTCTCCGGCCCCTTCTCCGCTGCCAGCCACTCCTTTACCCAGTATCAATACACCGGTACCGTTGACGCCGACCCCGACCCTTCCCCCCAGGCCATCTGAGATCCCCAGCCGCAGTCTGGTAATCTGCCTTGGCCAGGAGCCCAGCTCGTTATTCGTGTACGGTTCAAGCTCCGTTGGTATGTGGAGCGTGTTGGAGGCCATTTATGATGGGCCGATTGACAACCGCCAGTATGCGGCCCAACCCGTGATCCTGGAAAAACTGCCCTCGGTGGCGGATAAAGATGCAGTATTTGAGCCGGTCGATGTCAAAGCCGGAGACCTGGTTGTAGATGCAGACGGCAACCCGATCAACCTGGCGGCAGGCGCGCGCGTGCTCCCATCTGGATGCAGCGGGGCAGACTGCGCTCAAACCTGGGATGGCAAAAAAGCGCTCCAAATGGACCGCCTGAAGGTTCAGTTTCGCCTGTTAGCCGGTTTGAAATGGTCGGATGGCGCACCGCTGACCGCTGCCGATTCTGTTTATTCCTTCAACCTGGCCGCCGACCCGGCAACCAAGGTATCCAAACGGATTGTGGATCTGACCGCATCTTACCAGGCGGTGGATGATGTGACCGTCGAATGGACCGGTCACCCGGGTTTTGCTCCCCAGAGCCTGGAAGGGCTCTTTTTCCTGCCGCTGCCAAAGCACGCCTGGGAAAAATACAAGCCGGAAAATATGGAAAGCGTGGATGAAATCACCCGCAAACCACTGGGTTGGGGGCCCTATTATATTGAAGATTGGAAAGCCGGTTCGAATATCCTCCTGCGTAAAAACCCCAATTATTTCCGTGCCGGCGAGGGGCTGCCCAAGTTTGACAACCTGGTGTTCCGCTTTTTAGGCGAGCCTGGCGATAACAACCTGGCGGCGCTGCAAGCCGGGGAATGTGACCTGATCGACCAGACGACACTGCTGGAGGACCAGCTGCAGCAGATTGTGGCACTGCAAGCCGCGAAGAAATTAAAGGCCTATATCGGGCAAGGTCCTGATTGGGAGCATCTGGATTTCAACCTTAAGCCGGCGGCTTATGACAATGGCGTGAATCTTGCGCAGGATCCCCCGGACTTTTTCGCGGATATCCGCGTACGACAGGCGTTCGCGTACTGCATCGACCGTCAGGCGATGGTTAAGAATCTTTTTTACGGCCTCAGCAGCATTCCGGCCACATTTTTGCCCCCGGGGCATCCCATGCTCCAGGGCGATCTTGTTATCCTGCCTTATGATGTGGCTAAAGCGAACCAACTGCTGACGGATGCGGGCTGGGTGGATGAGGATAACGACCCCTCCACACCGCGCACGGCGCAAAAGGTGACCAACGCGCTCCCGGGAACGCCGTTTGAGGTCACGCTTTACACTACCCATGGCCACGGCACGTAAGAAAACGGCCGAGCTGATTGCCAAAGACCTGGCGGAATGCGGGGTGAAAGTCACTGTCCAGACACTTGAACCGGGGCAGTTATATGCGCCCGGTCCGGATGGGGTGCTGTTCGGGCGGAGCTTCGACCTGGCCCAGTTTTCCTGGGAAACTGGCAGTCAGCCTCCTTGCTTCCTTTATGAAACGCGCTCTATACCGACCGCCAAAAACAACTGGATCGGGGGCAATCTTACGGGGTACAGCAGCCCGGAATATGACGCTGCCTGCCAGAAGGCCCGGCAGGCCCGTTTCGATGCGCCGGATATGATCCAGAATTACCAGGAAGCCGCTCGCCTGTTCAGCCTGGATCTGCCAGCCCTGCCCCTTTACTTCCCGATCAAAATTGCCATCAGCCGGATGGATTTTTGCAACATGGAGATGGATGTGACCGCTCGCAGCAGCCTATGGAACCTGGAAAACTTCGATATTAATCCGGCTTGCCAGCCTTAGACTCATTTTTTTGGATGTTTAGCGTTTTTACGTTTATGATAAGAGGGTGCGATTGTCTGGTGCATTTGGTCTTTCTGTTTTATTGACTTTCTTTTTGTTGTATGCTATAAAAAATTTCAGCCTCCACGGGACATTTGCGCTGACCGGCAAATGGGGGCTTTCTGCTTATTGGTAACCATGAAATTCTTTCTGAAATTTATGCATCTTTGATCCGCTTTATTTTCCCCTCATCTCTGGATTGCCGATGGCCTTATTTTATTATGCTCCAGGGGTACGGATTGCACGATGTGCCAGACCCGCGGCGATGGAAGTTATCCCTTTGTATCGGACATTTTTTGAATTTGTGAGGAACCAGTGGTAGATTTGACATCGAAAAAACCATTATTGGAGGTTCGCAACCTCAAAACATATTTCTTTACCGAAGACGGCGTGGTCAAAGCTGTGGATGGCGTCGATTTCACTGTATTTCCTGGAGAAGTGCTGGGATTGGTGGGTGAATCTGGTTGTGGAAAGAGTGTTACTTCACTTTCGATCATGCGCCTGGTGGGTGTTCCTGGAAAGATTACCGAAGGTGAAATATTTTTTGAGAATCAAGACCTGCTTAAAATGCCGGAATCGGAAATGGTCAAAATGCGCGGCAGCCAGATCTCCATGATCTTCCAACAACCGCAGTCCAGCCTGAACCCCGTCTTCAGGGCGGGCGACCAGGTAAGCGAAGTCTTTCAGATTCACGAACATATGGCAAAGGAATTGTCATGGGACCGGGCGGTCGATCTGCTCAAACTGGTTGGGATTGCCGATTCGTCGCGCAAGGCCAGGGCTTATCCGCATGAAATGTCGGGCGGGCAGGCACAGCGGGTGATGATCGCCATGGCATTGGCGTTGAAACCCACGTTGTTAATCGCTGATGAACCCACTACTGCCCTGGATGTGACCATCCAGGCCCAGATTCTGGACTTGATGCGCGATCTGCGTGAAAAGATGGGCACATCGGTCATCCTGATTACGCATGACCTGGGCGTGATCGCAGAAATGGCCGACCGGGTCGCGGTGATGTACGCCGGGCGGATCGTGGAGCAAGCCAGCGTTGAGCCTTTGTTTGACAATCCGCTTCATCCTTATACCCAGGGTTTGATCGCCTCCATGCCGGTCCTGGGAAAGGTGACCGATCAGCTGGATGTCATCCCCGGAACAGTCCCAAACCTGGTCGACCTTCCGCCGGGATGCCGTTTTGCCCCCCGCTGCCGGTCGCGCGTGCAGTACAATCTGGATATATGCACCGAAGTTGAACCTGAGCTTGAGGATATCGGCTCTAACCACACCGTTCGCTGCTGGCTTTATGCCAATCACGACAGCCACCGTGCTCCCATCAAGCTTTGATCATCGAGGTTTTCAATGGCATTAGATCCAACCAGCAACAAAGAAGTTAAAGAAATAGTTCGAGTGGAACACCTGAAAAAATTCTTTCCTGTGCGCGGCGGCATCTTTCAACGGGTGGTAGCCTGGGTGCAGGCAGTCGATGATGTCAGTTTTGCAATCCGCGAGGGTGAATGCCTGGGCATGGTGGGCGAATCGGGCTGTGGAAAGACGACCGTCGGGCGTACGATGCTGCGATTGATCGAACCGACCTCTGGCTCGGTGATCTATAATGGCACGGATGTCTTTCAACTGCGCGGCGCTGACCTGAAAGCCATGCGGCGCAATATGCAGATTATTTTTCAGGATCCTTATGCTTCATTGGATCCGCGCATGCCGATCGGGGATTCGGTTATGGAGGGTTTAACGATCCACAATATTGGCAATCCCAGGGACCGCCAGGAAATTGTCATCCAGACTTTACAAAAAGTCGGCCTGGAAGATTACCATGCCCGGCGGTATCCTCACGAATTTTCCGGGGGGCAGCGCCAGCGGATTGGCATTGCGCGTGCCCTGGCGTTGACGCCCAGCTTTATTGTGTGTGATGAGCCGGTGTCGGCCCTGGATGTTTCGATCCAGTCGCAGGTGCTGAATATCTTAAGGGATTTGCAGAAAGAGCTTGGCCTGACCTACCTGTTTATCGCACACAACCTGAGCGTAGTCGAGCATATTTCTGACCGGGTGGCGGTGATGTACCTGGGCAAGATGGTTGAGCTGACCACCCGCACCGAAATCTTCCGGAACCCGCTCCATCCTTACACACAGGCGCTGATGTCGGCGATTCCCGTTCCGGATCCGCATCTGCGCCGCGAACGGATCATTCTCACCGGGGATGTACCCAGCCCACTGCGTCCGCCTTCTGGGTGCCGGTTCCACCCGCGCTGCCCGGTGGCAATGGACCACTGCCAGATCGAAGAGCCGGTATTTAAAGAAGTCAGCCCCAACCACATGGTTGCCTGCTGGCGCGTTGCTTGAGAGAGGAAATTGGGGCGAAGTGCCATTAAGAAACCCAGCCCCATTTTATGGTGACCCATGAAACGAGTACTCATTGTTGACGACGCCCGAGAATTAGGCCGGCTGCTGCAGACGATTTTTTTGACATTGGATCCGACCCTGACGATCAATGTGGTGCCATCTGCTGAAGAAGCGCTGTTGATGGCAACCCGCATGCCGCTTGATTTGCTGGTCAGTGATATTCGCCTGCCGGGAATGTCTGGCTTTGAGCTGGTTAGAAAAATCCGCGCGCGCCATCCCGAGCTTAAAGTTTTATTGATTACAGGGATGACTGAAACCAGCGTGGATGAAAACGTGCGCCAATTAAAGGTGGATGGCTTCTTTCGGAAACCGCTGGACATGGGTCGTTTTCTGGAGGCAACGCGACGCTGCCTGGATATCGCGTCGGGGACCCCGCTGACGCCTTTGGGCGGTCTGCCGGAAGCTTATGTAGAGGATGCTCGGAAAAAAGTTACCGGGCCTTTACCAGGACCAACCTCCGCCCCCGACAGCGTGGAAACGCCCCATGTCACCCTTTCGCAAATTGTGGTGGGGCTGCGCCAGCGGGTAGGTGCGGCGGCGATATTTATTCTCGACGAACGCGGCCGGATTGTGGCCCAGGCCGGTGATGTACCGGATATACCGTTGGAGACCGAGTGGGCTGGTCCGGTGATGGCGGTGCTCAGCGCAGGTAGTAAAGTGGCGCGCCTGGTGGGGAATGAGATTTCACAGCACGCCATGGCCTTCCCTGGCAAAGATTACCATTTGGTGCTGGCTCCAGCCGGAGATTATGCCTTAATGGTGCTGGTCCATCCGGGGCGTTCGGCTCTACGGATGGCAGTAGCCGTGGAAGAGGCGCTGGATGCGCAGCAGTCGCTGCGCGAGGTGCTGCCAGGCATACCCCCCATGCTGACAGGCGTCCCTGAAGCTGCGGTTCCATCAGAACAAGTGCCGGCTTCAATCGAACCACAGCCGGTGGAAGCGCTGGAGGATGATCTGGTCGTTGAGCCGCAATCAACCCTCGACAGGCAGTCCCTGGTTGATTTTGAAACCTTATTGTCTCAATCGGAAGAAGAACTCAAAGATAAAGACGTAGACGAGTTTTGGGATAAATTGTCGTTAAAAGGCCAACCCGGTCCGACTGAAAATCCAGATGCGCTTTCGTATGATCAGGCCCGTAAGTTGGGTCTGACGCCTAACGAGGATCAAACCTGAGCGTTTGCCCTGTCCGCCGAGATTATCCCTACCAATCTCGGCGTTTTTTTTAGCGCTATTGCCAGTTTCGCTTTTTGTGTGTTAAAATCATGGGCATCGTTGGGGCGTAGTGCAATGGCAGCACACCAGCCTTTGGAGCTGTGGATCTTGGTTCGAGCCCAGGCGCCCCAGTCTCGAACATCCGGGTTAAGCATGATCACTCATGCTTAACCCGGATTGTTTTCAGCTATAATAATAAACCAATGTTATTATCTTTCTGCTTGCGTTTCATGGGTTCCAGGGGAACATGCTTATCACCGACCCTGGTGGAAAGACCTGTTCGAGCAGATATTCAGGAGTATTTATGAAAGTTACTGCCCTTATTCTGGCAGCGGGTCACGGTACGCGCATGCGGTCCAGACTTCCCAAGATGCTGCATCCCCTGGCGGGAAAACCGCTCGTGATGCACGCCCTGGAAAACGCGGCCCTGGTGTGCGATGATGTACCGGTGGTGGTGGTAGGGCACGGCGAAGAGGCAGTGCGCCAGGCAGTAGGCGGCGCGGCCCGTTTTGCGGTACAGGAACAGCAGTTGGGCACCGGACACGCCGTGATGGCAGCCGAGCCGCTGCTTGCCGGTCAGACGGACCTGGTTTTGGTCACGTATGCGGATATGCCGCTGGTCAAACCAGAAACGATGCGCCGTATTATTGAACTGCAGAAAGAAAATCCGGGACCGGTCTCGATGTTGACGGTTGAACTGGATGACCCGCATGGGTTCGGACGGGTTGTACGCGGCCCCAATGGAACCGTGATCGCGATCGTCGAGGAGGCTCAGGCCGCCCCTGAGATCCTGGCGGTGCGTGAGTTGAACCCAAGTGTGTTTTGTTTTCGTTCGGATTGGTTGTGGCCGGCCTTACACCGCATCAAGATTTCCCCAAAAGGCGAATACTACTTAACCGACCTGGTGGGGATCGCGGTTGCAGACGGCCTGGAGGTGCACGCGGTAAAAACCGAGGATGCAACCGAGGCTGTGGGCATCAATACCCGCGTCCATCTTTCGGAAGCCGAAGCCATCTTTCGCCGGCGGATTAATACTCACTGGATGTTAGAAGGGGTCACTCTAATCAATCCTGAATCTACTTATATCGAGCCCGGCGTGCGCATTGGCCGGGATTCGGTCATCTGGCCCAACACCTATCTGCGCGGCGCGACCACGATCGGTGAAGGTTGTGAAATTGGCCCCAATGCCATCATTGAAGACAGCCAGGTGGGGAATAGCTGTAAAATTTTAGCTGCATTGATTGAAAAATCGGTTCTGGAAGACGAAGTAAGTATGGGGCCGTTTGCCCATCTGCGCCCGGGGGTACATTTAGGGAAGGGTGTCCATATGGGCAACTTCGGTGAAATTAAGAATTCCAGCCTGTCTGCCGGGGTGAAGATGGGGCATTTCTCGTATATCGGCGATGCCACTATTGGTGAAGATGTCAACATTGGCGCAGGGACGATTACCTGCAATTATGATGGGGAAAAAAAGCATAAGACGGTGATCGGTGCCAAGGCTTTTATCGGTTCGGATACCATGCTGGTGGCTCCAGTCACGATTGGCGAAGGAGCCAGGACAGGGGCCGGGGCGGTCGTCACCCATGACGTAGGTGACCATGAAACAGTGGTTGGGGTGCCGGCAAGGCCCTTCCCGAAAAGAGATGCAGTTGAGTAATACATTGTCCTTGTTTTTGGCGGTATTTTTGTTTGATCTGCTGGTTGCGGCGGTGCGTGCGGCATTGGTCCATGCCCGATTGCCGCACCTGATGGGATTGCGCGAGCAGAACCCCAACGCGATTGACCGGGCGATTCATTTTCTGGATGATCCTCGCCTGCGCGTTACCTTGCGATTATCTGTGGCCCTGGTCCATTTTGTTCTGGCAGTACTGACCTGGCTGCTTCTGCTGGAACTGTTTCCTCTGCTTCAAACCCCAGGGGTAGCTGCCGGGTTGCTGCTTGTGACCGGGGTGGTGGTGCTGGTGTTGGAATTTGCGATCGAGGGCCTGATTCTGCGGCAAACCGAAGCCTGGACGCTGCGCTTGTTATGGCTGGGTCGTCTGATTGATTTCATCATGAAACCGTTTACCTTGCTAATGGTCCGCCTGTTAGGGCCCAGCGCGGTTTTACAGCGCCAGCTTTCAGCGGTTACAGATGATGAATTGAAGAGCTGGGTCGAGGCCGGACAGCCCGAAGGCAGCCTGGAAAAAGGCGAACGCAAGATGATTTACTCGATCTTTCAGTTCGGAGAGACTCTGTGTCGAGAAATCATGGTGCCACGCATCGATGTGTACGGCCTGGAGGTGAGCACCTCGGTGCCGGATGCGATTGAAGCCTTTACCCGGTCTGGTCATTCGCGCATCCCGGTGTACGCCGATTCGATTGATAACATCCTGGGAATTTTGTATGCCAAGGATTTGCTGCGGGTGCGCCTCAACCCGGACAGCCCGGATATGATCCGCAAACAGCTGCGCCCGCCGTATTACGTCCCCGAAGCCAAGAAGGTGGATGAACTGCTGCGAGAGATGCAGCTGCGCGGGGTGCACATGGCGATTGTGGTTGATGAGTACGGCGGTACAGCCGGGATTGTGACCCTGGAAGACATCGTTGAAGAGATTGTCGGTGAAATTCGGGATGAATACGATCAGGGTGAGGAACAGCTGTATCAAATGATCAGTCCCGATGAGTTTTCATTCATAGGCCGGATCGATCTGGATGATGTCAATGAACAGTTGGGTACGCACCTGACTAAAGATGTGGCGGATACTTTGGGCGGGTATATCTACGGCAAGATTGGCCGTGTGCCTACCGGCGGGGAAGAATTGGAAATCGAGGATTGGGGCCTGACCGTGGAACAGATCAGCGGGCGGCGCATCCGTATGGTGCGCGCACGGCGCAAAAAAGAAGACCAGCCGCAAGAGGAAACTACCCATGACGTTGACCAACGAGACCAAACAAAATCTGATTGACGCCGCGCTGCACGCGCGCCAATGGGCTTACACGCCCTATTCCCATTATGCAGTGGGGGCTGCCTTAATCACCGCTTCCGGCCGGGTATATGATGGGGTCAACATAGAAAACGCGGCCTATCCGACCACGATCTGTGCCGAACGGGTGGCGGTCTTTAAGGCCGTGTCTGAAGGCGAGCGTGAGTTTTTGGCGATTGCCGTCGTCACATCAAACGCCGGTTCACCTTGCGGATCCTGCCGCCAGGTTTTGGCGGAATTTGGATTGGAAACCGTGGTCCTGATCGCCAACGCCGAAGGAAAATTAGTCCAGGAAACAACCGTGCGCGAACTGCTGCCGGGCGCTTTTACCCCCAAAGATTTGATTTGAAATTAAACGAATTGCCCCAGGGCTTGCCGTATGGAAAAAACACTTAAAGTCGAAGCAGTGGTGCTGCGCCACAGCGATTGGGGCGAAGCGGACCGTTTGCTGGGGTTATTTAGTCGGGAGCGCGGCAAACTGAGGGCGGTCGCCAAGGGCGCGCGCAAGGTGCGCTCGCGCAAAGCGGGTCACCTGGAACCCTTCACCCGGGTCGCGCTCATGCTGGCCCGCGGGCGCGATTTTTGGATCGTGACCCAGGCTGATACGGTAGATGCCTACCAGCCCTTGCGGGAAGACCTGGTGCGCACCAGCTATGCCGGTTACGTGTTAGAACTGCTGGACCGCTTTACCTTTGAAGAGGGAGAGAACCGTTCTCTTTTTAATTTACTGGTCGATACGCTGCACCGGCTATCGATTGCCGCGGATCTGTTTATTCCCCTGCGTTATTATGAAATTCGCCTTTTGGATCATCTCGGCTTCAGACCGCAGCTGCAGGTGTGCGTGCAAGGTGGTGAAGAAATCCGCGCCGAGGACCAGTATTTTTCGGCCATGGCTGGCGGCGTGCTCTGCCCGCGCCACGGGCGGACTGCACCTGAAGCACGCCCGATATCAGTGGACGCACTGCGCTTTTTACGGCACCTTCAACGAAGTTCTTATGCCGATGCCCGCCGGGCGCAGGTTTCCCAGCCGGTCCAAAAAGAAATGGAAGCGCTGATCCAGTATTATCTGACGTACCTGTTAGAGCGCAGTTTGAATACGCCTCATTTCATTCGCGAGATGAAAAAAGGTGGGTGATCTGGAAGGTGTTCTCAATCCTGACCATTCCGGATAAGCTCACCCAACCTCGATTCTTGATATCAAGAATAGTTGATTTACGGATAATTTGTGCGTATAGATATTTATAATCAAAAACCGTGGAGAAAAACATGGACATTTCTGAATTTATGGTCATCCAGACCCGGGGCCTGACCAAAACGTTTAAAGAAGTTAGAGCTTTAGATCAGCTCAATCTAAACGTGCGTAAAAATTCTATCTTTGGTTTTCTGGGACCGAATGGGTCCGGCAAGAGTACCACGATCAAACTGCTGTTGGGATTGATCCGTCCCACGGCGGGGAGCGCATCGGTCTTTGGTGAGGATATTGGGTTGAGCAGCGTTTCGATCCGCAAGCGGATCGGATACCTGGCCCAGGACCCGCATTATTACGAATACATGACGGCGCGCCAGACCCTGCGTTATGTGGCGAAATTCTTTTACGATGGACCTAAGAACCTGATTGAAGATCGGGTGAGCGAAGTCCTGGACCTGGTTGGACTGGATGACAAAGCCGACCGCCCTATCCGGGGTTTTTCGGGCGGCGAACGCCAGCGTTTAGGAATCGCCCAGGCCCAGGTGAATTATCCGGATCTGCTCATCCTGGATGAACCGGCGGCGTCGCTTGACCCGCAGGGGCGGCATGATGTGTTGGAGGTGATGGAGCGCCTGCGCAAATACACGACCATTTTTTACTCGACGCATATCCTGGAGGATGTGCAGCGGGTGAGTGACACCGTGGCAATTTTGAACCACGGCAAGCTGATTGCAGAAGCCCCTATTGAGGAGCTGTTAGCGGGGGGCAACACTTCGGTGGTGTACTCGGTTTCACTCAAGGGCGAGACAGGCGCGGTTCAGAGCCGGGTGTCCAGTTTACCCTGGGTAAGCAGCCTTTCGACGGAGCCGTCCGATGGAGTTACCCGATGGCAGGTCAGTATTAGCGATGAGGCGGAAGCCGAAAAGCATTTACTGCGCTTGATTCTGGAAGATCCGGGCCTGACGGTGACCCAGTTTGGTCGGAAAACATACAACCTGGAAGAGGTCTTCTTAAGCCTGGTTGAAGGGAGTGATAAAAATGGCTGATAACCTTCCTGGCTCAAACGCTGCCCCGGCAATCGAACACCGCAAACTGCGCCCCTATTCCGGCAACGCAAGGTTGAGCGGGTTTAGCAACATGTTCAATAAGGAAATGGGTGACTGGTTCCAAACCCGGCGTTGGATTGTGCAAACAATCCTGTGGGTAGCATTACTCAATGGTTTTCTGGCGTTCATCCTTTTCGTGGTACCCGAAATCAACCGCAGCCAGGGGGATACAACTTCGATGGGCGATTTGATGGTGCTCGGGGTGTCGTTTCTCTTAAACTTCGCCGTCATCGCAGGTTCGATTGGCACGCTGATTCTCGCCCAGGATGAAGTCGTAGGAGAAAAACAGACCGGAACGGCAGCCTGGATCTTATCCAAACCGATCGCGCGGATGTCCTTCATCCTGAGCAAACTGGCTGCCAATGGGCTGGGCATACTGATCTTCATCCTGTTAATCCCGGGTCTGATCGGGATTGTGGAAATTTCGGCAGCCGCCGGCAAACTGGTGGCGATTCCGGGGTATTTCCTGGGCCTCGGCGTGGTTTATCTGGGCCTCTTGTTCTACCTGACTTTTTCGTTGATGCTGGGGACCTTGTTTCCAGGTCGTGGGCCGGTGATTGGGATCGGGCTGGGGCTGCTGTTTAGCGGGTCGATCGTGATTTCCTTCGTTCCCGATATCGCGTACTTCTTGCCCGTTGACTTTCAAAACATTGCCCCTCAGGTGGCCCTGGGTCAGACCCTGTCTCAGGTAGCACAGATCGAAATCGCGGCTACCGCTGCCTGGTGCATCGTTTTTATGCTGGTCGCCTTATGGCGTTTTGAAAGGCAAGAATTGTAAAAGTTCGACAGCATCATTATGGCGACGGTGAGGACCCTTCCTCACCGTCGTTTTTTGTGGAGAGAGAGCGGTTCTGGTTTGCGGTTATAATACCTGCAATTAACCTATTCTGCGGGAGTGTGTATGAACCAGCCGCTTGACTTTCAAACGATTATGATGACTCTGCAGCGCTTTTGGGCGGAGCAGGGCTGCCTGATCTGGCAGCCTTATTACACCCAGGTGGGCGCTGGAACGTACAACCCGGCAACCTATCTGCGTGTTTTAGGCCCCGAACCCTGGAATGTAGGTTATGTGGAGCCTTCCATCCGTCCAGATGACGGACGCTACGGCGAGAACCCAAATCGCCTGCAGCAGCACTACCAGTTTCAGGTCATTCTCAAACCCGACCCGGGCAACCCTCAGGAAATCTACTTGAAATCGCTCGAGGCGCTGGGGATCGATCCCCGGCAGCATGATATTCGTTTTGTCGAAGATAATTGGGAATCGCCTGCCTTAGGTGCCTGGGGGTTGGGCTGGGAAGTCTGGTTGGATGGGCAAGAGATTACCCAATTTACTTATTTCCAGCAAGCCGGGGGGATCCAGCTGGATCCTGTTTCGGTCGAAATCACCTACGGGCTGGAACGGATCGCAATGGCTTTACAAAATGTGCGCAATTTTCGTGATCTGCGCTGGTCGGTTGACCGCACTTACGGCGATGTTAACCTGCAGGGTGAGGTGGAGCACAGCAAGTACTATTTCGAGATTGCCGATGTAGACCACCAGCGCCAGTTGTACGATATTTATCGCGCCGAAGCGCTGAATGCCCTGGAAAAAGGACTGGTTTTACCGGCGCACGATTACGTTCTGAAGTGCTCGCATACTTTTAATATTCTGGATACGCGTGGGGCGATCGGAGTGACCGAACGCCAGGCATTTTTTGCCAAAATGCGCGATCTTTCGCGGCGTGTGGCTGAAGCCTACCTCGCTCAACGCCAGGCGCTGGGTTTCCCCTGGGGGGAGGAGAACTCGCTGGCCCTGGCTCAAAAAGCAGAAAGCTCATCCCAAGAGAAAGCGACCCCAGCCCTGCCGGAACTGACGGCCCCCGGGCATTTCCTGTTCGAAATCGGCACCGAAGAGCTGCCGGCTTCCGACCTGGAAAGCGCCCTGGAGCAGCTCAGTGAAGGCGTGCCTGCCTGGCTGAATGAACTGCGCCTGACACACGGCACGGTGAAAATCCTGGGAACCCCGCGCCGCCTGGTGGTGTGGGTCAAGGACCTGGCACCGCTCCAACCGGATCGCGAGACTGTGGTTAAGGGGCCGCCTGCCAAGCGCGCCTTCGATGCCCAGGGACAACCCACCAAAGCTGCCGAAGGCTTTGCCCGTGGGAAAGGCCTGGCGGTTAGCGATCTGCAAGTGCGCGAAATCGAAGGGGGGCAGTATGTTGTAGCCGTGATCCAGGAGACCGGGCGCCCAAGCGCCCAGGTTCTGGCGGAAGCGCTGCCGGGTTGGATCGCGGCGCTCAAATTCGACAAGGTCATGCGCTGGAATGCCAGCAATGCCGCCTTTTCGCGGCCAATCCGCTGGCTGCTGGCCCTGTTGGGAGCGCAGGTTGTGCCATTTGAATACGCCGGATTGATTTCGGGTAGGTGTACCCGCGGACTGCAATTCCTTCAACCCGAAGAAGTGGAAGTGAATGACCCCCAGGCCTATTTCGATTTTCTCAAGTCGCAGGGCATTCTTTTGGACCCGGCCGAACGCCGCCAGGCGATTGCCGCTCAAAATCATGGCCTGAAGGCTGAAATTGGTGCGGTTGACCGGGCGGATGACGATTTGTTGGACGAGGTTACCCAATTGGTGGAAGCGCCTACCGCCCTGGTTGGCAAATTTGAGGAAAGCCATCTGCGCCTGCCGCCCGAGGTGCTGACCTCGGTCATGAAGAAGCACCAGCGATACTTTCCTACCTATGGGGCGAATGGCAAGCTGCTGCCGTATTTTATTGTGGTTCGCAATGGAGACGACCGCTACCTGGATGTCGTGGCGGATGGCAATGCCCAGGTAGTGCGGGCGCGCTTCGCGGATGCGGCCTTCTTTGTGGAAGAAGATATGCGCCATAAACTTGAAGATTTGCTGCCGCGCCTGGGTACGCTGACTTTCCAGTTCAAATTGGGTTCGATGCTGGATAAGACGCAGCGCATTGAGACCCTGGTGGAGAAGCTTATCCCCCTGGTCAGGCTGGACGAGCACGATGCCCAGGTTGCACGCCGGGCTGCGCACCTGTGCAAGGCTGACCTGGTCAGCCACATGGTAATCGAAATGACCTCGCTGCAGGGGGTCATGGGGCGTTATTACGCCCTGGCTTCAGGGGAAACAGAGGATGTGGCCAATGCTATTTTTGAGCATTACCTGCCGCGCTCTGCGGAGGATTCCTTGCCAGAATCGAAAGCCGGTCAGGTGATTGGCCTGGCTGACCGGCTGGATACCCTGGCGGGTCTTTTTTCAGCGGGTCTGGCGCCCAGCGGTACCAAAGATCCTTTTGCCCAACGGAGGGCCGCAATCACCCTGGTACAGAGCCTGGGTAAACTCAATCTCGATTTTGACCTGCGCAAGGGATTGGCCCTGGCCGCCGAGAGCCTGCCATTAACGGCTGGTCCGGAGATATTGGCGGCTTGCTTTGAATTTATCACCGGGCGCATGCGCGCAACCCTGCTGGAAATGCCGGTGGGCTACCGTTATGATGTGGTGGAAGCCGTCCTGGCGGCTCAAGCCGCTAACCCGGCGGGGGTGTTCCGCGCGGTGAAAACCCTCAGTGAATGGGTAGCGCGTTCCGATTGGAACACAATCTTGCCAGCGTACGCGCGTTGTGTACGCATTACCCGCGATTTACCCGAGCAGTTTGACATCCGGCCCGAGGCGATCACCGATCCCGCCGACCAGGCTTTCTTCGACGCCTTGCGGACAGCCCAGAATACAGCCCGTCGATCAGGCTCGGTGGAGGATTTCTTCACGGCTTTCATGCCGTTGATCCCGGCGATCAACCAATTTTTTGAGGCAGTGCTGGTCATGGCGGAGGATCCTCAAATCCGTGCGAACCGGTTGGGAATGCTTCAGCAGGTGGCGGCTCTCACCCAGGGAGCAGCAGATTTCTCAAAACTGGAAGGTTTTTAAAACGCGATTTCTTTATTTGACTAATTTGCACTTTTCCGGTAAATTTATCCCAAATGAGTGCATCAGAGGAAATTAAGGCCAGAATCGATATCGTAGACCTGGTCTCCGAAACAGTAAAGCTGCGCCGGACGGGCAAAAACTACACTGGTTTTTGCCCGTTTCATCCCAACTCGCGCACGCCGGCTTTTGTGGTCTTTCCTGATTCGGGCACCTGGCGCTGTTTTGGCCAGTGCAACGAGGGCGGGGATATTTTCGGCTTCGTGATGAAGAAAGAAGGCTGGGATTTTCCGCAGGCGCTGCGCGTCCTGGCGGATAAAGCCGGCATCCAGCTTGAAGTGCAAACCCCGGAAAAACAGGCTGAGGAGGAACAATTTACCCGCCTGCGCGGGCTGATGGAAGATGCAGTCACGTTCTTCCGTTATCATCTGCTGCAAACCGAGGCGGGTAAGGGTGCGCTGGAATACCTGCTTGAAAAACGCGGTTTGAACATGGCGACGATTGAGGCCTTTGGCCTGGGCTATGCACCGGATTCCTGGGATGCGGCACTTAAATACTTTACCGCGAAGGACTTTACACCCCAGGAACTGCTCGATGTCGGCCTGGTCACCGAAGCGCAAGAAAGCAGCCGGGTGTACGATCGTTTTCGCCACCGCATTACCTTTCCCATCCGCGATATGGCCGGTCGCATGTGCGGATTTGGCGCGCGCATTCTCCGTCCGGATGACATTCCCAAGTTTCTCAATTCGCCGCAAACGGTTTTATTTGATAAAGGTCGCCTGCTGTATGGTCTGGACCTGGCGCGTAAGCCAATTCGCGCCCAGGACCAGGTAGTGATTGTCGAAGGGTACCTGGATGTGATCGCGCTGCACCAGGCCGGATTTTCGAACGCGGTTTCGCCGATGGGTACAGCTTTGAGCGAAGACCAGATCCGCATGCTCAAACGTTTTACCCGGCGCATCGTATTGGCGCTTGATCCGGACGCAGCCGGCGTGAAGGCCACTTTGCGCGGGTTAGAAACCGCTCGCCAGGCGATGGATCGCAGTGACGATCTGGTGTTTGATGCACGCGGACTGCTGCGCCACGAGGCCCGTCTGCAAGCGGATGTGCGGGTCACCACCCTGCCTGACGGCATGGACCCGGATGATGTCGTGCTGCGCGATCCTGAGGAATGGGCCAAAATTGTGGAGAACGCCCAACCGGTTGTCATCCATGTTATGGAAACGCTGGCGGTAGGGCGCGATCTGGACGATCCGAAAACCAAAAGCGAGATTGCCGCTCAGGTGCTGCCGCTAATTGAAGATGTGCCCAATGCCATCGAACGCGATACTTACCGCCAGCGCCTGGCGCGTTTGCTGCGCGTGGATGAACGGGCCCTGGTGGGCGCCGAGGCGCCTTCTCCTCGGAGCGGAAGGCGCGCGCCGCGCATTCCAAAAACGCAAAAAGCCCAGCCTGCCGAACTCAACATTGGCCTGGATCAGATTGCGCGCAAGCTGGAAATCCACTCTTTACGCTTGCTGCTGCGCCAGCCGGACGCGGTCGATATGCTGGATCGCGCCCTGCAGAGCGCCGGTTTGAGCCGGCTGGGCGTGACTGATTTTGAGTACGCCGAACACCAGATTTTAGGAAGATTGATTCTTAAATCGCTGGACCAGGATGAAATGGAGCCCATAAATTATATTCAGGACAATCTACCGGAATCAGTCCAGGATCTGGCGCGCGAACTGCTGCTGCCCATGCCTGAAGGGGAGCCGATCGCGGAAAAGCTGGTCGAGGACCTGGTGCATACCATTGTGCGTTTGCGCCTGCTGCGGGTATCCGATACGCTCAACCAACTGCGCTATATGCAAGAGGAACTGCAGCAGCAGGGCGACCTCACCCTGGGGCCGTACCAGGAATCGTTTTTCCAATTTCAACAAATTCGCAACCGTTTGGATCAAGCCCTCGATCAGCGCTTGCATTTAGAATAATATGTTATGATTAAACCATGACTCGCGCCCAAAAATCACCTTCTTCCTCTCCAAAAACGCCTCCTGCTGGCCGTGCAGCCGACGGTAAGGCGCAGTCTGCGGGCGCACGTAGAACCCGCCGTAGTAAATCTTCCATTAAGCCACTTGAAGGCGTGCCTCTGCCGCCCAAGGCGGAAGAGATGCTTGAGAAAGATGAACCCGAAGATGCAGCGCCAACGACGCCACCTTCCGGAAATGACTGGGAAGAAGTTACCGTCGAGGACCCATTAGAGATCCTTGAAGATCCCTCAATCGCCCTGGAGCTTTCTGAGGACCCGGTCCGTTTATACTTGAAGGAAATCGGACAGATTCATCTCCTGGATGCAGACAGCGAATTTCGCCTGGCGGCTCGCATTGAGGCCAAACGGCGGATAGATCTCTTGATTAAAGATCTGGCCCAAAACGATCACCAGCGCGCACATGGCCTTTACCGGGCGATCGCCGAAGAGTTGATAGACGCCTGGGAGCATTTGCAGGAAGAAGCGCGGAAGCAGAACGAGAACGAAGTTCCTGATTTAAGCCTGATCCTTTCTGAAGCTCATATGCTGCGGCGCCAGTGGCAGGCTGATGAACCTTCCTACCTGCGCAATTTCCTGGATAACGGCTCGTGGGGTAAGGACGAACATTGGGACCGGCTGGTACGCCACGCATTTACCATATTCCTTTGCCTTTACCTGATACCTCCCTCACAGGCCGATCAATTAATGGAGGAAATCCGCAAGGACAACCAGATTCCAGCGGTGGATTTTTTCGAACAAAATCTGCTGGACGAGAAAGAACTGAATGCCGAATTGGATGGTATTGCGTACAACGCGGATGAAGCCAACCAGACGTTAATCCGCGCCAATCTGCGCCTGGTGGTCAGCATCGCGAAACGCTATTTGGGCCGGGGGATCTCTTTCCTGGATTTGATCCAGGAAGGCAACCTGGGCTTGCTGCGGGCGGTGACAAAATTTGATTCTACGCGCGGGTTTAAATTCAGCACATACGCCACGTGGTGGATTCGCCAATCGATCAGCCGCTACATTGCCGAACAGGCCCGTACGATTCGCATCCCTGTGCATCTATTCGAAGCGATCACGCGCCTGCTGCGCACACAGCGGGTATTGGTCCAGCAGCTGGGCCGCGAACCCACCCACGATGAACTGGCGCTGGAAGCCGGTATGCTTTCCGATGAGGATATCGATCTCATCCAGCGTTCCCGCAAAGAGGGTACCCCACTCGATGGGGAAGTTCTACGACGTTGGCAGTGGGCTTCGGCCAAGGTCCAAAGAATTTTGCAGTCCGCAGAAGAGCCTGTTTCATTGGAGCGCCCGGTGGGGGATGAAGATAGCAGCCAGTTGGGTGACTTCATCGAGGATGACGATGCCCTGGAACCGATGGATGCCGCGGCACGCGAAATGCTGCGCGAGCAGGTCCAGAATGCGTTGGCAGCGCTTTCCGAACGCGAACGGCAGGTGCTCGAACTGCGTTTCGGTCTGATCGATGGTAAGGACCATACATTGGAAGAGGTGAGCCGTTATTTTAATGTGACGCGCGAGCGCATCCGCCAGATTGAAGCCAAGGCCCTGCGCAAGCTGCGCCATCCCACACGCAGCCGCCATCTACGTGAATACCTGTCCTAACTTTTTTTGAAAAATATTCTAAAACTATAAACACAACCCGTCCCCTTCTGTTCTAATGCATGTGGTGTAGAGCAGCCAGGGGGCGGAAATTTTTTAAGTGGGTTTAAGTGCAAATTTGGGTAGCAGAAAGCCCCTCTTCCACGCCGAGGGTTTCTGACGGTTATAAAACAAGTGTTTATTGGTAATTATTTTTCGACCTTTCCAATGTGTTAATTTTTTAAGCGCCTTATTCCTTTACAATGAATTAGTGGTCTATCTCTTAATGGGAGCGAAAGGCTGTTGCCAGCCGGTTCTTTACGGACTTCCCTGATATAAACCGAGATAACCGCATCATAAGGAAGGTTTCATGTCGCTGCGTGTCTTACTTGTCCAATCCGATGTTCATGCTGCCCAACCTCTGGCGCGGTTCTTTCAGGACCGTGGAGACGAAATATGGGTTGTCGATGACATCTCGCAGGGGATGAATTTGCTGACGCAGTGGCAGCCAGAAATCCTGTTGTTGGACTTACACTTCACCGGTGACGAATGGTTGGGAATGCTGCGCCAGGCCCGGCAGGATGTTGCCGGGATAAAAATTATCCTGACCAACAAATACCCCGATTTACAACGCGAGCTGATGGCGGGAGAATTCGGGGCGACTGTTTTTCTACGCCAACCGTTTACCCAGCGTTGGATCGAAGCCGCATTTCAAAAGGTCCTTGCCAGTGAAGATGGGCAGCCGGCCAGGCTACATAAAGCACAGTTGCCGCGGGTGCGCTTCCCGGTACGGTTTAAAATTACTGCACCATATTTATTCCTGGCATTTTTATTCGCTCTGGCGAGCGCTTATGTGATTACCCAGGTGATCCTGGAGTCCGTCCAGGATCGCTATTTGAACCAGTTAATCGAAACCGGGCGCCAGGTATCGGATTGGTTGGTGCGCGAGGAAGACCGTCTTCTGGGTACCGAGCGCCTGATCGCGAATTCACAGGGCCTGTCAAAATATATTATCGAACAAGATTCTGAAGGAGTACGCAAGCTGGTCTTCCCGGTAGGGGTAAATGCTGGGGAAGAAGCGATTGAAATCGTCGATATGCAAGGCATTACCGTGCTTTCGATGCACCACGTGCTTAATGGCGGCGTAGGTGAATATGAATTTTCGAAGGGGGACCCGATTTTTGGGCAGCAGCCCTTTGCTCGTTCTATTCTTCTCGGGCAATCGGACACTGTCGGCGACAAGTATGCCGGCCTTGTGCAGGCAAGTTGGGGGAATTATTTCTACATTGGCGGACCCGTTTATGATAACAGTGGGCAAGTAACCGGTGCGGTATTGGTAGGGCGGAGCCTGACGACGTTGGCGCGCCTTTCCGGTCAAGAAAACCTGACGGATGTCACCTTTTACGATTTCGAGGGTCAAAATTTGGCTTCAAGCTTCCAAGGAGATACGAAATCCACCCTTTCTGAAGGTCAAATTTACCAGATTCTGCGCGACCAGGCCAGCGCCAGCCTGACCCGCACTTTACAGAAGTCAGCCGCCGATTATGCTGAAATTCTCGGGCCCTGGCAGGCCCGTGACAAGCAGAATTTGGGACTGGTAGGCGCATCACTGCCCCAGGATTTCCTGGTGCGAACCAGCAGCGGGATTCAACTCCAGGTGTTTGTTTTGGTGGCGGCAGCCATTGTTTTTGTGGTCATGGTCGGTCTGTTCCTGGCAAACCTGATTACCCGGCCACTTGCGCGCCTGGTCAAGGCTTCGAATGAGGTGGCTGAAGGCAATCTCGAAATCAAAGTTGATTCTTCCGGCAACGATGAAATGGCTGTTCTGGCACATTCATTTAATTACATGGTTGCCGGTTTGCAAGAAGGCTCGGTCTATCGGGATTTATTGGGACGTACCGTATCCCCTGAGGTGCGCGACCAGTTGCGCCAGACATTTACTTCGGGCAATTTGCGATTGGAAGGCCAGGAAGCGGTGGCGACGGTTCTGATGACCGATATTCGCGCGTTTACAACCCTCTCCGAACGCAGTGATCCATCGACGGTTTTAACCTGGCTGAATGAGTATTTTGGACGTCTGGTGCCGATCATCCAGGCTCATGGCGGGGTGGTCAACAAGTTCGACGGCGATGCCATGCTGGCTTTTTTTGGAATCCTGCCGCGTCGTCAAAGCCCGAAGAATGGGGCGCACGCTGCCTGTCTGGCGGCGATGGAAATGCTGCAGGTGATTGATCAGCTCAACCAGGAAAGGATTGAGCGCGGCGACCCGCCTTTAGTGACCGGGATTGGAATTAATACCGGGGTGGTAATCGCCGGAGGCTTAGGGACCAGCGATCGTCTACACTATACGATTATTGGCGATACTGTCAATACTACCCAGCGACTTGAGTCGCTGACCCGGCAGTTGTTTACCGAGAGTGGGGTGGTGATTGGCCACAGCACATACCTGGCTCTGGCAGAATATGCTGGTAATTTCAATCTTGAACCGGCCGGAATGCATGCCATAAAGGGCAAAAGCGATCAAATTCTGGTTTACAGGATGCTAGAGGTGGAATCGCAGCCCCTTGAGGCAGTCGGATGAACCGATTGATGAACAGGCGTTGGGTACCCGGGTTTTCGATGGCTTTGCTGTTAGCCGGTGGATTCGTCGTGCTGGCACTGCTGGTATTGGCGCCCGATTATGCCCAGGCGCGCCTGGAAGGTTCCCAACCGGTACCGCTGAAGTCTGGACTGCAAGCCGACTATTCCATGGATCCCATGGATCTGGTGATTCAACCGGTGGATATCAAAGTGGTCGAACAGGTCATCATCGACCGAACCACCTCCACTTCTCTACCACCCAGGCAGCAGGGAGAGACAGCGATCGGCGCGTTGAAAACGCCGGTGTATACGATTACCCCGACTCCTGTTCAGACCAGGCCTGCGGCTGGATCACCCACCCGTACTGCCCAGAATGCAACCAATACAGCCCCTGCTTTCACCCCCACGGGTGCGACTGGTGGTACAAAAATCGTTCCGTTGACTCCCACCACCAGTATTTTTATCGAATCCCAAACCGCGACACTTACCCTGACGGCTTCTGCCACCCAACTCCAGGGAACCATTCCACCGAATTCCAGCCGGACATCGACCGCATCCGCCACCCAAACGCCGCGGCCGACCTCAACCATGGTTCCTACCCCTTATGGAAAAACGGCCACGCCGTCCTCAAATCCGACCATTCCCCCGAAGTCCACGCTTACCCCTACCCAGACGCCTCTTCCGGCGACCGCGGTGGTTACGCTTACCTTCTCGCCAACCCCGGTTTCGGTCACCCCTCAACCGCCCACCCGCACATTCACTCCGACCCGGACTTATACGCCAACCCGGACTCCGACCCGGACCTATACGCCAACCCGGACCCCGACCCGGACCTATACGCCGACCCGAACCCCGACGCCGGTCAGTTATCCCCCACCATCCACCAAAACCGGCGCGCCCACTTTACCACCTTATCCCTAATTTGACGGTTTGGTTTTTTGCCTATACAATAAAAAACCGTTGAACATCTTTCTCAGCATACTGACCAATACCATCTTACCCACCCTGTTGATCGCCGGGGTGGGTTTTATACTGGCTCTCAGGCTGCACACTGACCGGCGCAGCCTTTCTCAGATTATTCTCAATGCTTTTATTCCCTGCCTGGTTTTCCAAAACCTGGCCCAATCCAATATCCCGCTCTCAGATTTTGGGCGAATGACTTTGTTTGCCATCGTAGCAGTGGCGATTTCAGCCGGGGTGGTGCTGCTGATTTCTGCCGTACTGCGCCTCAATCACACGATCACCACTACATTGTTACTGATGGTCATGTTTTCAAATGTGGGTAATATGGGCCTGCCGGTCATCACTCTGGCTTTTGGCCAGGAAGCGTTAACCTATGGGACGGTATATTTTGTAGTCAACAACCTGCTGTTATACACGGTGGGAACGCTGATCGCTTCCAGCGGGCGTGCCTCTCCTGCCCGCGCCGTGGGCCAGGTTCTGCGCATGCCGGTGATTTATGCCGTACTGGCGGCGGGCATTTTCCAGATATTTCACCTGCAGCTCCCCAGACCGGTTGGTACGGCGGTCGAAATGTTGGCTCGGGCCGCGATCCCGGCGATGTTGTTGATGTTGGGAATGCAGCTGCACAGTGCGGGTTTTAAGATCACACGCCTGGTTGGTTTGGGCACCTTTGCCCGATTGGTGGCGGTACCCGGGGTGGTGTTTCTTGTGAACAGCCTGGTTGGCTTGAGCGGACCGGCGCTTCAAGCCGGTATGCTGGAGGCAGCCATGCCTTCGGGGGTGATGGCATCGGTATTCGCGGTGGAGTACGATATTGAGCCGGAGTTTGCGGCGAATATGGTGCTTTTGACGACGTTATTCAGCCCATTGACCCTTACGATTCTGATTTCGATTTTGCACTGAGGGTATAATTCAATCAATGCCTAATGGCGGCGAATGATGAGTGATATCTTATTCTTTTTTGCTATCTTGATTGTGCTTTTTCTTCCGGGAACCGTCTGGAATATTGTGGTTCGCCCAGGCAAACTGGATCCCCTGGAAAAGATTACTGAGGCCGCTGGAGCCAGCCTGGCACTTACCGGACTGGTAGCCTTATTTCTATTTCTGGCCGGCCTGCGGATTTCTGCGGGGGGGGTAATTGGTCTTTATCTCACCATCCTGACCATCGGGCTGCTGGTCGTTCTGCTGCGCGGGGCGTCGTTCAAGTTTAATGCGTGGTACCTGCTGGCAGCCGGAGCCTTTTTGGTGGTGGTAACCTGGCGTTTGTACCAGGTGCACGACCTCGCTTTGCCGGTGTGGGTGGATCCCGTTCACCATACGCTGTTGGTGCGAAAGATCATTGAATACGGTGGATTGCCGCCGGATTGGCTGCCGTATCTTCCGGTACCGATGTATTACCATTACGGTTTTCATGTGATCACTGCGGTGTTTAGTTTTTGGAGCGGTTTGCAGCCGGATCAGGCGGTACTGCTCTTTGGCCAGGTGATCAATGCCCTGGTGGCGTTCTCGGTCTATCGGCTGGCAAAAGCGGCCTGGGGGGATGTGCTGCGCGCGGGATTGGCGGGGTTGTTCACGGCTTTTGCTTTCCACATGCCGGCATATTACCTGAGCTGGGGGCGTTATACGCTGCTGGCAGGAATGGTTGTCCTGCCCCTGGCAATGGCGGCCGCCCTGGAAGTGCGCCGCAGCCCTGGCGACAGGTTTGCCTGGGCCCGCCTGGTGCTGTACAGCGCCGCGGTGTGTTTCTGCCATTTTCTGGCAGTGGGGCTGCTGGTGCTGTTCCTCCTGGTGCTGCTGGGCGCGGCGTTGGCGACCGCAGCGCGAGCGACGCTCTGTGCGGAATGTGCGCTGGCAGCCATTTGCCGCGGCGGCCTTAGGTGCGCTGCTGGTAGCCCCCTGGCTGGCGCGTGTCTGGAATTATTCCCAACAGATGTTTGCCATCCAGGTGCCGAACCCGCTGGACCCAACATTGACCAACCCCAGTACCTGGGAATACATCGTATTCCTGACCGGGCCGGAACGCAGTCATATTTTGCTGATTGCGGCCGGGGTCGGGCTGCTTTTAGGCCTGATTCAAGGGCGGGCCCGTTTGATAGCTGTCTGGGGCCTGCTGGTCGCTATTCTGGCGACCCCATTTGGGCCGCGATTCGATCCATTTCGCCCGGATCATCTGGCCATCGTGTTGTTCTTACCCGGGTCGCTCTTGCTGGCCGAGTTGGTGGTCACAGCGGGAGAGGGCCTGGCAGCATTAATCGGCAGATTCAAAGAAAGCCTGGGTTCTATGCGGGTAAAAACTTTATTTGCCACAGTTCTGCCGCTCGTGATTGGGGCCGGCCTTTCGTTATGGGGCATCTGGCAGACCCGCGATATTGTCAACCCGGTGACCGTTCTGGCAAATTCCTCTGATGTTAAAGCCCTGAATTGGATCAATGAAAACATGCTGCCCGACGCGCGCTTTTTTATTAATGCCACACCCTGGCAGGGGCAAATATACCGCGGCACCGACGGCGGATTTTGGATCATGCCAATCACCGGCCGGTTTACGGTGGCACCGCCGGTAGCATTTGGTTTTGGGAATAGCGAAGATGTGCAGCGCTTCCTGGGCTGGTCAAAACGGGCCAGCGAAATCACGCAGTGCGACCAGGATTTCTGGTCCCTGGTAAAGGATGCCAATCTCGATTCCGCTTATATTCATGACGGGGCAGGCAATCTACAGCGGCAAGCCCTGGAAAGCTGTCGCGGCGTCGATAAAATTTATGACCGCGAGGGCGTTTCAATTTATAAACTCACGCCTAATTAGTTCGGGTGGGAGCGTAAACTTGTGAAAATTTCAACAACTTGTGATAAAATGTTCAGGTAAATTTGACCATGTGAGTAAGGATTATCTATGATTCAAGAATATTTTCCCTTACTGATCGTTGTGAGTATTGCTGTAATTCTGGGTTTCATCGTTGCGGGATTGGGGCACCTGTTTGGACCGCGCCGTCCGACCCCGCGCAAATCTGCTCCATATGAATCGGGTATGAAGCCGTATGGTAAAGGCCAGCGCCGGATTTCGATCCGTTATTACCTTATCGCTGTGCTGTTCATCCTGTTTGATGTGGAGACTGTCTTTTTAATTTCCTGGGCGGTAGTATTTCGGGATTTAGGGATGGCAGGTCTGATCAGTATGTTTGTGTTTATCGGTATTTTGGTGGTAGGATTTGTGTACGCGTGGAAGAAAGGAGCGCTGGAATGGGAATAGAACAGAAAGCCGGGGATATGGGGGTTGTGACGACCTCACTTCAGGATGCGGTGAACTGGTCTCGTACCAATTCCATGTGGCCAATGCTGTTTGGCCTGGCCTGCTGCGCGATCGAAATGATGAGCGCCCAGGCTGCCAGTTATGATATGAGCCGTTTTGGGATGGAGCTGATGCGCGCCAGTCCGCGGCAATCGGACTTGATGATTGTTGCCGGACGGGTGAGCCGCAAGATGGCCCCGGTTCTTCGCCAATTATATGATCAGATGCCCGATCCCAAGTGGGTGATCGCTATGGGAGATTGCGCCTCATGTGGAGGCGTTTTTAATAATTACGCGATCCTGCAAGGGGTTGATGAAGTTGTACCGGTTGACGTTTATGTAGCCGGCTGTCCCCCACGCCCGGAAGGATTAATCCACGGGATTATGACTCTGCATGAAAAAGTGAAAAACGAAAAATTGGCTACATGGAAATAAAGTCACTTTTATTCCGCCATCGTAAAAATGGTGGAAAAAAAGGATGGTCTGATGCTTGAAACCTTACAACCTGCTGTGACTGCCTTAAAATCAGAATTCGACGCTGAAGTGATCGAATTCCGCGACGAGGTTACCCTGATCGTCAAGCCAACCAACAATGTCGAAGCCCTTCAGGCGCTTCGCGACGATTTTGGTTTTGACTTTTTGATCGGTGTGACTGCTGTCGATTATTGGCCTGAGGAAAAACCGCGCTTTCATGTCATTTACCAGCTGCTATCGATGAAGAATGACAGCCTCATGCTGCGTGTGCGCGTGCCGTTGGATGGGAGTGGTCCTACCCTCAGGACCAGTGAAACCATTTGGGCCTCCGCCAACTGGTTTGAGCGCGAGGTTTTTGATATGTTTGGCATTCGTTTTGAAGGCCACTCCGACCTGCGCCGGATTATTATGCCCTTTGAATGGGAAGGTCATCCGCTGCGCAAAGACTATCCCCTGGGTTACGAAGAGGTTCAGTTCACCTTCAATTTTGAAGAGATCAACCTCCGCAAACCGCGCCCCAAGATCTGAGGCGGGAGAGAGGCATATGTCCGATTTCCGCGAAATACCGATTGATGATGAAATACGCCACCTGGTATCCGACCGGGCCCTGAGCGGCGAGACGATGCTGCTCAATATGGGCCCGCAGCATCCCTCCACACACGGCGTGCTGCGCCTGCTGCTGGAACTGGACGGTGAAATTATTGTTAACTGCATTCCCGATATCGGTTATCTGCATACCGGTATCGAGAAAAATATGGAAGCTAAAACGTATATGAAGGCCGAGGTGATGACCGACCGGCTTGATTATCTCAATCCGCTTGGCAACAACCTGGTCTACTGCATGGCAGTGGAAAAATTGTGCGAGATCGATGTCCCGCCGCGGGCAGAGGTGCTGCGGGTGATCCTGGCAGAACTGACCCGGATTAACTCTCACCTGGTCTGGTTGGGAACTTCAGCGCTTGATCTGGCTGCCATGTCGACCTTTCTCTACACCATGCGCGAGCGTGAGATGATCCTGGATATCTTCGAAATGTGTTCCGGGCAGCGGATGATGACCACTTATATCCGCCCTGGCGGCTTGTGGCGCGATGTTCCGGTTGAGTTTGAAGATGCCGTGCGCAAGTTTATTGACTTGCTGCCTTCCAGGATCGACGAATATGAATCCCTGCTGACCAAAAATGAACTTTTTCTGGGGCGCACCAAAGGAATAGGGGTGATCAGCGGCGAAGACTGTACGCGCTACGCGATAGGCGGGCCCATTGCGCGCGCTTCTGGCGTGAAATATGATCTGCGCAAAAACCGCCCTTACTGCGGATATGAAAATTACGATTTTAATATCCCCACCCGGACGGAAGGGGATATTTATGCGCGTTATATTGTGCGGGTCGAAGAAATGCGCGAATCGATTAAGATCATCCGCCAGGCAATGGACCGGCTGCCGTATGGGCCGTTCCGCAGCAACAACCGCAAATTTGTGCCACCGCCGCGTTCAGAAATCGGCGTCAGCATGGAAGCATTGATCCATCATTTCAAGCTGTGGACGGAAGGATTTAACGCACCCAAAGGTTATGTCTATACGGCGGTAGAATCGCCGCGCGGCGAGTTGGGCGTGTACCTGGAAAGTGACGGCGGGCCGAAGCCTTACCGTGTCTATTACCGCACGCCTTCGTTTGCCAATCTGCAGATCATGCCGCTGCTTACCCGGGCTCATTTTGTCGCGGATGTGGTTGGTATCATAGGCAGTATTGATATTGTGTTGGGAGATACAGACCGGTGAACGAGCTGTTAAATAAGTACCCTGAAGAAATTAAGCAAATCCTGGCAAAGTATCCGGATAACTTCCGGAAATCTGCTGTGATGCCGCTCCTTTACATGGCGCAGCGTGAACTCGGTTACCTCACCAAAGTGCAACTTAAAGAAGTAGCAGAAATCACCGCACTGTCGACGACCGATGTCGATTCGGTCGTCGGTTTTTACAGCCTGTTCCATGAAAATGAAGGCGGGCGGTACCATGTTCAGGTGTGCACCGATCTGCCGTGCGCGCTGCGGGGCGCGGAAGTATTTTTGGAGCAGCTATGTGCCAACATTGGGATCAAGGTTGGCGAGACCACACCGGATGGGATGGTGACGGTGGAAGCCGTAAAATGCCTGGCAGGCTGCCATCATGCCCCCATGTTTCAGGTGCAGGGCGATGGCGAGATCGTCTACCATGAGGACCAGACGGTCGAATCAGCGGCGAAAGTCGTGGCGGATCTCCGACAGAAAAATGCAGCGCAGGAGGATCCCTCATGAGCGAACATATTCTGCTGCGCCACCGCGATATTCCCGATCTTGACCGTCTGGATGTTTACCTCCAGCACGGCGGGTTCGAGGCATACAAGAAAGCAGTCACCTCGATCAAGCCGGCGGACGTGATCAGCGAGGTAAAAGCATCCGGCCTGCGCGGGCGCGGTGGGGCGGGTTTTCCGACCGGTGTCAAATGGAGTTTTATTCCCAACGATTTGTGGCCGCATTATGTGGTTGCCAATGCGGATGAATCCGAACCGGGCACCTTCAAAGATCGGGAAATTATGGAGAGCAATCCTTACCAGTTTCTGGAAGGATTGATGATTTCCTCCTTCGCGGTGCAGGCGAATGTCTCTTATGCCTATCTGCGTGGGGAATTCTGGCAAATCGGCAAGAAAATGGATGCATGCATTGCAGCGTTGGAAAAAGCCGGCTACCTGGGAGATCAAATCTTCGGAACCGACTATTCTTTGCGCCTGTACACCCACATGGGCGCCGGGGCATACATCTGCGGGGAAGAAACCGCGCTGCTGGAATCGATCGAAGGCAACCTGGGCCAACCGCGCCCGCGCCCGCCTTTCCCGGCGGTGGCCGGGCTTTTCAGCAAGCCGACGGTGATTAATAATGTGGAAACCTTGAGCAACGTGCCGTCGATCATTGCCAAAGGCGCCACCTGGTACCGTTCGATTGGCACTGAAAAGAGCCCGGGGGTCAAAATTTTCTCCCTATCTGGACGGGTGAAACGCCCGGGCAACTATGAACTGCCCCTGGGAACCACTTTTCGCCATTTAATTTATGATTTGGGCGGGGGAATCCCCGGCGACAAGAAGATCAAGGCGATTATGGCCGCGGGTGCATCATCCAACCTGATCGTTGCCGACGATAAAGCCCTGGACTGCCCGATGGATTATGAATCGGTCCAGGCGCAGTTGGGCGCACCGTTGGGCTCGGCTTCGATCATTATTTTGGATGAAGATGTTGATATGGCCTGGCTGGTAAATAAGACCGCGCATTTCTTCAAACATGAGTCGTGCGGTAAATGCACGCCATGCCGCGAAGGTACCTATTGGGCAATGCATATCTCCGACCGGATTATGCGGGGAGAAGGCACCCCTGAGGATATCGATTTGTTGAAAAGTGTTTCGACTCAGATCCAGGGAAAGTGTCTGTGCGCTCTGGGCGAGTTTTCGACGATGTCTGTCATTTCGGCGATTGAAGCATTTCGTTCCGACTTTGCGGCAAAGGTGAGGAGCTAGTTTATGGGTAAGATGATAAACCTTAAGATCGATGACCGCCCGGTCAGCGTGCCCGAAGGTATGTTGATTGTGGATGCCGCCAAGAAAATTGACATCGATATCCCGGTCTTCTGCTACCATCCGAAAATGAAACCGGTGGGAATGTGCCGGATGTGTCTGGTGGAGATCGGCCGGCCGATGATCGACCGCACGACCCACAAACCGGTCCTGGAAGCAGACGGATCCCCGCGCATTCAATTTTCGCCGAAGCTGGATACTGCCTGCACCACGCAGGTCAGTGAGGGCATGGTGGTGGTTACCGCGTCTGAAAAGGTACAACTCGCGCGCAGAGAGGTGGTCGAATTTTTACTCACCTCCCATCCACTGGACTGCCCGATCTGCGATAAGGGCGGCGAATGCCCACTGCAAAATCTGACCATGGCGCATGGTCCCGGGCAGAGCCGGTTTAACTACGATGAAAAGATGCATCTGGCCAAGCATGTTCCCCTCGGAGAACTGATTATCCTTGACCGGGAACGGTGCATCCAATGCGGGCGCTGTACGCGCTTTCAGCATGAAGTGGTCGATGATCCGGTGATTGGTTTTCATGACAGGGGCCGGGCCCTGGAGATCATCACCGATTCCGAGCCGGGTTTTGACTCAATCTGGTCGGGCAACACGACCGATATCTGCCCGGTCGGCGCCCTGACCACCGCCGATTTTCGCTTCGGCGCTCGCCCATGGGAACTGGTGACTTCTGCATCACTGTGCAACCAGTGCCCGGTGGGCTGCAACATCATCTATAATACGCGCCGCGAAGCGATGAGCAGCGGTAAGAATATGATTAAACGCGTCATGCCGCGCCAGAATAAATCGGTAAATGAAATCTGGATGTGCGACAAAGGACGCTTTAGCTATCATTACGTTGAATCGGCGGAGCGCTTGCGCCAGCCACTTGTCCGCAAAGACGGCAAGCTGCAGCCCGCGACGTGGGATGCAGCCCTTTCGCTGGTGGCCGAAAAAGCCAGCGCTGCCGGTTCGGGATTCATGACTCTAACGGGGGGGCGCTTATCGAATGAAGATTTATTCAACCTGCGCCAGCTCAACCCGACCGGCGCCAACCTGCTGTACACGTACATGGGCGGGGGTGACCTGATCGATCAGGTGGGCGTCGGGCAGGGCACCAACTTCAGCGACATGGGCAAGGGTACGGCGATCCTGGTGGTCGCCAGCGACCTGCACGAAGAGGCTCCGATCTGGTGGCTGCGCATCAAACAGGCCGCGGAACGGGGCGCTTCGCTGATTGTGGTAAATCCGCGAGCTACCCGGATGAACTCATCTGCCAGCCATGTGGTTCGCTACGACTATGGAAATGAAGCGGATACGATCGGCGCTTTTCTGCCGGACAACCTGGCCAATGCGCCGGAGGCCGTGCGAGCAGCGGCGGAGGCTTTCAATTCGGCCGAAAATGGCGTGATCCTGTTTGGCAGCGAGGGCATGGGTTTGGCCGGGTCGACTGCGCTGGCCCAGGCCTGCGCTCGACTGCTCCAGGCGGCAAAACATACCGGAAAGGCCAATAACGGCTTAATCGGCGTCTGGCCCAATGGCAATACCCAGGGCGCCTGGGATATGGGCTTTCGACCGGCGGAAGACCTTGCGGCTGCGCTGGGAAAGGCGCTGGTAGCATATATTGCGGCTGCGGACCCGGCCGGAGACGACCCGGCGCTGGCCCTGCCGGTGGATCGGGCCGCCTTTGTCGTGGTCCAGGACTTATTCCTGACTGAAACCGCCAAATTGGCAGATGTCGTGCTGCCGGCGGTGCCGTATACCGAACGCGAGGGAACCTATACCTCTGGCGAGCGGCGCGTCCAGCGTTTTTATCCGGCGGTTATTGCCAAACCTGGTGCGCGCGCCGATTTTGCTATCTTTGCCCAGGTGGGGGCGCTGATGAATATGCAACTCGAAGGCCGTGTGCCGTCCTTGATTTTCAATCAGCTTGCGGCTGCCATACCCGCTTACCACGGGTTGACCTACCAGCGCCTGTCCCAAACCCCGGAACAATGGCCGATTGTAGGGCGAGACGACCTGTACTACGGTGGGACAACCTACAGCAACAATCAAGGCATTGGCGTTCAGCTTGACCCCGCCGCTCAACGCGGTGAGGAGATCAATCTGCCTGAAATCAGTCAGGTGGGGAAGCTTGAGATACCATCCGGGATGATCGCAGTGATGCCGGTAACCCGGTTGTACGATCGCGGGACGCTGATGGTACCCTCTACCTTGCTCGAAAAGCGTCTGGCGGTGGCGGCTTTGTGGATGCACCCCGATACGGCGGCGGCATTTGACCTGGTTGGCCAGAATGAGGTAGAAGTGACATTAAGCGGGCATACTTCAACCGTTCAGGTTGTTCTCGATGGTGATCTGCCGGTTGGGGTGGCACTGGCACCGCGCAGCGTTGGCTTGCCGGTTTCTCAACCGCAGGCAGTGGCGCTGCCCAAAGTTGTAATGAAGTGAGGCGCGAATGGACCCTGCGTTAATAATTGAGTGGGTAATCAAATCTATCATTCTGATGTTGGTAATGACCGGTGGCTTTGCCTACGTCACCCTGTACGAGCGTAAAGTATTGGCGCGCATGCAGGTTCGCGTAGGGCCCAACCGGGCCGGACCGTGGGGCTTTCTCCAACCGATGGCGGATGGGATCAAGCTGATTTTCAAAGAAGAATTGATTCCGGCCGATGCCGATAAATTTATCTTTGTCCTGGCCCCGGTGATTACCGTGGTGCCAGCGTTGGTGGTCACGGCGGTTGTGCCGTGGGGGACATCCATCAACTTGTTTGGCCGGGTAATTTCATTAGACCTGGCAGCCAATATCAATGTAGGTATTTTGTGGATTTTATCGGTCACATCGATCTCTGTCTACGGCATCACCCTGGCAGGATGGTCCTCGAACAACAAGTATGCCACCCTGGGCGGCCTGCGGGCGACGGCCCAAATGATCAGTTATGAATTGGCGTTAGGCCTGGCTTACGTAGGACCGATCTTGCTGGCAGGCTCCATGAACCTGCGTACCATTGTCGATGCGCAGCATACGATCCCCTTTATTGTTTACCAGCCGATTGGTTTCATAATCTACCTTTTGGCTTCGCTGGCAGAAATTAACCGCGCACCTTTCGATATGCCGGAAGCCGAACAGGAACTGACTGCCGGCTATCATACGGAATATTCAGGCATGAAATTTGCGCTGTTCTTCATGGCCGAATATATAAAAATGATCGCGATTTCGATGATCGGAGCGACCCTATTCCTGGGCGGTTTTTCCGGGCCATTTGTCGATCAGTACCCGCTCTTAGGGCCGGTCTATTTGTTCTTGAAAACAGTCTTGTGGATGTTCGTGATCATCTGGTTCCGAGCCACACTGCCGCGCATCCGCTACGACCGCCTGATGGCCCTGGGATGGAAGGTCGCCTTCCCGATTGCCCTGCTCAACGTCATGGTCACCGCAGTCGCGATAATACTGGTAGGAGGTTAGATCATGCTGAACGGATTATGGACGACATTAAGCTCGTTCTTTACCAGGCCCGTTACTATCCAATACCCGGAGCAAAAACGGAAGGTGCGTGCGCGTTTCAAAGGGCGGCACGTTCTCACTCGATATGAGAACGGTTTGGAAAAATGCATCGGTTGTTCGCTGTGCGCCGCGGCCTGCCCGGCGGATGCTATTTTCGTCGAGTCTTCACCCAATACCGATGAGCGGCGGTTCTCTCCCGGCGAGCGTTATGCCAGCACTTACGAGATCAACATGCTGCGCTGCATATTTTGCGGCTACTGTGAAGATGCCTGCCCCACGGAAGCGATTGTGCTTGGGGATAATTACGAGCTTTCTTTTGTTGAACGAGCAAAATCTATTTATACCAAAGACATGCTGATCGAGCCTGTTGCGGAAGGTGGTAAGCCAACCCCACAGGTAACCCCGGAAGGGGTGTTTACGCGTTCGGTGCCGGAAATGAAAGACCCTCAAGATTAGGGAGGAAGCATGGCGTTTACCTGGATATTTTATATTGCTCTCGCACTGGTGATCATTTTCACCGCTGCCGCAGTTGTTTTGGTCCGGCACCCAATTTACGCCGCGCTTTTCCTGGTCGCGAACTTTTCTTTTGTTGCGCTTTTATATTTGATTCTGGGAGCGCCGTTTATCGCCATGGCCCAGATTACGGTGTATGCCGGCGCGATCATGGTTCTGTTCCTGTTTGTGATCATGCTTTTAGGCGCGGAACGCCTGCCGCCCACAAAAACCCTGCCCCGCCAGCGTCTAATTGCTGCTGTTCTGGGAGCGCTGGCCTTGATTGAAATTGGCATGTTTGTCGTTTGGCGCTGGGGAAATCTTGTGCCGATTGGCGAACATGCTGCCAATTTCGCCAGCCCACACGATTTGGGCCTGCTGCTCTTCACCAAGTATGCCCTCCCGTTTGAGATAACCTCGGTCATTCTGCTGGTGGCGGTGATCGGCGCGGTCGTATTGACCCATAGTGAAGATTTGGACATCCGCAGACGATTGTTAAAATCCCGCAAGGAGGAATAACCGATGCCAATCCAGTTTTATTTGGGGCTTTCCGTATTAATGTTTGTGATTGGTATTGTGGGTGTGCTGGTGCGGCGGAATGCCATCGTCATTTTCATGTGCCTGGAATTGATGTTTAATGCTGCCAACCTGGCTTTTGTGACTTTTGCGTCTTATTACGATGCCCTGGATGGCCAAATATTCGTCTTCTTTGTGATTGCAGTCGCTGCAGCCGAGGTGGCGGTTGGTCTGGCCTTAATGGTCGCGATTTTCCGAGCCAAGCGCAGTATCGATGTCGACCAGATGTCCAGTATGAAAGGATAGCACCATGACGGATCCCATTTTCCAGCTTGTGCCCTGGGTGGTCTTCATTCCCGTGATTGGCCTGCTGGTCAACATTTTGATCGGAAGCCGGATTGGCGAAAAAGCTGTGGGTGCAATTGCCAGCCTGGCGGCGGCAGGATCGTTTGCTGTTGCGGTCGCCCTGGCGTTTGGTGTAGGCGCGATGGCGCAGCCTGAAGCGGTGATCGTGCCATTCCTGGAATGGATCAAGATTGGCACTTTCAGTGTAAATTGGGCTTTTCGGGTAGACACGCTGTCGGTGACGATGATGCTCGTGGTTGCCGGAGTCGGCACCCTGATCCACATTTACGCTATCGGTTATATGCATAGCGACGTGCGTCACAACGGTGACCCGGGGCGTTTCAGGCGCTTCTTTGTTTTCCTCAATTTGTTCATCGCCACAATGATGATTCTGGTCTCTGCCGACAACTACATGATGCTGTTTGTGGGTTGGGAGGGCGTGGGACTATGCTCTTATCTCTTGATCGGGTTCTGGTACGAAAAGGGAGAAAAAGGGATTGGCAACGCTAAAGCAGCCAAAAAGGCGTTTGTGGTCAACCGGATCGGTGATTTCGGCCTGTTGATCGCGCTGTTCATCATGTTTGGCGCGTTTGGCACCTTTAATTTTGATGAGGTCTTTGCACACGTCAAAGATGCGGCCCCCTGGGTTGTAACCGCAATTACCCTATTCATGATCCTGGGTGTAGCCGGTAAATCGGCTCAACTGCCGCTGTTCGTCTGGCTGCCGGATGCTATGGCAGGCCCCACCCCGGTTTCGGCCCTGATCCATGCGGCGACGATGGTCACGGCGGGTGTCTATTTGATCGCGCGTTCTTCTGGCCTGTATATGCTGGTGCCGGCTGCACAGAACACGGTGATCTGGGTTGGAGCGCTGACCGCCCTGTTTGCCGCCACGATTGCGGTGGGCCAGTACGATATCAAGAAGGTGCTGGCCTATTCGACGATCAGCCAGCTTGGTTATATGGTCGCAGCGGTTGGGATGGGCGCGTATGTGGGGGGTATGTTCCACCTGGTGACGCATGCTTTTTTCAAGGCGCTGCTTTTCCTGGGCGCGGGCTCGGTGATCCTGGGTATGGAGCATGGCGAAGAGCACGGAAAGCGCGGGCGCGGGCGCGAAAATCACGGTCATGCCGAGGAATTCGATCCGCAAGATATGCGCAACATGGGTGGCCTGCGTGAGAAGATGCCGGTGACTTTCTGGGTATACCTGATCGGCTCGCTGGCACTGGCCGGTGTGGCTCCGCTGGCCGGGTTCTTTTCCAAGGACGAGATCCTGGCTGCAGCCTCGCAGAACAACTTCCCGGTCTACCTCGTGCTGGCATTTGCGGCTTTCCTGACCGCTTTTTATGTTGGCCGCCAGCTGCTGCTGGTGTTCTTTGGCAAAGGGCGCACTCCCGCCGCTGAACATGCCCAAGAAAGCAGGGCGCTGGTCACGGTGCCCCTGATCATATTGGCCATCCTCTCCGTTCTGGGCGGCGCGCTCAACCTGCCCGGATCTCACCTGCTTGAAACCTGGCTTGAACATACCTTTGGCCCGGGGCATCCGACGGGATTCGTGGTGTCGATTGCGGTGATCTCAACGGTTGTGGCCCTGTTGGGCCTGTTGATTGCCTGGAGCATCTACGGGCAGCGGAAGACCCTGGCCAAAACCGGCAGCGTCGATCCTCTGTCACACCTTTTGGGACCCGTGTTCAAAGGAATGGAAAAAAAGTGGTGGGTGGATGAGTTCTACCATTTAATAATTGTCCGCCCATATGAGGCACTGGCCCATTTCAGTGCAAGTGTAATCGATCAAGAGCTGATCGATGGGGTTGTGAATGGGTTTGGCGCTTTGGTCGCGCTGCTGGCCAGTTATTGGCGCCGCCTGCAGAACGGTTATGTCCGTTCCTATGCTTTGATGATTTTCCTGGGGGTGGTTGCCATCCTGACTTACCTGGCGTTCCTCCCCCGATAAGGGCGTATATCTGAACCTGAGGATTGATGATGAATTTTCTTCTCCATCCGCTTATCCTGGTGACACTCTTCCCTCTGCTCGGCTTTGTGGTGATTGCCTTGCTCAAGTCCGATCAGAAGGCCGCTATCCGTTGGACTGCGCTGCTGACATCTCTGGCTACATTTGGCCTGTCGCTGTGGCTGCTGTCACTGTTTAAACCCCAGGACGGAATGCAGATGGTCATCCAGCAAGAATGGCTGTCTTTTGGCAACATAAAAATTCAATTTGAGATGGGCATCGACGGCCTGAGCCTTTTGATGGTTTTATTGACCACCTTCTTGACCCCGATCACGATTCTTTCCACCTGGACTGCAATCAAAGAGCGGGTGAAAGGTTTCATGCTTTTCTTTCTTTTACTCGAAGTGGGCATGAACGGGGTCTTTCTATCGCTGGACCTGGTGCTGTTCTACGTTTTCTGGGAATTTACCCTGGTGCCGATGTATTTCCTGATCGGGATTTGGGGCGGCAAGCGGCGGATCTACGCGGCAGTCAAATTCTTCCTGTTCACCATGGCCGGCTCGATACTGATGCTGGTGGCCATTCTCTACCTGGGAATGAACGCCAATACCTTTTCCTGGATTGACCTGGTGAAAATGCGCGCCGAGTTTGTGGGCGCGGGGATGTGGCTGTTCATTGCATTCTCCGCGGCGTTTGCGGTCAAAGTACCCATGTTTCCGGTGCATACCTGGCTGCCGGATGCCCATGTGGAAGCCCCAGCCGCGGGTTCCGTCATCCTTGCGGGGGTATTGTTGAAAATGGGCGCTTATGGTTTTCTGCGTTTCAGCCTGCCGCTCTTTCCCCAGGCAGCGCTCCAGGCTGCCCCGGTGATGGCCATCCTGGCGATTATTGGCATCCTGTACGGGGCAGCGGTTTCTTATAAACAGACGGATCTCAAGAAACTGGTTGCGTATTCTTCGATCAGCCACATGGGCTTTGTCATTTTGGGCATCTTTGCTTTCACCAATGAAGGTCTGGCAGGGGCGATTGTCCAGATGGTCAACCACGGCATTTCGACTGGAGCCCTGTTCTTGATTGTGGGGTTTATTTATGAGCGCCGCCACACGCACGCCCTGGACGCGTTTGGCGGTTTGTGGAAGGTGATGCCTGTGCTGGGTTCGCTGGCCCTGATCGTGACCCTGTCCTCAATGGGTTTGCCCGGGTTGAACGGTTTCGTGGGTGAATTCACCATCCTGGTGGGTTCGTTTAATTCCCCGACCTATGCCTCCCCCTGGTACGCCGGAGCAGCGACAGCCGGTGTGATCCTGGCGGCAATCTACCTGTTGTTTATGTTTGAGAAGGTGTTTTTAGGCCCGGTGACCCAGGCCGAGAACCGGACCTTGCTCGACATCAATTTGCGCGAGATCGCAATCCTGGTCCCGCTGCTGGTGGTGATCTTCTGGATTGGTCTGTATCCGAAGTTTTTCTTCGACCTGCTCAACCCGACGGTCGACCAGCTGGCAGCGATCTTTAAGACCGCAGCGGTAATGGTGCCTTAAGATAGCGGAGGAGTGGAAATGAGTGGAGCCGATTTATATACGATCCTCCCCATACTGGTGGTCATTGTTTGGGCGGTCTTGTTGATGCTGGCAGATTTGTGGATTCCCGATGAACGCAAAGGGCTGACTGCAATTCTGGCGGCTGCCGGGCTGGCTGTGGCATTAGGATTAACCCTGGCCCAGAGTGGAAAGACTGCCACCGCGATGAACGGCATGGTGGTCGTGGATGGTTTCTCCGTATTGATGAATATTATATTCCTGGTCAGCGGTATGGCCGGGATCGCCCTGGCGTATGATTATCTCAAGCGGATGAAGATCGAACGCGGTGAATATTACGTCCTGCTGATGTTTTCGACCAGTGGGATGATGCTCATGGCCGGTGCTTATGACCTGATCATCGTCTTTCTGGCGCTGGAACTGCTTTCGATCCCACTGTATATTTTGGTTGGTTTTGCCCGGCCGCGGGTGGAGTCGGAGGAATCATCGCTCAAGTATTTTCTTCTGGGTGCTTTTGCTTCGGCTTTTGTGCTGTATGGGATCGCCCTGGTTTATGGGGCAACCGCCCGCACGGATCTGCTGGGAATCAGCCAGCTCGTTACCGAAGGAACGGCCAATGCCGGATTGTTTATCGCCGGCGCGGCGCTGGTGCTGGTTGGCTTTGGCTTCAAAGTCGCGGCAGCACCGTTTCATCGTTGGGTGCCGGATGTCTACCAGGGGGCGCCTTCTCCGGTGACCGGTTTTATGTCCGTGGCGGTCAAAGCGGCCGGTTTTGCGGCCCTGCTGCGGGTATTTATTACCGCCTTTTCCAGCCTGGCAGTGGATATGACTAGCGTGATGTATGCCCTGGCGGCGCTGACCATGATCGCCGGAAACGTTATGGCGATTGCCCAGTCGAATATCAAACGCCTGCTGGCCTATTCCAGCATTGCCAATGCCGGCTACCTGTTGATGGCTTTTGTGCCGTATGGGAACGGCCAGGTGCTCAGCGATGCGGTTTCCTCTGCATTATTCTTCCTGGTGGGCTACGGGCTGACCTCCATCGGCGCCTGGGCCGTGGTGATTGCCCTGGAGCAGGCCGAGGGAAAAGGGCTTGAGCTGAGTGATTTTGCCGGGTTGGGGCGTAAGTATCCCTGGCTGGCGCTGGCGATGATGATCTTCATGCTATCCTTTACCGGCGTCCCGCTGACCCTGGGTTTCTGGGGAAAATTTTTCCTGTTCCGCACCGCCATTTTGGGGGGCTATACCAGCCTGGCGATCATCGGCCTGGTCACTTCGGTGATCTCGGCCTATTACTACTTGAAAGTGGTGGTGATTATGTACATGCATTCCGGCGAACCGGCGGCGGTCGAGGATGTGTGGGTGCGCTTCACGGCCATCGTCACTGCCGTGGCAGTGCTGATCTTTGGGATCATCCCGGGGCCGCTGTTGACCATGGCAGCCCAGGCGCTCTTGCGGCTGCAGTAAATACGACGCAAACATTTATACAATCAAGCTGGGATTTTTCGGATTAATCGAAAAATCCCAGCTTGATTATTTACACTTATTACAAGTCCCTTGGGGTCAAGTGGGACGCGATTGATACAAACGTAATCTTGCGATTTCTCATGCCTGCCGATTCCAGGCAAGGAATTTATTGATCTGTCTATTGAGAAAGCATTAATCGAGCTGCTTTACGCCCGATCTGCACGGCGAAATTGGTGCCGCGGTCCCAGGGGTAGACCTGGCTCATGCTGGCGAAATACAGGCCGGGGATGGGGGTTTGGATCTCGGGGATATTCTGCGAATGGTTAACCAGCGGAATGGGTTGGGCGTAGTTGGTTTTAAACAACCAGGTTTTATTAATCCATTCCGGGGAGAAACTGGGGTTGAACTTCTGGATGGACGGCAGGAAGCGCTCTAAGAGTTCTTCCTTTGATAGCCGGAAATTCTCGTGGTCGGTATCCAGGTAATCGCCGATGTAGACGATATGTTCACCGCCAAATTCGGAGGGGGGCACGAAGTTGGTGTGCTCGACCAGGGCCAGGAACGGATATCCGGCGGACTTGGGCATGTTGAACCAGTAGTAGCCTTCTTCAGACAGCTGGTGTTTCAAGGAAAGCACCATGACCACCGCGCCCATGCTTTTCAAGCTGAGCAGTCCCTGCAGGTAGCCGGCGGGCAGCGCCGGCGCGAGGCGCGCCATCAGAGCGGGCGAAACCGTCACCAGGCAGCGGTCATAGGCTTCCGAACCGGATTCCAGTTCAAGCGTCAGGCTGCCATCGGCTTGAGGGACGATCTGGCGCACCGGGGTATCGAGCAGGATGCGAATGCCGCGCTGGCGCAGGTTGGCGGCAGCCTCGTCGGCAAAGGCTTGAAAACCACCCTGGTAGGTGGCCAGGCGGGTGGAGCGGGCTTTGAAACGCGCCCAGAACCAGGCCATGTTGACCTCCGAGGCATGCCGGCCGAATTTGCCCTGCAGCAGGGGCTCGAACATGGTGGCGTAGAGGTTTTCGCCGTAATACTTGCGGATCCAGGTTTGCGCCAGTACTTTTTCTAAGGGCTGCCAGCTGGCAAGATAGCGCAGATAAGCGGTGACCAGGCCAAAGCGCACCATATCGATGAAAGAAAAACCGGGAAAGGTCAGGGCTGCCAGGGGCGAATTGAGCGGGTAGAATTTTCCGTTGTAGTACACTACCGTTTTGGGACGGTACACGCGCACCTTATCCACCAGGCCCAGCTCGCGCTGGAAATCGAACATGTCCGAATCCGAGGTAAACCAATGGTGGTAAAACTGCTCTACCGAACTGTTCCAGTTGGGCTCCTTGAAGCCGGCAGCCAGGCCGCCGACGGTACCGGAGGCTTCGTAGATGGTGACATCGTGGCCCGCTTTTTGTAAATCGTGCGCGGCTGCCATGCCGCCTACACCTGCGCCTATGATCGCGATCTTCATGCTTTTTGTCCCTCTAATCCCACGTCGTATTTTTGGCCCCACTTCAACCCTTCGCGCAAGAAATAAACCGCGCCAACTGCTGTGATGGGTACCCACAGCGCCAGGTGCAGGACCAGGGTATAGCCGGTGGCGACAGCTTGCGAGGTGCCGTAAGCCATCAAAACAGCGATACCTGGCCCGTCAAAAGTGCCCACATAACCCGGGGCGGAAGGCAGGGTGGTCGCCAGATTGACAATTCCATTCATCAGCATCAGGGTGAAAAAAGAAGCTTCGAAGGGAAAAGCGTGCATCACAAACCAGTATTTGCCCGTCTCGAGCAGCCAGATGAGGATGGTGGTCAGGAAGACCATCAGCGCTTCTTTTGGAGAGCGCAAAGATTTCGAGCCCGGATAAAAAGCGCAAAGCCAGGTCCAGGGTTTTAGGGCGGACTTTTTCCGGGATTAGGCGGTCGATCAACCAGACCGTGATACGTTCGGTGACCAGCGGAAACATGGCCGCCAGCAGAAAGACCAGCAGTGCCCCGACAAACACCACCGTGCCGATGATCGCCAGATCGCGAATATTCAGGCCGCCCATGAACCCGGCATCACCGGTCAGTTTGGCCAGTTCCGGCAGGTTGATGAAGACGAATGCCAGCATGACCACGCCGTCGAAGATGCGCTCCACGATGATGGTGGCCAGGGAGGCCGAGACCGGGACACCTTCGCGCTTGCGCAGGACGAAAGCACGCAGCACTTCACCGGCCCGGGCGGGGAGGATGTTGTTGCCAAAATAGCCGATGGTTACCACCGGGAACATCGTGACAGTAGGAATTTTCTTGAGCGGACGTAGTAAATAATGCCAGCGCCAGGCCCGCACCCAAACCCCCAGGAAGTACACGGCAATGCCGGGAAGAAGCCAGATATAGTTGGCCGTTTTGATCACTTCCCAGAACTCGCCAAACTTCAAACCACGCAGGGTAAAATAAAGAAAAACGGCGCTGATCAACACGCCGAACCAGAACTTCCAATTTTTCATATGCTGGATTCTACCATCACTTGATCTGATTAGGTGGTGTCCAAATAGAACTTTGGGACACGACATCTACAGGCGTTTAATCCAACCCGCGGGATAACCGGCAGGGATGATCGTAACCGGGTAAGGTGACGCTCAGACCGCCATCTATCGAGTGCACCGGGTAATTTTGCCAGAGGACGTGGTTGGCGCGCAGCAGGCTGGCGGCTGTGGCTTTCGACAGGTTGTAGGATAACCAGGATGCCGTCTCTCGATCCTGGTTGGAAAGGAGCGCTTCACGACAGGCCAGTTCTGCTCCCAGGGTATCCTTGACGGCCTGGGGCTGGTTGGGGCGCTGATATTCGGCGAGCAGCACAGGAACGGCGTCGCCGGAAAGGGCGGTCAGGTAGCGGCCGTCTAACGAAACGTCCCCCCGGGCACGTTGAATATTCTGTCCGGCGATGAAACCGTCGATGTTCATAAAGCCAAAGGTCAGGCCGAAGCCGAAGGTTACCAGCAATCCAGCCAGGGCAAACCACCGGCGGCGGCGGGTGAGTTCCAGTACAACCGTGACCGCCAGCAAAATGGCCAGCCATACGATCAGAATATGCGTATAGGTGCGGAGCTGGGTGAAGCCGTATGCATTTTCGTAGAGCAGCAGGCGGTTGAGCGAAGACGCCAGAATGACCAGCACCTGCACGATCAGCAAGACATTCAACCCCATCATGATTTTTCGCCGGCTGGTTGTTTCCTGGCGAGCCACAGCGCCCAACCCGAGATACAGTCCAAGGCTGAGCAGGGCGACCATAACCAGCTCATTAAAACCGCGCCGGGCGTATTCGGAATAGGTGAACCCTGAACTGCTGATATTGGCCTGCCCGCCAAACAAATACCAGAACTGGATGGCGACAAAAACAGCAAACAGCAAGTTGACGGTTCCTAAAACCACCAAGCCTTCGGTCCATCCTAAAAAGGGCGCAAACCAGCGCGCTTCGGGTTTGGGGCGGGCTTCGACGACCGCAGGTTGGATGGCGTGCAGATAGCTGCCAGCCAGCACGTAGGCAATGACGAGGATGTAGGACAGGCGGAAGAGGTATTCCGGGATTTTGCTCAAATCAAAAATTTTGAGCAGGTCGTGCATCCAATTATTGAAAATGGGATCGGCTGAAGCCAGCAGCGCGCCGAAGATCAGCAAGATGGGCAGCGCCAGCGCCAGCCCGCGTGCCAGCGGGATGGCCTGCTGAGCAGCGCTCTTCCAACCGGGTGCGGCAGCCGCGAGAACCGGGGCGGGGGCGTTGACGCCTGGTTCAGCGGGTGGCTGTTCATCAGCGCCGGGGGTGGTTGGGATGGGCGCCTGTTTGCGCAGAAAGAGGTCCAGCGGGCGAATCAACAGCGCCAGCAGGTATTGCAGACCGCTCTGGATGAGGTCGCCGATTTTATAATGGACCCAGTTTCCGGTTAAAAATGTGGCTGAAAGCAGCATCAGGCTGAAGAAGGACAGCAAGAAGCTGATCATTACCGTGAAAATTTCTTGCCGCACAAATGTCATCGCGGCGAAAAGGATTGCGACAGCGATCAGAACCAGGCTGAAGGGTGAAGGGCGCACTTTCAGGCTGCGCGCCAGCAGCAGGCCGGCGACAATAATCAAGGCTACCCACAATGGGAATGAAACTCCCGGGGTTTTCTGCCAGAACAGCAGGTCTACGGCCCAGGCGGCGGCCAGGGCAGCCCAACCAAAGCGGCCGGCGGCGCGTTTCATGGATGAATGAAGAGCGTGATCACCATTGAAAGCAGGACGATCACTGAAATGACGATAAATACAATTTGCTGCCAGCGGCGTGTGCGCTGTTCGCGGCGTTCGGTTGCTTTCCTTTGAGCTTCGAGCTCAGACATTCGAGAATTTGATTTTTTACTTGGCATAAATTTTCCTCCTATCTCTGGGAAGATTTTACCGCTTAAAAACGGTTTTTGAAGATGAAATACCTATCCAAAGCTATCCGGAGCTATCAAAACAATAAAAAAGGCGGTCTTGAACGCGTTCGCGCTCCAAACCGCCTTGTAAAGGCCCTATTTGCTGAGGAAGACCTGGGAGGCGAACTCCATGATTTTCTGGTTTTCAACATTGGTGGGCTTGCGATTACCATTGGCAGATAACGTCCAGGTGGTGGTCATGGAATCGGCAACAGCCGAGTCGGTTTGTTTGCCATCGCTGGTTTGCAAGGTATCCAGCCAGGTGTAAAACTTATCCAATTGATCCGCGTTCAGCCATGTCCGTCGGGGCGGTTGTTCAGGACCGGTTTTGCAGGTGGTGCTTACCGCCAGGCCCGAACGGTAAATTTTAAGATCGTCGCAAAAACCGGCGATCCCACCCACGCGGTGCCAGGTTAAGGCCAGGCCCAGGTTATCCGTAGTCGCCGGCGGGCTGCTGACTTCCAGGTAAACTATTTGCGCCCACTCCGCGACCGCGCGCTGCTGCGCCGGGGTTGCTTCTTCGGTGCCATGTCCATAATAAACGACCTGTCCGGCAGGTGTTTCAGCCGAAAAATTAGTGTACATGGTGATGATTGTGACCAGCTCTTTAATCCGCTCGGGATTGCTCAGGGTGATGGCTTTCATCATGCCACCGCATGAACCATAGGCTGCCTTGTCTTCCCTGACTTGCAGCAGCATGCAGTTCGTGCCCCCGCTCTTCCAGGTGATCTGGGGTTTTTCCAGTACCTGGAAATACGAATTTGAGATCTGGTACTTGGGATCCGCCAGGACCACTGCTTTGCCGTCCTCGTTGGTGCGCAGTTCGAATTTCTGGCCTTTTACCTCAAGGATGACCTGGAAACCTGGTACGATCACCGAAGTGCACATCACGTTGGGCTGGTGTACACCCAGGCAGCCGTCCGGCCAATTTTCTGGGGTCACGCTGATCACTTTGATCGAGTTCAAATCGATCTTCAGTTGATCGACCAGCCACAGGCGGGCAGCTTCTGCCGCGGGCGGCATATCTGTAACAGGAGGGGTGCTCTTGGCTAAACGCACCTGATCGCCGCCGTTTGAATGGAGCTCATAGGTCTTACCGTTAATTTCGACCGTTAATCGATAGCCAGGGGTGATGACCTGAGCGCAGAATTCACCCGGTTGGGCGGCACCCAGGCAGGAATCGGGCCAATTGACGGGCTCGATTTTCAATACTTTTACCTGGTTGGCGTTGGCATTGAACTTTTCGGCTGCGAATCGCACGACCCCCGACATGAATGGCGGCGTTTGATCGCCCGCTGGCATGGTCGGAACGGGGGTTGATGTAGGGGCCTGGGTAGGCACGGTGGTCGGCTGAGATGCGGGGGTGGCTGGCGCCGCACAAGCAGAGAATAACAGGGCTGCGATTAATAAAACAAGAAATAAGGTGAGACGTTTCATGTATTGGCTCCTTTCACAAAGGGAGTCTCACTATTCAGACGACTCACTTCTTATTTTTGTTCCTACCAATCATCGAACCCGGTAAATTTATGTTTTGACTGGTTGGCCAATCATCTCGAGGCTGATGTCCCACAACTTGCGGGCCGCGTCCATATCATAGGAAACGGGTGAGGATTTAACCGCCTTGCTTTTTACAAAATACTTTCCGGTAACCCCTTCAACTTCTGGTGATGAAGCCAGATAGATGCTGGTCTGCGCGCCTTCCTCGGGTGAGATCGCGGCTATTTGGAATATTTTGAACAAGGGAGAAAAAACACCCCCATTGCTCCGGCCAAAATTTGTCGCTACAAAGCCCGGATGGAGGGCATTTGCGGTCACGCCGCTGTTTTCGAGGTTAGCGGATAACACATAAGTGAAGTAGATATTCGCCAGTTTGGATTGTCCATAGGCTTTCATGGCGGAGAAACCCAGACGGTTTTGGAGGTCATCGAAATTTAACTGGGCGCCGCGGTGCGCCTCAGATGAGACATTGACAATCCGGGCCGGTTTGCTGGCCTGGAGCATATCTAAGAGCAGGTGTGTCAGCAAGAAATAATTGAGATGGTTCAAGGCAAAAGTCATTTCAATGCCTTCGGCGTTTTCTTCGCGCTTCATGAAGATCGCCCCGGCATTATTAACCAGAACATCCAATTGGTCATAGCGAGAGCGGAAATCTTCCGCCAGCTTCTTGATCTGACTTTGTGAAGAAAGATCGGCGACCAAACCATCTACATGCTCGTTGCCTGTTTGGGAACGAATCGACTGAACCGAGGTGTCCGTTCTTTGCGGATCCCGCCCGACGACGATCACTCTTGCCCCCATCCCGGCCAGGCTGCGGGCAGTCACTTCCCCGATTCCATTCGTCGCCCCGGTTACCAGCACAACTTTACCAGTCATTATGCCATTTGTGGCCATAAGTTTTCTCCTTTTTTTGCATACTGAATTGTAACAAGCCCAGATTAAAATTTTCTTGGCTCCCCCGGGCAACCTTGTACATTAACCACTAAACAGCATCACGACTAACCCGGCCAGAGCGGCTAAAGCCAGGCTGTGGAAGAATACGTAGCGCAGGATTTCTCCCTCTTTCCCGTATTGACCGGTAGCAGTGCTGGCTACAACGATACTTTGGGCATTGATCATTTTTCCCATGACTCCACCCGAGCTGTTCGCGGCGGCCATGGTCAGGGGGTTCAGCCCCAATTGTTCGGCAGTGATGCGCTGCAGGCTGCCAAATAAAACATTGGAGGAAGTATCTGATCCGGTCAGCACGACCCCCATCCAACCGAGGAGTGTCCCGAAAAATGGGTAAAGCGCGCCTGTCTGGGCAAATGCCAGCCCCAGGGTTCCATCCATACCGCCATATCGCGTGATGAAACCAATGGACATCATGGTGGAAATGGTCGCCAGTGAACGCCAGGTTTGCTTCCAGGTAAAAATATAGGTTGCCAGCAGGCCGCGCAGTGAGTATCCCATCCACAGCCCGGCGGCAATGGCTGCCACCAGGATACCTGTGCCGCTGGTGGAAAGCCAGTTAAATTCAAAAACGGCGGATTGTGGCTGGCCCGTAGGCGTCACCGGGGGCATACGCAGGACCAGCCTGTCCAGTCCTGGGATGGGCAGGCGCGTCATCGTAAATTGATCCATCCAGCCTTTGACCTGCGGCAGCCCCCAGATGAATACGACCACGCTTAAAATCAACCACGGGAGCCAGGCGTGAAAAATGGCGCTGCGCGAATGATTGGACAGGACGGTCATACTGCCTTCCGATTCGCCAGGCGCTTGCCAGATTTTGCGCGGTTTCCATTTTAGAAGAAATAATACCAGTATGCCTAATGAAACCAGGGCTGCAACGATGTTGACTAGCCAGGGGCCGTGCAAGGTGGCTACCAGGTATTGGGTTACTGCATAAGAACCGCCGGCGATCAACGCCGCTGGCCAGACCTCCAGAGCCGATTTCCAGCCAGCATAGGTGATGATGATCCAGAAAGGGATCAGCAGGTCAAAAACGGTCAACTGTTGAGCGACGGCAGTGGTCAGTGCGCGCAGGTCCAGACCGGTGACACCCTGTAAGGCGACCAGGGGCGTGCCTAACCCGGCAAAAGGGACCGGGGCTGTATTGGCGATCAGCGATAATCCGGCGGCGGAGAGCGGTGAAAAACCAAGGCCAATTAATATTGAGGAAGTGACCGCGACCGGTGTGCCGAATCCGGCTGCTCCTTCAAAAAATGCTCCAAAGCAGAATGCGACCAGCAGCAACTGTAAACGCCGGTCTCGGGTAATCGCCATCAGGCTGTCTTGCAGGATGCTGAATAAGCCTTTCTGATTGGCCAGATTGTAAAGGAAGATAACGTTTATGATAATCCAACCGATGGGCAGGAAACCATACGCTGCGCCGTAGAGGATGGACAGGCTGGCCATTTTAACCGGCATGGCGTAAATGACCACGGCTACCAGGGCGGCTGTGACCAAACTGATCAAAGCTGCGAGATGGGCTTTCATGCGCAGTAAACCCAGGCAGGCCAGCAGGACGACAACCGGCAACAAGGCTGCCAGAGTGGATAACCACGGTGATTGAAGCGGGTCGTATGTTTGGAAGAAAGGCATTGGCTAATTATATTGATTAAAAATAAATCTGGCGCGATTACGCCAGATTTATTTTTTGCTCAAATTTGATGACTAAGCGATCCGTTCAAAGCGAGCGCCAGGTGTATTGCATACCGGGCAGCGTTCCGGGGCACCTTTTGCGACTGTATAACCGCATACAGGGCATACGTAGTAATCATAGGTTTCGGTGCTTTTTCCAAGAGTTGCCAGGGCCTCACGATAAAGCTGCTCATGGACCTTTTCGACTTCCCAGGCCCATTTGAAGGAACGGACAGCGGCTTTGTTGTCTTCGGCTTCAGCATCTTTAATGAACTCAGGGTACATATTTACAACTTCATAGTTTTCCCCGGCAATTGCCGCTTCCAGGTTCTCGGCGGTCGACTTGATCTCACCCAACACGTTGAAATGGGCTAAGGCATGGACGGTTTCGGCATGCGCTGCAGCCCGGAATAATTTTGCTACCTGGGCGTGTCCTTCCTTGTCTGCCTTGCGCGAAAAGGCAGTATACTTGCGGTTGGCTTGCGATTTGCCGGCAAAGGCGGCTTTGAGATCATCGATTGACTTTGTCATATAAAACTCCTGAATATAAAATTCGTGAAAATTGATACAATATATAGCATATACTTTTCAGCGAGAATTGTCCCCCGTATAAACTCCTGAATTCGATTGACAAAGGTCTTAATAAAATCACCCATTCAGCAAGTTTTTTTATTTCGCCCCGTCGTTTGCAATCCGGGAAGAAACTGTTGATAATAAACATGCCTGATTTTGACTGAATCTGCAAAGTGAATCGGAATGATGATATGTGGATGAGAACTATTGGCAAATACTGGAATCCAATCCTGCGGGTAGTGACGGCTTACCTGGTCGTGGCTGTGCTTTGGATTCTTGTAACTGACCAGTTGGTCTCCTGGTTTGTGCAAGATCCAGCATGGCTGACCCGTTTGCAATCCTACAAGGGCGCCGCATTTGTAATTGTCACGTCAGTTCTTTTATATGTCTTATTGAGACATGAAGTCAGAAAACTTGAGGCAAAAGTCGACGAAAATATACGCATTGGTGGAGATTTACGAACCAGCAATGAACAGCTGACCGCCATTATCGATTCTTCTCCCCTGGCAATCGTATCGCTCGATGCGCAGTTCAATATTGTCACCTGGAACCCGGCTGCCGAGCGCACGTTTGGTTGGAAAGCGGCAGAGGTGATTGGAGGACCACTGCCCTATTTACTGCCCGAAACAAGTGCAGAATCGGTGGCCATACAAAAACGGGCGATGAAAGGGGAGACGATCAAGGATCTTGAGACCCGGCGCATCACCAAAGATGGCCGGGTGTTAAATGTCTTGTTGTCAACTGCGCCGCTGCATAATAAGAATGGTGAAATCGACCAGATTATGGGCGTTCTTGTGAATATTACCGCCCGAAAACTGGCTGAAGAAAAACTGCTGCAAATAAGCAACGAACTCGAGCATCGGGTGGAATCACGCACCACTGCGCTGGCAGAAGCCAATAATGCGCTGACCATTCAGATTCAAGAACGCCTGCGAATGGAAAATGAACTTCGCGAGCAAACTCATAGGCTCGAAGCTATCAATCAAGAGCTCGAATCCTTCAGCTATTCGGTTTCGCACGATTTGCGTGCCCCGCTGCGCCAAATCAGGGGTTTCAGCAATTTACTTCTGGAAGAATCTGGGGCAGCATTATCCCCTCAAGCACGGGCAGATCTCGACCGGATTCTGCGAGGTGCGGCTTCCATGGGTGAATTGATCGATGCGCTTCTGGTGCTAACCAGAGTATCCAGAGCGGATTTGAATGAAGCAGAAATGGACCTGGCTGAGTTTGCCCGTGAAATATTTCAGGGCTTAAGCATTCAAGACCCCGGGCGAAAGGTGACCTTTGTTGTACCTGAGCATATCTCGATTAAGGCTGATCCCAGGATGCTGCGAATTGTAATAGAGAATTTACTGAACAATGCCTGGAAATTTACTTCTAAAACGCTGGATGCACGCATCGAGTTTGGCGTAATTCACTCTCCTGACAAACAACCGGTATATTTTATCCGTGATAACGGGGTAGGGTTTTCACCGGAAAGTGGCGGAAGGATCTTCAACGCCTTTCAACGGCTGCACGATCCGGAGGAGTATCCGGGTTTGGGGATCGGGCTGGCGACGGTTCAACGCATTATCCATCGTTATGGGGGAGATGTCTGGGCAGAAGGGGAAACTGACCAGGGGGCGACGATTTCCTTTACATTGGGCAAAGATGGGGAGGAATAATTGAAGCAGCCCCTCAAGGTATTAATCGTCGACGACTCTGAAGATGATGCCATCTTGGTGATCCGCCAGCTAATGCTGGGAGGCTTTGAACCGGAATGGGAACGGGTTTATACCAAAAATGACCTTATAAAAGTTCTGCAGGACCATAAATGGGACATTATTCTTTCTGACTATACCATGCCCAGTTTCAGTGGGATTGATGCCTTGCGCATCATCCTGGAGGCAAATTATGATGCACCGGTTATCCTGGTATCCGGTGCGATGGGTGAAGAAATCGCCGTGGAAGCGATGCGCAGCGGCGCCCAGGATTATCTGATCAAGGACCATCTGGCCCGCCTGGCACCAGCGGTTGAGCGCTCACTGCGCGAGGCTCAAAATCGAAGGGCACGCATGGCGGCTGAGAAGGCATTGCTCGACAGCCAGGCCAATTTACTGGCAGAAACGCGCCAGCGTTTGAGAGAATTGGATCATTTAAACCGCATCTCTGAAACCTTGCGCGAGGTAATTTCCAGTGAAGAGATGATGCCGGTATTTCTTGATCACACAATGGAAGCATTAGCTTCAGAACACAGTGCCCTTTTAATCTTCCAGCCTGGGACTCGCGTGTTAAAAGTTGTCCGGGCGAGGGGAGGGCTGGCACCCTTTACAGATCAATTTTTTTCGTTGAGTCCCCTGGTTGATGAGTTCCTTTCCTCAGGAAAGACTGTGTTTACCACCCCGGACGTTCAACAGCAGCAGCTTGATTTTGATTTTCAAGCTCCTCCATTTTTGGGGGCATTGATGGCGTTACCATTTCGGTCTGCGGCGGGTGTTTTGGGGGTTCTGGTGATGGCGCGAGACCGCCCTGGCGCGGGGATTTCAAACCGCGAGTATCAGTCAGATGAAATCAATCTGGGGAAAACCATTGCTGAAATTGGCGCTAATGCTTTACAGCGCGCTCGTTTTTTTGAACAAACCCAGGTCCGCATTCAACGATTGTCTATTTTGCATGAGATCGACCTGGCAGTCAGCGCCAGTCTCTCGATCTCGATTACGTTGGAGCTAATCCTCGATCAAATTGTGTCGCAGATCGGCATCCAGGCTGCAGATGTGCTGCTTTATAATCCCCAAAGTCATTGGTTGGATTACGGTGCGGGCCGCGGTTTTCGCGGAGATAAAGTCAGGCGAACCCGCTTTCGGTTGGGGCAATCGCTGCCAGGCCGGTCCGTCCTGGAACGCAGCCCGGTTGCGAAAGAGAATATCCAGCAGGATGTTGATTTTATCCAGAGCCATTATTTAGAGGATGAGAAGTTCACTACCTATTTTGCTATTCCCCTGGTTACCAAGGGCCAGATCAAAGGCGTATTGGAGCTGTTTCATGATGAACCGGTATCGACCGATTTAGAACTGCGTGATTTTTTCGAATCCCTGGCGGCGCAAGCAGCGATTGCGATGGAGAACAGCGATCTATTCCAGGGCTTAAAACGGTCGAATCTGGAAATTACCCATGCTTATGATGCGGTTATCGAACGTTGGGCTTATTCTCTGGAAAAACGCGAACATGGAATGGAAGGACACGGCAGAAGAACCATGGAAATCACCATGATCCTGGCTAGAGCCATGGATGTCAGTGATGCCCGTCTGCTCCATATTCGTCGCGGCGCCCTGCTGCATGATATTGGCACCATCAGTATTCCAGAATCGCTCTTGAACAAGCCTGGCGCGTTCAACGAAGAAGAAGAACGGATCATTCAGCAGCATACCATTGAAGTTCAGACTTTGTTGAGCCGCATCGATTTTCTGGCCCCTGCGATGGATATCCCGTTTTATCATCATGAGCGGTGGGATGGGACAGGTTACCCGCAGGGATTAATTGGAGAGCAAATTCCCCTGCCAGCCCGGATTTTCGCTGTGGTTGATGTTTGGGACGCATTGACCTCGGACAGGATATATCGAAAAAGTTGGCCGCTTGATGACGCTATCCAATATATAAAAAAGAATTCGGGCGTTCGATTCGATCCGGCTGTGGTTGCGGTTTTTATGAGAGAACTGCCGCGGATTCTGAATGATTTCTCCTGATCCCGCCGCGCTGCGCGCCAGCGATAAATCGGCTTATGCTATAATCATTTCGTTTCTCATACGAATCTCGGGATGGGTATGATGCGCTTTTTAGTCACAGGGGCAGCTGGATTCTTAGGATCGGCGTTAGCGAATCGCCTGGCGCGGGAAGGGCACTCGGTCCGTGGGTTGGATGACCTGTCCACCGGCGATCCGAATGTATTGTCACCCGAAGTGCAATTTACCCGCGGGGATGTCAACGACCGGCCAAAGCTGTGGATCCAATTGCAAGATATCGATTGTGTTTACCATCTTGCTGCCCGGGTTTCGGTGTCAGAGAGCATGATGTACCCACGCGAATACAACCAGGTAAATGTCGGCGGCACGGTTACGCTCATGGAAGCGATGCGCGATGTGGGCGTACACCGGGTTGTGTTCATTTCGTCCGGGGCGATATATGGCGAACAGTTGGAACAGCCGTTGAAAGAAGGCGCTCCGGCACTCCCGCGTTCGCCTTATGCGGTTTCAAAGCTTGCCGCAGAGTATTATGTGCGCACGATTGGATCGTTGTGGGGAATTGAAACCGTTTGCCTGCGGGTATTCAATGCCTATGGGCCCAAACAGCACCTTCCACCGGTGCATGCCCCGGTGATTCTGAATCTGTTGCGCCAGGCCAGTCTGAACGGAACGATCATTGTTCATGGGGACGGGACACAGACCCGGGATTACGTGTATGTGGATGACGTGGTAAACGCCATGGTTGCGGCTGCCACTGCCCCAGGGATAAACCAGATGACCATTAATATCGGCAGCGGACGGGATACCAGTGTGCGAGAGTTGGTGCGCATGGTCCTCGAAATCACTGGCAAACATCCTGAGGTGGTTTTCAATCCGCGGACCGAAAAGGGGCCTAACCGGATGTGCGCCGACGTCAGCCTGGCCCGTGAAAAACTGGGCTATCAATCGGCGATACCCCTTGAAATTGGCCTGGGATTGACTCTGGAACGCGATCTCCGGCTGCGCTGAACCAGGCTCCCGATAAAAATTTTCTCTCAAGCGCGGTTTGAGAATACCAGCCAATCCTTTTGTTTTAAAGTAAAATAGGTGTATGACCTTAAAAGATTGCTTACCCGTTTCATTTTATCATCGGGAAGCGGTTGTTGTTGCGCGTGAATTGCTGGGGATGCGCCTCGTACGCCGGTTCGATGGACAGCGCCTGGCGGGATATGTTATCGAAACCGAAGCCTACAGCGGCGAGGATGACCAGGCCTGCCATGCCCGTGCTGGCTGTACACCGCGCACGGTGGTGATGTACGGGCCACCTGGACATGCCTATGTTTACTTCACCTATGGCATGCATTGGTGCCTGAACTGCGTCACCGGCCCGGAAGGGTACCCGGCAGCGGTTTTGATCCGGGCGATCTTTCCCAGTGAAGGCCTGGAAAGAATTGCAATTAACCGCCATCCGCGGCCGCAAAGGGATTGGTGCAACGGACCAGGAAAGCTGACCAGTGCCCTGGCGATTGATCGCCAATTTAATGGGCAGGATTTGTGCGATCCGGGATCTGACCTGTGGATTGAGGCCGGTCGGTGGGTTCCGGATGAGCATGTCATCACTGGGCCCAGGGTGGGCATCAACCGCGTGGTTGAACCCTGGCGAACCATTCCCTGGCGCTTTTTGACCCAGGCCGACCTTTGGGAGGATGCATGAAACAGGCAGAAAAGCCTGCTGCTTCTGCTGACCCTACCGCCCTGGTCGTATACGGCGGAGGCGGGCACAGCAAGACGCTTATTGAGCTGGTGCGTGCGGTTGGCGTGCTGCGCCTGGTCGGGATTATCGACGATCATCTACCTGCCGGCACACGTATTTTAGGTCTGCCGGTGCTGGGCGGCGCAGACCAGCTGGCCGGATTATATGCCGATGGAGTACGCCTGGCGGTCAACGCGGTGGGTGGAATTGGCAATGTATCGGTGCGGATTAAGGTGTTTGATGTCATCGCCCGTGCGGGTTTTACCTGCCCGACCCTGGTTCATCCTTCGGCCTGGGTGGAGTCCAGCGCTCGTCTGGCAGAAGGGGTGCAGGTGTTGGCCAAAACATACGTCAGCAGCGATGCTCAGATCGGATTTGGATCGGTGCTCAATGCCGGTGTGGTGGTCTCTCACGACTGCACTCTTGGCCGAATCGTAAATCTTTCACCCGGGGCGATGCTTGCGGGGGGGGTCGTCTTAGAGGATTATGTTCAGGTCGGGATGTCAGCCACGATTAATTTAAATATTCATGTCGGTCAGGAGGCGAGGATTGGCAATGGGGCAACTGTTAAAAGCGACGTACCTTCTGGGCAAGTGGTGCGGGCCGGAACAATCTGGCCCATGTATGAAATTCATCCAGCGAGAAAAACCGCATGAGTCCTGATCAAGAAGTTCCCGCTTCGCGGTCTGGCGACCAAAAAACACTGAGTGACGCCGATGCGGTGCTTTCAGGCACCAGCAAAAAAGGATGGTTGGGGCGTCTTTTACCATTCTTAGGGCCGGCTTTCATCGCCAGCATTGCTTATGTCGATCCGGGTAATTTCGCGACCAACATATCAGGCGGCGCCCAGTTCGGGTATACGCTGCTGTGGGTGATTGTCGCCAGCAACTTGATGGCCATGTTGATCCAACTTTTATCCGCAAAACTGGGGATCGCCACCGGTATGAATCTGGCAGAGCACTGCCGTGCCCGCTTCCCGGCATGGGTGGTGTGGAGCATGTGGGTGTTGATGGAATTGGTCGCCATGGCGACCGACCTGGCGGAATTCCTGGGGGCGGCCCTGGGCTTCAATCTCCTGTTCGGCATTCCATTGTGGCTGGCCGGGATCTTGACCGCGATCGCTACTTTCTTGATCCTGGGCCTGGAGCGATACGGCTTTCGCCCCGTGGAAGCGGTCATCACCTCTTTTGTGGGGGTGATCGCCGTCAGCTATGTGATCGAAACCATTCTTGACCGGCCAGATTGGGGCCTGGTGGCCTACCATGCTGTCGTTCCCCAATTTAATGGTCCAGACAGCATCCTCCTGGCCACGGGCATCCTGGGGGCCACGGTGATGCCGCATGCCATCTATTTACACTCTGCCCTGACTCAATCGCGAATCGTTACGCGCGAACCCTCCAAGCTTAAACGCCTGTTCAATTTCGAATTGGTGGATGTGTTGATCGCCATGGGTATGGCCAGCCTGGTGAACGGCGCAATGTTAATTATGTCGGCAGCTACTTTTCATACGCAGGGGTTGGAAAATATTGGTACTATCGAACAAGCCTATCAAACCCTGGAGCCGTTATTAGGCTCGGCTGCCAGCGTCGTGTTTGCCCTCTCGCTGCTAGCCTCAGGCCTTTCCTCCTCTTCCGTTGGCACCATGGCCGGCCAGGTGATCATGCAGGGTTTCTTGCACCGTGAGATCCCCGTCTGGATCCGGCGGTCGGTGACGATGATCCCCTCTTTAATCGTTATCTCTTTGGGTCTGGATCCGACTTCAACCCTGGTCTTCAGCCAGGTGGTGTTGAGCTTTGGCTTGCCATTCGCGATCATTCCCCTGGTGATGTTTACCAGCAATGCACGATTAATGGGGGTGCTGGTCAATAAGAAATTCACCACGCTTATGGCAATCGTGGTGGCCGGCCTGATCGTTTTATTGAATTTCTATTTATTGTATGTTACGTTTGGCGGAGGTTAAGCAATGTTCAAACATTTGCTTGTTCCCTTAGACGGCTCAAGGCTGGCAGAAAGTTCCCTGGGGGTTGCAGCGCTGCTTTGTCAGAAATTGAATGCTGTCGCGACCCTGATTCATATCATTGAAAAGGATGCTCCCCAGGAAATCCATGGAGAACGCCACCTGACGGATGAAGAAGAAGCCTGCCGCTATCTGGACGAAATTGCCCAGAAGTATTTTCTGCCTGATACGGCTACCTGCCATGTACATGCCGAAAAAGTAGAGGATGTGGCTCAAAGCATCAGCGAGCACAGCGGTGAGTTAGCGCCCGACTTAATCGTGATGTGCACCCATGGAAAGAGCGGACTGCGCGATTTTATGGTCGGAAGCATCGCCCAACAGATTATTGGATTGGGCAAAACGCCGGTTTTACTGGTCAACCCTCAGGAAGATGCAACAGAGTCCCCCCAGTTTACCAAAATTCTGGTCGCCCTGGATGGAGACCCGGCTCACGATGCATCTTTGCCGGTTGCAGCCGAACTGGCACAAAAATTAGGCGCCGGGCTGCACCTGCTGACCGTGGTTCACACCCTGGGAACCCTGCCGGGTGAGCGTGCCGCCACGGGGTGGATGCTGCCGGGAGCGACCCGCGCCATGCTTGATATGGATGAAGAAACGGCCCATGAACACCTGCATAAGCTGGCGGACCTGTGGCGAAAAACAGGTTTATCTGTTACAACTGAGGTTCTGCGTGGCGATCCGGCGCAGCAGATTATAGCCAGCACGGATGCCGCCCGAGCGGATCTGATCGCCCTGGCTACCCACGGTAAATCTGGCATGAGCGCATTTTGGTCGAGCAGTGTGGGCCCTAAGGTCGTTTCCGCATCGAAAAGCCCACTGTTATTAATTCCGGTCAAGAAATGAGGTAAGCAAGGCATGTTTCGTAAATCTACGCCATCCACACCTCCTCCTGTCGCTCCGGCTGAACGGGTTACATCGGTACTCGGTCCCGGGATTAACTGGCAAGGAAATTTGCGCGGCAGCGGCGGGGTGCGGATTGAAGGAACCTTCGAGGGAGAAATTCGGATTCACGGGCTAATTGTCATCGGTGAAACCGGACGGGTAACTTGTGAAGATATGCAGGCCAACACGGTGGTTGTCGCCGGGGCCGTGCACAGTAATATCACCGCGGAAAAGCTTGAGATTCGCAGTTCGGGGCGCGTCTGGGGGGATGTGACCGTTGTTTCCTTTTCAACAGAGGAAGGCGCTTTCTTACGTGGTTCGGTGAAGATGGAAGAAAAAGTTGATATTAAAGTTGAGGAGGAAGGCGGGGCAGAAAACGCTTAGAAAGGGCCACCTCATTCAGCATCCCTGGTAATGGACAGGTATTTGTAAGCAAAAACCAGTTTGTGCGTCTTTCTGAATTTCTCTCCGGATATTTTTTATGGATCAAATATTATTATATCTGTCCGAATGGATTGGATCGGTCGCCGTGGCCATGATTGCCGGCTTAAGTCCAAAATTTCGGCGAACCAGGCTGGTTTTTAAATATCCTCAGCGTGAAGGGATTGTGGCTCTGGGCGTTTTTGGCGTAGCCATGTTAATGGCGGTTATTCTTGCCAGCCTGCCGGCATTCAGCCTGGCTGGGTTGAGCAAACCGCTCTCCGATCGCCTGGTAATCGCCGTCGGCGGTCTGATCCCCGTGGTCGTGGCCCTTTACCGGCGAAAACAGCCGGTGCGCAGCGCGGGCTGGTCTCGCGACAAATTAAACGGTTCTTTTCAATTGGGGGTGGCGCTGGCTTTCCTGGTGATATTCCTGCGCGGGAAATTTATGACTGTGCTTGTGAGCATGACCGGACCCGAAGCAGCCATGTTGGGATTGTTGCTGGTCGCCACTTTATGCGAGGAAACCCTGTTTCGCGGGTATATCCAACAGCGACTGGCAGCATGGTTGGGACCAAATTTCGGCTGGCTGGCCGCTTCGGGTTTGTTCTTGCTCTGGCAGCTGCCGCGGCTGCTGGCGGTTCCCGATCAACTCCTGCTGACCGTGATTGTGACCGGGGTTCAATCGCTGGTGGCGGGGTTCATTATGCAGCGCAGCGGGCATGCCTTATCCCCGGCGATCTATCGAGCGGTTTCTGATTGGTTGATATTTGTTTCTTGAGGTGATGCTTTATGCGTATGTCACGCCTTTTTTATCAAACCCTGCGTAAATCCCCATCGGATGCGGAAGTTGCCAGCCACCAACTGCTGCTGCGGGCCGGCTACATTCGCCCGCTGGCGGCGGGTGTGTTCAGTTATTTACCCCTGGCGCGGCGCGCCATGAACCGCATCGAAAACATTCTGCGTGAAGAAATTGGCGCCATTGGCGGGCAGGAAGTTACCATGCCGGTGGTCAATCCGGCGGACATCTGGCAGGAAACCGGGCGGTGGTACCAAATCGGCAGTGAAATGGGCCGGTTTAAGGATAAAACCGGGCACGATATGGTGCTGGCGATGACCCATGAAGAGGCAGCCGCCGACCTGGTGCGGAATGTGGTTCGTTCCTACCGCCAGCTGCCGGCGTTGATTTACCACATCCAGACCAAATGGCGTGACGATCCGCGCCCGCGCGCCGGATTGATCCGGGTGCGTGAGTTTACCATGCTGGACAGCTACAGCCTGGATGCCAGTTGGGAAGGATTGGACGCCCAATACCAGGCTCATTATGACGCGTATTTTAAAATTTTTGAGCGCTGCAGCTTGCCGGTCGTGGCGGTTAAATCGGATACGGGCATGATGGGTGGTAAGCTTGCCCATGAATATATGTACCTGACCCCGATCGGTGAGGATACCCTGCTTTTTTGCGACCAATGCGGTTATGCCGCAAACCGGCAGGTAGCGCGTTTTCAACGCCAGCCGGCGGTGGAAGCGGCGCTGCGTCCCCTCGAGAAAATACCCACTCCCCATACTTCAACCATCGAAGATCTGGCTGCCCTGCTGCAAGTGCCCACGGCCCGTACCGCCAAAGCCGTATTTTTGATGGCAGCCTATGAAGCCAACAGTCAACTGGCAGAACGGTTCGTTTTTGCCGTCGTACGCGGAGACAGCGAAGTCAATGAATTCAAGCTGTCCAACGTGCTCAGCGCGATCTTCCCCGGTCCGGTTACCGGGCTGCGCCCGGCGACCGAAGATGAAATCAAATCAATTGGCGCAGTTCCCGGTTATGCATCGCCGATTGGCCTGGATGCCAATCAGCGCTGGTTGACCGTGGTAGATGAGGCTATCCCGGCTTCGCCTAATTTGGTCGCCGGAGCAAACGAGGAAGGGTTCCACCTGCTGAATACCAATTACGGCCGCGATTATACGGCTGCCCAGGTGGCAGATATTGCTTCAGCCGGGGATGCTGCGGCCTGTCCAGAATGCGGCAGCGCAATGCGCGCATCGCGTGGGGTCGAGGTGGGGAATATATTTAAATTGGGCACACGCTACACCGAAGCCATGGGCTGCAGGTTCCTGGACGAACAGGGGCAATCGCACCCGGTGATCATGGGCTCTTATGGAATTGGCGTGGGCCGCCTGCTGGCGTGCCTGGCTGAAGCCTACCATGACGAGCGAGGGTTGTGCTGGCCCGCTGCAGTTGCACCCTATCCCGTGCATATCGTACGCCTGAGCGGGAAGAGCGGTACGGTGGATGCGGCTGCGGATGAGCTTGACCAGCGCTTTCAAGGCGCCGGGCTGGAGCCGTTATATGATGACCGCTCTGAAAGCGCCGGCGTCAAGTTTATGGACGCCGACTTGATGGGCATGCCCGTGCGCATTACGATCAGTGAACGCTCCCTTAAACAGGGTGGGGTCGAATTTAAACAGCGAACAGATAACGAGGTGACGGTTATCCCGCTCGAGACGGTCATCGACCGGACCAGGCAGATCGTCCACTAGATTTTTAGCGCGTAATGCATTTGAGGAAAAATGGTTTTTGTGCAACGCCCAATTTTTATCCTGGCGAGCGGGAGTTGTATTCGTCAGCCTGGCCTGTTCTGCCGGCAGTTTCATCCCGCAGTTGGGTGGGAATTCGACAGCGACAGTGCGTTCATAATCACAAAGACGCAGTAAAAACTATGTAGCTATCCGGAAAATATCTCAAGGGTGTTTTTTTGCCCCACCTGGTTCTAAGGTAAAATCATCTATATGGCCCCATCTTATTCGATCCCAATGTCTTCACCTGATCTCACCGATGCTGAACGGCAAGCGGTGATGGGTGTGCTGCAGACCCCCTATTTAAGCATGGGAAAGCAGATTGATGCATTTGAAGCGGCGATGGCAGATTTTAGCGGTGCGCGGCATGCTATCGCGGTTAACTCGGGTACCGCCGGGCTGCATTTATGCGTGCGTGCAGCCGGGATTGGCCCTGGAGACCTGGTGATCACCACCCCTTTCTCCTTCGTCGCGTCGTCGAATGTGCTGCTGTTTGAACAGGCTGTTCCGATCTTTGTGGATATCGACCCACTCACGGGCAATATCAATCCTGAACTTGCCGCACAGGCGGCTTGCGATCTGGCGCAGGGTGGGTCCGCGGCGCGGCGTTGGCTGCCGCGGCGCGGCGCCGGGCAGCCTGGCGCCCTGAAAGCGCTCCTCCCGGTGGATGTTTTTGGCCAACCCGCTGATATGGATGCGCTGCAGCCCACAGCAAGGCAATACAAGCTGCGAATCATCGAAAACTCATGCGAAGCCCTGGGGGCCGAATATAAGGGCCGGAAAGCCGGGATGCTGGGCGATTATGGGGTGTTTGCCTTCTATCCCAACAAGCAGATCACTACGGGAGAAGGCGGGCTGATCGTCACCAATGATGACCAGGCCGCGCAGGCGATGCGCGCGATGCGCAACCAGGGCCGGTCCCCCGGGGATACCTGGCTGCAGCATACCTTCCTGGGCTATAACTACCGCATGGATGAACTCAGCGCGGCCCTGGGGGTGGTGCAGATAAGCCGGATTGAAGAACTGCTCAACAAGCGCGAACGGGTGGCGGGTTGGTATGCCCGTCGCCTGGCGGAAATTTCCAAGGTAGATGCACCGCACCTGGTACCGCAAACATCGCGGGTCAGCTGGTTTGTGTATGTCATTCGCCTGGCGGCGGGAATCGACCGCAGCGCGGTTGCCAACCGCCTGGCGGATCTGGGCATCCCCGTGCGGCCTTATTTTTTGCCCATTCACCTGCAGCCGTACATGGTCGAGCGTTTTGGATACCAGCCCGGTGATTTTCCGGTCACGGAAGATCTTGGCGAACGCGGCCTGGCGCTGCCGTTTTCAGGGATGATGAGCGAAGCCCAGGTAGATGTGGTGTGCCAGGCCCTGCAAAAATGTCTCCCGTGACCGGCGTAAATTTGGGCCGGACCGGAAGGTTGTGAGGATCAGGGAAACTATTGGAGAACCTTTTCTATCCTTCGCGCCGCTTCGGATTAATTTTCCAGGGGGTCGTGCTGCTGTTTCTGGGTGGGGGCGGGGGGGTGGCGTTCTGGTTCTCGTTACGCCAGAGTATCGGCTCGAACCTGATCCTTTACCTGGTGCTAACGGTGGTGATGCTTGCCCCGACTCCGCTGCTGATGTACCGGCTGTATGCTTTAATCCAGGCTTCTTACACCTTAGAAAGAGATGGTTTGCGCATCCGTTGGGGCCTGCGCGGAGAGGACATCCCTCTTTCGCAGATTGAGTGGATTCGTCCGGCAAACGAACTTGGTTTACCACTGCGTATCCCCCTGACTTCATCACCCGGCGCATATCTGGGGGCAACCCGGGTGGAGGGGTTGGGCCTGGTGGAATACATCGCATCCGATATACGGACCATGCTGTTGGTGGCGACCCCCAGTAAAGTTTACGTCATTTCTCCGGCTGACCCCCGGTCCTTCATGCGCTCATTCCGCCGGGTTTTTGAGCTTGGCAGCCTCTCACCGCTGCCTTCATATTCCGTCCGCCCGGCGGCTTTCCTTGAGCGAGTCTGGGCCGACCGCCCGGCCCGAATGATGATGTTGGCGGGCCTGGTGCTCACGGCTGCCTTATTCATCCTGGTTTCGCTGCGAATCCCTACCTTACAGACGGTTTCCCTGGGCTTCGATGCTGCCCAACGGCCCTTGGGAGAGGGTCCACCCGAAAGTTTGCTGCTGCTGGCCGTTTTAGGTGCCTTTTCGTATGGGGTGGATTTATTGGCTGGACTGTTTTTTTATCACTATCCGAGCAGCAAGCCGGTTGCGTATCTTTTGTGGGGCGCCAGTGTGGTCGTACCGATTCTGTTGTTGGCCGGCGCGGCAGTAGCGAGATAGAAAATGCAAATTTTTCTGGGTGCCGTTCTGGCAGGCCTGGCTGCAGCCCTGGCCTACCGGCTGGATATGCTCAGCCGCTCCGGAGCAATTGCGGCAGCCGGTTTGGGGACGGTCGTTTTTGGACTGGGGGGGTGGGAATGGTCCGTGGTTTTGATCGTATTTTTTGGTTCATCCAGTGCCCTGACGCGGTTGCTGAAGACGGAAAAAGAAGATCTGGACGCTGCATTTTCGAAAGGGGGGCAGCGGGATGCCGGACAGGTCTTAGCCAATGGGGGGGCCGCCGGGCTGATGGTGTTGGCGCACGCCATCTGGCCGCAGTCGGGCTGGTCATGGGCTGCTTTCTGCGGCGCACTGGCGGCAGCCAACGCGGATACCTGGGCGACGGAGTTGGGGGTGCTCAGCAAGTCCGCGCCGCGCCTGATCACCAGCCTGAGGCCGGTTGTGCGCGGCACATCCGGTGGGGTGACACTGGTGGGCACACTGGCCAGCCTGGGCGGCAGCCTGCTGATCGCAGTCTGTGGGGTTTTGCTGCGGCCATCTCCGGAAATATCGGGTGGATTGCAGTCCATTCAATTTTTGGCCGCCGTATCCCTGGCTGGCTTGTTGGGCGGTTTGGGGGACTCGGCGCTGGGGGCCACGGTGCAAGCGATCTACACCTGCCCAGCCTGCCAGAAGGAGACCGAGCGCCATCCATTCCACACCTGCGGCGCAGCCACGCAGCGGGTGCGCGGCATATCCTGGCTGAATAACGACGGGGTTAACCTGGCTTGCACCCTGGTGGGTGCCCTGGTGGGAGGGATGATTTACTTGATCTACTAAAACAGAAAACCTGTTTTTTTTGAAAGCATTATCTTCATGATTGGTTGCCTGCTAAAAATTTGGCGAAGGTATTCTTTTTACCAATCCAATTTTAAATATATACGATAATAAACAATCAAACCGTAGCCCTATGTATTTCAGGGAGTGTTTTGGCATTATGAAGATCACCATCTTTGCGGCAGGTTCACGAGGCGATATCCAGCCCTGCATTGCCCTGGCCAGAGGGCTGCAACGAGCAGGATATCAGGCATGCCTGGCTGCCCCGGCAGACTTTGCTGATTTCGTTCAGCAGCATGACGTGGACTTTTTCCCACTGCGGGGAGATGTCCAGCAGATTATGGCCAGCGACACCGGAAGGAAGTTCATGGAGACGGGTGGCGCTAATCCGATCAAATCCATCCGGGCCGTCAGAACAATGATCGCCCCCGTGGTTTTGGAAATGGCCGCGGACGCCTACGCAGCCTGTCGAGATGCGCAGGCATTAATTTGCCTGGGCGTTTTTAGCGCCTTTGGACAATCCATCGCAGAAGCGTTGAAAATTCCAGTGATCAATATGGAGCCCACGCCGCTGCTTCCTTCGCGAGCATTCCCGGCGCCATCCTGGCCGATCCAAAGAAATTTGGGCGGGCTGCATAACTTCTTCTCTGGTAAGGCTATGCTCCAGGTGCTCTGGTTGTGGTACAGCCCATTCGTAAATGATTTCAGAAAAAAACTGGGGTTATCGCCCGTAAACAGCGCACGTTTCTACCGTGAATTAAGATCAACCCCGATGCTCAGCGCGTACAGCCCCGGCATCATCCCACACCCGGCAGATTGGCCAGACAGCGTAAATGTGACGGGTTACTTCTTCCTGGATCACCAGGCCGGCTGGCAGCCATCCCCTGAACTCAGGACATTTTTAGATGCAGGTGAACCGCCTGTGTATATTGGGTTCGGCAGTATGGCCGGACGCAACCCGGAAAAGCTGGCTGAGATTGTCGTGGGGGCGCTCGCAAAGTGCAAGCAACGCGGCTTGCTGGTCACGGGTTGGGGCGGGATGCACCCTGAGCTTCTTCCAGACAGTGTATTCGTGGTAGATGCTGCTCCCCATAACTGGTTGTTCCCGCGCATGGCGGCCGTGGTGCACCACGGCGGTGCAGGTACTACCGCGGAAGGGCTGCGGGCTGGGGTGCCTGCGGTGATTGTGCCTTTTGTCCTTGACCAGCCTTTTTGGGGAGCGCGGGTTAAAGCGATGGGTCTGGGACCTGATCCAATACCCCAAAAAGATCTGACCGCTGAACGTCTGGCCCAGGCAATTGGGATTGCCGTCACAGATTCGGATATGAAGCAGCGGGCTCAATCAACCGGTGCAGCCATTCGCTCTGAAAATGGCGTCGGCAACGCAGTGAAAATAATCCAGAAATATTTTGGGGCACCCCAGGCAGGTTGAAAGGAGCGGATACTTTGAATGAGAAGCACAAAAAACCTACTGTTTTGCCGTATCCCAGAACCCGGCTGCTCATGGTTGATGGCGGTCAATTGGGCCGGCAGAAGCATACGATCCATGGGCTGGTTGAGTTCGATATTACCAACGCACGGGGAAAAATTCGCCAATACAGAATTCAAAACGGCGAAGCCCTATCCTTTTCGACATTTTTCTTATCCTGTCTGGGAAAAGCGATCGAAGAGGACAAGCAAATGCACGCTTATCGAAACTGGCATAACCAATTGATCCTCTTTGATGAAGTCGATGTGAACATGCTGTTTGAGGTCGAAGTGGATGGCAATAAGACCATTCGACCGCATATCCTCAGAGGGGTTAATCACAAGAGCCTGCGAGCGCTGCAAGAAGAGATCCTGGCATTTCAGAAGGGCCACGCAGAAAGCCGGGAATCTAAATTTATTGAATGGTTTGTAAGATTGCCTGGATTCGCGCGCCGATTTTTCTTATGGGTACTTTTTAAAAATCCGCAAATCATCAAGGATTACTACGGTACGGTGCTGGTGTCATCTGTGGGCATGTTTGGCGCCGGCAGTGGATGGGGAATTCCCGTTCCCAACCATTCTCTCCAACTGACGCTGGGCGGAATGGGTGAAAAACCGGGCGTGGTCAATCACCGGATTGAAGTGCGTGAGTATCTGAGTGTTACCGTCAGTTTTGATCACGATGTGATCGATGGCGCGCCCGCGGCGCGCTTTACACAGCGCTTAAAAAAACTGGTCGAGAATGGTTATGGGTTAGGGGACTGAACAACCCTAAGACAGGCAGATCGCAATTGGATCCGGCTATGGCTCGCTTTTCAAACCTTAACCAACCATTAATTGCCATGCGACTGGCGCGTGCGCCTGGTTTTGGCCCGACTGCCGCCACCACCCCGGAAGGGAGTTGCCAGAATGGCAAACGGTGTGCATATGCGGGTATCGAGAATGCGGCTCTGGATGCGCGGGTCCATCTCTTCGAGAGTCATTGCCGTGGTTATGACGGTGGGCATTTCAGCATTATAGCGATAGTTGAAAATCTGGTAGAGCTTCTCTTTGGCCCAGGGGGAGGCAGACTGGGTGCCCAGATCGTCCAGGATCAATAAAGAAACCGTACGCACCTGGTTGAAAAGGTCGTCGTAAGAGATGGAACTGGTTGGGCTGAAAGTTGCCCGCAGGTGGTCCAAAAGGTCGGGTACCACCACGAACATGGGCGAATCTCCCATCTTCTGGCGGTAATTGCCCACCGCAGCCGCCAGGTGAGTTTTGCCAGCAAAAGTTTTGCCGAGCAGCACCAGCCAGCCGCGCGGTTTTTCCGCGAACTGCTGCGCGGCGCGAAAGGCTTTCGCCAGACTTTGCTGTTCTTCGGTGGGCAGTTTCTCTGTTTCGCGTAAACTGAAATTACCAAAAGTCTGGTTGGCGTGCATGTGCAGGGTAGAAAGAGCCGGTTGGCTGGTATCCCGCAGGGGCGCGCGATAATCCGGGGCGTTAATGAAGGCGCGAGTCACCAGGTCCGGATCTTCCAGGCGCGAACGAATGCGCCCATCTATGGCGTTGAGCTGCTGGTTGGTGGTGATCACGGTCGGCAGCCGGTTAACATAGCGGTGGTTGATGATCTGGTAAAGCTTTTCCTGCGCCCAGGCAGTGGTGTTCTGGGTGCCGAGGTCATCCAGCACCAGTAAGGGGATGTTGCGGATTTCGTCAAAGCGTTCTTCGAAGGTAGAATCGGTGGCATCGTAGGCAAAGCGCAGCCAATCCAGCAGATCTGGAACGGTCAGGAACAGGGTGGGTACGCCTACCCCGACCACAAAATTGGCGATCGCAGCTGCCAGGTGTGTTTTGCCAACCCCGTATCCGCCCAGGAAAAGCAGCCAACCTTTGAGCGTATGCGCAAAATGGGTGGCCTGGTTGAGCGCATATTTCAGCGAGCCCACCTGGTCATCTCCCAACCCCAAACGACCCTGGGTGGCGAAGCTTTCGAAGGTCATCGGGCGGAAGGCTTCCAGATTGCTCATGCGGAATAACCGCTGGTGGACGGCGTCCGCGGCACCTTTCTGGCGGCAGGCGCAGAGCTGCAGCTTGCCGAAATCCGGATGGTCGATCGGCAGATCCTGGCGGATGAAACCGACCCCATGACAGACCGGGCAATCGGGATCGCCAGACAGATCCGGGCGGACCGGATCAGTGCTCGATGAAGTCGGCGAGTTCGCCTTCGATATATCGGCGGCGATCTTTCGTAGAGTCTCGTCGATCCGTGGCATCGCGTCCTTTCTCCTTCCAACGGGTCAAGATGGTCTCGACATAACGCCAGTGACGGGCGTTATTGAGAACCGCCTTGCGCATTGCTTCTTCAATCCACTCGGCCGGATAGGTGATTTCGGCTTCCCGCAGGGCATCTGCGATCAGCGGGGTCAGCGGGCCAATATTTTCTTCATACAGGCGGTAAATATTGGGCCTTTCCAATTCTAATTGAACAGGGGCGCGCGTGCCCAGATCTGGCTGCCAATCACCATTCTGCAGGGCTTTGAGTGCGGCGCGGCCTTTGGCCGAATTCAGAAAGAAAAGTTTAAGCTCATTTTCTTGATTTTTAAGCTGGGCTTCGAGCAGCGTCCCCCGGTTGACAGCTCGCGCCAGGGCATCGTCTAAAGCCTGGCGGGCCTCGTCCGGGTAGGGATGCAGCGCCAGCAGCAGCTTGCGGTCGCTGGTAAAATCGTCCAGGGTTAAGAAGCGGATCTGACCTTCCTGCCGGTCTAAGAACCACAGCGCATACAACGTGACTTTTAACTCGCCCAGGTGATCGATCTGCGGGAGTAGTTCAGTAAAAAATGGGGCCGGAATAGGAGTGAAACGAACCTTTCCGGAGGGAAAACCGGCAAAATGGGTCATATCTTTTATCGGTGGGCAGGCGGATAATTCGCAGTGGCGGCATTGTCAAAACGCGCCAGGTTGTTGCGAAATACCAATTCGATGCCCGAATGGGTGGGACCGTTGCGGTGTTTGGCAACGATGATCTCGGCCACATTGGCCCGTGGGCTGTCTTTTTCCAGGGCATCCGGGCGGTGGATGAACATGACAATATCCGCGTCCTGTTCGATTGAACCTGATTCGCGCAGATCGGAAAGGACCGGTTTTTTATCGGAGCGCTGCTCTACTGCGCGGGATAGTTGGGCGGCTGCCAGCACCGGCACATTCAGTTCGCGGGCAAGCACTTTCAGATTGCGGGATATGAAGGAGACTTCCTGCACGCGGTTGTCAATGCGCGTATCCCCCGACATAAGCTGTAAATAATCCACAATCACCAGGTCGAGGCTGTATTCCAGGTGCAGGCGGCGGCACTTGGTGCGCAGCTGCAGGGGTGTAATGGCAGGTGTGTCATCCAGGAAGATATGCGTATCTGAAAGCACTTCAATGGCGTGAGTGAATAAAGGCCATTCATCGTCCTCCAGTTTACCGGTGCGTAAGCGTTGGGTGTCGATACCCGTTTCCTGGGCGATCAGGCGCTGCACGAGCTGCTCATTAGACATTTCCAGTGAAAAAATAGCCACGTGTTTTTTGTGCTTCTGTGCGGCATTTTTGGCGATTGACAGCATAAGACCGGTTTTACCCATACCCGGCCGGCCGGCGACGATCAGCAAGTCTGATTTTTGCAACCCGCCAAATAAACGGTCCAGATCGATCAGGCCGGTGGGCACGCCCATGATTTCATCACCGCGCTGCGACATGCGATCGACCCGGTCGTATACTTCCGAAAGCACCTGTTGGATGGGCTGCAAATCTTTGCGAATGCGGCGCTCGCTGATACCGAAGATCGATTTTTCGGCTTCATCCAGGACCGTATCCACGGTCTTTCCCTGGTCATAAGCTAATTTGGCCAGTTCATTGGCTGCAGACAGCATCCGCCGGCGTACGGATGTTTGCTCAATTAACCGGCCATAGGCTTCGGCGTGCAGGCTGGTGGGCGTTTGATTGATCAGGGCCATAACGTAGGCGGGCCCGCCTACTTCGGCCAGCTGGTTTTGCTCTTCGAGCTCGGAAATCACCGTCAGGTAATCGATCGGTTGGCGGCGCTCATGCAGGTGGGTAAAAGCATCCCAAATCCAGCGGTTGCGAACGATATAAAAGTCGTCCGCCTGCAGAAATTGGGCGACATCGAAATAGGATTCGGCATTAATCAGCACTGCACCAAGCACTGCCTCTTCCGCATGGCGGTTGTGAGGCTGGGCTTGCATTTCAGTGGGCTGAATTTCATCAATTGATGGAGGAAAGTCAGTCATACCTGGCCGATATCTTATAATAATTCCCGGGACGCGCGGGCCCCGGGTTTACCTGTTGAGATTACTTGTCTTTGTCAGGATCCGGCTTGTCTTCGTCGCCGCTATCTTCCTCATCTTCAGGATTGTTTAAATCCCCTATATTAAGATTAGAAAGAAAATCTTCGAAGACGGAAAGTCTTTCTTGCGCCTCAGGTTCTTCAGGGGCCGGTTTAGAACTCTTTGCGAGGGGAGCTGACGGTGTTTCTTCGTCGGTCAGATCTTGCTCAGGGACAATTCCGGCACTTTCCATAACTTCTCGGGAAACAAAGACCGGCACGTGACTGCGTACAGCAAGCGCAAGGGAATCCGATGGGCGGCTGTCAATATTCAAAATCCGTCCATTGCTCTCCACGACCAGGTTGCCAAAGTACACATCCTCACGCAGCGCAACAACCTCAACCCGCACCAGGCGGGCATTTAATGAGTTGATCGTATTTTTCAACAGATCGTGGGTTTGCGGACGTTCAACCTCAATTTCCTGGAGGGCTATGGTAATCGCTTCAGCTTCATAAGGACCAATATATATAGACAGGTATCTTTCAGCGTTAACCTCGCGCAAAACAACAATACGATTCTGGTTAGTAAGCGAGACTCGGACGCTGTCGATGACCACTTCAATCATTCGGGACATGAATGTGTACCTCCTGGACTAAGTAAAAGCCCAACATCTGTTTGATTTTATCATGGGGATCATCTGGATGCAACCTGGGAAAAAGTTAAGGATTGGGTAGACGCATCGCAGAACTCACCTTTGAGACGTTTACCCAATCCTGTTTGGCTTGAAACAGCTTTACGGGAAAATATGTTTTTCGTGTGATAGTGCAAGCAATCCTTTCGGGTCTAAATTTGCGTGCTGGTTATCCCGCCTGGGCCACCAATCAGAGAACTATCCACCAGGATGGTTTCGGCATAGATGAGACGTTTGGGCTGTTCGCGGCGCAAAGCACGCCCGCGCCCGGTGGTGTTGGTGTAATTGGCCGACAGATACTCGTATTCACGAATGACCACCCGATATTCACCCGGTTCGGGAAGGACGGCAAAATCCAGACTGCCAGACCAGCGCAGCAGCCCAGGAGGGAGCGGCAGTTCGTTGAGCGTGGCAGTGCTGGCGGGCGCATTTTGCCAGGCCAGGTCGCTGTTCAGGCCGGGGATGCGACGCTGAAGGGATACTTCAACCTGAGTGGGTACGTTGACCGGTGCGGTAGGCTTTCTGCTGCTGATATCCGGAGCCGGGCCAGTGGGAGCCGGACCGCTGACGGTCAGGCGCAAGCGGCGTGCGTGGTAGGGATCAGCCGTAAGCAGCGCGGATCGTTCCGGGGTGATTTGGATGTAATCTGCCAGAATGGCAGCTGAGAGCTTGGCATCCGGCAGGGCAAAGGGCTGGTAACGGACCAACACCAGACGCAGGAAGGGCGTGTAGGAAAGCGAGGCGGTGTCTACCGTCAGATCGGCGTACCATTTCTGGCTTTGATAATCAAAATCCACCGCGAACCCGGCCACGCCTACCCGTCCGGGGTTTTTGCCGGGGATGCTGAGGCTGTATTCATCCGCCAGGCGGTTGGGGAAGCTGCTGGCATCCGGCAGCTGCGGCAGCCCGGGAGCCAGCCAGATTGGGTCGGCGCCCCATTGGGTCACCCATGATTTCCACGTTTCGCGGTCGGTGAGCGAGCCGTTGCCGTAATCGTACAGGGTCACGCCAAGCAGTTCGCCCATGCCCGAGGAAAACCAGGGTCGTTCAAGGTACACACGCAGCCCGCCGCCAAAGCGCACACTGCGTTTGAGGTTGGTTTGTGTTTCGCGCTGCCATCCAAAAGTTGGCACGACGTAGCTGATTTGCGGCGCAGCCGGGCGGTCGGAAGCCGGCACATCCACCCACACCGGTTCGCCTGCGCGAGTGAAATCCAGATCTGCATCCTGGGCAAAGTATTCGCTGAAGCGCGAGGTGGCGCGTGGTGTGTAGCGCACGCGGTGACGGTGGGTATCGTTTAAATAATGACGCGGGGCGGCGTCGACATAGACCTGCACGCCGCTCTTTAAGTTGCCCAACTGGTCGCCTTTACGGGTAAAGCTCAGCAGATCATGGTCGGCATCGTAATAAGCCAGGTAGCGGAAGCTTTTTCCGCTGCCGGTGCTGAGATAGCCCTCGTTGGTGTTGGGAATCTGAATTTCTTCCACCGAGGCCGAACTGCTTTTTTGCAAGTAGCTTGTGCCTTCCTCGCGCGGTTGAGAAATATCATCGTAAGGGTCTTCCCACTCGGCTTCCAGGTCGATTTTTCCAGTACTGCCGGCGTGGATTTGAAGTCCACCGAGCAGGTAGGCCTCCGGGGCGCCGGGTTTGCGCCAGGCGGTGATGGCTGCCAACTCACTTTCGGCGGTCGGATCAGACTCGGGTGCGGTTTGCAGCACGTTGGGGTCCGGGTTGAGCAGTTCATCTACCTGGCCGTATTTGTTTTCTGAACCGTACGGTTCATGCTGTACGGAAAGCGCGCTGAAGGCCGGCCGGCCCAACGGCTGCTGCACGGCATGCACCAGAGTCAGTATTGTGGGTGGGGTGAGCATCCAATGCCCACCTTCCACGGCACGCTGTAAAATTTGGGCGATGGCCTCGACATCCATGTGCGGGTTGAGGACCGGCGCGCCGGGGACAAAAACACTGAGCAAGTCGAAAATCTCACGCAGCCACTGCCATACTCCCAGAAGTTTGAGATCATCGGGCGGCACGTGGCTGCTGAGCGGCACCACTGCCAGGCTGCCTTTGGGCAGGGAAACAGTCAGTATGCGCTTCTGGGGATCCCATACGGGCAATGCAGACCCATTGTCGGCCAATGCCAGGCGGAAAGGCTGCAGTTTTTGCCAATCACTGGCGCCGAAGCTGACCAGCGCCGCTGACCCTGTGCGCGGATTTGCGCCTTCCAGCAGGTTGTAGGGCAGGGGCTGAGCGACCCCTCCGCCCGGTTCCACCGCAGCCCGGGTGCCGTCCGGCGCGCCAGGCAGGTTGCGCAGCGCCGCGCCGCGGGCCAGCACGTCGGGCAGGTATGGGATTGCGTCCAGCGTTTCTCCGGTCTCGAGCGGAAATTCCTGTTCCTGCCCGGCGACCTCTACCGTGACGTGGTTGAGACGGCCGGCGTCACGTTTGGCGATCAGGTCATACATGGCAGCGCTGGTATCCAGCCTGCCGTTCTGATCGAACATGCCCATGCGTTCGCCCATTTCGACACTCGTCCCCGGTGGGACGATGAAGCGGTCCGAGGCGGTCAGGTCGGCGGGGGCGCTATCTTTCGATGGGTCGTCATTGAAGGTGCGCATGACCAGGCGCAAAAGCTGCGAGCCGGGATCGGTGACGGCCTTTTCGTCGCGCAGCACAACCAGCGGAGCGCCAACAGCTTCATAGCGCAGGTAGGCCAGGCCTTCGGGATCGCGCGGCAGGCCAGCAGCCAGCGATAACAGCCCGGCCAGCGGGTCGTCATACGGCATGCTGTTGCCGCTGATATCCACCGCACGCAGGCGCAGCCGGTAGCGCCGGCCAAAGCGCAAGGCAGGCAGCGATTTGGGCGCTGCCGTGAAGGCGGTGGTCATCTTGAAGGGGGTTGCCGGTTCGTTTTGAGGGTGATTGGGGTCTTCATCGAGTGCCCTGGCCGGGTCCGGGTCGGCGGAAAGACCTTTGCCGGGGAAGGGGGCGCTCAGGCTCCATCCGGCCCAGCGCGCCATGGATTCATTTAAATATAGATCATCCGGAGGTGGGTTGTTTGGGTCGGGAGCTGCCTGCGCGGCCGCAAGTTGCGTGAAACCTTCCACTTCGCCTTTCGGTTTGTAGGTCAGATCGCCGATCGTATAGGTCGCCAGACGGCGGTGGAGCGAGTGCCACTGCCCGGTGAAGGAATCCCAGATATCCACGCGGTAGCCCTGATTGAGATCTTCGGCGAAAAACGGCCGGGATGCCGCGGTTTTTTTCTCCAGACTCTGGTTGAAGGCCTTATTTTCGGAAACCGTATGCGCCAGGCGCAGCGAGCGCGCATCGGCGTAAACTGAAATGCCTCCCGAGCGCAGCGCCGGCAGGGTTGTGGTTTCGTCATACACTTCGGGATGCGCCGGGGCGTTTGGCCCGGGCCGACCTTCTTGCCAGGATTCGGCCAGCAGCAGCAGTTTGTGCATACTGCTCTCCACGTCGGTTTGGGCCAGCCCGTAGCGCGCAGGGTCGAGGACCAGCAAGCCGAAAACGTCCAGCTCGGTCAACCCACCGCCCACCAGGCCGGGTGCGGTGGTAAAAAGGCGGGAATTTTTGCTGCCAAAATAGAGATAAGCCGTCTCCTGAACGGGCATGGTCGGCGGCGCAGTTGTGGTTACCTGCCAGCCAGGGTCGAGTATATCCACCACCGCCATGCGCCCCGGGCTGTTTATGGAGGTCGTGGCGACAAAATTTGCCGGGAGATTAAAGTCAAACACCAGGCCCAGCGCACGCAGCAGTTCGGGGTACGAGTTGAGCGAGCTGAGCGCCTGGTGGAAATCGATCAAGGTATCAAAATCAGGTGGGTTATCGTGGACCGGCTGGCCCTGCGGCATATGCGAATAGGTCGCGAACTGCTGGGCGACAAACTGGTGAAAGCCTTTGGCTGCCGGCGTACCGCCAGGGGGGACGGTATTAAGCGTGCCATCCGGGTTCAGCCAGGCGGGGTCAAATTTTGGCGCTGAGACCCCGGAGGCGCTGAGCTGGGCAAATCCGGCGCGGTATTGGTCGCGCAGTCTCGCGCCGGTCTTCTGATCCCAATTTACTGCGAAACCATCCAACAGACCTTTGATAAAGCGCGCGTGGGATGATTCGCGCTGGTCATAGGTTGATCCGTCATCGCGCTCAGGCAGTGCCAGCATCACGCCGGCTTCCTGGTAGACGGATTTGAGCGCGCTGAGGGCCAGCCGCACCGAGTAGGAGATCACCGTGCGATCTGTGTAATCTGGAAAGGTATACGGACGCACGAAGGTCTCTGCGTTGAACATGGCGCGCCACAGGTCGGGACGGAGGGGTTTGGGGTCCACAGCGACGGTCAGAGTTTTCGTCCCGCAGCGCAGCACCAGCTTCATTCCCCTTTGTTTGAGGCGCTGCGTCCAGTCCAGCCAGTCGGGAAATTTGCCCAGTCGATCAGCACCAGACAGGCGCGGCGACACAACCACTGAGATGGGAGGCTTCGCCGGGTTCAGTGTGAGGCTGCGCGGCATCACCGTGAATTGAATGGATTGTTGGATCATTTGATTCTCTCCTATTCGCCTGTCTCAGGCAAACGCCCCGGCGTATTCACCCCACACCAGCGAATCGGTGAAGGTGTCCTGGAAGAGCGGGTCGCCGCTCGTGCCGCCGAAGCGCTTCTCTACGGTGACTTCCACTGAAGTGCTGAAGAAGAGCACTTCGACCTTAACCGTCAATGTGGCACGCCCGTAGGCCGCATTTTTGGCCGTCTCGTAACGGAAGCTGAGGTAAAACTCCAGCGAAACCGAGATCAGGCCGAGGATGGAAAGCTCACCTCCCAGGCGCAAATAGCCTTCCAGGGTAGCTGCGTCGACTTCCACCCCTTCAATTTCTCGGCGCTGCATGGAGAAGTAAATCCCGGCCATGATGTGCACCGATCCGGATGCCACGCCCAGGTCAATCGAGGCGCTGGCGCCAAATTCAAGGGCCGCTTCCAGCATCTTGATCCCCAGGGTGTCCAACTGCAGATGGAAAAAGCCGCCGCCCCCCAAGAATGCCACGGTGAGATTAAAGGGGTGCTCGCGGCTGGAAAAACCGAAATCAAAGAGCGGCCTGCCATCCAGGAAAGGCAGTTCGATGTATGCTGCCAGGACAACATCGCGTAAGGCGAACACGCCGACTGCTACTGGGGGTAGGGCCAGGGAGAAACCAGCCTTGATGCGCGTGGCACTGATATCCAGGGAAGGACCATCTCCAAACAAACCGGCGGGGATATTTTTCCGCAGTTCCTCGACAAACTGCAAATCCTCCATGAAGCGCACCGGGGTATCCGAGTCCAGGTCGACGGTTACGTCCATCTTCTTGCCGGATTCACTGGTGAAAGCGAAGCGCACGAAGAGCACCTCAACCACATGCAGCAGTTCAATGCGGAAGTCAGTCAGGCTGCCGTCCATTTTAGCCAACGGAGGCGTGGCGGCGCCGGTTGGCGGCAGGTCCACGATCTGTTCAAAGCGCCCGTGCACGGCGAATTTTGAGTGCGTCCCATTACGGTCGGCGTGGAAGGTGACGATCTCAAAATTAAGATCCTTCACTTCGGGAGTCCAATCCAGGGTTGCGATCAGTTTGAGTTTTTGAGCAGGTGGAACCGCCGGAAGGGTTTCTTTATTGATCTGTAATTTAGGCGCGCCGGCGCTCATGGTTAATGGCTGCAGCAGGTCCGCCAGACTCAGCGTGCCGAAGAGTTTGGCGGCGTCTTTAACATCGTTAAAGAAATCGCTCGGGTCGAAAATATCACCGGCGGCGTTGTTCAAGTTGCCGGCTAACGGGCCCAACTGACTGGTGAGGCCAGAAATGGAAAGGTCCGGGGTGGCGACCCCACCGCCCTTATCCGCGGTGAAGGTCGAGACCAGTTTTTCAGCCTGCAGCACCCCAGGCGTAACCTCATTGACGATCTGGGCAAACAAGCCGGTGGTGTTTCCGGCGGCCTGGGTCAGATATTTTTCATGCAGGGCGATTTTCGTCGCCGAGGGCTGACCAAGCACGGCTTCAACGGCCGGGAGGCTTACGCTGGCCATCAGCAGTTTGGGAAGGAAAGCGCCAAAAGTCTTATCATACGGCGCGGAATGGCTGGTGAAGTACAGCGCGCTGGTGGTCAGGTTGGTGTTTTCATTGGTGCCGCCGGCTGTTGCCGGGGCATAAGTGATTTTTTGGCCGGGTACGCTTACCGCGCGCGCTTCATCCGTGGCTGCGATATAAGCATCGAACACCAGCTGCCGCCCGGTTTCACCTTCGCCAAAGGGAATAAAGATAAGCGAAGCGGTCAGATCGGCGGTATTGCTGGCGATATCTTCGGCGACGGCATGGAACTTGAAATCATCTTTGAAACTGGCCCCGCTGTCCAGGCGCACCCAGAAAGAATACAGCGTCCCCGGGATTTTGCTGGCCCCGGCCGGGTTGGCGATATCCGGGGTCACCAGGGTGGTCAGGCGGATGTTGTGGAAGGGCAGCCCGCGCCCGCCGTTTTCCATCTTGCTCTTGATCTCCGGTTGGGTGAAATCTCGCAGCGGTTGGCGGATGACGATAAACATGTGCTGCACCAGGTAAGCCAGCGGCGTACTGCTGCCGTCTGCCATAGCCACATCGCGGATTTTACGCTCAGTGACCTTGATTAAGGCGGCGCGGTGGCCGTAAGGGTAAAGATGGCCCTCGTAGACGATGCGCACGTAATGGTCGCGTCCCAGGGTGGCGATGTGGGTCCACTCGGATAAATTGAGCAAATCGCCGGTCTCGCCCAATAACTGAGGCCAAAGAATGCCGGTCAGCTGACCGGATTGGGCTAAGACGACATTGCCCTCAGCTGGCAGGTTGACGGTGGGTGCAGCCGCCGAAAGGGCTTTTTCCAGCTGACCGGTCAATTCGGAATCCGCGGGCTGGGCTTCGGTAAAGTCAGCCAAGCCGCGCGCCAGATGATTGAACTCGCGCGGCAGCGGTTGGCGAGAAAGGTCATGCAGAAAATCATGCAGGAGCGGTTTAAGCACTACCGTTCCAGGTCGTCTGGGTACGTGAAAGACAAATGGTTTGAACGGCACTGGCGGATCCCACGATCCGCGGGATTTGAGCCAACCTCCGAGCGGTGAGAGGATCAACTGTTCCGCAAAGAATGGCAGCGGTTCATACGTTCGCAGGTCGGTCTTGTCCTTCACGTATCCGTGGAAAGCGGATGTGTTCACCACAATTTCGTGGCGGTCGCTGGGAGTCATGGCTGTTAAAACGCCCCAATCCGGGTCCGGTTGTTGAAAGATGGGAGGATCGCTGGCGTGGAATTTGTTCGGGTTGTAGTCTGGAGACCAGATCGCACGCAGCGGCGCGGGCTGTTTTCGCGACAGTTCGATGATGGTGTCCGGCGAGGGGCGATTTGCCAGACGGGTATGCCAAAGTTCGGTCACTCCGGCATGGGTGCGCAGCCCTCGGGCATGAATCCAGGCAACAGCGTGGTTCGGCGAGAGGTGCAGGCGATAAGGCAACTCGATTGCGGTTTCCAGACGCCCGGGTTGGGTGATGGCGGGTGCATTCTGCCTTTCGGCTGGCGTAGGCTCGGGGGGGACATCGGCCAAAGGCGATACGCTGAATTCCAATGCATCCCAATCTAACAGACCCTCGGTCGTGTAGGGAATGCGCGTATCTGCCCCGGCGGGAATCCGAAATACCAGACGGCTGGGACCGCCGATGCGCGCGCGGGCCGGATAGGGTGGGGGTGCCGCGGGCGGTGGGCTGCTGTTATAGGGCAAGCTGCTTTCATCCGGCGGGGGCGCTGTGGACGAGGATTCAAATACCGCTTCTTCGATCACTGTCTGGGGCGGGAAGGTTACGATCAAATAGCCGGGTTTCTGCGGGTTATCCAGCACGAGCCCGGGCGACTGAGGGTCGCTGGCATCCAGGCGCAGGTTTTCCCCTTCAATCTGCAGGTTGAGCAAGTCGTCCGGACGAAGTAAATCAAGTTTAATGGCCATTCTACCGCCTCCTGAGAAAAAGAAGATCCTGTTTGCCACGGAAAATGATGCAGATATTGGGGTGAGCCCAATAATGTTTACGTTATTAGTATAAATATAATAGCATTGAAAAATTGTTTGTCAACAATGCCTGCTAAATTTTATTAACATTGGGAAAAGCAATAATAATGGTAAAAACTTAAAAGATTAACCTTGCATAAATTCTTTAAGTTTTAAGTTATAATAATAGAACCTTATCCTCCTGAGCGGGTAAATGACTGTTTTTATGGACAGCAAAGCCAGGGGGCAGATGGCGAGATAGTACTCTCGAGGATTGGGATCTTGTTACACCGATTTATGACTTATTTTAGTTGATCATGTTTGTTGCCGAATCATTATCGTTTTTTGCAATTCAACGGATAGGGGCCATATTGGATGGAAAAAATGAAAGCCAGACTTCTGCTAATTGAAGGTAAACGGGCAGAGCGACCTTCCTTCTTAGGTGGCCTGACAAAAAAGGGATTTCAGGTAGATAGTGTGCCGAACGGCGCGGCGGCATACGAGTATTTGGCCGTAAATGTTGCGCACCTGGTGATTGTAGACGCTGCTTCCATGCGAACCAGCGGCAAACGGATATGCAGTTTCATCCGCCAGCAAAACCCTGGTGTGCCTGTGATTTTAATTTTAGAAGAAGACGCATCCATGCCCGATAAGGTGGATGTCGAAGTGGTGCTGATCGAACCTTTTACCCTGCAGAAGCTGGTAAACCGCATACGTCCCTTAATGCCATCCGATTCTCGTTCGTTACAGATTGTCGGCCCCATCCAACTGGATGCCGAACAGCGTCTCGTGCGCTGCGAAGACAGGCAGTCTCGTTTGACACCGCGCCTGGTGGCTTTGTTGAAAATATTAATGGATCGCCCGGGGGAGTTGATCGATCGCAAGGAGCTGTTCCGCCAGGTATGGGATACGGCTTATACCGTTGATACCCGCACACTGGATGTACACATTAGCTGGCTGCGCCAGGCAATTGAAGAAGATCCCCGCCATCCGAAATTTATCAAAACCATTCGCGGAATGGGCTACCGCCTGGATATCGAAGGAAATGCACATTTGCCGGATGAAGCAGAAGAATAAATTCCCATAGGCGCATCTTGAATACAAACATGACACACCCCGAAATTAATATTTCAGGATTGTCATAGGGACACTTCACCACCCACCCCCTAACCCCCGCCCTCGCTGGGCGGGGGAATCGAGTGAAGAGGTGATTTTCGACGCAAAGCGTCGAAAATCACCTCTTCATATTTTTCTCCCAACTGCGGTTATTTATTCGGCTTGTGCGGGTTAGGCGTCTTGACCTTCACCGGTTTGTGGCTATTGCTGTTGCTGTTATTGTTGCCGTTTCCATTGCCATTATCATTGCCATTACCGTTGTTCGATTTTTGATTTCCGAACTGCACATCGCCGCTGGCCGTCGGAGGAACGGGGGTAGCGGAGGGGGTAACAATGGTAGTGGGGGTAGGTGTCATGGTGGCTTGCGGTAAATTCTGCAGAGCCTTTCTGACATGTCCGACGCCGAGCAGGGCAGGTTTGCCATATTCCTTGAAGAGCTGGCCCATACCTGAGCCACTCGTAAATTCACTGACCATTTGCTCTACTGTCACGGGTTCGCAGGTAATAAGGGTGGGATCGACGATCTCAGTGTTGGCCGATTGGATGAGGCAGTCTTCCAGCGAAGCTTCAGCCATCGCGTAGAGCTTGACCAGAACACCAAAGCCCATGCCATCTTCGTGATACTGGGCGATTTGTTCGGCAAATTCTTCGGGACCCATCACCGGTGTAGCTGTAGGGGTCTCAGTGGGGGTTTCGGTGGGCGTTTCGGTTGAGACTTCGGTTGCGGTCGCCGACGGATCTACCGTGGGGGTATCAGTAGGGGTTTCAGTGAGGGTCTCAGTGGGGGTGAGTGTGGGTGTCGGCAGCATAGGCCGGCTCTCGCGCCCAAAATACGCACTGAGGATCTGAACGATCGGGTGCTGATAAAGGGTTGATTCGGCTGGCGGGCTGGTAGGCACAACGGTTGGTGTTTCGGTTGGGTCAACGCCGGTTTGCGCCGCGGCCGTTCCCACGATGGAAATCAGCATAAGAATAATCATTCCCCAGGTGGTTAGTATTTTTCTCATTTTTTTGTCTCCTTTGGCAATGTACTGGTTTAAATGGCTGCCTTACATAGAGTTAAACGCAAAGGGGTCTAATATGAGTCACGCCCTGGTATACGCTTCACCTTACAGGAATGAAAGGTTTGAAAATAGTAACCACGTATTATGATTGGGTGATGAACAAAAAATTATTGTCCCCCATCGCTATTCTTGTGTGTTTATTCGTAATCTCATCCTGCACACTTCCTTCGATCATGCAGGGGCGGGATGCGAACCAACCCGTGGTCGACCGCGATGCCGTCGCCAGCTATTCGGCGGGGTTCGAGATACAGTTCAGCGGGACAAAGAACTGGGTCTATCTGCTTAAAGTGCGCAAATCACCGGTCCTGCGCGAGATCAGCCTGCATATTGAAGGCCTGCAGGGTGCGCAGAATCCGGGTGATATCCGCATGGTAACCGACAATGCGACTACATGGATGATTGGCGAGGGCACCGACCAACAGTGTGTGCAGTTTTCCAATGGTCAGGGAATGGATCCAACCTTCATCTATCCCGAATCGTTGGTTTCGCTAACCCAATTGGGCAACACACTCAAGCTGGCAGGCGAAGAACAACTGGCGGGCATGGCGGTGCTGCATTTCAAGGCGACCGGAGCTACCAGCGGTCCGTGGAGAGACGCAGCCATCGATCTGTGGCAGGAGAAAGACACGGGGATGCTGCGCCAGTTCACCATGACCGCCATGGGGGATGATCCATTCTTCGCAAGCGGTGCTGGAAAAATGGTTGCGGTTTATAATGCCATCTCCTCAGGTAGTGAAGCGATTGATCCGGTCGCGGGCTGCGAAATCGACGTGCCGCTGCCTGAAGCGATCAGCAATTTCGTGCGCCTGCCGGGGATGGCTTCTTTCGAGAGCAAGAGCAGCGTTGAAGCACTGGTGAAGTACTATCAGACGAGCCTGCCGGTGCAGAACTGGGTTGAAAAGGAACCGCCGGCCCAGGAACAGGGGGGGACGATACTTAGCTACCAGCGCGACGCGGAAGGCGTTGAAATACATATCGAATCGAACCCGGCAGGGGGCAGCGCAGTTAAGCTGTTGTTTATCCAGGAATAGTCAGATCATGCTCAAGAAGACTTTTATACCAAAGAGATCCCCGCAGATTAGCTGCGGGGATCTCTTTGGTCGGGAAATGCCCTTAATACTGCTTCAGGTTTGAAGGCGGGCCGCGTTGGGGAGAAATTTCCTTACAGCAGCCCCATCATAGACGAAGCCAGCACCAGCAACAAACCTCCGGCGACTACGGAACCTAATTGGCCGGCGGTATTCGACCCCATGGCATGCATCAAGATGAAATTTTCATAATCCTCATCCAAAGCCATTCTCGCCGACAGGCGGGCAGCCATCGGGAAGGCGCTGATCCCGCAGGCGCCAATCAACGGATTGATCTTTCCACGAGTGATCAAGGCCATCAATTTGCCAAACAGGAGACCGGCGACCGTGTCGATGACGAAAGCCAGCAGGCCGAGGGCCATGATTCCCAGGGTTTGTACGTTAAGAAATTTATCGGCGGTCATGGTGGCGCCGATGGTCAACCCGAGGAAAAGGGTGGCGATATTGATGATCTCGTTTTGAGCGGCTTTATTAAGCCGGTCAACGACACCGCTTTCACGCAGCAGGTTGCCCAGCATCAAGGTCGCAATCAGCGGGGCGGCCTGGGGAGCGATGAGCGAGATGACGACGGTCACGACAAACGGGAAGGCGATCAATGTTTGTTTAGATACCGGCCGGGGAGCGTATTCCATCCGGATCAGGCGCTCTTTTTTGGTGGTCAGCAGGCGCATGATGGGCGGTTGAATGATTGGAATCAAACTCATGTAAGAATAGGCCGCGACCGCGATGGGACCGAGCAAATCAGGCGCCAGCTTTGAGGTGACAAAAATAGCCGTTGGCCCGTCGATGGCACCGATCACTCCGATAGATGCGGCTTCATTCAATTTGAAGCCAAGCAGGCTGGCCAGGATCAGGGTGGCATAAATGCCAAACTGGCCGGCTGCCCCCAATAAAACCATGTGAGGCATGGCCAGCAGAGGGCTGAAATCGATCATCGCGCCCACACCGACAAAGATCAGCAGGGGGAACAGTTCGGTCTTGATCCCGGCGCAGTACAGGATGGTGAACATATTCTGATCGGCCAGGCCGCAGGCATCGGGGCTCATATTGACCGCCATGCCAACATTGGCCACGATGCAGCCAAAACCGATCGGCAGCAGCAGGACGGGTTCGTATTCCTTGGCCACTGCCAGGTAGATCAGCACCAGGCCGACGGCAATCATTAAGGCATTCCCCAGGGTGAAACTGGAGATGCCTTTTACAATTTCGGTAAAGAGGGGGGTGAAATCCATGGCTGCCTCCGCCTAGTCGGCGTATTCCACCAGCGGCTGGCCCTGGCTGACGCGGTCCCCTGGGTTGATCATGATCCTGGCAATGGTGCCCGGGTGATTAACGCGGATGGCGTTTTTCATCTTCATCGCTTCCAGGGAGCATATTTCCTGGCCGACTTTGACATGTTCGCCGACCGTGACTGCGATGGAGACGATCGTACCCGGTATGGGGGCCGTCACCACCTTGCTGAGATCAGATGGGCTGGCGGGTGCAGTTTTTGGCGCGATGGGTACCACAGTACTTATCTGCGTCTGGATGATCGCCGCGGCCGGCATCGTTGCGGGGGACACTTCTTCCGGCAATACTTCAAAGATTTCGCCATCGATGGTGGCGAGAATCGGACGGGCGTTCAGATCGCCAACTTCTACTTCAAAGGTTTGATCATCGATTTTCACGCGTAATTTCATCGCACACTCCATCAGGATTTGCGGGTGATATGGGTGGGTTGGGTTAACTGGCGGGTGCGGTTAACTGCCTGCCAGGCGCTGCCTGTGGATTGAGCAGGTGTGGCACGGCGCATTCCCTGGCGGAGGGCCAATGCGACTGCCACAGCCGCAGATGCAGCGCGTTTTTTGTGGTCGGACGGTGCTGTGAGTATAGCGAGTTCTTCAGTTTTCTCTTCGTCACCGGTTTCGGCGGCAAATTCGTGCTTTTCAACACTGCCAAAGCGCATCGAAAAACGCACCATGATTTCCATGATGCCCCATAACAACAGAATGGCGATGAAGACCAACCCCATCCCGATCAGCGTGATCCACAGGGTTGCTGTCAGTGGACTAATCATTGGTTCTCTCCTCGAGCCGGTCTAGACCGGCGAGTTGCCGTGTTTACGGGGCAGGCCGGGTGTGGATTTATCGCGCAGGGCCAGCAGGGCACTGATGACTTTGAGACGGGTCTCGCGCGGTTCGATGACGTCGTCAATATAGTCAGCCGCCGCCGCCGCGTAGGGGTTAAGAAAACGCGTGCGGTAATCGGCGATGATCCGGGCTCGTTCGGCGGCAGGATCCTCTGACAAATCGATCTGCTTGCGGAAGAGGATGTTGGCCGCTCCTTCCGGACCCATGACGGCGATCTCGGCCGAGGGCCATGCATAGGCAATATCTGCGCCCAACATTTTGCTGCTCATCACGATCATGGCTCCGCCGTATGCCTTGCGGGTGATGATGCTGATTTTTGGCACGCTGGCATTGGAATAGGCGAAGAGCACCTTGGCGCCATGTCGGATGATGCCGCGATGCTCCTGATCTGAACCGGGTAGGAAGCCGGGTGAATCGACAAAGGTTACCAGGGGGATATTGAAGCTGTCACACATATGCACGAAACGGCAGATTTTGTCCGCAGCATCGATATCCATCACCCCGGCCAGCATCGATGGTTCCTGGGAGACGATTCCCACCGGCATACCGTCTAAACGGGCCAGACCGATGATCGCATTGCGCGCCCAGCTGGCCTGCAGTTCCAGGAACGTGCCGCGATCGACGATATGTTCAATCGCGGTATGCATGGAATAAGGTTCGGACGGATCGATCGGCACCAGGCTGTTCAAGGCTTCGTCCATGCGCAGCGGATCGTCACCAGTCTCCACCAGCGGAGGGTTGTCGGCGTTGTTAGAAGGTAGATAGGAGAGAATAACGCGTACCAGGTTGATGGCATCTTTATCGTCGGCCGCCTTGAAATGAGCCGTGCCGCTGAGAGCGAGATGCGCATCGGCGCCGCCCAACGATTCCTGGTCGATGACCTCGCCGGTGACGGTTTTGATCACTTCGGGGCCGGTCAGGAACATGAATGCCTGCTTGTCGACCATCACGATCATATCCGTGAGGGCAGGCGAGTAGGAAGCTCCTCCTGCACAGGGCCCCATAATCACGCTGATTTGGGGGATGACACCGGAATACTGCGCGTTGCGCCGGAATATTTCGCCGTATCCGCCCAAAGAGTACACGCCTTCCTGGATGCGCGCCCCACCGGAGTCGATCAGCCCGATGATCGGCGAGCCGGTCTGTACGGCCAGGTCCATGGCTTTGCAGATTTTTCTGCCCTGCATATTGCCGAGCGAACCACCCTGGACGGTGAAATCCTGGGCATAGGCATAGACCGTGCGCCCATCGATGGTGCCGTAACCGGTTACCACGCCGTCGCCCAGGTATTTTTCACCTTTCGTTTCCAGAGGGTTGTGTTCCTGTTGGGCAAAAAACTCCAATTCCTGGAATGTGCCGGGGTCCAGGAGCAGGTCCAGGCGTTCTCGGGCCGTAAGCTTTCCCTTGGCACGCTGCCTGGCAATGCGGTCTTCACCACCGCCGAGCTTCGCCTTTGCGCGAGTGGCGCGCAGTTCAAGAATTCGGGGATCTTCTTCAGGCATGTGGATACCTCATTTCAAATGTGGGTTAAAACGGGAACTTGAGGTTAATTGTCATACAATTATGCCCTTTTATTTTACAGTATTTATGAAAGGTTACCTGCCTGAGGAAGGCATGAGTTTATGTGATTTTTGTCATTAGTTGCCAGGGGGTAAATGAATTCATCCGCACAGCATTGATTGAGCGAATCGTCGTGCAGGGAATAACCCCAAAACAGGCGGCGGCCCATTTTTATTGACCGCCGATGTCTGGCTTAGTCTACAGTGAATTGGATTTCGTCTTCCGCGGCGTTCCCGGCCAGGTCAACCGCAACCACCCGCAAAGTGTGCGTTCCGCTTTGCGGAGTCCAGACCACGCTGTACGGCGGTGAACCGCGGCTCTCGACCAGTTTGCCGTCCACCTGAAAATCTACTTTCTGCAGCCCGACGGCATCGCTGGCATCCACCTGGAAGGTAATATTCCGTGTATCAGGTGAATAATGCTGTTCGTTGAGCGGCGTTAAAATTTGAACGCGCGGCGGCGTATTGTCCACGGTGACCTGCAGGATAGCCGTATCCAGGCGTTGGTCCTGGCGCACGACCTGCAGCCGCAAGACAAACAGGCCGTTTGTCTGCCCGGTATCCCAACTGGTAAGCACGCCATTTTCCACAGGTGTTTTCTGCTGGTCCCCAACTGTCAACCAGGCTTCGGGGTTCAAACCTTGCCCAACCTGGAGCTGGTAGTAAGAGAAATCTGGACCGCTGGCCGATCCACGAACGGTGATCTGCCCGCGGACCACGCCGAACTGCGCCGGATTGGTGATTTCTACCCCAGGGATGGGGATAGGGGGTTGGATGTGGTCATAATTTTTGGGTGGTACCGGCAGACCGGCTAATTTGCCCCACTGCTGGGCTTCTTCCGGCAGCACCAGGAAGGTGCGATCTTCTACCAATTCGGGCGGCGTGAACACCGTGGCCAACAGCCCGGACTCCCGGTTGATTTGAAAAGTGCGATAAAGCGTATCCGGACCGGTCGGTTCGTTGCCGGTCAAAAATACTTCATTGACTACATTTGGACAGTCCTGTGTTGGCAGCAATCCGGAGGGAGAACAAACGTCCATTTTGCTGATCCCGGCAGGTTCGGTCCAGTTGGCAACCGGCAGGTCCTGATTGGCAAACTGAATTAAAGCATGCCACAGTCCGGCCGACAGGCGGGGATCCAATTTCACGCTGGAAGACGGCTCTTCAGGCAGACCCATCCAGGTGATGACCAGGCGTTGGGGGGTATAACCGGCTGTCCAGATCTGGCTGCCGTCGGCAGTTGTGCCTATTTTAGCTCCGGCGGGACGCCCAATCTCCAGCAGGTTGGGATAACCCAGGCTGGGCCAACGCGCAGGCTCATCGCTCAAAACATTGTGCACCAGGTAAGCCAGGGGAGCGCTGACCACTGGCTGGCTTTCTACGTCGCCTGCTTCTAATAAGCGCCGTCCCTGGTCGTCGATCACCTGAAGGACGATCACCGGTTCGAGCCGTGAACCGGGCTGGACGCGCTGCCCAAACAGTTCGCCCAGGTTGGCGATCGTACTGTAGGCCTGGGCGGCATCCAGCAGACGGACCGAACCGCCTTCAAAGAGCAGCTGTCCGGGATCGGCGGCCTGGGTTAATCCGACCAGGCCCAATGGCTCGGCCAACTGCCAGGCACTGACCGCACCGAACTGGATCAGCAATTGCTGAAGCGGTGCCAGAATGTCGTTTGCGAGGGCCCGGCGCAGGCTGATCGGCCCGGCGTATTTCCCATCCTGGTGGGCAATCACATCCAGGTTGGCCGCTAATTGACCGGGAACATCCCAAACCAGGCTGGCGGGCCCAAATCCGCGGGCAAATGCGGTCACGGCAAGAATGGGGGTAAGCAGGGTTCCGGGAGCGTGCCCGGAGCTGGTTATTCCTTCATTGAGGGCGCTCGAATCACCGGTGAAAGCCAGCACCTGCCCGTTGGTAAGATCCAGGACGGCCGCGCTGCCTTCCAATCCGGAGCCAATCGGTTGAAAATTTGCGGGCAGGGATGGCAGTAGACGTTCAGCCTGGCATGCGCTTGCGCCAGGCCCTGTTTGCCCTTCACTGTGCGCTAATTGAGCTTGCAGAGAACAACTGACCTGAGCTTGCAGATCAAGATCCAGACTGGTGGTGACCTGCAGGCCACCCATCTCTATCCGGCTGCGCCCGTAACGCCGGGATAACTGGTCTAAGACCAGGTTAATATACGCGGGGTATGGCGTTGGGTCGCTGGAGGTGGGCGTGCGTAAAACCAGTTTAAAATTGCGGGCAGTATCGTACTGCACCTGGTCGAGCAGGCCGTTTTTCAAAAAATCATCCAGCAAAGATAGCTGGCTTTCAAGGGCTGCCTGGGGCGCATCGAAAGGATTGAGCGCCGGCGAATGCAGTACGGCAGCAAGCAGGGCTGCTTCCCCCAGGTTTAATTCCACGGCAGATTTTCCCAGATACAATTGGGCCGCGCATTCTGCTCCGTATGCCAGACGGCCAAAGTAGGCACTGTTCAGGTACCATTCCAACACCTGTGCTCTGCCATAACGGCTAATTAATTGCCCTGCCAGCATGCGCATGCGCAAGGTGCGGCGTAAGCCAGGGGTTTCCTGAGGCAATACCAGGCGGTCTATTATTTTTTCGGCGATCGTCACCGGTTCAGGATCGAGCAGGTGCTGCCAGGAAATACCTGAACTTTGCCAGAAATCAGGTTCAGCGACGTAGATGGCGGCCTGGATCAGAAATGGCGAAAAATGGTCAGGTTTTTGGGGGTCGAAGACCAGATACTTGCGTTGGGCCCCGGCATCTTGCAGGGTGTATAAAAGGCGCTGCCCGGTGCGGTCGTACAGGCGCGTCGGCTGCATCAAAAGGCCGTCATCGGGGTTAAGCAGCGTCGGCAGTTGAGATATGGGCGGTAAATCGAATGTTAATCCGGCATAGAGCCGGCTGGCGACCAAAACAGCGCCGGATAGGATCAGCACGACCAGGAACCCAAAACCCCAGGCTGTCTGTCCGAACCGGGCGGAAAAAGAACGTTGGCGAGCCAGCTGCCGGTGCCGGCGGCGCTGGAGCAGCAAGTAATGGGGCAAGGGTCGCATAGGTCTGATCAGGGGGTGGGGGATGGCGTGGGTGTAACCGTCGAAGTGCGTGTGGCGGTGGCTGTGGGCGTCAATGTAGAAGTGGCGGTAGCGGTAGCGGTTTTCGTCGCTGTGGGGGTGGGGGTGGGTGTTTGGGTCTGGGTGTTCAGGGACGTGGGCGTCGGCGGTGTGGCTGATGCAGCCAGGTTCTGCAAATGCTGGCTGGCTGTCTGGCGTTGAACGGCAGTCAGAGACACACCCTTCAGAATGTCCACTTCAGTCCAATCGGCAATTGCGGCTGAAACCTGGTTCATTCCTTCCAGTGCAAGAGCGCGCCAATAATAGGTTTGAACATACTCTTGATCGGTTTTTGCCAGGCGCAGCGCCAAAGTGAGAGAACGCCAGGCTTCAGATTCGTCGCCATCCAGGAGGGCGACCCGTCCCAGACCGAAATATACCTGGAAGACATTGGCCTTAATCTTGTTCGCTGTGTTTAGATCATCCCTGGCTTTCGATGGTTCTTTTAAATCGATATAGATAAAGGCCCGAATCAAGCGTATGTCTAATGAATTCGAGTTGAGCGCTACCGCCTGGTTGACCGTGCTCAAGGCGTCTTTATTGTCGCCCTGCGCTGCATAGGCCTGACCCAACCATGCCAGAGCCAGGGCGTCCTGTGTTTGATAGCGCGTATAGATTTCGAGAGGCGCAATCGACGCAGAGAGATTATCGTTCGCGCGGTAGATTTCAGCCAGGGTTAGATAACTCTCGAGCGACCCCGGGTCTAATTGATTGGCCTGGCGGGCAAATACCAGGGCCTGTTCTGGCAGATCCAGGGCGAGGCTGGCGCGCGCCTGCAAGATCTTTACTGCTGGAGAAACAGGGTTGACCTGAGCGGCTTCATCTAATACGGTCATAGCCGATTGGGGATCTTCCTGATCGATCAATAAAGCTGCCAGATCCAGATAGGCCTCGAGAAAATTGGGGTCAAGGGCTATCGCTTTTTCAAGGTTGGTGCGGATGGCCGTCATCTGGCTCGGGCTGGTTGTTTGCAGCAGTTGCGCCAATCCCAGATAGGGCGGCGCAAAGCGAGGATCCATCTTAATGGCTTCATTGTAAGCCTGGAGCGCGTCCGCAGGTTTTTCCAACATACGGTAGGCTTCACCGAGTAAATAATACAGGTCTGGCTGGCTATCTTCTTTTATTGCCTGCTGAAGATAATTGGCCATTCCATTCCAATCAGCGCGTTGAAAAGCAGCCAGGGCTGAGCGATAAGATTCGGTCCGCGGGTGAGGGGTGGATACGTACAAGGCGGTGGGGGTGGCGGTGATCAGTACGAAGGCTGCCGGTCCTGTCGGTTGGGGAGTGGTTGTATCGACCTGGGTCGCGGTGGGAATCTCTTCGGTCACGTTGCTGGTCGGCTGCGGGGTGTACTTCTGGATCCAGCGGATAAATGCCGGGACTTCCTGGCGGTTGTAACCCCACACCACCACGACAATCACAACTACCAGGATCAATACACCGCCAATGGTCAGGGCCAGGCGGGTTTTGGACAGGCCAGGAAGCTGGCCCGGGATTTCCTGATGGGCAAAATACTGCGTCTCCCAATTACGCCGCTGAAGGTTGGCCGGGATCGCCAGGTTGGGATCCGGCGGCAGTTCGCCCTGGATGATTAATCCTCGGCGGGCGGTCACATTTTGCGGGTCTCGCTTTAGGGTTTCATTCAGGCAAAAGACCAATTCCCGGTTGCTCTCGACTACCGCGCTCATCCACATCCAGTACTGCGCATTGTTCGGGTTGGTCTTAATCAGGCGAGTGAGCAGATCACGGGCTCGGTGTTTTTCCCCAGCCTGAATGGCAGACATCGCTTCCTGGAAAATTGTGTCTTCCGGGGTGATCATGCTTTGAGTTTAGCACAGCCCTCTGGTAGAGACAAGCCTGCAGACACGGGTATAATTCCAGCTATGAATGCGAAACGAAAACTGATCCGCATGTTGGCCGCTTTCGCAGTCTGGTTGGCCGCTGGCTGCCAGACGACGATCACACCGGTGACCGGTACGCCAACCCTGACACGCAGCGGGTTCTTTACACCATACCATACGATATCACCCAGCCCTAGCGCGACCCTGCCCTCCTCCACGCCACCGACGGCTACCCCGATCCCTACGGCAACGCCTACGCCACGCACTCATGTGGTCAAAGCCGGGGAGGACATGTCTGGCATCGCCTTACGCTACCGGGTGCCATTAGCCGATTTGAAAACCGCTAACCCGACTGTGAACCCGCGTTTGATGCTGGTCGGAACCATATTGATCATCCCGGGAACAGCCCCAGCAGTCACTGGAGAGGCTGTCGCTACGACGACACCGCAGCCGGTCCGTCTGGAAAGGCCTGCTTGCACGGCGGATGCCGCAGGAGGGCTGTGGTGTTTTGTTCAGGTGCATAACCAGAGCGATACACCGGTGATCAATGTGACAGTGCTGTTCCATTTACTGGATCGTGCCGGTAAACCAATCAGCCAGCAAAAAGCTTCACCGCCCCTGGATCTTCTCCCGGGAGGTGGGGTGCTGCCGGTGGCAGTTTTCTTTGCGCCGCCTATCCCGGTCGGATATACAGTGGGCGTAGAATTGGACGCGGTATTGCCGGCTTCATCGGTGGCGGAGCATTATCCGCAGGTGAAAATGGATGCAGTCCAGACCCAGGTGGCAGAAGATGGACTTTCTGCCACGGTCAAAGGCACGGTCAGCCTGGTTGAAAACCAGGTGGAACCTGCTCAATTATCTGTGCTGGCGGTGGCGTTTGCGGCGAATGGCAGCGTGGTGGGTGTGCGCCGTTGGGACACATTAAATCCACCCCGGACGGGCCAACCTGTGAAATTTACGGTTCAGGTCTATTCCTCAGGGCAGCCCATCCAGGATGTGCATGTTTTTGCCGAAGCACGCAAGTAAATGAAGAATTAGTTGGTATTCCAGACCAGGAAAGATTCGCTCGTGCAGATTTGTTCCTGGGCCGGCACATTCAGGCAGACGATGTATGGAATGATGACGCCGTTTTCAGCGATCGATAAAGGCGGGATCGTCACCTTGGCTAACCCATCTCTATCCGTGGGGGGAAGGGGGTAGGTAATTTTTTGGCCGTCTGGCATGCCGAGCATCACAAATGATTCGATGTCTGCGATTGGCATATGCCCCTTGCGGGTGCGCAGGATCATCTGGATCACCTGTGATTCTTGATTGGAAATCTGAGGTTTTTCCTCTGCAGCGGTGAGTTCCACCATTTTTTGGTTGAAGGTAAATACTTCTTGATCCACGCGGTGCTGTTTATCGATGTAGGCCTGGCCCAAAGAGACCAGCTGAACCTGCTGGCTTGGGTCGGTATCGAAATGATACTCGAGACAGTAATTTTCAAAACACTGGCGAGCGATGGATTGTCCGTTGATATCCACTGAGAATGGGTCTGCCAGAGGTTTTCCGGAAATTTCCAAACCGCCATGAAGGGCAATAAATTGGTCGAATACAACCGGTACGTGGTAACCCAGGTCGCCGTTAACCGGGTAAAAAACCATGTTTTCTTGTGGTCCAAACCGCTGAGGGCCGGGGTCGCTGTAGGGAAGATTTAAAATGGCAGCCAGCGAGCGCAAACGGACCGTTGCTTTGTTATCTTCCGGGACGTATACGACAACTTTTTCCAGCACCTGTTCGAGATTTCCATCAGCAGCAATATAAGGATGGGTCAGTGGGTTGCCGAAAAGGGTATAGTCTCCAATACGTGCCACGCTTTGAGGATTGAGCACCTCGGTGCCTTTATTCCAACCGATGATCGTATCCTGCCGGACTTCGACCTGCTCGCACTGATCGCGGCAGGTGTAAACTCCATAGGCCAATAAATGAACGGTGGGCTGAGGATCATTCGGGAGGGTGTAAAACCCCATTTTTTCAAAATATTGCTCTAAACGATGCATTTCCGGGTTGTATCGAATTCCGGTGAGCGGTTTTCCCACATAACGCAGGCCAAAGAACTTCTTATGATAGAAATCTGAGAAACCTTCGTAAACCGTGGGGGTGCTGGTCAGATTACCCATCAATTCCTGAGGGATGAGCGTTTCTCCAATTGGCGCCAGGTAAAACCGGTCGGCTTCCGACTGGGCCGCCGAGTTATAGCACATTAATACATTTGTGGTGAACTGGCACAAGATCCCACTGCGGTAAAACGGGGCCGAAATGGCCGGCCCTAATTCTTTTTCTCCACCCAGGCTCTGGTAAAAATCTCGCAGATCAGAACTGATTGGCCTCAAGCCCTGAGGTGTTGGGGAAGGGGCGGCATAGGAAAATCCGCTGCATGCGGAAAAACCCAGCAGAAATACCCCTGCCAGCAAGATCATGACTTTTTGCCGAATTGCTTTAATCATCCCCATCCTTCTCTGAGTGTTCGCTGTAAAGTTGGGCAGGGGCCAATCCCCCAAATAAAAATCCTTTATTAAGGACCATAGTCCTCGGAAGCGTTTTGATTGGCAGGCGGCGAATAATAGAGTTAAATAGGACCGCACAAATGCAGTTGTACGATAAGGTTCTTTTTGGTTTATTAATAATGGCTTTAAGGGTCGAGGCCGCCCTCGTATAATTTTACATCAATTTGGACGTACGTACAATACCATTACCTTAAAATTTGATTAAAATTAAATAATGGTAGAATCAATTTCATACGCCGTTGTGGGGAGGTAGTCATGACTGAGGTTGTGTTCGTGGTCGCGCAGCGAACCCCAATCGGAGCGCTGGGAGGGGGCCTGGCAAGGATTCGCCCTGACGATCTCGCGGCGCTGGTTTTACAAACGGTCGTCGAGATGGCTGGTCTTGATCCGGCCCTCATCGAGGAAGTTTACCTGGGCTGCGCCAACCAGGCCGGCGAGGACAACCGGGATATTGCCCGGATGGCAGCGCTGCTGGCCGGTTTTCCGGTGGATGTGGCCGGGGTCACATTTAACCGGCTGTGCGCTTCTGGTCTAAACGCAGTTAATCAGGCTGCGCGCGCCATTCTGGCGGGTGAGGGGGATGTTTTTATCGCCGGTGGGGTGGAAAGCATGTCGCGCGCGCCGTATTCCATCCCAAAATCTGGAAATGCTTTTCCATTTGGAAACCTGACCGCCTGGGATACTGCCCTGGGTTGGCGCTACCCGAATCCGCGGATGATAGATACTTACGGCATCGAATCCATGGGGGAGACGGCCGAAAATATCGCCCAGGAGACCGGGATTACCCGGGAAGAGCAGGATGCCTTTGCCCTGGAAAGTCACCGCCGGGCGGTGAAAGCTATCGACAGCGGCAAATTCGCGCAAGAGGTGATCCCAGTGCCGGTCCCTCAACAGAAAGGCGATCCCGTTCTGGTCGCGACGGACGAGCGACCACGCCGTGACACTTCTTTAGAGGCCCTGGCCCGTCTGAAGCCCGTCTTTCGCCGGGGAGGGACTGTGACTGCGGGCAATTCTTCAGGTATCAATGATGGTGCGGCTGCCCTGATTATGATGAGCGCAGCCCGCGCAAGTCAGCTTGGTTTGCGGCCCATGGCGCGTTGGATCGGATCGGCCGCCGCCGGGGTACCGCCGCGGTTGATGGGTATGGGGCCGGTCCCGGCTGTGCGCAAAGTCCTGGGCAGAAATGGCCTTAAAATGAAGGATATCGGCCTGGTGGAAATCAATGAAGCCTTTGCCGTTCAGACCCTGGCTGTTTCCAGGGAACTGGAGCTGGACCCGGAGCGAACCAATGTCAACGGGGGTGCTGTCGCCCTGGGGCATCCACTGGGATGTTCGGGCGCGCGCATTCTGGTGACGCTGCTGCACGAAATGCAGCGCCGGATGCCGGGCGAACCGCACCCCTATTACGGCCTGGCAGCCTTATGTGTAGGGGTGGGCCAGGGCGAAGCGGTGATCGTTGAGGCAATCCGTTAAATGAAAGTTTTGGTAACCGGCTCGACTGGTTTCATCGGCGGCGCATTGTGCCGGGCATTGGTGGAACGTGATTATGAGGTGCGCGCCTTTCACCGCAGCACCAGCAATCTTCGCTTGCTGGAAGGGCTGCCTGTAGAGCATGCGATCGGCGACCTGACCCAGCCGCAGTCACTTCAGACTGCCTGCCAGGGTGTGGAGGCCGTTTTCCACGCGGCGGCCTGGGTAGGAATGAATGATCCGGGCCGGTTGTATGCGATCAACGTGGAAGGGACGCGCGCAGTGGTGCAGGCCGCCCTGCTGGAAAGAGTAAACCGGGTGGTGTATACCAGCTCAGTCGCGGCCCTGGGTATTCCCCCGCCAGGCGTGCCGGGGTTGATCGACGAATACCATACCTGGAATTTTGTCCCCGAGCATTTTCCATACGGCTATGCCAAATATCTGGCGGAACTTGAGATCCAGAAGGGGGTGGCGATGGGCCTGGATGCGGTAATCGTCAACCCAAGCCTGGTTTTAGGCGGGGGGGATATTTACCGCCAGTCCTCTTCTATTATTCTACAGGTAGCCGCTCGCAAAGTAGGTATTGCCGTAGAGGGTGGGACGAATGCGGTGCATGTCGCCGATGTGGCGGATGGGCATATTGCCGCTCTCCTGCGCGGCAGACGCGGCGAGCGTTATATTTTGGGGGGCGAAAATCACAATTATCTGGATCTTATCCAACGCATTGCCGGGGTGACCGGCATTCCTGCGCCGAGCGTGGTTCTGCCTGGCAGGTTGGTGCGGGCCCTGCGCGGGCCGGCTGGATTTCTGGAGCGGTTCCTGGAACTCCCGGTTTCGGCGGATGTATTCGTTCTGGCGGGACGCTACCTGTATTACGATACGCGCAAAGCGCGCAATGAATTGGTTTTACCCGAGCCAAAACCGGTCGAACAGGCCGTGGCGGAAGCTTTTGCCTGGTTTAGGGGAAGTAATTAAGCTGGTGTTGTGTGCGTGGTTTTGGATGCGGGCCCAATGCAGCCGTCGGCTATCTAGCCCCCGATCTCGCTCATCACCCTGTTGAGGGCAAAGTCGCCCTGTGCCAGGCCATGTCCCCAGGGTTTGTCCCAAATTCCGGCAGTGATCAACTGGCGCAGGTCTTCCAGAGAAGCTCCCTGCCGCAGCGGCGTGAGCAGGTCAACCTCTTTATCCCGCAGCAGGCACAGGCGCAAACGACCGTCCGCGGTCAGGCGCGCGCGCGTGCAGGATGCGCAGAAGGGTAAACTGACCGAAGAGATAAAACCGAGTTCACCTTTAGCGCCCGGCAGGCGATAAATTCGGGCTTCGCCGTCTAATTTGCCGTTGTTGCCAGGCGTTAAAGGCCCAAGGGCGGTTTGAATGCGGTCCATCATCTCTTCGGCTTTCACCACCTGGGTCTGTTGGAATTCTGTTGCCCCGGCAAAGGGCATCATTTCTATGTAGCGTACCTGCCAGTCATGTTCGAGAGTCAGGCGCGCCAGGTCAACGACATCTTCTTCGTTGTAACCATGCACAACCACTGCGTTCAGTTTGACTGGCGTCAGACCGGCTTTTTCCGCTTCCTGGATGCCTTCCCAGACCTGTTCTATTTTCCCCCAACGCGTCAGGCGTTTGAATTTATCCGGATTGAGCGTATCAACGCTGACATTGACCCGCTGCAAGCCGGCATCTTTCAAGGGGCGGGCCAGTTTGCCCAGCAGCACGCCGTTGGTCGTCATGGAAAGCGATTTGACCCCGGGAACCCGGGCGATTTCACGAACCAGATCGACGACATGCGCCCGAACGGTTGGTTCTCCGCCGGTCAGTCGGAATTTGTCGAAGCCAAGACTGGCGAACAGGCGTGCCAGCATAATCACCTCTTGATCCTGCATTAATTCCGCTGAAGGGCGGAAGATCATGTCTTCTGGCATGCAGTATACGCAGCGCAAGTTGCAGTGGTCGGTGAGCGAGATCCGCAGGTAGTGAATATTGCGACCAAAACGGTCGATGGACATAGAACTAACTCCAAATAACTGTGATAATATTTATCATATTATAGCAATAAATTGTAAATATTGATAGGGGTGGATGCGTGTGTGTGCGGTTCAGGCGGCTTGAACCCGCGCGGCGCATCTTCAGGCTGGTTTGTTCAGGCGTTGATATTCTGGTGTGGCGGCCCAGGCGCGCAGTTCATTGATCCGTTTGAGAATCAGGGGGTGCGTGGAAAGCAGCTCGCTCAGGCTGCTGGCGGCTTCACCGTCCTGGCGCTCGATAACCTGTATGGCATGTGCCAATTCATCCTGGGTGTTGATATCCCCAACCGCCAACTGCGCCAGGGCAGAGATGGATTTGGTTAAACTGCCGCAGGCCAGCAAGCCGGCCCGGTCGGCGGAATATTCGCAGGCCCGGTTCCACCAACGAAATGCCAGGGTGAGGACGATCGCCGCTCCAAAACTGACCGGCACGCCGGCCATTCCGCCCAGTAAAGTATTCAGCCAGGTGTGTCCCAGGGAAACGTGCCCCAACTCGTGCCCGATCACAAAGCGCAGTTCATCCGCATCCATCACCTTAAGCATCGGACTGTACAGCACCACCACATTGGGTTTTGAAAAACCGAAGGTGTAGGCGTTTAAAATATTCTGCGGCATGACATAAAATTCCACCGGCCCAGGCTGCAGCCGGTTGAGGCAATCCTGGGTGAGGGCCGCTAACTTAGGCGTGCTCTGCGGGGTAACCCGATGGGCCCGGCTGAGCAGCTGCTTATGATGGGCCTGGCTCATCCAATACGATAGGGCGATAAAACCTAGCACCAGAAGCGGCATCAGGCACACTGTGGGCAGGGCGCCAAGGGCCACAACCCCGCCCAGCATCAGCAGGGTCAGGTAGTAGATGGGGGTCTCGCTTGGGTGGCGAAAGGATGTCATCGGTAACAGGGAAAAAAATAGAAAGTCGCGAGACTTTCTATTTTTGCATCCAGTTTATCTGGCTTCGACAAAATCGCGCACGGCAGCGATTTGCTCGGCAGCGACGCGGCCGGTCGCGCCCCAATAATCCAGAAGTGAGCTGAGCGTGAGCACCGAATGCAGCCGATAACCATTCAGCGCCAGGGCTTCTTTTGCACCCAACTGGCGGTCGATCAGAACGACGATATCTTGAACGACCATGCCCGCGCCGAGGAGTTTAGAAATGGCCTCAAACTTGCTCAAACCGCTGCCGGCAATGTCATTAATTACCACCACGGTTTCACCGGTGTTGAACTTGCCTTCAATCTCTGCTCGACTGCCGTAAGAGCGGGCCTCTTTACGCGGAAAAACAACCGGCCAACCCGACTGCAAGCTGAGCGTGGTTGCGATGGGCAGAGCAGCGTAAGGCAGCGCGCCGATCCGGTCGAACGCCAGGTGGCGCAGGATGGGTAAATAAGCGGCGCTGACTTCGGCCAGGAGGTGCGGGTGAGAGACTAACTGGCGCAGATCGATGTAAATGGGGGTCGTTTCACCAGATTTCAAGGTAAATTGGCCAAAGCGCACGCAGCCGGTTTGCAGCAAATCATCGGCCAGCGCTGCAGGGAAGCGAATATCAGGTTCAGAGGTGGTTGGGCCCTCGGCATGTAATGATTGGCGGTGACGATTGATCGCTTCGTTCAGGTTTACAGCCGCCTGGTGCGGATCAGATGCGCGCCAGATCGCCCGGCTGGCGGGAACCATCAGCCCGGAACCATCCGCGCGCAGCCCATTCCGCAGGGTATCGGCTAATTCGCCGTTGGTTGAACCGATCCCGGTGGCCAATATCCAGACATGTGGGGCAAGCTGGCGAATGCGACCTAACACGTCGGGATGGATAGCCGAGACGACCAGGCCCAGATTGTTGCGCGTATTCCAATCCTGAGCGAGCAGGGCAACTTTCTCATATACGTGTAAGGGCAATCCTTCTCCCGCCAGAGGTAGCTCTTGCAGGTCAACCGTTCCGGTATTGGTGGTTTTACACAGCAGCAGAGCGCCATGTTGGGGATCTTTAATAAACGGCTGGAGTGAATCGTAACCCAGGTAAGGATTAATCGTTACCGCCGTGGCTCCCAACAAGTTGTAATCCACATGGACGTGAATCGCCGCATTGGATGGGATGTCGCCTATCTTGTTGTCAATGATGGTTGGAATATCCTGCGGAACCATGGCAATCGCTTCACGCAGCACGTTCCAGCCTTCAGCGCCAAAGGCAAGAAAACAGGCTGTGTTGAACTTGTAAGCCAGGGCCAGGTCGCTGGTGGATTCGATCATCCGCCGGCAGTAAGCGCGGGCGGCGTCCGCAGTGGGTTCCGGCAGTTCAGATGGAATCGGATCCAGGCCGATGCACAACAAAGAACCGGTGCGGCGAGCGCGTTCGTCAAGGTGTTGGAAAAAGCTGTCCATGGGCGAAATTATAACAGGCAACTACCAAATTGTGAGATATACAGGGGGAATCTATGATCACATTACAAAAAAGACAGGTACAATCGTTTGGCAGAGGGTTCTCAATATTTGCAGGAGGTATATGTGACTGGATTTATCGTGAATGGGATGCGTTGGGTTCTATTGGCAAGCCTGGTATTTTCGGCAAGTTTTTCGGCGCGTCTGGCGCGTGGCTTTCCGCCGGCCCAGACTCCACCTCCCAGGCCAACGATCACATTTAATGAACATCATGACAAATCTCGTCCACTGCGCGAATTGAAAGGCAGCCTGCCGCTTCAGGCGCAGACTTTATCAGAGACGCCTTTCAAGCATTTGCCAAAGTCCGACGCCGGTACCCAGTCAGCCGGGGATGTGCTTGCGCCGTACCTGGCATCAGGCAGCATGCCGGCTCCGTCTATCCAGTGGGAAGGGGTAAGCAATTTAAATTTGGTTATTCCACCGGATACGAACGGCGACGTTGGCCCTAACCATTACGTACAGTGGGTCAATCTCTCACTGGCTATCTGGGATAAGTCGGGCACCCTGTTGTATGGGCCGGTTTCTGGAAATACCCTCTGGTCCGGTTTTGGCGGTGTTTGCGAGCTGTCGAACTACGGTGACCCAATCGTGCTGTACGATCCGCTGGCCGACCGCTGGTTCGCCAGCCAGTTTGTCGTTCCCACCAACGGATCGTTCTACCAGTGTATTGCTGTTTCCGCCACCCCCGACCCTACCGGTGCCTGGAACCGCTACGCCTTTTTTTGGAGCGACACCAAGATGAATGACTACCCCAAATTTGGGGTGTGGCCAGACGGCTACTACATGTCGGTCAACCAGTTTATCGGGAATAACTGGGCAGGCGGCGGGGTGGCGGTCTTCGAGCGCGAGGCGATGCTGCAGGGTTTGCCAGCACGTATGGTCAGCTTCGACCTGTACAATGTCGATCTCAATTTTGGCGGATTGCTCCCTTCCGACCTGGATGGGCGCCAGGCGCCGCCCCTCGGAGCGCCGAATGTCTTTGCCGAGTGGGATGACGGTGAAGTGTTTGGTACCGCGGATGCCCTGCGCCTGTGGGATTTTCACGTGGATTGGAATAATGTGATCAATTCCACCTTTGGGAACAACTTCCAACCCGACCTGGTCATCCCAACCATGGATGTCGATCCCGGATATGCGAATCAGATCCGGATCCCCCAAAAAGGAATCTCTACCAAGTTGGATGCCATCTCCGACCGCCTGATGTTCCGCCTGCAGTACCGCAACTTTGGCGATACCCAGACCCTGGTCGGCAATCATTCGGTTTATGGGGCCGACGCCAATACCGGGATTCACTGGTTTGAACTGAGCAAAACAAGTGCTTTAAATTGGAGTATGGCGCAGGAGGGCGTTTTTGCGCCCGACGCCAATTCACGCTGGATGGGCAGCATCGCCATGGACGGCAGCGGCAACATCGCCCTGGGTTACAGTGTATCGGGCCCGGACCGCTACCCTTCGATTGCCTATGCCGGCAGGTTGTCCGCCGATCCACCGGGAGTCCTGGCTCAAGCCGAAGTGACCATGAAAGAAGGCAGCGGCGCGCAGACGTATATCGGTTCTCGCTGGGGAGATTATTCGATGATGGCGGTCGACCCGGTGGATGATTGCACATTTTGGTACACCCAGGAATATTACCCGGTTACGTCGAGTATTTTTTGGTCACACCTACATCGGCGCTTTTAAATTCCCAAGCTGCAGCCAACCTGATACCGGAATCTTGCAGGGAACTGTGCGGTCCGCACTCGACTCGTCCCCGATCGCCGGGGCGCGGGTGAACCTGGGAGGGCCGGAAGTGTTTACCGGCTCGGATGGATCCTACCAGATGTCGCTGCCGGTTGGACCGGTGAATGTACAGGTATCCGCTTTCAGCTATTTGAGCCAGACGGTACCTGCTGAGATCGTGAAAGGGGAGACGACCATTCAAAATTTCTCCCTGGATCAGGCAGTTATGGTACCGGTCAGCGGGACGGTGACGGACGGTGCGGGCCATGCGGGTATGCCGTTGTATGCGCGCATCGATATTCCCGGGATCCCCATAAGCCCGGTTTTCAGCGACCCTGGCACGGGACAGTACCAGCTTTCTCTCGAGCAAGGCAGTTCGTATACTTTTAACGTCACTGCAGTCCAGGGGGGCTACCTGGCTGAAAACCGGGCAGTCATTCCGCCGATAGGGGGGAGCGAGGAAAATTTTAGCTTGCTGGTGGACCCGGCGGCCTGCCCGCCTGGATACCTGCAAGGTAGTGGGAACTGCACGGCTCAAAGCGGAGGGCTGATTGTTGGATATGTGCAAGATGCGAACGACCCGCCCCATCCCAACCCGATCGGGCTGCCCGGTGCGACGATAACCAACTCCGCCAGCGGTGTGATGGTCACCGCCGCCAGCCACCCTGAAGGATATTATGAATTATTCACACCCGAAGGCGGCCGCAGCATCAGCGCCAGCTACCCGGGGTATACCGGCCAGAGCGTCTCGGTGCAGGTGACTGCGGATCGCGTGACAGGTTTAACATTCAATTTACCGGCCGGGTTCCTGCAGGTAACGCCAGATGCGGTCAATCTTTCGGTCACCAGACTGTCGCCAACTGCGGATGCAATCCTGAACTTCTCCAATCAAGGGGTTGTTCCGGCGGCATTTCATTTGGCAGAATTCAGCGGCCCGGCGCCCGACCTTACCCCCAATGGACCCTTCGCGGCGGCAGGCCGGCGGCTTTCGCCGTCCAAATTGAATGCATTAACTGCCGAAAAAATTTATGAATATGTTCCCCCGGCGGCGCCCGTCTGGCCGGGCGGCGGGAGCACCCTGCGCTCCTGGTCCGTGGGGCTTGTCGCTCCCTGGGGGTTGGGCCTGGACCAATCAGGAAATATATGGCTGAGCGACGTCCTGCCTGGGGGAGGCGATGGGCAGGATCACCTGTTCGACCTGGAAGGTGGGTCGAATGCAGGGGTGATCTCCACCGCCTGGGGGGGTGATTTTGCAGCGGATATGGCTTATGACCCGTTGGGCGACCGCCTGTGGCAGGTGAATGCTGGCGGGGATAACTGCCTGTATGAGCTTGATCCACAGCAGCAGGTGGCTACTGGGGGACGGATTTGCCCGCCCTTTGGCAATTCACAGCGTGGCCTGGCCTATGACCCGTATACGCAAACTTTTTTCAGCGGGACATGGAACGACGCCATCCTGACCCATTTTGACCGCTCGGGTACCATCCTGGATTCGGTGAACACGGGTATCAATATAGCCGGTCTGGCCTACCAACCGGTGAGCGGGCATGTGTACGTTCTGGCAAACGGTGCAGCGGGCTTTGATGTTTATGTTCTGGATGCGCGTCATGGTTATGCCGTGCTGGGCGGGTTTGATGTGCCCGGGCTGACGGATTTTGGCCAGGCTGGAATGGAATTTGCCCCGGACGGCAGTTTATGGCTGGTAGATACCCTGGGTGGCCAGGTTTTTCAGGTATCTTCTGGCGAGACTGCATTTTCCCCGGTTGCGGATGTCCCCTGGCTGACCGCGTCACCAACAAGTGCGACCCTCCCCGGCGCAGAGAACCAGCCGGTGACGATCAGCGTGGATGGCACAGGATTAACCGCCGGCCTGTACCAGGCTTATCTGACGGTGACTACCGACACGCCCTACGATCTGACGCCTTATAAAATCGACCCCATCCCGGTCAATTTAACGGTTTTACCTATCTATGCGGTGGAATTGTCCCCGGTTTCACAACTGGGGATGGCTGCGGCGGGGAGATCGGTGACGTATGCCATTCAGGTTACCAATACCGGTGATTATGCGGAAACCTATACCGTCTCCGCGGGCGCGCATACCTGGGCGGTCAACCTGCCGGCAGCGCTCAATGCCGTGCCGGCGGGCGGTATGGTAGTGCTGCAGGTCACGGTAAGCGTGCCGCCGGCCACGCCCATCGGGCAGTTTGAAGAATTCGTCGTGACGGTCAGATCGACCAGCGATCCGCTTGTTTTTCAGACTGCGACGCTGAAAACAATCTGCGCGAGGGCGATATACATGCCAATCGTGGGCCGTTAACGTTATGGGGCTTTTTTTTACGGGATATAATCCAGATTCGAAGGTAAATTGTTGCGTAAATTGGGTCATCTAATGCTTGAAAGGAGCTGCGCATGCGATTATTGATCGCCGCCGACATGGAAGGGATATCAGGTGTGGTCAGTTGGGACCATGTAAATATCGAACATCCGGAGTACCAACGCTTCCGCCGGATTATGACTCAGGATGTGAATGCCGCCGTGGAAGGAGCATATGAGGGCGGCGCCAGCGAAGTCATTGTGACCGACGGGCATTGGAACAGCACGAATATCTTAATTGAAGAGCTGGATCCGCGCGCGCATCTGAACAATGGGTCCCCGTCCCCGTTTTCGATGGTGGAAGGTGTGGCGAATAACATCGATGCGGCAATGTTCATCGGCTACCACGCGCGCATGGGCACGCCCCAGGCTATTCTCGACCATACCTGGTCGAGCACCCGGGTGGAAAACCTGTGGCTTAATAATCGTTTGGCGGGCGAGACCGGCTTAAATGCGGGGCTGTGCGGGGCCTTTGGGGTGCCGGTGCTGCTGGTTTCCGGCGACCAGGCAGTATGTGCTGAAGCAGGAGAATGGATCGAAGGGGTTCTCAGCGTGCAGGTAAAGAAAGCGGTTGGACGCCATGCCGCAGAATGCCTGCCCCTGGCAGAGGCGCAGCGCAGGATTAGAGAAGGCGCGGCCCAGGCGGTGCGCAACTACAGAGATGGGGCAGCCCCCGTGCCGCTGGATTTAGCTGCACCGATCCTGGTCGGGATCGAGTTCATATATTCGGATATGGCCGATCGAGCGGCGTTGCTGCCGGGCAGCATGCGTATCGATGGGCGCAAGGTGGAATTCAGCGCGGTGGATATGCCCGGCGCTTACCAGGGCTTTCGCGCGATGGTGACCCTGGCGCAGCGCTAGATGCATCTCGAAAAGGTAACTGCATGTGTCTTGCGTATAGGCGAGTCCGGCCAGGAACTGCTCGTATTCAAACATCCCACAGCCGGGTTTCAACTCCCGGCTGGCACAGTAGAAAAAGGCGAGACACCTGAATTTGCCGTGGTTCGTGAAGTCTGGGAGGAAACCGGGCTGAGCGCCAGGGTGGTGCGGAAATTGGGCGTAGAAGAGCGAAATGCCCCAGCGGGTCGGGGATTCCTGCGTTCCGATTCACTTCCGGTGCGCAGTGCGCCGAGGGAGGAGGCAGTTGTCCCAGGGGCAGTGCTTCCCCGTGGTCAATACCAGCTTGGCGAGCTGCGGGATGAGTTTGTTTTTGTGCGCTACCAGGAATATGATCTCAACCGGCAGCCGCCTGTTTTGTTATGGGCTGTGGAAAGCTGGGTGCCGGAAAGTGAAATTGCGCCGGGCACCCGGCGCCACTTTTTCCAGGTCGAACCGCTGAATGATTCTCCATCCACCTGGGATCATCCGGCCGATATGGGGCATACATTTCATCTATTTTGGGCCGCGGTGGATCACCTGCCAGAGCTGATTGGCGAGCAAAACGATTGGCTAAAGTGGCTGGCAGAACGGCTTGCTGGTCGAAAAAAGATTGATTTATAATGTCAGGGTAGTCAATTCAACTTCATGAGGGAAAAGAATGAATTCGTCACTGTATAGTTTTCTGAATTTGCTGTTTCTCACACTGCATAATCTGGTTCGCTGGCTGGTGATAGTATTCGCCATCCTGGCCTTAGTGCGCGCCTTTCGGGGTTGGTTCAAAGGTCTGGCGTGGGAGAAAAGCGACGATCGGGCCGGAATCCTGTATACCAGTTTTTTGGATACACAGTTTTTGTTGGGCTTGATCCTCTACTTTCTGTTCAGCCAATTTACTGCCCAGTTGTTTGCCAATTTTTCCGCCGGGATGAAAAACCCTGTCGTGGCATTTTTTGGCCTGGAGCATGTCATTCCAATGGTCATCGCCATTGTGGTGGCCCATGTGGGCCGGGCCTTATCGCGCAAAGCCACGGAATCGATCGCGAAACACCGCACAGCGGCAATTTGGTTTTCGATATCCGTGGTCCTGATCTTGATCGCCATTCCCTGGCCGTTTCTAGTTTACGGCCGGCCGTTGTTCCGCCTGTTTGGATTGACATTTTAGGAAATTAGCCTGGCAGCGGATCCGTAATCCAGCAGTTCAAACTGTTTGCTGGACTGCAGATCCGCTGAAGGCTTAAAAAAGTGCTGCCAGGTCCGCCGTAGATGGGATGATTTCATCCACGCCAGCCCGGCGCAGTTCATCTTGTGTGCCAAAACCGCACAGCACCCCCACCGTTTGCGTCCCGGCCGATCGCCCGGCGCGTATGTCTACCGTTGTGTCCCCCACCATCAGACAGTGTTCCGGCGCGATCCCTAACTGGCGCGCGGTCCAGAGCACCGGGTCGGGGAAGGGTTTGGTATAACGGCAGGTTTGGGATGTGGCAACCGCGCTAAAACAGGAAGCGAACTGAAATTGATCCAGAAAACGCAGCGTACTGGTCTCATCCCGCGCGCTGACGACACCCAGTGGGTAGCGGGTGCGGAGAATTTCCAACATTTCTATCACACCAGGGATTATCCAGAATCTTTGCGGAGTTTTCGGCCGGCTGACCCGCGAGACCCACTGCAGCACCCGGAAAGCACTCGCATCCAGGTTCAACCGGTCAAGCAGCGTATAAACGCTGTTGCTGGGCGTCTCCAGGGCCATAATCAGGCGGCGCGCAAATTGGCGGTTTGACATGCTTGGTAAAATAAAGCGCATGGGGCGCAAGATGCGCTCCATGCGGCTGGCCCATTGGTCGTCGGTGTCGCTGAGGGTGCCGTCGACATCAAATAAAACTGCCTGGATGCGGGGGATGTCTAAAGGCATCGCGTCAAGGGTTAATTGTTTTTGGCAAAATTGAGAGCGTATTCAGCATCCGCGTAACCCGGATGGATATCCAGGGAGGCTGTCCACAGGTCGACCGCCTCCTGCTTACGTCCCAGACGGTATAGACCCCAACCGCGCCACAGCATGGTTTCCTCGGAGGTGGGGGTAAGTTTGATCGCATAATCGGTGATGGACATCAAATCATCCAACCGCCCGGCATGGAAGTAAGCGATGAAAGGGCCAAACTGGTAGCGCAGCATACGCTGCGGCAGGATCAGCTTGCGGGCGGTATCATAGGCATTGGCAGCGTCAAAATATTTGTCAAAATACAGCAGATTGGTGCCGTAATTGAACCAGGCAAACACATTTTTCGGGTCCGATTCGGTTTCACTTTTGGATTGGGCCAGGGCATTTTTCCGGTTCTCGGCTTCATCCCAATTCGAGCCAAGGATCGACTTCACCGTGGAAACCTGCTCAGGTTTATAAATCAAGATATACACGCGGTTGAAGTTCTGCCAGTCACGGTCGATATCCGTATAGGCTACGATCCGGTTGGGGCCCAGCCAGGCATCGTGAACGATAAAGCTCTTTAGCGTTTCATCATATCCAGTCAGCAGCAGGTAGTGCCCGCCCCACTGGTCATCGCCAGGCCAGTAGCCCCGATCAAATTTAACGCCGGTCTCGATCATGTAGGGAATGCCGGCGGCAATAAATTTCTTGGCCAGTTCGACCGTTCCGCCGACCCGGTATTCGGTCTGCAGCCAGCCGGCGTGCGTGCGGGCGTAATACACCAGCTCATCCACGTTGACATTGCGATCGTTTTCATTGGGCTTGATGACCGCATTGATCATTTCCATATTGCCATCCCAGCCGTAAAAGCGCAGGTAGTGGTTAAGGGTAGCCGGGCCACATGAATTAAGGTCCTGCTGTTCAAATTCCGGCGGTGGTAATGCCACCTTGAGCGGCAGCGGGGTCGGAGTGAGGGTGATGGTGGGTGTGAGGGTTGGGGTGGGTGACAGGACCACCGTGGCCGTAGGCGGCGCCGTAGTGGCGGTCTGCGTGGCGGTCGGTGTTGCAGTTAACAGCGGGTCCGGTAAACCGGTCATCGGAACGCTGGCGTTGACGATGGGGGTCGGCATGGGCTGGACGGGGTCCAGTGAAAGACGAATGTAGGTGGTAGCTTTGTCGATTCGCCAATCGACATGCTTTTGCACCCATGGGCTCAGTTTATATGAAGATAAGGCCATTGCGGCGAGGATGATCATTCCCAGAAAAGCATAACGAACCCCATAATTGCGACGTTTTAACTCTGAAATTTTTCGCATATCGCGATTTTACCACACAGTCCTGATCGGGAAATTAGCAAAAAATGTCATGGAAAACTCTCAAAAAGCGCATGATTTTGGGATTATATCTTGTCTAAATCCGCTTCCGCGATACAATAAAAAAAGAGAGCGCTCCCAATCTAAAGGAGGCTGGTTTGCCGCTTACCCTGGAAGATATCGCCCGCATGAGTGGTGTGTCGCGTTCGACCGTTTCGCGTGTGATCAACGACGATCCGAATGTCAAAGAATCAACCCGACGAAAAGTATTGGAGATCATCCAGAAGATCAATTTCCAACCTAACCTGGCCGCGCGCAGCCTGGCAGCCGGACAGACCCAGGTGTTGGGATTGGTGATTCCAATGGCGGTTACATCCATCTTCGCCGATCCATATTTCCCTCTGTTGATCCAGGGCATTTCTTCAGCCTGCAATGTGCGCGGATATTCGATGATGCTCTGGTTGGCAGAACCGGATTTTGAGCGGCGGATGGCCGGGCAGATTCTGTACAGTGGATTGATCGACGGCGTGATCGTGGCTTCAACCGTGATGGACGACCCGATTGTTGCGGCCCTGGTTAATGGCAAAAAGGTGCCTTTTATCATGATCGGCAGGCACCCAAGTGATTCAACAGTCAGCTTTGTGGATGTGGATAACCGGACAGGGGCCACACAGGCCATTGACCATCTCATTCGGTTGGGCAAAAAGCGCATTGCAACCATCTGCGGACCACAGACGATGATCGCCGGCGTGGATCGTTATCAAGGTTATCTGGATGCATTTGCCCAGGCCAAACGCACGCTTGATCCCCACCTGGTGGCGGAAGGGGAATTTTCCGAAACCGGCGGCTACCAGGCGATGCAGAAGCTCCTGCCGTACCATCCAGACGCTGTGTTTGCTGCTTCGGATAGGATGGCGGTAGGCGCAATCACGGCCATCGAAGAGAGCGGTTTGAAAATCCCGGAGGATATTGCCCTGGTGGGTTTCGATGGCATCCCATCCTCAGCCCACACTGATCCACCGTTAACGACCATGCGCCAACCGATCACCCGTTCGGGAGCGCTGGCTGCCCAGTTATTGATTGATATGATTGAAAATCCATCGCCTGCTCCTCGCCGGATCGTTTTAACTACTGAGCTGGTCATCCGGAAAAGCTGCGGTGCAAATCCTTAAGAAATCTTAGCAGAAGAGGGTTCCATGCAATTCGGACATTTCGATGATCGCCGGCGTGAATATGTAATCACCCGCCCGGATACACCGCTGCCCTGGATCAATTACCTGGGGTGTGAGGCTTACTTTGGCATCATTTCCAATACAGCCGGGGGGTATTCGTTTTACAAAGATGCCAGACTGCGGCGCATCACCCGCTACCGCTATAACAATGCGCCGCTGGATATGGGCGGGCGATACATTTATTTGCGGGATGATTCTCAGCGGGGAGTTTTGGTCTCCTACCTGGCAGCCCACGCGTCACGCGTTGACCGATTACACCTGCCGGCACGGTCTGGGCTACACCGTGATCCAATCGACTTACCAGGAAATCGAAACCCAGGTGTGCTACTTCGTACCGCTGGGTGAAAACCTGGAAATCTGGCAGACTACCCTCACCAATCACCGCGCCGGTCCGGTCCAGCTTTCGCTTTTCTCGCTGGTCGAATTCTGCCTGTGGGACGCCCAGGATGATGCCACCAATTATCAGCGCAACTACTCCACCGGCCAGGTGGAGGTAGTGGATGAGGTGATTTATCACAAAACGGAATACCGCGAAAGGCGTGACCATTTCGCTTACTTTGCCTGCTCAGAACCGTTGGCTGGTTTCGACACCCAGCGGGATGATTTCCTGGGGCCGTACAACGGATGGGACAACCCGCAGGTGGTGGCAGGCGGCCGGTCGCGGAATTCGATCGCCCATGGTTGGCAGCCAATCGGCTCGCACCATGTGCGGCTGACCCTCGAGCCGGGCGAGACGCGCCAGGTGATTTTCCTGCTGGGCTACCACGAAAATCCGGTCGGCGAGAAATTTGACCCGCCAGGCTCTCAGGTGATCAACAAACGAACGGTCAAACCGGTGATCGCGCGCTACCTGCAGCCCGCTGCGGTTGAGCGGGCGCAAGCAGACCTGGCTGCGTACTGGGAGCGCCTGTTGGGCATTCTCCGTGTAGAAACCCCGGATATTCACACCGACCGCATGGTCAATATCTGGAACGCTTACCAGTGTATGGTGACTTTCAACATGTCACGTTCGGCTTCGCTGTTTGAATCGGGGATTGGGCGCGGCCTGGGATTTCGCGACTCGAACCAGGACCTGTTGGGCTTTGTCCACCTCGTGCCTGAACGGGCGCGGGAACGCATCCTGGATCTGGCTGCCACGCAGATGGCGGATGGCGGCGCCTACCACCAATACCAGCCGCTGACCAAGCGCGGCAATAACGATGTGGGCAGCAATTTCAACGATGATCCCCTCTGGCTGGTGTTGGGTGTTGCGGCTTACATCAAAGAAACCGGCGACTGGTCCATTCTGCAAGAGGCGGTGGAATATGACAACCAGCCGGGCAGTGCCGAACCACTCCTGGGGCATTTACGCCGTTCCATGCGTTATACCCTCGACCGGTTGGGCCCCCACCGGCTGCCTTTAATCGGGCGAGCGGATTGGAATGACTGCCTGAACCTGAACTGCTTCTCGGATTCGCCGGGGCAATCTTTTCAAACCACCACGAACAAAGCGGGTAAGGTAGCGGAGTCGGTCTTAATCGGCGGGCTGTACGTGCTGGCAGCCCAGGAAATGGATGGACTGCTGCGCCATCTCGGTCTGGAGGCAGAAGGCCAGGAATGGCTGGCTTTTGGCCGGCAGATTGGCGAAGCGGTGATGAGCGCCGGTTGGGATGGGGCCTGGTTCCGGCGCGCCTACGACGATTTTTCTCGCCCGGTGGGTTCGCGGGAAAACGAAGAAGGCCAGATTTTCATCGAACCGCAGGGATTGTGCGTTATGGCCGGATTGGGTTTGAAGGATGGGCGGGCCGAATCGGCCCTGGCAGCCGTCAAGGAGCGCCTGGCAACTCCTCACGGCATTGTCCTGCAGCAGCCGGCTTATTCGCAATATTATTTGCACCTGGGGGAGATTTCTTCTTACCCACCAGGGTATAAAGAAAATGCGGGGATCTTCTGCCATACCAACCCATGGATCATGATCGCGGAGACGATGGTCGGGCACGGCGATCAGGCTTACGATTATTATTTACGCATCAACCCCTCGCAGCGGGAGAACATCAGCGAACTGCACCGCTGCGAGCCGTACGTTTACGCTCAAATGATTGCCGGAAAGGATGCCCCGACCTTCGGCGAGGCGAAAAACTCCTGGCTGTCGGGCACCGCGGCCTGGAATTTCGTCGCGATCACGCAGTGGATCCTGGGAATCCGGCCGGAATTGGAAGGGTTGGTCGTGGCCCCGGTCATCCCGCGAGATTGGAAAGGTTTCAAGGCAGTCCGTCTCTGGCGGGGGGTGCGTTATGATATTTCGGTCGAACGCCAGGGCGGGGGAAACCAGGCTGAGATCTGGGTGGACGGGGAGCGGATCAAGGGTAATCGACTCGCGCTGCCGCCCCAGGGGATCGCTGAGGTGAATGTGCGCGTGGTATTGAAGTAGGATTGATCTGAGAATTTTAAATGGGTAGGATGCGGAGTTTTGCCCCGCATCCTACCCATTTTTGGTTTAAGTTATTCGAGCTCCAGCAATCCGACAACCTGCAGCCAGGACGGCGGGATCTTTGGCAAGGCTGCTATTACCAAAGCCGGCGTAGAGATTGGTATGGATGGTTTCAAGATCCTCTTTGATGAATGGGCGGATTTTCAAGCGGGGAGTTTCGAGCAGGAGCATGGGCCCATTCTACCCGGCGGGGGAGGATAACACAAACGCCAACCGCGATGAAAATCCTGGAATAAGCTTGCACGGGTATATTCATATGAATGTACCCGTGCAACTATACATTTTGATTATAATAATGACATCCAATTTTCTGGAGGGAAACATGAAACGCACTTTGAATCTGGCGATGATCGGGTTAACGATACTGGCTTTGTTAGGGGCCTGTGCTCCCGCCCAGCCAGCCGCACCTGCCAATGCGGATATTATATTGGCGACGACCACCAGCACCCAGGATTCTGGCCTGCTGGATGATCTTCTGCCAGTATTTGAACAGCAAACCGGATATAAAGTGAAGACCATCGCCGTGGGCACGGGCGCCGCGCTTCAAATGGGCATGGATGGCAACGCCGATGTGCTGCTGGTGCACGCCCCCGCAGCTGAAAAAGATTTCATGGCCAAGGGAGCGGGTGTAGACCGCCGCTTGATCATGCATAACGATTTTGTGATCGTGGGTCCCGCCGCGGATCCGGCGGGGATCAAAGGCCAAAAAATGGCGGTGGAGGCCTTTAAACTGCTGGCCGAGAATAAGGCGGTTTGGGTCTCGCGCGCGGATGATTCCGGTACCAATAAGATGGAACTCAGCCTGTGGAAAAGCGCCGGGGTCGATGCGAAGGCGCTCAGCGGTCTGATCGAGACCGGGCAGGGCATGGCGGCGACGTTAAAAATCGCTTCCGAGAAGGATGGCTACACCCTGACCGACCGGGCCACGTATCTGGCTCAAAAGGCCATCCTGGACCTGGATATCCTGGTCGAAAACGACCCGGTGCTGCTCAACGTGTACCATGTGATCGGTGTGAACCCGGAAAAATATCCCAAGGTGAATACTGCCGGCGCGAAAGCATTCAGCGATTTCCTGGTTTCGGCTGACATTCAAAAACGGATCGGTGAATTTGGGGTAGCGAAATATGGGCAGCCCTTATTTTTCGCCGATGCGGATAAAACGGATGCCGATTTGGGCTTGAATTAGCCGGAAAATCCAAAACGACCCCTTGACAGAAAGGGCGGTTTTAGACATAATATATGCAACTGTTTGTTAAGAAAGGCAAAGACGGAGGAAAGTAGAACGGCTGGAACCGACAGGGAGGCAGAGGCAAAGACTGAGACCTCTACCCGCGAAAGGCTGTTTGAAGTTCCCTCCTGAGCCGCCTGGGTGAAATATCGCCAGTAGTCCAGGCCGCACAGCGCAGCGTTAACAGGCGCCGCCAATCGCCGAAAAGGCCGTTGGGTCGAGTGGACCGCACTATTGTGCGGTCAACGAGGGTGGTATCGCGGGAATTTCTCCCGTCCCTTGAGGGACGGGAGTTTTTAATTTGTGCAGGAGGAAGAATGGCAGACAACGATATTCTTGCAGAGTTGGAAGAACTTCAGCGCGCATCGCTGGCTGAACTGGAATCCGCTCAAGATGAGCCCGGGCTGCAGGCCTGGCGCGTGGCCAACATGGGCCGCAGCGCCCCGGTGATGCAGGTCTTCAGTCGACTGCCGCAGTTCCCCAAGGAACTCCGGCCAAAAATAGGGCAGCAGGCCAATCAGGTCAAAGTGGCTTTAGAAGCGGCCTTTGCCCAAAAATCGGAAGAAATCCGCCAGGCAGAATTGGCGCGCTCTTTGCAGTCGGATCGCCTGGATATTACCCTGCCGGGCCGCCGCCCGGTTTACGGGCGCTATGCGGTGCAGACCCTGATCATGCGCGAAATTTACCGCGTTTTCGGGGATATGGGTTTTCAAGTTTACCGCTCGCCGGATGTTGAAGAGGATGAAACCAACTTCACCCTGTTGAATATTCCACCGCACCATCCGGCGCGAGATATGCAGGATACTTTCCATACGACCGAACCGGGCGTGATCCTGCGCACGCACACCTCGCCCGGCCAGATCCGGGCCATGCGCGAGTATGCGCCTGAGCCAATCCGGGTGATGCTGCCCGGGATGTGCTACCGCTACGAACAGATTGATGCCCGGCATGAGGCCCAGTTCTACCAGGTGGAACTGCTGGCGGTGGATAAAGGGATTACCTTTGGCAATCTGAAAGCCACCCTGGACGATTTCGCGCGCCGCATGTTTGGCTCTTCCGTCCAGACGCGCCTGCGCCCGGATTATTTCCCTTTCACAGAACCCAGCGCCGAGATGGATATCGAGTGTTTCGTGTGCGGCGGCAAGGGCTGCGTGGTATGCAAGAATTCCGGCTGGCTGGAAATCTTGGGCTGCGGCATGGTGCACCCGGTGGTGCTGCAGAATGGCGGTTATGATCCCCGCGAATGGTCTGGTTTTGCCGCAGGGCTGGGACCGGAACGGGTCTCCATGCTGCGCTACCGGATCGATGACATCCGCAATTTCTGGTCGAGTGACGTGCGGTTCTTAGAACAGTTCTAGATGCGAGGCTTATGATGAAAGTTCCTCTAAGTTGGATCCGAGATTACATTGATATCAAGCTTTCCCTCGAAGATATTGCCCGTCATCTGACGATGCTCGGGCTCGAGGTGGGAGAAGTGCGCTGTGTAGGGCTTCCTGTTCCGCCGACAGACCGCAAGCAGGAATTCAAATTCACCGGTCTGGAATGGGATGCAGAGAAAATCGTGGTCGCCCAGATCAACGAGGTGATGCCGCATCCCAATGCCGACCGGCTGGTGCTGTGCCGCCTGCAGGACGGGCAGGACGAGTATATCGTTTTGACCGGCGCGCCTAACCTGTACCCTTACAACGGCCAGGGTCCCCTGACGGTCCCGCTCAAAGTAGCCTATGCGCGTGAAGGCGCCCGGATATTCGATGGGCACCAACCCGGTCAGGTGCTGACCACCCTCAAGCGGGCCAAAATCCGCGGTGTAGAATCGTTTTCGATGGTTTGCTCCGAAAAAGAACTGGGTATATCCGAAGAGCACGAAGGGGTGATCATCCTGGATGAGGATGCGCCGACGGGTATGCCGCTGAGCGAATACATGGGCGATGCCGTTTTCGAGATTGAAATCAACCCGAACATGATCCGCAATGCCAGTGTGATCGGTGTGGCGCGCGAACTTGCTGCCGCGACCGGGCTGACCCTGCGCCAGCCTGAATGCCAAATGCCGGTGAATGGGTCCAGCGTGGTCGGGAAGGCCGCGATTGAAATCACCCGGCCCGATCTCAATCCGCGGTTTGTGCTAGGCCTGGTGCGCGACGTAAAGCTTAAGCCCAGCCCCTATTGGGTCCAGCGCCGTTTGCGCCTGGCCGGGATGCGTCCGATCAACAGTGTGGTTGATTCCACGAATTACGTGATGCTCGAGACCGGCGAGCCGCTGCATGCCTTCGATTATGATGTGCTTGTCCAGCGCGCGGGCGGAAAAGCGCCCACGATCATCACCCGTCCCGCCAGGCCGGGTGAAACCCTGACGACCCTGGATGATGTGGAACGAAAGCTGGATGATTTCACGATCCTGGTATGCGACACGGCCGGCCCACTTTCCCTGGCAGGGGTGATGGGCGGCCTGGAGAGCGAAGTCACCGACACCACGCGCAATGTGCTGTTGGAGGGCGCAACCTGGAATAATATCAATGTGCGCCGGACATTACAGGCGCATAAACTTACTTCGGAAGCGGGCTACCGGTTCTCGCGCGGCGTGCATCCTGCCCTGGCGCCCTGGGCGGTGCAGATTTGCCTGGACCGCATGGCGAAATGGAGCCAGGCTGAGATCGCTGCCGGCCTGGTGGATGAATATCCCAATCCTGCCGTGGATCCGGTGGTGAAATTGACACCGGCAGCCGTTAAACGCCTGTTAGGCATCGATTTGACCCCGCAGCAGATCGTTGAACTGCTGACACCGTTGGAGTTCAAATGTCAGATTGAAAATGACTCGGTTAGCATCCAGACCCCGCCGATCCGGCTGGATATCGGCGAAGGCGTGGTTGGCGTTGCCGATATCCTTGAAGAAGTTGCCCGTACCTACGGGTACAACAATATTCCCGCCGCACGGCTTTCCGTGGAACTGCCCGTCCAGCGCGGGAATAAAGCGGTTGAGAATGAAGACCGGGTGCGCGATATCCTGGTGAGCCTGGGGTTGCAGGAGATTCTCAGCTATCGCATGACCACGCCCGAACGCGAGGCACGGCTGCTGCCATCGGGAACGGATCCGAGAGAATTGCCTTACATCCGCCTCGCCAATCCAATCACCTCCGAGCGCAGCGTCATGCGGCGGTCGCTGGTGGCGACGGTGTTGGATGCGGTAGAAAGGAATTCGCGCCTGCGCGAACGGCTGGCATTCTTCGAAATCGGCCCGGTTTTCTGGCCGGTCGCCGGTCAAACTTTGCCGGACGAACCGGTGCGGTTGGCGATGGTGATGACCGGGCAGCGTCTGGCACAAGCCTGGGATCGCCACCAGATCGCGAATATCGATTTCTTCGACTTGAAAGGAACGATCGAAGTTTTACTGGAAGAACTGCATATCCCAGCGGCAGTTTACCAGCCGGACAGCCAGCCTTCCTACCACCCCGGCAAATGTGCCTCGGTCGTAGTTGGCGATAAGGTGCTGGGAACGATCGGCGAGCTCCACCCGCTGGTCAAATCTCACTACGATTTTGGCACGGCGCCAGTACAGGCGGCCGAGATAGATCTGGATGGGCTTCTGGCGCTGATCCCGCCCCATTTCGATGTAGCACCTGTGCCGGCATACCCGCCGGTTTACGAAGATATCGCCGTGGTGGTGGATGAAGCTTTGCCAGCGGAACAGGTAGCGGCCTTGATTCGCCAGACCGGCGGCAAGCTGCTGCGCGAGGTGCGCTTGTTCGATGTCTTCCGCGGGGGACAGATTGGGGAGGATAAGAAGAGTTTGGCTTACGGTCTGGTATACCAGGCCCCAGACCGGACGTTAACCGACGGCGAGAGTGCCCAGATTCGCAACCGCATCGTTCGCCGGCTGGAAAAAGAGCTTGGCGCGCATCTGCGCAGTTAACAAAACAGGGATGGATTTGACGCATACCCGTCAAATCCATCCCTTAAATTACTTTATTCGGGCAGGTTGCCCACGATTTGTTCTATTTTTTCCAAAACTTCATCGTTAAGCTTCTCAACCGCTTCACCCGCAGCAATATTTTCATCCAACTGCTCGGGGCGGGTAGCGCCGGTGATCACACTGGATACTTCTTTACGGCGCAGCGCCCAGGCAATGGATAGTTGGGCAGTGGTTAATTCTATCTCCTGTGCGAGCTCAGTAAGCTGGCGGACGATCGACAGCCGTTCGGGCGTAATCCGGTCGCGAACCCAACCCATTTCGGGCAGTGAGGCCCGGCTGCCTTCTGGAATGCCGTCGTTGTATTTGCCGGATAGAATGCCGAAATAAAGCGGGCTCCAGGTTGCCAGACCCAGCCCAAATTCCTTGCAGAGCGGGGAGAGCAAAATTTCTACCCGTTGGCGGTGGAAAAAGTTGTATTGCGGTTGTTCGATCGAGGGCGGCATCAGGTTGTACTGGTGGGCAATACCATAGGTCATGGCGACCTGGGCCGGCTCCCATTTTGAGGTTCCCCAATATAAAATTTTCCCCTGGTGCACCAGGTCATCCATTGCCCATACCACCTCATCGATCGGTGTATCGGGATCGTATCGGTGGCATAAATAAATATCCAGATAATCCAACTGCAACCTGCGCAGGGAAGCATTCACCGATTCGATGATGTGTTTGCGGGAAAGACCGCGCCCATTTGGTCCCGGCATGGTCGGCCAAAATACTTTGCTGGAAATCACCAAAGCCTCGCGCGGCAGCCCCCGGATTGCTTTGCCCATGATCGTCTCAGCCTGGCCGTTGGCATACATATCGGCATTGTCGAAGAAATTTACCCCCTGGTCGTATGCAGCATGGATCAGTTCCTCTGCTTTTTGTTCATCTACCTGCCCACCAAAGGTGATCCAGGCGCCCAATGAAATTTCACTTACCTTTAAACCCGACCGTCCCAATCGCCGGTAGTGCATTGACAGCCTCCTGAGGGGTAAATTAACAGTTTTAATGGTTATATCATAAAATTGGGTTTCGATTTCTGTTGCACGATGCACAAATGCCAGTATAATATTGCTATGCGTAATTGGCGGAGATATATCGCATTCATTCTGGTTGCAATTCTGGTCGTGTTTGCATTCAATACAGTCGAAGCCCAAATCGCCGGTGAAGACCAATTTCCAGGCAATATTATCCTGTCTGGTGATTTTTATAAGTTTTACCACGGCGCTCCGGACCCTCAGCTGTTATTTGGGAACGCCATATCCAATGTAATGGATGAAGCCGGCACACCCGTCCAGTACTTTGACCGGGCACGGTTCGAACTGAAGGAGACCGATCAAGGTCTCCAGGTTCAACTGGCGAGGCTTGGTTTTTTCCAGGCTTCTTTATCCTCGACCGACGCCTCGACCAGCACAACCTGCCGGTATTTTCCAACCACTGGACACCGGGTATGTTATGACTTCTTACAGTTTTATAACAGGTATGATGGAGAAATTTATTTCGGCGATCCGGTATCTGAAATGATTCCGGAGAACGGCCAGTTGGTCCAGTATTTTGAATACGCCAGGTTTGAGTATCGCTTTAATATGCCCGCAAATCAGAGGGTCGGTCTGACCAATATTGGCCGGCTTGCCATGAAAAAGAAATATGGCACGGCGCCATTGCCTGTTCCCCCTTATGCGGGCCCTGCCAGACTTGCAGAAGTGGATCCCATCCACACCATCCACGCTCGGGCATTTGTCAGCCGCGCGCTGGTTGCACCGGGATCGACAAACACCCTGTATGTGGTCGTCCAATTACCGGATTATAAAGGTGTGACCCAGGCGAAAGTAAATGTCACGATCCAGGTTGGGGACAAAACGACCAGCCTGCCCATGCAAGTCACGAATGCGGACGGAATCGCTAAAATCGAAATCCCTGCTTTTGATCTGGAACCCAGAGAGACCGTTCAATTGATGGCAGTTGTGAATTATGGTGAACAAACGGTCAAAACATCAACCTGGTACCGCATCTGGTATTAATCAAGATATTTGGGGAACAAAAAATCACGGACGTCATTTTCGCCCGTGATTTTTTTATGTTTTGTCTGCCTCAGACAAAACGCTGCAGCTGCGCGAGACGCTGCTGGTATTCGCCTGCATTGGGAGGGTTCACAGAAAGGATCGCCTTGAGAGCCGCGATCGCGCCTTTGTGATCTCCCCGGTTCATCAACTGATTCGCAATCGTTTCCCAATGGCGGACCGCCTCTTCTGTATTCCCGGCGCGCCGGTACACTTCAGCGATTCTTTTGCGTACATCAATCCGGTCAGGGTGGTCGACCAATATCGCTTGCAGAAATTCAATGGCTTCGGCGTGTTTGCTGTTGTTTTCCAGCATGGCCAGGAATCCATCCATCTCATTTAAAGCGGCAGGAGCTTGAGACATGCGGAAGTTAAGATCTACCAGGCGAACCCGGCTTTGGAGATCTTCAGGCTCCAATGTGCGAATTTGCTCATAGATGCGCAGCGCATTGCGCAAATCCAGGCGCTGCATATCGATGTCAGCGATTTTAATCATGATCTGGACGAGCATCGCTCGGTCGGTGCGAGTTTGTTGGGCAAGGCGTAATGCGGTGGTGTAGGTCTGGCGGGCCAGATCCATTTCGGCTAACTGGTAGTAAATTCCGGCCAGGTTGATGTACTGCAGGAGAGCGCTTTCGGTTTTACCTTGTGCCAGGAGCAATTTGATCATCCGGTTGCGCACATCCAGATCCATGGGGGCCATTTCAATAATCCGGTTGAACAAGCGGATCGCCTGGCCTGCTTCCCCACGGATGGTATATAAATCTGCGACAAGCAACAGCTTGGCCACAGCATCCTGGGTGCGCCCTTCCTTCACAAGCAGCTCTGCGATCTGGATATGAAGCGGAAGATAAGTGGGTGCATACTGTAAGGCATGGAAGGCCTCTTCCATGGCTGAATTTGGGTTGCCTTCTTTGGTCAGGTTGCGCACGTGGGCCAGCATTTCGACCACCTGGGCGCTGTTCAATTCGAGCAGCATCTCAGCTAACGGAAGAGGAGGTGAACCGGCGGGCTGCGGCGGCAGCTGCTGGCGGGCCATAACCATGTATCTCCGCCAATCTTTGCGCATAATTTGATCATGGATGCTGGCGCACAGGTTTTTAAGGTTTTCCGGATCGCTTTGCTCGGTTTGAGTTTCAATCAACGGCTCATATAACTGGCGTAATTCATCTGCATATTTTTGCTCAACGGTTGCAGCATCTGCCAGGCGCAATGCTTGAAGATAAGCTACCGCAGCCTCAAGCAGTAAACCGGCATCATACCGGATTTTGCCGATCAGCAGGTAAGAAGCCAAAGCATAATCGGGGTGTTTGACCGAATCCAGAAGATTGCGCAGGCCCTTTTGGGGATCCTTCTCGTGAATGAGCAGACCCAATGTAAATAGTGCAGCCGGGTGGCGCAGTCCGGCTTCGATCGTACGCTCAATTTCTTCCGTAGCCTGAGCATCCTCTCCTTTTGTTTGCGAATCAATGGCCTGTCCCAGGTGCAGTTGGATGCGCGTGCGCTCCGCCTGGGCCTGGGAAGCGCCGCCAGTTCCACGGGTTAACGAATCGAGCCCATGCCGGTCCGCCTGATTGTCATCCGGGCCAATATCTTCGGCCTGGTCAAATAATAATCCGGCCAGCTCCATCAGCGCCTTTTGGCGAGCCTCGCCGATTGGGTCGGGACCAGCCAGTTCTTGATCGGGGGATTCCAGCTGGCGTACCTCGGCCATGCGGGTTGGACCAGTTCCTCCGCGCGGGCGGTTGGGCCGCGGCAGAGGCTGGCTGTTGCGGATCATGATGACCGCCTGTTGGGTGTCAATATTTTCAGGGATAAGCTGCAGGGCATATTCGGCGGCCTGCAATGCTTTGGCCGGGTCGCCGGCACGCTGCATCAAGCTGGCTGCCGCCAGGAATTCCGTCACTGCTTCTGCTTTTCGGCCAATACGGTCGTAGATCATCGCCAGGCGTGTGCGTGCAATCAGGCTTTCCTGCAGGCGCAGCACCTGGGTCCAATTTTCGAGTGATTTTTCAACGTCACGGATTTTCAGAAAAAGATCCGCGGCATGAATGTAGGCCTGGACGGCTTCTGAAATTCGCCCCAAGCGTTCCGAGATCTTGCCAATTTTCTCAAATGGGGCAGGGTCCAGGGGAGATACCCTGGCTGCCCGGCTGTAAACCTGCAGGGCATTGTCGTAATCCTTCATTTCAAAGAGAGCCAGCCCGAGGTTGGATAGCGCCGATGGATTCTCCGGGAACTCATCCAGGGCCTGGCGGTAAAAAGAGGCGGCCCGATCCCACATCTGGTCCCAGGCGGCTGAATGGCCGAGGTTGATTGCTTTTTGAAATTCGTCTTGATTACCACTCATTCGATACTACCTCCGGTCATTGGGCCGCATGGGGAAGCGGTGAAAGTTTGCCCCAGTTCACCCCCCAGCGAGCTTCGGTGATCAAGGGAATGGATAATGCATAGGCGTTTTCCATCACATTCTGAACAATGCGCACAGTCTCCTGGAGCGCATGTTCCTCTACCTCTAAAACCAACTCATCGTGCACCTGGAGCAGCATGCGGGCTGGCAGACCGGCTTTTTTAAGAGCAGGTGGGAGCAAGATCATTGCCAGTTTCAATATGTCGGCAGCGGTGCCTTGAATGGGGGCGTTGATCGCCTCGCGTTCTTCCCGGTTGCGTAAATTTTGGTTCATCTGACCGCGTAAATTGGGGAAATAGCGGCGCCTGCCCAGCAGGGTTTCCACATAGCCCTGTTGGGTTGCCAGGCGGCGAATTCCATCCAGGTAGGATTTTACACCCGGGAACTGCTGAAAATAGGATTTAACGAAATTTTCTGCTTCGCCCAGGGTTAAATCGGTCGTCCGGGTCAACCCAAACGAACTCATGCCGTAGATCAGGCCGAAATTAATCGCCTTGGCGTGGCGGCGCTGATCTTTGGTTACTTCGTCCAGGGAAATCCCTAAAATTGCTGCGGCTGTTGCGGCATGAATGTCCTGCCCGGCTTTGAAAGCTGCCAGCATGGCTTCATCTTGCGACATGTCGGCCACGACGCGCAGTTCGATTTGCGAGTAATCCACCGCGAGCAGCCCCCAGCCTGCCTGGGCGACAAAACCTTCGCGAACCCGGCGGCCCAATTCGGTGCGAGTGGGGATATTTTGCAGGTTGGGATTGGAAGAGGCCAGACGCCCTGTAACCGATCCTGTCTGGCTGAAAGAAGTATGGATTCGACCGGTGCGCGGGTTAACCGCCGCCGGCAGGGCCTCGACATAGGTTGACTTAAGCTTTGCCAATTCGCGGTACTCGAGGATCCAATCCACGACCGGGTGTTTGCCGCTCAATTCGAGCAGCACATCCGCCGAGGTTGAGTAGTGACCGCTGGCAGTTTTCCGGGTGCGGTTGGGTGGGTCCAGTTCGAGCGTCTCAAACAATACTTTCGACAGCTGTTGGGTGGAATTCAGGTTGAAATCATAACCCACAAACTCGATGACCTTCTTTTCCAGGTCGGCCAGCCCCTCCTGCAGTTCGACGGACATTTTCTCAAAGAAGGGCACGTCCAGGGCGATGCCGGCCCGTTCCATACGGCCCAGCACCGGGATCAAAGGCATTTCGATCTCATCAAACAGTTTTCTGCTGCTGGTTTTCTGCAGCTTTTTCTGCATGTAGGGGAGGAGCCGCAGCGTAAAATCAGCATCGGCCGCGGCATAAGGAGCCGCTTTTTCAACCGGCACTTCTGCCATGCTGATCTGGTTCTTGCCTTTGCCGATCAATTCTTCGATGTGGGTCATCGTCTTTCCGAGATAAATCTCGGCCATGTCTTTGAGCCCCAGATGGCGAGTAGAGGGATCTGCTACCCATTCTGCGATCATGGTATCAAAGGATAGCGGCGCAACTTCAATTCCATTTTCGGCCAGGACCAACCAATCATATTTCAGATTGTGACCGATCTTCTGTTTGGCCGGATCGGTCAGGGCCGGTCGCAAAGCCTCAATTACCTGGGCTGCGGACAACTGCGTCTCCCCGGTCTTATGTCCGGTGGGAATGTAATAGCCTTCGCCTTCCTGGACGGACAGCGAAATGCCCACCAAATCAGCCTGCATGGGATCGGTGGAGGTTGTTTCTGTATCGAAAGCAATGATTTGGGCTTTGTCCAGCCGGGATTGCAGTTCTGCCAGGGCTTCAGGAGTATTGACCAGTTTGAGCTGCACATCCGCAGCCGGTGCGGAGCCGATATGGGTGACCGGTTCGCCAAAAAGCGATAGCTGCTGCCTGGGGACAGCTTGGGGTTCAACTTCTGGCGATGAGGTTTTACCGGAAAATTTTTGTATGCGGCTAACCAGTGTGCGGAACTCCAATTCACGGAAGAGATTTTCCACCTCGTCAAAATTCATATGATCCGTACGGGCCTGCTCTATATCCAGCGTGATTTCCAGATCGGTACGGATCGTTGCCAGGTCGCGGCTGAGGAAAGCCGCCTCGCGCCCGGCTTCCAGTTTTTTGCGGAAACGGGTCTTAATATCCTCCAGATGGGCGTAAATCTCTTCTAAATTCGAATACTGCTCCAGCAATGTTACCGCCGTTTTATCCCCGACCCCGGCGACTCCGGGAATATTATCCGAGCTGTCGCCTGCCAGACCTTTATACTCGATGATCTGGGAGGGTTTTACGCCGATGTATTTCACAACTTCTTCCTCAGTGGCATAATCTTTCGCCTCGGAAATCTTGCTGCCAGACAGGCTGACGATAATCCGGTTGCCGACCAATTGCAGCAAATCGCGGTCGCCAGTGATGATTTTGACCCCCAGGCCCTTGGCGGCAGCCTGACGGGCAATGGTTCCCAATACATCATCCGCTTCAAAACCTTCCATCTCCAGGCGCGGCAAGTGGAAAGCATCGACCATCTGGCGAATGCGCTCGATTTGCGTGCGCAGATCATCCGGCATTTTTTCGCGGGTCGCTTTGTATTCGGGAAAAATCTCATCGCGAAAGGTCTTGCCGGTGTCAAAAGCCACCGCCATATACTCAGGGCGTTCCTGTTCCAGCAAACGCAGCAGGACGTTGGCAAAGCCCATCACCCCGGCAGTGGGTTCACCAGAACTGGTTTGCAGGCGTTCGCCTGCACCCATCGATAAGGCAAAATATGTGCGGTAGGCCAGGGCGTGACCATCGATTAAATAAAGAGTGGGTGGCATAAGCAAAGATTCCTGGTGTAAGTAGGGTTCCGCCTATTGGCGGAAAGCTCCCTGGCGCTTGCGGGTCTGGTGGATATAATCCTGCACCAAATGCTGTGAAGGCGGCTGGAAACCGCTAATAATCAGGTAACCGGCCGCCCAAAAATCGCCAGAGGGATTGTCAACTTCGAACTGCGGAAAGTCGGTATAAATCTTTCGCGAAATTTGCTGGCGAATCAAGCGTACCACATTCCCCGGCGAAATGGCCGGGGCTACCTGGACGGTCCACTGCAGGTATTCCGGGTGAATGAGCAAACCGCTCAAACGCCAGCTGTAGGCCAGGCAAATCTGCGGCAGCCAATCTGCCAGGCGTTCAGCGAGCACGCCAACCAACTCATGGGGCTGCAAGCGGGGCAGCAGAACACAGGTATATGCCAGGTTGGAAAGGGTCGGAGCGATCGGTTCAACTTGCTGGATGGACCTTAAGGTATGCAGCACGATCGGGCGCGTTTGATCGGTGGGCAGGGGCGGCTGGCTCTCAACAATTTCAACCGGCAGGCCGGGTGGGAGGCTCTGGCCGCTTGAAGCGCATGCCTGGAGCGCAGGAGGCAGCTCTTCGCTCAACTCTCCGGCTTCATTCAGCGAGACTTCTGCCAGTATCTCCTGGCGGCTGGCCTGGGATGTGGGTTCGACAAATTCGGGCCCGCTATCCGAGGGGGTAGGGGGTGGTGATGACACAGCGGGATGCTGGTCGTCCGAGCGAGGCTTTTCCAATTCCCAGGGAAATAAGAAATCTTGATGATCGGCAGAAGGTGCCTGTGTGGCCTGAACCCAATCCCCCGGGTCCGCCTGGGGCCGGCTGTTTGGATCAGGACCGGGCATTTCGGCCAGCAAATCAGCCAGGCGAGCGGCCTCGGCTTCTAATTGATCATCATCGGTTTCGGTTTCGTCTGCCAGCAGCGCATCCTCCGGAAAGATGGCTGCAGGTGCGGTTTTTCCGGTCACGGGGCGGTCTCCACGCGTTACGCCGGCTTCACGCAGCTCGCGTGCCAACCGCCCGGCCTGGGCGCGGATCACGGTCAAGGGGGTGGTCACCATGTAAACCAATGCCAGCACCATCGTATCGATTAAGGGGGTGGCATAGATCAGGTATTCGCCGCCATCGGCATGTAAATGGACATAGCGGGCCAGGTCCACGCCTTCATTGGTCTCGCTGTAACGGGATAACAGGTTGGCAACCTCGGTCAGAGCTTCCTGATTAAGCTGTCCGGCTGCCACCCAGGGTTGGCTGGTATGGATCACCATGACACCGGGTGCCGTGGAATCCTCGAGAAATTTTTCCAGGTGGTGGGCCGCCAGAGAAGCATCTTGTAGGGAGGCATGGACCGGTGCACCATCCGCCTTACCAATGGGCAGCGGAGACACACAATCGCGCTGTGCGAGTTCGTCAATGGTTTCTAATAAGCTGGGGGCGTAAAACGGTTGGCTGACAACCCCGTCTGGCCGGATGGCATTGATCTCGGGTGTAGCCGTTCCCTCTACAGATGGGATAACCAGCAGGCGAATGTCAGCCTGGCGGTCGCGCAAGCCCTGGGCAACATAGCGGATAGGCGGTTCGGTCAGACCTGCATCCAGGATCGCAAGGGTAAAGATGATATGTTCGGCACTGGACAGGGCCTCTCGCCCGCTTTGTACCAGGCGAACCCGGTAGCGGCCGCTTTCTTCCAGGCTGAGGCGCAGCAGCTCACCAAATGCCGGTTGAGGGGAGGCTACCAGGATATTTTTCGCCATATTAAAAGTTTATCACTACCCATGATGCAGGGCAAGCGGCGCAGCTTTTCAGCTTGTTTGCAGTTTGAACAAGTGAGAATACGAGAATCAGATCATTTGCTGACAGAATCGCCCTTCACGCTGCGGACCTGCTGCTCCCACAGCAAAACGGGATGTTTCTACAGCACGAGACCGAGCAGGGGGACCACCATTTCTGTCTGGGTCAGGCCGCCGTGCCGCCCGAGGAGAAAATTGTCTTTGTTGGCCCACCACAGATATGCATCGTCCCGGGCGGAGAGAATATAATCGCCGATCCTTTCTGCCAGTTGGGGGTGCGCTTGCCCGGGTCCGAACAGACCCGCCGCCAGGGCATCGCGGGCAGGTACCAGATCGAATTTTCCTGGCCAGGTGGCGGCGACATAGTCCTTCAAACGCTGTTCGGCGCCCGGTTTGACATACAGGTATGCCAGGCGGCTTTCACCGCTGGGATAAAGGGAGATGCAGTTTTTAAAATCAGGGTGATTGGACATTTCGAACAGCGGGGTTTTGGGCGTATGCAGGTGGCCGTGGTCGGCAGTCATCAAGAAGAGCGTATCACCGCGGGATTGTTTGCGGATGCCATTCAGAAAGCCTTCCAATAAATAGGAGAAGAGCGAGAACTCCAGGTTTACCCGCTCATTCATCGGTCCAAAACGGTGTGAAAGCTCATCCAACTCTCCCCAATAAATGTACGTGTAGGCTCGCTGCGCTTCGTGCTGCGACAGCAGGGCGGGCAGCGTGACCCATAAATCCGAAGGCGAGCGGAAAGGAACCACGTTCACCCCCGGAAAGAGCATGGTGGAAAGGCCGGAATGGGCGATCGCCCAATGCTGCATGGCGTCAACCCGGACCCCGTGCTGAGCGAGGTGGGGGCCAAAAGTGGGTACGGGTAGAAACGTTTGCGGGTCGAAACCGGCGCGCTTTAGCCCGCCCGTATCTCCCACGAAGCTGGTGGGAGCATGCGTAATCATGTTGGCAATCAGGCTGTATTCCTTCAGATACATTTCGTAGCCCATCACCCCATGCACCGCGGCCGGTTGCCCGGTCCAGAGTGAAGTAAGGGCGGTGGCAGTGGTCGAAGGGGCGATGCTGGTGATCGGCGCCAGGACGGCTTCCTCCAGCAGGCGCCGCCAGAAGGCTGAGCGGTTTGAACCTGGGCCGTACTCCGTGTTGGAAAAGTGATTCAACTGCTCCAGGCCCAGACCGTCGACCACCAGCAGGATGACCTGCCGGAATGGGCCACCCATTGCACTCAAGATTTCATCCGCCAGGGCAGGCGCGCCGAAGCTGGGGATGCCCAACCAGTGACAGATGGATGCGGGCAGGCTGATCAGAGATTGGCGTTCGTAATAAGGGAAAATCGAACCGGGGCCGACATTAAACTGCGGGAGACGGTGCGATTTCAGACGCGGGAGTAAAGAAGGAATGAGAGTGGTCATTATGCTCCAGTATATGAAAAGGTTGATGAATTAATCCAAGCCACGGATGGCAGGACTTAACAAACCTGCGGATAAGATGATGATCGTTGCCAGCCCACCGCCGATAAAAACCGATGAAGGACCAAACTGGTCGGTTAGCATGCCGGCGACAGCATAACTCACAGGTAAAAGTACAAACGATCCGAGATAATCGATGCTCGAGACCCGGCCTAAAAGCTCGGAGGATACCTGCTCCTGCAGCGTATTGGTCCATATTAACCCAAACGTGACCAGAGTAGCACCGTTTACGAAAGCTGCTGCCAGAACGAGCCATAACTGGTGCGAGAAACCATAGATTACCAACATCAGCCCGCCCAAGATCCAGGCGCCGTAAGCCAGCGGTCCGCGGCGGCGCAAGCGGTGAAAACGGCCTAAAAATACCGCGCCGAGCAATGAACCTGCCGCGGAAAATGAGGCGATCAGGCCAAAAGCATTCACGTCACCACCCAGGTTCCGCTCGACGAGGAAGGGCAGCGACACCGCCAACGGGCCGCTGTAGGTCACATTGGCCAAGGATGCCAGGCTGATGGTAATCCACAACCAGGGCGAGGTCATTACGGCGCGAATGCCCTCTTTGAGTTGACCGAGCATGTTCGTCTTTTCCACTGCCTTGCGGATGGCTTTAGGTAAATGCAGCAGGGGCAGCAAACACGCCACAGAAATGAAAAAGGATAAGCTGTCCAACCCAAAACCGAGCGACGTGCCGCCCAGCTTTACCAACAGCGCGGCAAAAGCCGGTCCGACGATGTTGGTAATGTTGGCGCTCAGGCTGGTGAGCGAGTTGGCGCTGGTCAGGAGTTCCTTGGGGGTGATATCCGGCAGAATCGCGGTAAAAGCAGGGTAGAAGAAAGCGTCAACCACGCCAAAAATGATGCTGGCGACATAAACATGCCAGATTTCCAGCTGCCCGGTAGCAGACATGAGACTGACCACCAGCACAGTAATACCACGCGCCAGATCTGAGACGATCATCACCCAAACGCGTGAGAAGCGGTCGACTGCCACGCCGCCGATCAAAGAAAAGATCAATGCCGGTGCAAAGGAAAAGATCAGGACGGCCCCCATAATCGTTGCCGAACCGGTTTTCTCCAGCACCCACCAGCTTAATGCGATACGGTACAGGCTGTCGCCCAGGCGCGAGATCGTCTGCCCGCTCCACAACCAGGCAAATGGTAGATGCTTCAATGAGCGCAGAAATGTCATAGGCGTGATCTGCTTTCCAGCGGTATTTGTGGTGACCCCTTTCCTTTATTGAATCCCCGCAAGGGGACCGTGACGCCACTTCGCGTCAACCGGGCTGTGATAATCTGATAAACATACAGGTTATGCCAATCTTACTACGAATTTTTGATATAATTATCATCTAAAATTTTAAGAGAAGGTTGGGCGCGCATGCGGCGTGAAATACTCACCTGGTCCGATGTAGACAAACTAATCGATCACCTGATTCCACAATTTGAAGGCGAGTTTGAGGCGATGGTGATCATAACCCGCGGCGGAATCGTCCCCGGGGGGATGTTGGCGGAAGCGCTCAAGTTGGATACGATCCTGACGGCGGCGGTGGACTTTCCGGCCGAGATGGAAATGGAAAAAGAAAAGGGCCGCCTGCTGGCATGGCCGAAATTTCTCCAATTCCCAGAGAACAACCTGTTAACCGGCAAGCGGGTGCTGGTTGTGGACGATGTATGGGGTTCAGGGCGCACAATTACCTCGGTGAAAAACCGAATCTCAAGCGCTGCGGCCACATCGCAGACCTGCGTGATGCACTTTAACCCATACCGCAGCCTGTTTGGCACCGTCCGGCCGGATTATTATGCCGCGATTACGGATGCATTTATTGTGTATCCGTGGGAAATCAACCGCGGTCCCGAATCGGTTCTGCTGCGAGATTTCTAGCGTCGGGGTTGGCCAGCAAGCGAACATTTGGTCCTCTACCTTTGAATATATTAATCCAGGTTACTGCTAGCACCACTCAGTACAACCACAAAAGTAACTTAAGCGTCCATGGGTAGTGTTAGATCAGATATGGACATTCCTTTAAATAAACTTGATTATTCTTTTCGAAAAAAGCCCCTGCTCGTGGGCGGTAAGGCCATGGAATACTACGGGCTCAGACAGTCCGGGGCGGATATTGATTTCATCGCTGATAAAGAAGATGTGTTTAACTTGATCAAAAAGTATCCCGAAAGAGTGAAAGATCTTTGGGGAGATCTGGGCGTTTGTCCGTTTGAATTTGAGATCTGGAAATCAATTTGCCTGCTTACTTACACTGACCTGTGCGAAAATGCCGCGGATGAAGGGGATTTTTTAGTCATCTCTCTGGAAAAACTCCTCATCATGAAAGCTTTAGCAATGAATATCGAGAAGTATCGAATAGACACCCAACTGATTGTTCAGGCTGTTCTAAAAAGACAATATCAGTCATACGATCAGGTTAAAATTGAAAATATGGATTTCATCAGCCATATCCAGGGGCTGACTTATATTGAAAGAACCGGACCAGGGGCGTAAACGGGACCCGCTTCGCTGTGAAGCGGGCATGGTGTATCGAATAATCCGGCTGCCCTCCGGCAGTATTCCGTTTGGGCTAATAAAGAAGGGTTGCAGTCGATGCGAATGTCGTAGTGACGCTTTTTTAAAATTTATTGCAGCGGGTCAATTTCGGATAATTATTGAATTGTAAGAAATTCTACCTGGAGGTTTTCCTCCCCGACCAGGTCTGCCAGACGGCGATGCAATTCAGGAGAATAGCCTGTGGTATCGTTGGGAAACTCTACCAGAAAATAATTCCCTTTTTCGAATACCATCAGGGCAAAACGATCGCGGCCCGGGCAGGAACGCAGCACGCCCAGCACCCGTTTTAAGCGCAGGACCTCGCGGGCCTTATTCCCATTGGCGCGCAGGACCACTTTAACCATGCGCGGGCGTTCATCCTGGCTCGCAGCTTGAATGCCACCCGGTTGGACGAGGTAAGAAAGCGGTTTGACGGCGACCACGGGAGAAATCCGAGGAGCATGCGAAGGAACCGGCATGGAGTCCGCCTGGCTTTCGACCGGTGCCGGGGCTTGAGCAGCTGGTTTTTGGGTGTTTGCAGGTGGGGTGGATGTTGGGCGGATATCCGGGGCTGCCTCCGGAGCGGCTGCCAGCGGCAGCGGGTCTCCGGTCTCTATGGAGCTGTCCGCGCGGTAATCACCCGGCGGTTCCATCAAGTCCCAATCATCGGGGAAAGCCGGAGGTGGGGGAACATCATCCCATTCCTGGTCACGGCTTTCTTGCCGAGTGGGGGCAAACTCCTGGGAAGGGGTTGGTGACAGGTTTTCCTCGCCGGATGGGGAGCTGGGTGCAGAATCTCTGTGGGGAAATTGAAAATTAGGCAAGGGCGGCAGGGGTTCGAGATCCAGTTCAGGAGGATCATCGGTATAACCGGCCAGGTCGGATGAGCCGGGGGGCATCCATTCCAACATGGCTGCGCTTTCAGCCTGGTCAAACGGCTGCTCGATCACTTCTTCAACCATCAATTTATCTACCAGGATCTTGGGATCACCACCCTTCATGTCCACTTTGCCTTCGGCGGTCAGCACACGATCCATTTCGATCAGCTTGCCGTATTTATCCCAGGTCCTGGGAAAGAGGACCAGTTCAATACTCCCCTGAATATCCTCCAGGGTGGCAAAACCCATCGGGCTGCCAGTTTTCGTCTGGTGACGGCGGAAGCGGATCACCATGCCGGCCACGATGACTTTTTCTTTGTGACTGGCTTCACTCAACTGGCCGGAAAAATGAGTAATCTTTTTCTTGAGCGTGGGCAGATATGGGGTGAGCGGGTGATCGGAGATATACAGCCCTAAAAGCTCACGCTCCCATTCCAATTGGGCGCGGCGGTCGATCATCAGGGCCAGCGGCAGGATAAATTCCTCATCGATACCGGCTACCGTGCCGAAGAAGCTCATCTGCCCGCTGAGCAAGGCTTTGAAATGGCTGGCAGAAATCGACATGATCTGGTCGAGGGCTTCCAACAGCGACTGGCGCTCGCCAAATGCATCCATGGCGCCGACCTTGATCAAGCATTCCAGGGAGCGTTTGCCCACAGACCGCAGGTCGACCCGGTGTGCAAAATCGGTCAGATCGCGGAACGGTCCTTCCTCGGAACGAGCGCGTAAGATCAGGTCAACCGGGGCCTGGCCAACATTCTTGATCGCGCCCATGCCGAAGCGGATGGCCGATTTCTCGTCAGGCAGGTCCTCAATTGTAAAATCCCACCCACCGGAGTTGACATCCGGGGGAAGCACGTCGATGCCCATGGCGCGGCAGTCGGCCACATAGAAGGCGACTTTGGCATTATCGTTTTTCGAGGCCGATAGAACCGCCGTCATATATTCAACCGTATAATGCGTTTTGAGGTAGGCGGTCTCGACCGCGATCACCCCATAATCGGCGGCATGCGCTTTAGGGAAGCCATAGCGAGCAAAGTTTTCCCAGTCCGAGAAAATGGCGGTGGCAATCTCTTCGGGAATACCGCCGCGCTGGGCGCCGTCAATGAACTTGAGCCGGTGTTTATGAAGCACATCGGCTTTTTTCTTGGCGATCGATTTGCGCAGTTCATCGGCTTCGGAGGCGGTGTAGCCAGCCATATTGATGGCGGCGCGCATGATTTGTTCCTGGTAGACCGGGATTCCAAAGGTCTCCTGGAAGATCGATTCCATCTGTGGATGGCGGTATTCGACGGGCTCTTCGCCGTGCATACGCCTGATGTAGGTGGGTATAAATTCCAGCGGGCCGGGGCGGTAGAGCGCTACCATGGCGATGACGTTATCCAGGTTCTGCGGCTTCATTTGCATCAGGTAGCGGGTCATGCCCGAACCTTCCAACTGAAAAACGCCCGCGGTATGGCCCTGGCTGAGGAAGGCAAACGTCTCCGGATCGTCAATGGGGATGTTGTCCAGGTTCATCTGGACGTTGTGGCGCTGGCTGATCAGGTCACAGGCGCGCTGCAAAATGGTGAGCGTGATCAGTCCGAGGAAGTCTACTTTAAGCAAACCCATGGCGTCGACAATCGACATCTCAAATTGGGCCACGGTTTTAATCGGCGAATCTTCCGAATTGCTGGTGGGCCGGTGAAGCGGGGCATATTCAATCAGGGGGATATCGGTGATGATCACCCCGGCGGCATGGGTGCCGGCATTGCGCACCACGCCTTCCATGTGGGCGGCAGTATCGATCACTTCCCGCAGGTACTGGGTATTCTCGTAAATTTCCTTTAATTCGGCGACCTGTTCGACGGCTTCCATGATGGTAACCGGGTTGCTGGGCACCTGTGGAATGAGCTTGGTGACGCGGTCGACCTCGGAGATGGGTACATCCATCACGCGTCCCACATCGCGGATTGCTCCGCGTGCCCCAAGCGTGCCAAAGGTGATGATCTGCGCGACCCGATCTGAACCGTATTTCTCGGCGGTGTACTGCATCAATTCGGAACGCCGGTCGTCCTGAAAATCCATGTCGATATCCGGCATGGAAATACGGCCGGGGTTAAGGAAGCGTTCAAAAATCAATCCATGGTGAAGGGGTTCGATCAGGGTAATAAACAGGCTGTAGGCCACGATCGATCCGGCGGCTGAGCCGCGGGCGTTATACCAGATTCCGCGCCGGCTGGCTTCGCGGCACAGATCCCAAACGATGAGGAAATAGGCGTCAAATCCCATCTGGTGGATGATGCCCAATTCGTATTCAAGCCGTTCGCGGACAGGCGCATCACTGGCATGTTCGTCATAACGGCGGCGAAGACCTTCTTCGCACAGCTCGCGCAGGTAGGTTTGGGCGGTGTGACCATCAGGCACAGGGAATCGCGGCAGATGGTAGCCCTTGTTGGTGAGGTCCACATTGCAGCGCTCGGCTACCAGCAGGGTGTTGCTGATCGCTTCGGGCACCTCGGCAAACAGCTCGCTCATCTCCTGCGGCGAGCGCAGATAATAGGACTGGTCCGTCATGCGCATGCGGTTGGGATCGCTGAGCAGCGATCCGGTCTGGATGGCGAGCAGGACGTCCTGGTAGCGGGCGTCTTCGGGGTTGATGTAGTGTGAATCGTTGGTTGCGACCAGGCGGGCATTGTAGCGTTTAGCCAGGTCGATCATGGTGCGGTTAATGGTTTCAAGCTCGGGAATGTTGTGACGCTGCAACTCGATGAAGAAGCGGTCCGCGCCGAAGACGTCGAAATACCAATCCAGCTTTGCTCGGGCAGCGTCCGGACCGCCACTAAGCACGGCGCGCGGCGCTTCGGCGGACATACAGCCCGATGTTGCGATCAAGCCTTCAGAATGGGCGGCGAGGAACTCATGGTCGATGCGCGGGTAGTAGTAAAAGCCTTCCAGTTGAGAGGCGCTGGCGATTTGCAGCAGGTTCTGGTAGCCGGTGGCGTTTTCAGCCAAAAGAAGGAGATGGGAGGAGGTTTTATCCAGCTTTGAATCGCGGTCGCTCATGCTGCGGGCTGCCATGTAAGCTTCAAGGCCGATGATCGGTTTGATTCCGACCGCTTTCGCGGCATTGAAGAACTCAATCACGCCAAACATCGTCCCGTGGTCGGTCAGGGCAACAGCCGGCATGCCCATTTCTTGGGCTTTTTTGACCAGCTTTTTGATGTTGCTGAAACCATCCAGAAGCGAATATTCAGAATGAACGTGCAGATGCGCAAACGACATAACACCCCATATCGAACAAATTTTTGATTATATGATTATAGCACCGCGGGTCTGAGGGCAGGTAAAATTTTAACTTAAAATTTCTGGAGAAAAACAGGCGGATTTGAGGGAGCGCATGGGGGAACATAAAAACAGGGCGCACGACCCTGTTTTTATAACTCGGTGGGGGGTATGAAAGCCAGAATGGGATTAATAGAAAGCCGCCCCAATCCGGGGCGGCTTATGCCTGGCTGATGCCTCTAATCGAATTGGATGCTCTGTAAAAAGTGATCGTACAGATTCCAATCCTCTCGATCCCCTGTGTGACCAATGATGATCTGATACAGTTGGCCCGCCTTGGCAAAATAGTACTGGTCAAAAGCATAAGATTGCGGGCTGCGCTCATGCCTGAAATGGATCGCATGGGTGCCAGCAATTTGCAGGTCCGGTTTTCTGCCTTCCCCTACAAGATTATGGTCGTTCAGCCACTGCAGTAAATCCGCCCCTTCAAACGGGCGAAAGGCTTCAAGATCGCGCGGATGGCTGAAACTGATCGTTGGCCAAACCTCACCATTTATCTCTGGGCCAACGATTGTGAGCCCTTTACGCGGATCGGAATCACCCACAATTTTTGCGTCCGCCGGGTAGGAAAAGCGATATGCGAGGGTATCGTCCTGGTATATTTTCCAGGGTTGGTCAGCCGCATTCGACGATGGGGTCGGGTCAGGTTCTCCTGAAGTATTTCCCGGTTGGCACTCCCCGCGAAAATAAGCCCATTCGTCACATTCGCTCCCATCCGGGAAGACACACACCCCGTTTACCCCACCTGCGGCATCCTGTCTTAATTCCAGCTTTCCGCCGTGCTGTTCGCAGAATACAGAAGCTGGATTGGGCATGTTGGCGGCGGGTGCAGGGGTGGATTGAAAAGAACTGCAGGAAGCCAGAAGGGCCCCCAATATTAAAATAAATGGGATCGACCAAACGCTGCGGAACATTTTTCCCTCCATCCAAAACTAGCGAAACCGATTTGTTCGATATTTCACATATAGGACGATGAAGGTTAAAAAATGTTCCACCTTTGTTCAGTCTGATCGGGTCATGTTTACCTGTTCCGGTCAGGTCATTCCTTGGGGAGCGTCCCGTAGACCCAGTCCCAGAAAGGCGAGCTGACCCCGAAGCGCAAATCGGGGGTCTTGTAGTGGTGCAGCAGGTGGTGGCGTTTGAGATATTTTAGATAACCCCAGCGCATGGCAAAATGATGGGTGGCGTAGTGCATCAGATCGTACACCAGGTAGCCGATGGTGAAACCTGAAACCATCGGTCCCACATCTTGGGGACGGCCCAGCCCTGCCCGACCAGAAGATAAAACAACAGCCAGAAAGCGGCACCCATGGGAATGCTGGCCGCAGGCGGCATCACCAGGCGGGTCTTCATGCGCGGCTGGGCGTGATGCACGCCGTGGAAGAGAAATACGATGCGGTCCTGCCAGGCAGTTTTCGGGTGAAAGTGGAAGAAGAAGCGGTGGATGTTGTATTCCATGAAGGTCCAGATCAGGAGACCGATCAGAAAACTCAGGCTGACGGTTGCCAGGTTGGAACGCGGGTCGTTCATGGCGATCCCGGTATAAAGCATGTAGACGGCATACGGCACCCAGATGATGATGATGGTAATCGGGTGAACGTGGGTGAAAAATTCGAGGAAATCGGATTCAAACAGGCGGATAGGAATGTCGCTGTGGTCGATTTTGAGCTGCTCAGCCATATTTTAATCTCTCCCGTACGATAAATTTGTTAATCGGATAAAAATAGTCCGAATAACGCATATTATACGAGTTTTTGCCGCATTGAAAAGTCCTTTTTATTCAGTCTATATGGGCCAGCGCTTCCAGGATGGGGCGGAAGCGGGGATCCTGCGGATACTGCTGCAGCCAGGCGATAATCGTCTTGCCATCCTGAAGCTTCTGTTCGAGATGCGCGCCGTGTTTCAAAAGATCCATGACGACATGCAAGTGACCGTGACCGGCTGCACAGTAAAGCGGGAAATGACCGGCTTCGCTCAGGGCATTTATGTCAGCGCCGTTTTCTACCAGCAGGCGGACGATCTCAAGGTGACCGATGGTGCAGGCGTGGTGGAGAGCAGTTTCGCCGCGAGCATAGCGCTCATGGATCAATTCAGGAGCAGCACCGAAAAGAGATGCCACCCGGCCGGTATTTTCAAGGTAAACTGCGTGAATAAACTGCCGGGCGGCCTGACTGCGGGGTTCCGTGTGGGCATCCAGCGCGCCGTATTGGATCAGCAGGGTGACGACGGGCAAATTATCGGGGACTTCGGCGGCATAATGCAGCGCATAGCCGTCGTGAGCAGATAAATCCGCGCCGCGATCGATCAGCAGTTGGACTACCTCCAGGTGTTTATATAATCCGGCGTGAAAAATCGGTCGCCATTGGTAGCCATCGTCCAGGTTTACCAGGTTGGGGTCTTCGTCGAGAAGCGCTCTCACCAGGTCCATATTTCCATTGGCGGCGGCGGTATGGATCGATTGATCGGGCATTCAGAACTCCTGTATCTAATTTTGATAAAAATTATCACGATTATTATATATGATGATCCTCTTTGCCCCGTGATTAGCGCCTGGGCAGGTGATATACGAGCAATCGTTCAGGGCGCACGCCCTGCACCCGTACAGAAGGCCGAATAAATAAGACTAAATCGGTAGTATTAAGCCGTCGATTTCTGTTATAATCGCCGCCATGAAGTATCATATTTGGACTGAAGGCTGCCAGATGAACGTGGCCGATTCGCAGCGGGTGGCGTCTGCATTGGAGCACCTGGGTTACCAGCAGACCCCTGCGGCAGAAACGGCAGATATCATCGTGATGAATACCTGCGTGGTGCGCCAGAGCGCCGAAGATAAGGCCTACGGCCGGCTGACTTCGCTGCGGCCATTGAAGAAGCATAAACCGGACCTGGTGATCAACCTGATGGGCTGCCTGGTGGGGGTGAAGGACAATACCCACCTGCGCGAGCGTTTTCCGTATGTGGACGTCTTTTCGCCGCCATCCGATCCGGCCCCGCTGGTCAATTACCTGCTGCAAAAAGAAGGCCGCCAGCTCGAAGAGGACCAGACCGCGGAGCGTTTTGCCTGGATGGATGGCGACCTGGTACTGCCGAAGCAAGAACGCAACCAGGCTGGTTTCGGGGTTCATCCCGGTGGTCTACGGCTGTTCGTTTGCCTGCACGTACTGCATCATCCCTTACCGGCGCGGTGTGGAACGTTCGCGTCCGGCGGGTGAAATTATGGCCGAAGCGCGCGCCATGGTCGCCCAGGGGGTCAAAGAGATCACCCTCCTGGGACAGATCGTCGACCGCTACGGCAAGGACGAACCCTCCTTTCCCAGCCTGTCTGGCCTGCTCAACCAGTTGGCCGAAATTGACGGGCTGGAGCGACTGCGTTTCCTGACCTCGCATCCCAACTGGATGACCGATGAACTGCTTGATACGGTAGCTAACAACCCCAAAGTGATGCCCCATATCGAATGTCCGAATCAGGCCGGGGATGATGAGGTGTTGGGGAATATGCGGCGCGGATATACCGCCGAAGATTACCGCCGGTTGGTCGACCGCATTCGCAGCCGGGTGGATAACGTTTCCATCGCGACCGATATTATCGTGGGCTTTCCCGGCGAGACCCAGGAGCAGTTCCAGCACACCTATGACCTGCTGGCTGAGCTCAGATTGGACGTGGCTCACCTGGCGCGCTATTCAGCCCGGCCCGGAACCGTATCGGCCCGGCGCATGCCCGATGATGTGTCTGAGGAGGAAAAATGGCGCCGCTTCCGCCTGCTGGAAGAACTGCAGGAAGGGGTCGCAACTCAAATTCATGCCGGTTATCTGGGACAGACAGTCGATATCCTGTTTGAAGAAAAAGTCAAAGAGCGCTGGAAAGGACGCACGCCGACCAATAAACTGGTCTTTGCCGCCTCACCCGAAGACCTGCAGGGTCAGGTGCGCCAGGTAAAGATCGACTGGACGGGTCCCTGGTCGATGATCGGCAGCCTGGTATAACAGGCGTGTAAATCGTTTTGCGAATGAAAATCCCCCGTTCAGGGGGATTTTGGTTTATACTGCCAGGCGATGAAAAGACGCAGTTTATTAATCCTCGGTCTGGTGGCGGCAGTCCTGGTCGCTTCGGCTGGTTATCTTCTCTCACGGCGCTGGAGTGGCAGTTCTACCCGCAACCAGTACCTGGGGGAGTGGTTCCGCGACCCCCTGGGCCGCCAGGACTGGACCGTAAAAATAGGCCAGCACTGCGGCGATGCACCGTTTCAAATGCCGACCAACGGTTACATCGGTTATTTGTGGGGGGACTCTTTCCGTCCGGGCCACAGCCACCAGGGGATTGACATCTTTGCCGGGACGCAGCCCGGGGTAGTTGAGGTGCGTACGGCTTACGAGGGCTATATCTCCCGCCTGCCGGATTGGAAATCCTCATTAATTGTGCGTATTCCCAGCGATCCCCTGCAGCCGGACCGCCAGATCTGGACGTATTACACCCATCTGGCAGAAGCGGACGGCACTTCGCTGATCGATCCTGCTTTTCCCCCTGGAACGAGCGAAGTCTTTGTGCCAGCCGGGACACTGTTGGGACACCAGGGCAATTACTCCGGTACGGTAGGATCTCCCACGGGCGTACACCTGCATTTTTCGATCGTTCTGGATGATGGGCGCGGAAAATTTCGCAACGAGCTGGAGATCCGGAACACGCTCGATCCATCACCTTATTTGGGCCTGATGCTCAATGCTGAAAAGAACCGGGATGTGATCCCAACCTGTCCATAGCCTGACGGCACCAGGACTTGAAGGCTGGCAAAGCGCTGATCTTCTTTCGCATTGTCGCTTTCAAGCATCAGGCAGGTGTCTTTTGACGTTATAATTATCCATATCAGGCGCTCCATTGTGCCTGGGAGGATAGGAATGCTTGGCTTTCGCGATCTCAGCAGCGGCATGCGACAGTTAAATCTGGATCCGGGCTGCCCGGTGATTATGCACGCCTCGCTTTCGGCTTTTGGCCAACTGCGAGGCGGAGCTGAGACTTTGCTGGGCGCGGTCTCTTCGTTGACGGCGGGCGTGATGATGCCCGCATTCACCTATAAAACCATGATTATCCCAGAAGAGGGACCGCCAGATAATGGGTTGGATTACGGCAGCGGGCGCGATCGGAACCGCATGGCTGAATTTTACCAACCCGATATGCCGGTTGACCCGGTTTTGGGCGTCACGGCAGAGACCTTGCGCAAGCTGCCCGACGCGCAGCGCTCCTCCCATCCGGTGCTCTCTTTTGCTGGCATTGGGGTTGATTCTGCGCTAACAGCACAAACGATTGCCGAACCCCTGGCGCCAATCGCAACCTTAGAAAAGATGGGGGGATGGGTGCTGCTTGTGGGCGTCAACCACACGGTCAATACCAGCCTGCATTATGCCGAAAGCCTCGCCGGACGATCACAATTTGTTCGTTGGGCGCTGACATACGATGGGATAATCGAATGTCCGAATTTCCCCGGGTGTTCGAATGGATTTGCCAAGGCAGCCACCTGGCTGCAGGACCTGACCCGTCGGGTTCAAGTCGGAAATGCCCGGGTGGAAGCCATCCCGCTCCCGGGTATGATTGAACGAATTTCTACCGCTATTCAGGATGACCCTCTGGCTTTTTTGTGCGACCAGTCTGACTGCGAGCAGTGCGGCACAGTGCGGCGGCGGTTGTCTGTGGGCAATCCCCCCCGAGCAAACGGAGATTTAAATGGCTCCTGACCACGCACAGTCATCGCTGCAGTTACTATATAACATCAGCCGGCAGCTGGTTTCTTCATTGGATCTGCAGACCGTGCTGCAGAACGTGGTTAATTTATCAATCCGGAATCTGGGCGCTGAACGCGCTACCTTGATTGTTCTGGACGAATCGCAGCATCCCTCTGAGGCAGTGCTGGTGTACGACAACCAGCGTATGCCCTACACGGTCGATCAACTGCATCAGGTCGTAGACCAGGGATTAGCGGGATGGGTGCTGCGCAACCAGAAATCAGTGTTGATTTCGGATACCAGCCTGGATGAGCGTTGGGTGCGCCGTCCGGACGATCAGGAAAACCGGACGGGGGCGAAATCGGCCATTTGTATTCCGCTCCAAACGCGCGACCAGCTGGTAGGCGTGCTGACCCTGGTTCATCCTGAACCCGGGTTCTTTACCCAGGCGCATCTCAATCTGCTGCAGTCGATCGGTGACCAGGCTGGAATCGCCATTTATAACGCGCGCCTTTACAATTCGCTGCAGGTGGCAACCCGGCGCTACCGTGAGCTTTTTGAAAATAACATTGATCCTATTCTCATTACAGATTGGTCGGGAATAATCCTCGAAGTCAACCGTCAGGCGCTGGTTCTGGGTCAGGGGGATGAGCCGTCTTTATCAGGCCGTTCGATCCTTGATTTGCACGAACCAGACCATGAAAAACTCGGCCAGGATTTCGCCAACCTCCATGCTGGCGCGATGGTTTCGTACGAAAGTATTTTCCACCTGTTGAATGGGCAGCAGGTACCGGTTGAGATTAATGTGTACCGGGTTCGCCTGCAAAATGAAGATATGCTGCAGTGGACCATACGCGATATCACTGAGCGCAAAGAGCTGGACATGCTGCGCAATGACCTGGCAGCCATGGTTTATCATGATCTGCGTTCGCCTTTATCCAATATTGTCTCCAGCCTGGATATGATGGAAGGAATGCTGCCAAACTCTGATTCCAGTTCGCTGCGCATGATCTTCAGCATTGCTTCCCGTTCCAGCGACCGCATGCAGCGCCTGATCAACTCTCTGCTGGATATCAGCCAGTTGGAAGCCGGACAGCCGATCACCAATCAGAAAGAAATCGAAGCCCCCCGGCTGGTCGTGGATGCTGTGGATACGATCTTACCCACTCTGGAAACCAAACAGCAAAAAATTAAGATGGATCTTGCGCAAGGACTGCCATCTATCTGGATCGATGAAGATATGATCCGCCGCGTTTTGATCAATCTGGTTGAGAATGCGGCCAAGTTTACGCCCTCCAACAAGGAAATCAGGATACAGGTCGCTCCTGTGAATGAGATGATCCAATTTTGCGTGAAAGACAGTGGTCCCGGTATCCCCAATGAAGCCCTGGACCTGATTTTTGAAAAATTTAGACGGATAAACACAGAAAATACGCCCAAAGGTCTGGGTTTGGGCCTGGCATTTTGCCGTCTGGCTGTTCAAGCCCACGGCGGGCGCATATGGGCTGAGAGTGAATTGGGTGAAGGCAGCCGTTTTTATTTCACCTTGCCACCGACCCCGCAAATGTAGTATAAATTGAGCCGCAGCCAAACCCAAGGAAGGATCGGAATACCGTATGCAGGAAATTGCACCGCACGTTTATATTGAGACCGGATATGCCGGGGTAACGCTTGGAGCGATCAACTGGCCGTTAGGGCTAGTGCTGATCGACGCGCCTTTTCGCCAGGAAGATACGCGATCCTGGCGTTCGGGCCTGTTAAACCTGGGGGGCGGTGTGGACCGCCTGCTGGTCAATCTTGATGCGCACTTCGACCGCACCATTGGGACGCGCGCCATGGAATGTACGGTGGTCGGCCAGGAAAAAATGGCCGAGGCTTTTCGCAACCGCCCGGTGACATTTAAGACTCAGCCCGTCGAATCAGGCGCCGATTGGGAACAATATAATGGCCTTGGCAGCATTCGCTGGTCTCCACCCGATATCACATTTACTGAGCGCATGCAAATCCACTGGAACGACCATCCGGTGCAGCTTGAGTACCACCCGGGTCCGGGAATTGGTGCGACATGGGCAGTTTTGCCGGGCGACCAGGTGTGTTTTATCGGGGATGCAGTTGTTCCCGACCAACCGCCTTTCTTTGCAAATGCCGACCTGGAAAAATGGATTGAGCATACGACAAAACTCCTTGAGCCGGATTATCAGAACTATCTGCTGGTCAGCGGTCGCGGGGGATTGGTGTCTCACGATCAGGTTCGCCGCCAACTGGATTTTCTGAATCGAGTGCAGGCCGGACTGGAAGTGATTTCCAGCCAGAATGCCCCGGTCGAGGAAGTGATCCCGTTGGCTGAGACACTGGTGAAAGAGTTTCCAGATGCGGATCGCCAGGCCCAGTTCCGGCAGCGCTTGAAATGGGGCTTGCGCCAATATTTCCTGCGCCAATATAAAGAAGAGCCCAGCGAAGAGATCGAAGAATAAGCAAAACCGTTCCCGCAGTCAACATGACCTGCGGGAACGATCATTCAGTGAAAAGGATCTGGGATGACATTTGAAAATTATGTTCCTGTGGCAGAAGTGACCCGCGGACCGATTGTTGAATCGGTCCATTTCGGTGCGGCGGTGGTGGTGGATGCGGCCGGACAGGTGCTGGCGGCGGTGGGCGATCCTCAGACGAGGGCCTACCTGCGGTCCACGGCCAAGCCTTTCCAGGCGCTGCCGTTTGTGGAAATGGGTGGGGTGGAAAAGTTCAACCTCAGCGATCGTGAATTGTCTTTGATGTGTGCTTCTCACCACGGCACGGACGAGCACGTACGGGTGGTAACCGGCATGCAGGAAAAAATTGGCCTTGACGAAAGCGATATGCTGTGCGGAACGCACGAACCGGCGGATAAAGCCACCTGGAAAGCCATGCTGCTGCGCGGCGAGGAGCCGACCCCGCGCCGGCATAACTGCTCTGGCAAACACACCGGCATGCTGGCGCATGCTGTGATGCGCGGATTGCCGAAGGCGGATTACACCAATCCGCAGCACCCCGTGCAGCAAACCATCCTGCAGACCTTTGCCGAGATGACCGGTATGGAACAGGACCAGGTCGTGGTTGGGATCGACGGCTGCTCTGTGCCAACTTTTGCGATTCCGCTGTACAATACAGCGCTGGGGTTTGCCCGGATTGCCGATCCCAGCCGGTTGGCAGAACGGCGGGCGAACGCGCTGCGCCATATATTCCATGCCATGTCCACTTTTCCTGAAATGATCTCCGGACCGGATGGGTTTGATACGTTGTTGATGCAGGCCGGGGCAGGAAAATTTGTTTCCAAGGGCGGCGCTGAAGGCTATCAGGGCATCGCCGTAGCCCCTGGGGCGCTCAGCCAGAATTCCCCCGGGTTGGGGATCGCTTTTAAGATCTCGGATGGCGACGGAATCGGTCGAGCGCGTCCCTTAGTTGCCCTGGCTTTGCTGAAACAGCTTGGTTTGCTCACCGCGATTGAGGTCGAGCGCCTGGCTCAATTTGACCGGCGCACGCTGTACAATTTTCGCAAGCTGGAAATTGGCGAAGTTCGACCATGCTTTACAATTTAACATGCGGAAAGGCCAGGATTAAAGGGACGCTTCATGAATGATGCAGATGAAAACGGCCAGATCCAGACCCTGGCGGACCAGGTTCTGCAGCGGTTGATGGATTTTTACGGTAGGCCAGAGTGGCGCGATCCCCTGCCGGCGCTGGATGAACTGGTTTCGACCATCCTGTCGCAGAATACCAATGACCGCAACCGCGACCTGGCATACCAATCCCTGCGGCAGCGTTTTCCAACCTGGGAGGAGGTGCGGGACGCAGATCCATCTGCGGTGGTAGAAGCGATCCGCATCGCCGGTTTGGCCAACCAGAAGGGCCCGCGCATCCAGACCGTACTGCGTAAAATTACTGAAGAACGCGGCGCGCTTGATCTGGATTTCCTGGCAAATTTGCCGGTAGAGGAAGCGCGGAACTGGTTAACCCGTTTCAAGGGGGTCGGTCCCAAAACCGCGGCGATTGTGCTGGTTTTTTCACTGGGCAAACCTGCCTTTCCGGTCGATACCCACGTCTACCGGGTCAGCGGCAGGCTTGGACTGCGCCCCGAGAAAATGTCGGTGGAAGATGCTCATATCTATCTGGCGAGACTGTTCCCGCCGGAGGATTACGGGCCGGCGCATCTTAATTTGATCCGTCTGGGGCGTGAGATCTGCCACGCCCGTACGCCGGAATGTGAGGTCTGCCCGCTTAAGGATCTTTGCCGCTACTATGTTGCATTGAAGGGGAGCGAAGGTTCGTAATATTTCATGATAAAATTTTTCTGTTTCATAATCTTTGAGTTTGAGGTGCTGGATGGCTGATCCTGTGCTCGTAGCGGTAGCTTGGCCGTATGCCAATGCCGAGATTCATGTCGGAAATCTGACCGGTTCGTATTTGCCGGCAGATATTTTTGCGCGGTACAATCGCCTGCGAGGCCGGAATGTGCTTATGGTCAGCGGTTCCGATGCGCACGGCACACCGATCATGGTGCGCGCCGATGCCGAAAAAACAACGCCGCTGGCGGTTTACCAGCGCTTTCACCAGGGTTTCCTGGAGCTATTCCAGAAACTTGGTCTGACCTATGACTTGTTCTCCAGCACCCATACCGAGAATCATTTTGATGTCTCACAAAAGATTTTCCTGGCCCTCAGGCAGAATGGGAATTTATATCCTGACGAGGAGCTGCAGTGGTTTTCCCCGACCCAGAACCGTTTTCTACCGGACCGCTATGTCGAAGGCACCTGTTACATCTGCGGTTTCACAAATGCGCGCAGCGACCAGTGCGACAACTGCGGCAACCTGCTTGATCCCTCGAAGTTGATCGATCCGCGTTCGAAGATCGATGGATCGCGACCGGAACTGCGTGAAACCGAGCATTATTACCTGGACCTGGGCAAATTGCAGCCCAAAGTCAAGGATTTTCTCAAACTGCGGGAAACTTACTGGCGGCCAAATGTGCTGCGCCAATCCCTGGGACAGATCGAGTCTGAAGGGCTGCACGGGCGGCCGATAACGCGTGATCTCGATTGGGGAATCCCGGTGCCTTTGGATGGTTGGGATGGGAAATGCCTCTATGTGTGGTTTGAGGCCGTGATCGGGTATCTCTCAGCCACGATCGAGTGGAGTGCCCTGCATGAAAAGCCCAATGCCTGGAAAGAATGGTGGCACACCCCGGACGTGCGCGCTTACTATTTCATCGGCAAGGATAACATCCCCTTCCATGCCATTATTTGGCCGGCGCAGTTAATCGGCGCCGGAACGGCATTCGATGAACTGCGGGGCGAACCCAATCCGACACCGCTGGCAATGCCTTATGATGTGCCCGCGAATGAGTTTATGAACCTGGAAGGGCAGAAAATATCTGGCAGCCGCAATTGGGCGGTGTATGCCCTGGATTTCTTGAGCCGCTACGACCCGGACCCGCTGCGCTATTACCTGACGGCCAATATGCCCGAGACCAGGGATTCGGACTGGGATTGGGAAGAGTTCTACCACCGTAACAATGATGAACTGGTGGCGACCTGGGGCAACCTGGCGAACCGGGTATTGTCTTTTGCGTATAAGAATTTTGATGGGAAGGTGCCTGATCCCGGTACACTGACCGAAGATGATATCGAATTAATGCGTACGGTGGATGACGGTTTCTTGAGTGTGGCGCAGGAGTTAGAGTCGGTTCGATTGCGTTCAGCCCTGGCTGAGGTAATGCGCCTGGCGACCGAGGTTAACCGCTATCTGGATATCACGGCGCCCTGGTCCGCGCTCAAGACCGACCGGGCTGCCGCGGCGCGTTCCATTTTCACTGCGATCCACGCCATCGACTCGTTGAAAATAATGATGGCTCCTTTCCTACCGTTTACCTGCGAGCGCCTGCATACGTTCATGGGCTATCGAAAGCCTATATTTGGCAGGCAAAGCACTTCCCAGGTTGGAGATGCGCTGGGTACGCACACTGTACTCACCTATGATCCCAATAACGCCACCGGCGCATGGGAGCCCAGCCGGATTGAGCCCGGAAGAGCGCTGGTCCAACCGGCGCCGCTGTTCAAAAAGCTTGAACCAAAAATCATCGAAGAAGAACGGGCGCGTCTGGGACAGCCCTAAGCGTAAAAAAAGCAGAACATGAAGAGGTGATTTTCGGCGCTTAGCGCCGAAAATCACCTCTTCACTCGATTCCCCCGCCCAGCGAGGGCGGGGGTTAGGGGGGGTGGTGAATGTCCCATGACAATCCCGAATAATTTCGGGATTGTCATGTTTCGCAACCTGAGAATTGCTGCCGAAAGGCTAAGGCGCCAGGTGGGGAGTGAGCAGGGTGTAAGATAAACCGCCGTTATATGTGCGCACAAAAGCTTGCCCGCCACTGGATTTGGCGATAACCCAGCCATCGTTATCATCGACGTAATCCATAACGCCGCCCCATTGGGTGCCGCTGATCTTGTTCCAGGTTACCCCGCTGTCGGTGGTCTTGTAGACATTGACCCCGGAATAAACATCTGCCGCGGTCTGTCCCAGGTACCAGCCTTTCTGCTGGGTTAGGAAAAAGATTCCACCGAAGGCCTGTGGCATAGGCGCGGACTTCCAGGTGGAGCCGCCGTCGGTTGTGCGGTAGATCCAACGGCCTATGGCATTGGAATTCATGTTCTGGCAGGTTACCGCCAGCAGGCCTTTGCTGACATCAAAGAATTGAGGGGCATCGGCGCCGCACGCGACGGATTCGTTGGTGTAGGCATCGGTCATCGCGGCCGGGGCCGGCAGAGAAACCAGGCTCCAGTGATCACCGCCGTCGCTGGTGGCGTACAGGTACAGGCCCTTGATCACGCCGTAGCAGTTTCCAGCCAGCAGGCCGTGGTTGGCGTCTCGAAACCATACCCCGCTTTTCCCGCAGGCCATTTCGGCGTTATTCAAATCCGGAGAGACTTTAATGTTCCAGGTTCCACCGCCATTGCTGGTGGTATAAATCGCAAAATAGGTGTGGCTCATGCCGGCCCCCAATATGGATAACAACCAGCCGTTATTTGCATCTGAGAAACCGATCTGGCTGGTGGTAAAACCATCCATTGTCAGCCCGGAGAGACTGGTACTGGTCGAATTCCAACTGGCGCCGCCGTCGACCGTTCGCCACATGGTGAACTGGGTGGGGGGCGTACCGGATGGCGGGGAGGAATAATTGACCCAGGCATGGTTGATATCCAGGAAAAATGCCACGGCATGTTTTCCGCTGCGGTCCGGCTCGGGTGGGGTAACCGGCTTCCAGGTGCTGCCGCCATCGGCTGTTTTGAGGATATCGTCGGTGGTGTTGGAAATATACTGCCCAACCGCCCAACCTGAGCTGGCATCGACCATTTTGATCCGATCAATTTTCACCCCGGGGGCTGCGGTTGCAGTGGGGGCGGCGGTCTCCGTCGCCGGCGGGGGAACGGCGGTGATAACCGGTGGAAAAGTGGGGGTGGCTGTCGGCTCCGCCGGGGTGCTTGTCGCCGGGGGTGAAGTAGGAGAGGCAAGATTGGCCGTGGCGGTGGGAGTAATCACGGCAACCGGGGTGCTGGTGCCGCCAGATAAAGTCAGGTTGCAGGCGCTGAGCACCGCGGAAAACAGGAGTAAGAATAACCAGATGGGTTTTATTCGCATAGATAAAATACCTTTGACTCGATCAACCACTTTTTCTTGTGAAAAGCATTCAGGTAAACAGTTATATTGTATCGCAAAGTAAATCTGCGCTTATTGACTTGAGCTGGCAGAGATTGGGAACCATATTTGCGCAAGATATCCCGCCGCGTCCACTTTCCCAATCTGATCAAGCAGTTCCGGGGTGTCTTTGACACAGTGCCAACTGTAGATGGTGGCGTGGCCGGTCACAACCATGGGTATAAAATCAGCGCCCGGGTTGGCCGTGCAATAATCAGCCATGGCCTGAGTCGGTGTCTTATCCGTATTGGCTTTGGAGTTGCAGGGCAGGTTGGCGCCAAAATTGCAGGCATATACCTGGTGATCCATGCAGCGCCAGATGGTGGTTTTCATGAAAAGTTCCATCGGCTCCGTGCTGGTCATCAAGCCGGCTGCTTTTTTGTAGCCGTCGATGATTTCCTGGTTGATTTTCGGGCCCGTATAGCGGGCATCAGGCGTGTCCACCGTTCCAACGGCTGCACAATATGCAAACGGATCACTATAGGTTGTTTGGGTATCCGCCGGTTGAATCGTTGCCAGCTTCGCCGTGGGGGTAAGAACAGGTATTCCATTTGCATTCGCCTGGGATGAACAGGCGGATATGATTATCGCCAACAAAGAAAGCATGATTCCTACCAACAAGCCAGTTTTCTTTTTCATTGTTTGCCTCCTTTAGCCTTTAATGGTTTTTTTTCGATACAGTAGACCATTCTATCACCACTCGATTTGTGGTTTCCAGCTAAACGCACCAGACCGGGCAGGTTAGTGCCCGGTCTGGCAGCATGATTGGCGCGGTTAATTGGATGGATTTACCACTCTTCCCAGGAAGAGGATCTCGCCAGTGGGATTATCCTGGATGGTGAAGAAGAAAGGCCGGTCGACAGTAAGATTCACCGGTTCGGCGGGCATGGCGGTTGTGCCGACGATGACTGCCGTCGCGGCGGCAGCCTCGGTGCCGTTTTCGTCCAGGTTGATGAAGGCTTTATGCAGGACATCCGAGATATACAGTTTTTGAGTGCCATCCATGCCGGAAAAATCGGCCTGATTGGGTTGGAAGGCGATGGGCATCCCGCTGCGGGTCAAGGCATCCTTGAGGGCCACTTGAGAGGTGAAACTGAATTTCGGCATTGCCAGGTTCACCTCAGTCATGTGCATCCCCTTGATGGCCGCATCCCATTGTTCCGGGGAAAGCCCCTGTTCGATCTGGCCAAATTTGCCCTGGTCGGGGACCAACAGGAACATCGAAACCCGGTTGCCGGTGTAGGGCAGCTCGATCATCGTGAAGCCGTCGCCCTGGTAATAGCCAAATTGGGCTGAGAGGTGCATCATCGGCACATTGACCTGGCTGCCGTTGCGCAGGTTGAAAGCGCCTGGGGCGGTCTTAGCCGCATCAAATTGGTGCTGCCATTGGGCATGGAAGTAAATGGCATTGGTCAATACCAGGGAAGTATTCGCGTCGAGCGCCCCTGAAGGGATCAGATCCTTGATTTTTTCGGCGGTCTGGTCGGCGACCCACTGGTTGATCACCTGGCGTGCAGCTTCAGGGTCGGTCTGGAAATCCAACAGGCGCATGCCGGCCCCATAATTCAGGGCGAGCAGGTCCAGGTAGGCCGGCAGGAAGGTGTAGCCTTTCTGTCCCCAGAGGGCATTGACCACGTTCAACTGGAAATTGGTTTCTTTGGGGTTATTTTTATCCTTTTCGCTTTCGGATAGGGCCTGCTGCAGCGCATTAAAAGCCGGGTGCAGGCTGGCTTCGGGCAAAGAGAAATGCATTGCCTGGCGCATTTGCGTTTCAGTCTCGTTGCGCGCGCCGGCATAAGTCATTGCCAGGGCAACGGAGATGCTGTGGGGTGAGTAGAACAGGTTGCCATCTTGTCCGCGTATCTGCTGGAAAAGGTCGAAAGCAAAAGCGCGGTTATCTGCCGTCAATTGCTGCAGGTCGCTATCGCTTACATTCGGTTGTGTATCGCGGGGTTTGTTCGACTGGACGAACGACTGCTGCCCGCTGCTGCCCGTGGGGGCGGCGCAGGCGGCCAGCAGGGTGAGTATTACGAGTAAATTGGCCAGTACAATTGTTTTCTTCATAGCATTCCTCCAATCATATAACGTACTGAAGAGGATTATAGTTCCTCAACAGGGAAATTGCCTCTTGACATTCTCAAAAATGATAATATAATATGATTATATTATCAAATATGGTAACGTAAGGAGCGATATGGCCAAAAACGAAGCAAAAAAAATTTTAGATCTGATCTTACACCCGGTCAGGCTGCGGATCCTGGTGGCGTTAGCCGGAGGAAAAGGGATGACCCCGCTGCAAATTGCCGATCAACTGCGCGATATTCCCCAGGCCTCGCTTTATCGCCACATCAGCCGGATGCTGAAGCTGAAGGTGCTCAAAGTGGTGGAGGAACGCCCGGTGCGGGGGACGATGGAAAAGGTATACGCTTTGAACGAGGCGGCTGGCAGCATGTTCACTTCTGAAGCCCTGGCGGAAATGAGCAAGGATGACCATATGCGTTTTTTCACCTCTTTTGTGGTCACCTTGCTCGACGATTTTTCGCGCTACCTGGAATATAGCCCAAAAGTGGACCTGGTGGCGGACGGGGTGGGTTATTCAAAGGCACCTCTGTACCTGGATGACAACGAATTGGCTGAACTGGGAAAGGTACTGAACAAAGAACTTGCCGTGTACCTGGGCAATGAACCGGCGGTGGGACGCAAGAAGCGGTTATTTACCACGATCCTGATGCCGGATATCACGCAAGAACGAGATAAAGGAAAATGAAATGAACGACTTTCCGTGGAACCTGTTTTTTGTAATATTGGCTGGGAGCGTGGTGGGCGGCGCTGCCATCCTGCCGTACGGCCTGGCTTTCAGTAAAAATTCCATTACGGCTGAAGCGCAAGCCAAAATCAAACTGCCAAAACCTGTGATCTATCTGATGAGTGTGGTGCAAACCGGGGTTTTGATGGCTGTAGCGTCTTTTCTGGGATTGTTAGCCGCGCGCCAGGTCGGTTTGCGGGTACCCATTCTGGAGGCTGCGCTCGCGGGCCAGCCGGTGGGCAGCGCGCTGCTGCAGATCTTGCCGGTGGCGCTCCTGGCGGCTGTCGTGGTTGGGATATTGATGTACCTGCTGGAAAGATACGTATTCATGGCCCACCTTCCCCAGGAGTTGTCGACCCTGGATATCCGTACCAGCCTTTGGAAGCGAATGCTGGCCTGCCTGTACGGCGGTTTCGATGAAGAAGTGTTGACGCGCCTGTTCCTGGTAAGCGGTTTTGCCTGGCTGCTGGGCCTGGTTTGGAAGTCGCCGGCCGGAACCCCTGCGAACGGTGCCTTCTGGCTGGCGATCCTCCTGGCGGCGTTGTTATTTGGCGCGGGACACCTGCCGGCCACCAGTGCGGTCACGAAACTCACGCCGATGATTGTGGCCCGGGCACTGCTGCTCAACGGCATTCCGGGACTGGTCCTTGGTTACCTGTACTGGCAGTATGGATTAGAGACGGCGATGATTGCCCACTTTATTTTGGACATCTATATCCATCTGATTTATACGCCGGCAACCCGGCCGCACGTACAGAATCCCAGCTTGCAAACATCCTGACGTAGTGAGGTGATCTTCGGCGCTTTGCGCCGAAGATCACCTCTTCACTCGATTCCCCCGCCTGGCGAGGGCGGCACAAACATCATAGATGAACGGTTTTTGTGTTTATTTGATTTCACCCTGGAGATAGGCCAGGATGATTTTTAAAGCCTGTTCGGCTGAGTATTCCTTATTCTGCACACGGTTTCCATGCCACACATGGCTCCAGGTCCATTCACCGCTGGGCGTGGATAGGCCAAACCACACCAATCCTACCGGCTTGGTTGGGGTGCCTCCGCCTGGACCTGCAATCCCAGTAACCGACAAACCGATCATATGATCCACGCCAAAATCGGCTCCCAGTGCCTGGCGCGCGCCGCGCGCCATTTCGAGGGCTGTTTGGGCACTAACCGCACCGTAGGCTACCAGGGTATCCTGGTGTACGCCCAGCAAGTGTTCTTTTGTCTCGTAGGCATAGGCTGTGATGCTGCCCAGGTAGTAATCGGAGGATCCGGGAACATTGGTGATACGGTGACCGATCAGGCCGCCGGTGCAGGATTCAGCTACGACCAGTTTTAAAGCCGAGGTGCGCAGAAGTGGTCCTATCTGGAATTCTAATGGGGTGTCCAAACGTTATTCCTTGAAAATTTTGGTGATTATACCTTGAATCGGGGATCAACACCCGACCGAAACTCGACTGCTTGCCATTTCCTCAGTTGTCTGACATAATATTAATGAAATTAACATCTTGTTAACCTTCTGGTAAAATGATTGACCTGCAGAGGTGACATGAGCCTGCGTAACATTTTTAAACCGAAGCCCAATAAATTTCTGGAATTACTGGTCGAACAGGCAGCATTAACGGTCAAAGGATTAGAACTGCTGCACGAATACGTACAGAAACGAGATTCGGCTGTAGCCAAGAAAATCGCCGCTACCGAAAAAGATGCGGATGAAGTGCGCCGGATCTTAATCGAGGAATTGATGCGCTCTTTTATCACACCCTTTGACCGCGAAGATATTTTCAGTCTTTCGCGCGAAATTGATGATGTGTTGGACTATGCGTACACTACAGTCGACGAAATGGAAATCCTGGATGTCGACACAAGCCCCTACATGGTGCGGATCGCTGCATTGTTATTTGAAGCGGCCCAGGAAATTGAACTGGCTGTACGCCGTTTGCAGGATAATCATTTATCGGTGGCGGGTGATCATGCCCAACGTGCCAAGGCGTTAGAAAACCGGGTAGAAGCGGTTTACCGGGATGCCCTGGCGGATCTCTTTCATGGGGTGAAAGATTTTAAGGCAATGATGAATGTGCTCAAAATGCGTGAAATTTACCGGCATTTGAGCAATGCCGCTGACCGCGAAGATACGGCTGCCAATGTGTTGGCAGACATTATGATGAAGATGGGCTGATGGATCCGGAGGCTGTGTTGTGTCGGTTCTGATCCTGTTGATCATCCTGGCACTGGTATTTAATTTTCTGAATGGATTTCATGATTCAAGTAATATTGTCGCGACGATTATCTTCTCTCGCGCCATGCAGCCGCGCACTGCGCTGGCGCTCACGGCGATCGCGGAGTTTTTTGGCCCTTTGATTTTTGGGGTGGCGGTTGCGAAAACGATTGGCGAAGGCCTGATTCAGCCCCAGGAGGTGACAAATGCGGTCATTCTGGCTGCGTTGATCGCTTCAATTCTATGGAATTTGATCACCTGGCTGCTGGGGATCCCCAGCAGTTCATCCCATGCCCTGGTGGGTGGTTTGATCGGGGCAATCGCGGTGGGCGCCGGGGTGGGTGCGGTGCAGTGGAAGGGACTGATCACAGTGCTGGTAGGGTTGTTTATTTCTCCAGTGCTGGGTTTGATCGCCGGTTTCTTGTTTACCCGCCTGACCTTATTCCTGGCGCGCAACGCCCGACCGAGCATCAACTGGTTTTTCAAACGTGCCCAGATCTTCACCGGGGTGTCATTAGCGCTCAGCCATGGGGCCAATGACGCTCAAAAGACGATGGGCATCATTACCCTGGGTTTGCTGGTGAATGGGACGATAAACCATTTTGAAATTCCATTATGGGTGATTCTGATCTCATCGACTGCCATGGCCCTGGGCATCGCCTCGGGCGGGTGGCGCCTGATCCGCACGATCGGGGGCAGGTTCTTCAAAATTCGCCCCATGCATGGCTTCACGGCCCAAATCGCCTCCGCCGGCGTGATCCTGGGAGCGGCGCTTTTAGGAGGTCCGGTCAGCACGACGCAGGTGGTCAGCTCAGCGGTCCTGGGGGTTGGCTCGGCAGAGCGGGTCAACAAGGTGCGCTGGGATGTGGCCGGCAATATTGCGATCGCCTGGTTGTTAACCATCCCGGTAACGGCTCTCGTCTCTGCCCTGCTGTATCTGCTGCTGCAAATCTGGATTCCTTAATGTTTCTCGTGTGAAATCCTCAGGGTATAACCCTCAACTGTGCCAGAAATATCAAGATAAAGCGACCTTCAGGATAATATGTTTTTCCTGAAGGTCGCTGGCACTCGTGGGTAAGGTTACCACGGGCTATACACACGCCACCCGAGTGACACCCGACGAGGTGGTGGGGGCGATGCAATGATCGATTACTCGTGAAAGTTATAGAAAAGCAGGATTTTCGTGCGCCGGGGTTGGATATCCCACTATAGGCACTCTTAGGGAACTGAAATATAATGGGTCCACTATGGCAAAAATCAACGCAGCTGCGAAAAACCTCATCCTGAGTTTCTTATCGGTCATAATCTTATCGGCCTGCGCCGGGCCAGCACCTACGAGTGTGGCTCCGACCGCTGATTTATCTACACCCACCCATGAAAATACGGCAACCACTGCCCCCAGCGCGACAGCCACCCTTGCGCCGTCTGCCACATCGCTCCCCAGTGCGACCCCCACCATCCCCCCGAGCTTCACACCGACCCCCATCCTGGCCGGGACGGTTCCCCTGATCGAATATCACGACCCTGATTTTAAGCTGAACGAGCAAGTGCAGATGACCATTCCCTGGTTTGACGACCAGTTGGGCTGGCTGTCTTCCAATGGATACAGCACCCTGGATGGAGAGGAATTTGCCGCTTACCTGGATGGAACGGCAGACGTGCCGCAAAAATCTGTCGTTCTCACATTCGATATTGGCGTTGCCAAGCGGCCGATTTACGTTGAATCGGTTATTCCGGCCTTGAGGAAATATCACTTTAAAGCGGTCTTCTTTATCCTGGCGAATGATTCGGTGGTATCGGATGACTGTGCAACGGATCCCAGGCATTTTTGCTGGTCGGATTTTAAGCAGTGGGCGGATGAAGGCCTGATTTCGATTGCCTCTCACGGCATGTACCATCCAGATTTCACGACCCTGACCCCGACCCAGATCAAGTATGAGGTAGAAACACCCTTAAAGATCCTACCGGAAAAGACAGGTCATCTTCCGGTGGCATTTGCCTACCCCTTTGACACCTCCTCGCCGGCGGCGATCAACATTGTCAAAGCCGCGGGCTACAAGTTTGCCGTGGCGGGCAACACGCGTAGTTTTTTGGCGGCCGAACCGAACGACGTTGATCGCTTTAAGCTGCCCCGGGTGTATCCCTATTCGAACCAGCGCATGTATCCCAATTTGAATGGGTTCAATAAACCCTTTGGCGATGTTATTACCGGATTGAACCGGCCCAAGACCGGCGCAGCGGTTTCGGCCGTCACACAAACGCCCGTCGCCGGCAGCGGCTCGGCCGCGGAAGAGGTGGTAAAATTCTGCCGCGCTCTGCCCAGCGACCCTGCAATTCGTCTGAACGAAATGATTAAATCATCCTTTCAATCCGACTTGAGTTCAGATGCGCAAGCGAAATTGCCCGGGCTGACCACATCCATCTCCTGCAACATGCTGCCCAACAACCATCCCGAGGCAATCGTCATTCATTATACGGTTGGCGACCTGACCGCCAGCTTATTCAGCTTTCGCCAGGCCAACGGCACCAGCGCGCATTACATTATCGACCGGGATGGCAAGGTCGTGCAAGCCGTCCCCGAATCGTTATCTGCCCTGCATGCCAGCTGCACCGGCAGCCGGGCGACCTGTGTGGCTTCCTGTCCGATTTGCGATGATGCCCAAGGGCGGTTGACTGAACCTTACACGCGCTCGATCGGGATCGAATTGGTCAACAAAGGCCGCATCCCATCCATTACCTCCGCGCCGATGGTTTATGAAGATTACCTGCGCTCGTTTGCCTACCCTTATTGGGAAGATTATCCCCAGGCTCAGATAGATTCGCTTAAAGTCCTGGTCGAGGATATTGCCCGACGCTGGAAGATCCCCCTGGACGAACAGCACGTTATCGGCCATTACCGCATCAATCAGAAAGTAGATCCGGGGCCAGCTTTAAATTTGTTCTGGGATCGTTCGGGGAACCCGCCCCGTCCGCCAATTTTTGATGTGCCCGCCATCCCATAAAGCCACAGACACTGGCGCTGCAGCTCACAGGCTGTGAGAGCTCGTTTTCTGGCGTTTGTGGGCACCTTAACAGGGGTTAAGAAAGTCGCGCAGGCACATTCGCCTCGCTTGACCATTCGATTTGCGTGTGATATTATGCTCACAGAGGACCTTTTAATATAATGACTGACCAATCGAACTCGCCACAACCGGCGGATCGTGAAACCTCTGCCCCGCAGGTTGAGCCTGAAGTCCGTGGGAGTGGTTTGGACCGCATATGGGAAGGTTTGGCGCGTTTAGGGTTAGGGGAAATTTCCCTACGCGTAGGCACAGGACTGGCGTCGATCGCCCTGATTTTACTGGTTGTTTGGGTGATGGGCAATTTTTATCTCAAAGGGAGCACGAATACCCCAAAAGACGCTGCGGCTGCAGCGACTCTACCAACAGCTACCGCTGAACCGGCGCCGCTTGTTTTAGCTGCCCTGCCTGAAATTCCACCTTCTCAAGATGGGATCAACCGTCTGGCGCAGCTGCATACCATTTTACCGGACCGGCCGCGCTTTGAAGTGACCATATATGAAGTCCAAAAAGGCGATACGCTCTTTGGTATCGCGGATAGATTTCACCTTAAACCGGAAACACTCTTATTTGGCAATTACAATACCCTGCGCGACAGCCCGCACAGCCTGAGGCCCGGCCAAAAATTAAATATTCTGCCTGTAGATGGCGTCTATCACCAATGGTCCGCCGGTGAAGGTTTGAATGGTGTGGCCAAGTTTTACGGTGTCAAACCTGAAGATATCATCAATTACCCCGGCAATCACCTGGATGCCAATACAATCGGCGACCTGAATAAACCCAATATTGAACCAGGAACCTGGTTGATTGTTCCGGGCGGCAAACGCGGCTTTGTCAATTGGAGCGTGCCGATCGTGACCCGTAAGAATCCGGCCGCCGCGAAAGTCATCGGCGCGGGGTACTGCGGGGAGGTCTCTGAAGGACCGGTTGGCAGCGGAACCTTTATCTGGCCGACCACGCAGCATTTCCTCTCCGGCACAGACTACCTGCCGCAGGCCAATCATCCGGCGATCGATATTGCCGCCGGCATGGGTACAGCCATTTACGCGACCGATTCGGGTGTGGTGGTTTATTCCGGATGGAACGATTGGGGTTACGGCAACCTGCTGATCATCGATCACGGCAATGGCTGGCAGTCCATCTATGGGCATCTCAGCCAGATCAACGTAGGCTGCGGTGAAGGGGTGACGCAAGGCCAGGTAGTAGCGCTGGCTGGCAGTACTGGCAATTCCACCGGGCCTCATCTCCATTTTGAGCTGCAAAGTGAATTGTACGGTAAGGTCGATCCAAAACGGTATCTGATCAAATAAACGCCAGACGTTTTGAGATAGGGATGACCGAAGGGGTTTTGCCATCACGGGCAGAACCCCTTTTTTATTGGGAGGGTGGTTCTGCCAGAAAGGTTTGTGAAAACGTTGATTCGATGGGGATGAGATATGCTAGAATTGATTCATAAGGTATCAACGGATACCTGAAGGAGTATGTGTTATGCCTGCCGTCAGTGAACTGCGCCCGTCTCCAATCGCTGGAACCTGGTATCCGGGAGACCCTCAGCGGTTGGCCAGCCAAGTCGATGCATACCTGAATGAAGCCAGGCTGCCAAAATTGGATGGGGAGGTTATCGCGGTCATCGCGCCCCATGCCGGATATATTTACTCCGGCCCTACCGCCGGATATGCCTTTGCCAGCGTGCTGGGAAAGGCGTTCTCCAGGGTGGTGTTAATCTCTCCACTACACGGATACCATCCCGCTCCATTTATCACCACGGCTCACCACGGCTACCAAACCCCTCTAGGCCCGGTCTGGGTTGATTTTGAGGCGCTATCCGTGTTGGATGAAGAATTGGATGCGTGCGGGCTGCCCGGATTGGACCCCGTCACGCACGATAAAGAGCATTCTCTGGAGATTGAACTGCCCTTCTTGCAGCGAGCTCTGCCCGGAGAATTCCGATTAATGCCTATCATGGTGCGCAGCCATGATCCCGCGCAGTTGTACAACCTGGGTCAGGCCCTGGCTAAAACCCTTTCCAGGTATCCTGCCCTGTTGGTTGCCAGCACCGATCTTTCACATTTTTTTCCTCTGGAGGTTGCCAACCAATTGGACGAGCATATGCTGCAACAAATGGTTGAACTCTCGCCGCAGAAGGTCCTGCTGGCGGAAGAGACGGGAACCGGGTTTGCCTGCGGTGCCGGGGGGGTGGCTGCCGTATTGTGGGCGGCGCAGGCGATGGGGGCCAACGGTGCAAAGATTCTCCACCACAGCACCTCAGCCGATCAAACAGGAGACGAAAGTTCGGTCGTGGGTTACGGCGCGACCGTCATATTGAAGAAAGCATGATCTGGTCTGACATTCTAATCATTTTTGTTTTAGTGGCGTTGAACGGTTTCTTCGTATCCGTGGAGTTTGCCGCGGTGGCCTCCCGCCGGGCGCGGTTGGATCTGATGGCCGATGTCGACAGCGCCAGTTCCAAGCTGGTGCATAAATGGATTGAAGATCCCTCGGCCCGCGAACGGTTAATTGCCGCCACACAGTTGGGGATTACCCTGGTCAGCCTGGCGCTGGGTGCCGTTGGCGAAAATACTTTTTCAGCGCTCCTGGAACCTTACTTCCATGATGCCCATTTCCCACCCGCGCTGGAGTTTCTGGACTCGATCCTGCCGGTTATTCCCCTGGCAGTATCCCTGACCGTGGTTACGTCGGTCCATGTGGTTTTTGGCGAACAGGTTCCCAAAGTCGCTGTGCTTCGCTCGCCTGAGCGCTTCGCCTTGATCGCTGCCCCTTTTATGGATGTGTTTAACCGCGTGTTCAAGGGATTCATCGATTTACTGGATTGGGCGACACGCAGCATTCTGCATGCCCTGGGGCTGCCGGCCACCAGCACCCATGCTTCGGTGTTTACCGCGGAAGAAATTAAAGAAATGGTTTCAGGACCTGAGGTTGAGGGGGTGATCGAAGAACCTGAAAGGCGCATGCTGTCGGCTGTAATTGATTTTGGCGAGATGGTCGTGCGCCAGCTTAATATTCCACGTACGGAAATCATCGCGGTCGAGGCGGACCAACCGATTAGCGAGGTGGTGCGCCTGGCGAGCGAGAATTCGATCACCAAGATGCCGGTGTATGAGGATAATCTCGACCAAATTTTAGGGATCGTCCACGTGCGCGATATCCTGGCGCGCATGGTCGCGGGGAATTTGAATGACTGTACGGCCCGCGATCTGGCTCGTGAGGCGCTTTTCGTACCTGAAACGATCTCGGTTAACGACCTGCTGCGGGAATTCCGCATCCGGCGCATGCATATCGCGATTGTGTTGGATGAATACGGTGGAACGGCGGGACTGGTGACCCTGGAGGATCTCCTCGAAGAGATCATTGGCGAGATTAGTGATCCCTTTGACCGGGGCGGCCCGGACATCCAACCCCAACCGGATGGGTCTTCCTTGCTGGATGGCTTGATGCTGATCGATGAGGTTAACGAACATTTTGGATTATCCCTGGAAAATCCCAATTACGACACGATTGCCGGTTTTATTCTGGGCAGGCTGAACCGAATTCCAAAGGTGGGTGATGTGATCGAGATTCCCGAACAGTCGCTTTCCCTGAAAGTGATCAGCATGGACCATTTGAGGATTGCCCAGGTTTCAATCCGCCATCACAAAGAACCCTGACAGGCTAATTCACGGATGTTTGTCCAGATCGCAGTCAACGTTCCCACGGTCAGCGGCGTATTTGATTACCATTTACCGGCCGAATTAGACGGACAGGTCGGTCCGGGCTGCCTGGTGGTGGTGCCGTTTGGCCGCCAACTGGTCCAGGGAGTGGTGGTGCGCGAGGTGGAAGAACCTCAGGTGCAGCAAACAAGGCCGGTTGAAAGCCTGCTGGATCCGCTGCCGGTACTCACTCCTGATCAGATGGTTTTGGCCGAGCAAATGGCCGCGCAAACCCTCGCACCTCTGGCATCCTGCCTGGAAGTGATGCTTCCACCCGGTTTATCGAAGCAGGCCGATACGCTTTTTCACCGCAATGATCCGCTGCTCCCGGGACCGGATTTTTCCATGACCCAGAAAAAGATTCTCAACCTGCTGGCCGAACGGGGGGATCTGCGCACAAGGCAGCTCGAAGCCCTGCTGCCGCGCCGGCGCGTGCGAGAAGCCCTTTTAGGATTGACCAAACGCGGGGCGGTGACTTCGCGCCCGGTGCTTCCGCCGCCAGGCGTGCGCCCCAAGGTGGTGCGCACGGTCCAGCTGGTGATGCCCCCGGCAGAGGCCGAGGAACGGCTGGCAGAATTCTCGCGCGACAGCACGATCGAAAGGCGGCGGGCCCTGGTGCGGTTCCTGGGCAGTGAAACGCTGCCGGTGCAGGTCGCCTGGGCCTATGCCACCAGTGGGGCGAACTTAATGGACCTTGAAAAAATGGCCGACGAGGGATTGGTCTCCCTGGGCGAAACGGAGGTGTGGCGTGATCCCCTGGAGGGCATGGAAATCGCGCCACATGAACCGCCGGAATTGACCGGTAATCAGATCCAGGCCTGGCAGACGCTTAAACAGATGCTGAAGGATGCATTTTCCGGCGGTCCGGCCCGACCGGCCTTGCTGCATGGGGTGACCAGTTCCGGAAAGACCGAACTGTACCTGCAAGCCGTGGCGGAGACGCTGCGCAGCGGGCGCCAGGCCATCGTGCTTGTGCCTGAGATTTCCCTGACCCCTCAGACGGTGCGCCGCTTCCTGGCCCGCTTTCCGGGTCAGGTCGGGCTGGTCCATTCCAGCCTTTCCGCCGGCGAGCGCTTCGATACCTGGCGCCGGGCGCGCGCCGGGCAGCTGCCGGTGATCGTCGGCCCGCGCAGTGCCTTATTTACCCCTCTGGACAACCTGGGATTGATCGTGGTGGATGAGTGCCACGACGATTCGTATTTCAACGGTGAATCGCTGCCCTATTACCACGCGGTGCGCACCGCCTTAGATTATGCGCGCCTGACGCACAGCGGGATTATTTTAGGATCGGCGACCCCGGATGTTGAGCTCATGTACCGGGCGGAACAGGAATCCTGGCACATTTTACGCCTGCCAGCCCGGGTGCTGGCGCACAGGGCGTTGGTTGAGAACAGAATGGCCAAACTCGGCCAATCGCTGCCTCCCATGAACACCGAGGGCGAGGCTGCCGTGCTGCCCCTGCCTGAAGTGACTTTGATCGATATGCGCGCGGAACTTAAGGCGGGAAACCGCAGTATCTTCAGCCGAGCATTAAGAACAGCCCTGGATGATGTGCTGGCCAGACAGCAGCAAGCCATTCTATTCCTGAACCGGCGGGGTGCGGCCACGTATGTTTTCTGCCGGGCGTGTGGAGAAAGCGTGCGCTGCCCGCGCTGTGATTTTCCGTTAACCTATCACCTGGACGAAGATGCTTTGCTTTGCCATTCGTGCAACTACCGCCGCAAAGTACCGTTAAAATGCCCGCAGTGCGGCAGCAAAGCGATCCGCCAGTATGGCATGGGGATTGAGCGGGTTGAGGTTGATCTGCAAAAAGCTTTACCCGGAGCGCGCATCATGCGCTACGATGCCGACACGACCCGCAAGAAAGGCGCCCACGATATTTTGCTGGCTCATTTCTATAATCACCGGGCAGATATCTTGATCGGCACGCAAATGCTGGCCAAGGGATTGGACCTGCCCCTGGTGACCCTGGTAGGGGTGATCCTGTCGGATGTGGGTTTGAATTTTCCAGATTACCGGGCCGGCGAACGCGCCTTCCAGGTGCTGACCCAGGTAGCCGGGCGCGCCGGGCGCAGTTCCTTGGGCGGACGGGTGGTCATGCAAACCTTCCAACCGGAAAATTATGCCATTCAGGCGGCTACCCGCCATGATTATGCCGGTTTCTACCGGCAGGAGATTAATTTTCGCAAGCGGATCGGCTACCCTCCCTTTGCGCGCCTGGCCCGCTTAGAATACCGCGGGAAGGATGCAGAGCAGGTTGAAGAAAAGGCCAGGCAGTTAGCTGCCCTGCTTCAAACCTGGATCGAAGAGGGCGATTTTCGCGCGACTGAATTGGTCGGGCCGGTGCCCTGTTATTTTTCGAAAATGGCTGGAGAATTTCGCTGGCAGATTCTGGTGCGCGGGCCTGACCCCGCGGCTGTGCTGCGCGGCAGGTCATTGGGGGAGTGGCGCGTTGAGATTGATCCGCCTTCGGTATTGTAAATAAAAAAAACCACCGCTATGTCCATAATTTTTGTACGTAGCGGTGGTTAATTTATTTCGGTTGCTGCTCAGAATTTGGTGGGTTGGCGCGAAATAGACGATAACGATTCCCCAATCAGCTTTGAGGGTCATGCCAGTTGCTGCGCGTGAGCGCGACCAGTTCGGCGGTCTGAGCGGGTGTCAGCACGGTTGAGGGAGAGTTGGCATCGCCAGTGTCGTCATTTTCGACAATTAATACCTCGGTTCCCGGACTGAGGGTATGGGTATGCCAGCAGCCCTGGCGGACGTTGTAAATCTTGCCCGGCTGCAGGTCCACGGCGTGAATGCGCTCGACGCTCTCCCGGCCTTCACCAAGGAAGAGGATGCAGCGGCCCTGGAGGAGCACGAATACTTCATCGGTCAGGTTGTGGCGCTGCATCTTTTTTAAGTTTTCGGGCAGCAGTTCGGCGATATAGTTCAACACGGCTACCCGCCAGGCGCCAAAAGCCACCAAAGGTTGGTACCCTTCGGCATGATATTCTACCACTTCGATCAACGAGTTATCTGGAAGCATTAACCCTCGCATAAAAAGGCAAATCTAATGAAGCCTGAGCACACCTGGTTTAATAATTCGAAGCAGGTTTGGTTCCAAACACATAGTCCCAAAGCGGAGAACTGACCCCAAAGCGGGCATCCGGCGTGCGGAAATGATGGACCATATGGTAGCGTTTGATGTATTTCAACCAGCCAGAGCGCATGGGGAAATGGTGGGTGGCATAATGAGTTAGATCGTAGATCAGATAACCGATGGTAAAGCCGGAGATCATGGGGGCTACCCAATGCGGTGCGCCAAATAATCCGCTCAGAATCAAGCTGAACAGGCCGTAAAATACAAAGGCGAGCGGGATGCTGACCACAGGCGGCATAACCAGGCGAGTTTTGCATTGCGGCTGGTGGTGGTGGATGCCATGAAAGAGGTAGATAATTTTTTCCTGAGTTGGATTGCGCGGGTTGAAGTGGAAGACAAAGCGGTGCAGCAGATATTCTGATAATGTCCAGACAAACAGACCGATCAGGAAGGCTGCCGGGATGAACAGCCAGGAGGAATCCGCCGGGCGGAAGGCAATCCCGCGGCCCAACATGTAACCGGCGAAAGGCAGCCAGATGACGACCACGGTGATCGGCGAAATATGGGTAAAGAATTCCAGGAAATCATTTTGAAACAACCGGATCGGCGTTTCGCTGTGATCGATCGGATAATGCATGAGTGCCTCCAGAATAATTTGACGGACTGGTTGGGATTTTTCTAATTGTACCTGAAATTCGATTTTTGCTATATTTTTTTATTGGTAAATTTGGGTCACAGGATTATTTGGATCATTGATGAAGTCCCAAAAAGCGGCCTGAATCCTGGGTTGGGGGGTCATGCGGTGGCGGCACACATAAATTTCTTGTTTTAATTCCATCCCGCGCACGCCTACGATGGCTACTCTTCCCGGCATGAACTGCTTGATCACCATATCGGATAAAAAACCGACGCCAATCCCTTCTTGAACCGCAATCGCGATCGCTTCGGAATTTCCCAACACGAGGCTGATATTCAAGTCTTCGATATTAATCCCGATCTGGGCCAAGCCCGCGCGGGCCACCTGGTAGGTGCCTGAACTGCCCTCTCGCAGAATAAAGTGGGCCTGCATCAATTCGTCGGGGTCAATTTCGCCTTTTTTGGCCCAGGGGTGGTCCGTCGGGGTAATTAAACGGATCGGGTCGGAGATAAAGGGTTGGACTTCAATATTCTCCTTGACGACCTCAATATGGCTGGAAAAAGCCATGTGCACTTGAGCCTGTTCCAGCAGTTCAAAGGCCACGTCTCGCGATGTGACCTGGCAGGTCGCCTGGACGCGCGGATGCTTGCGCATGAATTCTGCCAGGAGGATGGGCAGCAGGTATTTTCCGGGTGTTGTCGAGCAGCCGATCACCAGGTGACCTTGAACATCGCCTTTGAGGATCTCCATCATTTCTTCTGCGCGCATCGAAACCGAAACCATCTGGCGAGCGACGGGCAGCAGCGTTTGACCGGCCTCCGTCAGGGACAGCCGGTTTCCATTGCGCGCAAACAACTGCGCGCCGAGTTGGGCCTCTAAAGATCGGATCTGCTGGGTGATAGAGGGCTGGGATAAATGCAACCGCTCCGCGGCGCGCGAAAAATTCATCGTCTCTGCGGCAATAATAAATGTGTACAGCTGGTTAGGATCGAGCATTTTCTCCTTTTTGGATCGATAAGCAAAGCCTATTATAAACGATAAGTAAATCCAATCGTCGCTTGTGACAAACATCACTAGCAGGGTTTGCCGGTTGCATTGATAATCTAGCCTGGAATTATTAATCTGGTTCTCATGTTATCGATAATTTTTTACCACGAGATGATTACGAGGAGGATAAATGAAACGAGTGGTCCCCTGGTTGGGGATGGTCATGTTGGGTCTGCTGCTGGCAGCCTGTGGGCAGGCCGTGACTCCGGCTGCGACACTTACGCCGGATACCCGCCCGACGGCTACCGTTCGAGCTGCGACGCCTACGCCAGACCCTAATGCAACGAAAACGCCAACGGTCACTCCTACTGCGACCACTGAGCCAACCGCTACCCAGGTGGTAGATAACTGTGTAGAATGCCACACCAATAAAGACAACCTGGTCAGCCATCTCAAACCCACCGCGGCGGTGGTGCAAGAGTCAGAAGGGGCAGGTTGAGGGGGCGAAGTGGCTCCGTTGGAGCCATGGGAGAAAGTTTTGGTCAGTGCCGATTTTTTGAGCACGACCCACGGCAAGATAGCCTGTACCGACTGTCATCAAGGGACACAATCCCCGGATAAAGACGGTGCCCATACCGGAATGGTAGTCGATCCCAGTGCGGATACTTCAGGCGTTTGTTCAACCTGTCACAGCGAAATTGCAGCTGGTTATCAAACCAGCTTGCACAATACCCTGGGCGGATATTGGACCGCATTGGATGCGCGCAGCATGCCGGAAGCACACCCGGCCCTGGAAACAATGTACGACAATCACTGCACGTCTTGCCATACGACCTGCGGTCAGTGCCACGTCAGCCAGCCAATCAGTGTGGGCGGGGGTTTTTTGACCGGGCACACCTTTGAAAAGGCGCCACCGATGACGCGCACCTGCACGGCTTGCCACGGCAGCCGGGTAGGCAATGAATACCTGGGCAAGAATGAGGACCTGCCGGGCGATGTGCATTTTCGCGAACAGCGCATGAACTGCATAACCTGTCATGATGCTACCAGTATGCACACCACACCCGCCGACCAGTCGACCAACCGCTACGCCGGGGTGCAGAATCCAAAATGTGAAAGCTGCCACCCCGATGTAGGCGCAGCCGGGGATAGCATTTCACAGCATGTTCTGCATCAGGACAAGCTCTCTTGCCAGGTCTGCCACAGCATAAGCTACACCAGCTGCGATGGCTGCCACGTTGCGGTCAGTGAAGTGACCAACCTGCCCTTCTATAAGACGGATGGCAGCTACATGACTTTCTTTATCGGGAAGAATGCCCTGAAAAGTGATGACCGTCCGTATGACTACGTAACCGTGCGGCATATCCCAGAATCTCCTGATAATTTTGCCTATTACGGAGATAACCTGCTGGCGAACTTCGATAAGCTGCCGACCTGGGCGTATGCCACCCCGCACAACATCCAGCGCAGCACACCTCAGAACGAGAGCTGCAATGCGTGCCATGGCAATGCGGATATTTTCCTGACGGCCGATAAAGTCGCCGAAGATGAACTCGAGGCGAACCAACCCGTGATCGTCGATCAGATTCCCGCAAAGAGACCTTAATCAACCTGTTTTAATCTACCCACAGCCGCGGCCAGACTGCGGCTGTGGGTAAGAATCAACTATTGGAGATAGAAGAATGTCAAAAATAAATCGTTTAATGATTGCTGTTCTACTGTTCAGTATGCTTTTGGCAGCCTGTGCCCCGGCTGCTACCCCTGCTCCGACGGCAACACTGGTACCGACCGCGACGCCGACTGCGGTCCCAACTGCCGTTCCCACGGCTACCGTGGCGCCAACGGCAACCGCCACGGCTGAACCGGCCCCAGATTATGCGGCCCTTTTCAGCCAGCTGATCGCCGAAATTCCGGCAGATAAGGGCTACGGCTCGATCTCTGCCAGCGCTTTGAATGCCGAATTGGCCGATAAGGCCCCCTTCCTGTTGGATGTGCGTGAAACGACCGAACTGGAGAAGACCGGGTATGTCAAGTACGCAGTGAACATCCCGGTGCGCACCCTGATCGCCAATCTGGACAAATTGCCCGCACAGGACCAGGCGATTGTGGTCTACTGTGCTTCCGGACACCGTGGTGGATTTGCGATGGCTGCGCTCAAGCTGCTTGGGTACACCAACGTGCGCAACCTGGGCGGGGGAATGAACAGTTGGATCGCGGCCAAATTGGCTGTTGAAACCGGAACGCCTGTCGCACCAAAATCTGGTGTGATGCCCATTCTGGCCAGCCAGTCCATGTACAAAACCCTGGATACACTTTTCACCGAGATGCCGGCCGGTTTTTACTCCATCAGCGCCGCTAACCTGAATACAGCCCTGGCCGATAAGGCGCCTTTCTTGCTGGATGTGCGCACCAGCGGTGAATTTGAAACGAACGGCTACATCGAAGGCGCAGTCAATCTTCCCATGGACCAGGTCTTTACCAGCCTGGATAAGTTGCCCGCAAAAGACCAGGAATTGGTCGTTTACTGTGGTTCCGGACACCGCGGATCGATTGTTGCTTTGGGCTTGCGCCTGGCAGGTTGGACAAATGTCGTCAATCTGGGCGGCGGAATGAATGCCTGGAAAGCCGGGCAGTTCGCTGTGGCAGGGTGGGTGGATTGGACCGCAGTCTGGACAGATTTCCTTAAGAATATGTCCACGGGTTATTACTCGATAGGCGCCGCAGATTTGAACGCTGCCCTGGCCGATGGGGCCAAGGCGCCGTTCGTGCTTGATGTACGTGAAGCCTCTGAAATCGAAAAAGATGGCTACATCATGGGTTCGGTCAATATCCCGACCCGCGATGTGCTCAAGAATCTGGATAAACTGCCCGCACTGGATCAAGCAATCGTCGTGACGTGTGCCTCAGGCCACCGCGGGGCGATGGTGATGGCTGCACTGCACTTCCTGGGTTACCAGGATGTTCGCAACTTGGCCGGGGGAACTGGAGCCTGGAAAAAAGCCAGCCTGGCGCTTGTGACCGGATCGCAGCCGGAAGGCGCAGCAGCCGGAACCGCACCCAAAGTCGACAAGACTCGTTTGGAACTGCTCACAACCTTTTTCACCGACATCCCGAGTGGTTTCTATGCGGTCAGCGCGTCCAACCTCAATACATCCCTGGCAGATGATGCCACGAAGCCCGTGATTATCGACGTGCGCACGACTGCGGAACTCACTGCCGACGGCTACATCAAGGACTCGATCAATATTCCATTGTTGGATTTATTCGACAATCTGGATCAACTGCCCAAGGATAAAGGCGCGGCGATCGTCGTCATGTGTAAATCTGGACATCGGGGAGCGCTGGGCATGATGGCCCTGCGCCAGATCGGTTACACCAATGTCACCAACCTGGGGGGCGGGCTGGGTGCCTGGGTGGCGGCGCAGCTGCCAGTTGAAAAGTAGAACTCCTTTTGGATAAAAAAGAGGCTGCGCACAAACGCGGCCTCTTTTTTGTCAACTTAACTATTCCGTTTTGGCAAGAGCGGCGGGGCCAGGTTTGGCCGGGCGTCGAAATCTGGCATGGGTGGGGCACTGTCCAGCAGCGTCAGAACTTCGCTCAGGGCGCGTTCAAGTTGGGCATCTACCCCGCGGGCATAATCCTGGGGTGTGTTGTCCACCATGATATCTGGATCGGTGCCGTAATTCTCGACACCCCAGCCGACATCTTTGAACCAGAACGAGAATTCGGGTTGAGTGGTGATGGTGCCGTCGACCAGCGAATGGCGCGGCCAGATGCCGACCACACCGCCCCAGGTGCGCATGCCCAGTAAAGGGCCCAATTTCATCAATTTAAAGGCATGGGCAAAGATATCGCCATCGGATCCGGCGTGTTCATTGGTCAGGGCCACGATCGGTCCCTGAACCGACTCGGATGGATAAGGGAAAGGCAGTTCTCCCCAGCGCGTGATATCATAGCCGACGCGTTTGCGGGCCAGTTTTTCTAACAATAGGGCAGAAACACTGCCGCCGGCGTTAAACCGAATGTCGACGATCATCCCCGGAAAGTCCACTTCTGCCAGGTAGCCGCGGTGGAATTCGGCGTAACCATGCGAGCCCATATCGGGGATATGGACATATCCGACCCGTCCGCCGCTGGCCTGGTGAATGTATTCGCGGTTGCGGTTGACCCATTCGCGGTAATGCAGGCCGCCCTCGTTCGACAACGGTTTCACCGAGAACGAAAGCGGTTTTTCATCTTTTCGGGGAGCGAAGGTCAGGCTTACTTCGGTGTTTGCCAGGCCCACCAAGGCACTGTTGGGGGCGGTTGTTTGCCCCAGGTGCTGCCCGTTGATCGCAAGCAGCACGTCCCCGACGACGACATCCAGCGGCGGGCGGATGAGCGGAGAGCTGGCTTTTTCATCCCACACATCGCCGTGCACGATGCGCGTCACTTTCCAGCCATCTGCCGACTTCGTCATATTCGAAATCAGCGCCCAACTGGCCCTGGCTGTAATGCGGACCGGAACGGTAGTCACCGCCCAACTCATAGCAGTGCGACGTCCCCAGCTCGCCTTGCATTTCCCAAACCAGGTCCGAAAACTCTGAACGGCTGGCAACACGCTCGACCAGGGGCAAGTAGCGGTCATGGACTGCCAGCCAATCGATATGCCCCATATCCGGCGTCCAGTACTGGTCGCGCTGCAAACGCCAGGCTTCGTTGAACATCTGCTTCCATTCCACGCCCGGGATAACCGGCGAGCGCAGACGGCGCAGATCGATCCAGCCGTTTTTACGGCTGGGGGAATCCCCACCTTCACTCGTAGGTTTGACGCCCGCTTTAATCACACGCAGGCGCAGGCCGGTTTGAATTGCCAGCATTTTTCCATCTCTCGACACTTCAAAATCGCCAATCCCGTTAATGAAGGTTTCTTCCTTCTGCTCTTCCAGGTCGTACACCTGGAGCAGTCCGTTGGATACCGGTTCGTGATTCATCGACGAATTGTTAAGTGTGCCCTCGATCGGATAGAGTGAATAAAAAATCTTCTTCTCGGTCGATCCCGCGATGCGCCCGTAGCGTCCGTCGCGAGTAGGGAATTCGATGACCCGCTCCTGCAGTCCTTCCAGGTCAATCTGCATCTTGAATGGCTCCTGCGGCTTTTCCGGGCTTTCAGTCTCGGTGGAAGTTTGAGGATCTGGCGCAGCAGCTTCCTGTGCGTTTTCAACCTGCGCATCCTTCTCGGATCCGGCAGAAGACTCTTCTTCCGGAACCTCGGGCGGTACTTCCTCGGCCTTCTTTTCTTCGAGGGGAAACTGTGGTTGGCGCAGGAAAGGTGAGGGCGTATCTTTTTGCAGCGTGACCAGATAAGGGCGCACTCCCCGCGGGAAACCATAATCGAAACCGAGATTGTCGGCGACCGGATCAAAGATGCGGTAGGATAGAAAGTACAGGTACTTTCCCGCCGGATCGAAAGCGGGTGATACATCACGCAGGACAGGTTGGGTGACGGGGGTTATTTCTCCGCTGCTGGCCTTCCACAACTTTATACCGGCCACCTGGTTGGAGAGCGAAACACTGTAAGCAACCCATTCGCCATCCGGACTCCAATTAAAGCCCGAAATCGGGGCGGATTTGCCTTTGTCGATGCGCGTCAGTTCGTGTGTCTCCAGATCCAGGAAACACACTTCATAGCGGTGATTGCTGAAAACAATCTGATCTTTTTGGGGATTAACGGCAATCGCTTCCGGGCGTCCAATATCCAGAACCGGTAAATATTGCGCCGGCTGGGAGGCGTCTGCGGTGAGGATTGCGAAGACTTCCTCACCCTGCACATCGGTGACGGCCACCAACCGCCGGCCGTCATTCAACCAGGCTGCCAGGCGGTAGCGTGCCGGTGTCTCCGGGTCGCCGTGGCGCATCACCGGGCCTTCCCAATTGAAGAAAGAAAATATATAACTGCGGCTTTGCACTGCCAGGGCCGTACCCTGGGGATGGAGAGCCCACTGGCGCATGTAGCGCTTCGGGTCAGAAAATTTACGGTTGCGCTGGACCTGTGGGGAGAAAAACTGAACATCCACTTTGCTGGCAGCGTTTGCAGCCGGGTCAAACAGGAAAAGATCCGCCCCGGCGTGGTAAACGATGCGTTGGCCGTCGCTGGCCGCATTGCGCGCATAAAAGTCGCTGTGGTCGGTATGGCGCTGCAAATCGCTGCCGTCCGGCAGGCATGAATAGAGGTTGCCAACCCCCTCCGTATCAGAGAGAAAGTAAATGCGCTCTCCCAACCACATCGGGGAAGCCATATTGCCTTTCAGGTCAAGCAGAGGATGAAACTCGCCATCGCCGGTGGGATCGATCCACAACGTTCCAGCGGTCCCCCCGCGATAACGCTTCCAGCGGGCCGGGTCGCCGGTATTGCGCCCGATGACCAAGGCGCCATTTTGACCGTAGGCCACTGCCCGGGCAGGACCGTAGTTCAAGAGGACCGGCTGCCCTCCATCGGGAGAAATGGTGTAAAGCTGCATCAGGGCACGAAAAGGCTGCCCTACATGGGTGGCATAAAGGATTTCACCGGCAGAATTCCAACCGGCAACCAGGATCTGGGTGCTTCCATGGTATGTCAGGCGGCGCGCCCGCCCGCCGAGGGCCGGCATCACATAGATTTCTGGCTGACCTTCATCTCTTCCGACGAATGCCACCTGGCTGCCGTCTGGTGAAAGGGCAGGATGGGTAATTTCTCCAAGATTTGAAGTTAACCGGCGAGCAATTCCTCCCGCTGCCGGGACTGTCCACAGGTCGTCTTCACAAACAAAAATGATTGTATCCCCCTGAATAGTGGGAAAACGATAGTAACCGGATGGCATGAACCCTCCTTAAGTAAATGGTAATAGAAGTGAATTATAGCCCGAGAGCGGATATTTTTTCCAGCCCAAAGAATTATTCTTCACTATTTCTGGATGAAACGACCCGGGTAATGATCCCGGTTATGCCTGCCAGGGCCAGACCCACCACAGCCGTGATCAAAACCATGAGAAGTGACAGGAAGGCGATGAAATATGAAAGAAAATCGGGCAGAACCCAGGTGATGGTCAGGCCGTTGAGCGCATAACTGATGCTAACGGGCAGGGCAAGCAATAGGAAGACTGCCATGATATAGCCAAGGGCAGAAATCACCCCATCTCTTGGGGGGAGACGAAAACCCCGCAGTCCCAACATGGCAACCAGCCAGCCGACCACAAGGCTGAACCCGGCAGTGATGGCAACATATAGGATCAAGTCCATTTGGCCGGGCACCCAGCTTAAAGAATAGGGGTGGCCGTCGATCAATGCATAGCGCAGATGGAACAGGCCAATAGCCAGCGCGGCTGCGCCGAAGTTCCAGGCTAATACGCGCGGTTTGATGCGGGTGATGATACCCACGACCAGCAACAGCAAAAATCCCACGGCAGCCCAGCGCGAACCTCTTTCCAGGTAAAGACGGGAATCCACGGCTGACTGCAGCAGATCTTGATACGCTGCCACACTGGCCTCCTGGGGAATCTCTGCGGGCGGGATCGGACGACCGATAGCCTGGGTGTAGTCCTCCAGCAGGGCAGTTTGTTGGGCCGCGATTGCCCCGGGCAGTGCAGCGGTGATCGCGGCAGGCAGGTCCAGCAAATCGACCAGGGGCTGGCCCTGGGCATCGGCCGGAAGATTCGTACCCAAAAGGGCAGCCAGCGTTGGGGCAACATCCACCATCTGAACGTCGCCATATTTCCCGGGTTTCACCCCTTTTCCGGCCAGAACGAACGGTTCGGTCAAAACGACCGGTTCGATTCCGCCGTGCCCGCCAGCGTCAATGTGGCCGTGATCGCTGGCTACCAGTAAGGTGTCCTGGGTAAGATCCAGTTTAGAAACAATCTCTCCCAGGAGGGCATCCGCCCGGGCGGCAGCAGCATTCCAATTGGGAGAGCGCGGTCCACCCTCGTGGTGCCCGGCATAATCTACCTGGTCGATATGGATCAGCATCAGCTGGTAATCTTGCCCCAACCAGGGTAATGCCGCATTTACCACCGCCCGATCAGCATTTTGATCTTCTCCGGGGGTATAAAAACTGGCTGAGACGGCATCCTGGGGAATTAATTTCTCGAACCAATCGTACCCGGAAACTGCAGTCGATAGACCTGCTCGTTTGGCAGCACTGAAAATATTGTCCTGCGTCCAGGTGGGAATCTCGGCATAATCCAGGTTAATCGCGGGGCCATCGTTCAGGTTCGGCCAGGCACCGGTTAATAAGGTGGTATATCCCGGTTCGGAATAAGAGGGTGGGCGGGAATGCATCGTGGCAGAAGCCCCCTGCTGGCGAACCATATCCAAGACGGGCATTATGCTTGTGTTTAAGGAGGTGTCATAACGCAGGCCATCGATCAGCACAAAGACTACTCGCCGGGTGGAGGGTTGTCCAAGGCTGGTGCCGGGCTGTGGCGGTGTCTCCCGGAGAGGAGAACGGTAGCTGTATAACGAGTCAATCATGGCTGTCGCCAAAAAATAGGAGGCAATTGCTAAAATCAGGCAGGTCACCAGACCAGAAATGATTTTTTGACCTGCAGTCGGTCGGAAGAAATTTTTCATAGCACCAACTTATCAAATTCTAAGAGTTGTATAAGATATGATCCATGCGCTTGACTTTATGAAGGGCAAATGAATAAAATAAGTGTATGGAATATAAAGACTATTATAAGTTACTTGGGGTCGATAAAAACGCCACCAAGGATGAAATTAAAAAGGCTTACCGAAAATTGGCGATGAAATATCATCCCGACCACAACCCAAACAATAAGGAAGCCGAGGATAAATTTAAGGATATTAATGAGGCTCAGGAGGTTTTGAGCGATCCCGAAAAAAGAGCGCGTTATGATCAATTGGGTGATTCTTATTTCCAATGGAAGAACGCCGGCGGACCCGGTAATTTCAATTGGGATCAATGGGCAACCCAACAACAGCCTGGACGGGGCAGAACAAGGGTGAACGTGGGCAGCTACGAGGATCTGGAAGACATGTTTGGGGGCGGTTTCTCAGATTTCTTCACCCAAATATTTGGCGGTATGGGTGGGATGGGCAACCGAACCACTACCGGAACGCGCCGGCGGAGGTCCGTGCGCCCTGAGCCCCAAACCTACGAACAGCCCGTTACAATATCGTTGATAGAAGCCTATCAGGGCGCTGAGCGCACCATACAAATTGGCGACCGCCGCCTGACGGTTAAGATTCCGGCAGGCGCTGCCAATGGTACAAAGGTTCGTATGAGTGGGGTAGGACCGGGAAACAGCGACATCTATCTGGTGATTGATGTCGCTCCGGATAAAAAATACGAGCGCAAAGGGGATGACCTGTACACCGAGGTTGCGGTGGATTTATTTACCGCTGTACTCGGGGGGCAGACTCACGTGCCAACCCCTGGCGGTGAAGTTGTTTTAACGATTCCAGCCGGAACGCAGCCCGGACAATCCATGCGTCTAAGCGGACGAGGGATGCCTCATTTACGCGATCCCCAAAAACACGGCGATCTGTTTGCGAAAATGAAGGTAACACTGCCGCGAAAACTTACTTCAGAACAAGAGAAGTTATTTGAACAATTAAGGAAACTCTCATGAAGCATTTTACTGTTTTTGTGGTCCTGACACTGGCATTTGCCATGCTGGCATGCAGCTTCGGGTCGACGATATTCACCCCGACCATCTCGGCTACCAGCCCGGTCAGCGCGACCACGGCAGCGCAGCCTACTTCCAGGCCGGCGGCCACAATTGCGGTGAATGCCCCGCAGGACGTGGCCCCACCAATCTTATCGGGGACAGATGTGGATTCCCGTCTTCCGGAACTGTATGAAAAAGTAATTCCGGGGGTCGTGTCAATTTTAACAGTAGGCGATCAGGGCGGTGGTTTAGGTTCCGGTTTTGTGTATGACAAGAATGGCCATATCATCACCAATTTTCATGTGGTGGATGGGGCCAGCGACCTGGAGGTTGATTTCGCTTCGGGTTTGAAAGTGCGGGCCGAAGTCGTGGCGACAGATCTTGATTCGGACCTGGCGATTGTCAAAGTAAATGCATCTCCAGATCAATTGATCCCGCTCAGCCTGGGGAATTCAGATCAGCTGCTGGTTGGGCAGCAGGTTATTGCCCTGGGGAATCCGTTTGGTCTGACCGGGACAATGACATTGGGTATCGTTTCGGCCAAAGGGCGCACGCTGGACTCCTTGCGCCAGGCATCCAGCGGCAACTACTTTTCCTCCGGTGATATCATTCAGACCGACGCGTCGATTAACCCGGGAAATTCAGGCGGCCCTTTGCTTAACTTGAATGGCCAGGTAATCGGGATTAACCGCGCAATTCGAACCACCGGGACCACTGCTTCTGGTGATCCAGTAAACAGCGGCATTGGTTTCGCAGTTCCGATTAATATTGTGAAGCGGGTTGTCCCGGTATTGATTGCACAGGGCTCATACGACTATCCTTACCTGGGGATCACATTTAGCTCATTTTTATCCCTGGCGGATTATGAAGCGCTGGGTGTGGACCGGACCAGCGGCGCTTACATCATGGAAGTTGCCGAAGGCGGTCCCGGAGATCAAGCGGGATTGCGCGGCGCCCGATCCACGAATTTGAATACCTTTCCACAAGGCGGCGATCTGGTGATCGGCGTCGACGATCGCCCGGTGATGGATTTCGGAGATCTGATTGGCTATATTCTGGAAAATAAAAGCCCTGGTGACAAGGTCACATTTACGATTTTAAGAGATAATCAAGAGAAGGAGGTAGTGATCACATTGGGCAAACGGCCCTGAGCATTGGTAATTGTTTCACACTCATTCCAGCCTGTCAGATGAAGCGCTGGAGTTGGTCCTTAACAACAAAAAATGTAAATGGAGGTTGCCATGTTCAATGACAACGATTTGAGGGAACTGCTTGATTTTGTCGCCCCTGATCCCGTTTTGAGCGTTTATCTCAGTACAGACCCAACAGAAGGGAATGCTGACGCCTACCGGCTGCAGTTGAAAACGATGTTGAAGGATATCAATCTACCACGGGACGTGAACGATGTTGAACGTTATTTCAGCCACCAATATGATGGATCTGGAAGAGCAGTGGCGGTGTTTTCTTGTGCGGCTCAAAATTTTTTTCACACTTATCCGCTGGCAGTTCCTATGAGCAACCTGGTTCGAGTAAGCGACCGGCCCGCTGTTAAACCCCTTGCAGACCTCCTCGACAATTATGGAGGTTATGGCGTGGTTCTGGTCGATAAGCAAGGAGCTCGTGCGTTTTATTTCCACCTGGGAGAATTACGTGAACAGGAGGGCGTGGTTGGCGAAGCGGTAAAACATACCAAACGCGGCGGTGCATCGTCTTTTCCAGGAAGAAAAGGCGGCTCTTCCGGACGAACAGATCACATGGATGAAGTGGTTGACCGCAATATGAAGGATGCTGTAGATTTTGCAGTGGGCTTTTTTGATGAAAACCGGGTGCGGCGCGTGTTGATTGGCGGATCCGATGATAATATCTCGCAATTTCGCAGCCAACTGCCCAAAGCCTGGCAGAGCCTGGTCATGGGCACGTTCAATATGGCGATGACCGCATCCAATACGGAAGTGCGCGAACGGGCGCTGCAAATTGGTATGGAAGCTGCCCGGGAAGCCGAAAGCCATCTAATCGAGAATCTGGTCACGAGCGCAGCCAAACTCAGTGGAGCTGTCGGCGGCCTGGTGGATACTTTTGATGCTGTAAACCATGATCGGGTCAGGACACTGGTTATTGTCGAAAACCTGCGTCATGAAAGTTACGTTTGCAATAAATGCAATGCGCTATACCTGACGAAAACAAATGAAACCTGCCCGTTATGTGGGGAAGGTAAGCTGGAGCGTACCCGAGATGGGATCGAACTGGCGGTGAATACGGTTATGCGCAAAGGAGGCGAGGTGAATGTCGTCCGATCTACGCCTGCCATGGAAAAATTGGAAGGAATAGGAGCAATTTTGCGGTATTAATCCCCGACCGTTCTTTCCTGTAAAGGTACAGTCGAATATATAAAAAAGGTTCGGGCGTAATCAAACCCGAACCTTTTTAATTTCTCAATTAATCTCCAAATAATTGTTTATGCAGATTGGTAAGATCGCTGGAAAGCTTTCCCAGATCGCTCTGGGCGGCTTGCGGGTCGCTGACCAGCTCTTTGGCAATCAGGTCCAGACGGCTGGAGAGCAGATCGGATAGCACTTTGTCCTGCTTCTCGATGTATGGCAGGGCCTGGTTGAGGTTTGTCTGGGCCTGTGAGATGGCTGCTTTTGCGGCAGCACCGTCCTTCTCAACCAGGGCAACCCGCGCGTTGCTGACATCTACCAAAACGACCAGCAGCGAGTTTTCACTGGCGGCCGCATCCAGCCTGTTTTGTACCTGTTTGAGGGTAAGCTGTGCCTGGTCCAGGCCGGTTTGGGCAGATTCTAATCCCTGAGCTTTTTGACTGACGATCTGGTTGGATGTTTCCAACCTGGCCAGGGCTGCGTCCAGCGCACGTTGGGTGGGCTGGTAAAGCAAGATATAACCCGCCAACAGACCGAGTGCGAACAACCCGGTGATGGCAGCCAGCCAGCGCAGCACCGGGCGCATGAAGCGACCCAGGCGTGTTTCAGGGCTGAACATTTTGTATGCCAGGCTTTTACGAGGAGCCTGAGCCTCCTTCAGAGTGGTTAAATCCGGTATAGTAGCCCGGGCAACCGATTCATCCGCGACAGGTGGGGAAGATGCCGCGTTCGTACTCGCTGACGTTTCTTCAGCGGCGGGTTGTTGCGATCCGGCATCCTCTTCAACCTGGTCCCGGGGGAGCGTCCCTGCGGGTGAGGGGGAACTGTCGAGCGGCTGTTTCGATTCCGCCACGGGGGGTGCCGCGGGATTGGAAGGTTTGGGCGCACCTTCCTGATCTGGAAGTGCAGGTTCCGGATCCGATTCGGATACGGGCTCCTGGTCTTTATTTTCCACCGGTTTATCTCGTTTAAAGAAGTTGAACAAATGGACCTCCTCGGTTCCAGTTAATTGTACAACACAATCGGCTGGTTTTAACTGACAGCAAGAATCTTAGAGGGCTGTTTGGGGAAGAGCACCGACAGAACCAATTTTAATTCATCCGATACAAAGCAATCCGGGAAGGCAAACATTAATTCGTCAATATTCCGGTGACCAAATAACAGCTGGTAAAAGGTCAAACCGGGGAAGGCTGCTTTGCCAGAATCCTTGGTCGTCGGCTGCCAGGTCTCCACATCCGCCAGACGGTTGTCTTTAAATTTCAAGTTGAGGCCGGTGCGGTAGAAACCGAGTTTGACTTCCCCGGTGTAGGGGTTCAAGATTGATTCGGCCAGGCGTTTTTCGAGTACCGCAGCGATATGATTGATAAAACCAGGCAGGTCGGGTACGCGCAAGTACCAGGCATAGCGCCTGCGGTTCTGAGGCAGCCTGTCCCCGGCAACCCTGTAAGCCGGGTGGTTTTCATCCAGCCAGAAACCAAACGCGGTCAGGGTTTTCTTCTCTTGAGCAGCCAGAGCTTCCCCTGTTTGCCAAATATAGCGGATCGCCGCAGGCACAACTTCAGCCCAGGACACCCCCGGTTTTAGCTCCAGAGAATTCAGAACAAACATATTCTCCCAAAGATAATATGGGTGACTGAGAAAACCAACCGGTACACCTTCGGTGGTTTCGATAATGCGGATATCATTACGATCGACATTGTTTTTGCTTTTTCCGGTGAGTTCGTAACTCCACATCGTTTCGTCCCAATCTGAGGCTAACAGCGAACGCCGGCAGCCCTGCTGGTAAAGATTGTGAATCAGAGGAACGTCAGCCGCCTCTGCCGGTCGGAATTGGAAGACTTCTTTCTGATCTTCTTTAAGCTTCGGCACATTAAATGCGGCCCCAACCCGACCCCCGCCGAGGTTTACGGCCATCTCGTAGCCAAACTGGCGGTAGTAGAACGGGATTCCGGTGATTCCTTGCAGAAGTTCACCGCGCTGCCGGCTCCATTCATGAATGACCTCAAACTGGGTTCTCACCAAACCGCGATTGCGGTAGGCTGGATCGGTGGCGACCAGTTCGGGACGGCCGACTTTGATGGGAATGCCGGCATAGTGCCATGTCTGTGATATTAAATTCATCGAGGAAACGATCTTTCCGGTTTGCGCATCTTCAATGATGGTAAAGTCATCTACCGCAAAGGTGGGGTGGCTGCCAGATAATAAATCACTGACCCAGGTGCCAACCCGCGCATCCGGTTCCTCGGTCTCCGAGTGAATGGTGGATTGAAATGCGGCCAGTTTTTCAGCGTCTGCGCCGGTGCTGCGGCGCAAAATAAGACCATCGGGTAATCGGCGTAATACTTCAGCGTCTTTCATTGAGAAAGTCATCCTAAATTCCTGTCCCTTTTCGTTACTCACAAAAAAAATCCCGGGATATATCATCCCGGGTATTCTCAGAGCGCCCCCACCCCAGGGTCACTCACAAGAGATCTGCCAATATTGGCGCGTGGGGGTTATTCGCTTTTTGTCTCGCTCTTCGTCTCACTCTTTGTGGAAGACGAAGAATTTTCGGCTGGCTTAGTGTCGGTTTTTGTTTCCGACTTTGCTTCTGACTTTGCTTCTTCAGCTTTTTCAGAATTGGCCCTGGATTGACCGGAGGGCGACCGGTGATCGGTGGCATAAAACCCCGAACCTTTGAATACGATACCGACAGGTTGGTAAACCTTATGCAGAGATTTTTTATTGCACTCCGGGCACCAGGTTAACGATGGGTCCTGAAATTTTTGAAACCGGTCAAACTGCACACCACAATTTTCACACCGATAGGTATATACGGGCATTCAACCACCTCTTTAAACCAGAAGAACTAATTACAATCGGCTATTATAGTCCTTTATGAGGGGGGTGACAAGATTTTTCATTCAAATGAACCTGAAAATTCCGTGCGTGTGTCAGACCCGGCACCTGCCGTGGGGCTATTCGTTGGATACCAATGTCCCGACCGCCTCGCCCAACAATAATCGTTTTAAGGCAGTTTGGTCCCATAAGTTTAAAACCACGATTGGGAGTTTATTTTCCATGCACAGTGACACGGCGGTGCTGTCCATCACTTCCAATCGACGGTTGAGGGTGTCGATATAGGTTAAGTGCTCAAACCGTTTGGCTTCAGGATTTTGTTTGGGATCGCTATCATAGACGCCGTCTACCTTGGTGGCTTTGATCAAAACGTCTGCGCCAATTTCCATCGCGCGTAAAGCAGCGGCAGTATCGGTGGAAAAATAAGGATTGCCAGTGCCCCCACCAAATATGACCACACGAGCCTTTTCGAGGTGACGGATCGCCCGCCGGCGGATATAGGGTTCGGCGACGGTCTGCATGGTGATGGCCGTCTGGACGCGAGTAATGACTCCCATGCTTTCCAGAGCATCCATTAAAGCCAGGGCATTCATTACAGTAGCAAGCATACCCATATAATCCGCGGTTGCCCGATCCATGCCAATCTCAGTGCCAATCCGTCCGCGCCACAGGTTGCCTGCGCCAATAACAATGGCCACATCCACGCCCATTTCGCGCACATCGCGCACCCGCTCGGCGATTTGCTTGGCAGCCAGGGGATCGATGCCCGTGTTTGGCCCATCCGCCAGCGCCTCGCCGCTCAGTTTCAGCAAAATCCGATGATATTTTAAACCGTCCATAATACTCCTTACCCATTTCTAGCGGTGGGTTTTCTCCGGTTGTCAGGGATGATTGGCAAAAAAAAGCCAACCTTTCGGTTGGCCTGATTTGCTTTATTCTTCAGATGATTCGCCTAATGCCCACCGGGCAAAGCGCCGAACTACTATTTTTTCTTTGGTCAAAACGACCACATTATCATACAACTTCTGGATCGTCATGCTGTCATCACGAATATAGGGCTGGCGAAACAAGACAAATTCGTCTTTGAACTTGTTTACAGAGCCTTCAATGATGCGGGGCAAAATCGCTTCCGGTTTACCATCTTCCCGGGCCTTAGATTCGGCGATGTGTTTTTCATGCTCGATCACAGAAGCCGGAATGTCTTCATCCGTAATGTATAGGGGTGAAGCGGCTGCAATCTGTAAGGCTAACTCATGCGCGAATTTCCGAAATTCATCTGAGCGGGCAACAAAATCGGTTTCACAATTAACTTCAACCATTACCCCAACCCGGCCATTGCCGTGGGAGTAAAGTTCCACCACACCTTCGGCTGCTTTTCGGTCAGCGCGCTTGGCGGCGGCCGACAGACCCTTTTCACGCAACCAGTCGATCGCTTTATTCACGTCACCGCCGGCCTGCTCGAGTGCTTTTTTGCAATCCAACATGCCAGCGCCGGTTGCCTGGCGAAGTTGTTTAATCATATCAGTCGTTACAGCCATACTAAAAATCCTTTTCTCAACGTGCTATTTTTGTTTTCTGCTTAGCGTACCACTCCCACCGTTTTTCGGGCGGTGGGAGTAGTGGATTTCTGAACTTTCTTACTCGTCCAGTTTTTCGTCCTCTTTGACGTCATCGACCTTTTCGACTTCTTTGACGGCTTCTACCTTTTCAGTCTTTTTGACGGCTTCTGCCTTTTCAGTCTTTTTGACGGCTTTTACCTTTTCAGTCGCTTTGACGTCTTCATCATCTTCATCATCTTCAACGTCTTTAACATCTTCAACGTCTTCGACGTCTTCAATGTCTTCAACATCTTCAGCCTGCTCAGGTTTACTGCCGAGTTTCGCCAGGGTTGATTCTCCCAGAAGGGCAGAATCATCCAGGTTGGTTTCCTCTTGCAGGCGAGCGCGAACCGAAACTGGACGTTGAGCGTCAGCATCTGACTCCGCGGCCTGTTCTTCAAATTCATCCTTGCGAGCTGCTTTGCCTTCGACAACGGCATCGGCGATTTTACCAACCAGCAGTTTAATGGCCCGAATGGCGTCATCGTTGGAAGGAATAATGTAATCCACCGTTGTTGGGTCGCAGTTCGTGTCGACCAGGGCAATCACCGGGATATCCTTGAGATTTGCTTCGTGCACAGCCGTGGCTTCGCGCATCACATCGACGACGAAAATCAGATCCGGCACTTTCTTCATCTGCCGCAAACCGCCCAGGCGGGAATCCAGACGTTCGATATCGCGATCGATCAGCAGGCCTTCTTTCTTGGTCAGGCGGTTGATCTCGCCGCTATCGCGCAGTTTCTCGAGCCGTTCCAACTCAAGAATGCGGTTATAAATGGTAGACCAGTTGGTGATCATACCACCCATCCAGCGTTCGACCACGTAGGGCATGCCGCAGCGGATGGCTTCATCGCGGATTGTTTCCTGGGCCTGGCGTTTGGTGCCAATAAACATGACCGTACCGCCGTTGGTGACAGTATCTCGCACCAGGTTGTAAGCGGTATTGAGTGATTTTACAGTTTGTTGGAGATCGAGGATGTGAATGCCGTTGCGTTCGGTAAAGATGTACGGCTTCATTCGGGGGTCCCACTTGTTGGTCCGGTGACCGAAGTGGACGCCACTTTCCAATAGGGCCTTCATGGAAATAACAGCAGCCATTGAACTATAAACTCCTTTGCGTTAGATCTTCCGCCGCCCATCGTACGACCCGTTCACTGCTTTTCTCAGCAGCACGCGGGGTCATCCAGGAAGCGTGCAGGATATGTTCTGCGCCTTCATGGCGCAAGACGTCAAAGTATACCACGTGGTCATAAAACCGTCAAACCGAGATACAATATCTGGATACCCAGTTTTATACATGGAGGTAATCCTACAATGATAGTTGTAAATGGTTACTGTCAGGATTTTACCCAGCAAATAATGTCCAGGAAGGGAATATGAATTTAACCGTTCGTTTTGAAGAAGCTTTAATTTACGCTGCCCGGCTGCATGCTCGCCAGGTTCGCAAGGGAAGCGGCGTGCCTTATGTGAGCCATTTGCTGGCGGTTTGCGCGCTGGTCCTGGAATTCGGGGGAGATGAAGACCAGGCGATCGCAGGCCTGCTGCATGATGCGATCGAAGATCAAGGTGGAAAAGACACCCGCGAAGAAATTCGCAAGCGGTTTGGCGAGCGCGTAACAGCGATCGTTGAAGGATGCACGGATGCCGATACCCTTCCGAAGCCACCCTGGAGGCCCCGTAAAGAAGCCTATATTGCCCACCTTCGCAAGGCACCGCTTGAAGTGCGCCTGGTGTCCGCCGCCGACAAACTGCATAATGTGCGTACGATTACCGCCGATTACCGTCGATTGGGCGATAATTTGTGGAGCCGGTTTCGCGGTAAAAAAGAAGGAACCTTATGGTACTACCGCGAACTGGTACGCACATTTTGGGACATAGGTCCGCAGGCGATTGCCGATGAATTAGCGCAAGCTGTCGAGGAGTTAGAACTTCTGGTTGCGCGTTAATTATCCAGCCGGTTACCGCAGGCGCCGCAGAATTTGGCGCTCGGGTTTACAGTGCTGCCGCACTGCGGGCAAACCAATTCATTTGGAAGATGATCCAACGTTTCCACGGGGTCAGCGGTCCCAGATGGCATGCTTGTTTCCGAAAGCACCTCCGGTTCAACAAAAGCCGCCGGAACGCTTGCTTGCGGTTCTTCGGGTTCGATGGCGTCTGCCGGTTGGGATTCCTCGGAGGGTTCAGGCTCTATAGGTGGGGCCGGCAGGTCTTGTGCGGGCTGGTCGGAACTTTCCATGACCACCGGGAGCGGTGCCTGAGGAGGGGCAGGTTCTTCTTCATCCGCTGATTGAGGCGGGTCAGATTCTTCGGGATCGATTAGGGCCGTCTCTTGAGAGTCTGAGTGTTCGATCATCGCCGCACGATCGGATTCCACAGCTTCAAGCTGGGGAGTGGTTGGATTGGGGGAAGACGGCGCGGGACTTTGAGGATTGCCACCCGCAAAGATGGTCCGGTCGTTGGGAATATCGCTTAACTGATCGCCGCTGCGAATTACCTTGATCTGGGTTTCTCCGATCGAAATCATATCGCCTACATGCAGCCAGGACGGCCCACTCATCAGTTCGCCATTGAGAAACGTACCATTTGTGCTGCCGGCATCCGTCAATTGATAGCCCTGTGTGAGTTTACGGATGACCGCATGGCGGCGAGATGCGCGCGAATCCAGGATGTGAATGGAAGCCTGTTCGCTGCGACCGATGACCGTTTCCTCAGAGAGGGGATAAGTCTTTCCTGCCCCAATCCCGGCCTGGATCGCAATTGACAGCTCGACATCCTCAATCGGTGGCGCCGGCACGGCATCGTAATTGGTGAGAAAGAAATGGATTTCTTTAAGAGCCGCTGCCGGTGAGACAAGCTGCAGACGTATATTGTCTTTGACCTGGCTGATATGCAGCATTTCGGTGATGCTGGCTTGCAGCCAGGATTGGCGTAGTAAAGTAAACCGCCCTTGCATGTTGGCGCTTCCCGCATCCAGGTGAAGGACGGTATCGATCAACAAGAAGCGATCGGCGGTTTGGATGGCTTCGGGTATCGGGTAATAACTATCGTTTTGATGCCAGGCCTGATTAATATTAACCAGGGAAGATAATGCGGCCTGAACCAGAAGAGGCGCTGGAGGGGTACGGATAGCCGTCGCGATCTGAATGGCATTGGTGAGCCATTGCGGGTTTCCCCACATAGATTCAATGGCACTGGCGATGGCCGAAACATTACACGGCAGCGGAATAACTGGCTGTTGGTCTACAATCGCACGCAGCACGGCCTGCCGGCGCAAATCCATCAATGCTGCCAGGCATAGCATTTCCAACGGCAGAAGTTCAACGGACCAGGCGGGTCCCTGATAGTTGGATGACCCGGTGAATTCTTTGATCTGTGAAAAAATATTTTCAGAATCGCCCGGTGAATTTAGCACGAGCCCATCCGGGGTATTGGAGATTCCCACTGAGAAGGCGCCTTCTCCAGTGAAATGGATGGCTTCATCCAGGTAGCCGGTAGGAGCATTCAATCGGACACGAGCAAAGGAAGGGGCCTCCGCGAGGGCCGCCAGCATCAAGCGGGCAGATTCAACCAGGCCATTCTGATCCAACATCCCGGCTTCAAACAAGCTTTCGTGCTGCTCGGGCGTTAATTCAGGTGGGGTTGGAATATGCAGGGGGGAAAGCGGGCTTTTTTCGCCCGGCACCAATCCCGACAACCCGCCTAAAATTGCTGGTGAAACCACAAATCGAGTTACAGTCATCCGATTCACCCTTCTCCTTATTTAAGTCGCTTAATTGTAACATCGAGTGTGTAGAAACAGGTGTTGTAAAAACTTCCCGTTTAAGCGGTCTGTTCAAGAACCCAACAGTGTCTCCAGATAGGCATCCACAACCTGTTGGATATCAAATGCTTTTTCCGCGCGAGCGCGGGCGTTCCGGCGAAAACCGGGCTGTGCGGCAGCGATTTCGCCAGCCGCCTGGGCAAGCGGTCCAATCACTGGCGGTTCTAAATTCCAATGGTTGCTGCCATAGGCGACCACCCTGCCGGCGCCTTCGATCACCATTTCTGGTAAAGCACCGGTGGAAAAGGCGATCACTGGCAGGCCGCAAGCCAGTGCTTCTATCACCGAATTCGGACAGGCTGCATTCAGATCGGCAGAAAACAGCATGTGCGCCGATCGATCAATGATGGGCACCTGGTCACGAGGGACAATCCCGGTGAACTTGAGCCTGTCATCCGCCTGAAGGACGGGCCAACGCGCCTGAATTTCTGGGGGAACGTCCCCCGCGACCATCAGTTCCCAGGCCTGGCGGCCGATTTGGTTTAACTGCTCCAGCAATCGAACGGCATTTTCAAGCCCGGTTTCCATTCCGCTGCCCAGGCGAGCTTCTACCATTAATATGCGCATTCGATCGCCGGGGGGCTGGCCCACCCCTTCGGGGGAAAATATATGCAGGTCGACGCCGTTATAAATAACCCGGCCAGCCGCTGAAACTGGTCCAAAAGCCCTGTGCCACCAATCCTGCGTGAAACGAGATTGGTAAATAATCCGGTCTGCCAACGAGCGGCGGATTGTGGAGAGAATCCAGTTCGCAATCTCAGCTTTGATAAAATGTCGCGCGCCGGTATGCAGCTTGCGGTGGACCCAATTCATCCCATTTAAGCGCTGGACGATGCGCACACCGCGGCGTTTTGCCCGCCAGATCAAATCCATATGGCGCGTACCGCCCATCACCAGAACGGCCCGCACGCCAGGCGCGAGGGGGTCATGGGTGATTGTCACTCCTTGTTTTTGCAGCGCGGCGACCAATTGGGCCGCGAAGGACGCCGGGCCGCCTAACCCCCTGGGAAGGGGGAGCAGGCAAATGCTGCCGCGCCGCAGGTCAAGATTCGGCATAGGCCTGAATTGCCTGGACGATACGTTCTGCGGCATGCCCGTCGCCAAACGGGTTTTGGGCGGTGCTCATCGCCTGGTAGGCCATAGGATCTTCCAACAGGCGTTGGGCCTGGGTAAAAATCGTTTCAGGATCGGTGCCAACCAACTTAAGCACGCCAGCTTCGACGCCTTCCGGTCGTTCGGTGACGTTCCTGAGCACCAGGGTGGGAATCCCCAGGCTGGTAGCTTCTTCCTGGATCCCGCCCGAATCGGTCAGCACCAGGGTGGCGTTTTGCATGAGATGCACCATGGGCAGGTAATCCAGCGGCGAGAGGAGTGATATGTTCGCGATTCCGCCCAATAAGCGCTGAGCCGGTTCCTGGATGTTGGGGTTTAAATGAACCGGATAGACCAACTGCAGCCGGTCTGGATATGCCTGCGCCAGGCGGCGCAGGCCGAGGCAAATATCTTCAAATGGCCGGCCAAAATTTTCTCGGCGGTGGGCGGTAATCAGGATTAGCTGGCGCCTGCCGGGGTGGATTTCGTGTTTTGCTAATAATTTAAGGACTTCCTGCGGTGCAGGACGGGCTACGATCTGGCGTAGGGCATCGATTACCGGATTGCCGGTCAACGAAATGCGCCATTCGGGGATGCCTTCATTCAACAAGTTTTGGCGAGCGTGTTTGGTTGGGGCAAAATGCAGGTCGGCGGCCACCCCGGCAACCCGCCGGTTAATTTCTTCGGGAAACGGCTGCCATTTGTCGCCGGTGCGCAAGCCGGCTTCGACATGCCCGACGCGGATGCGGTTGTAGTAGCACAGCAGGGCAGTGGACATGACCGTGGTGGTGTCGCCCTGCACCAGCACCCAATCTGGCTTCAGTTCTTTGAGGATCGGGTCGAGATGGGTGAAAATATTGGCAGTTAATTCGGCCAGACTCTGGTTGGGGCGCATTAAGTTCAAATCAACCTGGGGGGTGATGTCGAATAAATCGAGCACCTGGTCGAGCATCTGGCGGTGCTGCGCGGTTACAACTACCTGCGATTCAATGTCTGGGGTGCGAGACAGCTGCCACACGATGGGGGCCATTTTAACGGCTTCGGGACGGGTGCCGAATATTGAAACAATGCGAATCATGCGTTTACTCCCAGCCGGAAAACCTTGAACCCGGCAGCCTGCCAGCTTTCGGAGCTCCATCCGTTTACCGTATCCACCGCCACGCGGGCCGGGGTCAGATTTGCCAGCGTGCGGGGGTTGATCGAGCGCAGGGCAGTATGGTTGACCAGGAGCACCAGCGCTTCCGCCTGGGCGACGGCTTCATCGATCGAGCTCACCGTTTCCAGGCCCGCCAGTTTAAAATCCGGTTTGAACGGCTCGAAGGCGGTGACATTCGCACCTGCCGCTGACAGTTGGCGGGCAACTTCAATCGCCGGGCTTTCCCGCAGGTCATCCACATCCGGTTTATAAGACAGGCCCAGGGCGGAAATTCTGCGCCCGCTGAGTTCTCCGCCCAACGCCCGCCGCACCAGGTCGACCACGAATTTTGGCTGGGCATCATTTACCATGCGGGCGGTGCGGATCAATTGGGCATCGTCCGGAGCAGCTTCCACCAGGAACCAGGGGTCAACGCTGATGCAGTGCCCGCCAACCCCCGGGCCAGGGTTGAGAATCTGTATGCGCGGATGGCGGTTGGCGAGCTGGATGGCTTCCCAGACGTCCACTCCAATCTGGTCAGCCAGGCGGGAAAATTCGTTTGCCACGGCAATATTGACATCGCGGAAGGTGTTTTCCATCAACTTGACCATTTCCGCGGTCGTAGCATTCGTGAGGATGATTTCTCCACGCACAAATGTGGCGTACAGGTCGCGCCCGGCTTCGGCCGAGCTGCGGTCGATGCCGCCGATCACGCGCGCATTTTCGATCAGTTCGCGCAGAATCTGTCCGGGGAGCACGCGCTCCGGGGAATAGACCAGATGGAAATCGATTCCCGCCTTGAGCCCGGAGCGTTCCAGAATTGGGCGCACCAGATCCACCGTCGTGCGCGGTGGGGAGGTCAATTCGAGCACTACCAGGTTGCCAGGGGATAAATATGGAACGATGGCCTCTGCAGCAGCGATGACAGCCCGCATGTCCGCCCGTTTATCTTTGTATATCGGTGTGGGAACGGCAATGATATAGGCATCTGCCGCTTCAGGGCGGCTGTGCACCTCCAGGTTGCCCGATTTTATCGCCGCCTGGACCAGGGTGCGCAGCCCTGGCTCGTGAATATGCAGTTCGCCATTCTGGAGGGTTTGCAGCACGGTGGGGTTGATATCCACGCCCACCACTTTTAGCCCGTACGTAGCGAAGGTGCTGGCGGTAGGCAGCCCGATATAACCGAGACCCATAACACATATTTTTTTGAATTCCATAATTTTTGAACTCCTGATCGAGGAATGTCGTTGCAGACGGGCTTTGAATGGTATCTGGTGTAGGCCGTAGGCCGCGCACACGCGCTGTACCCGGTTGTGCGTCTGGATGGATTATGCCATAAGTCTGGCGGCTTGAGGAGGTGGCCGACTATGAAATGTAGTCGATGGACTATATCAGACTAGTCCGAATGACAGCGCAAATAGGATAAAGATAGTCCGATATATCTATGTATGCGGATGGAATCTTAGATTGGTTTCAGTTATTCTATAGGAGTGTTTAATCAGTACTTAATATTTGTTTAATATAAAACTGGCTTTAGGTGAGAATGGGAAGTAAAAACGGTCGTTTTGGTGGGCGTTGGGCTTGTCATGCAAATGGTTAAAACCTATCTATCGGGAATCCAGGGGATTGCAGTCATCGCGACCGCCCCGGCTACGATCGAAGACTTGATTCAAATCGTAAAACATGAAAATTCCAACGCAGTCATTATCGAACAATCCACTGCAATCCAAGGATCTATGGAAAGGCTGCCTGCGATCGCCAGGGATACAAATATTAAGGTAGTGGAGGTCAGTCCGCACAAGCAATATGTTACCGGTAGCACACTGGTACCAGGTCCAGCTCGAACGGATGCAAGATTTTATGGCCGTGCTGTAACGGCAGTCGAACCCGTTTACATAATGGAGGTAAGAATGAAGGATCTAAGCAAGGTTTCTCAACCGTTTGTTTTTGAACCCGGCTTAAAAAGGGGAGGTGTATCGGAAATTGTCTGGCTGACAAAGACGACTGCCAGTGCTCGTTTGCATTCACCTACCACCGCAGGTCAGGAGGAAAAAAATGAAATTTAACCAAATTTCCAAAACTGCCTTTTCGGGCAACAGTACGATGAGACAGGTAATTAATTTAATCGTCATTCTGAGCATGGTGCTTGGCTACCAATCGACTTTTGTGGTGGCCGCGCCCAATGTTCCTGCTCCTCAGGCGGCTCCAACGAACCATCTGAGCATTAATGTGGTCGCCCAGCGTACGGACCCCGGTGCAGGCGTCTTTGCCGGTGATCCGATCACGCAGTACAAATACCTGATCAACGAGGATAACACGGGCACCACTGAACAGCGTTCCCCTGCGGATGGTTGTTCGCCGGACAGCCCGGGTTATCCAGCCTCATGCCACTGGGTATCCATTGCCGGGGCAGCCACGCACAGCCCCATTTACACTCAGGGCGATCAAAGTGATTTCGGTCCCGGCTTTGACCTGCCAAGCGGCAGGTATTTGATTTCTGTCCTGGCGGATGGTTTCAAATTAGGCGGCACCTCCTTCACAATGCCAATGGAAGAACCTGGCCTGGTAACTGTTAAACTCAACTCAACCAACTTACCAACCGCCACCATTCAGGCCGCGGTTTTTGAGGATATTTCGCCGGTTAACGGCGCTCCGGATGTCCCGCTGGAACACGGCCTGGCCGGTTTCCAGGGGCATATCGCCGATTATTTGGGCGAAGTCACCACGGATGTCTTTGGCAACCCGCTGTGCACCGAATATGACGGCAACGGCGACCCAATCCCCGGCTCGGGTGGAAAATGCTTGAGCAAATGCTACGTCGTCGATAACGGCGTGGATATTTCTGTTGTGGACCCACTTGACGCTGCCGGCGTTTGCCCGGTGGTTACCTCACCGGCAACGACTGAAAACCCGCCCGTCGCCGACGGCCTGACCGTGGAAGGCAAACTGAAAATTCCAAACGTAGGTCCCAACCGGTACGCGCTTTCTGTCGTGGCGCCGGATGGGTCGAATTGGATCCAGACCACCACCCTGGAGGGCAACCACGACTGGGATGCCTGGGTAATGGAAGGCGCAACCGGCCTGGACACGGAATTCGTGGTGGCTGGCGAACCATTCCCGGCGATTATTTTTGGTTATGTGCGGCCGACAGCCGCGCTGCCGTCTGGCCCGCAAGGCCGTATCCAGGGTGTGGTTGACGCAGTCAAGGTGTACTTCCCGCCGACAGGCGGCGTTGGCCTGCCAGGCACAATTTACGGCGGTTTGACCGGGATGAAACTCGACAAACCTCTGGATAATGCCTGGGTTACCCTGACCGACCTGACCAATGGCGACACTGCCATTTATGCCGGTCCGGTGAATGCTGACGGCTCTTTCGATATCGCTAACGTGCCGGACGGCAACTATACCCTGACCTGGTGGGACGAACCCCAGGATTACATTCTGGATCTGGTTAATGTGACCGTCAACAACGGCGAAACAGTCGACATGGGCGTGCTGCCTTTGACCGGCTGGTGGACCTTCCTGGACGGCTACATTTTCAACGATGACAACCGCAATGGGGTGATGGACTGGATCGATGCGAACGGCAACGGCTGCCCCGACCCCGGCGAAGGCGAGCAGGGCGTGCCTAACTACACCCTGACCATGCGCAAGCGCGAAAATTCGCTAATGGACCGCGGCGCGACAGTGGTCACCACTGACCCTTGCGGCTACTATTTCATGGAAAATGCCTATCCCATGACGCAATGGCTGGTCATGGAGGCTTACAGCGATCTTTACTACACTACTGGCGTGACCTACCAGGCGGATAACCAGCCAACCCCAACCACCGTTACCGGTGCAGGGGTGGATGTTTCCGTACTGCCGATCATCGGCCTGTCCGGCAAGCTGGACTGGGGCGTGCATTCCTATGACGCGGATGGTTTGACCGGCGGCATCGATCCACGCAACGGTGGGATTGTGGGTACGGTCAGCTACGACACCACCCGCAATGAACTGGACGCCCGTTTCGCATTTGTGGAAGACTGGCAGCCGGGTATTCCCGACCTGAATGTCAACCTGTATGCGACGGTGCCCTGCGGTACCAACGCGGGTGTGCCTTGCGATGCAGAAACCGGCAGATATGAGTTGGCAAGTGACGGTTCTTACGCGAAAGGCAACTTACTTAACACCTATCTGACCGAAACCTGGCAGCGCCCGACGGGCTGTGTGGCCCGTGATGTAGATGGTAACCCGCTGGTTCACGGTGTGGACGAGCAGGTACTGCCGTTAGATCCTAATGCGGACTGCCTGGAAGGACCCTTGATGGGTGTCCAGTTCCAGACCGGCTACTCCAACGTGGACGGCAACTACGGCTTCGGCGACGGCTGCTTCCTGGCTGACGGCGTAACCCCGGGTGCCTTTGATGCGAGTTCTGGCACCTGCAGCGTGGGCGATTTTGAACCCCTGCCCGGTGATACCGATTACCTGGTCGAGGTGGAGATCCCTGATGACGCTACCGGACGGCCAATGTATAAGGTGACCCGCGAAGAAGACATCAATATCGCCAACGGCGACGCCTTCTACCCGCAAGTGCCGCCCCCGGCCTGCGCCGGACCGCTGCATACGGTCGACGTTGCCGGATTGGGAAGCGATGGTTATCCCTCCGTGGCACTGCCCGGCGGAATCACCGTCCCGGCATCGACACCGACTGTCAATGACACTTTCGCGAGCATCGACGGTTCGCCTTATGAAGGCCTGCCCATGCCCTTGTGCGACACCAAACTGGTGCAGCTCAACAACGGCAAGTCGATCGTTCCCACCTTCAACCTGTTCACCGACGTGCCCATCCCCGGTCGTATGTGGGGCCTGCTCGTCGACGATCTCAACTTCTCCAGCGATCCCAAAAGCCTGCTGTACGGTGAGAAAGCCGGCGTGCCCTTCGCCCCGGTGGGCATCTACGATTGGACCAATCACCTGGTGGCAACGGTCGAATCCGATTACAACGGCCTGTTCGACGTACTGCTGCCCTCATCCAACCGCATCTCCTGCCCCACGCCCTCGGGTGTGTGCGCCAACCTGTACCGCTTCGTTGGCAACGATCCAGGCGTTCCCGGGCAGTTGAACCCGAACTACAAGCCTGAGTTCCGCACGATCGCGGCCGAGTTTGAAGCCATCCCTGGCTTGATCGTCCCGGCTGACCTGGCGCCTACTCAGGTGGGTGTGGTGGTGCAGCTTCCGGGCGGTCAAACCCAGACCGTGGACTGCACGCTCGACCAGGCTTCTCCTGAATTGTTCTCCGTATCGCAGCCGTACGTTTATCACAACGGCAACAATGCGGCACGCACGATCACGATCAACGGTACCGGTTTTGGACCTGTTCAAGGACCAAACGAATCGGTCACGCTCGATGGTATCCCACTGCAGATCGTCGGTGGCGCGGCGGGCTGGACGGACACCCAGATTACCGCCAGAGTGCGCAACAGCGGCGGCTTCGACGTGCCCGTGGGTCCGCACCAACTGGTGATTAACACCCAGAATGAACGGCACACGGTCAACGGTTTGACCTTCCACGTACTCGGTACGGGCTACAACCCGAATATCTACGAGGTGGGTCCCGGCAGGACTTATGCCACCATCCAGAGTGCGCTCAACGCTGCGGCTGCCTTCATACAAGGGTCGAACGCGAATTCGAACCAGGGTGCCATGGTTGTGGTCTATCCTGGCCAACCCGATCTCGCGAATCCCCGCGGCAATCCGCGCGGCGCATACTATGAGAACCTGATCATCAACAGCCGGGTCAAGCTGCAGGGCGTAGGCCCAGGCGGCTTCCAGGGCGCGACCTTTGTGCCTGGCTCGATCATCGACGGCGGCGCCTTTGGCGGCGACGGACAGGTGGCAGCCGACTGGTACACCCTGATTGACACTATGACCTGGTCAGGCAATCAGAATATCAATGACGGCGCGGTGATTTCAGTCTACGTGCCAAACAACGGGCGCAGATCCTTCCCGTCCGCTTACAACGCGTCTACGGCGTCGTCCATTGACGGCTTTGACCTGCGCGGCGGCGACCAGCAAGGTTTCCCGAACAACCTCAATGTCATTGGCGGTCAGCCGAATGGTTTACCGGCCAATGTGGTCACCCAGGGTGGGGCGGTTTTCGCCAACGCATATGCGCGCAACCTGCAGATCAGCAATAACATGATCCAGAACAACGGCGGCGGTTACGGCACCGTGCGCATCGGCACGCCCGATCTGCCCGCACCGAATACCAGCAACCACAACGATAATGTGCGCATCCTTAACAACCGCATCATCGCCAACGGCGGCACCAACCTGGCCGGCGGCATCGGTATCTTCGCCGGCGCAGATGGTTATACCGTGGCGAGCAATGATATCTGCGGCAACTTCTCGGCTGAATACGGCGGCGGACTCTCGGTCTACGGCTACAGCCCAGACGGCCAGATCCACGACAACCGGATTTACTTCAACCGCTCGTATGACGAGGGCGGTGGGATAATGATCGCCGGTGAACTGCCAGCCGACCCGAATACGCTTTCCCCCGGTTCCGGCCCGGTGAATATCTATAACAATCTGATCCAGGCCAACCTGGCGAACGACGATGGCGGCGGTGTACGCTTCTTGATGGCCGGCAACTACCCGATGAGTGTGTTTAACAACTTCATCGTCAACAACGTCTCGACCCATGAGGGCGGCGGGATCGGCATCAACGATGCTCCGAACGTACGCGTGTACAACAACACGATCATGAAGAACATCACCACCGCGACCGCAGTCACCAGCAACGGCTCCCCTGCTCCGGCAGGCTTATCGACCTCAATGAACAGCGTTCTGCTTCAGGCGACCCTGCCTGGCGGTGCATCGTCCTTCAGCGATCCGCTGCTCTTCAACAATATCTTCTGGGACAACCGGGCCGGCTCCAGCTCTGGCGGGGCAGTCATAGGTCTCGGTGCAGCCGGCGACCTGGCTCCGATCGAGTATTGGGACCTGGGTGTCGCGGACGGGACGGGCGTATTAAGCCCCACCAATTCCGTGATCCAGCAGTCCACCGGGCTCCATCCTTATACAACTGACCCGAGCAATTCGACGTCTGATCCGCACGTGATTGCACCCTACGACACTTCTGTAGCGTTCAGTGTCTGGCGCAACAACCCCAACTTCATCGGCGCGATCCTGGTAGCGGTGGATGTCCCGGCGCACTTAATGGGCAACTACCACATCCCGGCCAGCTCGGTCGCCAGAGACACTGCAGCCAGCAGCAGGAACGGCATTCTCGCTCCCCTGGTGGATATCGATCACGAGGTTCGCCCAAGCGGTCTCGGTTACGATATCGGCGCGGACGAGGTGGTCGGCAACATCCTGGCTTTCCCGCGCACCGGGCTGCTGGATAACTTCAACGGTAGACCGGACAACCTTTTGGGTCCGAATTGGGACGGTGTCTCGAGTCAAGACGTGAACGCCTACTCGATCCCGGGCAGCAATGTCCTGGTACGTACGGTGGGCAGCGACGGCCTGATCTACTGGGTACCCGACACCTTTGGCGCCAATCAGGAAGCCTATGTGACCCTGGGCGAGCAGAACACCACGGCTACAGATCAAGCCCTGGCGCTAAAGATCAGCGGTCTGGACGGCAACGCCATTGGCGGCAATACGGCCCTGATCCTGGTCACCTACAACCTGAATACTTCCGAAGTGCAGGTTAAGACGCTTGATCCAGTCAACGGCTGGCAGATTTGGGCCACGTTTACGGGCATCACCTTTGGCAGCGGCCAGCAGCTTGGCGCGCGCGCCGGTCAGGATGGTCTCGTGAGCGTGTATCAGAGCGGCATCATCATCGGTAGCGTGTACGTCAACAGCGGAGCAACCCCCTGGCCGCAGGCCAATGTCCAGGGCGGCGGTAAGATCGGACTGTTCTACTCGGGCACCGGTACAAGCGGCGCTACGAATACACGCTTTGACAACTTTGGCGGCGGAGACATGCCTCTGGCACTGCCCGATGCGGTGGTCGCCCCGAAGAATATCTTAAACGAAAAAATCTTTATCCCCATGATGGCCAGATAGCAGGACATGAGGGTGACCCCCGACCTCTCCGGGATTTCTCGGAGGGGCCAGGGGGACACCCGCCCTCACTGGTGCTAACCCGAATTAATTAAGGAGAAATGCTATGAGCAGATCCGTTTCTCGAAGAGATTTTTTGAAACTAGCAGGGGGTGGCCTGATCGCCACCGCGGGGGTAAGTTTGTTGCCCACGACCCTGCGCAGAGTACTCCTGCCGGAGTTGGTCGCGGAAGCGCAAGCTGGCTTCCCTGAACCAGACCTGTATTATGCCGGCACCGATGGTTGGATTTCCCTTCCGGCGGACCCACCGATTGGGTTCTTCCACCCCGACAACCTTGCACCAGGGTCGCTCGAAGGCGAGGTAGATGGATTGTCAACCTATATCTTCGGCTTCCGCAATATCACCGGAATGACCGAGCAGCAAAAAAGCAACCAGAAGAATCATGCGCAGCACAGCGCGCCCATGTTCTGGGTGGACCAGTATGATGGTTCGAATGAGTTCAGAATGAAGCTGACCAACCTGGGACTGGCTCTGCGCCCCGACCTGTTCGACGCACATACCATCCACTGGCACGGCTTCCGCAATGTGCTGCCCTTCTTCGATGGCGAGCCGACGACCTCGGTCTCGGTACCCACCGGGCGCGACTTTACTTATATCTACCGCCCGCGCGAAGAGGGAACCTACATGTTCCACTGCCATGTTGAAGATGTAGAGCACGTGCACATGGGTATGACCGGTATCGTTTTCGTGCGACCGCTGCAGAATGGGAATACAACCTACTACCCCAGCGGTAAATATGCCTACAACGATAATGATGGTTCCACCGGTTACGACCGCGAATTCGCCATGTTTATGAGCGAAGTATGGGCCGAGGCCCACTGGGCGGATGCGCACATCCAGCTGCCGGATTGGACGGATTACAAGGCGGACTTTGCCCTGCTCAACGGGCGGGTCTATCCGGACACCATCGCCCCCAATGGGTCGATCGATCCCTTCAACCCGGTGTATGACGCCAACGGCGATATGATCCCCATCCCAGGCTATGAACACCTCAAGTACCAGCCGATTTCCTCGCTGGTGACCTGTAATGGCGGAGAAAAAGTGCTCCTGCGCTTCGCCAACCTGGGCTTCAAAGAAGGCGCCATGACCCTGCCCGGCATCCAGATGCGGGTGGTTGGCCGAGATGCCACGATCCTGCGCGGGCGGGATGGCACAGACATCAGCTACGAAACCGATACGATCTCGGTTGGAGCCGGTGAGAGCTTTGATGTGATCTTTACTGCCCCGGCTTTCAGCGGCGGCAGCGGCACAAGCGGACAGGGCTTCGATAAATACATGCTCTACAACCGGGCTTTTACTCGTTCGAACAATCTGGCTGGCGGCGGTTTTGGCGGTCAGGCGACGGAAGTCCGGGTGTACCCGAGCGGCAGCCTGGCCGCGCAATCAATCCCCAACACTTAGGCGCAGCGGTTAGATCACTCGCTAAAAGGAGTTACGAATGCATACAAAAGTTTATAAACGAATGCCCTGGGTGCTGGTGCTGATGCTGGTTGCTTTGCTTCTCTCAACCGCTCCCATGGCACAGGCACAGCCTGCAGCGGCGGCAACTGGTCCCTCCGTGGGCGTGGTTTGCACCGAAAAGGCCAGCCCGAATCCCGACCTTCGACCTGGAAACGATCACCGGGTACATCACGCTGGGCGACGGCAACACCATGTTCATGTGGGGCTATACGGAAGTGGGGCAACCCTTCCAACATCCCAGCCCGGTGCTGTGCGTCAACGAAGGCGATACGGTGACCGTGAACTTGAAGAACAACCTGCCGGAAGCGGTTTCAATCATGTTTCCCGGACAGGATAATGTCCTGGCGGACGGCGTCCCGGCCCAGCCGCAGTTCAGCGGCACGGACCTGGTTTCGCTGACCAACACCGCCTCAGCCAATGGCGGCTCCGTCTCTTACAGTTTCGTGGCCGGACATCCCGGCAGCTTCCTGTACGAGAGCGGGACCAACCCACGCAAGCAGGTGGGGATGGGGCTGTTCGGCGCGATGATTGTACGGCCGGCTTTAGGCGCGAATTACGCCAACAACCGCAGCGACAGTGAGTATTTCATCGGTAATGCTGAAATGCCATGGGCGGAAGAATTCATGGTTCTGCTGTCGGAGATCGATCCTTACCTGCACCAGGCTGCCGAATTAAACCTGGCTTACGATATCAATACATACCACCCTCGTTACTGGCTGCTCAATGGGCGCGGTTTCCCGGATACGATCGCGGATAACTTTGCCTCCTGGCTGCCCAGCCAACCTTACGGCGCCCTGGCGCGCGTGCATGAATTCAATAACACCATTTCGAGTTCGGATCCCAATTACCACCCGAACCCGGCCTTAATCCATTACCTGAATGTGGGCACCGAAGATTATCCTTTCCACCCCCACGGTAACAACGGCCTGGTGATCGCCCGTGACGGGCGTACGCTGGAAGGCTCCGGTAGTGCCAAGATCTTGCCTTCGAGAAGTTCGACATCAACCTTGGTGCAGGCCAGACCTGGGACGTGTTATCCAAATGGTACGACGCAGAGGATTATGATCCGGTGACCAATCCCGTCCCGGTCACAATCCCGGATATCGCCAACCAGGTGGTCGGGATGATGTACAGCGGCAGCCCATATCTGGGGGTGCAAGGCAACCTTGCCCCTGGGACAAATACGCTCAACCAGTGCGGTGAATACTACATCATCTCGCACAATCACGCATTGAACCAGCTCGATGCCTGGGGCGTAACCATGGCCGGACCGATCACATACCTGCGCATCGATCCACCAGTGCCGAATGCGTGCCCATAAGAGGAGAGCAACCATGCGAAACTATAAAAAACTTTCAAACTTTGTTAGAAAAGGTACCCGGCTGCTGCTCTTCATAGCGATGCTCATGTCGCTCTTCACCAGCAGCTGTGACGCCCGCAGCAGCTCTTGGTCCCCTTGTCTTGACTGCATATACCCTGGATCAGTATGACACCACACAAGGTGTATGCGCCAGTGCGACCATCGAAGGTAGGGTTTAATGAGACGCTGCATCTCACTGGTAACTGTTGGATGAAGCTGGATCTCGGCACCGCTTATACCGTCACGGCGAATACCATCCTGGAGTTTGACTTTTCCAGCAACGCGGAAGGTGAGATCCACGGCATTGGCTTTGATGTTGATAATACCGTTGATCCCAGCCATCTCTTCCAGGTTTATGGAACTCAGGTTTATGCTACCACCCAGGCCTTCAACAACTACAGCACCAGCGCTCCTGGAACGGCTCATTACATCATTCCGGTAGGCACGTTTTTCACAGGCGCTTTCCAGTACCTGACGTTTGCCAATGACATGGATGCTGCCCCTCAAACTGCAGAGAGTATCTACACTAATATCCAGGTATATGAGGGTACACCCCCGCCACCGTTAATGCTGACGGTCAACGGCGCCAACTATCCGGTCGAATCCTATGATCCCGCCCAGGATGTTGGCCCATCGACTGTGACCGTCGAGGATGGCGGTCTGACGCTTCACACGGTGGGTAACACCTGGAAGAGAGTGGGCATACCCTATAATGTTACTGCAGACACGGTTGTGGAATTTGACTTTTCCAGCAGCGTGCAAGGTGAGATCCACGGCATCGGCTTTGATGTAGATAACACCATTGACGCTAACACCTTCCAACTCTACGGAACGCAGGTTTACGGCATCCAGGCCTTCAACAACTACAGTGCCAGCGCTCCTAGTGTCGTTCATTACACGATTCCGGTAGGCACGTTTTTCACGGGCAATTTCCTGTACCTGACGTTTGCCAATGACCAGGATGTGGCCGCTCCAACCGGAGAGAGCGTGTTCAGCAACATCGTGATTCACGATAATCAAGCCACCCCGACGATTACCTTTAACCAGGCGCCTTTGGCAGAATATCCCGGGGCCGACTTCACGGTAAACGCAATCACAGATTCGGACGGTGCTCTCACCTACAGTTACGTGAGCGGTCCCTGCGTGTTGGTAGATGCCATCCTGGGGACGTTCAGCCCAACAGGGTTTGGCGACTGCGTCGTTCAAGCGAATACCGCAGCCACAGCCCTGTTCCTGACTGGCTCTGCCCAGCAAACGGTGACGATAACCGCGCCCGTGGTTGATCTCTATGCGGTCAGCGGTACGACGGCACTTCCAGGTACATCGGTGACGGTGTGGGGATACAGCATTGCCAATAGTCCCGTGACCCAGCCCGGGGGCCCGACGTTGATCGTCAACCAGGGCGACACGGTCTCGATCAATTTACACAACGAGCTTGGTGTAAACACCGCACTGCTTTTCCAGGGTCAGGAGATGATCCCGGATATGACCGGAGTTGCCGCTGGAGGAACCAAGAACTACACCTTCACAGCCAGCAGGCCTGGTACGTATTTGTATGAAGCCGGCTTGATTCCAGGTGCCCAGTACCAGACGGCAATGGGCCTGTACGGCGCATTAATCGTCCGTCCGGCGACTGCCGGGCAGGCTTACGATGACGCGACCACCGCATATGACGATCAAGCTGTGCTTGTGCTCAGTGAAATCGACCCGGACTTGAACAACAGCGCCACTCCGGCTACGTTCGACATGCGCCATTTCGCAGCAAAGTATTTCCTGATCAACGGCAAAGCCTATCCGGCAACGGATGCGATCGCGACCCTGCCCGGAAATAACGTGCTGTTACGCTACGTCAATGCCAGCCTGCTGCAGCATTCCATGACCACCCTGGGCGTGGACCAGCAAGTGATCGCCAACGACGGCAGTCCGTTGCAATTACTCGCACCGCATGGTGGCTGAGACCTTTGGCCCCGGCCAAACGGTGGATATGATCGTCAGATATCCCTGCCGGTGCTGCCCAAGGCACCAAGTATGCCGTTTACGACGGCAATCTGATGCTGCACAACAGCGTAGCGCCCGGTTTTGGCGGGATGTTGACCTTCATCAACGTGGGTACGGACCGCCACCACCGGCGTGATGAGCTTGGACCGCAGACGACTGGCCTGAGTGTCAGCCAACTCGCCGAATGACGGCACCGTTGACGTCACATTGACGCTACCATCAGCGATAGGGCTACCGGCGCTGCCAATGTAACTGCTGCAGAGTACTATATCGACTCGACGCGGTAGGCGCTGACGGCGATTTGGCGCTCGATGAACGCCAATTTTGACGGTGACCAACTAGAGGATGTCACGTGCCACTTTGTCGGCTGGCATCGCTGCGGTGCTTGTCGGACGGCAAGCATATCCTGTATGTGCACGGCCAGGATGCTGCCGGCAACTGGGGTTCACGTACAACTTCATTGTTCTCTATGTGGACAAACCGGCCCGGTCAGCAAGATCCTTAGTATGACCCCCAACCCGACCAACGGATCTGTGCGATGTGGACCTGACCGCGACCGGTGACGACCGCGCGACGGGCAACAGTGACGTTATCGCTGCCGAATACAGCATCGATGGCGGCACCGGCTGTCCCGATGGACATCGACATCCCCACACCAGAACATCCCCACCGCTGTGCAGCGACGTCAGCCTGACCAAGACCTTCTCGGTTTCCGCGTCTGCTTGAAGGCGGGCATGTTGTCTCTGTGCGCTCATGGATGCTTTGGGTAACTGGGGGCATTCCGACCACGGTAAATTGGTGATTGACACAGACCGGACCGGTTGTCGATCCCATATCCGCTTCACCGAACCCGACCAACGGTCGCACGGGCATCAACTCGACCGTGGCTGCGGTGCGCCTGACCGCTACCCTCACGGATACGGTCTCGAACATCAAAGCTGCCGAAGGCTTTATCGGTACGGTCGGTGCCAATGGAACGGGCTTCCTGCTCATTCCGAATGACGGGCTTTTCAACAGCCTGACGGAAGTGGCCTACATTGACATCCCATTCTCGACGATCGCGCAGCTGGCCGATGGTAATCACACCCTTTCCGTGCACGGCAAAGATGCAGCCGGAAACTGGGGTGCCTTCAACACCACTGTGCTGATCATCAACCGCACACTGCCCGATATCGCCAACATGGCGATCGCGGACAATGGACCTAAGGCACGGTTGACTGCCGATGCAACCAACGCGGTCAACAACATTGCGATCGCTGAGTGGTTCATCGGCGCAGATCCTGGACAAGGCAACGCTGTCCGGGCACAGGTGATGGAAAACGGCGCAGTAGCCAAACTGACGGCAGACATCAACGTCGCCACGCGGCCCAACGGCACCTACACCGTGAACCTGCGGGTAATGGATGCTGCGGGCAACTGGAGCAACACCGCATTCGCGACGCTGAAAGTGAATAATATCTCCAGCTTTATTCCACCCGAACCGGGTGCGATCAAGCAGATATTTATTCCGATGTTGACCAGATAAACTGGTGACGTTTCCCCGTTGTGCCGCTCAGCACCGATGAGCGCAAGGCAGCCCGAATAAAGCCTGAACGGGGAAACGCACACCCACCGAACTTCACGCAGGAGGTCAGAGCAGAAAAACGCTGACCTCCTGCATGTCATGTTAAGCGACCGGGTTTACAATAATATATAGACCCGTCGATGCATTTTGGAGGAAAAATGAGACCTGTGGTACCAGACTTAACCGACAGCAAAAAGCTAAGTCGGCGCCCTGCCAGGTGGATGTCCATTTGGATGGTGTTATCGATCCTGGTTGCTGCCACCCTCAGCGGATGCTCTGGGGCGAACGCGCAGCCGGGAGGCGCAGCGCAAAATGAAGCGCAGAACAGGATCTCCCAGCAAACCTTAGAAGAGCAGTACGGCACGCGCATCACACTGGTGGCGGTGACCGCGATGGGTGGTTTGATTGATGTCAGAGTGAAAGTTTTGGATGCGCAGAAAGCATCGCAAATCATGACGGATACTACGGATGTGCCCCGCTTGATTGTTGAAAAAACCGGAACGATCCTGCATGCTGGCGGAGACGAACCGGTTACCCGCCCATTGGAAGATGGTATGCTCTATTTCTTCCTTTACCCTAACGCGGGTACGGTGGTGGCCGATGGCAGCCTGGTGGTGGTCGATTTTGGCGAGGTGCAGGTGGAGCCGATCGCGGCTGTAAAATGAGCCGGTAGGTCTTCCCTGGTGTTTCTTAAGTTCCTGAGCCCGCTTTGGATTGGCGGTAGGCGGTCAGGGTGCGTTCTTTGGTTTGGGTCGCATCCAGGATGGGCCTGGGGTAATCGGCGCCGATCTGGCAGCCGACGGCCGCCTGGATTTCGAGCGGCATTTGCCAGGGGGTATGAATAAAACGAGTTGGTACCCTGCTTAGCTCCGGCAACCAGCGGCGCACATAGGTGCCTTCAGGATCGAATTTCAGACCCTGCAGGACCGGATTGAAGATGCGAAAATAAGGCGCGGCGTCGGTGCCGACGCCGGCTGTCCACTGCCAGCCGCCATTATTGGCCGCCGGGTCGCCATCCACCAGGTGCTGCATGAACCATTGCTCACCGGACTGCCAATTGATCAGCATGTTTTTAACCAAAAATGAGGCAGCAATCATCCGCCCGCGGTTGTGCATCCAGCCGGTGGCCTGCAGCTGGCGCATGGCAGCATCCACCACGGGATAGCCGGTCAGACCTTGCTGCCAGGCGCGTAAACCGGCCGGATCGGCGCGCCAGGGAATGCGGCGCAAGGTGGGGTTGAAGGCTGTGCGCAGCACATGGGGAAAATGATAGAGAATGGAAATATAGAATTCGCGCCAGATCAATTCATTCAGCCAGGTCTGTGGGCCTTTGCGCTCTTCTTCAGAGGCAGCCGCTTGGGCTGCAGTCAGCGCCGCCTGGCAGGCCTGGCGCGGTGAAAGCATGCCGAAGCGCAGATAGGGCGATAGAGAAGACGTCCCATCCAGGTCGAGCCGGTTGCGGCCTTCGGCATAAGAAAAAATACTCCCGTTTACGAATGCCTGCAGACGCCGCTGAGCTTCGGCTTCGCCGGAGGGAAAATCTGCCAGAGTAAAGCTTTGTGGGATCTCCACAGAGGCCAGGGGCGGCACTGGCGGCAGGAAAGGTATGGGAAGGGGTTGCGCCTGGGTAGACAGCGGGAGGGCCTTCCAGGCCCTGCTGAAGGGGGTAAAAATGGTGTAGGGCGTACCGTCGGATTTATGGATAGCGGATGGGGGGTGGACAGTGAGCCCCCCGGTTAGAATCAGTGAGAGCAGCCGGGCGATGCCGGCGTCTCGCCGCCGGGCATAGGGACTGTAATCCTCAGCGGCAACCACTACCTGTGTGCCGCATTCGGCTGCCAGGCGAGGAATTTCCTCGAGCGGGTCGCCCCGGCGCAGGATGAGCCGGCTGCCGCGTTCGCGCAGGTCCGTGTCCAGGGCGCGCAGCCCGGCGAATAAAAAGGCTTCACGTTTCGGTGCCTTATTGTTTAGCAGTGCGGAATCCAGAACGAAAACCGGAACCAGCGTTTGGCCGGCTTCCAGGGCGGTGGTTAAAGCCGGGTTGTCGGTTAAGCGCAGGTCGCGCCGGATCCACCAGAGGACAGCAGCTTGCATAATCAAATCTATTTGGTTGTGTCTTCCCAGGCGTAAACGTAATCGCCTTCTTTGATCCAATTGTACAGCCAGTGCGCGTCTGGGATGGTCAGGTTTACACAACCGTGCGAGGCTTTGCGCCCGTAGTTGGTGCGCCAATACACGCCGTGGATGGCGCGCGCTTCATCAAAGTAAACCGTCCAGGGCACACTTTCCAGGTAATAGAAATCCGAACGGTCGGCTTCAAAAGCCCCGGTCATATTTTCCGCGGGCACTTTTTTGGTAACCTGGTGCAGGCCGGGGCGGGTGGCCATCTGGCTGATCCCGGTTGCAGCCAGGGCTGCGAAGACCAGGCGGTTCTGATCATAAACAGAAAGGGTTTGTTCACCCAGGTTGATTTCCACCCAACGCCCATTGGTGACCCCCTCTGGCGGGATGGGATTGTAAATCACTCTGGCTACCAGGCGGTCTTCGATCCATTCGTTAGGCCCGACCATGACCCATGGATAGCCATCCGCCATAACCCTTTCATAAGCATAAACCAGGTTGTAAATTGGGATCTTATGCCCGCTGGGGCGGCCCGCCAATCCCGGAGCAGTGAGCGTCTCCACCCCTTCGATTGTCCAACCGAAATTGGCGCGGGGAACGCCGGTAACCAGCACGCCCCGTGAAATCATCGAATAACCAACTCGGGATGAGACGCTTTCGCCGCGGATCCATTCCCCGGTCTGGAACTGGTAAAACACACCCTGGCTGTTTTCTACCCGCTGGGTATAGGCCAGATATTTATTTCCCGGAGCCATGGTGCGGCGCGGGCTGTCGGACATGGCGGCTTCCAGGGAACTGTAGACCGGGAAACTCGAGGAGGAGGCCAGCAAGTATTGAAACGGCACCGGGCCCAATTCTGCCGGAAGCGATTCTGTTGGAAAGGGTTGTGGGGGGATGCTCATGCCCAGGCGAGCCAGACTGGTGATTGTTCCGGAAGGACCCAGAGGAAGGCAGCGGTCCGGTTCCTGCAGGTAAGCACCGGGCAGGCACAGCGGCAGTCCCTGGTAGTATTCTTTGCGATCAGGATTGGCGGCCTGGGCGGGAGCGCCCGGAACAGCCTGGAGCGTCATGAGCGTGATGATCAGAACCAGTAATATTTGCAGCTTTTTCATAGCCCAATTCTAATACAAGATTGGATTGCTGGCGAAAATGATCGAAATAGCCCGATCACAGTTCCTTTTCCAGTTCCAGTTCATCCCGGATCGGAATACCATCTAATCCAATCAGAGGAATGGAAGGCTTTAATTTGCGCGTTTCCATCACCGCCCCGGGACGCAGGGCGCATAACCGGAATCCGCGCTTTTGGTAGAAGCGCAGGGCGTGCAAATTATCATTGGTCGTCGACAGGTAGAGCCGGTGTAAGCCGGCCGCGCGGGCTGCGACGGTGACGGCCTGCAGCAGTTGAGCGCCGATCCCCTGGCCCTCAATCAGGCTGTCCAGCGACATGAGTTCGCATTCGTCCTGCTCTATGCGATAAATTGCCAGTCCCAACACCTGTCCATTGGCTTCCACCACAAAACCGGGCAGGCCGGCTGAGGTAAAGGACTGGCCGTGGACGACCATCAAGTCGCTGCCCCAATGCTCCATCCAGAAGGCCCGCACCCAGGGGGCATCTTCCGGGGTGAGTTTTCTGAGCGAGGTATTGAGCATTCGGTTCTCCTCCTTAAACGGATCGGTCAGGATGCTGTGGTGGTCGGGTTCACCTTGTAACAATTAAATCCTGCTTTATTTTATACCAGCAGCCCCAGAAGAACCCCGCTGAAAAGCACGAGAGCAATGTAGCTGTTGATATTAAAAAAGGCCTGGTTGATTTTTGAAAGATCGGAAGGGGAAACCAGGCGGTGTTCCCATACCAGCAGCCCGGCGACCGCCACCAGAGCAAAGAAATAAGGCCATGATAATTGGGTCGTACTGCCGATCCAAATCAGTAAAGCCAGCATGGCAATATGGCTCGTGGTGGAGAGATTCAGGGCGAAAGCGATACCGCGTTTGGCCGGGATAGAGTGCAAGTTGTACTCCCGGTCGAATTCGATGTCCTGGCAGGCATACAATAAATCAAATCCGCCGATCCATAACGTCACTACTGCAGTAAGCAGCCAGGCGGGCAGGTCGTTAAGTGTAAAAAGAGAACCGGTTATCGCCACCCAGGCCCCAGCCGGGGCCAAACCATCGGTGAAACCCAGGATGTAGTGCGATAGGCTGGTAAAACGCTTGGTATAGGAGTAGCCTACCAGAAAGATCAGCGCTCCTGGCAGGAGGAGCAATGGCAGGGGGCCCAATCTCCAGGCGGCAAAGACGAGCACTGCCAGGGAAACCAGCGTGCCCATCCAGGCCGTACGCAGGGTGATGCTCCCGGTCACCAACGGCCGCTGAGCGGTGCGCGGGTTGCGCGCATCCCACCATCGGTCGGCAATGCGGTTGAAGGCCATGGCTAAAGTTCTGGCGGCAGCCATGGCGATCGTCACCCAGATGATTTTTTCCCACCCGGGAAAACCCCGGGCAGCCAGGACCATACCCAGGTAGGCGAACGGCAGGGCAAAGATGGTATGTTCGAATTTGATCAAATCCAGGAAAGATTTCATTTGCGAAACATCCAGGGGCACAGGCGTTTTTCAAGGGCGTCGATTCCAAAATACAGCAGCATGCCCATCATGCTCAGCGCCACAATCCCGGCATACATCGCCGGGTAGTTGTACAGGGTGCTGCCGTTGAGGTAGATGTAATAACCCAGGCCGAGTTGGGTGGCGAAAAGTTCGGCGACGTACAGCACGGCTATCGCAGTTCCCACCGATTGGCGCAAGGCGGTTAAAATCGCTGGCAGGCTGGCCGGCAGGTAGACAAAACGAAATAAGGCGCGCCGTCCGGCGCCCAGGCTGCGCACGCTGAGGATTAACTCGGGTCTTAAGGCGGCGGCCTGGTCGCGCACCAGCACCAGGATCTGGAAGAAGAGGATTAGAAATATGATTACGATCTTGGCCGGGTCGCGGATCCCCAGAAAGAGCATCACCACCGGCACCAGTACGACCTTGGGGATGGGATACAACCAGTAAATCATGGGTGAAACCAGGCGGTTAATCCGTGGGGATTGTCCCAGAACCAGGCCGGCCGGGGCCGCAAGAAGAACTGAGACCAGCATGCTGGCCACCACGCGCCACAGGGAGGCGAGAAAATGGGCCATAAGCTGACCCTGGGTGGTTTCTTTCCACAGCGCTTCCGCCACAGCAATCGGGGTCGGCAAGATATTGCGGTTGACCAGCACCGCCAGCAAATACCAGAGGATAAGCAGGACCAGCAGGGCATACAGGGTTTCTCGGCGCCTCATTTCTCCTCCAATTTGGCGCGCAGCGCAGCGCACAATTCGCGGAAGGCTGGGCTTTCGCGCCCGTCGGGTTGGCCGAAAACCGGATTGGAGAAAATCTTGCCGGTATGATTGGGTGCTGCGCCCAGAACCAGGACAGACTGCCCCAGGTAGGCCGCTTCTTCAATCGTGTGAGTGACAATCACCGAGGTGAAGCGCTGCTCCTGCCTGAGCTGCAGGGTCAGGTCCTCTAAATCCAGGCGGGTGGGGGCATCCAGGGCAGCAAAAGGTTCATCCATCAGCAGCAGATCGGGCTGCAAGATCAGCGTGCGGGCGATGGCCGTACGCTGGCGCTGCCCGCCGGAAAGCTGCCCGGGGTATTTTTCGGCATGCTCGGCCAATCCGAGCCTGCTTAACCAGCTTTCCACGTCCGTGGGGTCGATCTGCTGGGCCGGGGCATGCCGCCCATCCGGGCCGTAAAATGCGCGCACCTGCAGGCCGAGTGAAACATTCTGGCGGATGGTTGCCCAGGGCAGCAGGCCGTATTCCTGCAGGATCAACCCGGTTTGCGGGCGCGGGCGCGTGACCGGCTGCCCATCCACAAACACCTTTCCACGGGACGGAAACTGGAGCCCGGCCAACAGGTAGAGCAAAGTGGTTTTTCCACAACCAGAGGGACCCAGCACAGCCCAGGCCATGCCGCGCTCGGACCGCCATGAAAAATCTTGAAAAATGCCCGGCCCGTCGCCATAAGAAAAAGACACCGCTTCAAGTGAAATCATACCGGTTCTATGCTCAACTGCTCGTGGTCGATCGGCATGGCTTATTTGCTCAAAAAACTGGCGTTGACCGAGTCGGAAAATTTTACCGGCACGGCGATCAATTGATGCTCCAGGGCAAAGTCAACCACGTCCTCGAACTGCTGGGCCGTGGGCAGGCTGTCGCCAGGGAATTTGGGGATGGTGAACCCGGCCAGGATGTTGTCCGGGACGACCTTGTATTTTCCCAGCAAGGAACGGTACTTTTCCGGGTTGGCATTGATGTCGTTGGCGGCCTGGTCGAGAGCGATTAAGAAATTACGCACCGCTTGGGGATGTTCATCGATAAAAGTCTTTTTGAAGGAAACGACAGAATTGCCCAGACCGGGGAATTGGGTATCGTCCACGATGGGCAGCGCTCCCTGCTGGGTGGCGATGGTGGCGAAGGGCTGGGGCAGGGTGGCGGCTTTGATCTGCCCGGAGAGCAGCAGGGCCATGCGGTCGGGGATCTTGGGGACGGCGATGGTTTTTACCTGGTCAGGGGTCAGGCCGCTTCCCGTCAGCATGCGGTTGGTGACATAATCGATGATCGAGCCCTGCGAAATGCCGATATCGATGCCCGCCAGGTCCTTTACATTTGAAAAGCCGCTGTCCGGGGCGGCGGCGATCACATACATCGGGGCGCCCGGGGCAGAGACGTGGGCGAAGCGCACCACCTGCAGTTGAACCGCATCGCGGTTAAACAGGGCAACCGCCAGCAGATCGTTGATCGTGGCGTCGGCCTGCCCGGCGGCAATTAACTGGTCGCGTTCGGCGGCAGAACTGGTGGGGATAAATTCAACCTTTACCCCTTGCTTTTCAAAAAAACCGCCGTCCTGGGCAGCATACAGGGGTAATCCTTCGACGATCGGCAGAACCGCGATGCGCACCGGGGCTGCAGCGGCCGGGGCGGTCGGAGCGCAGCCCAACAGGGTCGCGGCCAGGGCTGCCAGGATGATTAAGGATATCGTTTTCCAGTTTTTTTTCACAGCATTCCTTTTTTTTATGGTTTGCGCCAGGCGCGGTTGGCGGTAAGCCTGGTCATCACACATTTATGACCGGCAGCACCTCTTCGACCAACAGGTTGAGGGTGGTCAGATCAGGAAACCCACCGCAGTCGAGCATAAATGAGGTGACGCCCATATCGATGAATGGACGCATCTGTTTGATAATCTGGTCAGGAGTGCCGACGAAGTCAATTTCACTAAATTCATACAATCTTCTTCATTCCCGCCGGCGCCAATGCCCAATAAAAATCGCCCGCGGCTGAGATACTGCAGCGTAGCCCCCATTTTTGCGACCAGCGCCGGGTTGCGGAAGGATTGGCAGATCACCGTATGGCCAAACTTGAGCCGGGGATGAAGGGCTGCCATATAGGCCAGCGTGGTGAAGCTTTCGAGATCGACAAACTGCAAATGATCGATGCTCCAGGCCGATTCGAAATGCCCGTGATCAGCCTGAGGGCCCGATTCAGGTCCTCGACGAATGCGGCCTGCTGAGCTTTCTTTTGGGGTCAGCGGGTATTATGAAGCCAAATTTTATATGTGTCATCGCACCTTATTTTGTTGCGGGTGACGATTGTCTGTGAGAACCAGAATTTCAACTTCCCACCCGTTGATATGCTTGTTGGAATGATCGCATCTAACTCACAGACCCAACGAGCCCCATAGTTCGTCGATGCGCTGCTTGACCTCAGGCGGCATGGAGACCACTTCCGGCCAGCCGCGAGCATATCCTTCCTCGGGCAGCTTGGCGGTGGCATCCACGCCAATTTTTCCGCCGTAAGACTGCCGGGTTGAGGCGTGGTCAAGTTGATCTACCGGTCCTGGCCCCACCACGATATCCCGGCTCCAATCAACATTCCCCAGGGCCTGCCAGGCGGTCAGCGAAAGGTTCTGCACATCAACCCATTCATCCACCACCACGATGGCCTTTGCCAGGGTCAGCAGGCCCAGGCCCCACAAGCCATGGATGACCTTGCGCGCATGTCCCGGATAGCGTTTTGCCAGGCGCACCAGCACCAGGTTGTGAAACAATCCCTCGGCAGGCATGCAGACATCCACAATTTCGGGCATGAACAGGCGGATCAACGGCAGGAAAAGGCGTTCCGTAGCCTTGCCCATCCAGACATCTTCCATGGGCGGAATGCCGACCACGGTGGCAGGGTAAATGGGATCCTGGCGATGGGTGATGGCGGTGACTTTAAAGGTTGGGAACGATTCAACCGGCGTGTAGTATCCGGTATGGTCGCCGAAGGGGCCTTCCGGGCGGTAGTCATTTAGATCGACATAGCCCTCGATGGCAATCTCGGCCTGGGCCGGCACTTCCAGGGGCTGCGAGACGCATTTGACAAATTCAATCGGCGCGCCGCGCAGGTAGCCCGCCAGCAGGTATTCGTCGATTTCGGGCGGGAGAGGGGCGGAAGAGCACCACATGGAAGCCGGATCGCCTCCCAGGGCGATGACAGCCGGAATTTTATCCTGGTGCAGGGTTTGGGCGCGCAGGGCATGGTCTGCGCCGCCTTTATGGCGCTGCCAGTGTACCAGGAGGGTCGAGGAATCAATCACCTGCAGCCGGTACATGCCCACGTTGCGCACCCCGGTTTGCGGATTGCGCGTGATGACCTGGGGCAGGGTGATAAACCGCCCGCCATCATTGGGCCAGCACTTTAACACCGGCAGAAATTCGAGCGAGGCATTTTCCGTATGGATGTATTCCTGCACAGGCCCGGTTTTGACGGTTTTGGGGCGCATGCCGGCTGCCAGCAGCGCGCCGAGCAGGTCGCGCCCGCGCTCCAGGGTCTGCCCCACACCTTTGGGCAGCCGGGGATCGATCAGGCGGCCCAGACGGTGGTTGAGTTCTTCCAGATCATCCACGCCCAGGGCCCAGGCCATGCGCCTGGCAGAGCCAAAGGCATTGATCAGCACAGGCAGCTGTGAACCGGTTACGTGCTCAAAATACAAGGCGCGGTTGTGCTCCGCGGGTCCCTTGGATACGCGATCGGTAATTTCGGTAATTTCCAGTTCGGCAGATACTGGAGCCGCTACGCGGGCTAACTGGCTGCGCTTTTCGAGCAGTTGGATAAAATCACGAAGATCCTTGAAGGGCATGCACGTATTATAAATCGAAATGAGCGTCTGGGCAGGACAGGTTAAATAGTATAATTCTTTAACAATGGCGATCCAAATTTTACCCGATGAAGTAGCATCTCAAATCGCAGCCGGCGAGGTGATAGAAAGGCCGGCTTCGGTGGTCAAAGAACTGTTGGAAAACGCGGTCGATGCCAGTGCCAGCCAGGTTAGCATCCATGTGGAACAGGCCGGGCGGCGTTTGATCGAAATTGCGGATGACGGGAGCGGCATTCCAATGGAAGAACTGCTGCTGTCTGTGGCCCGTCATGCCACCAGCAAGCTGCGCTCTGCCGATGATCTGTTTCGCATTACCACCCTGGGCTTCCGCGGCGAGGCGCTGGCATCGATTGCGTCCGTTTCCCGGCTGACGCTTCTTTCGCATAGCCGATCATCGCCGACCGGAGCGCGTCTGCTGATCGAAGGCGGGCACGCCGGGAAAGTTGAACCGGCAGGCATCCCGAATGGGACGGTCGTACGGGTCGAGGACCTTTTTTATAACGTCCCGGCCAGATTAAAGCTTTTAAAACGCGACGCCACCGAGCGCCAGCAAATTGACGGCCTGGTTACCCGCTATGCCCTGGCATATCCAGATGTGCGCTTTCAATTGTTCCACGACAGCCGGCCCGTCTTGCAGACCAGCGGCAACGGCAGCCGGCGCGAAGTGCTGGCCAACCTGTATGGGGTGGAAACCGCGCGGCAGATGGTCGAGGTGGCGCTGGAGGATGAAGGGATGCGCATCTCCGGTTTTACAAGCCCGGTGGCGCTGACCCGTTCCAACCGGCGAGAAATGACCTTTTTTGTCAATGGGCGCTGGGTAAAGGACCCGGCTTTAAATTCGGCGCTGCTGCAGGGCTACCACACCTTGCTGATGGTCGGGCGTTTTCCAATGGCGGTTCTTTTCCTGGAAATTCCACCGGAAGAGGTGGATGTAAACGTACATCCCGCCAAAGCCGAAGTGCGCTTTCGGCGCGCTGACCGGGTGTTCAGCCTGGTGCACCGCTCCGTGCGCCGTACTTTGCTGGCGAATTCACCCGTACCCCAGCTCAATCCGACCTACTGGCGGTCCGAATCTTCTCAACGGGTGATCGATCCTGCCTGGGAGATGGCAGCTCAAGCCAATCTTCCACCGGCGGCGCAGACCGTCCCCGAGCCGCTGCAGGGCAGCCCTGCGGCGGGGGCCGATATTCTGCCATCGGGCCAGATGCCGCTGCTGCGCCTGGTAGGGCAGGTGGGGGCGACCTATCTGGTGGCTGAAGGTCCGGATGGATTGTATTTGATCGACCAGCACGCCGCCCATGAACGGGTGCTGTTTGAAAAATGGATGGCTCAGCACGAAAAACAGGTGCCTTCTCAGGCTTTGCTCAGCCCGGTTCTGGTGGAACTTTCACCGCAATCTGCCCAGGTGATTACCAGCCAGCTTCCCAACCTGGTCGATTTGGGCTTCCAGGTGGAGCCGTTTGGACCGGGCGCATTCCAGGTGCGCGCCCTGCCGGCAATCCTCAGCCGATTAGACCCGGCGGCCGCGCTGCGCGTGATTGTGGAAGATTTTGAAGAGGATGAGACCCCGCTGCAGGCGGAAGTGGAAGCACGCCTGGCGGCCCGGATCTGCAAACGGGCGGCGGTCAAAGGCGGGCAAACTTTATCCGTTGAAGAGCAGCGCGCCCTGCTGACCGACCTTGAGCGCTGCGAGTCGCCGCGCACCTGCCCACACGGCAGGCCGACCATGATCCACTTATCGGTGGACCTGTTGGAACGCCAGTTTGGCCGGCGCGGCAGCCGCTGATGCGAATTGCCCCTATAATTGATTATCTTGATTTAAAACTTCAGAAAGGAAGACGAAGATGCAGATTGTGACCGACCGGGCGATGGATTTGGCTCCAGAACAATTGGAGGGGTATACGTTGAGCTATGCACCGCTTCTGTTAACCCTGGATGGGATTACCTACAAAAGTGGGGAAGATATTCAGCCAGCCGAGTTTTACAAATTGCTGTCAGAAACGGATAGTTTTCCCACCACCTCGCTGGCCTCTGCCGGAGAATTTGCGGAATTGTATCGCTCATTGGCCAAAACCGACCCGGAAATTCTCTCGATCCACATTTCATCCGGATTGAGCGGCACACTGGATGCCGCCCGGGCCGGGGCGGCGATGGTGCCGGAGGCGCATGTCACCTTTTACGATTCGTTAACCCTTTCCTGCCCGTTGGGATGGCATGTTGAAGCTGCGCTGCATGCCGTGAAACAGGGATGGACGGTGGAAGCCATTCTGGAGATGCTGCCCAAAATCAGCGAAAAGGCGCACGGCATATTTACCCTGCCCGTTCTGAAATACCTGATCCACGGCGGGCGGATCAGCCACATCCGCGGCCTGGTCGCATCTATGCTTAATATCAAACCGATCATTGGGGTAGATAAAGTTACCGGAAAATATATATCTTTTGGCCAGGAAATCACTTTCCGGCGGGCGATGCACAAACTGGTTGATACGATTACCACCTGGGTTCCGGAAGGTGGAAAACTGCGCGTGCAACTGCTGCATGCCAACAATCTTGAAGCCACCGAAGTCCTGCGCCAGCGGTTAAATCAATTGTTTGAATGCGTTTACCTGCCTACCACCACAATCGCCCCGGTATTAGGCGCGCATACCGGGCCGGGGATGGTTGGCCTGTCCTTCGGTCCGGCTGAATTGTGGGATCAGATTCCTTAAAGATTTAGGGGAAGGTAAAACTGAAAAGTTGTCCCGACGTTTTCCTGGCTGGTGGCTTCGATTTCCCCTCCATGGCTTTCGATGATCTTCTTACAAATATATAAACCCAATCCGGTGCCCGGGACCGTAGGATCTGTTGGGTTGGCGCGAAAGAATTTGGCGAACAGCCGCGGTTGCAGATTGGCAGGGATTCCCATTCCGGTATCTTGAACGGAAAACCAGAGTTGATTTTGCTCAACGCGAATGCTGGCGGTGATCGTGCCGCCGGAGCGGTTGTACTTGACCGCGTTGGTTAACAGGTTGAGCAGCACCTGCTTGATCTTATCTCGATCCCCATTGACGGGCGGTAAGTTGGGGGGAATGTTATATTTCAGGGTGAGGTTGCGTTCCGCGGCCATCGAGCGGGTGATCTCGCAGGTTTCACGCAGCAGTGCTTCGGGTTCAAAGAGCGCCTGTTTAAATTGGTAACGGCCCGATTCGAGGCTGGCCAGGTCCAGGTAGCTGGATGAAAGTTCGTTCAACCGGTTTGCTTCGGTCTGGATGATCTGCGCCAGGGCGATACGCTGGGGTTCGGCAACTCCCTGGCGCTGCAGCAGGTAGGCGATGGTGTTAATCGAGTTCAGCGGCGTACGCAGTTCGTGCACCAGTTCGGCGATTGAATCCGATTGATCAAAAAGACGGGCATTGGTGATCGCAACTGAAGCCTGTCCCGCGAGAATGGTCATGACTTCCTGATCGAGGGGGGTGAAGGTATCGGTACGTTTATTCAATACTTCAAGCACACCGATCAATTCATCTTTATGGACCATGGGTGCAGCTACGATCGAGCGTGTATTGAACTGCAGCATCTGATCGATATTTTGAAAGAACCGGCTATCCTGGTGGACATCGGTCACAATCACCGGTTCGCGGTGAATCACGACCCAACCGGCAATACTCTCGGTGGGAATAATGAGGCCGCGCATCTTCGCGGCGTTTTCCTGATCGGTCGAAGCCTGAAAATGCAACTGCTGTTTCTTTGAATCATAGAGCAGAATAGATGCCTCTTCGGCTTCATTCAAATCTGCAGCAAGCTGCACGATATGGTCGAGCAGTGTGTCCAGATCGAGCGTGGTAGCCAGATCGCGGGCTATATCTAAGAGACGCTGGTATGCATGCAGAGTTTGCCGTAAATTTTCTTCTTTCATTCGATCAACTGCGCAATCCGCGGTAAGGCTTCGGCAGCATTTATCGTGATCACTACCTCGGCTTGTTCGTCCAGGTAAGTGGGGGTGTAATTATTAATGATTAACTTGGCATAATGCTCTACGGCATGATAAGGGAGACCCGCAGCCGGCACAACTTCCAGGGAGGAACCGGCCACCAGAAAAACATCTGCGCTTTTACTATATTCCTCAGCCGCTTGCCAGGTTTGCATGGGCAGCATTTCCTCAAACAGGACAATGTCCGGTTTCAAGAAACTCCCGCAGTTTGGACATGCCGGCAGGGTTCCATCTTCAATAAAAGGAGCCAGATAGGGCATGCTGGCCATGACTGCATGGCATTTTGGACAGGAGAGGGTATTCATGCTGCCGTGTAATTCAAATACGTTGTGTGATCCGGCTTTTTGGTGAAGGCCGTCGATATTTTGGGTGATAACCGCTTTTATGATGCCGGCTTTTTCCATCTGTGCCAGGGCGAGATGGGCCGGGTTGGGTTGGGCTTGCACGATCTGGGCAGCCAGGGGGCGCAGCCAGTCAAAGAAAACTTGAGGGGTGTGCCGGAAGCTGGTCAGCGAGGCGACCTTCATCGGATCGCTTTTCTTCCAAAGACCAGAACCTGCCGAGCGAAAATCAGGGATACCAGAAGGGGTGGATACTCCGGCGCCGGTAAAAGCGACCGCATGGTGTGAATTGCGCAGCAAGCTTGCCGCTTTTTGAATGGCAGAATCCACTTCCGGGGGGATCATTGATTAACCCGTTGCTGGATAATACTTGCTAACAGGTTGAATTGTTGAGAAAGAAGGCTTTGGGGTTGGATTTCGATTAGCGGCTGGTTACGCATTCCCGCCTGGTAGGCCTGTTCAGGCGCAGGAGGAAAGAACACCTGTACGGGTACCCCCAGGCGTTCCTGAACCTGGGAAATGGAAAGTTGAAGATCGGCGCGAACCCGGTTGATCATGACCACGGTCAGCAATCGCCCGCGGCCAAACCCGCGATCGCCTAATTCATCCAGGAAGCGCCGGGTGCGAATAACGGATGCAGGATATGGCTCAGTGACTACGATCATTTCTTGCAGATGAGAACAAATTCGATCAAAACCCGGTAAAAGGGGCGCGCCAATGTCCAATATACACATGGGTGCCAGGGTGGAAAGCTGCTGGACGATGGCCTCAAACTGAGCGTTGGCATTGAGCAGGGGAAGATCGCTCACTGAATTGGAAGCGAGCAGCAGCTTCACGCCGTAATTCGTGCGTACCAGCTCTTTCGCAACCGACTCCAAGGTGATTTCAAAAGGTTTCAGGCGCAGCAGGTTGTTCAAGCCGGTTGGGTTGGCATAACCCATTTCTTGTCCCCAGGTGCCGTTTCCAGGGCGCAATTCAGCGGCAATCAGCTCCTGCTTGTGGTTTTGATAAAGATTAATCGCCAGGTTCAACACCAGGCTGGAAACCCCCATACCGCCTTTGGGGGCGGCCACACCCAACAGGTACCCATGTTCTGCAGCGGCTGCCCCGGGTACCCGTCCCCGGTTGCGCACCAGAAGCGCTTTGATGCGCGCAACAAGTTCGACCGGATGGACCGGTTTGGTGAGGTAATCGTCAACCCCGGCTTCATACCCCAACATTTTTGAATCCAACTGCGTGCGGGCTGTGAACATCAGAATAGGGGTAAGCGCGGTTTGGGGATTTTTACGCAGCATGCGCGTAACTTCATATCCATCCGTGTCGGTCAGCATCACATCCAGCAGGACAAGATCGGGATGCTCACGAGCAGCCTGGCTGAGAGCCTGAGTGCCGCTGTTGGCAGCGGCTATTTCGAACCCCTGGCGCTGAAGCATTAACCCAACCAGACGCAGGGTTTCAATATCATCGTCTACAATTAGAATCTTATCGGCCATTGAAATCCTAACCCGTTCTGCATTTGCAGTCTAGCATAGACTGAAGTTGTTGGCAAGCATGTTTTTGCGATCCATGCGGGACTGTATAATTATAAAATAATAACAATAAATTTACCATAAATAAAAAATAATTTGACAATGAAAGGATGCCTGATTGGGTCCGCTTGTATTGTTATAATGATCATATGGAATTGGCACAGATAAAAAATGCACTGCTTAATGAATGCCAGATGGCGATGGATCAATTGCTGGTTGTCGGTATTTCCGGGGGACCGGATAGTCTGTGCCTGCTGGACAGCCTGCGTCGCCTTGGAATCCCGCTCCTGGCGGCCCATTTTGATCACGGATTGCGCGATGAATCGGCGGGAGATGCCCGGCATGTGGCCGCCCTGGTCAAAGAAATGGGCGTGCCATTCCAACAGGCGCGGTTGGATGTACGCGTACTGGCCGACGAAGAAAGGTTATCGATCGAGGAAGCTGCACGCAAGGCGCGCTATCGGTTTTTATTCAGCACTGCACGGGAGCACCAGGCCCAGGCCGTGGCGGTGGCTCATACTGCAGACGACCAGGTGGAAACGGTGTTGATGCACCTGCTGCGCGGGGCAGGCTTGAGCGGTCTTAAAGGAATTCTCAGCCGGTTGGTGATTCCCGAATGGGATGAACAAATTCCCCTGGTCCGCCCGCTGCTGAACTTTTGGCGGGTCGAGACAGAAGCCTGGTGTGCAGAAAAGAACCTGCCCGCCTTGATCGATCCAAGCAACCAGGATACGGTGTTCTTTCGCAACCGCCTGCGCCATGAGCTCATTCCCGAATTACAGACCTACAACCCGAATATCAAGGAAGTGATCTGGCGTACGGCCAATTTACTGGCTGGTGATTGGGAAATCATCGAAGGATTGGTGGATCAGGCCTGCCAACGCTGCCAGCTGGAAAAAAATGAGGCCTGGGTCGCGCTGAGTTTGGCTGAGCTGCAAGCGCAGTCCGTTGGGCTGCAGCGGGCGGTATTACGCCGGGCGATTGCCCAGATGCGCGTAGGACTGCGCGATATCGACGCCGGCTCGATTGACCGCAGCCTGGAATGGTTGAAGCAACCTCTCCGCGGACGGCGGATGGAGCTGGCAGCCGGGCTGTTCCTTGGGGTGGAATGGGGCAAGGTCATTATTTCCGAGACCAGGGAAATTTTACCCGCTGAAGATTGGCCGCAGTTGTGTCCAGGGGAAGAATTGACCCTGATGGTTCCGGGCGAAGTCGCTTTGATAAATGGTTGGGTGATTCGGGCGACAAAGCTCCCCGGCGGCGAGCAATGCCGTGGAAAGAATTTTTTCCAGGCCAGCCGGGGTGTGGGTCTGCTTGAGCTGTCCGTTCAATTTGATGCCGACAAACTCGTTCTACCGCTTACGGTGCGCGGATTTAAGCCGGGTGAGCGTCTGGCACCATCCGGTATGGCGGGACACTCCTCGAAGCTATCGGATTATTTTACAAACCGTAAGCTGCCGCATGGTGCGCGGCACGCCTGGCCCTTGGTGATTTCTGGCGGGAAAACGGTCTGGGTATGCGGCTTGCGCACGAGTGAAAACTTTAAGGTGGATCCCAATACGCAGAACATGATCTGTCTGGAACTGGTGCGAATTGTCCCTGCACAGAATTGACCTATTTTTACCTGGATGCGTTTTGAAGCTTTTGTTAACAAGATAAAAAAATTTTTTTGGAGGAGAGATGAGCAAAGAGCGTTTGAGAGTTGCGATCATTGGAACGGCGCGCCGTTCCGATTACCTGTACGGCCCGCTGGTGCAAGCTCTTGCGGATGAGGTGACCCTGGTTGCTGTTTGGGGTCGCAGTGCCAACTCGGCCAAAGCCCTGGGTGAGAGCCTGGGAGTGCCCTGGTATACGGATTTGGAAATGCTGGTGCGCGAAACCGCCCCGGTAATTGGCATTGTGAGCGTGGCCTACAGTGCGAATGGTGAAGTGGGGAGGATGGCCGTTGAAGCCGGGCTGAATGTGCTGCTGGAGACACCCATCGCGCACCATCTGAGTGAGGCGGATGCGATCATCACGGCTGCAAAACAACGTGGTCTAAAGGTCGAAGTCTCCGAGCAGTTTCACCGCCGCCCATTGGAGCAGATCAAGTTAAAATTAATCCAGGCCGGCATATTCGGCAAGGTATATTCTTCCTTTAATGATTTTGCCGGGCATGGCTACCACGGGGTGAGTGTGATGCGCAGCTACCTGGGATTCGATGCGCGGCCGGTGAGGGTCAGCGGCAGCGTGCATGAGTATCCTCTGCCTGCTCATTGGGCACGAAACAGCAACTCACGCGACCCTCGAAAGGAGACCCAGGAGCATGCCATCATCGAATTTGAAGGTGGCCAGGTGGGAGTTTTCCACTGGACCAATGTGGCCTATGATTCGGCCCTGCGCTGGTGGCGCAGCAGCCGCTTCCTGGCCGAGAAAGGGATGGGGATCGCGGTAGGAGAAGGCCTGGATGTGGAAGAGCGTTTGAGCGTGATGACGCCAGATGGTGAAGCGCCGCAGTTTATCAATATCGAACGGCGTTTAGAGCGGTGCGATGGGGGGGCGTTAGTTGCCATGGTTGCGCATACCTGCGACCCGCAGCAGCCCACCCTCACCTGGGAAAATCCCTTCCATCCGGTTCGCCAGGGTCATGGAGTACAGTGGCACGATGACGAAATTGGGGTGGCAGGCTGCCTGAAGAGCCTGGTGGATGCCGTCCGCGGCGGCGGAGAACCCACCTATGGCGCCTATCAGGCCCGTCTGGATCAGGAGATAATCCTGGCGATTCACCAATCCGCCAGGGAAGGAAAATCCGTTCAGCTTCCCCTCAGCCCCAGCCGGCAAGATTAAACTCGCCGATTAGAAACGATTTAATGTGCGCAGGGACTTCAAATCTTAAAGATTCGATATTTGGGAGCCAGTATTTGACAGTTTGCCACATGACGGGTATAATCCACGTTTGCTGAAATTTAACCCCTTTGGAGTGTAGTGTTATGGAATTAAATACCGTGGCGGAGGGTGCAAGCTCCGTCGAAATCAAACCCAAAATGCAATTTACCGGAAAGGTGGTGAAAATCAGCCTGGCCGGTGCGGCGATCGACATCGGACAGGCGATTCCTGCTGTTCTGCATGTCTCGCAGATCGTTCCGCCCGGTGATGAGCCCATAAAAATGGTTAGCGATGTGCTGCAGATCGGTCAAGAAGTCAATGTTTGGGTAAAGCGTGTTCGCGAAGACCATGTCGAGCTCACCATGTTCAAGCCTCTGGATCTTGAATGGCGCGATCTGAAAAAAGGCATGACCGTTAAAGGTAAAGTTGTTCGCCTGGAGAAGTTTGGCGCTTTTGTAGAGATTGGCGCTGAGCGTCCTGGTCTGGTGCATATCAGTGAGATGGCTCACGGATATGTCAAGCAGCCTTCCGATATTGTTAAAGAAGATGATGAGATTGAAGCTGAAGTGCTGGATGTCAACCGCCGGAAGAAACAAATCAAGTTAAGTATGAAGGCGTTGATTCCTGAACCGGTCAAAGCCGAAGAACCTGTGCGCTCGATTGAAATGCCACAGCCTAAAGTACGCCCGGCGCGAAAACCGCAGCAGCCCCGGCGCCAACCGCGCCGCAAGAACAACGAAAATGTTGAAATTTCCGACGAACTGCTGGCGATTGGTGGAGAAGCTGCGGCTGAAGCTGAACCCACGGCGATGGAAATTGCCATTCGCAGTGCTATGGAAAAAGCAAAAGTTCGCAAACAAGAACAAGAAAAAGCTCGCAAGGCCAAATCCGTGTCAGTTGAACAGGAAGATATCCTGTCGCGTACGCTTCAAAGCAAGCCGAACGCTTAGTCCTCTCCAAAGGACGTGACGATGGGTCTTGGCGGGTTTTCTCCCGCCAAGACCCATCTTTTTTATGTGGTGATATGGAATAATCCATCAAGCGATGGGTTGCATATAGGATCATGAACCAGGAGGAAGGATGCCAACCAAATATATTTTCTTTACTGGCGGTGTGGTAAGCTCGGTAGGCAAAGGTGTCACCGCTGCCGCGCTGGGTAGGGCGCTCAAGCAGCGCGGGTTTTCCGTCAGTGTTCAAAAATTGGATCCTTATTTGAACGTGGACCCGGGAACGATGAGCCCTTACCAACATGGCGAAGTCTTTGTGCTGGATGACGGCGCGGAAACAGACCTGGACCTGGGCCACTACGAGCGCTTTATCGATATTCGCCTCAACCGGACATCCAATATCACCACCGGGCAGGTGTATGGAGAGGTGATCAGCAAAGAACGGCGGGGGGACTACCTGGGGGGGACCATTCAAGTGATTCCCCATATCACCAATGAAATTAAACGCAGAATTGGCCTGGTCGCGAAATCCAGCGGGGCTGAAATCGTGCTGGTGGAGGTGGGCGGCACGGTTGGGGATATCGAGAGCCAGCCTTTTATCGAAGCCCTGCGCCAGCTGCGCTATGATCTTGGGCGTGAAAATACATTGTTTGTGCACGTTACCTGGCTGCCGTATATTGGTGCGACGGGTGAGTTGAAAACTAAACCCACCCAACATTCGGTGCGCGAACTGCGCTCTATGGGAATTTCCCCGGATGTCATTGTGGCGCGATCCGATACCCCGGTAGAAGATGCCTTATGCGAAAAAATTGCCCTGTTCTGCAATGTAGAGCGGAATGCGGTGATCCCGATGGTCACCAACCCGATATTGTACGAAATTCCCCTGGTGATCGAGAAGTCGGGCATTGCCGATACGGTCTTGAAACGCCTGGGTTTGGAAGCGCGCCGTGAACCTGATTGGAGCCTGTGGCAGGCGCTGGTGGAAAAAATTTCTCAGCCCAACAAGCCGGTAATCAAGATTGCCCTGGTTGGAAAGTATGTTGAACTGCATGATGCATACATCAGTGTCCGTGAGGCGTTAAAACACGCCGCAATAAACCTGGGGGTGGATGTTGAGATCAACTGGGTGCATTCCGTCGACCTGGAAAAAGGCCGCGGATGGGATCTGGTGAAAGAAGCCGATGGGGTGATCGTACCCGGTGGTTTTGGCAGCCGTGGGATCGAAGGTAAAATCCAGGCAGCCAGGTACGCCCGGACGAATCAGGTTCCCTATTTGGGGCTGTGCCTTGGCATGCAGCTTCTGGTGGTGGAATTCGCGCGCTGGGCATTTTGCGATGAAAATGCAAATTCGACCGAGTTCGACCGTTCTACATCTCACCCGGTAATTGATCTGATGCTCGAGCAGCAAAGCATCACCGATATGGGCGGCACCATGCGTTTGGGATTGTATCCTTGCGAGCTTCAGCCCGGTACGATCGCCTATGAGGCGTATGGAGTTGAAAAGGTTGATGAACGTCACCGCCACCGTTTTGAACTGAACAACCAATACCGTGGGGAATTATCTGCCAAAGGAATGGTGTTTTCTGGCCTTTCTCCTGACGGGAAGCTGGTGGAAATTGCCGAAATCAAGGACCATCCATTTATGGTCGGCACGCAGTTCCATCCCGAATTCCTCTCGCGTCCCGAGCGCCCTCATCCGCTGTTTGTGGCCTTCACCCGCGCCGTGTGCCAGCGGGCCGGTATCTGCACTCCATAACCCCATAAATGAGAAAAAAATCACTATCGTTTTCGAGAATTAACGTTTATACTAAACACGCAAGTTTCCAGGGTGACACAGTGAATTATTCACTTAATTTCCAAATGAAATGAAAGGGTAAATATGGACACTACAATTGAAGCAATTTATGGACAGGAAATTCTTGACTCGCGTGGCAATCCCACGGTTGAGGTAGAGGTTACCCTGGCCGACGGCAGTTGGGGACGAGCAGCAGTGCCCTCAGGGGCTTCGACCGGAGTGCACGAAGCATTGGAGCTTCGGGATGGCGATAAAAATCGCTACATGGGCAAAGGTGTGCTCAAGGCGGTTGAAAATGTCAACACGACAATCTCAGATGCTTTGCTGGGTTGGGATGCGCTTGAACAGAAGGCGATCGACGCCAGCCTGCTGGAACTCGATGGTACGCCAAATAAAGCCAAACTGGGCGCCAATGCGATTTTGGGCACCAGCCTGGCCGTCGCCAAGGCTGCCGCCAATGCCCTGGGCCTGCCTCTGTACCGCTATATCGGCGGGGTTTACGCCCACGTGCTGCCTGTGCCGATGATGAACATCCTCAACGGCGGGGCGCACACTGCCTGGCAGTCTACCGATGCCCAGGAATTCATGGTGATGCCGCTGGGTGCATCCTCCTTTGCCGAAGGGCTGCGCTGGGGTGCTGAGATTTACCATACCTTGAAAACGGTGCTCAAGGCGCGCGGTTATACCACGCTGGTGGGTGATGAGGGCGGCTACGCCCCGGCGCTCAAGGCCAATGTTGAGGCCGTAGAAGTGATCCTGGAAGCGATTACCAAGGCCGGTTATAAGCCGGGCGAACAGGTGTGCATCGCGCTCGATCCGGCAGCCTCTGAATTTTACGACGAAGAGAGCAAGACGTACAACTTGCGCAAGGAAGGCAAGAAGCTGAACGGCGAACAGATGGTTGCTTTCTGGAAGAATTGGATCGAACAATATCCCATCGTTTCGATTGAAGATGGCCTGGCCCAGGATGATTGGGAGGGCTGGAAATTCATGGTTGCAGAAATGGGCAGCAAGATCCAGATCGTGGGCGATGACCTGCTGGTGACCAATCCGGTTCGCGTGCGCAAAGCCATCGCCGAAAAAGCGGCTAACGCGTTGCTGGTCAAGCTCAACCAGATCGGTTCGCTGACCGAAACGATTGAAGCGGTGGAAATCTGCCAGCGTGCTGGCTGGCGCGCGGTCACCTCGCATCGCTCGGGTGAAACAGAAGATTCAACCATCGCTGATCTGGCAGTCGCTCTGAACATGGGCCAGATTAAAACCGGTGCCCCGGCTCGTTCAGACCGGGTGGCGAAATACAATCAGCTGCTGCGCATTGAGTCTGAACTGGGCGATACTGCCGAGTATGCCGGCTGGAGTGCGATCCGGCGCTGATCCCCAACCCGCGGGTTGGAAAATTAAAACTGTAAGATTGCTGGTTGGTCGGGTGCCGAAAGGCTTGACCAACCAGTATTTTTATTTAAGGAGGGAATTGGCAAATTGAGCCAGTTTAGCGGTGGTTTCCGGAAAGGAAACGTGACTGGGAAGGTTCAGGTTGTGATTCCCCGGAACGATGTGTAGGTTGGGGCGGCCTCCGAGACGCTTTGTGAGGCGCTTCGTCCAGGAAGGGCGGATGGTTGTGTCATTGCTGCCCTGGATAATCAACGCCGGACCTTGCCATTGAGGAGCGCTGCTTTGGGCTGACCGGCTCAGGCGCAAAAATTGCTCGATGAAAATGAAAGGGAGGCGCAAATGCTTGAGGGTATCGCGCACCACGGGGTCTTTCAGGGAAATATCCGGGACCAATTTGGCGAATCCTTGCTGAATTTCAGCTGACTCGAGATCGATGAAAGGGCCGATTCCAATCGAGAAGGGGGCAAAGATGCGCGCCAGGGTGTAGGCGGCGGTCAGCAGGGCCGGATGAGGCAAGCAGAAGGGGGCCAGCAGCGCGATGCCGTCTGGTGCCGAGCGGACCGCGGCCGGGATGGCCAAACCGCCGCCAAGGGAAAACCCCACCAGAAGAACCGGGCTGTGTGCTTCTTTGAGCCGTTCGATTTCCTGACATACAGCGTCGATCCAAAATTCAACGCGCTGCTGGTACAGGTCGCCGAGCTGCGGGCCGAATCCGGGCAGCAGCAGCCCGCTAACTGTCCAGCCCTGTTCGTACAGATTGGCTGCCAGGTCGCTCATCGCGAATGGGGTGTCTGGAAAACCGTGGATGAATAGTGCCGCCGGATGTCCGGCAGTTCGCTCAAAAGAAGCGTGCTCTTTACCTTGAAACAATCCCAAATCCGGAAAAGCAATTTCAGTGGGAACGCGCCAGGCATGCAAGCTGTCGAAAACAAGCAAAAAAGCACCCTGGAGCACGATACCCCAACCCATTCCGGCCTGGAAGGGTTGTGTTCGGCCGATGGTGTGGGCCAGCACCAGACCGCCAATGATATATAAAACATCTAACCCGGCGTTCAGCACCAGGATGCGCCGCAGCCAGCGAGCTCTTTGGGAGGTTTCTTCCCGATCGAGCGCAGCGGTTAATTTTTGGGTGAGTCCACGCAGCCCAAAGAGGGCAATGGCGCCATCGACCACCCCCCAGGCAGCCGCTTGCAGCCCGAAACCATGCCAGAATGGACTCCCAGAGATCCAAAGAAAGAGACCTGCGAGAATACTCAAAATAGCCCAGAGCAAGAGCCTGAATGAAAGAAATTTTTGATAGTCATAAATCATAGAGAGCTTTCGACCATAAAACTCGTTAGTTTAAGTTTATTTAATGTAAAAATAATGAATTAATAATTTACATATTTTATACTGGATGTAATTGGTTTCATGAAAGGTATTTCATCTAATTGGGATGAATAAACGCAATTTTACCATTTATGACGTGGCTGAAGCAGCCAATGTAAGCGTAACAACCGTTTCAAGAGTTCTAAACGCACCTGAAAAAGTGAGCCCTGAAACGCGGGCGACCGTATTGTCTGTAATCAAGCAGATGGGGTTTGTGCCGAGGGCTGATGCAAGGGCGAGAGCATTGAAAAAGAATCACCAGGTGGGAATAATATCTCCAATGTTAACCAGGCATTCTTTGTTTCAACGACTGCGGGGCGCAAGCGAAGGTCTCAAAAATTTACATTACGAAATGGTCATGTACCTGGTAGAGAATGAGGCTTCTCTGAAGGACTATCTTGAGCTATTGTCACTTGATCATTTTCTTGATGGTTTGATTATTTTTTCACTACCAATTCCCGAAGAGAGAACCGACCAGCTGTTAGCCACACAGTTGAAGCTGGTTCTGGTTGGTTTCCAATCGCAGCGGTTTAGCAGTGTTTTCAGCGATGATTATAACGGCGGTCGTCTGGCTGCAAATTACCTGTATTCCAGGGGCCACCGCCAGTTCGGCTTTATTGGCGATTCCGATTTGCAGGAATTTGGATTACAGCCTGCCGCCATGCGTTTAAATGGCTTCATGGAGGAATTGAACCGGCTGCAAATATCATTAATCAGCAAAGATATCCTGAATGTTCCCCCAGAAATAGATGCCACCAACATTATGGTCAGGAATTATCTTCAGAGAGCGGATCGCCCCACAGCAATATTCGCGGCGAATGATTTACAAGGGATCGCGATCATGCGCGCAGCACGTGATTTGAATATCCGTGTGCCTGAGGATATCGCAATTTTGGGTTTTGGCAACCTGGATCTGGCTGAATATGTCGGCCTGACTACCATCAATCAGCATCTGGATGAATCGGGCCGGACGGCGGTTGAGTTGTTAATTTCGCGCATCAAAGACGCGACACGACCGGTTCGCCAAATCCAATTACCGGTAAACATTGTTGAACGTGAATCAGTTTAAACCGGAAGGAGGTGATTGCTTGACGGAACTGGCGTCACAGGTTTGTGAAAACGAGTCGTTGACCCATCCAAACCATATTTTAATTTTTAACTGATTGAAGGAGAGACAATGAAACACAGTATGAGATTTATTGGGCTCTTGATCGTCGCAGTTCTTGCACTATCTGCCTGTGCCCCCGCAGCTACACCGACCATGACCCCTGAACCAACCACTGCAGCTCAACCAACAACTTCTAGCGGATCTGGTGGTGAAAAAGTTACGATTACGATCGCCGCAGGCGCGGTTGGCCAGGAATTGGAAATGGCTAAGGCTGGCGCCAAACGCTACATGGATGCACATCCGAATGTGACCGTAGATGTACTTGATACGCCTGACCTGGTGCAGGACCGCCTGGGTCTGTACCGCCAATTCTTCGAAGCCAAATCCGACAAAGTGGACGTCTACCAGATCGACGTGATCTGGCCAGGTGACCTCGCATCGAATTTTGTAGACCTTAACCAATATGGCGCCAAGAGCGTCACGGACCAATACTTCCCGGCAATCATTCAGAACAATACTGTAGATGGAAAGCTGATTGGTATTCCATGGTTTACCGATGCCGGCGTGCTGTATTACCGCACCGATTTGCTGCAGAAGTACGGCTACACTGCGCCACCGAAAACATGGGATGAATTAACCACCATGGCCAAGAAGATCCAGGATGGCGAACGCGCCGATGGCAACCAGGACTTCTGGGGTTTTGTCTGGCAGGGGAAGGCTTATGAAGGTCTGACCTGTGACGCCCTGGAATGGGTCGCTTCGGACGGCGGTGGAACCATCGTCAGCCCGGACAAAGTGATCACGATCAATAATGACAACGCTGCGAAAGCGCTTGATATGGCCGCCGGTTGGGTTAACACCATATCACCGCCGGGTGTCACCGGTTTCGCTGAAGAAGATGCCCGCAATATGTTCCAGGCTGGCAACGCCGCCTTCATGCGCAACTGGCCGTACGCTTACAGCCTGGGCGAGGCCTCAGACAGCCCGATCAAGGGCAAGTTTGATATCACCGCGCTTCCAGCCGGCACTTCTGGCAAGGGCGCTTCCACCCTGGGTGGATGGCAGCTAGCTGTTTCAAAATACAGCAAAAACCCGCAGGTTGCTGCGGACGTAGCGCTGTACCTGGCTTCGGCCCCCGAGCAAAAGATTCGCGCGGTTGAAGGCAGCTTCCAACCGACGATCAAGTCGCTTTACCAGGACCCTGATGTATTGAAGGCTGTGCCATTCTTTGCCAACCTGTATGATGCATTCTCGAACACCGTGGCGCGCCCCTCAACCGCTACCGCACCGAATTACAATCAGGTTTCGACCATTTTCTTCAATGGTGTGTATTCGGTACTCAGCGGCCAGAAGGATGGCAAAGCGGCGGTACAAGGTATGGAGGCGGATCTCCAGGATTTGTTGAAATATCCGGTGGGAACCCCTACACCCTAAACAGTAATCTTGTTTATCCGGGTTTATGACCCGGTGTACCGATGAGAGTTTCAGCCAGGAACTCCTGGCTGAAACTCTCCCAAATTATTGCGAGAGGAGAAATATGCCATGGCAAATATCCGATTAAAAGGCGGGACGTTTAGTGAGTTAGCTAAAAAGGAAGAACGCCTGGCTTACTTGTTGTTAATTCCAAGTTTCATTGTGCTGGTAGTGATCGCATTCTACCCATTAGGATCGGTCTTTGTCAACAGCTTCACCAACCGCGGGTTTGCTACCGGCACCCCCACCGAGTACGTGGGGTTTGATAATTATGCTCGCTTGTTAAATATCACCATTAAGCCCCTTCCGCCAATCATCGATCCGGCGACCGGACAACCAAAGATCGACCCCAAAACGGGGAGTATCCAGTACGCTGACGCATTCGACGTTCTACCCAAACAGCCGGTGCGATTTCGAGCCTTGACGGAGTTCAACATTTTTGGGAACCGTTATGTGATCGGTGCGGTTGACCAATATTTTTGGCCCAGCATTCTCGACACAGTCTTCTTCACCGTGTCCACGGTCGTATTGGAACTTGTGTTGGGTATGGGCATTGCCCTGGTAGTCAACAAAAAGTTTAAAGGCCGGGGAATGATGCGCGCAGTGATGCTGCTGCCATGGGCCATCCCGACCGCGGTTTCATCTAAGATGTGGGAATGGATTTTCCAATCTTCGCGAATTGGCTTGATGAATGTCATCACCCAGGACCTGGGCCTGACGAATGGACAGTTCCCTTTTTTGACCACGCATTCTTTTCAGATTCCGGCCATGATCATCATCGACGTTTGGAAAACAACTCCCTTCATGACCCTGCTGCTGTTAGCTGGTTTGCAGTTGATCCCCGATGATCTGTACGAGGCTGCTTCGGTGGATGGGGCCAGCCGCTTGTACCAATTTTTCCGCATCACCATCCCGCTGCTGCGCCCCACGATTGCCATAGCCCTGGTTTTTCGGACGCTGGATGCGCTGCGTGTTTTCGACCTTTTTCAAATCGTCCTGGCTCAATCGCGCTACTCGATGGCCAGTTATGTTTATTACCAGTTGGTCGGGAACGCTAAAATGGGTTATTCATCAGCGGCCAGTGTGGTGATCTTTTTGATCATCCTGGTCTTTGCGGTTTTATACATTCGCATTCTCGGCGTCGAGAACGATTAGGAGGCAGAACATGAAAAGCTCAACACAATCTATCTTTGGGAAAATCTTGTTCTGGATCGTGGTGGCGATCATATTCGTATATATTATTTTCCCGTTTTATTGGATGATAAATTCAGCTTTAAAGACCGAAAACCAGCTCACGATGACGCCGGCCACGTTTGTCCCGCGCGACCCGAATACACTGGCTATCGCGCCGACCCTCGAAAACTTTCGCGCCGTTTTTATTAATGACCAGTTCCTCCTGGGCATTCGCAACAGCGTGATCGTGGCCTTTACCACCACCCTGGTGGCGCTGGTGATTGGCTCGTTCGCCGCTTTTGCCCTGGGGAAATTGCGCTACCGGGGGAAAACCCCTTCGATGTATCTGATCCTGGCGATGACCATGTTCCCGCAGGTCTCGGTCTTGAGCGGATTGTACGTCGTTATCCGCACCTTGCAGATCCCGGCTATACCGGGAATGATCCTATCCTACATGCTTTTTACCCTGCCTTTCACAGTATGGGTGCTGGCTTCTTTCTTCAAGAGCCTGCCGGTTGAGATCATGCAGTCTGCCCAGGTGGATGGTGCCAATCCCTTCCAGACCTTCTATATGATTTTACTGCCCCTGACCGCCCCCGCCCTGGTGACGACCGGGCTGCTGGCATTCATCTCTGCCTGGAATGAATACTTGTTCGCGTTGACCTTTACCTCCATCCAACCCGACGCGCGCACCGTGCCGGTGGCTATTGCCCTGTTCACCGGTGTGATTGCCCACCAGATCCCCTTTGGCGAAATCATGGCGGCAGCGGTGGTGGTGACTGTGCCGCTGCTGGTGCTGGTACTGATCTTCCAGAAGCGCATCGTTGCCGGTCTGACGGCTGGTGCAGTCAAAGGTTAAGCTGCCTTCGGGTTGAGCGAATTTGGTATGGGGCTATAATGGACCAAACCGGGCCGTAACACTACCCGTCGTTAATCCTTGTGATCCGGCCCCATCGGAGGCATATGCAAATTTCAGATCCCGAAACCCGGGTGCTGGCTGAACGATCTTTGGGCAGGCTGCTCCCGCGCCTGGAAGCGCGCTTTGCTGATTTCTCGGCGGCTCACCCGCAGCAGTGGCTGGCATTTCAGCGGCGTTTGGAAAACCATTTTCCTGGTTTGTTTGCTCTCTTGCTGCCAATTTACGGTCAGAAATTTGATTTCTTTTACCATCTGGAGGAGTTGCTGGCGGCCCTGGCACAGTGCTGGATCGACCGCCCAGGCGACCTGAAACAATTGGATGCCGGGCGTGAATTGGATTCTGCCTGGTATCAATCCAACCAGATGTTGGGTGGGGTGTGCTACGTAGATTTGTTCGCCGGGGATTTGCATGGGATCCAGGAAAAGATCCCGTACTTCAAAGAGCTTGGATTAACCTATCTGCACCTGATGCCGTTGTTTAAGGCCCCGCAGGGTGAAAATGATGGTGGGTATGCCATCAGCAGCTACCGCGAGGTGGACCCCCGGCTGGGTTCCATGAAAGAGCTTTCCGGGTTGGCTCACGATCTGCGCCAGAATGGGATCAGCCTGGTGATGGATTTTGTGTTTAACCACACTTCAGACGAACACGATTGGGCCCTGCGGGCAAAGGCCGGGGATGCGGAATACCGCGAGTTTTATTTCATGTTTCCGGACCGCGAGATGCCGGATCGTTACGAGCAAAATCTGCGCGAAATATTTCCCGGATGAACATCCGGGCGCCTTCACGTACTTCTCAGAAATCCAGCAATGGGTCTGGACGACTTTTCACTCCTACCAGTGGGATCTCAATTACCAGAACCCGGCCTTGTTCAATGCCATGGTGCGCGAAATGCTGGTTTTAGCGAATTCTGGCGTCGAAGTTTTAAGGTTGGACGCGGTAGCGTTCATCTGGAAGCGCATGGGCACCGCTTGTGAGAACCAACCTGAAGCGCACCAGTTGATCCAGGCATTTAATGCTGCGGCGCGCATCGCCGCCCCGGCCCTGCTGTTTAAATCCGAAGCGATCGTCCACCCGGATGAAGTGGCGCGCTACATCCGCGCGGATGAATGCCAGATTTCCTATAATCCTTTGTTGATGGCCCTGCTTTGGGAATCCCTGGCAACCCGGGAAACCGGTTTGCTTTCCACCTCCATGCGCCAGCGCTTTCAGATCCCCGAGGAATGCGCCTGGGTCAATTATGTGCGCTGCCATGATGATATCGGTTGGACTTTTTCGGATGAAGATGCGCAGGATGTGAATATCTCCGGGTACGATCACCGCCGGTTTCTTAATGCTTTTTACACGGGACGCTTCCCCGGCAGTTTCGCGCGCGGACTGCCATTCCAGGAAAACCCGAAGACCGGAGACTGCCGTATTTCGGGCACCTGTGCCTCACTGGCAGGTTTAGAGAAAGCCATGCATGAAGAAACCGACCATGAGGTGGATCTGGCTCTGCGCCGGATTCTGCTGATCCATGGTATTACCCTGCTGATCGGTGGCATCCCCTTGATTTACCTGGGAGATGAGATAGCCACGTTAAATGATTACAGCTACCGCAGCCAGCCCTCCAAGATGAACGACAGCCGTTGGGTGCACCGCCCTGCGGCTGATTCCGCGGCGTATGAACGGCGAAAGGATCCTGCGACGGTTGAAGGCCGCTTATATGCGGGCCTGCAGCGTCTGATTACACTTCGTAAGGCCAATCCTGTTTTCAGCGGGCATGAATTCCAGGTGATCGAAACTGAAAACCCGCATGTGTTCGCCTTTACGCGCACCAATGCCGGCCAACAGGCGATGGTCTTTGCTAATTTCATCGAAGAGGAAGTGGTCATCCCGGGCAACCTGCTGCGCCTGTACGGGTTGGGTTATGAATTTCGCGATTTAGTTCGCGAGAAAGCGTTCGGTGTAGAAGATATCCGGCTTGAGCCCTACCAGTTAGCCGTATTTTGCAGTGAATAATGAGGCGCTTTAGCATAGCAAGATTGGCGAAAAACGCCAATCTTGCTATGCTTTGAGCGGGTTATTTAATTTCGTCGAGGATGGCCAGCACGTCTTCATTGGGGGGAATATCGGCCATTGAGTCGCCGTAGTGGGAATAGCGGATCCGTCCCTGCTTATCCAGGACAAAAATTGCCGGCATGCGCCCTAATTTTAAAAGGTTAACTTCCTGGTGAAACCGGTCGGCAACCTTCGATTTTATATCTGCGCAGCCAATGAAACCTATTTCATTTTCTTGCCAGTATTTGCGGAAGGCATTGGGGCCATCAGGACCGAGGGCAATGATCTCGGCACCGCGGGCCTGGAACAACTCATAATCTTGGCGCAACTGCGCCAGGTGCTTTCGGCAGTATGGTCACATAAATCCACGCAGCAGAACCAGCACCACCGGTTTGCCGCGGTAATCGCTCAAACGAATGGTGCGCCCCTGGGTGTCGGTCAGTTCGAAATCTGGGGCGACGGCTTGTTGGGTATGTTTTGCATTCATAGTTAATCCTTTATTGATCCTTTTCTTGAATAACGCTCAAAAAACTGTTTACGGAAGTTAAAAACGTTTCAGGGCATTCTTCCTGGGGAACATGCCCGCAAAACTGTAGTAAATCGAGCTGTGCTCCAGGTATTTCTCGCGCTAAGCGCAGGCTTTGTTGGGTAGGCACAATGCGGTCGTCATCACCGGTGATCACCAGCACCGGCAGATTAAGTTCGGAGAGGCGCGAAGCCAGCTGAGCCGGCTGTTGGGCCAGGGAAAGCTCCCACAGCGCCCGATCCCAATTGGCCATGCGCAGTGGTTTGCGATAACCGGTGATGGTTTCCTGGGGAATCAATTCCGGGTTGTGCCAGGCGACACGCAAAAGATCCATGCCGCGATTCTGGATTTGCCTGGCGATCAGCGTACCAAACCAGCGGCCCTGGGGTGTGCCCATTAAAGACCTGCTCCAGGTGGGGAACCCACCGCCTGAATATACGGCGGCATCCACCAGAATAAGCGCCCGGACGCGCTGTGGAACCTTGAGCGCGGCAGATACCGCGACTGTGCCCCCGGCTGAGTTGCCAACCAGAATGGCCTGATGGATGCCCTTGGCGTCCAATAATGCGACCAGAAGATCTACCTGTGCATCCATGGTGTATGGATTGCTGCCGGTCCAATCCCCGGGCAGCGGGCGGGAAGTCAACCCAAAAGCCGGGCGATCATACGCGATGACCGTGTTGGCCGCCGCCAGCGGCTGCATCACCGCATGCCACGAATACACACTCGCGCCAAATCCGTGCAGGAGCACTAAGGCGGGTCCACTACTGCCGGCCTGTTTGTAATGGACTTTGAGGCCGTTGATCTCGATAAACTGGCTGTCTGGGTCGGTTAGTTCTTCAACCGGGGCCAGGTCCGGTAGGGGAGGGAGGGCAATCAGCAGCGGCACCATCAAAATCAGGGCGAAGATGATTAACAAGGCCGCCGCCAGGAGGCGAAAAACTTTTTTCACGGATTCATCCTTTGGAGCAGGTCGACTGTGGCCTGAACCGTCTGCGCCCACTGCGTTTCAGGTGGTATGCTGGCCGTGCCATCCCCGGGCTGTGCGCCGTAGCTGCCAAATTGAGCATGGTTGCCGCCCTGGATGACCACGAATTGGGTATCTGCCGGCAGCAGAGAACGGGATTCCTCGATTTTGGCCGGAGTTGCCAGACCGTCGTTGCTGGCGGAAATGGATACGACCGGAATGGTGATACCGGTCATGCTGCCGGCCGGATACGAAGCCCAGAATACCAATCCGGCAATTAAATCCGGGTGATTTTGGGTGAATTGGGCGGCCATCGATCCGCCCAGCGAGTGGCCGCCGATGGCCCAATGTTTGATCTCTGGATAGGCTTCGATGACGGCCTGGGCCTTCTCGACCCCAAATACTGCCAGGTTGAGCGGCATGGGTACCAGTACGACCAGGTAGCCTCTGGCGGAGATCTCAGAAAGAAGCGGCGCATAGGCGCGATAATCCACCCTCCCGCCTGGATAGAAAATAAAACCGGCGGACACCCCGGGCGCAGTTGGGCGGAACACGATTGCGCTGTCGATTGTTTCGACGCTGATATTCGGTGTCGATTGCAGGGCATCCAGGGCAGCCGGTGAAGCTGGCAAGGGGGTTTCTCCCCAGACCACAAAACCGAGTAACCCCAGAATGAGGATCCCTGGAAGACCAATCAGCAGGATTTTCTTTATCATACCCGACCTTTATCCCGGCAGAATCCAGCGAAGAAGAAAGCGATTCTCCGGAAATTTATTTCGTATCGATCCGGAAAATATCTCAGGGGTGTTTTTTTGTCCCACGAAGTGGGGTGCTCCCCTGGAATTAATTTCCGGACTTGTTTTTATTAAATTTTAATGCGCCGCCTGTACAATCGCAAGCTTAAAACTATACAAAGATTATACACTCCGGTCTGTTTCCCACTCGAAAATGTATAACGCACCCTAAAAAATCATTTCCGCCCGGTTTCAAAACCCTCGCCAATGCGGCTGTTCTCTTTCAGCCAGCGGCGGGCGACCGGGGTCTCCGGGTAAGCAGCCTGCATGCGCTGCCAGAACTTGCTGGAGTGGTTCTTAATTTCGAGGTGGACCAGCTCATGCACCACCACATAATCGATGACTGCCAACGGCGCCAGGACCAGGCGCCAGGTAAAACTGAGCGTGCCCCGCGAAGAGCATGAGCCCCAGCGCGTGCGCGCCGATCCAATGCGCAGGAGGCCGGGAACCAATCCCAGGCGAGCCGCGTGAAACCTGACGCGTTCGTCCAGCACAGTGCGCGCCTGGCGTTTATACCAGGCCAAAAATAACTTTCCCGCCTGGTGAGTGCTGGCTGGCGAAAGATGAAATACACCATCGCGCAAGGCCAGGCGAAGCGGGGCTTTGCTGGAAAAGTGTAATGGATACAGGCTGCCCATGTAAGGGAAAGAAGCCCCTTCTTTAAATTCCAATGGCGGCGGTTTTGGACGGGCCAGCATTTCCGCCTGCCGGGTGCGAATCCAATTCGCTTTCTCGGTGACAATGGTATCGATTTGTGCGCGGCTGGCCCGCAGGGGAGCACGCACGATCAGCTTTCCCTCACGGTTGATGATCAGCGCGATGGTCTTGCGCCGCGAACGGATTAACTGGTCAATTGCGATCATGGTATCTGAGCAATCAATAAGCGTGCTGATTTATGCCGGGCCGAGTTTCTCCCTGGCGATGGACCATACGCTGTCAAACATGGCTGTCGTCAGCCTGCCGGTTTGGGTATTCTGGCGGCTGGGGTGGTAGGAAGTCAGCAGCCAGGGTAAGCCGCTGCCTAATGGCGTAAAGCCTGCGTGGCGAAATTCCACGGACGGCAGCTGGTATCCCTGCGCGCGGTAGATCGCAAGCATATTGTCAAAAGCGATGCGGCCCAGGCAAACGATGCCCTGGATATGGGGTAATAGTGCCATCTCCGCCAGCAAAAATGGGCGACAGGCGAGCATTTCTTGGGATGTGGGTTTGTTATTGGGCGGGACGCAGCGGCACACGGCTGTAATCAGCATATCTTTTAACGTCAGCCCATCCTCAATCTGTGAACCATGCGGCTGGTTGGCAAATCCGGCACGAAAGAGGGCTGCGAAAAGGAATTCGCCTGAGGCGTCTCCGGTGAACATGCGTCCGGTGCGGTTGGAACCATGCGCGCCGGGTGCCAGGCCGACGACTAACAGGCGCGCGTCCGGGTCGCCAAAGGCGGGGACCGGTTTTCCCCAGTAATCCCAGTCCTGGTAAGCGCGGCGTTTTTCCCGGGCGACCTGTTCGCGCCAGGCAACCAGGCGCGGGCAGCGCCGGCAGGCAATAACTGCACTGTTGTGCGCTTGCCAGGGTGGGGGGAGGAGGGTTTCATTTGACATGGCGAGCGATCCCATCAAAGAAAGTGGAAATAATTAATTCGACGCCTTCTTCCAGCTGCGAAGTGCGTTCCTGACCCGGATAAAAGAAGGGGTACATCATGCCCAACAGGATCCACACCAGTTGCTGGCTGTTCGCCGGGCGCAGTTCACCACCCTGCATGCCCTCGGTGAGAATTTCGCCCAGGGCGCCGATGAACCGATCCTGGTAGAGCTGATTAAAGCTGGCGCGCGCCTGAGGGGAAAGATTGGACATTTCCTGGCTTGCCAGGCGGATAATGGCCCTTTTTTCGGCAGGTTGGGCAAATATTGCCCGGATAAAAGCCGTCAGCCGCCCGTGTGCGTTGGGCGAAGCAGCCCGGCATTCGCTGATCAGATGGCCGATATCGTTAAGATAATCGGTCATAACGGCGATAATCAGCGCCTCTTTATCTTTGAAATGATAATATAACCCGGCTTTGGTGATGCCGCAAGCCGCGGCAATTTCACGCATCGAGATGGCGTTGTAACCGCTGCGCGTGAAAAGCAAGGTGGCTTCCTGCAAAATTCGTTTGCGCATGCCGGACGCTTTACCGTCCGGCATGCCGTTCGATGTTTCAATTTGTGCCATTCCAGCTCTCTTTCAACAGGCCCGGAATTTTTCCGGGCGTTTACCGGCCTGACGGATCAATGAGCCGCTGAAGTTTGTTGGCCCTGCTCGTTGTTGGCTTTGACGGTCGCCAGTTCGGCAGCGCGGCCTTTGAGACCGCTGGCCGCGATAACCAGAAAAATGGTAATCACCCCAACCACAGTATAGGCTGTGCCGTAGCCAGAAGCGCCCCCGCCGGATGATGCTGCGACAGCTCCGACCACAGCGCTGCCAAAGAGCTGACCGATGCTGCCTGAAAGGGTGACGATCCCTTGCGCAACCGAACGGTCCTTGGCCGCGGCTTCGTTAAGCATAATATAGCGGATCGGGGCACCTAACAAGGATGACAGGCCTGCGCCAACCAGGACACCGGACACCAGGAACAAAGCGATGCTGACCGCCGCCAGGCTGCCCAGGAAGAACATACCGAATACCAGCAGCACAGTACCGGTCAATACCACTACTCTGGATCCAAAACGATCCAATAAGCGGCCAATCACCGGCGAAAAGACTGCCATAGCCAGTACAAGCGGCACCAGCAAGAAACTGGCTTCAGAGGTTTTTATCGCAAACGCGGATACAGCCAGCGACGGCATGAAGACCAGCCCCGATTCTCCGATCCCGGCGCCGAGTGAGAGCATGTAAGCCAAAATCATCTGGCGGTTTTGAAATAAATCCAGACGCAGGATGGGGCTTTCCGCTTTTTTCTCCAGGCGGATTAAAAGCGGGACAAGCCCCGCCGCCAGGATCAGGAAAGGCAGCACGTCGACCGAAACCAGACTGGCGAAGAAATTATTCGTATCGATCTGGTTCAGCGCGATCGCCAGCGATCCTAAAGAAACTGCTAAAATCAGCATTCCGGGCCAATCGAAACCTCCGGCTGTGTCCGGGCGCGTCGCTGGCAGTATACGCAGGCTGAGCACGATGACCACCAGCGCGATGGGCAGGTTGATGATAAACAACCAGTGCCAGCTGGCCATAAGCAGCAGCCCGCCGAGAATTGGCCCGATTAAAAACGCCACCCCGAAAACCGCCCCGATTAATCCCAGGGCGGACCCGCGTTTTTCCGGCGGAAAGGTGTCACCGATCACGGCGCTGGCCACCGGAAAAATGCCGCCGGCGCCAAATCCCTGCAATGCACGCCCTGCCAGCATGACGCCAAAAGAAGGCGAGACGGCGACGACCAGCGAGCCTGCGGCAAACAGGGAAATATTGAGGATGTACACCGGCCTCCGTCCGAACTGGTCGGAGAGCTTGGCCATGAAGGGCGTACCGATCAGGTTAAACAGAACGTAAATGCTGAAAATCCAGGTTAACAGGCGTTCATTGATTTGAAAAGATTGCTGGATGGCGGGCAGCGCCGGACCGACGATAGCGATATCCAGTGCGCCCATCAAAACGCCAATGAATAAAACTAAAAGTATATTGTTGCGTTGTTTGTTGTCCATACTTTACTCCACTATAATAAACTTACTTACCTAACGGTCGGTAAGTAAGTTTATTATAGCATTGATTACGAAGAAATCAAGGGTGGAGGATGCATTATTTCAATATTATTTTTCGCTGGGGTTTCGAGAGAAACTCTGCGCCATGCGAGGTAACCACCACATCTTCTTCCAGCCCAAGGTAGCCAAAATCAGGCAGCATCAGCCCGGGTTCAACCGTATAAACCTGGCCCGCTTCCAGTAAGTAGTTGGGGGCAAGGCCGTAACGGTCCCAGGGCGGCCCTAACAGTCCACCGCCATCATGCGCTAAGCGGCCCAATTGGTGACCGGTGGCATGCATAAATTCCGGATAGCCAGCCTGGGTGATGTGATGACGAGCCAGAGCATCGATTTCTTTTCCAGGGATGCCAACGTGCATGGCCCTGACCGCAGCCTGGATGGCCTGACTCACGGTTTCGAAAGCCTGCCGGACTTCATGCGGCGCATCTCTTTCGCCGGGTTTCAAAAAGTAGGCCACACGCTGCAAGTCGGAACAATAACCCGCCTGGCGGACGCCAAAATCAATATGCAGAATATGCCCGGGCCGGATGCGGTTGGCGCCCGGCGCGGCATGTCCAACCGGAGAGTCGGGACCCGTGTTGACGATTGGGCAGCCTTCATAGCTCCAGGCGGCATCAAGATCGTGGTCGTCCAGCCTGCGGTGCATGAAATCGGCAATTTCCACCTCGGACATATTCATCGCAGCAAAATGGAAGGTCTCTTCAAAAATATCTTCGGTGGTGTTAATCGCGGTACGGATTAATTCCAGTTCAGCCGGCGTTTTGCGCCCGCGCAAGGCACGGATGATGTTTTCCGCCGGTACCAACCGTGCGGCAAAAGGGGTGTCCTGTAAGATTTCAAGCAAAATGGTATACATGCCCTGGGTCAGCCCGTCGGCGATCACATCCGTGGTGGAGGTGTTGATGGCGATCGATGCCGGGTTGATCCGCTCCAGTTCGGCGCGCAGTGCTGGCCGGATGGACTGGTCGTAGGGAATTACCGTGGCAAAAGCCCCGGTTTCACGCGCGGCATGCGCTTCAAACTGGCCTACAATCGCGCTGCAATCGCCTGTGCGATTGATCAACAGCGCAGACTGCCAGGTAAGCCCACCCTCGCCGTAAATCAACGGTAAAACCGGATCGCCGCCGGCAGATGTCTCTCGAACAAAGGTCAGCCAGGTATCGATCTCCAACTCTTTCAGGATCTCAACAGCTTGCTGAACCTTGGATTGGACCAGGGTGCTCATTGGAAGATGCCGCCGATAATCGATTGAGAGATGGCCGCCATGCACAGGCAGCTGACACAAAAAATAACGATGACTGCAATTGCAATCGCTATCCAGACGCGGTTTCCCGTCAGGCGGCTGATCAAGGGAGGTTCCCCAGGCGCGGAAAATGGGGGCGGGCTGTAAGGCTGGCTGGACCCAGACGAGATATCCTCAAGCGGTGGATTGTAAACATCCGCAGGGGGCGTGGGGGCCACACCCGGGATGGGGGGATTGTATATATCGTCGCCAGCCGTTCTTGAAACCCCAGGAATGGGCGGATTGGATTTGTCAGGGGGAGGCGGCTGTACTGAATCAGCGGGCGATGATTCACCTGGTAGACCAGCCTTTTTTAAGGCCGGCGATGTATCATCCAGGTTCACATTGAAGTGATTGCCACAAAACTGGCAGGTTACCGATTTTTGGTCTTCATCGATGGAAAGGGATGAGCCGCAGCCGGGGCAGGTCGTATTAATTGACATGAGACACTCCTTTATGATGCGTATATAAAGTATACGCAAAAATATGGGCTTTGGTTGGACGATTATTAAGGAAATCAGAGGATCAGCATTGCATCGCCAAACGAATAAAAACGGTATTCGAGGCGAATCGCTTCGGCATAGGCCGACAAAATCTGGGTGCGGCTGGCAAACGCGCTGACCAGCATGAGCAGCGTGGAACGCGGCAGGTGGAAATTGGTGATCAGCGCGTCGACCGCTTTAAATTTGAAGCCGGGGAGAATGAACAACCCGGTGGCCCCGCTGCAGGCCGCCACTACTTCGCCGGGAATTGCCTGGCGAGCGGCCGTTTCCAGGGTGCGCACGCTGGTGGTGCCCACGGCAATGATCCGCCCGCCTTGTTGGCGGGTGGTATTGATCAGGTCCGCCGCGGCAGGGGTGACCTCACACCACTCGGTATGGATGGTATGGGTTTGAGGATCATCCTCAGTCACCGGGGCGAAGGTATCCAGTCCAACGTGCAGGGTAACCTGGGCGAACTGGATACCCCGGCTGGACAGGTGAGCCATGAGTTCGGGGGTAAAGTGCAGCCCGGCGGTCGGTGCAGCCGCGGACCCTGGCTGGCGGGCATACACAGTCTGGTAGCGCTCGGGGTCGTTGAGTGGGGTATGGATATAGGGTGGCAGCGGCATCTGCCCGGCCTGCTCGAGATACGGCTCGACCGGTTGGCTGAAGCGTACCAATCGGCGCGATCCTTCCAGATTTTCTAGAATTTCAGCCGGCGGCCCGCCGTCGAGGGTCACTTTCATTCCGGGAGAAACGCGTTTACCGCCAACCAGGGCTTCCCAGGTTGTATCATCCAGCCGCTTTAACAGGAGCAGTTCGATCCGTCCACCGGTGGGTTTACGGCCGAAAATCCGCGCCGGAATTACCCGGGTCTGGTTGACAACCAACAGATCGCCAGGGCGCAAATAATCGCCGATATCCCAGAAGGTGCGGTGCTCCAACCGGTCTGCCGCGCGCTGTAAAACCAGTAAGCGCGAGGCATGGCGCGGTTCGACCGGGGTCTGAGCGATGCGTTCGGGTGGAAGGGGATAATCGAAATCGGAGGTGCGCATTAAGGGCTGCGGTTTGATCGAGGGTTTGTATCTCAGGGATTGAATTGATGCAGGGCAGGTAATTCGCGAGGCAGGTGTCACTGCTCGGGAGGAGCCTCATCGGGGGTATCGGGATCCAGCAGGTTGAGCTGATATTGGGTGTTTTCCTGAGGAAACGGAATGCCCAGGTGCTCGTAAGCCAGGTGGGTGGCGATTCGTCCGCGCGGGGTCCGCCCCAAAAAACCGAGCTGCAGCAGATAGGGTTCAACCACATCCATAATCGTATCGGGCTCTTCGCTGATCGAAGCGGCAATCGTGCTCAAGCCGACCGGGCCCCCGCTGTATTTTTCGATGATCGCCAGCAGTAAGCGCCGGTCGCCATCGTCGAGACCGCGCTCATCTACTTCCAGCAGCTTAAGCGCATCTTGCGCGACCTGTTGAGAGATCACATGCTGGGCTTTAACCTGGGCATAATCACGCGCGCGGCGCAGAAGGCGCAGAGCCACGCGGGGCGTGCCTCGCGCGCGGCGGGCGATCTCTTTGATCCCATCTGGCTCGGCGGCGACACCCAGGCGGACGGCCGCCCGGTTAATGATCGACTCCATTGCGGCCTGGTTGTAGTAATCCAAACGATAGACCGCGCCAAAACGGGCACGCAGCGGGGCGCTGATCAGTGCCATGCGGGTGGTGGCGCCAATGACGGTGAAACGCGGCAGTTTAAGCCGGATCGAACGGGCGGCAGGACCTTTGCCGACAATGATGTCCAGGGCGCAATCTTCCATGGCAGGATACAGCACTTCCTCCACGGCGCGACCCAGGCGGTGAATTTCATCGATAAAGAGAATGTCTCCGGCGTGCAGATTGGTCAGAATTGCCGCCAGATCGCCGGCGCGCTCGATGGCCGGCCCGGCGGTGATTTTGATATTGACCGTCATCTCGTTGGCCAGGACGTAGGCCAGGGTGGTTTTCCCCAGACCGGGAGGACCGTAAAACAGCACGTGATCCAGCGGCTCGCTGCGCTGCCGGGCAGCGGCGATCAGGATTTCCAGATTTTTGCGCACCATATCTTGCCCGATGATTTCTTTTAAAAACTGCGGGCGCAGGGTTTGGTCGATGCGGTCATCTGGGCGAGCCTGGGGAGCAATCACACGATTTGGTTCAGCCATGCTGTCGATTATACCTCGAAAATATTAAACGATCGCTCAAAGAGGGGATCGGCGAACAAAAGTTCTGTTCACGGCTCATTAATTTGCCTGCCCACAAAGAGAGATTGATTCTGTTAAAAAAAGGTATAATCGCAGATCAGGAGCTACCTATGACCAATGTATACGTTTCATCTCATCCATTAGTAAGGCACAAACTCACAAAAATGCGCAGTGTTGACACCAACCCGAAAAAATTTCGCGAGTTGGTGCGTGAGATGGCCGGATTGCTGGCATACGAGGCAACAGCCGATCTGGTAGTCATGCCGATGGATGTGCAGACGCCGCTGGCAGTTGCCCACGGCTGGGAATTGAAGGAAAAGATTGGCCTGGTGCCGATCCTGCGCGCGGGGTTGGGTATGGTGGAAGGGGTTTGGGAATTGATGCCCACCGCTGAAGTCTGGCATATCGGGCTGTACCGCGACGAAATGACCCTCAAACCGGTCCAGTACTACAATAAGCTGCCGGTGGAGCCCACCGTACAGGTGTGCCTGATCCTCGATCCGATGCTCGCCACGGGTGGTTCTGCCACGGCTACGGTAGATGTGCTCAAGAATTGGGGCGTAACGAAAATTAAATTTGTAGGATTGATCGGCGCGCCTGAAGGTATACGCCTCTTACAGGAACACCATCCGGACGTGCCCATCCACCTGGCAGAGATCGACGATCACCTCAACGAGCGCGGTTACATCGTGCCCGGATTGGGCGATGCCGGCGACCGCCAGTTTGGAACCGGATAATCACCAAACAGAATCAGACCCGCATTTATCGCGCGCGCTAACCGCCGATTTGCATCATACACCGTCCGGTGGGACGGTTATCTTCATTTATTTCATGCGATAAGGGTTTGCTGGCAAGCGCCTGCGCGAAATAAGGCATGAGGTCTTCGCTGCGCCGCAAGGCGTCGCGGATAGGAACCTCAATATCATGCAGCAGGCAGGGGCGTAAATTTCCATCCGCGGTTAAACGCAAACGGTTGCATTCCTCGCAGAACTGCTCTCCGAGGGGCGAGATGAAACCAATTCTTCCGGGGGCGCCGGGCAGGCGGTAGTCGCGGGCCGGACCGGATCCGACCCCATTTTTTACTTTTTCCAGCCCCAATGGTTCCAGGATTTTCAACATTTCCCGGATCGACAGGTATGTATCTTCGGGGGCTGGAAATTCCGCTCCCCATGAAGCCTGGTTTTTTATCGGCATAATTTCTATAAAGCGCACATGCCAGGGGTACTGTAAACTGAGCCGGGCCAACGCAGGAAGCTCGCTGTCATTAATCCCGCGCATGGCAACCACATTGAGCTTGATGGGCGATAAACCGGCAGCATGCGCTTTTTCCAGACCTTGCCATACCCGATCCAGACGCCCCCCGCGGGTGATACGCGCATATTTTTCGGGCTGCAGGGTATCCAGGCTGACATTAATCCGTTTGAGACCGGCATCCACCAGGCGCTGGACCTGGTCGCCCAGCAGCAGTCCGTTGGTGGTCAGGGAAATGTCTTCAATCCCTGGGATAATGGAGACCATCGCCACAAGGTCAGCCAGGTCTTTCCTGACCAGCGGTTCACCGCCCGTCAATCGGATTTCGCGAACCCCGTTTTTAGCAGCCAGGCGCACGATCTGGGCAATTTCCTCGTAGCTCAGAATGCTGTCATGCGCCTGCCAGGAGATCCCTTCGACCGGCATACAGTACACGCAGCGCAGGTTGCAGCGATCCGTGACCGAAACGCGCAAGTAAGTGATGTGCCGTCCAAAACGATCTACCAACATCTCCCCACCTCCACCTTTATTGGGCAAATTTTACCACAGCGAAATAAACAGGCGCACATGCGAGAGGATCTCCCATGTGCGCCTGAACAGATTTAACTAAAATTTTTGAGCTAGATTTTATTGATGGTCACAAAAATCGATGGATGGCGGTGCGTCTCCGAATAGAGATAATTTTTCACCGATTTGGTGACGTCTGCCTGCAGGTTGCCGTTTGCCGAGGCCGCGGTGATTTTGATCCTGCGGCGCAGTTCAGCCACTAATTCCTTTTCATTTGACGAATCGGTGAATCCACGGGTGATCACTTCAGGTTCGCTGCTCAAGATATGCATATTTTCGTCCAGGGTCAGGCTTACGATCACAACCCCATCCAGAGAAAGCTCCTCCCGCTCGCGCATCAAATCTGGGCTGACATCACCCACGCCGGATCCATCCACAAAGACGTACGAGGTTGGCACCTGGTCGCCCAGTTTCATCTGGTCCTCTTGCAGTTCAATCGTCTGCCCGTTAGTGGTGACGAGAATATTTTCTGGCGCGATCCCCAACTGTTCTGCGATGAAGGCATGCCGTTTGAGCTGGCGCAATTCGCCGTGGATGGGGACGAAGAATTTCGGGCGCACCAGGTTAATCATCAGCTTCATCTCTTCCTGGCTGGCGTGACCGGAAACATGGACCTGGGCAATTGCCTCATAGAGCACGTTTGCGCCGCGCTCAAACAGACGGTTGATCGTGCGGTACACAATCTCTTCGTTACCCGGAATGGGGTGGGAAGAGAGCACCACGGTATCCCCCGGTTTGATATCAAGCCCGCGGAATTTACCAACGGAGAGCCGGCCCAAGGCCGAGGTGGGTTCGCCTTGCGATCCGGTGCACATGATGACCACTTCGTCATCTTTCATGTGCAGCGCCTGATCAAGGGTAACCTGAATGTCTTCTGGAATGTCGAGGTAGCCCAGACTGATGGCCATTTTGGAATTGTCGGTCATACTGGTTCCAACAAACGCCAGTTTGCGCCCGTGGCGTTCAGCGGCGTTGGCCACCTGCTGCATGCGCGAGATCAGCGAGGCAAAACTTGCCAGGATAATCCGGCCGTTTGCCTGGCTGAAGACCTGATCCAGGGCCACATCCACAACCCGTTCCGAAGGCGTCCATCCGGGGCGTTCGGCGTTGGTCGAATCCGACAACAATGCCAGTACACCTCGCTTAGAAAATTCGGCCAGTTTGGCAAAATCACTCGGCCAGTTGTCTACCGGCGTCTGGTCAAATTTGAAATCACTGGTATGCACGACCAGGCCCACCGGGGTCTGGATGCCCAGACCAACTGCGTCAGGAATGGAATGGCACGTGTGGAAAAGTTCTACCCGGAAGGGACCAATTTGAATGGTACTTCCGGCCTGAATCGTTTCCAGTGTGGCCCGGTTCATCATGCCAGCACGGGCCAGCTTGACTTCCAATAAGCCGCGGGTCAGGGGCGTGGCATACACCGGCGCTTGAACTTCTTCGAGCAGGTGGCGGATGGCGCCAATATGGTCTTCGTGACCGTGCGTGATAACGATGCCAACCACCTGGCTGCGGTGCTGGCGAAGATAAGTCATATCGGGGATGATGTAGTCGACCCCTAACATGTCATTGTCCGGGAACATTAACCCACTATCGACGACCATGATTTGTCCCCCATACTCATAGGCCATCATGTTGCGGCCCACTTCCCCCAGCCCCCCCAGAGGAATGATCCGTAACGTTTTTTGTTTCATATTTTACTTTCCTTATTAATCATAATTCTTTAAATAAAACCACCCCGGTGATGCCGGGGTGATAACGATCAAAGCTGCGTGGAGAAATTCATAAATGAAGTCACCCTAACGAACAGCCGGTTTACCGGCGAAATACTGGAGTAGTTTAACACACCTGCTAGATTTTGTCAAAAAATTCATAAATATTGCTTTAAATAAAAAGAAGCCCACCGGAATTTCCGGTGGGCTTCTTTTTATTTGTTATACGGTTACGCGGCCGCGTCCAAAGATTTGCTCTCGGATCTGGAGGACCTGCCGGCGCAGGCGATCGTCGCGTTCGATCAAATCTGCGATCTTGTCACACCCATACATTACAGTGGTGTGGTCACGCCCACCCAGGGCCGCGCCGATTTGCGGCAGCGAGATGTTGGCGGCATCACGCAGCAGGTACATGGCAACCTGGCGGGGCAGAGCCACTTCTCGTGTCCGGTCGCGGCCCATCAGGCGTTCAGTCGCAATGCCAAAGGCTGATGCCACGGCGGAGACCACTTGCAGGGGTTCGATGGCCGAGCGCTGCGGGAGTAAGTCTGCCAGTGCAGTAGTAACCAACTGTACGCTAAGCGGCTGCCCGCTGAAATCGGCAAAAGCCAGCACGCGGGTTAAGGCCCCTTCTAACTCGCGGATATTGGACTGCACCTGACGGGCGATGGTATCGAGGATCTCATTAGGCACTTGACGTCCGGCTCGGTCGCCCTTGGAACGCAGGATGGCAATGCGCGTCTCAAAATCAGGCGGTTGGATGTCCACCGACAATCCCCATTCGAAGCGCGAGCGCAGGCGTTCTTCAAGCGTGACCATGGCCTTAGGCGGGCGATCGGAGGTCATGACAATCTGCTTATTTTGACCGTACAGGGTGTTGAAGGTATGAAAAAATTCTTCCTGTGTTGATTCTTTGCCAGCAATGAACTGGATATCATCGATCAAGAGCACGTCAATCCGGCGGTAGCGATCGCGAAAAGCCGGCGTATTGTGCGAACGGATAGAATTGATCAGGTCGTTTGTGAATTCTTCCGACGACACGTAAAGCACCTGCAGCCCCTGTTGTTGGGCAGAACCGCCGATGGCGTGCAGCAAGTGAGTTTTTCCCAGACCAACCCCACCATAAAGGAACAGCGGATTGTAGGCCCGAGCCGGACTTTCGGCGACGGCCATCGAAGCGGCATGCGCCAGACGGTTGCTTGGGCCGACCACAAAATTATCGAAAGTGTAGCGAGAATTTAATGTCGGATTGGCGGTAATGCTCGTTAAGGGCGTTGATTTTTCTTCGCCGGGATTAAAATCGGTGATTTCTTCATCATTCTCCCGATTCCATACCACGAAACTGACCTGCTGCGGACAATCCATCAATCCGGTCAGGAGGCGGGTGACGGTCGACGACAGGCGGCTGTCCAACCAATCTCGGGCATAAGTGTTTGGCACACCCACCGTAAACTGGTTTTCCTGGTGGGTGACCAGGTCTGCATTCTTTACCCAGGTATCGAATGCTGCTTTTGACATTTCCATTTGTAACTGTCCGAGGGTTGCCTGCCACGCGTGTTGTGGATCCATCAAAACCTCCTGAAAAGTCTGCGCGGCCGGATGGACGCGCAGGGACGCAAGCCCACTGCCAATAATCTGCAGTGGGGAATGATGACCTTTGAAATTCCAAAATAACTTAGCTGTGCAACGCGTTGGTCCAGTCCTTACGTTGCGTAGTAGCATTCTATCAAGAATTTGGCATTTGAACAAGGCGAAAACCCTACGCCAGCCTAAAAACTTTTGAAATTTTAAGGCATCTAACCTTAAAGAAATCTCTGGACAAAAAATCGTTAACGATTTCTTAAAGACATATGTTCTAGCCCAGTTGTGCCAAAAAAGTTATCCACACCCCCCAGATGTGGGGTGAAAAATGTAAATAACGCATATGACGCCATTTATGGCAATTCCATGTATAAATTATTTTTCGGGGAACAATTAAGTTTTTCAAATAATGGCATGCCAATTTTGGAGTCTATAGATACACGAATAGAACTGTTCTGTAAAGTCAGCAAACAACAGGCAGGTTGTATTTGCTTCCATTTCAGGTAATCTGCGTCTAAAAATGGGCGCCCGGCAGCCAGATGCAATGGATCGATCATTGAATCAAGGCGAAAAAACTGTAAATTTCTTCACCCCGCATATATTCTCTTTCACGGGAAATACCAATGAGCCTCGCCGCAAATTGGAATGATCGACAGAATCTGGAATAAAATAAGGAACAAATACTCAAGATAAAACATCGTATGGGTGAGATGCCTTCCATGAACGGAACAAAGAACGATATGAACCAGGCTAACCAACACAATTGGGATAGCGCGGCTGCAGATTTGGCGAAACTGCGTGACCAGGACCAGGTCACCCCACTATAACTCCTTATGACCATGAAATTGACCCTCTCCAGGCGGGTGGAGACCACACTTCAAGCCTATCCGCGCCAGTTCTGGCTGCTTTTCACCGGTATGCTGATCAGTACGGTCGGGACCAGTATGATCTGGCCGTTTTTGATGATCTATGTCACTGAGAAGTTGAGTTTTCCGCTCAGCATTGCGACCAGTTTAAATTCGATCAATTCTGCAGCGGTGATGGTCTCCGTTTTCGTATCCGGTCAATTGGTTGACCGCATGGGTCGACGTTGGGCGATGATCGCCAGTCTGGCGTTGAGCGGGATGGTGTATTTTCTCCAGGGCCAGGCAGACAGTTATCTGGGTTTTGCGATTGTTATGGGGTTGGCCGGCGCAGCCAGCCCACTTTATCGGGTTGCCGCGGACGCCATGCTGACCGACCTGCTGCCGGTAGAGAAACGGATCAGCGGGTTTTCATTAATGCGCATGAGCAACAATCTCGGCATCTCCATCGGACCGGCGATTGGTGGTTTTATCAATTCCTCTTCCTACGGCCTGGCTTTTTACCTGGCCGCCGCCGGGATGATCGGCTTTTCACTGATGATGTTCTTTTTCTCTCGGGAAACAATGCCCGATCAAGCCTCTGTAAATGAGAAGCCAACGGTGCGCCAGGGTCCAGGCGGTTATGGGCGCGTGCTGAAAGACCGCCAATTTTTGACGTTTATTGGTATCTTCACCATGGTTCAGTTCTGCGCGGCGATGGTGTGGATTCTGCTTTCAGTATATGCCAAGCACCAGTACGGGGTGAATGAAAACCTGTACGGTTGGATACCAACAACGAATGCTTTGATGGTGGTGCTGCTGCAAATATCGGTGACGAAAGTCAGCCGGCGTTTCTCCGCGCTGCCAGTGATGGCGGTCGGGGCCTGTTTCTATGCCATTGCCACGGGCAGCATCGGCCTGGGACAGGGGTTCTGGGCTTTCTGGATGAGTATGGTGGTCATGTCCGTAGGCGAACTGCTGATTATGCCCACCGCCAGCACATACATCGCGAATATGGCTCCGATCGATATGCGCGGGCGCTATATGAGCTTCTTCAGTCTGAGTTGGGGGATCGCTGCTGGCCTGGCACCATGGATCGGCGGCAACCTGGGGGATGCCTTTGGCCCACAAATCACCTGGTTTGGCGGGGCTGCGGTGGGGGCCATGGCGGCGTTGGGTTTTGGGGTTTTGGTCGTGCGATCCAGAACAATCCGCGCCAGGTCAACATAAAGAAGGTTTGGGAAATGCCGCGACAATGCAGAAAGCAGATAAAATTGAAATGAGCTTCCAACTGGAAAAGGAGAAGACCTATGATTCGAAACCAATGGTATGCTGTTTTGGAATCGAAAGAGCTCAAAGCCAATAAAGCCCTGGGTGTAACCCGCATGGGCGAAAAACTGGTGTTTTGGCGCAATTCTGAAGGCGAAGCAGCCTGTGTTGGGGATGTGTGCGCGCATATTGGGGCTCCGCTGTGCCTGGGTGAGATCAAGGGTGATCATCTCGCCTGCCCATTCCATGGTTTTGAATATGACTCAAGCGGTCAATGCCGTTATATTCCCTCTTTGGGAAGAAGCGGAGCGGTTCCAAAGGCGATGCGGGTCAACAGCTACCCGGTTCACGAAGCGCATGGCTGGATTTGGATATACTGGGGAAACCCTGATGGCGATCTCAAGCCACCCAAGTGGTTCGATATCGATGAAAGCTTCACGACATCCGGGTTTCACGAACATTGGCCGGTTCATTATTCACGCATGGTAGAAAACCAGCTGGATGTGGGTCACCTGCCGTTTATCCACCACAATACCATTGGGCGGGGTGAAAGAATGGTGGTGGATGGCCCTCTGGTGAAACTGGAGGACGAAACGCTATCGGTATGGGTCTACAACCGCCGCGATGATGGCACGCCGCCGCGAAAAAAGGGCGAGCTCCCCCAACCCAATCGCCCGCCTTTTTTACTGTTCAATTTTCCGAATATGTGGCAGAACCGCATCAGCGAGGATGTGCGTATTGTGGCTGCCTTCGTGCCGGTAGATGAAGAAAACAGCATCATTTACATTCGAAATTACCAGCGCTTTGTCAAACTCCCCGTACTGCACCACCTGGTGGACGCTGTTCAAAACCTGGGCTCCATTTATATTACCCATCAAGATCGCCGGGTGGTTTCAAGACAGCTGCCTAAAAAGACTGAATTCAAGAAAATGGGTGAAAAATTGGTTCCGGCGGATGGCGCGATTTTGGCCTGGCGCATGCATCGCCACGAATTGAAAGTCAGGAGCGGCCAAATTCAAGAGTAGAGACTTTGCATTAGGATCGCATGAGAAACCCTGTACAAGCCTTGATTTCTTTGAAATTTACTATAAAATAGATATAAATTAGTTGGTATGTATGGAGGTTTCAATGGTTGAACTATTGGCCAGTTTTGCAGAAATCGCGGCAGCAATCGCAATAATGATCGTGTTTTCCGCGTTTTTAAATAACAAAAAGAATAATGACGAACATACGATGGAACCTGTGCGTATTCCGGTGAAATTTAACCGAAAGAACCAACGCTAATCTGGGGAGCTAAAATTCTTGTCTTGATTGTGCCGTTAACTTGAATAAAGCCGGGAAATCCGGATCTGCTTTACCGTATTCAGGCAGATGATGAGATTTACCGGCTTTATTTTTTAAACTGCTGATGGTCGTTCCTGCTGAAAAGAGGAGCGACCGTTTTTATATGAATCAGGCGAGATCAGCAGAACATGGTGAGGCCTGTTGTACGTACAAGCCGCCCGCGCCTGCCCTCCGACTATTGTCACTCCTCATTATTCCATTTATACTTGAATAGATGTTGAGCCAGGAAAGCAATCGCCAGCCCCATTTCAGGGTCATGAAAGGTGAAGCCTTATTCGAAGATGACGAGGATGCCGTTCACATTCACTATTTGCAGAAATTGGTAGGCGAAGAGTGGGTGAATGTGTTCCATTTGACTCTGGAAACGGGCCGGTCCTGGGGCGACGAGATAGATTTGTTATACCGCCATCAGACGAATCCAGGTGAACTGTTGATCCATGTTTATGGTTTTGGCTACTGGGGTGATACCGAATATTACCAATCCAGCGATCATGGAGACACCTGGCTGCCGACCCGCTACCGGCGGCTTCCCGACCCGACATTATACCTACAAGAAAATTTAATGCAGGTGTAATATGAATCCAATTTGCATCTATAGGAGCTGGACAAGAAAATGAAACCCTACCAACCGAGCCTGGCTGTCCCGCCCACGGGGCTGTTGATTTTACTGCTCGCGGTACTCCTGGGCGGCGCCGCCATTGGAGCGCTCGCCGCCTTGTTATCCAATCTGGTTTACGTGATCATTCTCTTCCCGATAGGGATGGGCTGGTTAGGCGGTAAACTGGTGGCTGGCGCCGTGCGCATGGGAAAAATACGCAATCCGGGCGTGGCGATCGGTGCGGGTATATTGATCGCGCTGGTTATATACGCAGCCATGTGGGCCACCGAATTCATCAAATTCAAGAATGCTCAAACGGCGATTGTCCTCAATACCAATCCACAAGCTGGTCAGATTGAGGTCGACCGGCAAATCAACTCAATTCTAACTTCAACCACCGGTCAGGCTGGTTTCGTTGGCTTTGTCTTATTCGAAGATCAAAATGGAGTGGCGGTCATCCAGATCCCCGGATTGGGGGTGGCGCTCTTTAATCTTGGAGCGACCTTTACCTGGGTATACTGGCTAATCGCATTGCTTTTGATCGCCTGGTTGGCGGTTGAGATCGGGCGAGAACCGGCGTATCAACCGTTCTGCGAAACGTGCAACCGCTGGCACGGCCAGGAGCAGCTGCTGGGTACGGTGGGTGCGAAACGATCGAAGGAAGTGATCGATTTAATCGAGGGCGCCCAGTTTTTGAAATTGGGGGAGGAGCTGCAGACCAACCCCTCATTACCAAACGTGGGGGTCTTCCTGGCGCAGTGCGGTGCAGACTGCGTGGATGGAGATGCGTTTCTTGCCGTACGGTCGCAGGTGCGCAGTTCGCGTGGAAATGCCACCGCGACGGACCTGGTCACCGGATTGATCACGCCGGCCCAAACCGCGGACGTACTTCAGGGTATCGAGAATCGCAAAGCCTTATACGGCATTTAACCAGGGCATCTAAAAGTCTTTAGACTGATTTGAGAGGATCATGGAAAGAACCATTCCGAGCACTGCTTCAGATGAAATAGAACTCTACCTGCGCACGGTGTATTCACTACTGCGTTCGACGGCTGAGGTGCAAATTCGTACGCTGGAAGAAACTCACGGCGGAATGAACTCTTCTCTTCATCTGGATGCGCGCAAGGTAAGCCCGGATGTTTCGGCCTTTATTTACAGCCTCCTTCGTCTGCCAGATTGTATTCCGGATGTCCAGACCGTGGTCCTGGGGCAGTCCTTCACCGTATTTGCCCAGCATGGTTACACCGATCTGTCTGACTGGCAGATGGTTTCCGCCCGGGCTCGGCGCAGGCGGATGTATTTCAACCGGCAGGATACCCTGGCGTGTTTCATCGCCAGCCGTTCAGATATTGACGATGTCATCCCGGTGCTGACCGCCTACCAGATGGAATGGAACAAACTGCATAATTTGCTGCAGCGAGCCAGACCGGGTTTGCTGGACGCGAACTGTTTACAAAACTCGCAGGCTTTCGACGAACTGGCTGAAGCATTGATGATGCCGGTTGAGGATTTGGATCGCCTGCAGGTGATCTGGGAATCGGATTTTCTGCCCTACCTGAGCCGCATCGCTCACCGAAAGCTGTCATTAAGAGTGCGCCTGCTGAGTGGTTCGCTGAGCGAATACTGGCGGGCAACCCGCGCCTGGTGGGATAACATTGAAAATTGCTTCCCGGACCTGCTGAACCGCCCGGTGTATTTCATCTCCAGCAACCCACATTCCGTGGTAAACGTGCTGACCGGGTTTGCTTTGCAGCACAGCGCCGAACTGGCAGATTTTCTGGAACGCGCTGAAACTGCCGATCTGAAGGCGGAGTGGCAGGATATTATCGAGCAGAATGTGCGCTCCAGCCAGGAGAACTTCCTTTACTACATATTAAAAAAATACCAGCAGCACCGTTTAGGGCGCCACCTGGTTGAGGCGCAGCGCAAATATGAAGAATCCCATGGAATCCTGCGCATTCCTGGCGAGCATTCCTTCGATCTGGAAGCACAGGTGATCGAGCTTGCGCGCCTGTCACCCGAAGATATGGATCCGCGTCTATCACCGAATGACAAAGCAATTTTTCAGAAATCAGATGCTTTGATCTTAAACGTCGATTATCCATTAGGTCTGGCGGCATACAACCTGCTGGCGAAAGTTGCCGAACACACCAGCGAAATCCTGGGCGTGTACCTGTTGGGAAAGGCAGCTACATTAAATGGGGTGCGCGGGGATGTGATGATTCCTAATGTGGTCCAGGATGAACACTCTCACAACACATATTTGTTTTCGAATGTTTTTACCGCAGCGGATATCACCCCCTATCTGGTGTACGGCACGGTGCTGGACAACCAGAAAGCGGTCACTGTGCGGGGCACATTCTTACAGAATGCGCGCGTAATGGATGTGATTTACCGCGAGGGATACACTGATATCGAAATGGAGGCGGGGCCTTATCTTTCAGCGGTATATGAAATGTACCGGCCGCAGCGCCATCCGGTGAATGAAATCATCAACCTTTTTGGGGTGCCGTTTGATATCGGCATTCTGCATTATGCTTCGGATACCCCGCTCAGCAAGGGGAAGAATTTGGGTGCGGGCACCCTTTCCTATTTTGGTATGGATTCTACCTATGCGACCACGATTTCGGTTTTACGACATATCGTTCAAAAGGAATGCCAGCGCTTAAAGGCCTGAGCTTTACTCAAACAACATGAATCACCCCAAATTTAATTTTGAGGGTGATTTTGTTTCTTTTTTCCCCATCCCCCAGCCCCTTCCCCAAATCGGGGAAGGGGAGAAGAATATGAAGAGGTGATTCTCGGCGCAAAGCGCCGAGAATCACCTCTTCATTCGATTCCCCCGCCCAGCGAGGGCGGGGGTTAGGGGGTGGGTGGTGAAGTGTCCCCATGACAATCCTGAAATATTAATTTCGGGATGTGTCATGTTGTATTTAAATTCTCAGGCCTGGCTCAGCCACAAATCGACGGCCTGTTTGGTGTCAAGATCCTCAGTCGCCGAAAAGAGGTCGGTCTGTTTGCCGTCCAGCTTGACTTGAGGGTTCTGGGATACTGTCAGTGCCTTTTCTTCCGACATACCGCGCGCCATCAGGCGCCGGATTACTAACGGAACCATGCGGTCCTTTTTGCGCACGTACAACCCGCCAAAAAAGTTCATCAGTTCGAAAACACCTTCAAACGGTCCGGCGGAGAGATGTACGCCATTGTTTGAAATATCGACCTGAGAGAGGCCGTACCTGGGGGGTTCGGCATAGATCGATCCCCGGATTGAGGAAGGCGCGGCTTTCTCAGGATAGGTGTTGCCGACCATCTCGTTGCGTAAAGTTTTCCAGGCCGTATCTGAATGGACCAGGAATAGGGCGACTCTATGGTCGGGATGGGTAAAGTGATCCAGCTGCCCGGGATGGAAGCCGTTGATCAGCACCAGTTTACCGCCGTTTTTTTCGTATAGTTGAAGGTAGAAACCGCTCTGTATTTTTATAGACTTTTTAGAAAACCAGAACCGGTCCAACTCCTCGAAGGTCTCGTCAGGGTATTTTTGCATATATTCATGCCCACCCAGTAAATCAATTCCTTCCAGAGAGGTTAATCCCAGGGCAGTCATCACCCTGGCTTTATCCTCAGCGGTCAGGATCTGAGAGGCGTTTTTGGAAAGGCGGTTGATAAAACCATAATGGCGGTCCATGATGCCCTTGTCTGCCAGGAATTGCCCGCCCACAATGGCAATTCCATGGACAAATGCCTGGTATTCCGCTAATTTCTCCAGCACAAGCGCCGTTGCGTTGCGAATGAAGGTGGGGTCTTCAACCAGGAAGAGTTCGGGTTTCATGAAGAGCAGCAGTTCATTTTGCCGGTCTTCGCGCCCGATCTCTAGATTCTGGAGGATTTTGAGGTAGCCACTGGAGGGCGCAAAGGTTGCGACATCTGTAGCAATTTTTTGAATACTGGTCATTCACTTACTCCTGGAGGCGTTAACGCCAAAGATTTCTAAGCGGATTATACCCTTTGTTAACGTTCGGCGTCCAATTTTTTTCCGCCCACCCGGATTTCAAGCGGTTCGACTGCCAGGGCCTGCAGTTCCGGTTTGCGACGCAGCAAAAGTGCCCGGCCGTGAAAGGAGACGTCACCGATGGTCACCGGGCCGGCATCTTCTTCACACAGGATGAACAGGTCATCCAGTGTGTCGCTGCGGATGCTGAACGCGGTCACCTGGGCATCCTGGCGCAGGCGCTGGACGGAAGGCGTTGCAGATAATCCCACTGCCAGCGGGAAAAGCACGGCGTCCAGGCGAGCTGGAAGGTCGGTTGTGCATTCCAGGGTGACATCCCAGGCGGGGAATTCGCCCAAAATGCCATACCAGCCAACTGCCGGGGAGGTCTCACCCTTCTGGGCGCGGGCCTGCAAAATTTGAGGGTCGACCGGCAGGATGGCGATATTGGCATCCCTGTCGTTTTCGGAGCGAATGCATTCCGGCGAAACCGAGACACTGCCCGCGACCATGGGCACGCCTTCGCCGGGCCGGTAGAGCGGGGCCAGGTGGAAAATTTGCTCCAAGCGGTGAGACTGGTGGTCGTCTGCCAACCCTTTGACCAGGTCGCACAGGATCCAATAGCCTGGTTTCACATAGAAAATTGCCCTGCGGTGGGTGAAGGACAGATCCACCTGGTCGGCGTCGCCGCGATCGGGATAGGGGTCCGGTGCAAAACCTTCCAGGTACTCACTGCTGACGAAATCAAAATGCGGGCGCGTGATCCATTCATTCTTTCCCAGGGTAGAGAGGGTCGATTGGGGGCGGAAACGGCGCGCCTGCCCTTTGCCGTCGATCATGATGATGTTGTGCCCGCGCGAGGCTTTAAAATAATGGGTCAGTTCGGTATTGGAATACGAATAGATATTGGGATCGCCGATCAATAGCCGCCCGTTGGAGAACAACGTGAAATTGAGCTTGTCCTCGTGCTGGTGTGCGGCTCCCCAGGCAGCCCCATCGAAGAACAGAAACTGCCCGTCTTCTTCCCATTTATCGCGCATCACATAATATTTAGCGGAAGGCCAGGCATGCGAGGCGTGGTCGGGTGGCGTGCCCTCTTTTCCATAAGCCCCTCCCCAGCGCAGGTCATCCCGGTCGAATACCTCCGCTGCAAAACGCAGGATGGGGGCCGGGTCCATTGGCATGGGGTTGCAGTCATTAAAAGTGGGCAGCAGATGGTCGGGCTGCACAGCGTAAAGGTACATCTCCTGCGCCTTTTCGACCAGGGAAACAAAATCTGGCGGAAGCTGCACGCCGCGCGCTCGGGCGGCCTGTACCACGGCAAAAATGGCCGAGGTTGGAAAGTTGTGGTAGCCATGCGAAAGCTCGAACTGGAAGCCGTCATCGTAATAGGCAAAGCTGTTGATCCATTTTAAGCGGCGCAGGGCAATGCGCAGGTAGGCATCCGCCTGCTTAAGTTCGGGGGAGAACAATGCCGCCACTGCCAGGCCAGATGCTTCCACCTGGTACCAGTTGTTGGGACCACCGCAGTAGGCCAGCGCATAGCGCATGTGTTCGAAGCGCGAACGGGCCAGCATGGCATGCAGCGCATCATCAAAAGGCGCAGACTGGCCGAGGTAGCCCAGCACATCCACCCACACCCGCCACTGGCGGCTGCCCGTCTCCAGGGTGCGCCAGGGACCCAGGTACTGCTTGTGATTGGGCAGGGGGGCGCCGTTGTAAAATGACCACAGCAGGCGGGCGGCATGCCGGGCATATTTTTCATCTCCGGTAAGTACGTATGCTCCCGCCAGGTTGCGGATAAAGCGGTGCCCGTTAATGCCTACGGTCGATTCCTTGTCATCGAACATACGCAGGTGCCAGTCGATCTCGCTGCCAAATTGGTGGCGGATCAGCATATGAGCGCGCAGGGTAATCAGGTTGCGGCAGGTGCCTTCCGCCTCCACGATATCGGTTTCCATCAGGTACTGCGGATCGCGGGCAGTAACTTGCCAGGGACGTGCGCGCAGCAGTGCGCCCAACTTTTCCGGGGCAACCGGGTCGATCATATGAGCCGGATATTCACTTTCGGGCACGTGCAGCCGTTCAGCGCGCGAATGGTCTAACAGGCGGCCCCACATGCGTTCTTGCAGAGAGATTAAATCGGCAAGGATCGGAGCGCGGTTCTCTTCAGCAGTCCGGCATACAGCCAGCACGCAGTCCGCCAGCATTTTATCTTCCAGGGCCGCTTTTCGCTCGTGGGCGGCGGTTGCCAGGCGAGCGCAGCCGGTGAGCCGCCAGAGTTCTGCTTCCGGATGCTTCCCTTCACATAAGTAGCCGATCAATGCCAGGGCGGTGCCGTTGAGCAGTTGGGCATCGGGTTGGATAGTCCACCGGTCAGCGGCGGTGATGAAGGTTGCCAGGTAGTCGGCATAGGCATACAGGCGCGGGCCGGGCTGCTCGCCAGCCGTCAGCAGGCCCAATGCACGCCGGGCAGCGCCTTCTAATGACCAGGGATGATTGGCGGGCTGCGGAAGCAGTTCCGGTGGAAATTCATCCAGCGGATCAAGGGCATACGGACGCAGGGTTTGGAAAAGGTAGTTCATTTAAAACTCCTGATGAATGGAAAAAATGACGGTGCTGGTGATCGTCTCAGAAGATCTTTAACATTATACATTGGCTTGCGATCATGATAGCAAAAACGCGCGGCAGGGCGATAAACATCGCCCTGCCGTTAAGGTCTATTCAAATTGAGTAGAAATATTATCCCAGCTCTTGCAGCTGCTCGCGCAGCTTTTGCGCGGTCTCCTCGAAGGTTGCCAGCTTCTGGCGCTCCTTGTCGACCACGGCGGCCGGGGCGCGCTGCCCGAAAGGCCCGTTGACCAGGGCTGTCAGGCGTTTGATCTGGCTTTCTACTTCGGCCAGTTCTTTGCTTAAGCGGTCGTGCTCTGCGCCTGTGTCTACCAGGCCAGCCAGCGGCAGGTAAATTTCTATCCCGGAGACGACCAGGGCCACCGCGTTCTGGGGTTTGTCTTCCAGTCGGGCTGCCAGGTGAAACTGGGTAGAATCCACACCTGCCAGAGATTGAATGGTGGCGGCCTGCCCCTGTAAAACGGGCAGCTGGTCGCCAGCCGCGATCAGCGCGGGGATGCGCTTTCCCAAAGCTACTTTTTTCTCAGAGCGCAGATTGCGCACGGCGCGCACGATTTCCTGCACCAGCCCAAATTCGGCTACTTTCTGCTCCTCCCAACCCTCCAGCGGCATGGGTTCGGGCCAACGGGCAGTGATCAAAGCTTCTTCCCAACCGGACTTCGGGGCGAAGGAATCGGATTTTGCCTGGCTGGCGCGCTTCAGGTGCCCCCACAGCTCCTCGGTGATGAACGGGGTGAATGGGTGGAGCAGGCGCAGGCAGGTATCCAGCACCCGTACCAGGGTTTGCGCGGTGTAAAAGGCGCGATCGCCACCTTCATTCATCTGCAGCTTGGCAATCTCGAGATACCAATCGGCAAACTCGCTCCAAAAGAAATCATAAATCTGCCGCCCGGCCTCGCCATACTGGTATCCGGCAAACAGGCGCTCCACCTCGCGCACCAGGGCCTGCAAACGGGCCCAAACCCAGGAATCGGCCAGGGTCCACTCGGGGGCTGAAACCGGTGCAGACGGGGCCTGTTCCAGAATGCTGAGCACAAACCGCCCGGCATTCCACACTTTATTGGCGAAATTGCGGTTGGCTTCGACCTTTTTGATCGACAGGTTCATGTCGTTGCCCGGGGTGGAACCGACCAGCAGGGTGAAGCGCAGGGCGTCGGTGCCCATTTCATCCATCACGACCAGCGGGTCGATCACATTGCCCTTGGTCTTGCTCATTTTCTGCCCGTGTTCATCGCGGATCAGGCCGTGCAGGTAAACGGTATCGAAGGGCACCTGCCCGGTATATTCCAGGCCGGACATGATCATGCGCGCCACCCAGAAGAAAAGGATGTCGTAGCCGGTTTCGAGGACCGAAGTGGGGTAGAAATATTGAAAATCGGGGGTTTGCTCCGGCCAGCCCAGGGTGGAGAAAGGCCACAATCCGGAGGAGAACCAGGTGTCCAGTACATCCGGGTCCTGGCGAATCTTCTGGCTGTGGCACTGGCTGCACTCGGTTGGATCCTGACGGGCGACAATCGTAGCTCCGCAGTCGTCACAGTACCAGACCGGGATGCGGTGCCCCCACCAAAGTTGGCGGCTAATGCACCAATCTTCGATGTTCTCCAACCAGTTGTAATACACCTTGGTGAAGCGTTCGGGGATGATCTGGATGCGCCCGTCGCGTACGGCTTGCAGGGCAGTTTCGGCCAATGGCTGGATGCGTACGAACCACTGGGTTGACACCATGGGTTCGATGATCTCGCCGCCGCGCTGTGAGCGAGGTACGTTCAGGGTATAAGGATCTTCTTTAATGACCAATCCGGCGGCGCGCATATCTTCCCATAATTTTACCCGGCAGTCATAGCGGTCCAGCCCGGCATATGGGCCTCCGGCGGCATTGATTTTGGCATCGACGGTCAGGATATTGATTACATCCAGGTTGAAACGCTGGCCGATGGCATAGTCGTTGGGGTCGTGAGCCGGGGTGATCTTGAGCGCGCCGGTACCAAAGGCCCGGTCGACGTAATCGTCGGCGATGACCGGCACCTGGCGGTTCAGGATGGGCACGAGCACCTGCTTGCCGATGAATTTCTGGTAGCGTTCGTCTTCGGGATGGACGGCAACCGCGCTGTCTCCGAGGATTGTTTCGGGTCGGGTGGTCGCCACCGGGATGAAGTCTCCCGAGCCGTCTGCCAGCATGTATTTGAAGTAGTACAGCTTACCTGGTTCCTGCGAATATTCCACTTCCAGATCGGAGACTGCCGTGCGCAGACCGGGTGACCAATTAATCATGCGCGGGCCGCGGTAGATTAAACCCTTGTCGTAAAGGGTCACGAAGGCCTCGCGCACGGCTTCGGACAGCCCGTCATCCAGGGTGAAGCGCTCCCGATCCCAATCACACGAGGCTCCCAGGCGGCGGATTTGTTGGGTGATGCGCGCGCCGTATTTTTCCTTCCAGGTCCAGGCCCGTTTGACAAATTCGTCGCGGCCGATTTCTTCACGGCTCAAGCCTTCTGCCACCAATGATTTTTCAACCTGGAGCTGGGTGGCGATGCCGGCATGATCGGAACCGGGCACCCACAGGGTGGGTGTGCCTTTCATGCGCTGGTAGCGAATCATCAGATCTTCCATCGAGACAAACATGGCATGCCCGAGGTGCAGCTCGCCGGTGACGTTGGGCGGTGGGATGGATATGACGAATGGCTTTTTGGAAGGGTCGTGTCCCGGTTTGTTGGGATCGTTGGAGGGCTTGAAATAGCCGGCCGATTCCCACCATTCATACAGGCGCTGCTCCGTGGCAGCAAAGTCGTACGTCTTCGGAAGTGTCGTTTCGGGCATACAGGAAACCTCTCTATTAAATAACAATTTCAATTTGCAGTTCGCCGTTCTCTACGCTGGCAGGCGCCAGACGGATCTCGATTTCCAGGGCGCGGGTCACACTGGACAGATCGGCTGCGGCAGCGTGCAGGGTCTCACCCTGGGCAGGGGACACGGCGGTTAATTGTAACCGAGAAAATTCTGCCCCCAACCCCAAATTTTGCTCGCTTTTATAACGCCGCACGGCAGTCGCCACCTGAACCAATACCTCACCGAAGCGCAGCGCAGCCTGATCTTCATAAGCCAAATCGGCGGTGGGCCAGGCAGAACGGTGGATGGAAGGGCTGCCGTCCGCGACGGCGAAGAGTTCCAGGTAAATGGCTTCAGTCACAAAGGGGATAAAAGGCGCCAGCATCTTTAGCACCTGCAGTAGTGCGGTGCGCAGTGCATAAACTGCTCCCTTATTTTGAGGGTGGTCCGGGTTGTAAAGGCGCTGTTTGGCCATCTCCAGGTAATTGTCAGCCAGATCCTTCCAGAAGAAGGTCTCCACCTCATTTTTCGCGGCAGAATATTCATAAGCCTGCATGGCGGCGGTGGCGCGCCGGATCACCTGCTGCAGGCGTGCCAGTATCCAGCGGTCGGCGGGAGAAAGTGCCCCGGGTTCGACCGCGGGAGAGTCTTGAGGGATGAAGCGTTCGGCAAAGCGAGCCACGTTCCACAGCTTGGTCACCAGGCGGGTGCCCATCTGAATCTTTTCCTCACTGATCAGGGCATCTTTTCCGGGGCTGGTTGAGGCGGCCCAATAGCGCAGCGCATCTGCCGAATATTTTTCAATCATCGCCAGCGGTGCCATGGGACCCCCGCCGCGGCTCTTGCTGATCTTTCCCGTTCCCTCTCCGGCCAATCCCCAGCCAGAGATCAAGATATCACGCCAGGGCAGCTGGTTGAAATGATATTGGGATTTGGCGATGGTATAAAAAGCCCAGGTGCGAATGATGTCATGCGCCTGGGAGCGCAGCGAGAAGGGGAAAACCTTCGCATAGAGATCGGGGTCGGCCAGCCAACGCCCGGCGATCTGCGGGCTGAGGGAGGATGTGGCCCAGGTGTCCATCTTGTCCGTTTCAGGGAGAAACCGGGTCGAACCGCAGGGACAGGCCTTTTGGGGTAAATCGATCAGCGGATCGACGGGCAGGTCTTTCTCTTCTGCCAACATCACCTCGCCGCAGGCTGCGCACGTCCACAGAGGGAATGCCACGCCAAAATAACGCTGGCGTGAAATACACCAGTCCCAATTAAGGTTCTCCACCCAGTTGGCGAAACGGGCGTGCATCCCTTCGGGGTGCCAATGCACCCGTTCGCCGGCGGCCAGCAGTTTGGCTTTGTGGTCCAGGATGCGCACGAACCACTGCGGGGCCTGCACGTATTCGACCGGCGTGTCGCAGCGCTCGTGGATGCGGATCGACTGGCGGGTAGGCTGGCGCTCGAGAATTTCTCCGCTGTCTGCCAGCAGTACTTTCACTTTTTTTCGGGCATCGGTCAGCGATAGGCCTTCCAGCTGGCCGCAGGCCGGGGTCATGCGCCCATGGCGGTCTATGGCTTCGATCAGCGGCAGATGGTGGGTGAACCACCAGGCCACATCGGCCTGATCGCCAAACGTGCAGCACATCACCGCGCCGGTACCTTTCGCCGGGTCGGCTGCCGGATCGGTCAGGACGGGCACCATCTGTCCGAAAAGCGGGACTTTCACAGACATGGCGGGCAGGTGCTTGTAGCGGGCGTCATCCGGATGGACGAAGACCGCCACGCAGGCCGGAAGCAGTTCGGGCCGGGTGGTGGCGACCGGCAGGGTGCCGCCATCCGGCAATTTGAAAGCCAGGGTCACAAATTCGCTGTCGCGTTCCAGATCGTCGAGGTCGGCCTGCGCCAGGGAAGTCTGGCATTCCGGGCACCAGATAGCCGGGGAAGATTGGCGGAAGGCCAGTCCCTGGCGATAAAGATCCAGGAAGGAACGCTGCGCGATGCGTTGGGAATCTTCAGAGATGGTGCGATAGGTATGGCGCCAATCGATGGACAGCCCCAGGCGCTGCCAGAGGGCGCGGTATTCGGCTTCGGCCTCCACGCTGACCTGCAGACAGCGTTCAATGAAGGCCTCGCGGCCGATCTTTTGTGCACGGACTCCCAGGCGTTTTTCAACCAGGCGTTCGGTGGGCAATCCATTGTCATCGAAACCCATCGGGTAAAAAACGTTGGTTCCCTGCATGCGAAAAAAACGCGCCATGAAGTCGGGATGGCTGTAGGAATAGGCATGGCCCAGATGCAGGTGGCCCGAGACGGTCGCCGGCGGGGTGTCGATCGAATATACCGGGTGGTCTGAGGCGGGGTCAAATTGGTATGTGCCCTCATCCTGCCAGGCTTGCTGCAGGAGGGGTTCGATTTTTGAAGGTGAATATTTTTTAGCGAGTGTCATTTTGGTTATCCAGTCGTTGTTTGGTGAAGAAATTCAGCTGTGCCCGAAGGCAGTCTACGTGCCGACCGGCAGGATAACTTCACGCGGGCTGACCGCCCGCGGGGACACCTCAAAAAGGACTGACTTTTCATCATTCATCATCGGCCTGCTTAAAAATAAAAATCCCTTCATCCTGGAGGACGAAAGGGTTTCTTCCGCGGTACCACCTCGATTCACTGCTTGACGCAGTGCGCTCCGCCGGACCAACATCCGGCTGCCGCGTTATCGGGCGGACCCGTGCCGGTCTACTCTCCACCGGGATTTCTTCGGCACTTTTACCAAACGACTTCAGCCAGGGATCGCGGGGGAGGCTCTCAACCAGTGGCGCTCCGTCTCTGTCCGCTAACCGCAAGCCTACTACTTTTGGCTATTGCGTATTCGGTTGAAAATATTATACCGCATTTTAGACGGAATAATACCGGCTGAATTCGCTGTAAAGAGCGTCCATGCCGTCTGGACCGAGATCGCCTTCTACCAGCAAGCACAGCCCGGAAGGATCGAGCGCCCGGCTCAGTTCGACCGCCTCCTGCACCGGGACGGTGACCTGCAGCGGATACCCGTGCTGCTGGATGGTTTTGAGCATTTCAAGATGGGTCAGGGCCGAATTTCCGGCGCCGGTGACGTACTGGATGGCGGTGATCTCAGGCGTATCCAGCAGGGATTGGATATGGCGGGCGGCGCCAGGCCCATCCAGGTGGAAGATGCTGCGCCCGACGGCGGATGCCTGGCGGGTGATTTCCGGCAGGAAAAACTGGCGGAAAGGGGTCGGGCCGATCAGGTAATTGAAATCGCATTCCAGCACATGGTAAGGCCGGTCGGACCACAATCCAACCCAATTAATTGTTCCCACACCCGTGCCCATCAAAATGCCCCAAAGGATCTGGTAAGCCTCGCGCCAGGTGCCATAAATTTTTTCCACCGCGGTTTCAATTTTTTCCGGCTGGTCAACCAGGTCCATGCACAGTTGGTCCGCTCCGCGGGTATTCAGCAGCACGTCGGCGGTTCCGCCCAGACTGGGGGTCATGGCAATATACCGTCCACGCGCATTTTCGGCGTTGAGCCGCAGCAGGCGCGGCAGAAGCTGCCACCAGGGATTATCCGCGTGGATCTTCCAGTCAGGGGCGTTAGACCAATCCTCCCGGATGAAGCTGTGCGTCCAGGTCGAATCGCTGACGAATTCCACCGGCGCGCCCATCAACATCCCCAGGCAGACCGGGCCGTAGTCCACGCGGATGGTGGGCAGGGCGTCGCCGACCAGGTGGGTTTGTTTGAGCTGCGCCAGGCGGGCAGCCATCCATTTTTCGGGTTGGGTCAGCAAATCCAGGCGGCGCCCGCCGGGCACCGAATGATCGCGGCTGGAGGTTGCCAGGAATAAGGGCGGGCCTTCCAATTCACAGCGCCACCAGGCCTCATGGCGGGCGGCGATGCGCGGAAAATCAGGGCAGAATTCCAGGGGTTGGGCAGCATAGCTGCGCTGCACCTGGCGCCATTGATTTAATTGGGGAAAAATGGCGGGCTGGTTTGAGGCGGTCATGCGGTGTTTTGTGTGTTTCCGGGTTCAAGTTGGGCAGCAAGGCCACCCAACTTGAACCGTGTGCGTTAAATCAGGATTGCTTCCAGTTTTCGGGGCGCAGCGAGCGCACCGTACGACCGGTTTGCCAGATCTCCGATTCGTGCATGGTGCGCAGTTCGGCTTCCAGCTTCTCTTTATAATCGGGAGCGCTGTTGGCTTCCAGGGTGATGCGTGTCTCTTCCCCGCTGATCACACTTTGATACAGATCGTCATAAACTGGCGCCACCGCATCGCGGAAGCGGTCTTTCCAGTCCAGCGCGCCGCGTTGAGCGGTGGTGGAGCAGTTGGCGTACATCCAATCCATGCCGTTCTGGGCCACCAGGCGGATCAGGCTCTGGGTCAGTTCTTCCACGGTCTCGTTGAAGGCCTCGCTGGGAGAGTGCCCATGTTCCCGCAGCACATTAAACTGGGCTTCCATCACGCCCGCCAGGGCGCCCATCAGGATGCCGCGCTCACCAGTCAGGTCGCTGTAGACTTCATGCTCGAAAGTGGTCCGGAACAGGTAACCGGAACCAATCGCGATGCCCAGGGCCAGGGTGCGCTCCAGGGCGCGTCCGGTGTAATCTTGTTGAATGGCGAAGCTGGAGTTGATTCCGCTGCCGTTCAAGAAGTTTGCCCGCACGCTGGTACCGGAGCCCTTGGGAGCTACCAGGACGACATCCACATATTCCGGCGGGATGATCCCGGTCTGGTCGCGGTAAACGATGCCAAAGCCATGCGAAAAGTAGAGCGCCGCGCCTTTCTGCAATTTAGGTTTAATGGCGGGCCAGGTCAGGCGCTGTCCGGCATCCGAAACCAGAAACTGAACGACGGTTGCCCGTTCGGTGGCTTCTTCCAGAGAAAAGAGCGTTTTTCCAGGCACCCAACCATCTGCCAGTGCCTTTTCATAGGACCGGCTGCCCGATTTCTGACCGACGATTACATTAATGCCATTATCGCGCATATTTAGGGCCTGGGCGGGGCCCTGTACGCCATAGCCCAGGACTGCAACCACTTCGTTTTTCAACACTTCGCGTGCTTTTTCAAGGGGAAACTCTTCCCGAGTTACCACTTCTTCTTCCGTGGTTCCGAATACAAATTTTGCCATTCCTTTTCCTCCAAATAATTAAGTGCTGCGCTTATTATAAATTGGAACGTAGGGTTTTGGCAGTATTTACCAAAACCCTACCCTCCGCTTTTATGATCTGTGTAGAAAGCTAAAACTAATTGACCGCATACATCGATGCGTAACTGCCTATGCCTGCCAGCAGCGAATTCGTTCCTCGTCCCATGGCCACAGAGCCCGTGCGCACCAGTTCGATGATCCCCTGGGGGCGCATCACTTCAATGAAACCGTTAATCTTTTCTTCATCGCCGGTGATCTCGACAATCATCGAGGAACTGGTCACATCCACAATGTGCGCCCGGAATACGTCCACCATTTGCATAATTTCCGCCCGGTTATCCGCGGTAGCCATTACCTTGATCATGGCCAGGTCGCGCCGCACCATGGGGGCTACGGACAGATCTTCGACCTGGATAACATTCACCAGCTTGTACAGGTAGGCGATCACGCGTTCGGCGTTCACCTTTTCGCCGTCCACGACAATGGTCATACGTGAGATGCCAGGCTGGTCGGTATGACCGACAGCCAGAGATTCAATGTTAAATGCACGCCGGCGGAATAATGATGCTACTCGATTTAACACACCGGGTTTATCTTCAACTAACACAACAAAAATATGTTCCATTGGATTATCCTGAGTTTATATTTCCTGGTCGGCCGTTTCCACGATCGGAGACGGTTTGGGGCGGCGGATCATGTTCTCCAAAGAGGCGCCGGAAGGCACCATCGGATAAACACTGTCCTCTTGTTCCACGCGGAAGTCGATCACCACGGTACCTTCAGCTTTTTGGGCGGCCAGCACGGCGCCTTCGACCTCTTTGCGTTCCGTGACGCGCAGGCCGACCAATCCGTGTGCATCGGCAATCTTGACGAAATCAGGGCTGCGCATGGGCGTAGCGGAGTAGCGGTGATCGTAGAAGAACTCCTGCCACTGGCGCACCATTCCCAGGTAGCCGTTATTGATGATCGCCACATTAATTTTGATGTTTTCCTGGGCGGCGGTGGAAAGCTCCGCCTGCGTCATCTGGAAACCGCCATCGCCGCAGATCACCCACACTTCTTTTTCCGGGCAGGCAAATTTGGCGCCGATTGCAGCCGGAAGTCCAAAGCCCATCGTGCCCAGGCCGCCGGAAGTGATCAGGTTGTTGGGAAGATCCTGGTGGTAGTATTGGGCGGTCCACATCTGGTGCTGGCCGACGTCGGTAACGATCAGCGCCTGGCCTTTGGTCAACCGCCACACGTCATTGATCACATGAGCCGCATACAGGTGCCCGTCGTCCGGCAGGTTCAAAATGTCGCGAACAGAACTATCGCCTTTTAGCTCATCGATATAGGCCAGCCAATTGTCATGTTCGACCGGTCCCACCAGGGGCAGGAGCTCATTCAGGATCGTTTTTAAGTCTCCGATCAGACCAACATCGGCGATCACATTCTTATTAATCTCCGAGATATCCATCTCGATATGGATCTTTTTCGCCTGGGGCGCATAAGTGGAAAGATTCCCGGTCACCCGGTCATCGAAACGCATCCCAAAGGCCAGCAGCAGATCGGCTTCCTGGATAGCAGTGTTGACCCAGGCTTCACCGTGCATGCCCATCATTCCCAGGCTGAGCGGGTGGCTTTCGGGGATCGCGCCGATCCCCAGCAGGGTTACCGCAATAGGCGTGTGGGTAAGTTCGGCAAATTCGCGCAGTTCTTTCATCGCGGAACTTAAAAATACCCCATGCCCGGCTAAAATCACCGGTTTCTTGGCCGACCGGATTAATTCAACGGCGTTGTTCATAAGGCGGTCGAGCGGTCGTTTGTCGGGCCGGTACCCGGGCAGTTGGATGGGCGTGTCGTCGTATTCCCATTCGATGGATGCCTGCTGAATGTCCTTCGGAATATCGATCAGAACAGGACCCGGCCGGCCGGATTGGGCGATATAAAACGCTTCGCGGACGATATAACCCAACTCGTTGATATCCGTCACCAGATAATTATGCTTGGTGATGGGCAGGGTAATGCCGGTAACATCGGTTTCCTGGAAGGCATCAAAACCGATGAGTTTGCTGGTGACCTGACCGGTGATAAATATGGTCGGCGAAGAATCCATGAAAGCCGTAGCAATCCCGGTAACCATGTTTGTTGCCCCGGGACCGGAGGTGGCCAGGGCCACACCAACCGTTTGACCGGCGCGAGCGAAGCCATCAGCCATGTGAGCGATGCCCTGCTCATGCCGGCCGAGAATGTGGTGGATGGGATAATCTAACATGGTATCGTACAGCGGAAGGTTGGCACCGCCAGGGTAGCCAAACACATGTTTGACTCCCATACGAACCAGTGTTTCCCAAACGATTTGTGCTCCTGTTCGTTTCATCTTTCTCTCCTTCTAAAATAGCTAAAAAAATAAGGGTGCAAGGGTTGGTCAGGTTTTATTGACTTTTTAATACAGCACCGCTGTCGGCGCTGGTGACGAAATGGGCATAGCGCTGCAGCCAGCGGCTGGTAGTGTGCGGCTTAAAGGGCGGCAGGGCCGCCAGGCGGGCCTGTATTTCATCCGCGCTCAGATGGACACTCAGTACGCGGTTTTCCAGATCGAGCTCCACAATGTCACCGGGCATCAGGGCCCCAATTGGCCCGCCGGCGGCGGCTTCGGGAGAAATGTGTCCGATGCAGGCGCCGCGCGTGCCGCCTGAAAAGCGTCCGTCGGTGATCAAGGCTACTTTCTCTCCCAGGCCCATGCCCATGATGGCACTGGTCGGGCTGAGCATTTCCTGCATTCCAGGCCCACCGCGCGGGCCTTCGTAGCGGATGACGACGACCTCTCCGGCTTTTACTTCACCAGCCAGAATGCCGGTCAATGCTTCGTCCTGCGATTCGTAGATGCGCGCCGGGCCAGAAAAATGGCGCATGGAGGGATGTACCCCGCCGGTTTTTACCACCGCGCCGCAAGGGGCCAGGTTGCCAAATAAGATTGCCAGGCCGCCGCGTGGTGAATGGGGGTTGTCGTATTTACGAATAACTTCGGTGTCGCGGATCTCAGCATTGGCGATGTTTTCGCCAAATGTCTTTCCGGAGACCGTGGGCCGGTCCAAATGCAGGCGTCCGGTGCCGTTCTGGATTTCTTTGAGGATCGCTGGCACGCCCCCGGCGCGGTGCACATCTTCGATATGCCAGGGGCCGGAAGGGCTGACTTTGCTCAAGTGGGGGATATGGTCGGCCACCTGGTTGATGCGCTCCAGTGAATATTCCACGCCGGCTTCGTCGGCGATCGCCAGGGCATGCAGAACGGTATTGGTCGAACCGCCCATGGCCATATCCAGGGCGAAAGCATCGTCCAAAGCTTCGGCGGAGAAGATTTGACGCGGGGTCAAATGCTCGGAGACCATCTGGATGATGCGCGCACCTGCCTGGCGGGCCAGAGCCTCACGTTCGCTGCTTTTGGCCAGGGCGGTACCATTAAACGGCAGGGCCAATCCCAATGCTTCCATCAGGCAGTTCATGCTGTTCGCAGTAAACATGCCGGAGCAAGAACCGCAGGCCGGGCAGGCGTTGTCCTCGAGCAGCTTCAGGCGGGCAGCATCGATCTTGCCGGACTGGTAAGACCCCACTGCTTCAAAGACCGAGATCAAATCGACGGGCTGCCCATCCGGCGTGCGCCCGGCGGGCATTGCCCCGCCCGATATAAAAATCGCCGGGATGTTGACCCGCATCGCGCCCATCAACATTCCCGGTACAATTTTGTCGCAGTTTGGGATGCACACCATCCCATCGAACTGGTGCGCCTCAATCATCGTTTCCACCGAATCGGCGATCAGTTCGCGTGAGGGCAGGGAATATTTCATCCCGGTGTGCCCCATGGCGATTCCATCATCCACACCAATGGTATTGAATTCGAACGGCACGCCCCCGGCAGCTCTCACAGCTTCTTTCACCAGCTTGCCAAAATCCTGCAGATGCACATGCCCCGGGATGATGTCAACATATGAATTAACAATGGCGATGAAGGGTTTCCCCATGTCGGCATCGGTAACGCCGACCGCTTTGAGCAGGGCACGGTGCGGAGCTCGTGAATAACCATCCTTGATCTGACTGGAACGCATAATACCTCCGAAAAGCTTATACAGAATAACAAAACAGCCGCCCCGGGTTGGGCGGCTGCTACGTTTTGGTTTTTTACATTACTCTCTACTTCACCTGGACGCTGGCCTTCCCAACCCGAAAAAGGTTCTCAAGTACGAGAACCGAAATCGATACACTAATAAGAGCGAGGGCGGCAAGTGTCAAGTTCATAACAATTCACGCAATTGTAGCACAAAGGAAGAGGATTTCAACCCCTTTTCCCCATTTTTTAAGGTTGGATTTTTTTTGAGTCGTTCCTGGTGTAGAATTGAGACCTGATCAAACAACAGGCTGAGGTAATTAATGACCAAAAATCGCTGGCTTCATTGGGTCCAGACCATGCAAACCATCGCCCAGGCCGGGTTGGCCTATACCCAAAATCCATTTGACCGTGAACGCTACCACCAACTGCAGGGGGTGGCGGCTGAAATATTGGCCGAGGGAGCACACATCGATTTCGCGGATGCGGAAGGCCTGATCGAGAACGAAACGGGGTATGCCACCCCAAAGCTGGATGTGCGCGGGGTGGTATTTCGAGAGGACCAGATTTTACTGGTTAAGGAACTGGCGGATGGCGGCTGGACTCTGCCAGGGGGATGGATTGACCTCAACGAACCGCCAACCCGGGCTGCCGAGCGCGAGGTATGGGAAGAATCGGGCTACCGGGTGCACGCGGAAAAACTGCTGGGCGTTTATGATCGCAATCAGCACGGCTATCCGGTTTCTGTAATTCATACATATAAATTATTTATCCAGTGTAAACTGCTGGGTGGCGAACCTACGACCAGCATCGAAACTGGCGGGGCCGAATTCTTCGCCGAGGATGCCCTTCCGCCACTTTCACTTCCACGCACTTCTCAGGAATTGATTCACCGTATGTTTGACTTCCACCGCCACCCGGATTGGTTTGCCGATCTGGATTGAGACGGTATATCGCTTATAATGTTGGGCATGAAGACCTTTCTGGGATGGATTCTGGTGGTAGTTCTGTTGGCGGCGGGTTGTACTGCAAGCCCAACCGGCACACCTTTGCCTACCAAAGACACGCCCCTGCCGACTGCCGGATCGACCGCAACGATCGCGCTGCCGCCGATGAGAACGGCATCGCCGGCGATCAGGCCTACCCCAAAAACCACGCCTACCCAGGGGATTAGCGCCAGCCAGATCCGTGGCGCCCGAATCAGCTTTTGGTATCCGGCCAGCGGCGACCTGGAAGATGAATATTCCGCCCAGATTGCAGAATTTAACCGGACCAATATCTGGGGCATCACGGTTGAAGGACGCGCATTTCTTTCCACGATTCAGCTGGAGGAACAGGTTACCTCTCAAACGGGGAGCCTGCCCAACCTGGTTTCGGTTCCCCTGGAAATGCTGCTCACCTGGCAGGCGCAATCCCAGATTGTTCTAGCGTTGGATGAATTCATCCACGATCCTGAATGGGGCTTAACCAGCCAGGAAACAGGGGACATATTGGATGTGTTCTGGAATGAAGAATCGGATGGGCAGCGCTGGGGCTTTCCAGCCGAGCGCAATGCGCAGGTCCTCTTTTATAATGTGAGTTGGGCGCAAGCTTTGGGTTTTCAACATCCACCCGCTACCCCGGATGAATTCAAGACACAGGCCTGCGCGGCGATGAAAGCCAATGTGTCGGACGATAATCTGGAGAATAATGGTACGGGTGGGTGGCTGCTTTCGGAAGACCCGCTGGTTTTGGAGAGCTGGCGAATGGTTTTCGGCGGTGATCCGCTGCCTGTTCAAGAGGGCAAACCTTATATCTTTAATACACCGGCAAGTGTCAGCGCATTCTCCTTTTTGAAAACGATGGTGGATGAGAACTGTGCCTGGACGGCGCGGAACCCCGCGCCTTACCAGTATTTTGCCCAACGCGAGGCTTTATTTTATTCCGGTTCGCTGTTAGATTTTCCATTCCAGGCAAGGGCGATGGATTTTGCCAAATCCAGCGACCGCTGGATCGTGCTGGAATATCCCTCTCCAGACGGTTCACGGGTAGTGCTCACCAGCGGGAACACAAACGCCATACTGCGTTCGTCCCCCGTGGACCAACTGGCGAGCTGGCTGTTTTTACGCCACCTGATGCTGCCGCGCGTCCAGGCCCGGTTAGCTGCCGTGAACGATTTGATCCCTGTTCGCCAATCGGCACTCGATCTTATGGCCGATTTTCGTCAGCAAAACGCACAGTGGGCGCAGGTGGTTGATTGGCAGGATGACTATAGGCCGGCACCCCGCCTGGCTTCATGGCGCACCGTGCGGCGCATCCTGCAAGATGCGGCCTGGCAAATATTTTCACCGATTGTAAAAGTGGACGGTATTGCGGGCGTACTGGAAGAATTGGACGGAATGGTCAAAGAAATGGCGACCAGACCCTGATCGTCTGATCTGTATATATTTTTGGGTTGCACCAAAGGAGGTTTTTTTTGGATTTCAGTCAGGCACTTACATTTCAGTTTAAGGATCCCCGGTGGATCCAAAAAATAGGATTGGCTGCACTGGTCTCATTAATCCCGGTGGTTGGGCAAATAATCGTATTGGGCTGGTCGTTTCGCATTGCTCGTGCCGTCCTCACCCAGGAGGCGCAGCAGTTTCCAGAATTGGATCTGGCGGAGGATTTTTTGCGCGGATTGAAAGGATGGGGGATTAACCTGGTTTACTCGCTTCCGGCGATCCTGTTTGCTTTTCCATTGACGACCGGTTTGGGTCTGCTGATCGCTGCAACCGATGGGCGAACTGCTGCCGTATGGACGATACTAGCCTTATGCTTGACCGGTTTGCTGGTGGCATATTCCCTGGTGCTGGCGCTCGTCCTGCCGGCGGCTTATGCGAATTTCATTGCCCAGGACGAGCAGTTTCAGGCCGGCCTGAACTTTCGCCAGGTGTTTGGGTTGATCCGCCGCGGGCCGGTGGCATATTTTATGGTATTCCTCGGCGGGCTGTTGTGCGGCTTTATTACGATGTTTGGCCTGGTGGGATGTGTGATTGGGGTGGTTGCAACCGGGGCTTATTCGATGACCGTGCTGGGTCATCTTTATGGACAGGCTTACCGCGAGGCGACTGGCGCCAATTAAGGAAGGCTTTTTTCGCGGAACTCTTCGACCTGGTAAATAAAAACGTCCAGGGGTTTTCTGCGCCAAAGATTGGCCGGTGCGCCCATTTTCTGGCAGAGCTGCGAAAGAAAGGCAGCCGGATCGGGAAGTTTTTCCCAAACCTGAGGAAGGAAAGTTGAACGGCGAAACCCATCCCGAAGAACCACACCGTCAATATTGGGGCGCAGGCGGTCGAGCAGATCCTGTGGATTATCGTATTCCAGGGGCTGAGGAGCCGTCAGGCGAGAAATTTCGATCTCCACCAGGGGTACCTCGACCGGGGTGAGTGGAGGAAAGCGGTAATCTTCGAGCGCCGCAGCGGCTGCATGTTCGCACACATCTTGCACCAGAGGTTGGTATGGCTCTAACGCTCCGATGCAGCCGCGCAGCTCACCTTAAATCATCAATGTGACGAACGATGCACCGTTTTCACGCAGCAAAGGTGAATATTCTTCCAGGTTGAGTTGAGGCAGCGGGTGTTGGTTTACTGCCAGTTCGATCGAACGGCGAGCCAGGCTTAACAAAATAGATTTTTCCTGTTCATTTAAAGCTTGGACTGGGTTCATGGCATCTTTTGGTACCCCCGATTGAAATAGACCAGCGGACGGTATTGGGCTGTCGGTTGAGCGTCGATTACATCCAGCAGGAACAGCGTGGAAAGGTCCAGTGGGTGGGTGGCTCGAACCCGGCAGTCGAGAAAAGCTGCTCCGCCGGCCAGAAATGGCGCTCCTGTGGTCAAGGTGAACAGTTCAACACCTGAAAAACGGTTGCCTTCTTCTGAGACGTGCCCGGCAAATCTTTCAGAAAGGTCGGCCTGGTCCTCGTTCAGAATGGTGATGGCAAGGATGCCAGAGCTAAGCAGCATTTTGCAGGTTCGGGTGTCGTTGGCGAGGGTCACGGTGACGACCGGTGGTGTAAGTGAAACCGAGGTAAATGAATTCACGGTCATGCCGTGGTGTTCGGCGCCAAACTGGCTGGTTACCACAGTGACACCGGCCGGCCAGTGACGCATGCATTGGCGAAGCTGTTCTGCGATCTTGCTCATTTTCGGTTAATATCCTTTATTTGTTTATACTGTGCCCGATAATGTTCGTCAAGAGGATCTGTTCTTAAAAATAGCTTAAAGAAAAAGCTTGCTAAAGTTTACCCTTTTAAGGTACTATGGTGATTAATATGAGTGATGAGATCCTGAATGATTCGATCGACAATCCGCTTCCACCTTCACCGCGCCGCCCGGCGCGCTTTTCAATGTGGCATGCCGTCCAGACCCTGGTCGGATTGGCAGTTGTGATTGCCACCCTCTTCACCATGTGGACTTCCGCCAATCTTTTTTCAAATAATTTGCTCGACCAGATGATGGTGGTTGCGCAGTCCTCTCCTTCCACAGTTTACCCAACGCTGACTGCTTCCCCCAGGCTGCGGGTCGGAATTGTTGCCGGGCATATGGGACATGATTCAGGCGCTGTTTGCCCGGATGGGCTGACGGAAGCCGAAGTGAATTATAAAATAGCCACCATGCTGGTATCCATGCTCAAAACCGACGGGTTTGATGTGGATTTGCTCAGTGAATTTGACCCCAAGTTGAACCAATATAAGGCCATGGCGCTGATTTCGATCCATAATGACTCCTGCATCTATTACAACGACGAAGCGTCCGGGTTTAAAGTGTCGGCGGCGAAGGACAGTGTTTCCCCGGAGAGTGCCCGCAAGCTGACTTCCTGCATTATTGACCGCTACGGCAAGGAAACCGGCCTGCGATTTAACTACAACACGATCACGACCGACATGACCGATTATCATGCCTTTGGTGAAATTGATAACTCAACGACTGCAGCTATTATCGAAACCGGCTTTCTCGCCACCGACCGCCAGTTCCTGATCGATCACACCGATCGGGTGGCGGAAGGCATTCGGGAAGGCATCTTATGTTTCGTCCGGAATGAACCGGTATCCCCCACTCCCACTCCTACCCCATGACAGAACCTCAATTCTCACAAGCGCAAGAGTTCATTCGCCTGGCATACCAGGCACTGCGGACCAACAACCGCGAACAAGCCTACCAGTATGCGGTTCAAGCCGCTGAATTAGATCCTCATGTAGAGGATCCCTGGCTGATTCTGGGTGCGATTTCCGAACCAAAAGCCGCAGTTGGATATCTCAAGCGCGCGCTGGATATTAACCCTTCCAGCTCTCGCGCTCGCAAAGGCATGCAGTGGGCCATCCAACGCTTGAGAAGCGCACCCGATCAGCCTGCCGTGCCCACAACACGATGCGCAGGAAGGCCAGCTGCTGAACCCGACCGGCGAAGCGCCGATTGTTGGACCGACTGCGCCGGTTGTGGTGCGTCCTGCAGCGGCTTCGGGAACCGCGGTCGCTGTGCAGCCAGCTGCCAGACCGGCGCGGCGGGTGTGGTTAAACTGGGCAGCCGGGCTTCTGGCGGTCGTGATTTTAGCCAGCGCAGCCTGGTTTGCCTGGCCAATGATCGACGCTGTGCTCGCCCAAAGCCCGAGTGCCATGCGCCCGGCCGGCATCCTGCAAAAACCGACGCTCACACCGACGTTTACCCCGACTTATACACCCACGTATACCCCGACGGCTACATTTACCCCAACAGCAACTTTTACCAGTACGCCCACTGCCACGCTGACTTTCACACCTACCTCTACCAGCACAAATACTGCGATTCCGACTAAAACCAGGGTTCCGCCTACAAAAACCCCTTCTGGTCCCAAGCTATCCGGGTCGGTCCCTTCGAATATTCAGGCTGACCAACGCTGGGTGGACGTGGATCTGACTCACCAGCGCGCTTATGCTTACCAGGGCAGCCAGGTGGTGCGTTCGTTTGTCGTGTCCACCGGCATTTCAATTTATCCGACAGTGACCGGTCAGTACCGGATTTACGTCAAGTATCGCTATGCGGATATGTCGGGGGTTGGCTGGTATCTGCCGGATGTGCCGTATGTGATGTATTTTTACCGCGGGTACGGCTTGCACGGCACCTACTGGCACAACAATTTTGGCACACCAATGAGTCACGGTTGTGTAAATTTTACGATCCCGGATGCGGCCTGGTTGTTTGACTTTGCCTCGGTGGGTACACTGGTCAACGTGCATTATTAGCTGGCCAAATCGTCACCTGGCTGCAAATGACGATTAGTAAAAATCGCCGGATTGGCTTTTGCCCAATCCGGCGATTTTTGTTATAAATGGCATTGATTTTCTGGGCGCCTGCTGGCATAATGTAGACAGCCGCATGAAAAAGGCAGGGCTGGCCCGCAATCGATCCAGCCTTTATCTTGAAAGGAAGTGAATTCTATGCCAAACCAGCCGCTGTTTGCCGGATTAGTAGTGGATGAATATGATCAACCAGTGACGACGACCACGGTGGGTGACGAATCGTTTTATGTGGTGAATGACGCCGGGTTTCACAGGCATGTACCCTCGGAGGATGTCGACCGCCAGGTATTGGAGATGATGCGCGGCCAAATTCAAGGCAATGAAGATGTTCTTGGCGAACAGACCGCGAAAATGATCGGACAGGATGACATTTTCAGCGTGGCAATGATCATGAACCAGTTAAAAAACCTGGATAAGCAGTTTGACCAGATATTAAAGACAGGTATACCAGAAGAAGGCCGGGCCTATTTGGGGATGATGGGCTTCAAGATCGTAATCGATATCCATGGAGAAGTGGTGCGCTTCGACCAGCCCACAGCGCCAACGGATGAGGGTGAGTAGATCCGGATTGGGGTGGGTGTTCAAACAGGTTTGAAATTAAGAGAGTCTCACAAAAATCCGATATAATTCTTATACCGAAGCGTTAAAATCATCACCAGTGTGATTGTTTTTATTTAACTGCTTGTTTCAGGCTTATGCCTGGTGGAGAAAAACTGATGATGGCATCTGATAACATTATTGACGTAAATGAATTTGACTTTGAGTATGAAGTGCTTTCGTACTCGCAAAATATCCCTGTCGTGGTGGATTTTTGGGCGACCTGGTGCCAGCCTTGTAAAATTTTAGGACCGATGCTGGAAGCCATGGTGCAGGAAGCGGGTGGCGCATTTCGCCTGGCCCGGGTCGATGTGGATAAGAATCCTAACCTGGCCTTGCGCTACAGTGTGCGCAGCATACCGACCGTGAAAGTGTTTACCAGTGGGCAGGTAGTAAGTGAGTTTGTGGGGATGGTCCCGGAAGAACGCCTGCGCGAATTCCTGGAAAAAATTACTCCGCCCAGCCCGCAACAGCTTCAGCTTGAAAAGGCCGATAGTTTCTTAACCCTGGGCCAGTGGAGTCAGGCAGAAACAATCTACCGGGATTTAATCCTTCAATCGGCTGACAATCCCGCTGCTTTATTGGGCCTGTCAAAAGCATTGCTGATGCAGAATAAGAACGAAGAAGCCTTGGATATTATCCGCAACTTTCCTGCCAGCCGCTTGTTCAGTACGGCTGAGCTGCTGCGCCCTTATGCCGAAGACATGGTAGCCCTGGCTAAGGGCAGGCTGGCCCATGAGACGGATTTAGATATGGCCTTCCAGACAGCGGTTCGTTTGGCGGGCCGGGGCAACCTGCCGGCGGCGTTAGACGGGTTCCTGGATATCCTGCGCCAGGATAAATCCTACCGGCGCGGACGTGCCCGCCTGGATATTCTCAGCCTGCTGGAGCTGATGGGTGAAGAGGATCCGCAAACCAGACAGTACCGGGCTGAGTTGGCTTCAGTTTTGTTTTAAAATTATGTTGGCTAGCAAACATAAATCACCCCAAATTTATTTTTGAGGGTGATTCTGTTTCTTTTTCCCCATCCCCCAGCCCCTTCCCCGAATCGGGGAAGGGGAGAAGAATACGAAGAGGTGATTTTCGGCGCAAAGCGCCGAAAATCACCTCTTCACTCGATTCCCCCGCCCTCGATGGGCGGGGGTTAGGGGGTGGGTGGTGAAGTGTCCCCATGACAATCCTGAAATATTAATTTCGGGGTGTATCACTTTTTTTATTTCAGGGTCAGGTCGCCCCAGGTGGTGGGGTTGGTTAAAACACGGGTCTTGACGTTGGATACCATCGACTGCTGCACGTTTTCTGAAGCGTTATCATTATCCGAAACCGAAAGCACGAAACCGAAATGGTCGCCAGAAGCCGGGGTAACCCCAAAGATGGTCCACGGAACAGCAACCTCAATGCGGGTGATGCCTTCGGCATTACTGCGCAGGGAGGCGATCTTCACCTGGCTGCGGCTGCCGGCAATGTTGGTGGGCAGCCAGAGGTAAGCCTCCTTGGTCCCATTCACATTCGGGCGCCCAGGAGAGATTCCCAGTTGGAAATCGTCCGGGCTGAGGGTGGTGACGTAATAATCTGCAGATACGTTGGTGTCCAGTAAAATCTCCAGGCTGTCGCCTTTAAACAGGTTTTCGCCTGTTGCATTTTGCACGTAGATATCATCGCTTACCTTGACGCCCAGGTATAAATAAGTGTCATCCCAGCCGGTCTTAAAAGATGCTGCCAGATCGGCACGGCCCGTCCAGTTTGCGGCGCCGTAGACGACAATCTCTGCCGGGTATTCTTTGCTGGGCAGATCGTTCCAATCTCCATCGATGGTTGGTGCGCTGGTCATGCGGCTGGCGGTCACCGAAGTGATCGTGCGCCGGGAGAGGTCTGGGGTGGGGCTGGGTGGCGCGAGGGTGGGGACCTGGGTCGGCACTGAAGTCGGCATGGGCTGCAGCGAAGGCGTGGCTGAAGGCGGTACAGCTGTGGCAGGCAGTGCTGTCTGGCTGGGAGGGATGGGCAACGTCTCCGTCGCCTGCCCGGAGGGTTGGGTCATGACCAGGGTAGGCAAAGGCGTCGAAAATAGGGCAGTCATGGTCTGGTTGGGGACCGGAAAAGTTGGCTGAACGGGGCCTGGGCCGGGGGTGAGGTTGCAGGCGGTCAGCAAAACTGCCAAGAAAAATGGGATAAGCTTGTTTTTGATGTTCACTTTTTCCTCCTTAATCCGAATGGCTGATTCGGAGATGCGTATGGATTAGATGCAAGGGCGGTACCAGGTTTGGGTTTCTACTTTCCATAATCCTGACTATAATGAAATAAGCATATGTTAACAAATTCGCAACTTTCTTGCCACCTCGAAGTTCGTGTTATTCTATTCAGCCTGCAATCGAATCAACTGCAGGTGCTGGCAGTTTCACCTGAAGCGGGCGCCAGCGGTTGGAGCCTGCCGGGCAATCCCATTCCGCTGGACCAATCGCTGGACGAAACCGCGGCCGAATGCCTGCTGCGCTATACAGGCTTAAAAGAAGCATACCTCGAGCAGCTATACACTTACGGTGATCTACAACGCAGCGGGAAGCGTTTGATCTGTGTAGCCTATTTTGCGGTGATCCCGGCGGGAACACATCCACTGCAGGTTAAAGACGTTGAACAGGCATGCTGGTTCCCGATAGATGAAATTCCGCCGCTTGCCATGGACCATACTGAAATCCTGCAGTACGGTTTACGCCGCTTGCGCTATAAGCTGGAATACACTGCGGTCGGCTTCCAACTGCTGCCGGAAACCTTCAGTTTGTCGGAGCTCCAACATACGTATGAATTAATATTAGGGGAAAAGCTGGATAAACGTAATTTTCGCCGGCGGATTCTCGAATCGGAAATCATCGAACCGACTCTACACCAGCGTACTGGAGAGGGCCGCCCGGCGCGCCTGTACCGCTTCCGCCCTGGCGCAGTCGCAGAAGTTAAAGCGCGCAGGTTGTTCCCGTAGATTGGTGTGTTTATTTCACAAACACGCTGATGCTTTCAATGGCATAGGTCTGTGGAAACAGGTCAAACGGGGTGACCTGCTGCAAGCGGTATCCACCCTCAAGCAGGCGGCGGGTATCCCTGGCCAGGGTTGCCGGATCGCAAGAAACATAAATCAGGAGCGGGGCTGCCAGTCGTACCAAAGCCTGCAGCACGGCGCGATCCAACCCTGACCGGGGAGGGTCGACCACGACCAGGCCAGCCTCGATTTTCAAGGCGGGTAAGACTTCTTCTGCCGGGCCCTGATAAAGCTCCACATGGTCGAATTCATCCAAATTCGCGGCAAAATCCTCACAGGCTTCAGGCGAGAGTTCTATTCCTACCAGGCGAGCGACCTTTGGGGCCAGGAAAGCGCTGAATAAGCCGGCCCCGCAGTACACGTCCAGGGCGGTGTGGGGCGGTGTGTCTGGAATCAGGTCCAGCAAATGCCTGACCATGGCTTCGGCCTGCGCGGTGTTGACTTGAAAGAAGGCACCCGCGGTCACGTGAAAGGTGCGTCCGAGAATTTCCATCAGGATGTGATCGTCGCCAGCCAGGACCATTGCGCCTGCCGGGCCGATGTGGACGGCAGAAACCGGAAAATCAACCTCGAATGGTGGCGGTTGGGGATCGTCGCCCTCCAATGTGATCAGCACTTCCTCTTCTGCGCCAGCGCGCAGCTCCACGCGCTGGATGCCCGAATCGGGTTCAAAAGATAGTTGAGGCCAAAGTTCATCCAGGATGCTTTCGGGCAGATGGCATTCGCTGATGGGTACAACATTGTGCGAGCCGGCCTGCTGATATCCGAGTTGGCCTTCTGGGGTCAGGCTGAATTGGACGGCATTACGATAATGCCAGGGCTGGGGAGATGGAACAATGGGCAGCAGGTTAGGGGATACGCCTGCGATGCGTTCAAGCTGTTCGCGCAGGATGTCCGTTTTTGCCGCAAGCTGTTTTTCATAGGGTAAGTTCTGGTAATGGCACCCGCCGCACGTGCCAAAATGCACGCAGCGCGGGGGAATGCGTTCCGGGCTGGGGCGTAAAATTTCAACCAGTTCCGCGCGGGCAAATCCGCGTTTTTCTTCAACCAGGCAAATCCTGGCTCGCTCTCCGGGCAGTGCATAAGGTACAAATACGGCCCGCCCATCCGGCAGACGCCCCAGGGCATCTCCCCCATATACCAGGATCGTCAAATCCACTTCAATTTCAGCCATAGGGGATAGTATACCTGAATTCCAGGGTCAAAATGGGTGAAAAATTTCAGCAGGAATCGAACAGGATTGTTTTATGAGTGGAACCCGAATATTAATGGTGGAAGAAGAACGTGCCATGGCGCGCAGTTTGGAGTACGCTTTAACAAAAGAAGGTTTTTCCGTGCTTTGGGCCGCGGACGGAAAGCGCGACCTGGAAATGACCATAAAGAAGCCCCGCGTTTTATTTTGCTGGATAATGCTGTAAAATACATCCCGGCTGGGGGGAGTTGAGCTGGGGGCGCAGAAATCCGGACAAAAAGTGCGCATGGTGGAAAAGTGTGGTGTGAGAGTGAAGCAGGCCAGGGGGCGCGGTTCGTTATCGAGTTATAAATCACCCAATCGGGTATTATAGTAAAATGAGAGGAGAGTTAGAATTAATTAATCATTAATCCAATTCTGTAGTGAAAAGAATTCGCAATTGGGCACTCGCATAAGGATCACCCAGGCAGAACCCATTTGGGAGCAGTTTCTATGAAACGATGGTCGTGGATCGGTGGAATGAATGTTGTTTTGGCGCTGATCCTTTTTTTATTAATCATGGATTGGCACCGGCTTCGGGCCAGGAGCAAGGCAAATCAGCACTCCACCTGGGGGGCGAGCTTTACGATAACTGGTTTGAGTCTTTGGGGACAGCGCCACCCGGTGGAAATATGCCGGTTTGGCCGCGCCAAACGAACAATACCGCCAGCGGACCGGATACCTGGCGCTGTGTTACCTGCCACGGTTGGGATTATCAAGGTAAAGATGGTGCATATCGTGCGGACTCGAATTTCACCGGTTTTCCAGGGTTACTCCAGGCCCGGAACAAGGATCCCCAGATCATTCTTGACCAGCTGACCGGTAAAATTAGCCCGGATCACGATTACTCCACATGGATAGACAGTACCAGTCTCAATGCCCTGGTTGAGTTCATCACGAAGGGATTGGTGGATGATGGCCAATTCATCGATCCGGTTTCGTTGGTAGTCATCGATGGCAACGCCGCGGTCGGAAAAGATCTGTATGAGGGGCTGTGCGCGCAATGCCACGGTGAGGATGGGACGATGATCCAATTTCGTTTTGGCGGCCTGGGGACCACATTGGGAACGTTGGCTGTGTTGGACCCGTGGCGTTTTCTGCACAAGACACGCTATGGCACCCCGGGTGCTGAAATGGGAAAGGTGGTCGGTGTGGAGCAGACGTGGACTGCACAGCAAGGGCGCGATGTTCTCCTGTATGCACAAAGCCTGCCGACCGGGCTCATCAAAGCCACGGCGCAAGCTTCCGGAGAAGATCCGGATGGCTTCACCGGGACAGGTGGTGGATTCTCCGAGAGTTGGATAACCGGATTCATAGCTGCCATCGGGTCGATCGCCAACAGCCTGGGTTTTGCTCTTCTGGCTGGGACGGTGTTGATTGGGATTATTTTGGTGGTGGTGTGGGCAGTCCGCGGAGGGCGAAAATAAATAGAGGCAGTCGCTTGCCGCCCTTCCAATAAGGGGCTTTTTGCAGGCGACTGCCATCGACAATCCTGGCGGAGAGGGCTGAGAAACGCCCTCGACGCGAATATCATGAGCGGAGAGGGTGGGATTCGAACCCACGTTCCCTTACGGGAAACACGCTCTCCAGGCGTGCGCGCTAGGCCGGACTACGCGACCTCTCCATTGCCCAAAACCTTTCCTGATTGAGCGGGCAAATTATACCATAAACAAAAACAGGCTGGGGTAAAATGAATGGGCGTGATCACAAAGGAGGGTGGAAGATGGATGATCGGATTCAGAAATTTATCAAGGCGGCACAGGATTTATCGGAGGGGAACTTCCAGGTAGAAGTGCCAATCACCCCACCGGACGAAGTCGGACAGTTGGGAAAGGCGCTGCGCAACCTGGCTCAGAAACTGGAGCTGCGCTACCAGGAACTGGCCAAACTCAACCAGATCACCGCTCGCATCAATTCCGGGCTGCTGTTAAACCAGATTCTGGATGAAGTCTACAGCGATTTTCGGTCGCTGATCCCTTATAACCGCATCGGTTTTTCACTCTTGGAAGAAAATGGCCGCATATTGCGCGCGCGGTGGGCCAAAACCGACCGGGCAGAGGTCAAGCTGGGGGCCGGCTACGCAGCCCCAATGGCTGGAAGCAGCCTGGAACCGATTATGATCAATCGGGAGCCGCGCATTTTAAACAACCTCCGCGAATACCTGGCTCAGAAACCCGAATCGGAATCGACCCGGTTAATCGTCGAAGAAGGATACCAATCTTCCTTGACCTGCCCATTGATCGCCAATGGAGTGCCGGTGGGATTTATTTTTTTCTCTTCGGTGAACGCAGACGCTTATGCCCATATCCATGTGGAAATCTTCAAGCAAATCGTCGAGCAGCTTTCTGTGATTGTGGAGAAGGGCCGTCTGGTGTCTGACCTGGCCGAAAAAAACGATCTGATCGAAAAGCAAAATGAGGAGCTGCGCCAGTTAAACAATCTAAAAAACTTATTCTTGGGGATGGCCGTTCACGATTTGCGCAACCCGATTGCCAATATTCAGCTAATTTCAGATGTATTGCTTGGGGATGGAAAAGAACCTTTATCCACTGCCGAACAGCATGAGTTTATAAAAGATATCAACGTTCAGGCCCGGTTTATGGCCGAACTCATCAGCGACATTCTCAATATGGCTGAGATTGAGGCCGGTCAGATCAAACTGGTGGTGGAAGAGATCGACCTGTCAGATTTTATGAAAACGATCGTTCGCCATCATAATAAGCTGGCAGCATTAAAGGGTACAAAAATAGTTATGGTCAGCAGACCTTCCGGCTCGATGCAGGCGGATGGGAAGCGCGTGGGAGAGGTATTGGATAACCTGGTGTCAAACGCGGTTAAATATTCTCCACCTGGCAGCACGGTAAAACTGCGTGTCTCGCGCTTATCCCCTGGCTGGCATTTTGAAGTTCAGGATGAAGGGCCTGGGATCAGTGAAAAGGATCGTTCTCGTTTGTTTCAAGACTTTGCACGCCTTTCGGCACGCCCAACCGGGGGAGAAAAGAGCACCGGTTTAGGGTTGGCAATTGCCCGGAGAATTGTCGAAGCACACGGCGGGCAGATCGGCGTGGTCTCCGAGCCCGGAAATGGGGCAACCTTCTGGTTTAATATCCCATGATCGGTTGGGATTTCTCCGTTTTCTGGGAGATCGGCCGGGCGGTGTTGGAGGGACGCAGCCCTTACACGGTAGAATTTTCGCGCTACCCACCCGCGGCGGCATTTTTCTTCGTGATCTTTGCCCTCCTGCCTTTCACGGCAGCCTATGGGGCCTGGGCCGGGTTAAACGTTGCGCTGTATATCCACCGTTTACGCCGGCTGAAACTGGGACGATCCGGCTGGGTCTGGCTGCTCTACACCCCCTTTCTGTTCAATATTCTCACCGGTCAGCTTGATATCCTATTTTGGTGGGTCGCGATGGGCCTGCGTCCACCCCGACAGCATTCACCCACGCCAGCCGCGGTGGGTGATCTTCCTTCACCCCGGCCAGATTTAGGATCCTGGCTGCCAGCTCTGGCAGCGGCCTTTTTCACCTTGAAACCCCAACTTGCGGCCGTGATCCTGCCGTGGTACCTGGTGCGCTGGATGCTGCATGAACGCAGCCTGCTGCTGCGCTGGGCGGGGATTACAGCCGTGCTGCATGCTTTGCCCCTGATCTATGATCCCGGGATTTACGGCAAGTGGCTGGCGGCCCTGTCTGGCGTTTCAGAGATGAAAATGGGGGTCAGCGGTGGGGTTTTTGCATTTGGATTGGTGGGATTGCCCACCTGGCTGCTGGCAGTCATTGGATTGGCATTGGCCGTCTGGGGACTATTTCAGGATGAGTTGACCTCGCGCGCTGCACAACTTACGGCTTTTCCAATCACCATCTGGTATGATGATGTTCTTTTAGCGGGGATCGGGCCGGTGCGTTGGATGGTTGCCCTGAGCTGGTTGGTATTTGGAGGAGCAGTTTTGGCCGAAAACAGCCTGCCGCTGGTATTGATTCCGGTGGCTGCCCTGGGCTGGCTGCTCTACCAGCGGTTTCAAGCACGTCGGCGCACCCGCAGGAGTGGAGGTGAGCCAGCCAGTGGGTAATGCCTGCCGCGGCTCAAATTTCGCAGTATTGTCATTTCTTCTAAACCTGTGTATAATACGCATCATTCCGGGCGGTTAGCTCAGTTGGTTAGAGCGTTGCGTTGACATCGCAAAGGCCGTAGGTTCGAGTCCTATACCGCCCACCAGACAGCTGCATAAATTCTCGCCTCATGCGGCGAGAGTTTGCTTAACAAATCGGGACGGTTGACGATTCATTACAAAATGTGGTATCATGCAATTCTCATTTTTGCCCGCCAGGTCAGGCGGCCAAAATTATATTGAGTTAATTAGAAAAAGGAGAGAGCCATTAGTACAACTAACTTTCGAGTTAATGAAGCCATTCGAGTGCCCGAAGTTCGCTTGATCGGGCCAAATAACGAAAACGTCGGTGTTGTTCCAATTGAGCAGGCTTTGCAGATGGCACGTGAGGCCGATAAGGATCTTGTAGAAGTTGCTCCTACTGCAGCTCCCCCGGTCTGCCGGGTGATGGATGTGGGCAAATTCCTTTACGAGCGCGAAAAGAAAGAACGTGAAGCTCGGAAAGCGCAGACAAAAATTGAAGTCAAAGAGATCCGTCTTCGCCCAAAGACTAACGAACACCATCGCGGGTTTAAAACCCGGGATGCCCGGCGCTGGTTGTTAGATGGGAATAAAGTGAGGGTCACGATCCGCTTCCGCGGTCGTGAAATTACTTACCCCGAATTGGCTTTAGAAGACCTGAGAGAAGTGGCAGAAGAACTGGCAGATGTATCCACTATTGAGTTGATGCCTTCCATGGAAGGCCGCGTCATGACTATGGTTCTGGCGCCAAACAAGGTCGGTAAGAAAACGAAATCCGACGCTTCCTCTGCCAAGAGCTGAAAACAGCAATAAGAAATCAGAAATAACACAGGCTGCTGAAAAATAGGCAGTCGATCCGGTAACGATAGGTACGTCAGATTGCGGCTGGCAACCAGCCGCATCATTTTGTCGAGAGGAGTTTCACTGTGCCAAGAAAGCATGTACCAGGAAAAAGCAAGCTAAAAACCCACAAGGCAACCTCCAAGCGGTTTCGCCTGACCGGGTCAGGGATGCTGGTACGCACCAAGGGCGGCAAGAGCCATTTGCGCCGCCGCACCTCAAAGCGCACCAAGGCCCTGTTTGCTGAAATGATCCCGGTGAAAGCCAATGGGATTATCAAGCGGGTCAAACGTCTGGCCCCATTTATGGCCAAAAAGGCCTGATTGAGGGCTGTTCGAATCCGTTTTTGTGCGGCTGTTGGGTGCTTGCAACTGGTGTGATAACACCGGCGCCCAGGGGTTTGCAAAGGAGTAAGCAATGCGTGTAAAGGGAGGCCCGAAAGGGCATCTGCGCCATAAACGAGTTTTGAAGATGACAAAGGGGTACTTTGGCTCCCGGAGCAAGCTGTTCCGGCGTGCAAATGAAGCCCGGTTGAAGAGTCTGTGGTACGCCTACCGTGACCGCCGAGTGCGCAAGCGCGACCTGCGCAAGTTGTGGATTGTGCGGATCAATGCCGCCGCCCGCATGAACGGAGTCACCTACTCTCACCTCATCTTCGACATGAAGAAAGCAGGGATTGGTTTGAACCGGAAAATGCTGGCTGATCTGGCCGTGCGCGATCCGCAAGCCTTTGCCGCGGTGGTCAACCAGGCTAAAGCAGAATAAAAGACACCGGAATCATAAAACGAGATGGATGTCCATCTCGTTTTTTTATTTAAGGGATTGGGGCCGGCTGCATAAACTGCTGGGGGACGAGGTCCGATAAGGGGTCCAGATAATCTCGCCCTTGTTCATCGCGGGCAGCATAGATTTTTGCCGCCAGTTCAGAACCGACATAGCGCAAATGCCAGGGTTCTGCCTTGTACTCGGTTATATATGGTTCGAGCAGGTTGGTTTTAGATTGGTCTGGGGTGCTCTTAAACGGGTAGCTGAAGATGAAACCGTAGACGGTGCGCGTTTTCTTTCAACCAATTGTAAAACTCGCGCGCTTTGGGGTAAACATTCATCAGGTAAAAATTAAGGCGTTCCGCATTCCAGGCCAGGTCGACCGCGGTGCCTAACTGGTGTTCGCTGCGCCCGGGTGAAGCCAGAAAATTATCGTCGTTTTCTTCACCGCCCATCTGGCGTAAATATTCCTGGTCTTCATAAGAACGATAGCTGGAAAGTACTGCAACTGAAGCCTGAACATTTTGATACGCAGCGTTGAACAGCTGGATGAGATGACCCAACATCACCGGTTCTCCACGGATTTCTTCCCCGTTGACCTGCTTTCCGCCCAGAAAAATGGCTATGTAACTGTGCTCATATCCATCCGCATCGTAAATCGGGATGATCGATCCAGGCGGGGTCAGGATCAATTCAGGCTGGCGCTGGACGTCTTTTCCGAGGTAGCGGTTGTACAGGTTGATCAAAGGAGGCGGAACGGGTGTCGCACTGGGGAGAATTTGCGTCGTTGGGGAGGTTGTTGGCGTGGGAGATGTAGGCTGGATGGAAGAAATTTGAGGGGTGGGCGTGCCGGTGAACGGTATTGCAGTACTGGCCCGGGTGGGGGCCGGCTGGGGGGAGCAGGCTGTCAAAAAGATGGCTGTTGCCAGACATAGAAGTCTGAGAATGCTTTTCACGAGGAAAAAGTATACTCTAAATCGGGCCAACCGGGAAAAAATTGGATCGTTGTCGTTATAATTACTTTTATGAACACTGTCATCTTAACCATAAATTTGCTTTCCGGACGTAAGCTGGAACTGGTTCATGGCGACCTGACCGTTGAGCACGTGGATGCCATTGTTAATGCCGCCAACCGATATCTGTCACATGGCGCGGGCGTGGCGGGGGCAATCCAAAAACGAGGCGGGCCAACCATCCGCCAGGAGAGTGAGGCATGGGTGCGAACTCATGGTCCGGTGAGCCATGAGGCGCCGGCTTATACTCGGGCAGGCAGGCTGCCTTGCCGCTATGTCATCCATGCCGTCGGTCCGGTTTGGGGCGATGGAGATGAAGACGCCAAACTGGCAGCGGCTGTGACAGGCAGCCTTACCTTAGCAGACGAGCTGAATTTGAATTCAGTGGCTATTCCACCCATTTCTACCGGAATTTTTGGGTTTCCCAAGGTTAGAGCTGCCAGGATCTTCAAGGATGCGATCACGGCTTATTTTGAAGCGCATCCTCAATCGGGGCTAGAATTGGTGCGGTTTACAATCATCGATGAAGAAACCCTGCGCGTTTTTGAAACCGCCTGGAGAGAATGACCTCCCACGGATTCAGGTTATGGTTTGATCGAGTGGGCCGCAGGGAAGCGAAATATCCTGCTTGGCTGCATGCAGGTTGGAGGATCAGGGCTTTAAGAGTAAAATAAGCCACCTCATGATTACATCTTCACATAATCCGAAAGTTCAGCAAGTGCGCGCTTACCTGGGACACCGCAATGCGCGGGACGAGGTTCATGTTTTGGTCGCCGAGGGTGTACGCCTGGTGGAAGAAGCCCTGGCAGCCGGAATGCAGCCGGGTCTTGTGCTGTATTCGGATGTGCTATCCGAACGCGGCCGAACGGTACTGCAAGAACTGGTTGCTGCCGGAGCAGAAATTGATGAAGTCTTCCCTAAACTGCTCGACAGCCTATCCGCAACCCGGACCAGTCAAGGTTTGCTGGCTGTTTTCGAGCGTGCGGAAAAGCCGCTGCCTGATAAACCGGATTTTGTGCTGATTATTGATCAGGTGCGCGATCCTGGCAACCTGGGCACGCTGCTGCGCAGTGCAGCCGCAGCCGGGGTTCAGGCGGTCCTTCTGGCACCCGCGACCACCGATCCTTATGCCCCCAAAACGCTGCGCGCCGGTATGGGAGCGCAGTTTCGCCTGCCGCTGCGCAGCCTGGATTGGCATGAAATCCAGAATTTCTGCCATCCGCGCTTAAAAATGTTTCTGGCGGAGGCAGCCGGTGGGGACACCTGCTGGCAGATTGATCTGCGCCAACCGCTGGCGTTGGTCGTGGGGGGCGAAGCCGAGGGAGCCACGCAGGAAGCGCGCCAGGCCGTGGATGGCCTGGTGACAATTCCAATGCCTGGTGAGAGTAAATCGTTGAATGCGGCCATTGCCGCCAGCATACTCATGTTCGAAATTGTCAGACAGAGGTCAACTTTATGAAAATTCGTTCTATTACCAGTTTTTACCATCCGGTTGCGCCCAAAGCCGATCAGATTTTGGAAAGGGTGGCAAGTTTTTCCAGTGTGGCCCAGCGCCGCTACCAGGATGCCGGCTATGAGGTGCAGACTACCCGGTTGGCAACCACGCCTTTTGCAAAAGCGCTGGAGGTCTTATCGGCCGATGCCGCGGTTGAATATGCCAAAAATATGCAGGTGAAGTCTCAGAAGCATGGTTTTGCATATCTGTCGCTTGGCCCGGCGCTGGCAAGCCTCCCGGAAAGTTATGATTTTATCCTTCCCATGCTTTCTGCTACCAATTCGGTATTTTTAACGGCCGAGATTGCCAATTCAACCGAAGGCATATCGCTAAAAAATATTAAATCTTGCGCCCGGATCATCAATCAAGCCGCGACGATCACCGCGGATGGATTTACCAATCTGCGCTTTTCTGCGATCGCCAACGTAGCCTCCTATTCGCCCTTCTTTCCAGCGGCATATGCCAGTGAAAACCAGCCAAGTTTTGCCTTGGCGATCGAAGCGGCCGACCTGGCCCTGGGCATTTTCCAAAGTTCGAGCAGCCTGGACTCGGCTCGCACCCGGCTGGTGCAGAGTCTCGAGACGCAAGCCCGAGCGCTGACATCCATTGCGATGGAACTGGCGCATTCGTTTAAAATTAAATTCAAAGGGATTGATATTTCTTTAGCGCCTTTTCCCCAGGCCTGGTGTTCTTTAGGCGCGGCATTGGAGAAGCTGGGTCCGGTAAAGCTTGGATTATCCGGTTCTTTGGCGGCGGCGGCTTTTCTGGCCGACACGTTGGATCGTGGGCAGTGGAAACGCACCGGGTTTAACGGCCTGATGCTGCCAGTACTGGAGGATTCCACGCTGGCGGGCCGTGCTGCGGGTGGGACGTTGACCCTTAAAGATTTGCTGCTGTATTCTACGGTATGTGGCACCGGCCTGGATACCGTGCCTCTTCCGGGCGATGCCTCCGCGGATCAGTTGGCCGCGGTGTTGGTGGATGTGGCAGCGCTTTCCATGCGGCTTAACAAACCATTGACCGCACGGTTAATGCCGATTCCCGGGAAGCAGGCCGGGGATGTCATCCACTTTGATTTTGATTATTTTGCGGACGGTAAAGTGATGGCTCTGCCGGCGCTGCCCTTACGCGGAGCGTTGGCCGGGGATGAAAGTTTTACCCTGAATTCCAGGAATTAACGCAGCTGAACGGAAGCCCAATTTATTAAGGGTATTTTTTCCCCATCCCCCAGCCCCTGCCCCGAGGGGAGAGTTAGTGGAGTGTCCCCATGACTCCGGGGCGTGACGTGTTGATTTTAACAACCAGCGTTACTTTATTTGTTTGAAGTTAACGATGACCAGGTTCTGATCACATTCGGAATAAGTATTGATAAAGATGCGGTCTGAGATGGCAAATCCGGATTGGTCGAGCAGGCGAACCCAAACCGCGCCTTTTGAGGCTATCGGTTTGTCTGCCAAAGTGACTTCATACCCTGCCGGGCCGTATTGGGTAGCGGTTCCGGTCAGGCTGGTGATATTGAGCACCTTGCCGTCCACCACGCCGCCTACCTGGACGATAATTCCTAAGGCCAATGGGCTGTTCTTCATGTCGAATGCCTGGCCAGCCACGCCCATCCAATCGCATCCCCGCCCAGAATTGAACAGGCCGCTGTCAATGGCACGCGGTTCAGCCTGGAGGGAGAACGAATATATGGAATTGACGCGCGGCGTGCTGGAGGGGGTCGTGAGGTCGATCGGGCCAGACTGCGTGGCGGCGATGGCGGTGGGGGTCGGGGTGAAGGTCAGGGTTGGGGTAGGTGACACCAGAGGAAGTGTTTCGGTGATGGTAGCGGTAGGTGCCAGGGTGGATGGCATTGGCCGGGTAGGGATGAATAGGGTCGGAATCATGGTCGGGATCGGATAGGGATTGAACGATGACGTGGGGTCCTGGTAGATTTGCAGGATCACCCAACCCACGACCAGGGTGGCCAACAGGAACAGTCCGGTCAGCAGGTTCCAAATCCACGCCAGGCTGCGATGTTCGGCAGGTTGTTCGGGCGTTTGTGAATCGCTCTCTTCGTTGAAATCCATCCGTAGTCCCTCTTCTAACGGCGGTTAATTAACAATCATTTGGATCTGACTCTGGCTCCGTTTAGTTTTCAGCCAGGTTTCCAGGAAGGCGCGGTTGGCTTTTATTTGCGCATCCGGAGACAGCGGGTGGTTTGCATCCCGTTCGATCAGATAAACGATGTGGTAACCATAATCCGTTTTGATGATCGGGCTGTAATTGCCTGGCTGTAAATCGAAGGCCGCCGTTTCAATCTCAGGTAGAAATAAATAACCCCGTGGGAACCAGCCTAACTCGCCTCCCGTATCCGGGTCAACCTGTAAAGCCAGCGTTGCAAAATCCGCGCCAGCTTGCAGCTGCGCATATAACCGGTCGGCTAAATCCTGGTTTAATACCAGAATCTGACGGGCATGGACCTGCTCCGCGGTGGTAGGTGCTGTGGATAAGATCTGGTCGCGCTGCCAGGCGGCTGCCAGAGAGCTTTGTAAGGCGCTGCGAAAACTATCTTCGGTGTAATAATTTTGCTCAAGCCAGCCGGCGAAGGACTGCGCCCCGCCATTTTTAGCGATCACATCATCCAGTCGCTTTTGAAAATCGGCATCCGAAAGCGAATATCCGGATTGGACGGCGCTCTGGACGAGCAGCACCTGGTCGATCATCTCATCGAGGACCGTTTTCTGTATGTCCTCCGGTGCCATTTCTTGTCCAAGTTCTTTTAAAGCCGCCTGAAAGCGGCGGAATTCCGCCGTGTAATTCGCCAGGGTAATGCCTTCGCCATTTACCAATACAGCCATTGGTTCCAAGGTCGGTGTGGGCGAGAGCGGCGTAAAGGTCGTCGTGGGTTGGACCGGGGAGGCGGATGGTTGGAATTGGGTGGGGAGCGGCGAAACGATCGATGTGGGTGAAGGGAGCGTCTGGCTGCAGGCCGCAAGAAACATAACGATCAAAATGAGGACTGCTATTATTTTTTTCTGGGAAGCCATTCGAAGGATTATACCAGATCTAAAATATGACAAATTCTCAACAGGTGTTTCTACGCCAGGCATAGGGAGCTCCTTACGATATTGTTAATCCGCATGGATTTCACCATTCATCCCTATAAAATGAAACCGAGAGGTATCCAGGCCATTGGCCAGTTTACCTCTCGGTTTTTGCCGTCACCCGAAAGAGACGGCGTGTTTATTTGTTGATTTAGTACTCAGGCTGCGGCATGGGTGCCGGTTTATCCTTCTCGGGAATATCCGTGATCAGGGCTTCCGTTGTCAGGATCATGGAGGCGATAGAGGCTGCGTTCTCGAGTGCACCGCGGGTAACCTTGGCGGGATCGATGACGCCACCCTTGACCATATCCATGTACTCTTCGCGCATGACATCATATCCAACGGATTTGGATTTCTGTCGTTTCTGGGCCTGGCGCACATTCTCAATAATGACGGAGCCATCTTTGCCAGCATTTTCCGCGATGCGGCGCATGGGGATTTCCAGGGCGCGGCGGACGATGTTGACACCAACTTTTTCATCATCATTCTGGGGTTTGATGCTGTCGATGGCGCTCATGGCGTTAATCAGAGCCACGCCACCACCAGGAACAATCCCTTCTTCAACTGCAGCGCGAGTAGCGGAAAGAGCATCTTCCACGCGGTGTTTCTTTTCCTTGAGCTCAGTTTCGGTCGCGGCGCCAACTCGAATGATGGCAACCCCACCACTCATTTTAGCCAGACGTTCCTGCAGTTTTTCGCGGTCATAATCGCTGGTGGTCTTGTCAATCTCAACCCGGATCTGATCGATGCGGCCTTTGATCGCGCTTTCTTCACCCTTACCACCGATAATGGTAGTGTTGTCTTTGTCGGAAACGATCTTTTCGCAGTGACCGAGGTCGGCGACCGTCGTGGTTTCCAGTTTGCGGCCCATTTCATCGGAGATGACCATGGCACCGGTCAGGGTGGCGAGATCTTGCAGCATAGCCTTGCGGCGATCGCCAAAGCCGGGGGCTTTGACAGCCAGCACGTTCAGCATACCGCGCAGTTTGTTCAGTACCAGGGTTGCCAGAGCCTCGCCGTCAACATCTTCGGCAATGATCACCAGTTCGCGCTTGCCGAGCTGGACCAGTTTCTCGAGGACGGGAACAATATCCTGGGCGGCGGAGATTTTCTTGTCATAGATCAGCACGTAAGGCTCTTCGATCGAGGCTTCCATGTGATCTGAATCGGTAATGAAATAGGAGGAGATGTAACCGCGGTCGAACTGCATACCCTCGACATACTCTGTTTCGAATTCGAGGCCTTTGGATTCTTCTACGGTGATCACGCCATCTTTACCAACTTTGTCCATCACTTCAGCGATCAGATCGCCAATCTGGCGGTCCTGGGCGGAGATGCTGGCGACATTGGCAATGTCTTCTTTGGTGGTAATATCGATCGCCTGTTTCCTGATTTCTTCGGCTACAACCTTCGTGGCGGCCAGGATGCCAGTCTTGAGCAGCATCGGGTTTGCACCGGCAGCCAGGGTCTTCAAACCTTCGGATACAATCGCGTGAGCCAGAACGGTGGAGGTTGTTGTACCATCACCGGCGATATCGTTGGTTTTGCTGGCAGCTTCCTTGAGCAGTTGGGCGCCCATGTTCTCGAAAGGATCTTCGAGTTCAATTTCTTTGGCGACGGTCACACCATCATGCGTGATCGTGGGAGAACCGAACTTGCGGTCGATCGCTACGTTGCGGCCCTTGGGACCGAGGGTGGTGGCAACTGCGTTGTTAACTACGTCAATACCTGCTTTGAGTCGCCGTCGGGCATCTTCAGCAAACACAATCTGTTTGGCCATATAAAAATCTCCTTTTTGCTTCTGGTGAATAATTTCGTTTTCAGCTTAGAATTGCGAGAATTTCGTTCTCACGTAAAATCATTACTTTTTTGCCATCTACCTTAATTTCGGTACCGGCATACTTGTTGAACAGGACGACATCCCCCTCTTTAACTTCCATGGGGATGAATTTGCCTTTGTCATCTCGTTCGCCAGGACCTGTCGAGAGAATTGTGCCTTTCTGAGGCTTTTCTTTCGCGGTTTCGGGCAAGAAAATACCGCCCATGGTGACATCTTCGGCCTCAATGGGTTCCACGACAACACGGCCGCCCAAGGGTTTGAGGTTAATGGTCATACGTTTTCCTCCTACTGCAAGTTCTAATGGATTTGGGATTATTTAGCACTCTAAACATGTGAGTGCTAAACCTACCCTATGTTAATCTCATTTGAGTAGGAAGTCAAGAGTTTGAAAGAAATTCTTATAAACTTCTGATACAGTTTGGGTCAGTGGTAGCCGTAATTGGCGCAGATTTGTTCTGAAGGCTCAATGATCGAAATAATCGAATCATCGTTGGCAAATGCCTGGCGCACTTCTTTCAGTACGGTCACAGCTTCAGCGCACAGCGGCACGGGGTCCGTCTTGCGGTGCATCCCGGCTAAAACCGAACCGTAGGTATAGTAGTAGACCACAGTGTTATTGGTGAGCGGCATGCCTTGAATGACGTAATTGTCATTGCTGGTGCAGGTATCGCCGCCCTCGCGCACCAGGCAGCTGGTATTGGCATCGCAGCCGCGCACCGCACACTGCAAAGCGGGGATGGCGCCTTCATAATTGCGGCTCTTAAAATAAATGATGCCCAGCGAACCATAAACTTCGGGGCTGGTGGGGTTTAACCTCAATGCCGCCTTCACATTGACCGCAGCAATAAAAAATTCGCCAATCTGAGAATAGGTCTTGGCAATGGCCAGGTTAGGCGTGGGGTCATTGACGCCTAATTGTTTATCGATGGTGGCCGCCTTATTGAACCATCTCAGCGCCTCATCGTATTGGCGCAGCTGGCGGTAGTTGATCCCAATGCGGATATAAAGAAAGGTTAGATTAGGATAGATTTCGGCTGCCAGCTTATACTCTTTAATGGCTTCGGCATAATTCCCACCGGTCTCCTGGACGATGGCCCGGATGCGGTGAACATCCATTAAGCCGGGGTCGGCATCCAGCGCGTTGGAGATGTACTGTTCGGCCTGCACCCATTTTTGCTGGTCGAGCAAGATCTCGGCATAGTAGGCCATTGCCAGGGCGTTTTTGGGATCGAGTTGTAAGGCGCGTACCGCGGCCTGTTCACCTTCGGTCAACGCCTGCTGGACCTTATCGTCTTCCTTGTTGACCACATTGGTTTGCAGGCTTTGCAGGATGGAAGCATACCAATCGAGGACGAAGGCATGGATAGCATTCACCGTGCTGTCATCCGGCGCCAGCGCCACGGCAGAATTGATTGACTTTATGGCGTCTTCCATGGCCTGCAGGCGATCGTTGTCCGTCGCCAACGTCGCAGACGAATAAGCCTGAATACGGGCCAGTTCAGCTGCGACCTGCGCATTATTGGGTTCAAGTGCAACGGCAGCCGAATACGCGGCGATGGCCTTGGTCAGGTTGCCGGCTTTAAAATGAGTTTCACCCTCTAATGTAAAAGAATCGACTGTGCGGGTTGGAATGGGGGTGGGCTCGAAAGGCGAGACGATCTGTCTGGTCAAAACGCTGTTCAGCAGGTATAGGGCACCCACAATCAGCATCAGCAGGATGAGCAATAAAATTGAATTTGAAGACCGGCGCTGGCGGAAGGCCATTTGCTTGCCGGACAGGGGGATGCTTTCTTTCATACGGTTTTCACTTGTTTGCCATTTTACTGGACAGGAGTGGTTTCACGCGTCGGGGTGGAGGTACCGGTAATCCACTGCTGGCAGATATTTACCATTTCTTTGGCATTATAGACCGCGGTTTCGTTTTCCGCGGCGTTTTCTTGCAGGTACTGCGAAATTTTGAGCGCGTCACTGCACTGGTTGATACGCGCCGCAGCCAGGCCAAACAGGTAATAATATTCGACGACGCGGTCGTTATCCATGGGTAAGCCTGTCACCTGGACGCCATCTGCGGTCGTTCCGCCGTAGATGGACAGGCGGAAGGGATCCAGCGATTCGCGGTACTGCCGGTTGCGATAAAACATGGTGCCCAGGTTGCCGTACATATACGGATCGGTTGGCGACACCTTCACGGCCTGCTGAGCATACTGGATTGCCTTGGGAAAATCACCGATGGTGAGGTAGGTGCGCGCGATATAGGTGTTGGGCAGCGGGTCGGCCGGGTTCAATGCATTGGCGCGGTTGAATTCCTCCACCGCCTTGGCATACTGGTTGAGCGCGCGCAGGTTGCGTCCCAACGCCAGGTGCAGGTCGGCAATATTGGGGTTGATGGCGATGGCAGCCTCAAACTCGTTGACGGCTTCTTCATAGTTCTGAGTGATTTCCAGTACGATACCGCGAGCGCGGTGGGTCTCCAATGCATTGGGGGCCAACCTTTGGGCTTCACGGGAAGCATCTGTGGCTTTTTGAACCACGCCCAGGATATCCTTCCCCGTCTGGTACTGTAATGCCAACACCTCGGCTTTATATGCGTATGCAACTCCGTTGTTTGGGTCCAACTCGATGGCCTTTTGGATGGCGGCATCTGCCGTCAGGTAATCACCCTGGAAGCCCAGCGCCCAGCCGCGGATGGCGTTTGCCATTGAATTGGTAGAATTGATCAAAAGCGCATTTTGGGCATTATCGATCGCATCCTGGTAATCTCCGGTAAATACCTGCAGCTGGGCCAGGGTAATATAATTACTCGAATTTCTAGGGTCAGAACGGATCGCCTCCTGGTAGGCTTCCATACCTTGCTGGATCTTTCCCTGCGAGATCAGATCCTCAGCATTTTTAACAAAGGTTGCCGGCGAGGTTGTAGGCGTGCTGGTAGGAATAAAGAGCGGGGGCGTAGCCGGAACAACGACCAGGTTGACATATACGACCCCGGCGATCAGAATGAGCAGTGCGAGGATGAGTAAAGGGCTGGAATTGCGCCGGCGGCGCGTCATATTAAACTTGCTGCCGCGAAGATACATATTTTGATCTTACCAGAGGATGAGATGCCCGACAAGGTGGCTCTAACCTGCCCCTAATCTGGGCGATCGATTACCAGATCGTTTTTATGGGCCAGATCGTGCAATTGGATAGGGACGCACTGCCGCCTTTGGCAAAGAATTCGATCTCGAGCTGACTGCCATCCAGGGTGACACATTGGGTGATGTTCACCCGACCGGTGTCGATAAAAGCTTCGACCACCAGGCGGTCAACAAAAAGATGCAGGTCGAATGCCCGTGTTTCCGTTGGATGATCATGGGGAACAACCAGCTGATTAAATTGGATTTCTTTCCCATCCCAACTCACTGTCAGTCCGGGTTCCGGCTGGCTTCGATTGGAAAGTCTAAGCCCGACCTGACGGGCCGTGCCAGGCTGAAAAGTCAGGCGCACTTCAAGCGAGGGGCTGAATCCTGTTTTCGGGGACCAGGTCTCGTCCTCTAAAACCCTGTCCTCTACCAGGGTCGGTTCGCCGCGCAGCGTCTTTAATTCTGGCAGCGGCTGCTGGCATAAGCGTTGGTGGGCATCGATCGTCAGCAATCGCGGCAGGCTCATGCAGCCGTTCCAGCCCCTGCCTTCGGGAAATCCGCTGATCCATCCGACAAGGATGCGCCGGCCATCAGGTGTCGCGTAAACATCACTGGCGTAAAGCCCACGGCTGGTGGGGTTGTCCTGGCGAATATAGCCGTAGGATAGTTTTCCAGAGGATTTGGGCTTGAAGCGCAGTTCGTTCAGGTCAAACTGCCCGGTTTCATATTCGATATCGTTAAATGGCGAGCGCAGCAGCACCCACCGGTCTTGCAGTTGGAAAAAATTAACCACCTCGCCCGTGCGATCATGCAGGTTGCCTTGATACTTCCAGTGGTGCAGGGAAGGGTCGGTGGCCTCATAAAGCGGCAAAATGCCAGGGCCACCTTCCAGCGGCAGACATTTTGAGATGATCATGAATGTGCGCTCTTCTACCCTGAAAATGTAAGGATCGGTCCAGATATTTTTGTACGTTGGACCGCCGTGGTTCGCCATACTCAATACCGGATTGCCTGAAAATAATTGCCAATTTTCCAGGTCAGGATCTCCATAGGCCAGCCAATGCTGGCGAGGTGTGCTGGAATTTACCGGCACAAACGTGAAAAAGAGCATGGCTTCGTCACGGGTGTTAAAAGTAAGGGTGCCATCGTTGCAGCGCAACTGGCCCTGGTCGAGCAGCGGAACCAGGGCGATTGGAAGGTGCTGCCAGTACACCAGATCCCGGCTGCGGGCGTGGCCAAAGCATTTAAATTCATTATCGCGATCGCTAAATGGATGCAGCCCATAAAAAATGTGATACCAACCCTTATGAAATACAGCGCCAAATACGTCGTTCATCCAGCGCGCGGGTGGAAGAAAATGGTAGCCGGGCCGGAGCGGATCGTTTTGAACAGATTCAATTCCTGCTCGAACGCCAGCCATGCATTCGGCAAACAGGCGGTTGGGGTTCTCCCATTTTTCAGGCCATAGGAGCGTCGCAGGTTTGCCAGATGGATTTTCCATGAGAACTCCTCCATCCAAATGTTGGTTGCGGGGTCAGTTTATTTTTCTGTTCGAGCATGGCGTGGATAAATTCGGCCCAGGCGCCTTCTGGTTCCCAGATCGAGGCCATGTCAGGGTAGACCTCTTGCGGGTCGCTGCCCAGGCGGAGCACACGGTACAAGTAGATAAAGGCCGAGACGCGCATATTTTTTGCGCAGTGCACAAAAACGCTGCGCTTACGGTTGGCATCCATGGCGTCAAAAAAATCCATCAAGTTCTGACGGGTGGGGGTTTCCCACAATACCGGGATAGGAATGTACTGCATGCCCATCCGGCGGACATGTTCACCCTCCGCCGGCAACGCGCCCGGCGATGAGGATATGGCGAGGTTGATTACCACCTCGCAGCCAGCATCCCGCAATTCTTGCAGCTCAGCCAGAGAAGGGTAGCCACCACTGGCAAGTAAAGGTGAAAGGCGCAAGAAATTCTCCATAATGGATGATTTTAATCGAATATGAGTAATTTCTCAGAGGAATTTCCCAGGATATGGCCGGCATACCCGAAAATATTGGCCTTGGTGAGTTGTCCAGGTGATTCAGGACGTTCTTCCTTGTCGATTTCTTTCAATAAGGGTAAAATTTTAATCTGGAAAAAGTTCTTATACTGCCAGGAATATGGCAGTTATCATTCAATGAAGGAGTGTTCTGTGACAAAAAAGTGGGTATATAACTTTACAGAAGTTGACCAGGCGGAAGCATATGTCGGCGGGAGCTGGGATGGGGTCCGAGGTCTGTTGGGCGGCAAAGGTGCCAACCTGGCAGAAATGACCCGGATCGGTGTACCAGTCCCCCCTGGGTTCACTGTAACAACCGAAGGCTGCAATGCATACCTGGCTGGCGGCAATAAATTTCCCGAGGGCATGTGGGATCAGATGATGGCTGCTTTGAAGAATGTCGAGAAGGCTTCAGGGAAGATGTTTGGCGATGCCAATAATCCCCTGCTGGTTTCCTGCCGTTCGGGGGCAAAATTTTCGATGCCGGGAATGATGGATACCGTGCTCAACATCGGTTTAAACGATGAAACGGTAGCGGGCATGGTTAAACTGACTGAAAACGAACGCTTTGTCAACGACTCCTACCGCAGGTTGATCCAGATGTTCGGCTCAGTCGTGCTGGGTATGCCCGACGAATCATTCGAACATGTGCTGGATGAATTCAAGAAAGAAAAAGGCGCCAAGGTTGATACCGACCTGACCGCCGACGACCTGAAAGAATTAATCGTCCGCTACAAAGCCGTAGTCAAGAAAATCAAGGGCTTTGATTTCCCGCAAGATCCATATGATCAAATGCGCCTGGCGAGTGAAGCCGTCTTCGGTTCCTGGAATGGAAAACGCGCCATCGATTACCGGCGGGCAGCCGGTATCGCCGACGACCTGGGCACCGCAGTCAGTATTGTGACCATGGTTTTTGGCAATATGGGTTGGGATTCCGGCACGGGTGTGGCATTTACCCGCAACCCGGCCACCGGCGAACGCAAGCTGTACGGCGAATACCTGCTTAACGCCCAGGGCGAAGATGTGGTAGCTGGTATCCGCAACACCGAATCCATTGAAAAGATGGGTAAAGATCTGCCCGAAGCCTACAACCAGTTCCTGGATATCACCAAGAAACTCGAACTGCATTACAAAGATATGCAGGATGTCGAATTTACGATCGAACGCGGCCGGCTGTGGATGCTCCAGACCCGTACCGGCAAGCGCACCGCCAAGGCTGAGATTGAAATCGCGGTGGATATGGCCAACGAAGGCCTGATCACCAAGGTCGAAGCGGTGGGACGGGTGACACCGACCCAGGTCGATGCGATGCTGCACCCCCAGTTTGACGAAAAAACCCTCAAAACAGCCCGCACCGCGCGCTTCTTTGTCAAGGGTGTCAACGCCTCACCGGGCGCGGCAGTGGGTCAGATCTACTTTGATGCCGATAAGGCGGAAAAGATGGCCAAAGAAAGCAAGCAGCAGGTGATCATGGTGCGCCCGTTTACCAAACCGGATGACGTCCATGGTATGCTGGCTGCCCGCGGCATTTTGACCAGCGAAGGCGGCGCCACATCTCACGCGGCCGTGGTTGCGCGCCAGTTTGGCGTGCCCTGCATCGTCGGTGCCTCCGGAGTGCGCATCGATCTTGAAAACCGCCAGATGACGGCGGGTGATGTCGTGGTCAATGAAGGCGAATGGATTTCACTGGATGGGACCACAGGTGAGGTGTTCACCGGAAAACTTGACCTTTCCAACCCCAATCTGGAAGAACAGACGTCATTGATGAGCCTCCTGACCTGGGCGGATGATATTGCCCGGCTGCAGGTTTGGGCCAATGCCGATTATCCCAAGGATGCCCAACGGGCGCGGTTATACGGCGCCAAAGGCATCGGACTGTGCCGCACCGAGCACATGTTCTTTGAGGTGGAGCGCCTGCCAATCGTCCAAAAGATGATTTTGGCCGAAAGCCATGAAGACCGCCAGGCCGCCAATAATGAACTGCTCCCGTACCAGCGGAAGGATTTTGATGGCCTGTTCGAAGCGATGGATGGCCTCCCGGTCATTATCCGCTTGATCGACCCCCCGCTGCATGAGTTCATGCAGGACGAAGAGAAACTGTTCGAAGAAGTGGTCACCATGCGCGCCCTGGGTCAGACCGAAGGCCTGGCTGAGAAGGAAGATTTGCTGGCTGCCATCCGCGGCATGCATGAGAGCAATCCAATGATGGGCCTGCGCGGCGTTCGCCTGAGCATTTACATGCCTGAGATCGTCGAAATGCAGGTTCGTGCCATCTTCGAAGCCGCTGCCGACTGCACCAAGCGCGGTATCGTCGTGAAACCTGAAGTGATGATCCCCCTGACGGGAACCGTCAAGGAATTGGAATGGATTCAGCCGCGGCTGGTGCGCATCGCCAAAGCCGTGATGGATGAAAAAGGCGTCGACTTCACCTACAAGTTCGGCACCATGATCGAAATCCCGCGCGCTGCAGTGACTGCCGGCGAGATTGCCAAGCATGCCGAATTCTTCTCCTTCGGTACCAATGACCTGACCCAGATGACCTTCGGCTACAGCCGGGATGACGCGGAGCGCAACTTCCTGGTGAAGTATGTTGAAGAAGGCATTTTGGAAAAGAATCCCTTCCAGACGCTCGATTGGGACGGCGTTGGCAAGTTGATGAAGATGGCTGTGAACGACGGCCGCGAAACCCGCCCGGATTTGGAAGTGGGTATCTGCGGCGAGCACGGCGGCGATCCGAGATCGATCGAGTTCTGCCATTTGATCGGCAATAACTACGTGAGCTGCTCGCCTTTCCGCGTGCCTGTGGCGCGCCTGGCCGCTGCCCACGCGGCGATCAAGCATTCGACCGGCCTGAACATCGACCTGTAGTTCAGTCCTGTAATCTGAACATCGAGACCTCCCTGCACATGCGGGGAGGTTCTTTTTAAAGCAAACCATGTATTTCATGGTTAATTGAAAAAACGCTATCCAAAGTAATAATCGTGAGTAAAATAAGATAGGAAACGAGAGGGAAACCCATTGATGGTTAATGTCTGGATCGCAATTGAAGGAGCGGGGTATGGCGAATGAGCCGGACATCATCGCCGGTTCAGGCGAAAGCTGGATTGGAAAAGGTCACCAGGCTTTATACCGTGGGATCAGCACCGCAGGAGCAATTGCATTAGGAATCAGTGCAAGCGGATTGTCCTATACCGGCCTGCTGCCTTTCTCAACAGTCGCTGGTATGTGGGCGGGAAGCGACTTGCCCGGTATTCTTAGCGCGGCGCTGGCGATCAGCCTGGTGATTGCCTACACCTATGCGGTGATTGGCGCGGCCGTCCCGCGATCGGGTGCCGACTATATTCTGGCCAGCCGCGTGTTAAGCGCACCGGCGGCTTTTGTTTCCAGCTGGATCCTGGTCATTATCAGTGGGTTGGCTGCGGGATCGGTCGCAGCTTTCATTCCCATGGTGATTCTGCCGACATTTGGCCGGGTGATTGCGGCTAATTCTGGGTTGCCCGGGTTGGTTGATTTGGTGAATTTGCTGCAGCAGCCGCAAGCCATGATTCTGATCGGCACACTGCTGGTCGCGGGGACATTTGTGTGCATGTTTGTGCCGCAGCGATGGATGATCCGCATCCTCTCGGTTGGGGCAGTTTTGATCCTGGGCGCATGGCTGGTGATTGCGGTTGCGTTCGCGGGGTCTTCGACGGAAGGATTCAGCCAGGCCTGGAACCAGGTTATGGGTGCGGGCAGTTATGAGCGGGTAATACCCGCGGCGCAATCCGTGGGTTATTTCCCGGTTAATGATTTGAGCCGGGTGGTCCTGGCGGGCTTATCTCTGGCTCTTTTTATTTATTTTGGATACTTTGTTACCACCTTTGTTGCCGGAGAAATCAGGAAACCGGAGCGTTCATTGTGGCGAGCCAACGGGGCAAGCCTGGTCATCTCCTGGGTGGTATTAGGTGGCACGGCCTACCTGTTGGAGCGTGTGGTACCCGTCCGGTGGTTGTCAGCGCAAAGTTTTCTCAGTCTGACCCCGGATTTTACTGGTCAGGCAGTTCCCTGGATATTTATTTATGGGTCAGTCCTTCTGCCAGGATTGCTGGTGGGGTTGGTTCTGGCGGTCTGGATTTATTCGCTGATCAACCTGATTCAGGTTTACTTATTCTTCTCCAGCCGGATTATGCTGGCCTGGGCAGAAGATGGCCTGCTGCCCGCTGGTATGGCATATGTTCATCCGCGCTACCGCAGCCCGTTGGTCACAATGCTGTTAGCTGCCGTGCTGGTCGAAGTGGGATTGGTTAACCAGTTGATGGGTGGTTTTTTTACCACAGCGTTGAATTTTGTCTATTTTGCAATGATCAGTATGCTGGTACCGGTGACCGCGGTGACCTTTTTTCCGTTCTTAAAGCAAAATTGGTATCAAGCGTGCTCTCCGTTTGTACGGAATAGCATTGGCCCGCTTCCGCTTGTCTCTTTGACCGGGTTCCTGACACTAATCTACCTGATAATTCTGGTTATCTTACCGTTGTGGGTGCCGGGCGGGATTGCCCCGGCAGGACCGGCAGAGATTGCCATTTTTGCATTTATTTTCATTGCCGGTCTGGTCTGGTATTGGGGCAGAAGGCTTGCTATGCATTCGGTCGGAAGCCGGATGGAGGATCATTTTAAGACACTCCCACATTCATCCTCAGATCATTAAAAATAGATCCAATTAGGTCTTCCGGTTGAATAATGGATTGGTATAATAAAAGATTGATAGAGAGAAATCGCAGAGCGGGCTGGCAAACGATTACCTTGTGCGTTTTTCGATGGGTTTGCATCAGTCTGATATAATTTTTGTAAATAATTGTTATTTCAAATCTGTTCAGAGGGACAGCATTTTTCATGGACAAGCAACAATACCTTAATTTGTATCACCAGATGGTGGTAATTCGCCGGATGGAAGAAAGTGCTGCGGAACTTTACCAACAGGGGAAAATTGGTGGATTCCTGCACTTGTATATCGGCCAGGAAGCGGTCAGCACCGGGTTGATCTCTGCTCGCCGCCCTGAGGATCGGGTCATCACCGCATACCGGGATCACGGCGTGGCTTACAACTGTGGTTTAAGCGCGCGAGAAATTCTGGCTGAGCTGCTGGGCAAAGTTACCGGAGCTTCTCGAGGAAAGGGTGGTTCGATGCACATGGCGGACCCCGCGAAGAACTTTTGGGGTGGGCATGCCATCGTCGGCGCGCATTTGCCGATAGCAGCCGGATTGGCGCTGGGCGATCAATACCAGGGAAATAAGGCCGTCACTTTGTGTATGTTTGGCGATGGAGCGACCAACATTGGTTTCTTTCACGAAGCGCTGAATATGGCTAAAGTGTGGAACCTGCCCGTGCTGTGGGTGTGCGAGAACAACCAGTATGGAATGGGTACGGCGGTGAATAGGGCTTCCGCGGTATCTGAGATTCGCCAAAAAGCCGAGGGCTACGGCATGAAAAACGAGCGTGCCGATGGTATGGATGTTCTCGCGGTGCGCGCTGCTTCCGAAAGGTTGATTGAGGAAGTTCGTGAAGGCAGCGGTCCGCAACTGCTGGAAATCCTGACCTACCGCTTCCGGGGTCATTCCATGGGAGATCCGGAACGCTATCGCAAGGCGGATGAAATTCATAAATGGCAGGAAGAAGATCCGATTGGAATTTTCCGCAAGAAATTGGTTTCTAAAAAAATTGCGAGTGAAGAAGAGTTAGACGCTCAAGACGAAGAGGCCCTGGCTGAAGTGGAAGATGCGATTCAATTTGCCGAATCCTCACCCGAACCAGAACCAGAAGAACTGTTCCAGCATATTTACGTGGAGGAATAACCGTGGCACGGATGACAGTGCGTGAAGCCATTTCCCAGGCTTTATGGGAAGAGATGGAACGCGACCCGATGGTCTTTATCATGGGCGAGGAGGTCGGCGTTTGGGGCGGTACGTATGCCGTGACCAAAGGATTTTATGACCATTTTGGCGCAGATCGGGTGCGCGATACACCGATTGCCGAAGCAGGTATAGTCGGTTCGGCGATTGGCGCCGCTTTAACCGGCTGCCGGCCGGTTGCCGAACTGATGACAATCAATTTCGCATTTGTGGCGATGGATCACATCGTCAATGAAGCCGCCAAACTGCATTATATGTTTGCCGGTCAGTTCCGCGTACCGCTGGTCATTCGCACGGTCAGCGGTGGCGGGCGCCAGTTGGGTGCGACGCATTCGCAAACCCCGGATGCGATCTTTGCCCATTTTCCTGGATTAACTGTGATCGCTCCCGGAACCCCGGCAGATGCCAAAGGCCTGTTGAAATCGGCCATTCGCAGCGATAACCCGGTGCTGTTTATCGAACATGCCACTCTGTACCAGACCCGCGGCGAGGTTCCTGATGGCGATTATTTGGTGCCGATAGGCAAGTCCACGGTGCAGCGGCCCGGGCGGGATGTGACCATTGTTACTTACAGCAAAATGCTGGAAACCTCGACCAAGGCCGCGGATGAACTTGCCAAGCAGGGCATTGAAGCAGAGATCGTGGATCTGCGCACTTTGCGCCCGCTGGATATAGAACCGGTTCTTGAATCATTCAAGAAAACCAACCGCGCAGTTGTGGTCGAAGAAGGTTGGGGTACGTTTGGGGTGGGTTCAGAAATATCCGCCCAAATTTATGAAAAAGTGTTTGACTACGTCGATGCGCCGGTCAAACGGGTTTGCCAGAAGGATGTTCCTCTGCCGTACAACCAAACTCTTGAACAAATGGCTCTTCCCCAGGTAGAGGACGTGATCGCGGCGGTGAAGGAGGTGTTGTAATGGCGGAAACTGTCAGCATGCCCAAGCTTGGTTTTGATATGGCCGAAGGTACGCTGGTACGCTGGGTAAGGGCAGAAGGAGAAACGGTCAATAAGGGCGATGTACTGGCGGAGATCGAAACCGACAAGGCTACGGTCGAAGTTAAATCACCCTACACCGGAACCGTCTTGCGACAGCTGGTAGAGGAAAAAACCAGCGTCCCGGTCGGCACCCCGATCGCGATTGTTGGCGAACCCGGTGAAAAAGTGGAAATTCCCGAGGGTGGGCAGCCCGAGGAGAAGCCATCAGAAGCAGAAAGTGCCGTCCCGCCGGCTGAAGCACCGGCGACGCCTGAACCTGCCGCGGCAGCGGCTGCACCGGGCGGCGATGATCTGCTGCGCGCTTCACCCCTGGCGAAAAAGATGGCCGAGGATGCCGGGCTGGATCTGGCCAGTATCGAGGGCAGCGGCCCCAAAGGCCGGATTGTTAAGAAAGATGTCGAAGCCGCTGTGGCCGAGATGAAGCAATCCGTTCCAACTGCGGTGCCAACCCCGCCAACCGCGCCCGCGGCGGCTGCGCCGGTGGTATCGCTCCCACTGCCTTCTGTAGCTGCCGGTGAAATTCCTGCCGACCAGCAAATTCCTCTCGACCGGCTGCGGGCGGCGATTGGCCGGCGGATGACCGAGTCGAAGCAGCAGATTCCCCATTTCTATATCACGCATGAATATGATATGTCGGCGGTGATGGACATACGCAAACAGGCTAATGAACTGTTGCCTGAAGCGCAAAAGCTTTCGGTGAACGATTTTATCGTCAAGGCAACCGCCCTGGCCCTGCGAGATTTTCCCAATCTGAACGCGTCTCTGGCCGGAAGTGACATTGTTCGCCACGGGCACGTCAATGTGGGTGTGGCGGTGGCGGTTGAAGCGGGCCTTTTGACCGTGGTCTGCACCGACACCGACCGGAAACCGCTGCGCGTAATTTCGCAAGAGATCAAAGATATGGTTGCGCGGGCGCGGGTTGGCAAAGTACGCCCGGGTGATATCGAAGGATCGACCTTCTCGATCAGCAACCTGGGTATGTTCGATGTCGAGCATTTTGTCGCGATCATCAACCCCCCGGAAGCTGCCATTCTGGCGGTGGGTTCGGCTAAACAGGTTCCGGTGGTGGTCAATGGCGAGCTGAAGGTCGGGATGCGCATGCGGGCGACGATCTCAGCGGACCACCGCGTGACCGACGGCGCCGAAGCGGCCCAGTTCATGCAGCGTTTGGCGGTTTACCTCGAAAAACCGGTCGGGCTGCTGCTGTAAACCAGCTGTTTACCTGCGGGGCTGTCTCAAATGGTGAGGCAGCCCCGTTTCTATTTCATACCTGTCTTCTCATTCGGTCGATGCAGACGGAAGGATGATATGGATTTGCATATTGAAGAGATCACTGCTAAACGCCTGGATGAGTACGCCCAAATATCCATCGGTTTCTGGGTGAAAACCATGTTTCAGGTTCATCCGGTAGATAACGGCCTGGGAGGGCTGCAGTTCGTCGAAGAAAGCGTTTCGCCGCCCTATTTCAAGGATTACGATCACACCGAGGCGGAGGGCAGTCCCATCTACTGGCCAAAGCAGTTTGATATCTCTCAGTGGGGCTTCTTCCTGGCCCTGCGGGGAGAGACCCCGGTCGGGGGGGCAGCGGTGGCATTACACACCAATGGGGTGAATATGCTCGAAGGACGCCAGGAACTGGCGGTGCTGTGGGATTTACGCGTGCAGACTGAAGAGCGCGGGAAAGGCATAGGGAAAGCGTTATTTCAGTTTATATTGCCCTGGATGCAGGCGCGGGGTGCCCAGCAGTTAAAAATCGAGACCCAAAATATCAACGTGGGAGCCTGCCGCTTTTATGCCAGGATGGGCTGCCAGCTGGGGATGGTGCACCGTTATGGTTATGCTGCCGTTTCCGGCTGCGAACACGAAATTATGTTGTGCTGGTACTATCCTTTGATGTAAAATGGCAGCATGGATCTCAACGACCTGGAAAATTTGACCGATGAATACGGCTAGACACGGGCAGGACCCCCCGCCAGGCGCTTATTTCAACTTATCGGGCGGATATCGAATGGCTTATCTTTTAACCAGGAAGCCCTGGCTTACGCGGTCTGGCTGCACGATTGCGGCTGCGCAGTCGATGGCCGAAGAACGCCTGGCGCGTATGGAAAAGATTCTGGATTGGATTGACGAGGAGAGCTTCGGGGAGTTGTAGCTCTCGGTTTTCGGCACGAAATTTTTGCACATCTCGCGCGTATAATTTTATCAGGAGTGGAGGGAAGCCATGCCAAAGATTTTTTTCGAGGGAAGAGAGTATGACAATCCGGAGCAGATGACGCCGGAAGCGCGTGCCCGCTATGAAAAAGCGGTGAAGATGCTGCCCGACCGAGATAGTAATGGCATCCCAGATTTATTGGAAGTGGATGGTATCACAGCCAAACCGGCGGCGAGTGCAGCAGAACCCGCGGTAAAGGTGCCCGCCCCGACCCAATCCTCAAAAGAAGCCGCGGCAGCCAGGAAGAAGGGCAAGTTAATCCTTGTGGGGGTTATTGCCATTATCTCATTGTGCATCGCTTGCATTGGGGTTTTTATGGTGGTGATCTTTTCTGTGATGAGATCTTCGGATGCTTACCAGTTGGCCCTCGAAACGCTGAAAAGCCATCCTACGGCGCAGCAGGTGTTGGGCGTCCCGATCGAGGATGGCTTGTTTATCACGGGGTCGGTCGAAGAGAACGATTCTTCCGGTACCGCAGATCTCGAAATTCCTGTAAGCGGGGTGAACCGATCCGGAACGCTGCATGTCACAGCCGTCAAAGAAGAAAATACCTGGCGGTTGACCTACCTGATGCTGGATGCCGGGGGACAGGAATATCAGCTTGTGCCCTGAACGGTTCAGGGGTTCTTTTCGTAAATTAAACGGTAGAGATTAAAAAATTCGTAGATCTGGGTGATGTAATCGCGGGTTTCTTTGATGCGGATGATCTCCAGGAACAGATCCGGGTCACCTGCGGACAGGTCGCGCCAGATGGCGGCATTACCAGGCCCTCCGTTGTATGCCGCCAGGGCAGTAAATAAATCCCCGTCGAAGGCATCCCGCTGGCGGGCCAGGTAGCGGGCTCCCAGGCGGATGCTGACCAGTGGGCGGTAGAGGTCGTTTGGGGTAAAGTTCTGCGGCCAATCCATTTGGGTGGAGATTTCCTGCCCGGTGGCAGGCATGATCTGCATTAAACCCCGCGCACCTGCTCCTGAACTGGCAAAACCTTCAAACAGGCTTTCCTGGCGCATCACGCTGAACAGAAAGAGCGGGTTGAGCTTTTCAGCGTTTGCAAATGAGAGCGCCAGGTTTTGAAAAAAGGTGCCAAAGCGGATGTGGTTAAAATAGGCCGGAGCATTGAGCGTGGCATTATTATCCATCCCCGCCAGAGTCAGCACCTGCCGGCTGGCAAAGATTGCCGAACGGTAAAAGCCCATTTTGAGCAGGGGTTGGATGAGGCGAAAACTGTTGACTGCGTCAGGTTCAAGATCCACGCGCAGAGATTCGAATTCCTGGCTGGCCTGATCGTACAGCCCCAGGCTCCAAAAAGCCGACCCGCGCTGGAAGCGAGCATCCTTTGCCAGGTCGCCAGGATCCGTAAGGTCGGTTCCCGGTGGCAGATCAAATGTGACCCGCACCCAACCTTCAGCCAGATGGCGTTCATTTTGCCAGTCAACGTTCAGGGAGTATTCAAATGATTCTCCCATTGGCGGCTGGCCAAGCAGGATCTCTCGGGCGCGTACGCTGTAGTAACCGGTCGGATCGCGGCTGGTGCACTGCTCCCAATAGGCGGCGGCCTGTTCGGTATTGCCCTGCGCCTGGTAGGTTTTTGCAATCCAGAAATCGGCTGCAGATTGTTCTTCCGCGTCGGCGGCAAAGACCAGTCCGCGTTGGAACGTGGTCAATGCCAGTTCGTAATTTGCCAGGCGGTAGTAGGTAATTCCTGCCAGGAAAAGGGAGCGCCAGCCGTAGTCAGAGCTGGCGTATTCAGACATCACCCTTTCCCATACTTGAGCCGCATCTTCCAGTAGATTGTCCCGTTCCAGAATGCGAGCTGCTTCGTATAGATAAAAAGGCGCCTGGTCGATGCCTGGGGCTTGTTTGTTAAACTCCAGCAGGGTGTCGGCCGCTTCACGGTACTGGCCGAGTGCCGTCCATTGGGTGTAGGATTTTTCATCCCAGGCGGAAACCCACAAGGGATCATCGGGATAATTTTCGATTACAAAACTCCACACATCGATGGCTGCCTGGGGTTGGTTCAGTGCCAGCAGGCTGAGCGCCTTGTAATGGTAGGGGGTGGCATCGTGTTCGGGATTCTGCTCGATGTACCGGTTGAAAGCTTCCACGGCATAACCGTATTGGCCGGCATAATAATCAATTAAGCCGCGCTGCAGCTCGTCGACCTGAATTCCGGCGTTGACCAGTGCCAGCAGGCAGTTATAGCTGTCGTAGGGACGAATGTAATTGTTGACCGAGTCCTGGTATCGGGCGTATGCCTGTTCTGGCAGGCCCATGTTCATATAAGCCAGACCGGCAAGGTAATTGATCTGAGCTTTGTAATATTCGTTATTGGTCTGGTCGTAGGTTTCTAAATAGCGGCGGATGGCGTTATCATAATCGCCAGAAGCAGCATACATGCGCCCAATTTTTATTTTAATAGGGGTATCATCGCCAAGTTGCGGTGCCTGCACCGCCAGGTCGTACGCTGCCAGCGCCCCTGGTGCATCACCGGATTCGGCCAGCAAGTCCCCGCGCAGGGTTTCCACATACGCATCGATCACCCCAGGATTGAGATCTACGTATTTTTGGTATGCTTCGGCCGCTTTGGGTAGATTGCCCTGGTTCCGGTAGGCGTCGCCGATAAAATAATATGCTTCAGCCAGGAGAGGGCTGGTGGGAAAGCGTTGGATGATACTGTTGAGGGTGGTGATCGCCACCGATGGCTGCCCGAGCAAGATCTGGCTGCGGCCCAGGCCTAACAATGCCAGGGCCCGGGTGGGGTCGTCTGCTGCCTTGTCCAGGGCCTGCTGGTATTCCAGGTGAGCCTGGTCATAGTCACCGGCGAACAAAGCCTGGTTGCCAAGGTCGAGCCGGGCGGCTGGGATGGGGGTCGGTGTGGGTGTGACGGTGGGAGTGGGCGTGGGTGAAGGGGTAACGGTTGGTGTGGGGGTCTCTGTTGGGGTCGGGCTGGCAAACAAAGGCAAGGTGATTTGCGATCCACAACTTTGCAGAACTAATGAGAAGAGGACCGCGAGGAGAACCAATTTTCTTTTCACATTGGTCTTATACCGGAGGATTCAGAATGTGTCAATACTTTGACAAGGGTTGCAATGCGTGTTAAACTACCATGAACTGAACCCGGCGCTCTCGGTGGAGGGCGTTTTTTTGGTGTAAATACCATGCGTACTGTACAGTGGGATGATAAACGGAATGTGATCTGCCTGATCGACCAGCGTCTACTGCCTGGGCGATTTGAAATCTTCATCTGTCAAACTTTAGACGAGGTTGTATTTGCCATACATGATATGGTGGTGCGCGGTGCACCAGCTATAGGCGCCACGGCGGCATTCGGTATGGCGCTGGCCGCCTGCCGTTCAACCGCCGCTTCCGTGGACAAGCTGCGCGCCGAACTGCGCCAGGCTGCCCAGGCGCTTAACAATGCGCGTCCCACCGCCGTTAACCTGAGCTGGGCCACGCGCCAGATGGTGCTGTTGATGAACCAGGCAGCTGGATCGGTTGAAGAAATAACCGGGCAGCTGATCGTGGAAGCCCAACGCATCGCCGATGAAGATGTGGCGACCAACAAGCGTATGGCTAAAATCGGCGCCGGCCTGATTCAAGACGGTGATACGATTATTCACCATTGCAATACCGGCGCGCTGGCAGCAGTCGACTGGGGGACGGCGTTAGGTGTGGTCCGCCAGGCGCATGAAGATGGTAAACGGATTCATGTGTTGGTCGATGAGACTCGCCCGCGTCTGCAGGGAGCGCGTTTGACTGCCTGGGAACTCGACCAGTTAAAAATTTCATATGAGATCATCAGTGATAATGCGGCCGGACACTTTTTGAGACGTCACCAGGCTGATAAAGTTTTTTTTGGGGCGGATCGGGTGGCCGCGAATGGGGATGTGGCGAACAAAGTGGGCAGTTATATGCTCGCCCTGGCGGCTCACGCCAACCACGTACCGGTATATTCCGTTTTTCCAACCTCAACGGTAGATTTATCTCTTGAAAACGGGGATCTGATCGCGATCGAAGAACGTCCTGCCTCTGAAGTGCTGGATCTGCAGTTTCATGGTGAACAAGTCGCACCTCAAGGTGCAAAAGCTCGCAACCCGGCTTTTGACGTCACTCCAAATTATTTGTTTACTGCCCTGGTGACAGAAAAGGGCATTATTCACCCGCCCCTGAATGAAAATCTACCGCGCATTGTGCGCGGTTAATTGAGGATGAACGCATGTCTGTGATTTGTACCGGCTCCATTGCCTATGATTATTTGATGACTTTCCCCGGTTATTTCCGAGATCATATCTTGCCGGACCGGTTGGAAACGATCAGCCTGTCTTTCCTGGTGGATAGTTTGACCCGTCAGCGCGGTGGGACAGCCCCCAATATTGCCTATACCATGGCATTATTGGGGGAGCCGGCATTGATCGTGGGAACAGTGGGTGAAGACTTTGGCGATTACCGGCGCTGGTTGGAAGAGCATAATCTGGATACGCGTTACATTCGCGAAATCCAGGGTAAGTTTACGGCGTCGTTTTTTGCCAATACGGACCAGGCGAACAACCAGATTTGCAGTTTTTATACGGGGGCCATGGCCCATGCCGGCGAAATCTCCCTGGATGAATTGGCGCCGGAGCATCCCGACCTGGTGATTATTTCACCTAACGATCCTGGCGCCATGGACCAGTACGTGGATGAGTGCGCCAGGCTCGGCCTGTCGTACTTATATGATCCTGGCCAACAGGTGGCGCGTGTCAGCGGTGCCGAGTTACGCCGCGGTGTCGAAAAAGCCTACAGCCTGTTCTGTAATGAGTATGAATTCGAACTGCTGCAAAAGCACACCGGTCTGAGCCTCAAAGAGATGACCGGGCAGGTGAAACTGCTGGTTGTGACTCTTGGCAAGAATGGGGCCGATATTTATGCAAACGGGGAATGCACCCATACCCCGGCCGTGGTGCCGCAGCAAATTGCCGATCCAACCGGTGTGGGCGATGCATTCCGAGGTGGGTTTGTACGGGCCTGGCACCTGGGGTTGGATTGGACCACTTGCGGGCAGGTAGGGGCCTTGGCTGCCACATACTGCCTGGAACAAAAAGGCACACAGAACCACACTTACAGCCTGGCAGAGTTTATCGCCCGCTACCGGGAACATTTTGATGACCATGGAAAGTTGGATGCCCTGCAGGGATGATCCAGCATCCTTAAAGTGTCAGCACAGCGTATGGATATCTGTAAGGATGCAGATATTTTGGGAATTATGATCAACACTGAACGATATGGAGGATTTAAATGACAAATCATGATGTAAAAGATCTGAGCCTGGCCGAAGGTGGCCGGCTGCGGATTGAATGGGCCGAGCGAGAAATGCCGGTGCTGCGCCAGATCCACGAGCGCTTTAAAAAGAACGCCCTCTGGCCGGAATTCGGGTTTCAGCCTGCCTGCACGTCACATCCGAAACGGCCAACCTGATGAAAACGCTTCAGGCCGGCGGCGCGGATGTGGTGCTGACCGCATCAAATCCACTGTCCACACAAGACGACGTGGCCGCTTCGCTGATTTCCCACGACGAAATTCCGGTTTACGCGATCAAGGGCGAAAACAACGTTACCTATTACAAGCATATCAAAGCCGCGTTGGATCATAAACCGCATATGACCATGGATGACGGCGCGGACCTGGTCGGCACCATTCATAAAGACCGCCGAGAACTGCTTCCCGGCATCATCGGTGGGACAGAAGAAACCACCACCGGTGTGATCCGTCTGCGGGCGATGGCTGCGGATAAAATGCTCGAATTTCCGGTAATCGCCGTCAATGATGCCATGACCAAGCACTTCTTCGACAACCGCTACGGCACCGGGCAATCGACTTTAGACGGTATTATTCGCGCCACAAATATCCTGCTGGCGGGTAAGGTCTTCGTAGTTGCCGGGTACGGTTGGTGCGGTCGGGGTTTGGCGTCCCGCGCCAAAGGCATGGGCGCTAACGTAGTCGTGACCGAGGTCGATCCACTAAAGGCTTTGGAAGCGGTCATGGATGGCTTCCGGGTCATGCCCATGATGGATGCTGCCAAAATTGGCGACATTTTCTGCACTTTGACGGGCGATATTAATGTGATTGACCGCCATCACTTCGATGTTATGAAGGACGGCGCGATTGTGGCCAATTCGGGACACTTCAATGTCGAATTAAATATTCCCGCTCTGGCAGAAATGTCTGCCAACAAACGTCAGGTGCGCCCGTATGTCGAGGAGTATGCCAGAAAAGATGGCCGCCGCATCTTCGTGCTGGGCGAAGGCCGTTTGATCAATCTGGCTTCTGCTGAAGGCCACCCGGCCAGCGTGATGGATATGTCCTTCGCCAACCAGGCTCTCAGTGCCGAGTATATGGTTAAGAATGCTGAAAAACTGCAGAAAATGGTCTACGGCGTGCCAGAAGACATCGATAAAGAGATCGCTCGCCTGAAACTGCTGGCAATGGGTGTGCTCATAGATGATTTGACCCCGGAACAGGCTCTATATCTGAATTCCTGGGAAGAAGGAACCTAAACCTACGAAAAATCATTTCGAAGGTAAAAAATGAAATTCCGGATTTCCTATCTCATTGTCCTGGTAATGGTAATGGGTTTCATTTCGGCTTGCACGTCTGCCGTGGTTCAGCCCACACCGACAGTGCCCACCCAACCACCACCGGCTAGCGAGACGCCCAGGCCAAGCGAGACCCCGGCGCCTTCGAATACCTCAACTCCTCGACCGACGGCGTCATTTACGGTGACGCCGTCGGTAACCCCGACCGCGACGGAAACGTCCACGCCGACCCCGTCTTTTGCCGGGTTTTCAGTTACTTATGCTCAATACACCTATTATGGGATGCTGATGGGGTTTAAAATCCCTGGGATCAAAGAGAATTACCGTTTAAAGGTCAATGACGTTGATTACAAGTGCGAGCTGAATGATAAGGCTCCGGACAGCTTATACTGTTATGGCCCCCAGTTCGGCCAGAATGAAACCGTAAAACTGGTGTTTTACCCGTTAACCGGAGACGATACGCCTTTATTTGAGGTGTCTTACAAGGTGTCTTTGCTTGTTCCACCAACCGTTGATCCGCGGATCTTGATGACCCAGGCCCCGGGCAGCTGCCCGGCGCGCGGGGTAAATGTGACCTGTGAGACGGAATATCGCAATGACGGCAAAGGCGGCTTCTGTATCGTCGCTACCTGCAATGATGCCTGCGGATATTACTACTCGATGGATACCTGTCCGGAAGGAAGCATCAACAATGGGATTTACCCGATAACCGGCACGCCGCCTCTGCCGCCCATCCGCTGACCAATCAAGTAGGATGTCTCAGACCGCATTTAACGTTTGATCCTGCCTGGTCATCAGCGCATGTTTCAACAGCCTGAAATAATAAAAGAGATAGGATTATGCGCCCTCGCGGATAATCCTATCTCTTTATTAACTGAATTTGGCATTTGTTCTACTGCGCAGACGCCACCTCGATCTGGATAAAGAACGTATCTCCGAAAGGTTCATCCTTGGGATTGTAAGCCTGCCAGGCGCTCTGGTATGTGCCAGGCTCGGCTGGAGCGGTCATCAACATGCGGATTACGGCTGTTGTACCGCTGCGGGCAGGAAAAAGCGCCTGCACAGGATCGGCGCCCAGATCAGGACCGCCCACCAGGCGCAGCTGGTAGCGTTCATCCCAGTTGCAGGTGCCCGCGTTTTGCACTTCCCAGCGTTTATCGAGGGTGGCATTGGGTTCAACCACCGTATTATCCGGGATGGTTAAATCGCTGACATAGAGCAGCACATCGCTGCAGGCCAGCGCGGGGGTCGGGCGCGAGATGCTGACTGGTGGAGGAATGGGGGTTGGCGTGTTTACGGGCGGCATGGTGGCAGGCCGGAAGGGGGGAATCTCATTTGAGCCTGGCGCCGGGATCTGGGGCCGGAACGCACACCCGGATAACAAGACCAAAAGTAAGAGAAAAAACCGCATCATCCCAAATTGTAGCACAGGTGATCCTGCAGGACTCGCTGAAATCAATAGGGTACACCCCGAAATGAATATTTCAGGATTGTCATGGGGACACTTCACCACCCACCCCCTAACCCCCGCCCTCGCTGGGCGGGGGAATTGAGTGAAGAGGTGATTTTCGGCGCTTTGCGCCGAAAATCACCTCTTCATATTCTTCTGGGATGGGGAAAAAAGAAACAAAATCACCCTCAAAAATAAATTTGGGGTGATTCATGTTGAAACGTACTATCTTCGGTATTTAATCTTCTTCGTCGCCGTCATCCGATCCCCCGCTGGCGGCAAAATTCAACGGAAGCTCACCGCCCATCGCGCGCTGGCGGACAGCCAGCTCGATTTCACCGGTCAAATCCGGGTTTTGCCGCATGAATTCTTTGGCGTTTTCACGCCCCTGACCCAGGCGAATGTCACCGTAGGAGTAGAACGCCCCGCGTTTGGTGACAATTTCCAGCTGGGTCGCGAGGTCGATGATGTCGCCCTCTTTAGAAATCCCTTCGTTATACATAATGTCAAATTCGGCGGTGCGGAAAGGCGCTGCTACCTTGTTCTTAACCACGCGCACCCTGACCCGGCTGCCGATCATCTCGGCGCCCATCTTGATGGTCTGGATGCGGCGTACATCCAGGCGTACCGAGGCGTAAAATTTAAGCGCCAGGCCGCCCGGGGTGGTCTCCGGATTGCCGAACATGATCCCGATCTTCTGCCGCAGCTGGTTGGTGAAAATGACCGCGGTTTTGGTCTGGTTTATCGCCCCAGAAAGTTTACGCAGGGCTTGCGACATCAGCCGGGCCTGCATACCCATGCTGGCATCGCCCATATCGCCCTCGATTTCGGATCTTGGGACCAGGGCAGCCACCGAATCGACGACCACCACATCCACCGCCGCGGAGCGAACCAGGGTTTCCAGAATTTCCAACGCTTCTTCACCCGTGTCAGGTTGGGATACCAATAAACTGTCGATATTGACACCCAGGCGGGCGGCATAGGCCGGGTCCAGGGCATGCTCCATATCAATGTAGGCGGCTGTCCCGCCCATATTTTGGGCCTCAGCGACGATGTGCAGGCACAAGGTGGTCTTTCCGGAAGATTCTGGCCCGTAGATTTCGGTAACGCGGGCACGGGGAATACCGCCCACACCCAGGCCGATATCCAGCGACAGCGAACCAGTAGGGATGGATTCGACTGCCAGGTGCTTCGATTCACCCATGCGCATGATGGAACCTTCGCCATAGCGCTTGATGATGTCTCCCAGCGCTTTATCCAGGGTGGCTTTACGGGCTTCTTCCATGCCTGGTCCCAGCATGGGGTCGTTGGTTATCGGGGGATTGGCATTTTTTCGTGCCATGATCTATTCTCCTGTATCGTGGTTACGAATATCGTTTCCGAATAAGTGTGTTTCGTGCGGCAACTGATAGCAATATTATAGTACAAATGTTCAAAAAAGCAAGAAGAAATTGCTTAATTTTTTCTTCCACTTTGCCTTGTATTATAAACTTAAGTTGGGATCTGGCAATAAATTCAGGCGTAAAAGTGGTGTGCTTTCATTTATTCTCAAGATGATAATTACAATCCTGAATATCATGGAAGATGGTAAAATCCGATATCTATGCAGACAGGACACTTTACATTTGATCTGGCGGCTGTGGATGGTAAAGCCCGGGCAGGGATCTTTCATACCCCGCATGGGGATCTGGAAACCCCGGTCTTTGCCCCGGTCGGCACCCAGGCTACCGTAAAAACTTTGACCCCGGTTCATTTAGAAGAGCTGGGGGCTTCGCTGGTGCTTTCCAATACCTACCACCTTTATTTACGCCCAGGTGCGGATCTGGTCGCGGAATTGGGTGGGCTGCACCATTTCATGCAGTGGCCGCACCCCATGCTGACCGATTCGGGCGGATTCCAGGTATTTTCGCTGGCGGAGATGCGCAAGGTGGATGAGGATGGGGTCACTTTCAAGAGCCATATCGATGGCTCAACCCACCGCTTTACCCCAGAAAAAGCGATCGAAATCCAGGAGCAGTTAGGTGCGGATATCATCATGGCGTTTGACGAGTGCTCCGATCCCAACGATCGGGTCTATGTGGAACGCGCCATGCAGCGGACGCATGCCTGGGCGGAACGCTGCCACCGCGCCCAAAGACGCAGCGACCAGGCTTTGTTTGGCATTGTTCAGGGGGGCATTTTCCCCGACCTGCGCGAGAACTCTGCCCGGGTGATCAGCGGTATGGGGTTTCCTGGGCATGCCATCGGCGGTCTTTCGGTCGGCGAAGAGAAAAAAGACATGTATGCCATGATTGAAATCGTCAACGCCATCCTACCGGAAAATAAACCGCGCTACCTGATGGGAGTCGGGACGGTGGAAGATCTGATCCATGGCATCGCCAGAGGGATTGATATTTTCGACTGCGTGCTGCCGACTCGCCTGGCGCGCCATCAGTCCGCGATGACCCGCCGCGGGCGCTTGAACCTGCTCAATGCCGCACACGCCCGCGATCCGCGCCCCATCGATGAAACTTGCGGGTGCTATACATGCCGCACATTCACCCGGGCTTACCTGCGGCACCTGATCGTGGCCAAGGAGATGCTGGCGGGTACATTGATTTCCATTCACAACCTGTACACATTGGTCGAATTGGCCAAAGATGCCCGGCGCGCAATCCAACAACAGCGCTTCGCGGATTTTGCATCAGAACTCTTATCCCACTTGGAATAATTTCGCGGACTGCGAAATCCATTCCGGAGAAACCCATGTCATTCATTCAAGCTCTCGTACTCGGCATAATTCAAGGCCTGACCGAATTCCTACCAATTTCCAGTTCGGCACACCTGGTTATCGCGCCTTATTTGCTGGGTTGGACTTTTCCAGAACAGCAAGTCCTGCCGTTTGATGTACTGGTGCAGTTAGGAACTTTGCTGGCAGTGATCGTATTTTTTTGGTCCGACCTATGGGGCATAGTTAAGGCGTTTATCGGAGGACTGGTGAGGCTCAAGCCATTTGAAGATCCATTGGCTCGCCAGGGCTGGCTGCTGATCCTGGCGTCCATCCCGGCTGGGCTGGCGGGTTTGCTGCTCAAGAAAATGGTCGACCAGGCCTTTCAAAGCGTGGTGGCGACCGGCCTGTTTTTGTTGGCAACGGCATTGATCCTGACTGCCGCCGAATGGGCGGGCAAACACAGCCGGTCGCTTGAATCACTGGGTTGGGTGGATGCAGTTTTGATGGGGGTGGGCCAGGCGCTGGCCATCTTCCCGGGGATCTCTCGATCTGGAACCACTATGGCGGGTGGGCTGGTGCGCAATCTCGACCGCACAGCCGCAGCGCGGTTTTCATTCTTGATGTCCATTCCTGTCATGCTGGCTGCCGGCGTGTTGGAGATCAAAGATGTGCTGGTCATTCCCGGCTTATCGAGTATGCTGCCGATGATCGGGGTGGGCTTTGTCGCCGCCGCGGTGGTGGGTTATTTTTCCATTCGCTGGCTGCTGCGTTTTGTGACCACCCATTCGCTGCGCCCATTCGCAGTGTACTGTACAGGATTGGGCCTTCTGGTAATCATCCTCTATGTTATTTTCCCGCATTAGCTTATTTTTAGCGGCGGCGGTTTTGCTGTCTGCCTGCCAACCAGAAATTCAAACTGCTCCGCCCGTACCGACCGTGACGATCTGGCAGGTGCAGTACACCCCCGCTACCGCGTGGCTGGCGCCGGACTTTCAAACGTGTGCTGCCGAGCAGCCGGGGGTCAATCTGGTGGTCAGCGAACACCCGGCCCAGGCTTTGGATGTGCAGACTGCGGACTTCGCGTTTGCATGGGGCGAACGAACGAATCCACCGTCTTTTACGGCTGTGATTGCCCAGGATGAATTGGCGGTTATCATAAACCCTTCCAACCCGATTTCAAGCCTGGCGTTGGACGAAATTCAACGCATTTTCTCCGGCAAGGACAATGCTTGGGCCCAGATTATTCAATCGAATTGTGCCAGCTGCGGGACAAATTTCGATGGGCCGGTCAAGACCTATGTGTATGCCCCCACAGGCGAAATGCAGCTTGCCGCGCCCTGGATTTCATCCGGCCCGGAGGCTATTCTGGCGCCCAATCCGGCGGCGGTCGTGACGGCAGTCGCCAGCGAACCGTATAGTATCGGCTTTGTACCGGCACGCTGGCTGGATTCAACGATTAAACAGATTGAGATCACCGGGGCAGATCTACAGTCATTCAGCCGTCCGGTACTGGCGATGGCGCCTTCCGAACCGCAAGGCGCAAAACGCGCCTGGCTGGCATGCCTGCAAGAGCAGATCAAATAACCACCCGGTGTCGGTTTGCATGACTTTTTGCTGCTGGTACAATATACGGGCTCATTTCACCTATGGGTCCTGGTTCACAGGGAAAATCATTCGAGGTAGCGATGACCATTACGTTTATCTTACGCAAGCAGGAGATTGCACTAGAGGTTGAAAATACAATTATGGTAAAAGACGCCCTGCAGCGCTTGGGATATTCGACCGAAACCCATCTGGTGGTCAAGGATGGGGAGCTGCTCAACGAGAATGAGCCGCTGCGCGACGGAGACCGGGTGAAATTGGTCGCAGTTATTTCTGGAGGGTAAGCCAATGCCTGCGATGTACTGTCACCGCTGCGACCAAATGGCTGCCATTCGCATGAAAGAGCACCGCCTGCAGCTATGCAAGGACCATTACCTGGAATGGTTTGTCCATCAAACCCAGGTATATATCCAAAAATTCCACATGTTTTCACAATCCGATAAGTTGCTGGTGGCAGTCTCGGGTGGAAAGGATTCGCTTTCCTTATGGGATGTGCTCTGGCGGTTGAATTATGCGGTGGATGGGATGTATATCCACCTGGGAATCGATAGTGAAGATCATTATTCTGACGCCTCAGAGGCAACCTGCCGGCAGTTCGCAGAAGAACGCGGATTAACCCTGCATGTTGTCAATGTTGAAGAGCAGTATGGAAAATCCATACCGGCATTTGCCCGTTTGAAGAAATGGGGTAAAGAAAGACCTTGCGCGGTTTGCGGCATGGCCAAACGGCACCTTATGAACCAGGCGGCCATCGATCACGGCTACACAGTACTCACCACCGGTCACAATCTGGATGATGAGGCCGCGCTGCTGATGCTCAACACGATGAACTGGAATGTAGATCTGCTGCGCCGCCAATCGCCGATCCTTGAGGCGGGAAGCGGTCTGCCGCGCAAGGTAAAGCCCTTCTGCCGCTTCTACGAACGGGAAACGGCGGCGTATGCGCTGCTGCGCGGGATCGACTATATTGAAGAGGAATGCCCGCATTCTGCCGGCTCCACCCAACTGTACTACAAGGGGATTCTCAACCAGATGGAAAATGAGCACACGGGCTATAAGCTGAATTTTTACACGAATTTTTGGAATGCGCGCGAAAAATTGTTCGGACAAAAGGCGGTTAAAGACTCGGGCGATGGCAAGTTCTGTCCAAACTGCGGGCAGCCCACAACCGCCGACGGTTTGTGCGCTTTTTGCCGGATGGTCGACGCTTCTCAGGCCTGATTTCCACAACCACTTTTCTTTTTTTACTATGCTGGCGCACGCCGTGCGCCCTTACTGCTGAGCCTTTGTCCCGCTCGATATTTGCATATGGGCTGGACCGATTTTTTAGGCCTTATGTTCGCCCCGATTTCCAGATCGACCACATGATGTAAATGCCAAAGGCCACGCTAAACAAGAACGCGGCCCCGAAGAATATCTGCCCGATGGTTTCCAATTCGGGCGGCAAATAAGTGCGTACGACCATTCCCAGGGAAACGATCGTCGCGCCAATGATGATTGAAAGGGCGAGGCGGTTGGCCATCTTCTGCATTTGAGCGAGGATATCACGGAAACCATCGTAATTGACGTTGAACTCGAGCTGGCCCCTTTCCATTTGTTTGAGCAGGCGCGAGGTCTGGCGCGGCAGGTTCAGGCTTAATTCCAGTCCATCCAGGGCGGTCTTTCCCAGGCGTGGGATCAATTTCTGGGGCGAGCGCTGTTCTTGCCAGTAGTGAAGCACGTATGGGGCCGCAAAGTCGAGCATGCGAAAATCCGGATAGAGGGTCATGCTGATGCCTTCGTTGATGGTCGACATGCGGGCCAGCATAGCCATCTCCCCCGGCATCTGCAGCCCATGGCGGTAAGCAATTTCCAAAATCTGGTTCAGCACCTGAGTGGCGGTTAAGAATTGCGCTGAACCGCCGATGTAGCTTTCAAAGATGTGTTCCAGGTCCATAGCCAGCTGGCGTTGGCGGATGGGTTTGCGGGTAATCCCGGCATCCATCAGCTCGTCCACCAGGATTTCGGCATCCTTGGTTGCCATGGCGATGATCATGGTTAGAAGCGAATTCTTCATGGCGTTGGTCAGCCGGCCGACCATCCCGAAGTCCATCACTGCCAGGCTGGCATCTGGCTGGACAAAGAAATTGCCAGGATGCGGATCGGCATGGAAAAAACCGAATTCAAAAAGCTGACGCAAAGTAAAACGTCCGGCATTTTCTGCCACCTGGCGCATATTGATCCCGGCAGATTTCATGGCGGTCACATCGTTGATCTTGATCCCATAAACTCGTTCCAGGGTAATGACTGCCGGCGTGGTCAGATCCCAAAAAATATACGGGATGTAAATGGTGGGATCGTCGCTAAAATTTTTCTTGAAGATGTTCGCGTTTCGGCCTTCGCGGACGTAGTCCAACTCGTTGCGCAGGCGAAATGAAAATTCTTCAACAAGGGCGTTTAAGTCATACAATTGTCCCAGGGAGGTATGGTCCATGATCCAGGTGGCCATCGTCCCCAGGATTTCAAGATCCTGATGGATGATTTTGGCCACATCTGGCCGGCGGATTTTTACCACCACCTTGATTCCATTCTTCAGACGACCGGCATACACCTGGCCAATGGAGGCTGAAGCCAGCGGGTGAGGATCAAACTCGGAGAAAATCTCCGCGGCCGGCTTTCCCAATTCCTGGATCAGCACCTTTTCCATTTCTTCGAAGGGCAGTGGGGGGACCTCATCCTGAAGTTTCCCTAATTCGGTGATGTACTCGGGCGGCAGCAGGTCAGGCCGGGTAGATAAGGCCTGACCCAACTTAATAAATGTGGCTCCCAGTTCATAGAAAGCCTCGCGTAAATGTTCCGCCTGCTGGCGGTTGTGACCTTCCTGGATAAAACCAGGCGGCTCATGCCGGGCTGCGGCATTTGCCCCCATCTGAGAAAGGATCCATCCCCAGCCGTGGCGCGTCAGGACTGAAACGATAAAGCGTGTTCTGCCTACCAGGCCGCGCCGCGGGAGCCAGGGAATTTTGAAGGCCCTATTCATTTACAATTTTTATGCTCTTTGGCCGGACGGCATCGGCTTTTGGCAGGGTGAGGGTCAGCACGCCCTCCTTCAACCTGGCTTCACCATGTTCGCTATCCACTTCCACCGGCAAGGTCACCGAACGGCTGAAACTTGTGGCCCGCCGTTCGCGGCGCAAATAGTTGGCTTCTTCAAATTCTTTGTTTTCTTTCAGTTCGCCTTTGATCGTCAGGGTGTTTCCGGTGACGCTGATATTGACATCTTCTGCCTTGACACCCGGCAGGTTTGTCTGGATGACCAGCGCCGGACCGGTGTCGACAATATCAAGTGGAATGGCTACGGCAGCAACCGCAGACGGCATCAGGTCTCGGGGAAATACCCATCCGCCTTCTGCCATCTGGCGCAGCGCATCGCGGTAGGTGTTTAATTCCACAAACGGATCGAAATTGAAAATTGAGTTTGTCATGAAAATCTCCTTTAGTGCACAACAAAACACGAACACTTATTAATATTCTAGTCCAAAAATGCTTTTCTAGTCCAACGATTTAACCGATCTTTGAAAAAGATTTCATTGATGATGATATACTAACCGCCATGGATACAGCGGCATTATCGAACTGGTTAGAAATTGACCTGGATGCGATCCGCAGTAATGTGCGTGAACTGGGCCGAATCAGCGGGGTTAAGGTCATGGCGATCGTCAAGGCCAACGGCTACGGACACGGTATCGTGAAGGCAGGCGTGGCCGCCCTCCAGGGCGGGGCAGACTGGTTAGGCGTGGCGCGGATCGAAGAAGCGCTGGTTTTGCGAGCAGCAGGCGTGACCCATCCACTGCTGGTTTTGGGCTATACCTCACCCTTGCGAGCGGCTGAAGCGGCTCTGCAGGAGATCAGCCTGGCAGTTTACGACCTGGAACTGGCCGAGGCATATGGCGGGATTGCCAAAAAAATGGGCCGGCAGATCAAAATCCACGCCAAGTTTGATTCGGGAATGGGGCGGTTGGGCGTTTTTCCGGAAGATGGCCTGGCTTTCATGCAAAATCTGGTGAGAATCGCCGGGTTAGAAATCGAAGGCATGTTCACCCATTTTGCCCGCTCCGATGAGCCGGATGTGGCCACGACGGACTGGCAAATACAGCGCTTTCAGAGTCTGGTTGGCCAGTTGGCCCCAATCGGCCTACGCCCGCCGCTGGTACATGCTGCCAATTCGGCTGCGGCACTTTATTTTCCGGAGGCTCGCTTTGATATGGTGCGCTGCGGGATCGCGATTTATGGCCTTCAGCCATCCGCCGAAGCGCCCTTACCGGATGCTTTTCGCCCGGCATTAAGCTGGAAAGCGCATCTCAGCTCGGTAAAATATTTGCCGGCAAACCACGGCATCGGGTACAGCTATCGCTATACCACCCAGGCACGAGAAAAGATTGGTGTGGTTCCGGCCGGTTATGCGGATGGTTTCCGCCGGCGGGTGGGAAATTTTGCCCTGGTGGGTGGGAAGCGCGTCAAACTGGCGGGCGGGGTGTGCATGGATCAGATTATGCTGCGGTTGGACGATGTTCCCGAAGCCAGGTTCGGCGATGAGGTGGTATTAATCGGGCGCCAGGGCGATGAAACGATCACCGCCGAGGAAATCGGCCGTGAATGGGGTACGGTGAATTATGACGTGGTTTGTGGGCTGCAAGCCCGTGTGCCGCGTCTGTATCTGCATGAAAGAGATGAAATTTTATGAAACGTGATCTGAATAAGGTTTGGGAGGTGGCGCCGCCGCTCCCAGCGGAGGCGGAGAAAGAGCTATCCATATATAAACCGGTGATGCGCCAACTTTTATTTAACCGGGGCATCATCACGCAAGAACAGTCTTTGGTTTATCTGAACCGCCAGGGGCCCTTATATGACCCGTTTCTGCTGACGGGAATGGATGCGGCGGTAGAGCGCATCGAACGCGCCATTCGTCTGGCAGAGCGCATCGCTGTTTATGGGGATTACGATGTGGATGGGGTAACGGCAACCACATTGATGGTTCAGGTTTTACGCGCTTTGGGGGGCAATGCTGAGGCTTATATTCCGGATCGCTTTGATGAAGGTTATGGACTGAACAATGCAGCGCTTGACCAGCTGGCGCAAGAACAGGTGAAGTTGATCGTCACCGTGGACTGTGGAATCCGTTCGCTGGCAGAAGCAGCGCATGCCCGAGAGTCGGGCCTGGATATGGTGATCAGCGATCATCATGAACCGAAGGATGAACTCCCGGTGGCTGTGGCAGTCATCAATCCCAAACAGCCCGGCGACCAGTATCCCGAACAAAATCTGGCTGGGGTCGGTCTGGCCTTTAAAATTGCTCAGGCCCTCTTTCAAAAGCTCGCCGGGGATGCCGGGCAGGCGGATGCCTGGTTGGATCTGGTGGCGGTTGGGACGGTGGCGGACATTGTGCCGCTCAGTGGGGAGAACCGCGCCCTGGTGAAAGCCGGCCTGGGGCTGCTCCGCCAGGGGCAAAGGCAGGGGCTGCGTTCGCTGGCGGGAGCTGCCGGATTCAAGACCAGTGACAATCTCACCGCGCGGGATATTGGTTTTATGTTGGGGCCGCGTTTAAACGCAGCTGGCCGGTTGGAGTCGGCCATGGCAGCCTTTGACCTGCTCATGGCGGAAGAAACCCAGGTGGCGGGTCCTCTGGCACTCAAGCTGGATGACCAGAACCGCGAGCGTCAGCGTTTGACTCAAACCATGCAGTCGGAAGCCGAGGATTTGTTTGCTGCACAGGAGACTGCTCCGCTGCTGATTTTTGCATATAAGCCCGAATTTGAGTTTAAATCGGCCGGTCTGGTGGGCCTGGTGGCTTCACGTTTGACGGATGCCTATTACCGGCCTTCGATCGTGGCCTGCCAGGAAAATGGGTTTATCCGGGCTTCCTGCCGCAGCATTCCCGAGTTTCACATTACCCAGGCGTTGGATGAATGTTCAGATTTGTTGGTCCGCCACGGCGGGCATGCCATGGCGGCTGGATTTACCGTGCAGGAAGACAAATTAACTGAATTAATCGCCGGTTTGAATGCGATTGCTGAACGCAAGCTGGCGCAGCTCGAACTGCGCCCGGTGGTGCACGCCGATCTGGAACTTGCGCTGCGCGATCTACGCCCGGATCTGTTGACGGACCTCGACCAATTGGAACCCACCGGGTTGGGCAACCACGGTGCCTATTTCATCAGCCGCAACCTGCAGATCAAACGCGTGATTCTCATGGGGCGCGAGAAACAGCACCTGAAACTGGTGGTGACGGATGGGCGCATCACCTATGACGCCGTCGCTTTTCGCATGGGATACCTGGCGGATCAGCTGCCGGCGCGGATAGATTTGCTGTATGCCTTTGAACGAAATTATTACAATGGGCGGGTCACACTGCAGTTGATGGTGCGCGATATTAAGCCGTCTGCTTAAGGATAGGATTTCCGAAATATTTTTTTTAGCATTACAGCTTTGTAATTTTGTTTTGTCACCGGTTGGAGCCCGTTTCAATTAACGCTCATGCTATAATGAAAAATAGCCTAATTTTCAATACTTTCCTCGTTTTGGAGGGAGTGCATGACCAACCAAACATCTGCAAAAACTAAATCAAGCGCCCGCTTGAGCGGACCAAACGCAGCTTTTATCCCACCGCCGATTAGCCGTGTCGAAGATACAGGCTTATCTCCGCTCTGGCTGCAAGACCTGATTTTAAAAGTGCTTTATTTTCAAGGTTATTTGACCGGTTTTCGGGTAGCCGAAGAGGTGGCTTTGCCCTATGCGGGGGTAACCGACAAGCTTCTCGAAGAGTTGAAAAAAGATAAACTGGTCGAGGTTCGCGGCACTCAAATGGGGTTGGGTGAGGGAGCTTACCAGTATGCGATCACCGGGGCGGGTATTGCCCGCGCGCGCGAAGCATTGGAACGCAGCCAGTATGCCGGTCCAGCACCGGTAACGGTGGAAATTTATAACGCAGCGCAAAGACGCCAAAGCCGCGGGCATATTATGGTAACCAGCCGGACAATGCGCCAGGTGTTGGGCTCCCTGACCTTATCAGAGAAGATATTTCATCATATCGGTCCGGCAGTCAATTCGGGTACATCGATTTTCATTTACGGTCCGCCTGGCAACGGCAAGACCAGCATCGCGCGCGCAATTGGCAACTTGATCGAAAGCCAGCCGCTTTACATTCCATTTGCCTTATATGCCGATGGGCAAGTCATCAAGCTGTATGACGAAGTCAATCAGAAGTTAGCGCCGGATGCAGACGCCGGACCGAATGGGACCGGTTCGCTGCGGTCCCTGCAGAGGCGGGATCCGCGCTGGATAAAAATTCGCCGGCCTTTTATTACGGTGGGTGGTGAACTGACCCTGGCAGGATTGGACCTGGTTTATGACGATGTGCACCGGTTTTACGAGGCTCCTTTCCAGCTAAAAGCCAACGGCGGTATTTTATTGATCGATGACTTTGGCCGCCAACAGGTGCGCCCGCGCGATCTGCTTAACCGCTGGATCGTCCCTTTGGAAAACAGGATTGACTATTTGACCCTGCATACCGGGCGCAAGATTGAGCTGGTATTCGATGTGCTGGTGATTTTCTCGACCAATTTACCGCCAAAGGACCTGGTGGATGAGGCTTTCTTGCGCCGCTTACGGCACAAGATCGAGATCACCGACCCGTCTTTCGAAGAATTCCGCGAAATCTTCAGGCGCGTAACCCAGCAAAAAGGGGTCGTTTATAACGAGCAAATTCTGGCCTATTTGCTGCAGGAATGGTATGTCAAACGTAATCGCAAGCTGCGTGCATCTCATCCCCGCGACCTGTGTGATCAGATTCTGGACATTGCCCACTATCATGCCGTTGAACCGGAAATGACCAAAGAATTGATCGACCAGGCGGCCGAATCTTATTTCGTCGAATTATGAGTACAGTTTTCCCGTTTCAAAAACCGCTGGTTCTGGGACATCGCGGCGACTGCGCGCACGCCCCAGAAAATACATTGTCAGCCTTTCGCCTGGCGCTTGAGTCGGGTGCGGACGGGATTGAGTTGGATGCTCGCCTGACAGGCGATAACACGGTTATGGTATTACATGACGCAACGGTCGATCGGGTCACCAATGGACATGGTCGGTTGGCAAACATGACCCGGGCAGCAGTAGAGCGCCTGGATGCCGGGACCGGCGTTCATCCCCGCTTTGCAGGGGAGCGGATTCCAAGCCTGCAACTTGTGTTTGAGACTTTTGGCGCAGTCCCAATTTACGACCTGGAAATCAAGAATTTTGATGCTCCATTTAATGGATTGGAGCCCAAGGTGCTGGAACTGGTGCGGCAGTTTGGGTTGGAACAGCGCGTGATCGTCACTTCTTTTAACCCTTTTGCAGTGCGTTTCTTCAAGCAGAGGCTCCCTCAGGCACCGGTTGGGCTGCTTTTATCAGGTGGTCGCTGGGGAGGCCGGGTAGGGGCCCTGTTCAGTCGTTGGGCATCCGCTGGCCTGGTGGGGTTAGCCAGCGGTGAATTCTCCGCCGGTTTTCCTGCCCGCCACAAAGGGCGTGAAATTCTGGTATGGGGTGTGAAAACGCCAGAAGAGGTGCGCCATGCTGTAAAAGTTGGGGCTGCGGTTGTGATTGCAGATGACCCGGAGATGGCGCGCAACGCACTGAGGTCCCAATGATCCCCGCGGAGTGGCTGGCGCAGGCCCAGCAGCGCCTATCCGCACAGCTGCTGCATACCCCAATGACTTACGACAGTGATTACGGTGTGTATTTAAAATGGGAAAATCACCAGCTCACCGGATCATTTAAAGTGCGCGGTGCATTCAATAAAGTGCTCAGCCTGCAGCCCTGGGAGCGTCAGCGAGGGTTGGTCACGGCATCCGCCGGCAATCACGGGCAGGGGGTAGCCCTGGCAGCCCAGCGCATTTCGGCACATGTAATCGTTTTTGCGTCCGATCAGGCCGTACCGGACAAACTTGCGGCAATGCGTGCCATGGGGGCAGATGTTCGTCTGGTGCCAGGGTTGTATACAGAGGCAGAGCAAGCCGGGATCAAATTTGCCAGGGAAATGAATATGACCTGGGTATCGCCCTATAACGATGTCCAGGTGATTGCCGGGCAATCCACGTTGGGGTATGAAGTTATCCAGGATCTGGCTGAGTTTGGTGAGTGCTCCGAAAATCTGGCGGTTGCCATTCCGGTGGGTGGTGGGGGACTGGCTGCTGGGGTTGGGTTGGCGCTGCAGGGTATGGTTCCCCGCCCGCATCTGGTTGGCGTCCAATCGATGGCGTCTCCGTATTTTCATGCCTTGTACTACCAGGACTCACAGGAAGGGGTAATCGAAAGCCCTACGCTGGCGGATGGGTTAGAAGGACCCATCGAAGCAGGCTCCATGACGATCCCGCTGGTGCGTTCCGTTCTGGATGAAATCGTGCTGGTTGAAGAGGATGAAATTGGACGGGCTGTGGCGCTTGCTTACCGGCGTTATGGTGAAGTAATCGAAGGATCGGCGGCGGCATCGCTGGCAGCTGCGCTATCTGGTAAAATTACCCATCGCCCGGTGGTTGTGCTGCTGACGGGGGGCAACATCCAGCCGGAGGTGCACCAAAAGCTGGTATCTGATTGGAAGGATACCAGTTGGTGAAGGAAGAGACCCTTGAAGAACTGGCGCCGGTTCATTTGGTTGGGAATCATCCTGGGAATCATTTGTTTGGCCGTGCAGCCAGCAAGATTAGCTCAGGCTGTGTCTCTGCGCCAGGATCAGGATCCCACAACGCTTGCCCGTCAATTGTTATCCAAGATGACCCCGGAAGAAAAGGTGGGTCAATTGTTTTTGGTCACTTTTCGGGGGCGAGACGTGACCACCAAAGACGCAAAAATCATTGATTTGATCTCCAACCGTCACGTGGGTGGCGTCATGCTGCTGGCCCAAAATGATAATTTTTCCGGCACGCAGACAGTTTTAGATGACACATACCATATGATTGTGGATTTACAATCCACTCGTTGGGGGGCGTCCCAAAAATCGGTCTCCAATCAATTTGGCTACAGTTATATCCCTCAATACGTGCCATTATGGATCGGCACATCTCAAAATGGCGATCTTTTTCCCAATGACCAACTGCTCAGCGGGATAACGCCGCTGCCCAGTGAAATGTCGATCGGGGCGACCTGGAATACGGATGAGGCTGAGAAAATGGGCACGATCCTGGGGAAAGAAATGTCCGCGCTGGGGATCAATCTGGTGTCAGGTCCGGCGCTTGATCTGGCCGAAAGCATTGGGCCTGAGAGCACCTACGATTTGGGCACGCAAACATTCGGACAGAATCCATTCTGGGTAGGTGAAATGGGCCAGGCTTTTATCCGTGGGGTTCATGCTGGCAGCGATCAAAAGATTGGGGTGATTGCGCATAGTTTCCCGGGGATCGGCGCGGCTGACCGCTCTCCAGAAAATGAAGTCTCTACCGTGCGCAAAACACAGGAACAGCTGGTCCAGAATGAACTGGTCCCTTTTTTCGCTGTGACCGGTAAAGCAAATTCCGCAGATGCCACTGCCGACGGGCTATTGCTGGCGAATGTTCGCTACCCTGCATGGCAGGGTGCCATCCGAACCAGTACGCGCCCACTCAGTTTTGATACCGCATCGCTGGATCAGGTGCTGGCACAACCTCCACTCGCCAGCTGGCGGAATAATGGTGGGGTCCTTTTCAGTGATAACCTGGGCAGCCCGGCGCTGCATAAGTTTTATGATGTTTCCGGGCAAGATTTCGACCCGCGCCAGGTAGTACGCAGCGCCTTTTTAGGCGGCAGTGATGTTTTGTACATCGATAATCTGGTCGCACCTGGCGATCCGGACAGCTATACCACGCTGGTGCGGATCATCGATTTTTTCGTGCAAAAGTATCGTGAAGATACGGCGTTTGCGCAGCGCGTGGATAGTTCGGTGGAACGGATTCTGACTCTCAAGTACCGGCAGTTCAAGACATTCAATCTTGAAAGGGTTATCCCGGATAGTAATTTGTTAAATGAGGTCGGGGTATCACAATCAGATACGTTTGAATTAGCACGCCAGGCTGTAACCTTGATCCACCCGACGCAGACCGATCTCAGCCAGGTGCTGCCGCGCCCACCGGATTTGCGTGAACGTATTCTCTTTCTGACGGATTTGGTCACATATCACCAATGCGCGCAGTGCCCCGCCGAACCCGAAATGGCGGTGGATGCGCTGCAAAGTGTTGTCATGCGTTTATATGGCCCCCGGACTGGTGGACAAATTAATGCCGCCAACCTGGCATCCTTCTCATTTCTGGATTTGAAGTATTTTCTGGATGATAACAAGGATAATATCCCCCAGAACCTGGAAGACAGCCTGAACCTGGCCGATTGGGTGGTGGTTGCGTTGTTAAACCTGGATCCATCCCGGCCTGAATCGGACGCATTTCGCCAGCTCCTTGCGCAAAGGCCAGAACTGCTGCGTAATAAAAAGGTTGTGGTGTTTGCTTTCGGGGCGCCGTATGTTCTGGATGCGACCGATATTTCAAAATTAAGTGCGTACTACGCGCTTTATAGTAAAACCCCACCGTTTCTTGAGGTGGCTGCCAGAATTTTGTTCCAGGAATTGTCGCCAACGGGTGCATTGCCAGTCACTGTATCTGGAGCGGGCTACGATCTGGCGACCGCGCTCTCTCCAGATCCCAACCAGGTCATTTCCTTAGAAGTTGATTTTCCGCCAGCTACTTCCGCTACCCCACAGGGGACCCCAACCTCCACTCTAAACCCTGCTGAGACCCCCTTGGGAACATTGGCGCCCGTCCCTACGGTGAAGGTAGGGGATATGCTGCCTTTGGTCACTGGCGTGATCTACGACCATAATCTCAATCCGGTCCCGGATGGCACGCCGGTAACCTTTATTTTCACGGTTCCTGGTGGAGATAGCAATATCTCCCAACAAATCAATACTACAACCTTGAAAGGGATTGCCAGAGCTTCCTACCGCATCCAGAGCGGTGGCTCACTGGAAGTTCGGGTGGAAAGCGCACCAGCCCTATCCTCAAAACAACTGCGCATTAATATCACTTCCTCCGGTGTGGCAATTACCGCGGTGACGCAAACCAAACCGGCGCCCAGTCCGACCATCACGCCTACTGTTACATTCAGTCCAACGCCTACCCGAACGACCACCCCGACCCCCACGCCTTCACCCCCCCCGCGCCCTGGGGCCAGCGATTGGCTTTTATCCTTGCTGGCTGCCTGGGGCGCTGCGGCAGGATTCTTCTGGTTAGGACGGGCTACCACCAGTTCGCTGCGTTGGGCGGTGCGTTGGGGTCTGTTGGCAGCGGCTGGCGGATTACTGGTTTATACCTACCTGGCGGCCGGTTTACCGGGTGGGCAAAGAGTGCTGGAAACAAGCGGAACCGGTGTTTTGGTGTGGCTGACTCTGTGCGGTTCTTTGTTGGGTTGGTTGGCAGGTTTTGTCTGGCAGCGATTGACCCGCGAGCCGAGAAAAAGATATTAACTTCCCCAAATTTTTCATGAATTTCTTGACAAAATTCTAATTTGCGTGATAAACTTTTCCTTGCTCGAAACTGTAAAGAAAGGATAAAAAGTGTGTTTTATGTCTAATAAGGTGTCGGTGCTTGTGCGAGAATACAGCGCGTGAGTGTGCTCCAGGGTTAAAGATTTTCATTTGATATCTCAGCCACGGGTGCATTCATGCCCCGTGGCTTTAATTTAAGTCCACCAGACGCGTGCTTCTTGTGAGGCGACGTTAAGGACGGGTGCTTGTTTCGGCACAGCGCCATCTGGTTGCAGGAATTGTTTTTTTAGCCACGGGATTCGTCCCGTGGCTTTTTTGTTAATGAGGTTAGCGTTTCAAATGAATAATGTGAATGATGATCGGACTCTTCAGGGGTTCGTTATTAAGAAAATGATGGGAATGTACACGGTGCGCGTGGAGGAGAAATCCATCACCTGTACACTTGCTTCGCATTTAATGAAATCAATGGGCACAAAACCAAAGGGCTCTAATGGGAAAAAAGCCAGACGAGGAAATGAAAAAGCTGACGGTGCAATCGATGATTTGGTGGTCGGCGATGAAGTCATACTCTCAGCGCAGGCCGGAAACATCGGGCGCATCCTGGAAGTTTTACCGCGGCGCAGCCGGTTTTCTCGCCGGGCTGCCGCGCCCATGCCGGGCTCGCATCCCAGAGAGCAGGTGCTGGCTGCCAATGTAACCCAGGTTGTGCCGGTGTTTGCGGTTTCGAACCCGCCGCCGCGCTGGAATATGCTCGATCGCTACCTGGTGTCCGCTGAAGCCTTTGGCCTGGAGGCAATCATCTGCCTCACCAAGACCGATTTAATAGATGAGCTCGATCAGGAACAGCGCACCGATCTGGAAAATGAACTGGCGGATTATGAGCGAATTGGCTACCGGGTAATTCGGGTCAGTACGATTAGCGGAAGCGGATTGGCGGAAATGAAGCAAGCATTACATGAATCTTTATCTGTGCTCCTGGGCAAATCCGGCGTGGGAAAAACATCCCTGCTGAACGCACTCGAGCCAGGTTTGGGATTAAGGGTCAACAGTGTCAGCCAGGCGACCGGGAAAGGACGCCATACGACGACTGCTCAAGAGATGTTCCTGCTCGAATGGGGGGGCGCAATTGTCGACACCCCTGGTGAACGAGAATTTGGCCTGTGGGATGTGGATGTGGATGACCTGGCGCTGTTCTTTCCAGAGATGCGTCCTTTCGTAGGGCGCTGCCGTTTTGGCATGAAATGCCGGCATGACGAAGAACCGGAATGTGCGGTTCGCAAGGCGGCTATGTCTGGAGAGATCAGCCCCCGTCGCTATCACAGTTTCCAGCGGCTGCGGGTTGACCCATGATAGCAACCAGGTTTCTCTGTAGTTTGGAAACCGAAATGTGAGAAATGCAATGTTGGATATTTACGAAGAGGAAATGCCTGTCAGAAGAAATGGGTCCAGGTTGAAATGGGACCGGACCCGTTTGCCAGGCGGAAGGAATTGGAAAAACTCGGATTTTCGGTGTATGGTCTGCCAGAATTATGTTTCAGCAGCAGTCGCGTTTTCCGGTGTGCAGAATCGCAACCACTGCCCGTACTGCCTGTGGTCAAAACATCTGGACCTGTCTCAATCCGGTGATCGGATGGCAATTTGCAAGGCGAAGATGCGCCCGGTGGCGTTGACCCTTAAGCAGGCGCAAAAAAAATACGCCCGGCCCTACCAGGGTGAGCTGATGATCGTACATCATTGTGAAGGCTGCGCAAAGATATCAATCAACCGCATTGCCGGCGATGATGACCCAGATCGCATCCTGGCAGTTTTCGATGATTCTCTCGGATTGGGTGAGTTCTGGCGACAGAAGCACCTGGAGCAAGGGATATTACCCCTGGATGATTCACAACGCCGGATTGTCCTGATGCGCCTGTTCGGAAGCGTTGAACCATTCAGTTTGAGCGACCACAGCCCGGCTTTCTAGCGGTGAATGGAATCCCGTCCCTGCCAGACAATGCATTGTCTGGCAGGGACGGCTGCTCTTGCGATTTGCCCCCAGGGGGATATCTTTTTTGGCTTATTTCGTGTAAAATTTCACAAATAGACTTTTTTGAATTATTGGTTTTCACTGTTTTGGGAAGGAGTGAAATATGCCTGCTGTATATGATTATGTGATTGTTGGGGGCGGGGTGGTGGGGAGCATGCTGGCGCGCACTTTATCGCGCTACGAGGCCAAAATACTTCTGATTGAGAAGGATGTGGATGTCGGCATGGGGGCCAGTTCGGCTAACTCTGCCATTGTGCATGCCGGCTACGACCCTCTCCCGGGCACTTTGAAAGCGAAGTTGAACGTGCAAGCCAACCCGATGTGGGATAACCTGGCAGGAGAATTGAATTTTCCGTTCGAACGCCGCGGCGATTATGTGGTGGCGGTTGGTCCGGAAGAACGGCCTGGTTTGGAAATGCTCATGGAGCAGGGACGGCTCAACGGCGTGCCGGGCATCCATTTCATTTCCGCCGATGAAATGCGCAAACGCGAACCTGAAATCACCCCCAGGGTGAGTGGTGCGCTATGGGCGCCGACCGGCGGTCTGTGCGATCCGTTTGCAGTGACAGTCGCCGCGGCGGAAAATGCCGTCCAGAATGGCGTGCGGGTTCTGCTGGATACGGCCTTTGAAGATTTCATCTGGGAAAAGCAACGGATTGTCGGGGTTGTGACCAACCGCGGCAGCTTCCGCTGCCGGTGGGTGATCAATGCCGCCGGGCTGTATTCAGACGATGTCATGCATCGAGCCGGCGTGCGTCCGGAATTCAGGATTACCCCTCGGCGGGGGGAATACTGTGTTCTGGACCAGGCAGAAATTTCCATCCACAATGTGCTTTTCCAGGTCCCAACGCAAGCCGGCAAGGGCATTTTAGTAACTGCATCGCTGCACGGCAATACCCTGGTGGGGCCCAATGCGCACGCTGCCGCCAGTAAAGAAGATCGTTCGGTGACCAGCCAGGGGATTGACGAGTTGTGCAGCGGCGCTCATAAGCTGGTTCCAGATTTGAATATGCGTACTATCATTGCTTCCTTTGCCGGGCTGCGCGCGACCGGAAATGGTCCCTGTGTGGATCCGGCCATTCACTACAACAACGATTTTGTGATTGAAATCCCTGAGAGTATTCAGGGATTGGTCAACCTGGGTGGGATCGAATCCCCTGGGTTGACATCTGCCCCGGCAATTGCGCAATATGTAGTTGGATTGTTGAAAGATGCGGGTGAAAAACTGGTAGAAAAAAACGACTGGCAGCCGATCCGCCCCCCGCGGCCTCGCTTCCGAGACATGACCCACACCGACCAGGCGCGTCTGATTGCCAATGACGCGCGTTATGGCAAGGTGATCTGCCGCTGTGAGATGGTCACCGAGGGTGAGATCGTTGCCGAAATTCACGCTCCTATCCCTGCCACCACGTATGATGCGATCAAACGCCGGACCTGGTTGGGTACTGGGCGCTGCCTGGGAGGATTTGACCTGCCGCGGGTCGTGGCGCTGCTGGCGGATGAATTAAACATCCCGCTTCAGGAGGTAACCAAGAAAGGCAGTGGCTCCGAGTTCCTGTTTCGCCTGACCAAAGAACAGCCTCCAGCACCCGATGCGGAATTAGAAACGGAGGTGGCGCATGGCCGTTAAACAAAAATATGATGTGGTGGTGATTGGCAGCGGACCGGGTGGCCTGGCTGCGGCGATTGCCGCTCGCAAGAATGGCGCTGAGGATGTGCTGATCATCGAACGGGACGTTGAGTTAGGCGGCATCCTGCTGCAGTGCATCCATAACGGTTTTGGTTTGGAAAATCTGAAGGAAGATTTGCCTGGGCCAGGTTATGCCCAACGATATGTGAATGAAGCCCTTGGTTCAGGTGTGGAAACCCTGCTGGATGCGATGGTGCTGGATATCACCCCTCAGCGGCGGATTTTTGCGGCCGGCAAGCGAGCCGGGTTGGTCGATATTCAGGCCCGAGCCGTGGTGCTGGCCATGGGCTGCCGCGAGCGCACCCGGGCCCAGATCCGCCTGCCAGGGACTCGCCCGGCTGGCGTGTATACTGCCGGAACAGCGCAGCGCTGGGTGAATGTCGAGGGTTTTATGCCCGGCAGCCGGTTTGTGGTGCTGGGTTCGGGCGATATCGGCATGATTATGGCGCGCCGCCTGACGCTCGAGGGAGCCAGCGTCGAACGGGTGCTGGAAATCATGCCTTTCCTGACCGGGTTGACCCGCAATTACGTGCAGTGCCTGATGGATTACAACATCGATTTACAGCTCAGCCACACGATCAAACGCATTCTGGGGAAGCAGCGCATCGAAGCCATCGAAAGCGTGCGTGTGGACCAGAGCTGGAACCCGATCCCGGGAACTGAGGAAATCATCCCTTGTGATACGCTTTTGCTCTCGGTAGGGTTGATCCCGGAAAATGAATTATCCCGCAAGGCCGGGGTGCGGCTTGATCCGGTCACGGGCGGGCCTTTCGTCGATGACAGTTTTGAGACCAGCGTACCGGGTATTTTTGCGGCCGGAAATGTGGTTCATGTTTATGATCTGGTGGATTGGGTAACCGAGGCTGGAATGAACGCCGGGAAGGGAGCGGCTGCATTTGCTTTACGCGAGCGCCAGAAAGAACAGCGTCACGTGCCCTTGCTGCCAGGCGAGAATGTACGCTACATTGTGCCGCATGAATTGGATCAGGAACGCCTGGGAAAGGGTGAAATCCGGCTGCAGCTGCGGGTAAAACAGCCGGTAGAATCCCCGATTTGGGTAGAAGTGCGCAGCAATGGTCATCTGGTAACCCGCCGCGGCGAACCTTATGCCCGTCCTGGGGAGATGGTAACGATAACCCTGAAACCGAAACATTACGAAGATGTGCTGCATGCACCGGCATTAACTGTTGCAGTTTGTAAACGCTGATTGGAAGAGATGAACGATGGAAACTATCACAAAATTAATCTGTATTACCTGTCCAAAAGGCTGTTCGCTCGAGGTCACCCACGATGGGCAGACGGTTATCAAGGTAAGCGAGGGCTGCAAACGCGGGAAAGAATACGTTCAGCGCGAACTGACCGATCCACGGCGAATGGTTGCAACGACAGTCAGGGTGAGGGGTGGGCTGCATCCCTTGCTGCCTGTGGCGACCGCAGCGCCTTTCCCAAAACCGCTCATTCTTGACCTGATGGCTGAACTGCGTACACTGGACCTCGTGGCCCCGGTCAAGATGGGGCAGGCTGTGCTTTCCAACGCGCTCGGAACCGGGATTGATGTGATCGCCAGCCGGGATCTATAGCCGGATACTTACATTCTATATACAGAATATATTCAGTTCCTTCTTGTTTAAGGCTAAATCCGCTATACTCAGACTATGAGCCAATTAGATGAGAGCGCTCCGACTTATGACCAATTGATTGAAGAGATCAACCGGCTGCGCCGGCGGGTTGCGGACCTGGAAGAAGCTGAGAAGGAGCGTCAACAAGCGATCCATTCTTTGCGGGAGAGCGAAGAAAAATATCGGATCCTGTTGAATGACTCCAGCGACCCGATTTTTTCCTTTAATTCTGAAGGCCAATACCAGTATGTGAACAAGGCTTTTGCGGATGGGGTCGGAAAAAAGGCAGAAGATATTATTTATAAGAAAATTTGGGATGTCTTCTCGCAGGAAGAGGCCGATAAGCGTTTCGCTGCGGTCAAGTGGGTCATCGCACACGGTGAGACCAAGGTAATTGAAGTCAGGGTGCCGCGTGAAGAAGGCGACCACTATTACATTACCACGGCGAAACCGGTGTTTAATGGTCACCACCAGGTTGTTTCAGTGATATGTATTTCAAAGGAAATCACCGAACGCAAACGGATGGAAGACGAACTGCTCCGGTTGAGCACCCATGATATTTTAACCAATATCTATAACCGTAATTTTTTTGAGGTAGAACTGGACAGGCTCCAGATGAGCCGCATGTTTCCGGTGAGTATCGTCGTTGCGGATATGGATCATCTCAAATCGATCAACGACCGCTTTGGTCACAGCATGGGCGATCAGATGATCCAAAAAGTAGCGGATTTACTGCAGAACTCTTTTCGGGCAGGGGATATTGTTGCCCGCATCGGCGGAGATGAGTTTGGCATCCTGCTGCCAAATACGGATGAAGCCGCGGCGAAAAAAGTGGTCGACCGGCTGCGCGTAAACCTGGAAAAGGACGATCAGAAACTGCTCAAATTATCGATCGGTCTGGCAACGGGAAACGAAGGCAGCAAATTGCTGGAAGTGATGCGCCAGGCAGACGACCGCATGTATCAGGACAAGGCGCTACACCGGCAGAATGAAGTTCAATCCGGCTGATCGCGATTATTGGTCGGGTTGCCGCCAGGCATTAATTTGAATCGATAAACGCCAGCATGATGCTGAAGGGTGAAAATCCAACCTTCGCATATACTCGCCCGGCATTTTCATCAGCAGCCGTCAGGCAAACGGTTTGTGCGCCTATTGTAAAAGCAGTGCTCAGCGCCTGAGCGGTTAACCAGGCGGCCAGTCCGCGGCGGCGAAAGTCAGGCCGGGTGGCAATGCCGTTAATTTCAGTTACCCCGCAGATTGGTCTTCCAAATTCCGCGACACCAGCCGGTTCACCGTTAATTTTCCCCAGCAGTGCCTGACAACTGCCTGACCGCAGACGATCCAGCAGCTGTTGGATTTCAGTTTCTGTTGGGTTTGAATTCCCTTGTGGATTGAACGCTTCCTGCTGAACGGTGACAAAATCACGGGCATTTTCCCATGATGTTTCAGGACCGAGGTTTATACTCACCAGGCCATCCACTGCTGGGGCCGGGAGAAGGGTGGATGGTGTGCACAGCATGCTCCACTGGCGTGCTTCTTCGGTAAAACCGTTTGCGCGCAGCGCCGTGGGCAGATCGGGCGCAAAAGCCTCAAAAAACTCCAGCCGTGCCGTCCGCCGGCGATCATGAAAGGCCTTTCGCATCGCATGAAAAACATCAGCCTGGACATGCGCACAGGCATTATCCGGGATGGCGTAATTGAAATATTTAAAGGAATTGGTAGGATGAAAGAACAGAGTGAACGGCGTTAAGCAAAAGGATGTATAAACTGCGCGGGCGCTCTCGCGCAAATAGGCCTGGATGCGTATAATTTCAGAATGCTCAACCATGGAATAATTGTAATAGGGATTTCTGGCCAGGGTCGCTATTGACCGGAAATCATTGGAGGCAAAATGATCAAAAAACGTCTGCGAGACCTTGGAATTAATCCTGGCAACCTTGATCCCGGTCCGTTGAATGCCATCACCGATGTGCCTGGAGTCCTGGTTGGACAGACAACTTTGATCTCCGATACGCCACTAACGGCGCGGACAGGCGTGACGGCGATTTTTCCGCGTAAGAATGTACATCAAGATTACGCATTTGCCGGATTTCACTCCTTTAACGGGATTGGTGAGATGACTGGGCTGCCGTTTCTTGAGGAGACAGGCTTTTTAACTTCGCCGATTCTGCTGACCAATACCAACCAGGTGGGAATGGCTTATGATGCTATCGTGCGTTATGGGACGAAGACTTACGGTGGCTTCAGCTATAAGCTGCCCGTGGTGGGAGAAACCTACGATGGTTGGTTGAATGAAATCAATGCCTTTCCGCTTGGCGAAGAACATGTGGTAGCCGCGCTTGAATCGGCGCGAGACGGCCCGGTGGAAGAGGGCAATACTGGCGGCGGCACCGGGATGATTTGCTATGAATTCAAGGGCGGCACAGGGACAGCTTCGCGCCAGGTCAAGGTCCTCGATGAGACCTATACCGTTGGCGCACTGGTCCAGGCCAATCACGGCGACCGCATGGATCTGCGCGTGGATGGGGTGCCTGTGGGGCGCGAAATCGGAGCGGATGTGGTCCCGCTGCCCTGGCCAGCCGCTCCTCAGAGCAGTTCGATTTTGATCGTCATCGCTACCGATGCACCCTTACTGCCCAACCAATGCAAACGCATGGCGCAGCGGGCAACGGTTGGTCAGAGCCGCACAGGCGGGTTTGGACTGGACGGGTCTGGCGACCTGTTTTTGGCATTCTCGACCGGCAATCACTACTCCGCCGAGGAAGAAAAAATTAAATCGCTGCGTATGGTTCCATCGTTTAATATGGATTCCCTGATCAAGGCTGCCGTTGAAGCGGTCGAAGAGGCCATTCTGAACGTGCTGGTTGCAGCCGAAACCATGACAGGGTTCCAGGGGCATATCGCGCATGCTTTGCCGCATGCAGAACTGCTTAAGGTTATGGCGCGTTATGGCCGCGGTTAAACTGCGTTGAGCGGCTGATCCCGGCGGCAATGCCCGTTTTGGTCGGGTTCGGCCGCCCGCCTACCATGCGGTTTCGGCGCGCTTCTGCCCGTTTATTTTCCGGGATAGCAGGAAAAGCATCACCAGCACCACCCCGGCATACACCAGACAGGAACGGTAGCCCCATGCTTCACCGGCGTACTGGTTGGTCAGGCCGATCACCAGTTGGAAGAGGCCGTTAATCGCCCCGGAAACGGTGATGATCACGCTGGTCACAGCGGGCGCATCCGCGCCAAAGACATGCATCGCCACTGCCATCATCGTGGGCCACATGATGGCAATAAAGAATCCGCTTGCCGGTAAGATCCAGATTCCCTGTTCGCCCATGAAAAATCCGGCCAGGTAAACCAGAATCGTGCCCCCCAGGGCCAGAAACAGGCTGCGCAGGTAGCCGATTTTTTCGATTGCCAGCCCGCTGAACAGACGCGAGAGGGTAAACAGGACGTAGAACAGCGACACGAAACTGGCACCGGCCACCCGTGGATCCAGGCCGTAGACGTCTTTTAAATACAGCCCGCCCCAGTTGGCAGCTCCAAATTCGATCACCTCCATAAAACCGAGTGTCAGGCAGAATAACCACACGATGGGCATTTTCAATGCGCTGAAAAAAGTGATCCTTGCAGGCTGTTCGACCACTTCATCGCCGGTCGTACGCCCATTAAAGCGCGTGACCAGGATGAAGATAAACACCAACCCAACCGGGACCAGCATGGCGATATACACCTGGCGCCAGTTGAACGAGAAGGTATCTGTCAGCACGCCAGCACTCATTGGGCCCAGGATCGCGCCAAAACCGTAGAAGAAATGCATCAGGCTCATTAATAGGGCCGCTTTGCTGGTAAAGACCACGGTCCCCATGGCATTCGTTCCCACCTCAAAGAAGCCAAATCCGGCGTTAACCACCAGCAGCGCGGCGGCGGCCGTCCAGAAGGTGGGCGCCGCTAAAGTGGCGATGGCGCCGCCCCCAACCAGCAGGTAACCGGCCAGAATGGATTTCTTGATGCCGAAACGCTGCATGAACAGGCTGGCTGCCAGGCAGAATAAGACATAGCCAAACCAGGTCAATGAGACCAGGCCGCCCTGGCTCTCATAATTGACCCCATATTCACTTTTAATCAAAGGAAAGGATACGCCTTTGATATTTTCGACCAGGCCGAATAAGAACATGGTGGCGTAAATGATGGCATACAGGATGATGGTGCGCTTGCGGTTGCTGGCTGTATTGAGATCGGACATGAGCTTCTCCGCGGTGGAATTCCCCCATTATACCGACCATTGGCCTGACGCGGGGGTTAATCATTTACCGGATTATTTTTTTAGATGACTCACCTGTACAGCGCTGGGGGCATCTGTCCTCCGTATGAGGGCATACAGAAGCATTTTCACCCCAGGTTTCTAAGACCAATATTCAGGATACGTTCACCTTGAAAAATAAGGGGCGTGCAAGATTTTGGATATAATGACCTAACACTGGAATATATTTCCAAAGGAGGATCGCATTGGACCTGAAAGAGCATTACTTCGATACCGGAGAACTTCGCCTGCATGTCATGGAAGGGCCTACATCTGGCCCACCGCTGGTTATGCTGCACGGTGCGACTGGCAATTGTGGCGAATGGCTGGCCTTATTCCCACACCTATCAGAACACTGGCACATCTATGCGCTCGATCTGCGCGGTCACGGCCTGTCTGGGCGGCCCGAAACGTTAGATGGCTACCACATTCTTCACAACATCCATGATACGGCGAGTTTCCTGCGCGAGCAGGTCCGCGAACCCGCTGTGTTGATGGGCCACTCTTACGGTGCCGTGATCAGCATGCTCACTGCAAAGCACGCGCCCGAACAGCTGCGTGCCCTGGTTTTGGAAGACCCACCGCTGATGCTGCGCCGGGAGAATGATGAGAGTAAGCCCTTCCTTGAATATTTCTCCTGGCTGTACCAGATGCGCCAGACAACCACAAGTGTGGATAAGATCCTGGCGCTGCTCCGCACGCAGAACCCACAGGCGAAAGAGGAAATGCTCCGACCGTGGGCGCAAAGTCTGGCCCGGCTGGACCCGAATTTTCCACTGGCGATCACCACGGGCAACAAACGTGAGACGGTGCGTGATGTGGATTTTGAAGCGCATATCCGCGCCATCGCCTGCCCGGTGCTGGTGATGCAGGCGGATGAGACCAAAGGCGCCGCGCTGGTGCAGCAGGACCTGGATTTTTTCCTGGCCAACGTGAGCGGCAATCCCAACATCCGACTGGCCAAATTCCCTGGTTCCGGTCACGGGATCCACCTTGAGCAATCTACTGAATTCTTGCAGGCATTTGATGACTTTGCCGCCAGCCTGGCCTGAATTAGCAGGGGATCACGCCCGAGCCGGTTCGGACGGACCCTTTTTTAACTTTCCTGGATCGTTGAGGTTCGCTTAATGACAGAAAAAATCCTGAGGCCAATTGGGGCTCGCCGGGTAGCAAGACCTGAAAAGGTGGAGATTTGCCAACAGTGCGGCAATGCAATGGGAGAGAGGTATCAAACCTGCCCGGTGTGCCATGCTGCGGTGGAACGGTATTGGCTAGCCGATTGGCAGGCTTTGCTGGAACAGGAAGGCATCCAGGGTGGATCCAACGAGGAGAAAATGCTGGCTCGGGTGGTCCTGTCGGAACCAGAGCGCCACGCCTGGACGGTAGTGGATATCGCAATGAGTTTACTGCAGTGCAGTCAATGCGGTCGCGAATTAGGCGAGGGATATCCCGAGTGCGGCGAATGCGGGATGGCGTTTGGGGCTGCGATCCTTTCAGAATTTGATGCCACACCCAACGAACATGCACTGCATATCGGGCGTTGGGTGCTGCGCTTTCCACACCGCAACAGTGCCAATATCAATACGGCATGGCGGCTGACCATGCCGCGTTTGCTGACCGGCTGGCTGCCATCGACCCGCTATGCACAGGAAGCCATGGATCTCATCAAAACCGGCCGGTTGGATGAGGTAAAGAATCAGATAAATGCAATCGACCTTAGCATTAACCAGCGAGCGTCGGCTGCAGAAAAAGGAGGCGCTGATGAGCGTACCCAGGCGCAGTGAAATCCAACCCGGTTTACGGGTGCAGGTGGTCGAAAAACAGAATCAGGCAACCGGCAAACTGACCGAGGGCATTGTGGCGCGTATTCTGACCAACAGCCCGACTCACCCGCACGGCATCAAGGTGATGCTGGTCAGTGGAAAAGTGGGCCGCGTGCAGGAGATTGTGGCATAAACGATCTTTCCCGGCTGCTGTCAGCAGAATTCCTTTCATCAATTGTTCATCTTGAAATTGTATAATTTAAGTAATCATAAATCACCGTCTGAGTTCGCAAATAATCGTGATTTGTGCCAAATTATATAATTTGCCTCAAAAGGAGGACATGATGGAAAAATTAGTGAATCTTTTAGAAGAAAAAGCTGGACTGACCGAAGCCCAGGCCCGCAAAGCCATCCAGGTAATGGATGAGTATCTGGATAAAAAACTACCTGAGGTTTCAGCGACCCAGGTGGATGTGGTCATGACCGGCCAACCAGAAGAGGTGGATCTGGCCCGAGAGATCGGCCTGTTCAGGTATCCGTAGACCCTATATTCAGGCTCATACCTGGAAAATAGCAGATCATTAAATCAACAATACAGGTCATATTAGGAATCGGAAAATTCCCAATATGACTTGTATTGTTTTATATCAGATTTTACAGCCAACCCTCGCAAACCCCACCCCTCGTTTTAACCTCGCTGACCTTCTGAGAGACTCTAAAAGTAAATATATCTTGACAAATAGTAAAGTTTTCTTTACAATATGTAAAACAAGCTTACCTGGTAAAGATATGGAGGTCACCATGATTTTGGTTCATTTGAAATCTCATCAACGAGAGAAAGCCATGCGGGGTATTTTTGCCCTTTCGCAATTCAGCCTGGCTGCTGTGCTGGTAGGACCGCGATTAAGCCTTGCCTGGGTACCAGGCTGGTTCCCATTGGATTTCGTGTTTGGCTTATTCACCGGTTTATCACTGGTGGGCAACATTGCCAGCCTGATCTATTTTAACAGGCGATTTTCAGTTCAGGAAGGAGGGACCCGGTGATCGAAAGATTTAAAGAGCGGCTGCCTTTGATACGCCCATTGTTTGTTCCGTTGATCCTCTACATTGGTTTGCTGGCGTTTGCGATGAATTGGTTGAACGACCAACCCGGAGTCCGTATGGCGCTACCCGGTTGCACTCCTGCCTTTGGTTCCTGGATTGTTCCTGGTTCTGGGCATGGTCAGGGCCCTTGGCAAACTCGATGAATTGGCTCGCAAGATCTTGCTCGAGAGCATGGTCTTTGCTTTCGCGCTGACCCTGATCCTGACGATGGGCCTGGGCCTGCTGGGAATTGCCGGGTTAACTCCCCCCAATACGATTTACATCGCCTTATTTATGAGTTTGGCCTGGCTGGTGGGTAAGTTGTGGATCACCCGCAGGTACCAATGAAAAACCGGTTGAAAGTTCTTCGGGCAGAACAAAACTGGTCGCAAGCCGAACTGGCGGAGCGGTTGAGCGTCTCCCGGCAAACGGTGAATGCCATCGAGACCGGAAAATACGATCCCAGTCTGGACCTGGCTTTTCGCATGGCCAGCCTCTTTGGTCAGCGGATTGAGGAAATATTTATCTGGAGTCCGGTGAATTGAGCAAGCGTTCCAACTCTTCCCAGCGCTGGTATGTACGGGTGATCTCTTCACCTAACTCGGTAAGGCGGCTGGCCCCCTGAGCAATGCTGGCGCTTTCCCGCTGGTAAAATGCCGGGTCCGCCATAGCTGCAGTCAAACGGTGCTGTTCGCCTTCGAGGGCTTCAATCCGCGCAGGGATTTCTGCCAGTTCGCGCTGCATTTCTTCCAGGGCGCGCTGCTCTTTATAACTGAGCTTGCGCGGGGCATCATTCCGGGAGGGCGAAGGTTCGACCTGGACCGGCTTACGGGCGTTTTCTTCGCTCCGGCCGGTTTCTTCAGCCAGGCGCAGCCAATCATCGTAACCACCTACGGTTTCGACAACCCTGCCGCTGCCGTCCAGGGCCAGAGTGCTGGTGACCAGGTTGTTCAAAAATGCCCGGTCATGGCTGACCAGCAGCAGGGTCCCGCTGAATTCCAGCAGCATATCTTCCAGGAGTTCGAGGGTTTCGATATCCAGATCGTTGGTGGGTTCATCCATCACCAACAGGTTGGCGGGTTCGGCAAACAAGCGGGCCAACAGCAGGCGGTTGCGTTCACCGCCGGAAAGGGCGCTGATCGGCGCCCTGACCCGGTCTGCCGGGAACAAGAAATCCTCCAGGTAGCCGATCAGATTGCGCGTTTTTCCATTAATCGTCAGCATGTCGCGGCCCTGGCCGACATTGTCCAGCACCGAAAGATTCTCATCCAACTGAGCGCGCAGCTGGTCAAAATATGCGATCTGCAGGTTGGTGCCCAGGCGGATGCTGCCCTGCTGGGGTGGCAGTTCACCCATCAGGATGCGCAGCAAGGTGGTTTTTCCGGATCCATTGGGCCCGATGATGCCCACCTTATCCCCACGTTGGATGATGGTTGAGAAATTGGTCACGACCGGTTGGTCAGGATAGGCGTAGCTCACATTTTCGGCCTCGATGACCAGCCGGCCCGAACGGCGTTCTTCCTGAATTTGCAGGCGAATTTTTCCGGGTTGTTCCTGGCGTTCCTGGCGAAGATCGCGCAGGCGTTTGAGGGCGCGCACCCGGCCCTCGTTGCGCGTGCGGCGGGCTTCCGTGCCGCGCCGGATCCATTGTTCTTCCTGGGCCAGCTTCTTATCAAAAAGCGCGTTTTGTTCCTGCTCGGCATTGAGCATGGCCTCCTTGCGCTGCAGAAAGGTGGCGTAATCGCAGTTCCAGTCGAACAGGCGCCCGCGGTCTAATTCAACGATGCGGGTGGCTAAACGCTGAAGAAACAGCCGGTCATGGGTGACAAATAAGAGGGTGCCGCCCCACCGCACCAGGAAATTTTCTAACCATTGGATAGATTGGATATCCAGATGGTTGGTCGGCTCGTCTAAAAGAAGTAAATCCGGCTGCCTGACCAGACCGCGGGCCAGCATCACCCGCCGCTTCAAACCCGCCGAAAGGGTGCTGTAATTCGCCTTGGGCTCGAGCAGCATACGTGAAATCACCTGTTCGACGTGAAGCTGGCGTTTCCAGGCATCTTCAGAACTGGATGCTGGGGCCAGTTTTTCCAACCCGGAAGAAACAATTTCATATACTGTCCCAACTACCCCCTGGGGAATTTCCTGGGGCAGATAGGCGGTACGCAGATTCTGCTGGCGCGAAATGGTTCCGCCATCAGGCTCCAGGTCGCCGTTTGCCAATTTGAGCAAGGTGGACTTCCCCATGCCGTTGCGTCCCAGCAGGCCGACCCATTCACCGCGTTCTAACTGTAGATCCACATTTTCCAGAAGGCGCGGCCCGCCAAAACCCAGGCTCACACCCTTAAAACTGATTAAAGCCATGCCATCTCTCCAAGGGAAGGATTATACCAGCAGCCTGATCAGGATCGTATATAATATGGTTATGACTACGCCATCTGCCCCTAAATTTCTTCCGGATTCACCTTACCGGCGCCTGGCGCACAGCCTGGATGGGCTGCCGAACCGCTTCCCTGCCGCGGAGGACGAATCGGATTTGCGCTTGCTGGCAAAGATTTTTACCCCCGAAGAAGCGACCCTGGCCGCCGATTTACTGCCTGAAATGGAAACCCCTGCCCAAATCGCAACGCGCCTGGGACGACCGCCGCAGGAGATCATCCCTTTGCTCAAGGAGATGTCAAAAAAGGGATTGATCTCGATCGGAAAAACAGGGCAAGGCCGCCTGGGATTTAGCCTGATGCCCTTTGTGGTAGGTATCTACGAAGCTCAAATCGAACGGTTGGATGCCGAGATGGCCCAATTATTTGAAGATTATTATAAAAAGGCATTTGGCCGCGCCTTGCAGGTCAAACCGCAAGTCCACCGGGTCATCCCGGTCGGAGAGACGATCAAGAATGACCTGGAAGTGCAGCCTTTTGAAAGCGTGACGGGCCTGGTCGACCGCGCCCAATCCTGGGGGGTGATCGACTGCATCTGCCGCGTGCAAAAAGCGTTGATCGGAGAGCCGTGCCAGCACCCGGTGGATGTGTGCATGGTATTGAGCAGTCAGCCAGATGCCTTCAGCGCAGGTGGAACGGTGCAGCCGCTGACGCGTGACGGCGCTTACCAGACGCTTCAGCGCGCTGCCCAGGCGGGTCTGGTGCATTGTGTGAGCAACAACCAGCAAGAGATCTCATATATCTGCAATTGCTGCACCTGTTCGTGCGGCGTTCTGCGCGGTATGGCCGATCTGGGCATCGCCAATGTGGTGGCGCATTCGGCATTCATTAACCGGGTCGACGAAGCGCTGTGCATTGCCTGCGGCGATTGCATCCCTGCCTGTCAATTTAACGCGTTGTCCCTGGAAAATACAGCTCAGGTGCTTGAAATGCGCTGCGTGGGCTGCGGGGTGTGTATTTCTGTTTGTCCGCAGGGAGCGCTGGCACTGGAACGTCGTGCGGATGTGCAGGCTCCGCCGGAGACCGAAGCCGATTGGCGATCCGCGCGTATGGCAGTTCCCGGATCGTAATTCTGGACCCGACCGGGCGGACTCCGTCGTACCTTTCACAGGAGGTTTGATGGCTCGAATGATTCCTTCCGCGGAGCGGATCGCGAAGGCGCGTGAACTGATCCAAAAAGCACGCGAACTGGATGTTCCCTCCGAAGGCGGACGCTACAATATCGCCTACATTGCGGAAGTAAAAACACTGCTACGTCAGGCTCGCGATCTGATTAAATTTATCTCGTATACCCCGACGGCCTCTGCTGAAATGAAACAAGAGGTCGCCCAGATTTTCGAAGAGTGCGCCCAGACCGATCAGGAACTGCTGCGGGGCAAAAAAGACTGATCGCTCCAACAACAGCAGCCAATCATTTCCACGACGTTAACCCTGACCCAGTTTAGATCCGCGGCGGGCCGTCCAAAACCCTGGCATGCAGCTGGTCGGCCGTCCAAAGCTCGTCGCCGGGTTTCCCCATGCGCAACGGCGCAATCGACTCAAGCCACCAGGTAGCGCCGGAAGCCGCATAAGGCCGCACCATGGAGGCAGAGACATCCGGCTGGCCGGTAGGGGTCGCTCCCAGGGCGATCACATCCAGGGGGACTGTTGATGTTCGCATTTCGCGAACGGTCTTGATCGATAGCTTGAACTGCTCGAAGGCTTCCGCGGCGGATTTGGCGTGAAAGAACAGGGGAAACATGCCGTCCCAGCGGGCCATGCGCGCCAGGGGACGTTTGTTGGGCCAGATGCCGCCCACCCAGATAGGGATGCGCGGCTGCTGAAGCGCGGCAGGCAGGAAGCGCGTGCCTTTGATGTGGTAATGCGGGCCATCATGAGCGAAGGGTTCACCGCTCCACAGCCCGGTGACGATTTCCAGGGCTTCATCCAGCATGTCGCCGCGCACTTTATGGTTTGACTCCTCGCCAAAATCTGCCCATTGGTCATCTCCGCCACCGGTGCCGACCCCCACCACCAGCCGCCCGCCGCTTAAATGGTCCAATGAGGCCGTTTCGCGGGCAAACTTCCACGGGCGGCGGCGCGGCAGGGGGGTGACCAGCGCGCCCAGGCGGATACGGGTGGTAGCCACAGCCGCCGCGGAAAGGGCCACCCAGGGATCGACCATATCCACCTCGCTGCCGGCGACGTCATCCCAAACAAACAACCCGTCCCAGCCTGCCTCTTCTGCTTTTTGCGCCAGGTCTGCAATGATCCGGGCGCTGCCCCACGGTTCAAAAACTGGCAGGTATAAGCCGTATTTCATAGAACCCTCCTTTGAAAAGCAGTCCGGACAGTGACTTTTTCGCATTGCCCGGATTTGTTTTGAAAAATTTGTTTACGGCAGTAATGCGTTGATCTGCGCCACTTCTTCGGTGGTAAGCGTCCAATCCGCGGCTTTGGCATTGGCCTGCATTTGCTCCAGACGGGTTGCACCGCTGATCACAGAACAGACTTCAGGCTTAGCCAGCAGCCAGGCCTGGGCGGCTTCGGCCATTGTGCGTCCGCGCTCTTGTGCCCAGGAAGTCAGGCGTTCGATGAAGGTGTAGTTGGGGTCGGTCATGTAATTCTGGACGTAGCCGCTCGATTCGCCGCGCGAGCCGGCAGGGGCGGGCTGTCCGCGCTTGTATTTGCCGGTCAGGAAACCACCGGCCAGGGGGAAAAATGGGACCAGACTCACGCCCTGGCTGTGACAGAAGGGCAGCATTTCATGATCCAATCCGCGTTCCAGCATGTGGTAATGCGCTTGAATGACCACAAATGGCGACCAGCCGTGCACCTCGGCTAACAGGTTGGCGCGTGCGATTTGCCAGGATAAGAATTGGGAGGCGCCGATGTAGCGAATCTTTCCCGCGCGGACCAGGTCGTCCAGGCCGCGCAGCATTTCTTCGATCGGGGTGGTATCGTCAAAAACATGCACATAATACAGATCAATATGATCGGTTTGCAGGCGGCGCAGGCTGGCCTCGACCGCATCGTAAAGATGGTAGCGGGAAGCGCCCCAATCGTTTGGTCCGGGGCCGGTTTTATTATAATATTTGGTGGCAACTACAAATTGCTGGCGTTTGCTCGCCAGGGCTTTGCCGATCGTTTCTTCGGACTTTCCACCCTGGTAAACGTCCGCGCTGTCGAGAAAATTGATCCCCAGGTCGGCCGCGCTGTCGATCACGCGATTAACTTCAGCTTGCGGCATGTGTTCATACCCGAAACGGTTGGTGCCGATCCCGATGGTGGATACCCGGACGCCGGATTTGCCTAATTGACGATACTGCATAAGATTTTCTCCTTCGAAAGCCTGTGAAATGATGATAAAAACTCTAATCTATTTTATCTTGTTTTTAACTCGGTCCGCAAATACCACTTTGCTGAAAATATGTCGTGAGTGTACGAATAAACAAAAATACCTTAGCATTGGTTCCAAAACTGGATGCGTCTATTGTTCTTCATCTGCGAAAAACTCGATCAGCAATCGGTTGAACTCCTGCGGGCGTTCGCGCATCGGCCAGTGCCCGGCGCCCTGAACAACTTCCAGACGGGCGTCAGGGATGCGCTGCGCAGCCTCGCGCGCGGCCGCTATCGGCACCAGGCTGTCTTTTTCGCCATGGATGATCAGGGTCGGGCAGCGGATTTCGCCCAGGCGGTCCATCACGCAGGTACGCAGCCCGCTGAAGCCTAGTTCGTAGCGCTGAAAGGCAGAAAAAGAGCGCTGCGCGGTAGGATCCTGGATGGCCTGCCAGACCTCTTCTTCCAGATCAGGGGTGATGTTCTTCTTATCAGCGAAGATGCTGCTTAATGACCAGGTTGCCATGCGCCGGTCACGGCGCACCAGAATCCAGGTCAGGTCGATCAACCAGGGCATACGCACCATCAGGTAGGATAATAAATGCATGGGGGCCTTGCGCGCCAGGCCGTAGCTGTCGACCGGCACCAGGCGCGTTACGCGCCCGGGATGGGCCAGGGTGTAGGCCAGCGCGCCTCCACCGCCCATCGAGATCCCGACCAATCCCGTTTTTTCCAGCCCCAGGTGATCGAGGACGGCATGCAGCCAGGCGACCATGGCTTCGGAGGTGTACTCACCGGAGAAGATCTCGCTCCCGCCGTAGCCGGGCCAATCCGGGGCAAAGACGCGGTGGTGGGCAGCCAGGGCCGGAATAGCCAGCCGCCAGGAGAGCATGGCCGAATCGGTTCCGCCGCCGTGCAGGAGCACGACCGGCGAACCGCTATCTCCGGCGGTGAAAATGCGGGCTCTCAGGCCGTTTATATGGGTCTCAATTTTTTCCATGGGGCAGCTCCTGTCGATCATGGGTAAGAATATCACCGGCTTCAACCAAGCGTGATTGGAAATCATCGCTCATATCGACATAAGGAAAATCGTAGCGTTCTGCTTCCTGGCGGATAAACGCACTCCATTGGGGGATATCTGCAGCAAATTGGCGCCTGACCGGTTCTGGAAGATTGGCATAGCCGCGCGAATGCCCGGGATATTGGTCAAAACGCGCCAGAGGCCGCTTTCCAGCCTCTTCCTGTTCCTGTTCTCCCTTTTCCCCAACTCATTTCACAACCTATTGGGTATGCCGGTTATTGCAAGTTATGGTGTGATGCCTAATTCTACTGTAAGGTGCGAATGATTGAGAACTGCTGTTATGCGATTTCCGGATTTTTCTGTGTTGGTCGAGCCTTTAAAATTTTATAGTGGGGAAAATGATGTCCACTTCGGTGTGAAGTCTGGAAAATTAAACGAGTTTGCCATGTAGCAGCGAGGCCTGTTTTTTTTCTGGATTAATCAATTTGGAATTGCTGGTAATTGACCGCACGGCGGTACTTGCCAGCATTTGTTCGTTAATAAGTATTTTCCTAACCCAAAAATGATGGATATAGATCAGAGCACATGGGGATAGAAAATAAAAAAAGGCATGAGGTAGGCCAAAGGGTCCGTCTGGTAATCTATGTAAGTTTATCTTAATATCTGCATAAGAAGTCTGCAATGATTAATTTGTATATTGTTATTAATAGATTGGACTTAGGAGGTGCTTATTGATTGAAACAATCCAATTATCAGAACCGCAATCGGATCTCTCACTTATTATGAAAGGACATGGAAATGAAACGAAAAATACCTGTACTGCTGATTGTAATCATGATGGCCCTGGTTTCTGTAATCCCCGCATCAGCAAACCGAGGGCATGGTGCGCTTGGTGTGGTGTATGTGTCCAGCCAGGGTTTGTACTATGATACCTTTGTGTCCGCCGATTCCTTGCCAATGCACGGCCGTTTTCAACTGCTGGCCAATGGCGTGACCGAGTTTGGCCCTGGTGATCAGGGCTATGTTGGCGGACGCTGGTGGGTCGACAACAACGGGGATGGCATCATGGATGCAAATGATTCCTTCCTCTTGTGCCCGCTGTTGGGGCCTGGCCGCGCCACACCATAAGCAGCAAAAGATGCCGGTGAGTGGATGAATTTTCGCCGGTTGGAACAGATAAAGCCTCTTGACTCAGGCAGGTTTATCCGACAGACGCCATGGTCAAGGGGCTTTTTTGCTATCTATGGCTGCGCGATTACGATAACGCGACCTTTTAAGGTCTTGTATTGTTAGCGCAGTCGATGGTATTTCCGACGAAGGAGACTCCAGATATGCCCCATTTGGGTAATAGACGGGGGCGGGAGGGGTTTCTATAATCAAATCGGTGTTCTTGTGGCAAATTACCCGGAGTCATGCAATATAAGGAGAAAAAATGGAAGCGATTAATGCGGGGGATACCGCCTGGGTTCTCATTTCATCTGCCCTGGTGCTGATGATGGTTCCGGCCCTGGCCTTTTTTTATGGCGGCATGGTCCGTAAGAAAAATATACTTTCAACGCTAAATCTTAATTTTATTATCATCGGACTGATCAGCATCCAATGGGTGCTTTACGGATACAGCCTGGCCTTTGGCACCGATTTCCTGGGTTTGATTGGCGGTTTTAATTTCCTGGGACTGGTGGGTGTAGGCACAGCACCCAATGCCGACTATGCTGCGACCATTCCCCATCTGGCATTTGCCGGTTTTCAAATGATGTTTGCTATTATCACACCCGCCCTGATCACCGGGGCCTTTGTTGAAAGGGTGCGTTTCAAGGCCTTCCTGATCTTCAGCCTGCTGTGGGCAACCTTTATTTATGATCCGGTGGCGCATTGGGTGTGGGGAACCGGGGGCATCTTCCGTCATTTGGGGGCGCTCGACTTTGCGGGCGGGACGGTGGTGCACGTTACCGCCGGTTTTTCCGCCCTGGCATTTGCCATGGTGATTGGCGCCCGTAAGGGATTTGGTTCGCGTGTTTTTGAACCTCACAACATTCCTTACAGCGTGTTGGGAGCGGGTTTGCTGTGGTTCGGCTGGTTTGGGTTTAATGGCGGGAGTGCCCTGGCCGCCAACGGGATTGCAGTGAATGCCTTTATCACCACCAACACCGCCGCCGCCAGCGCGGGCATCATGTGGATGTTCTTAAGTTGGAAAGATAACAAGCCCAGTGTTTTGGGCATCGTGACCGGTGCAGTGGTGGGATTGGTGGCGATTACCCCGGCGGCTGGTTTTGTGACGCCTTTATCGGCGATCATCATTGGCGGGGTCGCGGCGCCGATCAGCTACTATGCCATTCGTTTTCGCCAACGCCACAACCTGGACGAGTCGCTGGATGTCTGGGCCTGTCACGGCATGGGCGGTACATGGGGCGCGCTGGCAACCGGCCTGTTTGCTTCCAAAGTAGTTAACGATGCCGGGGCGGATGGACTCTTCTACGGCAATCCGACCCAGTTCCTGATCCAGCTGGTGACGATTGGCCTGGTGATTGTGTTTGCCTTTGGCATGACCATGTTGATCTCAAAAGTCATCGCCAGGTTTACCCCGCTGCGCGTCTCAGATAATGAGGAGGAAGTGGGTCTGGATATCAGCGAGCACGGTGAACGGGCTTACGTTTGATTGACCTGATCAGACAGGAGAGAATACGATGACCAAGAAAATTGAAGCGATTATTCGAGAAGACGAGTTTCCCGATGTGAAAGAAGCCCTGCGTAAAATTGGCATTGTGGGCATGAATGTGATGGAGGTGCGCGGCCACGGACAGCAAGGCGGGATCGTCCTTACCGGAAGATCCGGCACCTACCAGGTCGATATGCTTCCCAAGCTGCAAATTAATATCGTGCTCAGTGATAAAAATGTCGATAAAACGGTGCGGACCATCGTCAAGGCGGCTCGTACCGGGAATCCGGGGGATGGGATCATCTTTATCTACCCGGTGGAGGAAGTGATTCGCATTCGCACCGGTGAGCGCGGGCACGACGCCTTGATGTATGATAATGACATCGATACCATGCCGGCCAATGGCAATGGCAATGGCAATGGTGACGTGGATCATCCCGAGTAGATTCGTTTTTTCCAGGGTAGGGTGAGAGGATCGGGTGCAGCATACTTTTCAGGTATGCTGCATCCAAAATTTAACTGGAAGCGCCGGCGTATTTCTTACCCCCTGTTTTCCAAACCAAACGCCCACGCGACCATCAACGGAAATTCTTCTCGCCACATCGCGGCGTCATGCCCAGCCGCTCTTTTGCTCATCACGACGTCCGCTGCTGCATCCTGCAGCGCTTTCGCCCACCGGGCCGCGTTGTCGAGGAAAAACGGTTCCAGCGTACCGGCCACAAGGTACGTGCGCGGCAACGGCCTCGGCATCTCTTCAGGCGGCCGGTATCCCCCGCCGGGCGAGGCCGAGAAGATCGCGCCGAAGAGGTCGGGATGGCGAAGCCCAATAGCGAGCGCGAGCTCTCCACCCGCTGAAACACCAAACACCGCCGTGCGCTCAGCGGGCAGCGTTAACCCGAAACGTGACCGCACCCACGCACCGACCTCATCGACGAAAAACCGCTCGTGTGCGGCAAACCGTTGCGGATCGAAGTTTGGCGAATACTCGTGGAGTCGCAGCGTTTCGTCGGCCACACGGTGTGCGCCAACGATCATGGTCGACGGCACATCCGCTGCTTCAAGAACCCCGCCCCACTGCGAGATCATCTGACCGTCACCGGCGAATACGATCGCTTCGGGCGGGTCTGGCGGGATGTACACCGTGACCTGCCGACCATCGTCGTAATCGAACGTCTCCGTAATAATTTCGCCTGCGATCGCATTTGGTCGCGGCGTTTCCGGCTGTGCCTCGGGGAATTCATTCATGTCTTTATCGTTTTGTGGGTTCATTGAGCCATCCTCATTATACGAAATACGAACATTCGATTTTGGTTTGCTCTTTGATCTTGTTAAGCAATGGCGTGCCAACTTTTCGACAGGATGCCCACGAAAATTAACTGGAAGCGCCAGCGTATTTCTTAACCCCTGCTTTCCAGACCCGGGAGGCAGCCAGGAAGCTGGCCGCGCTGATCCCCAGAAACATCAAAATTTGCAGGGGACCCAGTTCCCCGCGCAGGGCCTGGAGGGGTACCGTGGTTGCGACGGCGATCGGTACGAAATAGGTGATGATCAGCCGCAGCCAGAACGGGTACACTGTGGAAGGGTAGCGTCCGGTATCCAGCAGTGCCTGCAAGATGGTAACGTTGTTATCGAACTTGGTAAACCAGAAAGTGGCGGCAATCATCACGATCCACAGGCTGTAAAGAATCAATGAACCTGAAGTTGCCAGCAGCAAGAAGCCCAATAAATTGAGCGGCGTGGCGCCGAGACCGCTCATATTAACGCCAATGGTGATCAATACTGCACCGAGAATTAAGTCCCATACCCGCCAGATGACCATGCGTGAGAACGTGACCAGGAACATGCTGTCGGCAGGCTGCAGCAAGGTGTAATCGAGCGTGCCGTCGCGCACGCTGGCGTTAAATTTCTCGGTGTTGGGCCAGATCAAGACATTCATCAAGGCATTAACCAGGTGGAAAACCCCCAGCAGGGCGATCAGTTCTCCCAGGCTCCAACCGCCCAGGGTGGTGGTATTGCTGAAAATGATCCCCAGGCTGATCAGTTCCCAGCCCAGGGTGAGCAGTTCAAGCAGAATATTGACCGCAGTATCGACCCGGTAGGCCAGGGCCAATTCCATGTTGACTTTAAAAAGGGCGGAGAGCATGCGCAGAATATGCATCGGTCAGGCTCCCACGGCCGAAAAGCGCTTGACCCCTTCGCGCCAGACCCAGCGGAAAAGGAGATAGAAAATCACCAACCAGACCAGGCTGATGGCATAGTCAAACAGTATTTCAGCGGTGGATAGACGGTTGCGGATGATCTCGACCGGAACGAAGCGAAACATCTGGAACGGCAGGTACTGCGCGATCTGCTGCACGACCGGGGGCAGGAGTTGGAGCGGGACGAACTGGCCCGAGAGCAGCACGATCAGCAGATAAAAGAACTGGGAAACCGAGTACACGCGCGTGGTCCAAAACGCCATGCAGGTGATCATGGCTCCCAGAAGAAAATTCAAGCAGAAGCCGATCAAAATGCCGGGGACCGCGATCAGAATGGTGATCAGGGTAACGCTGCTGTAATCAGGGCGGAAAAGCAAGAAGAGCGCGATCCAGATGGGGATAAAAACAATCAGGTTGAGCGCCTTGAAGGCGATGTTATTGACCAGGGCATTGGTCAAGATCGGGTGGACCGGGCGCAGCAGGTCCCCGGAGAGCGTGCCATCTTGAATCTTGTAAGCGAAAATGTGGATTGTGATTTCACTGGTGAGCTGGTCCACGACCAGCAGGGTCAGGTAATAAGTGATAAAGTCGTTGGCGGTCAAGCCGCTGACGCTGCCCTGCACGTTGGCGATGGATACCCAGACCGAAAGGTAAACGATCGGCGAGACCAGCCAGTAAAACAAATACATCAGCAGGTTGGCGCGGTACTGCCATTGTTCGGCCCAGTTGACCTGCCAGAAGCGCCAATAGATCCTGAGCATCGTCCTTATTCCTGAAAAGCCCGTTCGATGACCAATTCGATGGGTGGGTCTTCAATGGTCAGATCGCGGATCGGCAGGTCGGCCAGCATGCGCGAGGTGATGGCGGCTACATCCCCGGCCGGCACCTGCACGTACTGTTTGGAACCGTTTTCATCCTCGCCTTTATTGGGGAAGACGGGGGTGCCGTAAGGATTTAAATCGCAGGGACAGGGTTCTCCCAGGGCCACACCGATCAGTTTGAAGGGAGCGATGCGCCGCGACAATCCGGCCAGGCTGCCGTCATACTTAAGCTGGCCTTCATGGATGATAATCACCCGCTCGCACAGGGCGGTCACGTCGGCCATGTAGTGGCTGGTGAGCAGAATGGTCGCACCGGTGCGGTAGTTGAATTCTCGCAAGAATTCTCGGATGCGGGCCTGGGCGGAAATGTCCAGGCCGATGGTTGGCTCATCCAAAAAGAGCACCTGGGGACGGTGCAGCAGTCCGGCAGCCAGTTCGACCTTCATACGCTCACCCAACGAAAGGTTGCGCACCGGTTTCTTAAGGATCGGCGCCAAATCGAGCAATTCGCTGAGCTCCTTGAGCGTCCGCTGGTATTCGTTATCCGGGATGCGGTAGATGGCCTGGTTGAGCAGAAAGGAGTCGGCGGCTGGAATATCCCAGGAAAGGCGGCTGCGCTGGCCCATCACCAGGGTCATGGCCTGCAGGTAAGTAGGCTCGCGCTGCCAGGGGATATAGCCGAGGACGCGTGCTGCACCCGAGGTAGGATGGAGCAAGCCTGAAAGCATTTTCAAGGTGGTCGTTTTGCCGGCGCCATTGGGGCCGAGAAAGCCGACTACTTCGCCGGGCTGGATGCTGAAGGATACCTTCTGCACAGCCTTGACATCGCGGTGCTTGCGATGAAAAAAACCGCGGATCGCCGAACCAATTCCGCCTTCACGTTCGGAAACCTGATAGGTCTTGCTCAAAAGTTCGACATTAATGATCTCTGGCATGGGTCAACATTTTAGCACATTTCCCAAAAATAATACAGATGTTCTATAAATGAGAATGCCGATGAAAGAAAAACGATCCATTTTTTCTTTTACAATTCAGCAACCCTGGTTTTTAATGCCATTCATTTCAATAAGAGATTGCTGGAAGATAGGCGCGGAAGGGGAGCGCGGCGTAATCGATCTCGGCCTGGAGCTGGTATATTGCGCCATGGGTTAAATCGCCGACATAGATCATACCGTTATCATCTTCGCCAAAAGTTGAGATCGCGAATGGGGCGGTGGTTAACAGTTGGGTTTGCCAGCCACCATCATTTTTCAAGCCGTAGATTTTGCCTTTGCAGTAATCCGCATAGAAATATACACCCTGCATATTCAGGAAGATATCCGGCCCGCGGTAGACAGATCCGCCGGTCACGGCGCAGCCGTTGGCGTCATTGACGCCGTGGTCATAGGTAGCCACCGGGGGAGCATAATTCGCTGGTTGGATGCAGTCAGGGGAGGGGTTATAACACAGGTTCCCTTCCAGGATATGCCAGCCGTAGTTCTCGCCGCCAGCACTGGAGGCCGGTTGAAAATCGATTTCCTCCTCAATATTCTGGCCAACGTCGCCGATATACAGGTCGCCGGTCAGGCGGTCGAAGGAAAAACGCCACGGGTTGCGCATTCCCAGGGCCCAAATTTCGTGCCTGGCGGTACCGGATGAGACAAATGGATTGTCCGCTGGAATGCAGTAGTTCTGCACGGCGGGCGGATCCTGCACGCACCCGGCGCCTTCGACATCGATACGCAGGATTTTACCGAGCAGGACGGTCATGGTTTGAGCGTTATTGGGCTGGTCGCCGCCCCCACCGCCGTCCCCAGGTCCGGCGTACAGATAGCCATCCGGGCCGAAGGCCAACTGCCCGCCGTTGTGGTTGGCATTGATGGGGTGTGGGATGGTCAGCACCACCACCCCGCTGTTGGGATCTGCCAGGTTGGGGTTGGCGGAAACTGAGTAGCGGGCAATTACAATATTTCCACCGGGATTGGTGTAATAGACGTAGAAGTGGCCATTGCTGGCGTAGGCGGGTGAAAAAGCCAGTCCAAGCAGCCCGCGTTCGCCACAGCAAGAGATGAGGGTATGAATATCGAGGAAGGGTGCCGCCAGCTTAACCCCATTCTGCAAAATCTGGATCGTGCCGCCCTGTTCTACCACAAAAATGCGCCCGCTGTGGTCGCCGGCGGAAGTGATGGTGACCGGTCCGGGCAAACCGCTGGCAAAAAGAGACAGGTGGACATTTGGCCATTGGACGGCTGCTGCCTGGGCAGTGAGCGTGTCGGGTGATGAAGCCCCGAACAACCCGGGCCAGCCGGAAACGAGAAACAAACCCATTATGATACTTGTTAACACACGGTTCACGATTTCCTCCACAAGCGGCACCCTGTTCGGGGCATGCCGCCTCAGGCGATTTTTTTCATCAGGATAATGATGATTGATTTTGTCGCATTATACCCGGATGGAAAGGCGGGAGCAAATCGGGTTGAAAGGTCGCCGTTAATTTATGGGAGGAAACCATATATACTGGACGCGGGTTTCCACCAGCCACTGGAGCGAGGCAACTCCGGTCAATTAATGGAAGAATACGTGCGGTCGAACTCCAGCTTGATAGGCGGCGGTTTGCCTGCCGTTGATTGGCACGATGTACCGCCGTAATATGCTCTGCGATTTTGCTACCTTTCGGCTCCTTCCACCGGCACAGCAGGCGGAATGGTTGTGACTTTAATATCCTTCAAAGAGCCTGGCTGGCGGGTCAAACGCCTCCAGGCTTCGCGCAGGGCACCCCCAACGAAAAGACCAGGGGTTAAAATATTGACTTCCAGGCCAGTTTTACCATCCGTGGCGGAAGAAGCCAGCCAGACGGCCTTGCGCGCCGGCACTTCAGCCGGGTTACCCCACATGCGCAAGACGGTATTCAGCGGCGACATGCGCTGGCCGTAGCCTTCAATGGCCTCCACATCCGTGACCATATCGGTCAGAACCAGACCGGGATTAAACATATAAATACCCACTCCGCTGTGAGCATATTCTTTTGCCAGAGATTTGCTAAAGGATCGCACCCAGATTTTGCTCGAAGCATAAGCATTTTGAAACGACACAGGCCCTTCAGCACCCCGCCCGAGGAGGTTGATCAGCTTGCCCGATTTCTGCGGGAGAAAGTGCTTCATCGCAACCAGAGAACCATGATAAACGCCCAGGATATTCGTCTGAATAATTTTCGTAAATTGTTCGACCGGGATGGAAATGGTCGGCCCGTACGGCGCGCTCAGCCCGGCATTATTGACCCAGATATCCAGTTGGCCGTAATGCGCCAGGGTCTGGCTGGCCAGGGATTCCACCTGGTTCAGGCTGCCCGTATCACAGGCCACACCAAACGCCTGAAATCCGCTTTGCTTAAGACCATCTACGGCCTGCTCTACCGAACGCGCGGTTCGCGATGAAATGACGACTGCGGCACCCTGTTCGGCGTAAGCCTGGGCAATCGCCAATCCCAGGCCGCGGCTGCTGCCGGTAATCACGGCTACTTTTCCTGCCAATTTTCCTGTCATAAATCACTTTGCTCCTAAATTCTAAATTCGTAAAATATTTGTCCCGTTTTTTGTTCAAATTCTAATTAGATTTTCTCAATTTGTCTAAGGCTGTATAATGTTCTCAAGTTGAATGATCCATCAGCATACCACAACAACCCATATTTGATTTCTTATTCTGGTAAAGATCAGTTTTGTTTGAAATCATCAATTATTTGTGAACGGAAGGAGATATTTTGTGAAAGCTCTTCGAAAAACGCAGACCGGTGTCGGTCATGTTGCATTAACAGAGGTTCCCCACCCGATCTATAAGGAAGATGAAATCCTTATGAAAGTTTGGGCCGGGGGAGTTTGCGGAAGTGACTTATTGATCGAAGACGATAAACATTTTTACAAGGCCCCGGTCACGCTGGGGCACGAATATTCTGGAATTGTTGAAGAAGCTGGTTCGAAGGTGACTTCCCTCAAACCGGGGGATCGAATTGTTTCGGACATCGAAACCCGTGAGGGCTGGCTTGGCGTAACCCGGGATGGCGCGTATGCAGCTTATATGGTGATCCCAGAGGCACAAGTTTACAAATATCCCGATGGTTTCTCGCTCGACCATGCCTGTTTCACCGAACCGGTAGTGGCAACGGTGCATTCCATGCAAGAACGCAATCAGGTCAAAGCCGGTGACTTTGTCGTGGTTGTTGGACCGGGGCCGATGGGTCTGCTGGGTGTCCAGTTTGCCAAAATCCGAGGCGCACGCGCGGTGGCATTAATTGGTCTGCATTCGGATGCGCACCGGCTGGAAATCGGTCGCAAAACAGGTGCTGATTTCATTCTCTACTCTGAGGATAGCCCTGAGAAAGCAATTATGGACCTGACCCATGGACACGGCGCAAATTTTGTGCTGGAGTGCTCTGCATCCGAAAAAGGGGTCCAACACGCGATCGATTGCGCATATCGGGCTGGCGAAGGACGCGGCGGAAAAGGCGTCATCTCCATGATCAGCCTGTGGGGAAAACCGATCACGATCAACATGGATGCTGTGTCCCTTTACCAACTGACCATTCAGGGATCGTGGAGCTGGAATGGTCGTGAAACCTGGGAACGGGCAATCGATCTCATTACGCGAAAGGTGTTTGATCTTGATTCGCTGCTGACCAACCGATATTCACTGGATGACTGGCAGACCGCTTTCAAAAACCTGCGAAGCAAAATAGACGTGAAAGCATTTATCCATCCCAACGGCACGGATTGGATAAAGTAAGGTCTTGAAGGTCTTTCGTTGAACAATATTCAGGCGTTAACTGCTTCCGCTGGTACGCCAATCCGGTGAAGAAAGCTCCCCAGATTCCCGGGTCACTTGCGATCCCCAAGGAAACCTGACCCCTCCAACCAATCCGCGAAGCGCTCGATCCAGCGATCAGAGGGCAGGTTTTGTTGGTTCATGCCAAAGCCGTGAGCGCCTTTCGCATAGATATGGAGTTCGACCGGGTGACCGGCGGCCCGCCATTCGGCATAGAAGCGGGTGCTGACCCCGGAGGCCATGTCGTCGTCGGCAGCACACAACAAGAACAAGGGCGGGGCATCTGCCGGAATGGGCGCATCGAACGGGGGGGCGCTGTAAATCGGCGCGGCAAAATCGGGACGGCTGGCAGCATCGTAATGCAGGGCAGCGCTGAGGGTGGCAAAACCGCCGGCAGAAAAGCCCATGATGCCGATGCGCTGCGGGTTGAGGTTCCATTCGGCGGCGTGGGCGCGCACCAGGCGCACAGCCTGGCAGCTGTCGGCAGAAATTAGCTCCTGAACCGGGACAACGATCAATTCCATTTTCTGGGGGTCGCCCATATTGGTACCGATGCACTCCGGGAAATCGTCGCCGGTCTGGACGACGCGGTATTTCAACATGAAAGCGGCGATACCGCGCTGGTTGAGCCAGGCCGCGACCTGGGTGCCCTCATGCTCGAAGGCCAGGAAATGATAAGCCCCGCCCGGGCAGACGATCACCGCGGTGCCGGTGGCGATGGATGGGTCGGGCAGGTAGGCGGTCAAAGTGGGTTGGCTGACGTTGCGGACGACTTTGATCCCGTTGGGGAGCACGGTGATCTCCTCCGGCTGGTCCCAACCGGTGGTGTCGATTTCGCCGTCCTCCCAGAGAGGAATGACCTGGGGTTGTGCGGAGGTTATTGTCCGGGGGTAATTTGATTATGTTTCATAGATGTTCCTCTCGATAGGTGATTTTCTAATCACATGAAAGATCCGGTCAAATGAATTTTTATTATAGGGTTGAATTAAATTCTTGTGGCTAGTTGGTTGGAATCCTTTGTGTTGGGTAGCGGCTGTATTTGGTACAGTAGATTTGAGGGATTGTAGCACCCAGGATAAATCATGGTTCTGACCAAACCCATTTGCCGATTTTTGGCCTTCCAACGGCATCTCTTTTGCGAATTCTGCAATGAACTGACTGTATAGATCTGCAAACCAAAGCGATTGTGCCAGATTGGGCTGGATGACGGCGGTTTCATAAAATTCAAGTGCCTGAGTAATTTCACCGCTGTCTGCCAGTAGGACCGCGAGAACCCCCAGGATTGGGTATACAAAGTAATTGAAGACTTTTCCATCACGATAGAGCTGCAGCGCCTGGGTGGCGGCCTTCCATGCGCCGGATCGATCCCCTAACGCAATCGCTGCCCGGCTGATGCCTGTCAAGGAAGTAAATATCCATGTTCTTTCGCTAACGGATAGGAAATAGTTGAGGCTATATTGGTAGGCTTCCATGGCTTCGCACCATTTGCCTTGAGCAAGAAGTGCATCGCCTAAGTAACGCTGTCGGAGCGCATATTCATGTTCGACAGTATTCTTCAGTAGGGCCGTCCCCTTTCTTATTTGGATTTCGGCCTCTTCATATTTTCCAAGATCGAGTGAAGCATTCCCCGACCTCCGCATGGCAAATCCCGATCATGCGTTGATCCCCAAGATCTTGGTAGATCCTTAATTCTTGCTGCTTCAATGCCAGATATTCTGAATATTTCCCCTGGAACAAGAAAAGAAACCCGTTTGTCTTGTAAAGCATGACTTGGCTGATGGGATCATCAAGGACCTGGAAAATTTCGCAGCATTCTTGGAGAAAAGGTTCGGCTTCACCCATCTCGTAATACCAAAATGCCGCCAGGATCCCGAGCGTAAATAATGTACAACCTAATTCAAAAAGGTCGCCGTCTTTGCGAATATCCGGCAGATACTCATTAATCAGGTTGTAGAAGAGATTTCAGAGGCAGATCCCGCACTCATCAGGTAACGCCAATAAAAAACTGCCCAACGGATTGGTTTTCCAGTTTTCTTAGCCAGAGAAAAGCTTTGTTCGAAAAAAATATCAAAAGATGGATCGTATTGTAAAATAGCCAGTTCCGCCTTAATCGTCAGCAGGAAAACACGTTCGCTCATAACCTGATGAGAATTCATTCGAAGATCATCAATAATGGACTGACTTACGCATAAAAATTGAACGGCGTCCTGGTACTTTTCCAAGTTCATGCTTAATACAGCCTGCCAGATAAGAATTTGGCAATTAACCTCCGGCTGTCGATCGTCTCGATCGTTCGCAGTTTATTCTCTGCCTCCTGGCAGATGGTTAAACCTTCCCAAAAGCGCCCCCGGCGTAAAAAAAACATAATCAGGCCATCAACTGCCTGTTCCAACTGTGTAGTCTGGCCTTGGGTAAGTGCCCGCCCCCAGGCAGTCAGTATGTTTTCAAGATCGGCTTCTGATTTCCCGGAGAACCTGCCCTTGCCTAGCGCTTCCCAGCCTGGCGTTCCATTCTGATAACATGGTGCAGTAATAGGAACAATGCCGGTCGAGGGTTTCCTGACAATCACCAGGAATACGATTCAGAATTTCCAAGCTGTAATGACTTAACATGTCATGTAGTCCAAACCTTCCTACCGATTTGCGCTGGACGAGGGATTTATCCACCAGACTGGCCAATTCGCGCAGAGAGATGCCAGCCACCTGCTCAGCGGCCTGGCGAGTAAACCCACCCCGGAAAACCGCCAAACGTGGAAACAGGCGCTGGTCACGATTGCTCAATAGATTCCAGGAGTAATCGAAAACTGCCCGGATACTGCGCTGTCGTTCTGGGAGATCCTGTAAAGGGGTTTCCAGGAAGTCCATGCTGCGCAGAATCTCATCAGCAATCCCCTGACAGGAGAGCATTTTGGTCCAGGTGGCAGCCAGTTCCAGACCGAGAGGCATACCTTCCAGGAGTTGGGTGACGCGGGAGACGGCGGGCAGATCGGATTGTTGAGTTGATATTCACCCACTGCCCGGCGAGCAGCGAGGAGAAATAATTGGACCGCGCTGTAAGACAGAAGCTCTTCAATATTTTCTGGCTGTTTCCGGGGTAATCCAGGCCGTCAATTTCCACTACCCAGGCTTCGTTTAACGGCAGCCGGTGCCGCGAGGTTACGAGCAACTTAACTTCATTGGCCTGAAAATGGATGGCTGGCAGCAAGTCTGCAGAATGGACAAAAGTTTCAAATGAGTTCAGTATGATCAGTATTTTTTTTCCCTTCAGATAATCCAATAGCTGTTTTTGTGGCGATGGGCCGTCCTGGCGGAAGATGAGACCTGTCGCTCTGGCAATGGATGGGATGATGGATTGGTTTGTTTCCAAGGCGATCAGGGGGACAAAGAATACGCCGTGAGGGAAGTGCTTTTGATGGCTTAAACCAACTTCAAGAGCAAGGCGAGTTTTTCCAATCCCTCCCGGACCAATCAATGTCACCAACCAGCAGCTCGACTTGGCAAGGAGGGCAGTGATTTTTTTCACCTCAAGCTGGCGACCCACAAAGGGTCTGTTGAGAGCTTGCAAGACACCAGTTGGAACGGACCCTTGAGCCGAAAAATCCACTTCCTGTTTCGTTACTGAAAGGTCGGCTGCCTCGCTGATTTTTAGGGTTTTTTGGGGGTGTCCAACAAGCATTTCTGCCGGTTGGGCTAACTCACCGGATTGAATTGCTCGAAGAGGATTCTGGTCTCTGGTTCGGGAATACATCTAATTCGGCTCTTAAGAGACGCTGGCATTCCTGGTACTGGCGCAATGCGGCCGTACGCTGACCGCTTAGCGCATAGATTTTGATCAATGCGCGCTGAGCTTCCTCGTTCAGGGTGTCTAATGCTAGCCAGCGCCGGGCGAAAACCGTTGCGTTCGGAAAATCTCCCTTTGTCTGTAGCAGATCTACCAATTTTTTCAAGGCAAAGGCATAGTCGCGGCGCAGTGCTTCGTTTTGAAAAAACTTCCAATCTTCAAAATTAGGACTGTCACGCAGGTAGAATCCCGAAGAAAATCGCCTCGATACAGTAGGGCAGCTGTGTGAAGATGCGCAATGCATTCAGGACAGTCTCCAGATGGGGGATGATCGAGATGATGGTGGGCGGCGGTTTCTAAATGGGATCGAAAATCGGCTACATCCAATTTGATATCAGCATCAGGGCTGAAACAAACCGTCTTACGATCCACTTTCAACCAGCTTTTATCGAGAAGGTTATGTGCTTCCCATATCGTGCGCCTCAGGTATGCAAAGGCCTTTTTTTGTTCATAATCGGGCCAAAGTAAACTTGAAAGCGCTTCTCGGGTATGTTTGCCGGTTTGGAGCGCCAGGTAAACCAGCAGCGCCAGCGCTTTACGACGGCTGGTTTGCAAAGGCTTACCATCCAGCTCGATCTGCAGCGGTCCCAACGCAAAAACGGCAAGGTGCCCCATAAGATCATTATAGCAATTCCACGCCCGATTGGAAACGTATTTGGAAACGGAGAAAAAACGAGGCGTGGGTATGCTGAAAGTAATTCAAGTCAAGCCTAGATCCGTAGTTTAGGGCACAGGATAGACTTCGGTCTGGGCTTACGAAGGGCATTTGCCAGGAAAAAAAAGGAGACGGTCATGAGTATCAAAATCGTAGTGCTATATCCTAATCCAAAGGATCCGGAAACTTTTGAAAAGGCTTATACGAGCGAGCACATTCCCATGGTTGCAAAGTGCCTGACCCGGGTGACGAAAGCGGTTTACACCCGGGTACTGATGTCCCCGCAAGGAGACTAACCGTTTTGGCGAATTGCAGAACTGCACTTCCCTTCTCTGGAAGCACTGCAAGCTGATTTTTCGACACCAGATGGGCTGGCGCTAAGTGCACATGCCGCATCAATTTCCACCGGTGGGGCAGCCGTCACGCTAATTTGCGAAGAGGAGACCGTGATTTATGAGAATTCGCAGGGAGTTTCGCTTGAATCCCATTCGTAGACTTGCAGGTGGTTTGCTGCTCCTAACAGGTTGTCTTCACCTGGTCTCTGCTGCAGTTGTTGATTTTGAAGCAACCTCAATTATCACAATCGTTTTTGGGCTCATTTACCTGGTGATCGGGGTCTTTTTGTCCCGGAACGGTAGAGCCATCCTATGGTATGGAGCGATCTTGCCGTTGATCGGAATGCTGTTAAGCATAGTCGGCATGCTGATAAATTCAAGCGTTTTAGGAGTTCTTGTTCATCATTATTGATTTACTGGTCATCGTCTGCTGCTTCATACTTATTTACAGGAAGTCACCAAAAGGATCGCTCCCATGAAACCATCGGAAGCGCTAAAGATTGAACATGGGACTACTGTTCAGGTCAATGGTCTACACATGTATTACGAAACGTATGGCGCAGGAATACCCGTCCTTCTGATCCATGGTGGCCTGGAGACATGCCAGATGTGGGCACCCGTGTTGCCTGCCTTCTCTGCGAAATACCAGGTTTACACACCGGATAGTCGCAGTCATGGCCGCACGGATAATCCTTCGGGAAAAATAACATATCGCATGATGGGTGCAGATTTTGCTGAGTTTATTCAAAAGTTGGGTCTGCATAAGCCATTTGTGATTGGTTACAGCGATGGTGGGCAGGCTGCTTTGGAGTTGGCAATGAATTATCCTGGCCTGGTTCGCGGATATGGGATCGGCGCAATCTCCAAGTCCATGACAGAGGATTGGCGTCATTTCTTGCAGGGGCCATTAGGATTTGACGGTCCAAGGATGGTGGATTTCGCACGACTTGCTCAGGCAAATCCGATTTAATCAAATCTCTTCAAGAAAAACACGATGTTCATCATTCACCAGGTTACTGGAAGAGGCTCCTGGCGCAAATATCCGCGAACTGGTTGGATCCTCCAACATATACGAAAGAAGATTTTGCGAAAATAATCGATCCATTACTTTTGTGGTGTGGCGACCGAGACTTTTCTGCCCCCTGAGCAGTCTCTGGAAATGTACCATATGGTCAATAGGGGCGAACTGGCAGTGATCCCGAATGCAGATCACTTCTCGATGCTCGAGCAGATCGATTTTGCCATTAAGGTTTGGTTTAACCTCATGGCGCGTGTCACCCAAGCCAAATAAAAACCCCCAAAATATAAAAGAATTCAAGAATTAAATGACCGGTATCACAAGCCCAACCAGTGGTATTGGGGAGGCGGCTTGCCGGTTCGCAAAATGCAGACAATTTCTGTATACTGAGATCAGGTCTATATTTA